>USOX01000001.1 GCA_900556485.1 uncultured Dysgonomonas sp.
CAGAAACTAGGTGACGCTCTTTTTACCCTAGGTGGCTCGACACCTTTACCAACGGAAGAAGTAGAGCGTATCAAAAAACTGACCTTTGCCGATCTGTGGAATCAGGCAGCAGGGCAATATGGGAGGTATAACGAAGAAACGGAATTATTTGAGTATGTAGGATTGACAGATATAGGTTATGAAGAGGCAATACAAATGTATAATTATTCTAATGGTTGGTCAGTAGGTAAATTTTATGCTGAAAAATTTATATTTGATAATTCCTTTACAGCTAGAGCAAACTTGCCCCTTGCTAATTCATATAATGGAGGAGGTTATTATCAATTATCAGATTGTATATCAGGAAGTAATTTAGAAATACTAAATCTACAATCTTTATCATCTAATGGTTTTGGAGTTATTGATTATATAGGCAAAAACTGTTTTAATCTTCCAAAATGTAAAAGGATAATGGGTATAATATATTTAATTGGCGATGGTTCACCAACAATAATATCAAGTGCGGGCACAGGAATGAATATGCCTTTATTAGAAGATATTCAATTTCGTTTAGTGCGTTGGAATACAACTGCTGCCAGTGCTGATTTAAGTAAACTGGCTAGTATCAATTTATTAAGTTTAGAGACATTAGTTAACAGAGCATCACCAGATCAAACAGGTGTTCTGACCATCACCCTACACGCCGATGCTTACGCCCATCTTACACCAGAACTGATAGCATCTGCTACAGCTAAGAACATCACATTTGCAACTGCTTAAAAAAATATACGATTATGAAAATAGTAAATAATGGATCAGGCGAATTAGCATACAGAGAAATTCAAGCGGCGAAAGGTAAGTTTCTGAAACAAGGTACATCTTATTTTACTAAGCGTACCATGTTGCTAAAAGAAACTGAAAGTGATTATGAGGAAGTAGACAGCAAGCCGGAAGTGGATACAGGATATAGCGAACGGATTATCGCTTTGGTTCGTGCAAAGTATTCTATTGATGATGAGTTAGCTATACTGAGGCAAAGGGATACGAAGCCGGAGGAGTTTAAGGAGTATGATGATTTTGTGGAGGAATGTAAGGTGAGAGCGAAAGCTAATTAGTTAATGACAAAATAAATGAAGAATTAATAATGAAGAATGAAGAATTTATTCAATTCATAACTCATAACTAAATGAAATATCAACTATCATACACCCAAACACCCGAAGGCAAAGAACCCAAAACCTTTACCTACGAAGTAGAAGACACAAAAATGTTTCCCGATCAGACAAAGAAATTTCAAAACAGGTTTAACCAGATCAGGCGCGGAAATATGGCAGACTTTGACAATCATACTGCTATGCTTCTGACAACAGGGCGTTTGATAATCACAGAAAAGGAGGTAGATGATGAAGTATAATTGGAAAGAAGATTACTACGATGTAAACGGTGTGTTTTTCACTGCATCAGGCAGACTATTATCATTTGCCACACCATTAACCGATGGAGATGGAAGCCGAAGTAACCCCTATGACCTTAAAAAGTTATCATCCGACCTGACAGGGGTAATAAATAATATTGTCGTTGGCTCAGGATACGCTAAATGCTTGTGGGATTATACCACCAACACAGGGCAATTTATCAATATCATCGGCAATGGAAATCTGCAAGATACATTCTTGGAAGGACATGCCAGCCTAACGGGATGGGGAAGTGGAAATATTACATTCCAGAATGTAACAGTTAAAATGAGTTTGAACGGTACAAGGGAAACACCGCGATACAGGTTTAAAAACTGTGATCTCAGAGACATAACAATAGTTGGTGCTCAGATAGACTATATCGTAAATAGTATTGTGCGCAATTCCTTGTCATTCACTGGTACTAACCAATCTAATTCATTTATAGGTATTGATAATTATGGAATACATGCTACGAATCTGAACCTGTACGAAAAATGTAAACTGAATATCACCTCTCAAAATATTTCGCAATATGCAAGCTTGTATATGGCTTTTAACGACTGTGAGTTTTTGATTGGCAATGAGTCCGATTATCAGCCGTTAAACGGAAATACGGAGGCAGAACTTAGAGCCGATTTTGTAACCCGGTGTGAAGCACAAGGAATATCATGTCCGTGGAATGATGAATATGGTGATAAAGCGCAAATGTACCGATGGGTATTTGCAAAAAGTTCGTCATTTGAGGGTGTTGTTTTGGCTGACAGCATCATTCATAATTTTGAGAAAAGACGCTTTATTTATTTCGGTTATACATCGTTGAGAGAGGGTTTTAGTGTTACGGCTACAACTAAAAAGAACTCTTTTGGTATGTATTACCCCTATAAAAATTTACTTTTCTCTGATAGTGGTATGAGCTTTCCATCATGGATTGATATTTCAACTAAAGTAAATGCTTCAGCCACTTCCAATATTATGTGGTTAGGCGGTAAAAAGGCTTTGACTAAATTGGAGTTAATACACAATTTTCCGAAAGAATACGGTGTAAATGTGGACTCAACACCCACTATCGGTGATGAAGTTGGCACAGGTGATATAACCAAAGATGAATATTTCATCGTAAGATCGGCAAATAGTGGTAAGTCAACTGTTTATTATAATGGAGCTTATTACACATCATCACTCACAGAACGCAACAATATTTTCAAAGGTGTGGACGGTTCAACGGGCTTTACTGATGTTTATGGTAATGCAAAAGTGTTTAAAATATTGGACGAAATACAATATCAAACTATTCAAATGCGGATAGTAAATAAAATACCGTCTGAAATTATCACTCAGGACAAAACTTTAGATAATGGTTACTGGTACTTAGTGGAGCATGATACAGATCAGAGCAATACGACCGATTATGTGACTTGTGGCGGGAAAAATTATTATGTGGGAGAATCGCTTAATCCGGGAGCTACTAATTTTGTTGCAAATGGCAATGTACATCTTCGCCGTTGTTGGTTTACGAACTTCAACTATGATACGGAGGCAAAAGACAAGGCTTTTTGGGAGAATGAGCAAAAGCCGGAATGGATAGAGGTTACGCCGGATGATATGTTTTGCCTGATGAAAAATAATAACCCTTTGGAAACGGAAATGCAAAGGGGTACGGATGGTAAATATCTGGCATCGGGGCATCCTGAGTTTACACACATGATTAATGCGGATGATGGGCTTAGAGTACCTAAGTATCCGATTCAGGGTGTTTATTTGCAACTCAGAATAGTTATAACCACTCAAAACCCTATGTAATATGGCTGATTTTGACAATGGTTTACCGCCTGTAGGTACTAAAACGGATGCAAGCCTCAATGCGGTCAACATAGGCTCTCAGGACGTAAGCGAGGATGCTGCAAATAGGCTTTCGGCTATCAATATTGGCAGTCAGGAAGCGAAAGAGGAGGCTTTGCATAGCTTATCGGCTGTGAATGTTGGTAGTGATGATGTGGAGGAAAGGGTGGTTTATTCGTTATCGGGGGTAAATGTGGAAAAGGTAGACGGTAAAGGAAAAAATTGGGGATTGTTTTTGTAGTGTTTAAATAGCGATTAAATAGTGTTTATATTATCTTTGTACAAATCATGTCTAAATAAAAGACATGATTTGTATTTTTTTTCGACTTTTCATTTTGAAAAACTCGATTTTTCATTTTCGCGATTATACTAACATAAAGTTTAAGCCTTATTCTTATCTTTGTTATACTAATTACTAATTACAAATTACAACAATATATGGAATTATCATCTTTATTGTCCCCAATGAATCTTACACTTGCCATACTTATTATTGCATCTGTATTTTTTATGCGGGGTAAGGTTCGTTCAGATTTAGTTGCAATATGTGCATTGCTGGCTTTAGTCCTTTTTGATATTCTGACGCCATCTGAAGCCTTGGCCGGATTTTCTAATTCTGTAGTAATAATGATGATAGGGCTATTTATTGTGGGGGCAGGTATTTTCCGAACAGGGCTTGCTAAGATGATAAGTAGTAAGATTCTACAAACAGCAGGGAGTAATGAGAATAAGCTGTTTATACTGGTTATGCTGGTGACCGCATCGATAGGGGCTTTTGTTAGTAATACAGGTACTGTAGCTGTGATGATGCCTATAATTGTGAGTATGGCTGCCAGTGCTAATATTAGTCCTCGCAGATATCTTATGCCTTTGGCTTTTGCTAGTAGTATGGGGATGTTTACTTTGATCAGTACTCCTCCCAACCTTGTGATTCAAAATGCATTAATAGAGGCCGGATATGAGGCTTTATCTTTCTTCTCTTTTGCCCCGATAGGCTTTGTTGCTTTAGGTGTAGGTGTTATTGTACTTTTCTTTTTAAGCAAACTGCTTATAACAAAGAATGAAACTTCGGCAAATAAGAAGAATGGAAAAACATTAAAAGAGTTAGCAGAAGAGTATAACCTATCACAACAATCATTTAAAATTGAAGTTCGAAATAATTCTCCAATATTGAATAAAACATTGGCTGAACTGAAGATAGCAACAGTATATGGTGTTAGTATTAATAAAATTGTAAGAAAAGTAGGTAATTCAAGATTTAGCAAAAATTTTATAGAAGAAGTCGCTGGTCCTAAGTCGATTATTCAAAAAGGGGATATCCTTTATTGCCTTGGGGAGGTTGATAATATAGAACAGTTTATTGCTGAAAATAAACTACATTTAGAAAAGAACGATAATCAGACATTTACAAGTTTTCAGGAGTCGGGGATTGCAGAGGTATTTATAATGCCGAACTCCAGACTGATAAACCGGACAATTTCTGAAATCCAGTTTAGAGAAGAGTATAATGTGAATGTATTAGGTATTCAGCGTCAGAAAGAATACCAGATGCATGATATTAAAGATACAAAGTTACATTCCGGAGATGCTTTATTGATACAAGGTACATGGAAAGATTTGGCAAACCTGGATGACAGGCAAGACGACTTGGTATTGGTTGGACAGCCTTTAAAAGAAGCTGCAAAAGTTACATTAGATCAGAAAGCACCAGTTGCAGCAACGATCATGATCTTGATGGTACTGGCTATGGTTTTCGAAGTTGTACCTTCTGTAATTGCTATAATGTTAGCAGCAGTACTTATGGTGGTAACAGGGTGTTTACGAAATGTAGAAGAGGCTTATGGTAGTATTAATTGGGAAAGTGTGGTTCTTATTGGAGCAATGTTGCCTATGGCTACAGCCTTTCAAAATACGGGAGTTGACGCGTTGATATCAGGAGGACTTGTTGATAAATTAGGGAATTTAGGCCCATATGCACTATTGGCGGGTATATATTTCTGTACCTCTTTGTTAACGATGTTTATAAGTAATACAGCCACAGCAGTATTGTTTACACCTATAGCCCTGAAAGCCGCAATTGGAATGGAGGTAAGTCCTTACCCATTCTTGTTTGCAGTAGCTGTTGCAGCAAGTATGTGCTTTGCATCACCGTTCTCTACACCTCCTAATGCATTGGTGATGAGTGCAGGACGTTATAGCTTTATGGACTATGTGAAGGTGGGTTTGCCTTTGCAGTTAATTATGGGAACTATAATGATATTGGTTTTACCTCTGATTTTCCCATTCTAGGCTAATAATGTTTGGGCTCTAAAAGCTTTACTATTTGATCTAAATAATAAGCATCTGTTTCATCGAAGTGATTCAGATGCTCACTGTCTATATCTAAAACTGCGATTACAGTTTCTCCGGCAAATAATGGAATCACAATCTCTGATTGTGAGGCTGCATCGCATGCTATATGACCCGGAAATTGATCAACGTCTTCTACGACTATAGTCTGTTTTTCTTTCCAGGCTGTGCCGCAGACGCCTTTTCCATATTTAATTCTTGTACAGGCTATTGTCCCTTGAAATGGTCCTAGTACAAGTTCCTCTCCTTTTACTATATAGAACCCTACCCAGAAGAAGTCAAATGCTTGTTTTAAGGCAGCTGATATATTTGCCATATTGGCAATGGTATCGGTCTCGCCTTCTAATAATGCTTGGAGCTGGGGAAGGAGGGAGAGGTAGGTTTGTTGTTTGGAAAGATTATTATTTATATAGAGGGTTTCAGCCATTTAATTTTCAATTTTAATATTTTCTAGGAAACGGGACAAAATTTTATCCTTATCTAGATGGTTTTCTGCATATTTTCTCGCATTAGTCTTTATTATAGAGAGGTCTTTCGTTAATGCTTTATCTATTGCTTCTTTCAGAGCTGTATAGGATTCTGGTTCACACAAAATACCCATATTATATTCGTTTATAACTTCGTATAATGAGGTTCCAGGCATAGCTGTAACAATAGGACACCCTCCTGCGGCTAAAATTCCTGTTAATTTACTTGGCATTACTAAATCAGAGGCTTCTTTTTTTTGTAAGACTAGATGTAAATCTGCTGTTGCCAATAATGCAGATAACTGGTTATATGGTTGTAATGGATGGAATTCCATATTTGTTAATTGGCAATCAGCAACCATTTTCTGAAGATTTTCTTTTTCTGCACCAGATCCGACCATTATAAAGCGGATTTTTGAATTATTTTTATATTCTTTGGCTATATCTATAAGTATCTCCAGCCCTTGCTTCTTCCCCATATTGCCTGAATATAATATTACAATGTCATCATCACTAAGACCGAATTGCTTTCTTAAAGATTCATTTTTGGATAATGGTTTAATGAAATCTATATCTACCCAATTAGGTAACATAAGAATTTTATCAGAAGATATCTCTTTTTTTTCAACTCTGTTTTGCATTCCAGATGTAAGAGTGGAGATATAGTTACTTCTCTTAAGGAGAAACTTTTCTATTTTGAACATTATATTTAAAGCTTTTCCTTCAGAAAGCATATTTAAATCTTTGGCTGCATCTATTTGTAGGTCCTGAATATGTGTAATTAGAGTTGTTTTTTTAAAAATAGAATAAATACAAGGTAAGATTCCTATATGGAATGGAGGGTTAATCGTTATTATCAAATCATATTTCTTTCTGAACAACGCTGCAACCCATCTAAAGGAACTGCTCCATAAAAAAGAAAATTCGTGTATTATACGTTTCTTAGAATTAACCTTTTGTGGTACATAAAATGGACATCTGTATATTTTTACACCATCGATTACTTCTTTATGCCACCATTTATTCTTATATTGAGGGTGTATCTCCCATTCAGGATAATAAGGCATAGCGGTGATAACGGATACATCATTTCCTTGTTTAGCCATCCATGTAGCCATTTCTCCTGTATATTTGCCGATGCCAGTAAGTTCAGGTGAGTAGTTTATTCCGTAGATTAGAATGCGCATTTACTTTTTTTGTAGTAGTTCCTTTGTCTTTAATACAATGAAATATTCATAGATTGATTGTAATGTGGCATACGTAAAGCCTGCTTTTCCATCAAGAAATGCTCTTCGAATAAATATCATATATAGCCATTTTATAAAAGGGCGGAATGGCATCTTATAAAATAGACCTTTTTGATGATATCGTCTTTCAGTAAAATCTTTACTAAAAAGAGCCTTTTTAATAGAGAAATCCACACCTTTTCCAATATCTTCCAATCTCATTGAGGCCTCCATATCAGCATACCCTAAATGGCGTTGAAACCAAAATTTAACCCCTTTACTAAATGGATAGTGGTCAAGATAACCTTCCATTTTGGATATAGGACCATCTGGAATAGAAACTGGATTTACTAACCTTTCGTATCTCATTTTTGATGGTTGGAAAAGACGTAAATAAAAAGGAGATATTTGAGCGTGTTTTAACCACTTACCATTCCAAGCATGGTCTCGTCTTTGAATTTCAAACGCTGCAAAATCCATATTTTTATTATCAAAATCTAACAATCTATTTTTCAATATTTCTGATACTCGTTCATCTGCGTCAATATATAATACCCATGGATATTTAAATGGGATGTTTGCTAATCCCCAATTTTGATGGGCAGACCAATTATCAAATTTTCTTTGTGTTACTTTAGCTCCATAACTAAGAGCAATATCAATGGTTCTGTCATCACTATATGAATCATACAAATGGATATCATCTGACCATTTTACAGATTCTAAACAACCAGGAAGATCTTGCTCTTCGTTTTTAGTAAGTATGAGGATTGAAATCATATTTTATACTTTATAAATAGATTAGTCCTTAATTTTCGCAATTCCATTGCAGTTTTCAAGTAGGATAGGAGATATATCAGTATATATATTTTCTACAATATAGCATTTTATATTTGGATTTATATTTTTCGTTGAGAATAGAACCGAGGAACTAATTGAAAAAATTGAAAAATTATAAAAGATAGAGCATATTTCAAGAGTCGTTTGCTCTTTTGATATATCAAAGATTGAAACATCAAGGTTTTCATCTTTATCCCCATGTGGATGAGGTATATAAAAATCAATGTTATAACCTTTCATTGTTTTTTCTACAAGTGATTTATATTCACTTTTAGTCATGTATCCTAAGTGATATAAGTTTTGTCCAACAAAAAAAGATTTGTTTTGCATAAAATTTAAGTGGGAGATTGTATCTGTTTTATTAAATTCTTTAAAATCTAATTTAATTTTTTTACCATAAAAGAAGATCGCTTTATTGGGATCTAATAAATAAGAACATTGAATTGAATTGTATATTTGTTTTTCTTTGATTCCAAATAATAGTTGTAATATTTTTTTTATTTTGCTTTCAGATGGATTATGATGAAGGTAGTTCATTAATCCGTCTTCGATCATAATAACTTTTTTTGCTTTTACTTGTCTAATAATGTATTGAGTTATTATTAGGATTGGATTAGATGTGATTATATAATCAATTTTGAGATTGATGCTATAGAATATCTGTACTAGAGTAGTAAATAGTCTTTTTTTCTTATATTTTATATTGTAGACTTTATCAAAACAATCTGTGTATGGGAAAAAATTAGGATCAATATTATTATATAGTATGACCAGATATGACTTATCCGATAACTTATATTCATTTGTATTTAAACTATATATAATATCATTAAATTTGAAAGCTATAACCAAAACTGTTTTCATTGGAAGTTTTTTTCTTGTTTAGAAATCTTATTATTATATAAACAGAGAATAAAAAAAAGGGGAATTAATACATGCGGAGCAATTAGTATATTGTGTAATCCACATGATATAAAAAATAATAGTATACAAATATTATTTATATTTTTCTTAAAGAAACTTTTTAATCGTAGAAATAATAATAATATAAAAATAAAAAAAAGTCCACCCCATTCCAACCAATATCTTAAAAAATCGTTGTGGGCAGAAAAATTACTATTTTCTGTAATAGCTTGAGTATATTCAGTTGCCTTATTAAATCCTAATGGTAAAATATAATTATTTTGCTTCAGTTTATAAAATATAGCATCATATAAATTCTGTCTAGTTTCTAAGGAGCTATCACTTCCAATTCTGTATGTTTCAAATAATTTATCAATTAATAAAGTGTTTATAAGAGTAATATAAAGGATGAATAATATGAGGATAACAAAGATGTGTTTCTTATTAAAATATAAACATATGTTATATATAATGTAAGGTATCAGAAATAAATTTGTTCTTGTTTTAGAAATATTTAAAAAATATAAATATATGAAAATGAATAATATTATGAAAGTTTTCCTTTTAGTTATTGATATATTTTGAGATTTTATGTATTCAAGGCAAAAAATAAGCATTAAAAGAATAATTGACTGAGTACTGTTTATACTTTTAAATGCTCCTATAAAGCGGTGACTTTCGGTGTCTTCATAGAAGTAAGAAGAAAAAGATAGAACTATATTTAAGCATATGTATATAATACAAATGATATAATAATTGTATAATATTCGAGAAGGAATAGGCATTTTTGCTATATCTATTAATCTTAAAACAAGAAAAACATTTAGACTAATAAGTATTCCAAATAATAAATTTGTTGGAGCTACTATATAAACTAAAGCAAAAGAAGCAAATATTACGACTAATTCACCAATGGCCTTGTTTGAAAAGTACAAAAAAATTGAAAAAGAAGCAAATATTGGAGGCAGAAGATATCCATAATCAGATATACCCCTATCTAATAGTAGTGAAAGAAGTAAAAGAAAGGAATATAGAAAGATGAAAAAATTAAGCTTACTTTCTTTTATTAAATTCTTTTTTATATATATGTTTTTTTTTTGTTCTATCATTTAGAATTTTTCTTCTCAAATAAAGGATATATCTTTTGACTATATAAAATGACTAATATACAAATTACAAAATTACTAAATAAAGTTATATAAGCAGTGTACATTATCGAATATCTGGTAAATAAAAAAGATAAGATAAGATGCATTATAGATCCTGTTATTGTTATATACATTAATATCTTTGTCCTTTTAAAATAAAAGAGATAATTCACAAAAAGATAATATACACATTGAAAAAAAGCTCCTGAACATAATGGAACTAGGAATGATCTTGATGATGTGTATTTTGGAAATATATAAGGTATTAGTATATATGCGCCTATAATAATAAATATTGTGATGATAGCAAATAGTAAGCACATAAACTGCGTCTGTTTCAAAAGTTTTATTCTTATTTTGTCATCTTTTTTACCTAAATTTTTATAAATAAATACAGAGTTTGACGCATTAAATGCGGCACCTACCATATGAATTATGTTTGCAAAATTAAATGCAAAACTAAATAATCCTACAGTTGCTGTACTTATGTAAAAATTAATTATATAACGATCGATCCCTTGTCGTAACCAACCTGATATTTGATGAGGTATTAATGGAATTCCAAAATATAATGTTTCTTTTAAAAGAGGAATATTTATTTTTTTTATGAGGAAATATTTTTTACGTATTAAGAATATAAGGGAAAGAATAAAAAAAAGAAAAGTTATTATTAATTGAGCATATACCCTGCCGTTCCACTCCATTTTAAATGATATAACGAAAAGGATAGATAACAAAAGGTTTGCAACAGCTATACCTAAACTGTAAAATCCATATTTCACAGGTTTCTCTTCAAGTCTCCATAACTCTAAATTTAATAAATTGAATACCTGAAAGAAACAAATAAGAAGAGCTAAAAACTGATAATCGAAAGAAAAACTAAATATCTCAAAGAAAAAATCTCTTCCTAAAAAAAGGATTAAAGAGAGAAGAATGAGTATTAGAAACGATATTGTTGATATTATATTTATGACAGACTTTAACTCATCTATTGTCTTATTAAAAAAACATATACTAACAAATCCAGATGTTCCCAATGGAATTAATACGGTAAAGATAGTAATGGAGGTTGTGAAAAGATTTAATTTTCCATATCCTTCAGGAGCAAGATAGCTAGCTAAAATGATTAATAATAAAAAATTAATACCATTATTTAAGAATGAAAAAAGAGTAAATAATATTCCATTTTTAAAATTATGGTTGTTTTTTATTTTAAAAAATATGTTCTTGGGATTTATTATATGTGTAGATATCTTCATTCTATCTTTAAAAGTCTTTCTCTATTATTTTTATATGTTCTCTATTACGTGATATCTGATTTTTAAGCGTTTTTGTAAAGATATAGATAAGTTATAGAATCTAATATATTCTTTTAATATAAGCAAAAATTAGATAACTGTTAATACCTAGATATATTAAATTGATAACTACTGATATCTAAATAACATGGAGATATAGAGTGCATTCAGTTATCAGGACTTCATGCATATTATGATTTTATACTATATATAAATTTTATAATTGTTAATATAATTTATTTATACGTGAAGAATTTGGTTAAAAATACATATCAAGGAACATCTTAACAGCCAATCATTATTTATCTGTATTATAATAGTCTGGTTCAGAATACTTAAAAAGAAGTTCAGCCAACAACCAGTCATACATTGTATCAATATCAATAGAATTGATCTCAGGCATAATGAACTTGATATTATTACTAAAATTCGATAAACCTTTACTTTTTAATGATTTTACATTTATTATATAAATTGCTCCATTATATTCATATAAGTCTTTTATATCCTGTCTCCTTTTACCTTTTTTGTTAAACAATGATTCTATAAATCCGTTATCGTTCTCTTGACATAAAACACTGCCAGCATTTGATATTTTAACAGAGACTACCATATCAATAGTATCCGAATAGAGACTATTGGCTCCCAAAATATGTTCTTTTTTTCTTAAAGGAGAAGTCGGTTGTAACAGAACTATCTTATCATAAAAGATATTCTTACTTTCATAATGATTTATAGCATGTAACAAAACGTCATTTGTTGAAGAGGTATCTGTAGCCAATTCCTCTGGGCGAACAAAAGGAACATTAAGACTATAGTCCTGAACTTTTTTGATAATTTGTGCATCTTCCGTAGATATACAAATATGTTCATCATTAACTAATTCGCGAGCTAAATCAATAGAATAATATATTAAAGGTTTTCCATGAAAATCTTTAATATTTTTATATGGAATGCCTTTAGAACCACCTCTTGCCGGAATAATAAATAAAGTCTTATTTTGCATAAATATGTTTTATTAATTCTTGAGCCTTTTTATAATCTTCATGTTTACCTATATCAATCCAGTAACCGGTTAAAGGATATCGGATAACCTTAAATCCTTTTGTTATTAACAAATCCAAAAAATCTGTTGCATCAAAAAAATGTCCAAGAGGGATAAGGTCTAATAGTTCTTTTTTTATAAGATAAATACCTCCATTCGCATAATAATTATATGTTGGTTTTTCTTTTACGCCTTTGATCTCCCTTCCATCTATATCAAATATTCCATAAGGTATATAGTGAGAGTAGGGAATTGATGCTACAGACATATCAGCATTATGACTCCTGAAATGTAGATAAAAGTCCTCATAATCAACATTTGTAAAAAGATCAGAATTCATAACAAGTACAGTATCATTGTATATTGATTTTACAAATTTAACTGACCCCATAGTTCCCAAAAAATTAGGTTCTCTAACACATTTAATTTTTATTTCGCCTTTTGGTTCACAGAAATGCGATTCTATCTGTTCTTTTAAATAATTGACTGTAACAGATATATTCTCTAATCCATACGATAATAGGCGTTCAATATTATAATCAATAATAGCTTTGTCTCCAATTTTCAATAACGGTTTAGGTGTCTTTTCTGTTAAAGGTCGTAATCTTTCACCTTTTCCTCCGGCCATAACAATAGCATCAATTGGCAAAATACTCTTCTTCGATTTTAGATTGTAAATGTTAATAATTTCATTCTTTTCATTTAGAAGAGGAAGTAAGTTAATGCCCTTTTGCTTAAATTCTTTTATTTTAAAAATATCTATTTCTTTTTCCTTTAAATAATGATAATTAGTATTCATTGCTTCTGAGACTTGATCATCTAAAGAACAATTGTTTATTAATTTTCGCCGTATATCTCCATCTGTTAATGTCCCCACCATTTCATTATTGTTGTTGATAATGAATAGAGTAAGAGCTTCACCAGATATATTGTTTAGTGCAATTAAAGCTTCTTTAATGGTAGCTTTATTGGATATAATGTATTTTTGAAAGTCCCCCATCCTTACAAATTGTAAAATGATTTTAATGTAATATTTTCTAATGGATATTCCTCAAGTATTTTTAAAATATTAGAAGATGTATCTTTTCCCTGATAGGGATTTATCTTTTTCTGAGCAATATTTTTCATTTCCTTTGATAATACTTCTTTTATCCCTTCCCTTATTCCATCTAATGTTGTATCACAATTAACAACGCTTGGAGCACAAATTCTTCCTTTTTGTCTATTCCCAATATTTAGGGTTGGGATTCCCATACTTGGAATTTCAATTAAGCCACTTGAAGAATTTCCTATCACAGCTTTCACATATTGTAAAGTAGATAAATATCTTATCTTTCCTAAGGAAGAGAAAGAAATTGCCCTATTTGAATTATCCTGCACAAATTTTTTAATCAAATCCACTATGATCCGTCCATCTGTATCAGAGTTGGGGTATGTGAATATGATTTTGTAATCAGATAGTTCGTCCAAAATATGCAATAAATTTTGAAACTGTGCTTCTGCTGTACTGTTTTCTAAAGTTACTGGATGATATGTAACTAAAAGTGACTTATCTCCAATGCAGAAGTTAATACTTTTTTCAAGCTCCTCTTTTGTCATTAATGAAGTATTCAAAACATTTTCAACACCTAATGCACCAACATTAAATACCCTTTCTGGAGACTCTCCCATCTGAATTACTCTCTTGCTGTATTCTTCAGTGGAAGTAAAATGAAGATGACTCATCTTGGTTATTGCATGCCTAATTGCATCATCATAGGCACCTTCTGTTATTTCTCCACCATGTAAATGGGCGACAGGTATCTTGTACAGTAATGCAGCAGTTGCAGCAGAAAGCATTTCATATCTATCTCCTAAGAGGAGAATAAGATCGGGACGGAGTTCCTCTATGGCATCTGCCATACCTATCAATGCTAATCCAATAGATTTGACTGTTGCATTTACTGCGTCTGAGGAAAGTAGCATTTGAACTTTTTTGTCAATATTAAATCCTTCTTTTTCTATTTCTTTATATGTTAGTCCAAATTCAGGAGATAAATGCATATTAGTTGCAATAATCTGTAGCAGCATGCTGCTATTATTATCAATCAGATGCATCAAATGGCTTAATATGCCGAATTCAGCCCTTGTTCCAGTAACAACACATATTTTTCTCATTATTCCAATTCTATGAGTTCGTCTTCAGTAAAGTCTCTGGATGCATAATTACCTAATATGCTATTCCATTTCATTGGAGAAATACCAGTCCCAGGCCTTTTTACAGTAAGATTATCTTCTGTAAACATTTCTCCTTTTTTTATATTTTGGGACGCAACAATACTTTTTCGGGCTACAACAATATTTTTCAATTCAGATTCTGAAACCTTTTTTTCTTCAGAACCTAAAGCCTTCTCGATATTTCGAATTGCCATTACCATTTGTTTCAATTCTTGTGGCTCCAATGAAGCCTGATGATCTGGCCCCTCCATGTTTCTATTGAGGGTGAAATGCTTTTCTATGATAGTAGCACCTAAAGCGACAGCCGCAATAGGAACTTCTATTCCAAGAGTATGATCTGAATATCCTATAGATATGCCAAATTCCTTTTTTATATAGTTCATCGCCCTAAGATTTACATCTTGCATTGGTGTTGGATATTCTGTATTACAATGTAAAACTGTAATATCACTTTGTGGAGTTCCATTTGAAACTAAGGCATCAATGGCATTTTTGATATCATTAATATCAGACATGCCAGTAGAAAGAATAACCGGTTCTTTAGTTTTAGCTATTTCTCTTAAATAAGGATAGTTAGTTATCTCGCCGGAAGGTACTTTCCATAAGCCAAGATGTAAACTTGCTAAGAAATGTAAACTATCAAGGTCAAATGCTGTTGAAAAAAAACGTATCCCTTTATGTTCGCAATAATTAATTAATTCATAATGATCTTCTATGCTTAGTTCAAGCTTTTCTAACATTGATAGCTGAGAATCTTCCTGACCGCTTGTATTTCTATTTTGATATTCTGCGGTTTTAGCAGTTTTGGAGGCTAATTTCTTAGCATTAAATGTTTGAAATTTTATGTAATCCACACCCGCTTCGACTGCTGCATCTATTAGCTCTTTGGCCAAAGATAAAGAACCATTATGATTGACACCAGCTTCCGCTATAATAATTGTTTTCTTCATTTCATTTTATTCTTAGAATTGGATTTCCTATATATGTTCCTTCTTCTAATATATCTTTATTTACAAGACTTCCTGCTCCGATAGTGCTGTTAGAAACAACAGATATACCCTGAAAAAGAGTAGAATTACTACCAATAAAAACTGAATGACCAATTTCGCATCCACCATTTATCATAACTCCAGTAGATATATGAGAATAATCTCCAATTATAGATTCGTGTTCAATATTTGTAAAGCTATTTATAATACATCCTTTACCAACATTTGCCTCTGCATTTACTAATGCATGATGTAAAACGACTGTTCCCTCATCTATTTTAGCATATTTCGATACATAAGCTGTTGATGCAATTATTGTAGCTAATTTCCCTCCAAAGTTGAGAATCTTGTCATATAAATTCATTCTTAACAGAGAGTTTTTTATTTGTCCAACTGTCACGATAAAATTACCTTTATTTATATAATTAGGTATATCATCGTCAGTTCCAGTTATAGTATAATCAAGTATTTTTTTTCCTATATTTTTTTCTTTATCTAATATAGCAATAATCTTAAATCCTGCACTTTCAGCGGCATCAATTACTGATTTGCAATGGCCTCCACCTCCAACTAGAATTAAATTATTCATTATCTAACACTACTAGGAATATTTACCACGCGTTCTTCAAACCAAATAGTGTTTGTTAAATCATCGGTTTGACAGTCCTTAAACATCTCTAATTTATTCATCAATGTCCATATAGGACGAGTCATAATCCCATTATCATTCGTGAATTCAAGAAATGTATCTCTGGCGCTTTTGTCTTTGAGGACAACAGCATTTAACCAATAATTAGATTGAGAATCTTTAGGCTCATTAAAGAAATTTATATCAGACGCATTAAAATACTCTTTATATATTTTCGCCGTTTCTCTCTTATTTTTTAATATAAGGTCTAAACTTTCCATCTGTGCGCAACCTAAAGCAGCATTGATATTTGGCATTCGATAATTATAGCCTATATTGTCATGTACAAATTCCCATCTATGAGGAACTTTTGCTTGGGTTGTGAGATGTTTTGCATACTTACCTAAGGTTTCATCTTGAAATAATAACATACCTCCGCCGCCTGTGGTAATAGTCTTGTTACCATTGAAACTTAATATACCTACTTTCCCAAATGTTCCAGTATGCTTACCTTTATAGAAACTTCCTAAGCTCTCAGCTGCATCTTCTACTAATTCTATACCAAATTTTTCACAGATGTCTAGCAATTCATCAATGACAACAGGATGTCCAAAAGTATGCATTGGTATACATGCTTTAATTCTACGCCCTGTTTTTATGTTATAACATTCTCCTGCTCGAACTTCTGCATTGTTAATAAGCCAATCTTTCAGTTTCAGAGGTGAAAGCCCCATTGTTTCTTCATCTACATCAATAAATACAGGGTGGGCTTCAGCATAACTAATTGCATTTGCTGTTGCAATAAAGGTAAGTGCTTGAGTTAATACTTCATCACCTCTCTCTACTCCCACAAGTTTTAATGCTAAATGTAATGCATTAGTTCCATTCACACATACAACAGCTTTTTTTGCACCTGTATAGCATTGCATCATGTCTTCAAATCGGTCGACAAATTTACCTACACTTGATACAAATGTTGTATCAATGCATTCTTCAAGATATTTTTTTTCGTTCCCGTGGAAATAGGGTGCATGTAAAGGAATAAATTCTTTTGTATTATAAATATCCCTTACAAATTTTACAAAACTATCATACATTATATATATATGCTTTATATTTTTTCAAATTTTCAGGTTTGGTAAACCATTCAATAGTTTCTTTTAAGCCTGCTTCAATATCATAAATCGGAGAAAAACCGGTTAAGCTTTTTATCTTCGAATTATCCCCCCACAATCTAAATACTTCCGAGTTTTTAGGTCTCAAACGTTGAGTATCTTCAATAAATTTTACATCAGCTTTCATGATTTTTGCGATCAGTTCCAACGTGTCACGCATAGAAATCTCATAATTACTAGCAATATTTACTTCTTGGCCAATAGCCTCATCACATTTTGATAATTCAATAAAGCCACGACATGTATCTTTTACATAATTGAAATCTCGAGTCGGAGAAAGATCCCCTAATTTTATCTCTTTTATACCATTAGCAATTTGTGATATAATTGTTGGTATAATAGCCCTTGCAGACTGACGTGGTCCATATGTATTAAAAGGTCTAACGATTATTACTGGTAATTCAAATGCATTATAAAAGCTCATCGCCATAGCATCTGCACCAATTTTAGTTGCTGAATAAGGTGATTGAGGTTGCTTTGGGTGTTTTTCGTCAATAGGAACATATTGGGCTGTGCCATAAACCTCTGATGTAGAGGTGACTAATATTCGCTTTACATTATTTTCTTTTGCCGCTTGGCAAATATTCAGTGTACCTTTTATATTAGTGTCAACATAACTGTCTGGGGCAATATAAGAATAGGGTATCGCAATAAGTGCAGCCAGATGAAATATTATGTCAATATCTCTTGTTATGTATTTACAAAAATGAGGATCTCTGACATCACCACTAATAACTGTCAGGTTAGGATGATTAATATCATTTATCCATCCCCAATCATTAAAAGAATTATAATATGATAATGCAGTAACATTATAACCTTCAAGAAGTAACATCTCTGTTAAATGAGAACCTATAAAACCATCCGCTCCAGTAACTAAAACTTTTTGCATATATTTATTTTATTCTAATATTTATTATTTTCTTTCTCCATATCCATAAGTATACCCATATCCATACCTTCCATATCTACCCTTATTTTTAGATAATTCTACACCATTTATAACAAGATACATGTTAGGAAGTTTATTGTCAGCATGCACCTCATTGATAAATGTGACCGCATTTTTAGGAGTAACATTCTCTCTTGTTACATAAACTGTAGCATCAGCTAATGAACTTAACAAAAATGTATCAGAAACTACACCAATTGGAGCAGAGTCTATAATTATAATATCGTATGATTCTCTAGCTTCAATCAATAATTGTTTTAATGCAGGTTTCATTAATAGCTCATTTGGATTCGGAGGTATTGCTCCAGCTTGAAGGATATCCATATTTGGAAATTCTTTTACCTTAGTCAACATTGGTTTCCATTCTGGTTCAGATCCAGATAGATATGAGGTTAATCCTGCTCCTTTTTTAAAGCCCATATCAGCAGCAAGTTTAGGGTTTCTGACATCCATACCTAATAATAGAATCTTTTTATCTGATAAAGCAAATGAAGCGGCAGTGTTAATACTTACAAACGTTTTACCTTCACCTGGGACTGTTGATGTCACCAATATAACTTTTTTAGAAGGATCATCTAGTATAAACTGAATATTGTTCCGTAAAGTTCTAAAGAGTTCAACTATTGGAGTAGTTTTGTTTCTTCCAACAACAACAATATCCTCTTCTTCTTTTTTCATTATCTCACCAATGACTGTAACATTAGACAGGCTTTCTAATTCTTCTCTACTGGTTATATTCAATTGTAACAAGTCTTTAATATAGATAATTGCTATTGGTACAATTAGACCAATTAATAATGAAGCCAATAATATAATATTCCTTTTAGGTGAAACTGGATATTCTGGAATAATAGGATCTATAATTACTTTTGCTTTATCAGATGTAGAAGCCATTGTTATACTCGTTTCTAATCCGACTTGCATCAAATAGATGAAGAGAGCTTGTTTTACCTGCTGTTGTCTATTTATTTCTAAAAGGCCTCGCTCCTGAGATGGCAAAGAGTTAATACGAGATGACATTTGTGAAGCTTGTTTATCAAATTCTCTTCTAGATATAGAAAGCGATTTTTTTACATTATTTACAGCTCCTTGTATTCCAGACTTAGTATTAGTTAAATCAGATAAAGTTTTAATTCGAGAAGGACTATCTTGTGTGGTACTCTTTTCTAATTTTTGATAAGCGAGTAATAGTTCATTATACTCTGAAATGACTTTTGCTAATCCTGGATCAGTTATGCCAAGATTAGGTATAAACTTATCATTATTTTGAGGGTTATGTATAAAATTTTCAACAAGTTCAACTACTTGAATTTGTGTGTTTACATCAGTTCGCCTTTCCTCTAATTGAGCTGTTTGCTCTACATATATTTTAGCTTCTGTGCTTAAATCTGTAATACCCTGATCTTTTTTGAAATTGACAACCTCATTTTCTATTTTACGTAATTCAATTTCCATAGAATCCAATCTTTCATTAACAAAATTGGATGTATTAAGGGCCATTTCATTATTCTCTTGCACGTTGTTGGCATTGTATATTTTTACCATTTCCGTTAAAATATCAATACCTTTAGATACATTCAGTACATTTAGATTTATCGCTAGAACAGAAGAACTTTTAGTAGTAGAACTAACTTGAATATTTTCTACAAGATTATAAGCAACACGTTGGGGGTTATCTATATACACTATGTATTCATCTGATTCTTCTTCCAATTCAATATCGGTTCTTTTTTGAATTTGGAGGCGTCCTAGATTATTTGGTAGATTAATGTTTTCCGGTAAGCTATTTAAAGTTTGAGAAAAGGAAATTTCATTTTTCTTTATTGTATAGATACCTTCAACTTTTAATTCGTCATCATTTACCTTTTTTATTTTAAGCTTGATTTCTCCTTTTAAATCTTCCGGTTTAATATCTTCTAATTTTACACTAAATGGGCAATTTTTATATACTTCTGTATCTCGGAATAGACCATTTTCATAATAAGTTATGTAGATATCTAATTTCATTACAATCTGTTTCATCAAATTAGGAGATGAAAATACTGCAATTTCATTGTCAATATTATTTGTAGTACTTAATAAACCTAGCTCTTCTAATCCACCAAGGGGACTACCTTTTTGTCCGGCTGCCCCACCCTTATCTTCTTTTAATAAGACTGATGTGGTAACATCATATTTGCGATCCATCTTCATATACACAAATATCCCTAATATTAGAAATACAATAGCCGATATTATAAACCACTTCCAATGACGGAGATATTTAAATACTATAGCTCTTAAATCAATCTCTTCTTCCTTTATTGTGTCCGTTTCTGTTGAAAACTTATTCATATTCGATAGTTAGCGTGTAATGATTGAAATTACTGAAATTAGTATTGATAAACCAGACAGAGCAAGTGATTCTAGTGTGCCAAATGAAGAGTTATTTCCTTTAGCTTTATTAGGTTGAACATATATCTTGTCATTCTGCTGCAAATAATAGATATCATTGTCTAATAAAATATTTTTGTCTTGTAAATCTATAATGCGAACACTTCTTTCTCCAGCAGCACTTTCGCGTACAAGCGTAACATTTTTCCTATTTCCATATATTGTAAGGTCACCGCTTAATGCTAGAGCATCAAAGAGCGTCATTTGTTCATTATTAGAAGTATAAACACCAGGTTTTGCAACTTCGCCTAAAACTGCAACCTTAAAATTTAGAAAGCGTATGTTGACGATAGGCTTTTCAGTTAAATATCGAGGATAAATTAAGGAAAAGAGTTTTTCTTCTGCTTGTTGTTTTGTTAGTCCCCCTATCTCGACCTCTCCTAGAACTGGAAAATTTATCTTCCCATTATTATCAACAATATAGTTTTGAAGTCCTCCTGAGTAAGAGCTTACATTGCTTACCCTAGTCTGAGGAATGTCATTAGCTTCATTAGGTATAAGGGGAAGATTGAAATCTCGAGCTACAGCTTCATTTGCAGGAGAATTAACTGTTATGCTTAACACATCTTTGGGCATGATAACAGCCTCATAATTTTTTGCAGCTTTAGCAAAAGCTTCAGAAGAGATTGTTTCAGCATCCTTTAGATAGGATATTTTTTTATAAGCTGTGCAAGAACCTAAAATAATAGGTATAAATAATATTAAGTATACCCTTTTTAGCAAAGACTTCATTATTTTTCTTAGTTTTTTTATGTATGTGTGACTAAATTCTTTTCTAACAAGTAAGAAAAAGATTTATTTTATCTTAAATTATAATTAGTTTGTATTCAAAATCTTAACATGATCTTTTTGAAAAGATACTATACACATAATTTTTGCGCTACAAATGTAGCTATTTTTTAACTGAAAACAAGCATCTTCAATATATTTTGTTATTGACAATTACTTGTTTAAATCTCCAAATAACTCTTCTTCTACAATACAGCAAATTATATGTCCTATCAGAATGTGAGATTCTTGTATTCTCGGTGTTTCTTTTGATGGAATCTTTATACATATATCACACAAATTAGCTACTTTCCCCCCATTCTCCCCAGTGAGAATTATAGATTTAATACCTTTTTCTTTGCATCCGTGAAGTGCATTAACTATGTTTTCGGAGTTTCCAGAAGTAGTAAAGCCTATAAATATATCCCCGGGAGCTCCCTGAGCTTGTACTTGCCGCCTGAATAGCTGATTAAATCCATAATCATTGCCTATGGCAGTTAATATTGATGTGTCTGTTGTGAGTGCAATAGATGGGATGCCGGGACGGTCAAAATAAAATCGACTGACAAATTCGCCTGCTATATGCTGAGCATCTGCTGCGCTTCCTCCATTGCCAGCAATCAAGGTCTTGAAGCCGTTTCTATATGCATCAGTTACTATGTTTGCTGCATTCTGAATTTCATCTAATAAAACTTTATTAGTTAATATCTTGGATTTTACATCTATAGAATCTTGGATGTGGCTTATTATTATATCTTTATTATTCATGTTCGTTTCCTTGAAATCTAATATTTGTGTTAATATTTTGATTTGTTAAATATAGGATAAAAATGAGTATTCTGCATACATTTTAATAAAAATCATATCGAAAAAACTTTCATTGGGATAAGAAATCTCTGATATATGCTTATCTTTGTACTATGAATACATCAATATTTAAATATATAGAATTCTTACTACCTATCCACAATTGTGTGATTATTCCAGATTTTGGCGGCTTTATAGTAAATATAGAGCCTGTGAATCATACAATTGATCAAAAGATAAACATCCCGGTTTATAATATTGTTTTTAACCCTGAGTTAAAACACAACGATGGTATATTAGCCTCTTATTTAATAAAAGATGAAAATCTGTCATACAATGCTGCATGTGCCAAAATAAAAGAGTTTACCCAAAAACTATTTGCGGAAATAAAGTCAGGTAAGTCAGTAATTTGCGGAAATATTGGAGTATTGCGTTCGGATGATTATGGAAATGTTGTATTCATATCTAATAGTTCGTTAATATGCCCTTCTTTATTTGGCTTAAATTCAGTATCCTTAAAGCAGCTGAATGAGATTGAGCTATTAACTTCAAATAAAGGGGTATTCTCATTAAAATATACTTTAGGTGGAGTTGCCGCCGCTGCTGTAGCATTATTCCTCTTTATTACACCTTCATATAATATTACAGATAATAGCAATATAAAGCAAACCGCAGGCTTTTTATCTTCTATAAAGACTGTTTCATTTACAGAGCCGGCAAAGACAGATGTAGAGAAAGAATTGACAATAAAAGTTGATATCACGAATACAAATATATCTCACCGAACTTATTACATAATAGTAGCTGGAGAAGAAACCGAGGTCGCAGCAAATAGGCTGCTAAAGAAAACTCAGACTATCTTTCCGGATGCTGAAATGATAAGATCTGCAGACCGCTACAGGATATATGTATCTTCTTTTTCTGACAAAATAGAAGCCGAATCTTTCTTGGATGCTTTTAGAAAAGAATATCCAAAATATAGTTCTGCTTGGTTATATTCCAAACGCAATTGAATCTTCTTAGACTCTAAGTTAACATCTTATGATGACAGTTACCATAGAGGAACGAACCCTCATCGATAGTATCATTACCAAAAATAAAGTTTGCTATGTAGCTATGATAGATAAGAATGGTATGCCCTATGCCATCCCTATGAATTTCGGTTACAAAGATGATATTATCTATCTCCATTCTGCTCAGGAAGGTAGCAGCATAGATTCTTTAAAGATAAATCCTGATGTGTGCATAACTTTCTGTACAGAACCCATATTGACTTCTCAGAACGAAGATGTTGCTTGTAGCTACAGAATGAAAGGGGCAAGTGCTATCTGTCGGGGACGAGTAGTCTTTGAAGATAACTTCGATAAGAAAGTCGAAGCACTCCATATAATAATGAAGCAATATACAGACCGTACTTTTTCCTATTCTAATCCCGCAGTAAATAATGTCCTTATATGGAAAGTCGAAATAGAAAGTGTATCAACTAAGGTGTTTGGTGTACCTCACCCCAACTCGCGTAACTATAAAGACGAACTGGAATTCTGATATCTAAATCAGATGATTCTCAGCAATATATTTCCATAAAGGCGCAGCTTGTACAGCTTGCTTTATTTCATCTTTCTGTAATACTTCAATTAGCTCTTCTAGGCTAAGTAGATGTACGTCAATATCTTCAGTTGTATCGAGATGTTGTTCTGCTATTTTTTCTACATCCGTAGCAAGGTAACAAAAAGTCATATTAGTATGAGTTCCCGGATTAACCGAAATCTCCATATATTTTTCCCAATTGCCATTGCCATAACCTGTTTCTTCTAAAAGTTCTCGTTGAGCAGAGATTAATGCTGATTCTCCATCCTCACAAACCCCTGCACAAAGCTCTAAAGCTGTATATCCTATTCCATGACGATATTGGCTTACCAATACAAACTCCTTATCTTTGGTTATCGCAATAATATTCACCCAATTAGGATATTCATATAGATAATAATCCGGAATCTCCTTGCCTGTAGGAAGCTGTATGTGTTCTTTTCTTACTGTAAACCAAGGCTTATTAGCCAGATACTCACTCTTTAAAACCTTCCAACTCTTATCTTTTATCTTTACCATTCTTTTAATCTTTTAAAAAGTCTTTTCTCGTTGGCGAGAAAGCATCAATTAGTATGCCTGCTTCTATACAAACAACTCCATGAGGCTTATCAGGTGCTACAAAAAAACCGTCTCCGGCTGAAAGTATTTGCTTGTTTCCATCAATATTCACCTCAAACCTACCACTTACAACATATGATGATTGAGTATGAGGGTGGCTATGGATATCACCAATGCTATTTGTCTGGAATTCAACTTTTACAAGCATCATATCATTATTGTATCCCATTATTTGACGAGTGACGCCATCACCTACGTTTTCGATCTCTATATTATTATGGTATAGGAATTCGTTACTATCCTTCATCTCTGCTGATTTAGATACTTTGTTACTTTTCTAATACAACAACATTCATAACTATATTTTTTAACGGGCGGTCTTTTGAATTTGTCTGAGCATTTTGTATCTTATCCACAACATCCATACCCTCGATTACCTCCCCAAATACAGTATATTCCCCATCAAGGTGTGGTGTACCACCTCTTGTATTGTATATTTCGCGTTGTTCTTTGGTATATAAAGTTTCAGGTTTTCTCTCTTCTGCTTCTTTATCTGCCAGAGCTTTCCATTGTTCACGTAGCACCGTAATTTCCGAGCGTTTACCTTCTTTGTATAAAGCTTTTATTGTATCCATATTTGCAGACTGCAATTTATTATAGATACTTTGTTTAAGACGTTCGAAGCGTTGCTTTTCTATTTCGTTAAGTTTTTCATCAAAGCGCAATTCGCCAGTTACAATATAAAACTGTGATGCATCGGATGCCTTTGTTGGATTTTCAGCATCACCCCAGCGGGCAGCAGCTAGCGCACCTCGTTTATGAAAGTATAGTGGAAATTTAATTTCGGCAGGAATTGTATCTTTAAGCTTCTTTGCTTCTGTAGGACCAGTCTCCTGTGCCGATAAAAAATCAGGGTCTCCGCCTTGTACCATAAAGTCTTTGATAACACGATGAAATATCAGGTCTTTATAAAAGCCACTTTCGGCTAACTTTATAAAATTGTCCCTATGTATAGGAGTTTCATTGTATAACTTAACTTTAATATTGCCATAATTGGTTTGTATTACAACAATTGGTTCCTTGCTTTTACAGCTATTCATAACTATTGGTATTATAAGAAAAAGTATAAATCTCAAATTTTTCATAACATTCCGCCTTTGTGATATTATAATAAAAAGGTTGAAGAGAGGCAAAGGTAATACTTTTGCATTCTCCCTTCAGTAAAACAATGCTATATTTTTATCTAGTATAACAAGTATACCTATAAAAAGGAGTCAGCAAAAAGTGACATAATATTATTGTTATCTAAAATAGATATATTCTTCATAATCAACTGCTCTTTTATTTAAAAGTGACAAAAGTGACACTTTTTGCATACTTTTTTATTGTAACTTTTTTCTCTTTTGTAGTTAGTAAACTTGTGTACTCATAAAGATTAATGACGTCAATCAGTAATTGAAATATATGTTCTTTTAATTTATGCATAACAACGCCCTTAGCTATAATTTTAATCTTTTAGCTCATAATTGCCGCGCCCTCCCGGCTTGCCCTTCCTTTTGGCATTGCCCAAAAGGAAGCTGACACACGACAAGAACCGGATTATCCTCTCCCTTGTCAGGGTTTTGCTCCAGCGCCGTTAGGTGAGCGTACGGGGTCCCACCCATCGAAGGTGGCGTAGAATGAAGTGGGGATGCTGTTTTAGAAACCTTCTTAAATATCAAAAAGATTGGTTCTAGCTTCACTTCATTCAGCCGACAAGATGATGGTGGGTCGTACAGCGAGGCGTGGCGCAAAAGAGTTTTTGCTTACTTTTGGGAATTTGGCCAAAAGTAAGGCAAGTAATCTGTGATTGCGCGCAGTATAATTTAAAGAACATATATTTCAACCACCGATTCACATTAATAATATATAGATAAAATTATCAAAATGTCATTACCTCTATATAATAAGGTGTATTTATCTGAGTTTTTTGAATCCCCATTTATTTTATTGCATAAAATATATTAGTTTTGTAAGAATAAACTTAAAATAAGCTCTTAGTACTGAATTGAGATATGGTAAAATACGAAAGAATACTTCTGAAACTGAGTGGAGAGTCGCTAATGGGCGACCAGCAATATGGTATTGATGTAAACCGTTTAAACGAATATGCTACTCAAATAAAGGCAGTAGCTGATATGGGAGTACAGATAAGCATTGTTATCGGTGGCGGAAATATTTTTCGTGGGCTAAGTGGTGCATCTAAAGGATATGATCGAGTAAAAGGAGATCAGATGGGGATGCTTGCAACAGTGATCAATAGTCTTGCTCTTAGTTCGGCTTTAGAAGCATTGGGGCAGAAAGCTAGAGTGCTTACAGCTATTCGTATGGAACCTATCGGGGAGATTTATAGCAAGTGGAAAGCCATTGAGTCAATGGAAAAGGGGGAAGTCGTAATTCTTTCTTGTGGAACAGGAAATCCTTTCTTTACTACAGACACAGGTTCTTCTTTGCGGGGTATCGAAATAGAAGCAGATGCAATGCTCAAAGGTACACGTGTAGATGGTATTTACACAGCCGATCCCGAAAAAGACCCTACTGCTACCAAATTCGAATCAATTTCGTATGATGAAGTATATCAGCGCGGACTGAAAGTGATGGACATGACAGCAACTATTATGTGCAAAGAAAATAATTTGCCTATAGTAGTTTTCGATATGGACACATATGGTAATTTGGAAAAATTGATGAAAGGCGAGAATATAGGTACTTATGTACATGCGTAAAATAGGAATTATAAGTTATGAATTACGGGCTGACAAAAGGACTCAACTCATAATTCATAACTCATAATTCAATTCATAATTTATAACTGATAATTCATAACTAAATAACAATGGCAACAGATTTAAAGCAAATAGAACAAAGGGCAGAGACAAAAATGCAATCCTCAGTCGAGTTTTTGGATGAGTCATTAGCACATATCCGTGCAGGAAAGGCCAATCCTCGCATTCTTGACGGGATAAAACTTGATTATTATGGAACGCTGACAGCACTGAGTGGTGTCGCTGCTATCAATACGCCTGATGCCAGAACAATTATTGTTCAGCCATGGGAAAAGCAAATGTTGAAAGAAGTAGAAAAAGCGATCTTGAATTCAGACGTTGGTATCACTCCCGATAATAATGGAGAAATTATACGTCTTACTATTCCACCGTTGACAGAAGAGCGCCGTAAACAATTGGTAAAACAAGCTAAACAAGAAGCCGAGGAAGCCAAAGTAAGTGTACGTAATGCTCGTCGCGATGCAATAGATGCAATCAAAAAATCGGTTAAAGACGGAGTTGCAGAAGATGTAGCTAAAGATGCCGAAAATGGAATGCAAAAACTTCACGATAAATATATCAAGAAGATTGATGAAGTTTTCGCATTGAAAGAAAAAGAAATATTGACAGTATAAAACAATATGCTGATTGGTTAATATGCCAATATGCCAATTTTATTAAACTAAAGCAATTGGCATATTGGCACATTAATATATTAGCACATTAAAGTTTATGAAACATGGCCTGGTTATAAAAAATACAGGAAGCTGGTATTTAGTCCGTACTGATGATGGACTGGATATTGAGTGCAAAATAAAAGGGAATTTCCGACTGAAAGGTATCCGTAGTACCAATCCTATTTCGGTAGGCGATAGGGTTATTATTGTAGAAAACAATGAAGGTACAGCCCTTATTTCCGAAATAGAAGACCGTAAAAATTACATCATAAGGAAATCTTCGAACCTATCAAAACAATCACATATCATTGCTGCAAATCTGGATCTTTGCTTTCTGATTGTTACTATCGATCATCCGGTTACATCCACAGTATTTATTGATCGTTTTTTAGCTTCGGCTGAGGCTTATCGTGTACCTGTAAATCTGGTCTTTAATAAGACAGATATATACGACGAAGACGAGATGGAGTATATGGATGCGTTGATTGCTATGTACGAGCATATCGGCTACCCGAGTATAAAGATCTCAGCCTTAAATAATACAGGCTTAGATGTATTGCAAGAAAAAATAAAAGGAAAGATTACTCTGTTTTCAGGTCATTCAGGTGTAGGTAAATCAACATTGATAAATGCTCTTATCCCCGATGTAAGCCTTAAAACAGGAGCGATATCCGGATATCATGGAAAAGGAATGCATACAACTACATTTTCCGAAATGATAGAACTTCCTCAGGGAGGATTTATCATTGATACACCCGGCATAAAAGGCTTTGGAACGGTGAATATGGAAAAAGAAGAAATTTTTCACTATTTCCTTGATATATTCCAATTTTCGAAAGATTGCCGTTTCAATAATTGTATACATATCAACGAACCTGACTGTGCAGTACGCGAGGCTGTAGAAAAACATTATATCAGCGAAAGCCGTTATAAGTCATATCTGAATATGATGGAGGAAGAAGTTGATGAAAAATATAGAAAATAAAATATGTTGCTCAAATTCAGATTCAACGCAAAAGCCTTTGGCATTTTCTTCCTGATATTTATAGTAGAAATTATTATTGCATTATTTATAAATGACAGTATTATTCGCCCTTATGGAGGTGATGTTTTGGTAGTAATGCTGATGTATTATTGTGTAAAATCATTTTTTCAGATAAAACTACTGTATTTAGCCATTGCTACAGTTCTTTTTGCCTATATGGTAGAACTTGGACAATATCTTCGTTTAGTCGAAATTTTGAATCTACAGGATAATGTTATTATGCGTACTGTTATTGGTTCATCATTCAGCTGGGGCGATATTTTTGCCTATACATTAGGCGGAATTATTTGTTATTTAATAGACCGGAAAAAACATGTTACAACAACGTAAAAAAGATTTTCTGCAACGTCTGATTGAAGAATTCTTCAAAAAATTGCAGGTATTGCTCGAAAAAAAAGGGAATGATAGCCAAAGTATTGATGAGAAAAAATCAGTATTGAGCGATTGTTTTCTCTTTTTTAATAAAAACTTTGAGGTCAAAGAAACAGACGAGGTTAAGGTGCTTTCGGAAAAGATTGCCGATAACGACCTGATAGAACAATATGCCCGATTATATAAAATAGAATATGATCTTGGGATCGCAAAAGATAAAGAAAGTTTAAGAAAAGCACTCAATATAGTAGAATATCTTCAAAATACAGATTCGACATACTCTTGGGATCGGACAGTTCTGAAAGAAGATTTACTCCGGTTGCTTGACGAAAGTATTTAAATATAGGCATTGCTAAATAGTCAAATGTTTAATATATAGGTGTGTTTTTTGAGTTATCTGTCATGTTGAACGAAGTGAAACATCTCTTCTATGTGCCCTTTGTGATTTTTTCTTTGTGTCCTTAATGGTAAAAATATCACTGCTGCCATACAATTGTATCGTGTGGTTTCTAGCTTAGTAAGAAAGAGATTTTAACAAGTCTATCCTAATATTGATTTACATTAAATATAAAAACCTATATTTGCATAACTTTGGGTGCATAATTATTGTAAATGGAAACTACAGAGGCAGCAGATAACCTAATCCTGATTTTCCAGATTTTATATGTTGCAACAGCCTTAGGGACAATGATTGTTGTAATCTCGGAAAATAGGAACCCCCTGAAAACGATTTCATGGGTATTGGTTTTGTTGTTACTACCCTTGGTTGGTCTTATCATCTACTACTTCTTCGGAGAAGATAGCCGTAAGCAGCGGCTCATTTCACACAAAATGTATAAAAAGCTCAATAGACGGTCTATTGGCCGACGGGAGCTGCTGGAGACGCTAAATCCGCCAGCAGGATATAAAGGGCTGGTTAATCTACTCAACCGGATAAAGGGCGCTCCCTTATATGGCGGTAGTAGTGTTACTTTTTATTCAGACGGTAAGGAAAAATTTGATGCCTTAATTACAGAGCTCGAAAAAGCGAAAAAGCACATACATATTCAGTATTATATATTTCTTGATGACGAAACTGGATGTAAAATTCGGGATATTCTTGTGCGCAAAGCAGCGGAAGGCGTAGAAGTACGTCTGATATATGACGATGTTGGTTCCTGGAAGGCTAAGCGAGGCTTTTTTAAAGATATGGAACAACGGGGAGTACAAGTTCAACCATTTCTGAAAGTAGCTTTTAAGCTGCTTACCAGTAGGGTGAACTACCGTAACCACCGTAAAATAGTCGTCATTGACGGGAAAATAGGCTTTGTAGGAGGAATGAATATTGCCGATCGTTATGTATATGGTGTAAGCTACGGTGTTTGGCGCGATAGTCATATAAAAATAGAAGGTAAGGCGGTCGCCGGTTTGCAAACCGCATTTTTGATCGATTGGTATTCTTCACGAAGAGAGTTTCTGGCATCAGATACATATTACCCTGCGTTAGAGAACAAAGGTGACAATCTGATACAGCTGGTAACAAGTGGTCCGGTCGGTCAGTTCAAGGATATACATCTTGGTATTTTGCAGGCAATAGCTAATGCAAAAGAATGTGTCTACATTCAGACTCCTTACTTTGTACCTACAGATGCTTTGATGTTAGCTATACAGATGGCATCGATGCGCGGAGTTGATGTCCGCCTGATGATACCCCGTCGCTCCGATACAGTATTTATGCATATAGCAACAAAGGCGTTCTTGAAAGAAGTATTGGATACAAAAGCAAGTGTCTATTTCTATGAAGCAGGTTTTTTACATTCTAAACTTATGGTAATAGACGATTCTCTTACAATAACAGGCTCAGCCAATATGGATGTAAGAAGCTTTGAGCATAATTTCGAAATAGACGCATTTATTTATAATAAAGAAACATGCCGTCAGGCAAAAGAAATATTTTTTAAAGATATGGAACAATCTACTCTCTTATTTGTTGAAGAATGGGAGAAAAGAGGACGATTCGAGAAGTTTATGGAATCCGTAATGCGATTGTTCTCTCCTCTTTTATAAACATAAACAATAGTATGAAAAGAATATTGGTTGTTTTTATTTGTTTTTTACCACTTATTCTATCAGCCCAGAAGATAGAAATAACTTTTCCGCAAGATGCGAACAAGGAATACTCATTTATATTGAATAAAGGTATACGACAAGATACAATTCAAATGGGTAATTTATCCTCTATTGGGACAGCAACTATAAACATCCCTGAAAAAGAAAAAGACTATATTGGAATGGGTGCCTTACTAATTCAAGAGCAACCAACTATTAATATAATAGTAAATCATGAGAATTTTAATATCACGAGAAATACAGATGGTAAATTAGCCTTTGATGGTTCATTAGACAATGCATACTTATATTCTATTATCCAACAGCAAGAAGTGCCTAAAATTGATAGTGCAGCATATGCTCCATACTTTGTAAATCTTATAAAATATGTGCAGCAGTTGAAGCAAATCAATACACGTGGAGGTAGCTTAATGGAAAAGGCACAGGTGAAAATTTATGCTCAAAATAATTTGGATATAGAATATTTATATACAAGTAGTCTATGGTTTTATGTAATAGATGAATTGCTAAAGATGTCAACCACCCAAGAACAATTTGGAGAAGGGATGGTACAGATGCTGAAAAGAATAAAATCACAGGAAGTTTTTGAGGCTTTGGCAGACAATCTTCTTATTATCACAGATCAATATGGAATGGATGATGCTTTTGATGTTATTGTTCCATATTTGAAGAAATCAGGAAGGATAGAAGTTCCCAGAGGGAAAATGTTTAAAGCGTTTGCTTTAGTAAAAATAGTAAAAGGAACGGTTCCTCCTTCTTTGGAAGGACTTACACCATCTTTAATAGATTCTGATGCATCAAAAACTTTAATTGTATTTTACCAACCGGATTGTCATAGTTGTCATACGCAGTTAGAATTATTATCCGATAATTACCCAAAACTGAAAGAGCAAGGAGTAAGGGTAATATCTGTTTCCGGTGGTAGTGACAAACTTGAGTTTGAAACTGATAAAAGAACATATCCATGGAGAGAACAATTGTGTGATTTCGAGGGATTTGCCGGACCTAATTTCTTAAATTATGGGATAATGGGTACGCCAACATTCTTTTTATTAGATAAAGATAAAAAAGTAATAAAAAGATATGCATTATTCTCTGATATTGACTTTGTTAGTGTCAATTAATTAGTATAAATACACAAAATAAAGATTTTTTTATTTGAATTAGTTAAAAAAAGCATATCTTTGCAACTTATATGTTCTGCGTGGAGAGCGTAGACTCGGCAATAATAGAAGGATTTAACTAATTGTAATTAAAAGAATCTTAATAAATTATTTATTAAGTCATAATATACATAAATGAGCAAGAAAGTTGCATTAATCACAGGCGTTACAGGACAAGATGGGGCGTATTTGTCTGAATATTTGATAAAAAAAGGATATACGGTTCATGGAATTAAGAGAAGGTCATCTCTTTTTAATACCGATCGTATTGATCATTTATATCAGGATCCACATGAAGAAGATAGAAATATGATTCTTCATTATGGAGATATGACAGATAGTATGAATCTAACTCGTATAATTGGCGATGTTCAGCCTGATGAAATATATAATCTTGCTGCAATGAGCCATGTGAAAGTTAGCTTTGATACACCAGAATATACTGCAAATGCTGATGGTATTGGTACATTGCGTATTTTAGAAGCTGTACGATTGCTTAATTTGACAGATAAGACGCGTATATATCAGGCGTCTACTTCTGAGCTTTATGGATTAGTACAAGAAATTCCACAGAAAGAGACTACCCCATTTTATCCCAGAAGTCCTTACGCTGTAGCTAAACTTTATGCTTATTGGATTACGGTTAATTATAGAGAAGCATATGGAATGCATGCAAGCAATGGTATTCTTTTCAATCATGAGTCTCCATTAAGAGGAGAAACTTTCGTGACAAGAAAGGTGACCAGAGCTGTTGCTCGTATAGTTTTAGGCTTACAGAAGAAAGTTTTCATGGGTAATCTCTCTAGTAAGAGAGACTGGGGACATGCAAAAGACTATATAAAAGCTATGTATTTGATTCTTCAACAAGATACAGCAGATGATTATGTTATTTCAACCGGAGTTACAACAACTATTCGGGATTTTATAAAAATGTCGTTTGCCGAAGTTGGAGTAGATATCGATTTTAAAGGTGAGGACGAAAAAGAAGAAGGTTACATTGTAGGTGTCAATGATGAGATTTTCTCAAAAACGGTTGGCGAAGTTCATTTAAATGGATTTAAGCAGCGAATGGGAGAATCTGTGGTTGGAGTTGATCCTGCATATTATCGCCCTACAGAAGTAGATATCTTAATAGGAGATAATACGAAAGCCAGAACTAAATTAGGTTGGGAGCCTTCATATGATCTTAAAGCTCTATGTCAGGATATGGTATATCATGATCTTGATTTGATGAAAAAAGAAGAGTTTTTAAGAGATGGTGGTTATAGAATCTTAAATTATTTTGAGTAAAGGAGTACTTCAAAACTAAGATGATAGAAAAAAACGCAAAAATATATATTGCCGGACACAGAGGTTTAGTCGGATCTGCAATCTTTCGGAATCTAAAAGAGAGAGGATATTCAAATTTGGTGTTTAGAACCCATGCAGAATTAGATTTGACGAATCAGACGGCAGTAGCAGATTTTTTTGCAAAGGAAAAACCGGAATATGTATTTTTAGCAGCAGCTAAGGTTGGAGGAATTGTTGCAAATAATACTTATCGTGGACAGTTCATATATGAAAATTTGATGATCCAAAACAATGTTATTCATCAATCGTATATGAATAATGTTAAAAAATTAGTATTTTTGGGCAGTTCATGTATTTATCCTAAAGAGGCGCCTCAGCCAATGAATGAAAATGCTTTGTTGACTGGTCCTTTAGAATATACAAATGAGCCATATGCAATAGCGAAAATTGCAGGTTTGAAAATGTGTGAAAGCTATAATCTTCAATATGGAACGAATTTTATAGCTGTGATGCCGACAAATTTATATGGTCCGAATGACAATTTTAATTTAGAAACATCACATGTTTTACCGGCTATGATCCGGAAAATACATTTAGGGAAATGTTTGGGATCTGAAGCTTGGGATATTATAGAACAAGATTTGAATATGCGTCCTATAGAAGGCGTTACCGGACAATCTCCGAAAGAGGATATATTATCTGTACTTTCCAAATACGGAATTCAGTTATTGGAAAATGGTAAAGTTCAAGTGGAATTGTGGGGGTCAGGTACGCCGATGAGAGAATTCCTCTGGAGTGAGGAAATGGCGGATGCAACAGTTTTTGTTATGGAGTCCGTAAACTTTTTAGACTTAACAAATGTTATACAAGGAAAAGAAATCCGAAATACCCATATAAATATTGGTACTGGGGTTGAAATTTCGATAAAAGATGTAGCATTTTTAATAAAAAGTATTATTGGTTTTTCTGGAGATCTTTGGTTTAATACTACTAAACCAGATGGAACGATGAGAAAACTTTCTGATGTGTCTAAACTTAATTCTCTTGGATGGGAGCATAAAGTAGATATTGAAGAAGGTTTGACCAGAATGTACTCTTGGTATAATAAATATACAATTGAATAAAAGAAAATAGTGTTTAATTATAATTTAAAAGATTGATTATGAAAAAAGTAAGTTTACTTTTAGTTTTAGTTTTTGCGGCTATTAGTATTTCTGCTCAAGATAGCGGATTTAGTACTAAAGCTGGCCGTAATGCAACTTTTGCGCGTAATGGTTTTTGGGATAATTGGTTCATCGGTGTTGGTGCTGGTGCTAATATTTACTTCGGAGATAACAATAGCGATGCAGATTTCTTGAATCGTATGACTGTTGCTCCTACAATTCAAGTAGGTAAATGGTATAACCCATATTTAGGAGGTCGTGTTAAATTCCAAGGAGGATCTCTTCACAATTTCACTCAAGATGCAAAAGCAATGTTACATAACAAATATGTAGCAGGTGAAGTGGATTTCATGTGGAATGTATCTAACTACCTAGGTAAATATAACGAAAACCGTTTCTATAGCTTCATACCTTATATTGGTATTGGGGGTGCTTACGGTTGGGATTATAAAATGCTTGGACAAAAAGCAGGTTCTAAAGAAAGATATTTCACTATCAATGGTGGTATTATCAACAAATTTAGACTTTCTAGCAGAGTAGCATTAGATATTGATTTATCTGGTATGTTGCTTAAAGAAAGCTTCAACAAAATGGGTGGTAAAACTTATGATGGTTTGGCTGCAGCATCTGCAAGCTTGGTATTCAAAGTTGGTAAGAAAACAGATTTCTCTGAAGCATTGTTGATGGATCAAGGTCTTATCGATGATTTGAACAATCAAATCAACAGACTTCGTCAAGAAAATGATCAACTTCGTAAACCTAAAGAATGTCCTAAATGTCCAGAGCCTCAAACTATCGTGAAAGAAGTTGTTAAAGGTGGTTCATTTGTCTCTAACGTAGTATTCTTCCGTCTTGGAAGCGCTAACATTGACAAAAACCAAGAAATTAGCATCTTTAACACAGCTAAATATCTTCAAGATAATCCAAATGCTAAAGTTAAAGTTGTTGGTTATGCTGACAAGAAAACTGGTACAGCTTCTATCAATGACAAGCTTTCTGAAAAACGTGCTAAAAACGTTGCAAATGCGTTGATTAATAAATACAACATCAGCAGTAACCGTGTTTCTGTTGAATGGAAAGGTGATAGAGAACAACCATATGCTGAAAATGCATGGAACCGTGTTGCTATCTTCGTTGCTGAATAAGTTTATTTGACAACATAAATGAAAAGGTGCCCAAGTGGCACCTTTTTTTTATTCATATTCATCCATTATTATCTTTTTTCTATAAGGTTATGTTAATTTATAAATATAATCTATTAATGATCTGGTGATCGTAATTGATTGATAATTAAGGTTGTTAAAGCTTATGGAATTATAGTAAATAGAGAGTATGGTGAATCTGAATAATAAAATATGTAAATTCGTAGTATGCAAATTTTAAACATCTGAAATCTTTTCAGGCTTTAACTTGTTTATATATTAAATCAAATAAATAATTAACAAATATGAAAATTGGATTCGTTGGACTAGGCAAAATGGGCGGTAAAATGGTTGAGCGCCTTTTAAATGATGGACATGAAGTAGCAGTATATAATCTAACACAAAAAGAAATAGACGAAGTTGCAGCTAAAGGAGCTATTCCGGCAACAAGTTTGAAAGATTTAGTGGGTAAGCTTGATGGGCGCAAACTAGTTTGGCTAATGGTACCTGCTGGTAAGCCGGTTGAGGAGAATATTGCAGAGTTACTAACTTTACTTAATCCCAATGATATAATTGTTGATGGAGGAAATAGCTATTGGCGTGAGACAGTAGAAAGAGGAAAGAAAGTAAAAGAAAAAGGAATTCATTACCTTGACTGTGGCACAAGTGGAGGTGTCTGGGGACTACAGAATGGCTATTGCCTAATGTATGGAGGAGACAAAGATGCTTGTGATTTCGCAGAGCCAATATTCAAGAGTCTTGCTCCGGAGAATGGATATATGCGTTGTGGAGAGAGTGGCGCAGGTCATATGGTTAAGATGGTACATAATGGCATTGAATATGGTATGATGCAAGCTTATGCAGAAGGATTTGAAATAATGAAGAATTCACCATATGATGTTGATCTGGAAAAAGTATCACGGGTTTGGATGCAAGGTTCTGTAGTGCGTTCATGGTTACTGGAACTTATTGGTAATGCTTTGGAAGGAAATGAAAACCTCGATGGCATAAAAGACTATGTGGCAGATAGTGGTGAAGGAAGATGGACTGTGCAGACAGCAATGGATTTTGATGTGCCAGCTCATGTAATTACAGCTTCACTTTTTACTCGTTTTGAGTCGAGACAAGAGTCTTCATATGCAATGAAATTATTGGCTGCAATGAGAAATCAGTTTGGAGGACACGAAATTAAAAAAGGATAAGCCATTGTAGCTATCTTTTTATTAAAAGATATAAGATGAAACAAAAAGCAACTCAAGACCAGGCTCTGGTTATTTTCGGAGCTTCGGGCGACTTGACATATAGAAAATTGATACCTGCTGTATTCGATCTGTATAAGCAAAATTCATTGTCAAAGAATTTTGCGGTACTAGGGGTTGCCCGTAGTCCGTTTACAGATGATACCTTTCGAGAGAAAATGAAAGATGGTATCAAACAATTTGCAACAAGTAAAAATGCACCAGATGAGGATATCGATACTTTTTGCAAGAAGCTATACTATTTGTCTATCAATACAGATGATGGAAATGAATATTCGAAGTTGAAAGATAGACTTCAGAAACTGGATGAAGTAGATAATACAGCAGGTAATTATATATTCTATTTATCTACCCCTCCAGCTATGTATCCTCTTGTTCCAAAATTTCTGGCAAGTCAGGATTTAAATAAAGAAGATAACGGTTTCAGACGGATAATTATCGAAAAACCGTTTGGAACAGATTTGAAATCAGCCATTGACTTAAATGCTTCTCTTCGGGAAGATTACGAAGAGGGTCAGATATATCGTATAGACCATTATTTGGGAAAGGAAACTGTTCAAAATATGCTTGTTACCCGTTTTGCAAATGGAGTCTATGAGCCATTGTGGAACAGAAACTATATACATCATGTAGAGATCACTGCTGCAGAAAGTATTGGCGTTGAAAATCGCGGTAGTTATTATGATCATTCTGGAGCTCTGCGCGATATGGTTCAAAACCACCTTCTGCAATTAGTTGCATTAGTGGCTATGGAACCGCCTATGGCAATAGATTCGGAAGCTATACGCAACGAAAAACTAAAAGTATTTCAGGCTTTACGTCCAATGTCGAACGACGATCTATTTAAAAATGTTATTCGTGGACAATATACAGCTGCTAATATAAAAGGAAAATACGCTAAAGGTTACCGGGACGAAAAGGATGTGGATACAGATTCGCGTACAGAAACCTATGTTGCTATGAAGTTATTCATTGATAACTGGCGATGGGGTGGTGTTCCTTTTTATATACGTACAGGTAAAAGACTGCCTACCCGTGTATCAGAGGTTGTAATCCATTTTAAACCGGCTCCGCAAAAATTGTTTCCGGAAACAACAGATTTGAATAATGACGATAATCAGTTAGTTATTCGAATCCAGCCGGACGAAGGTATTCTTTTGAAGTCGAAAATGAAAGTTCCTGGAAGTGGTTATCAGGTAAAGAATGTAAATATGGATTTTCATTACTCTAATTTGCAGGATACATATTTGCCTGAGGCGTATGAGCGTTTGCTACTCGACTGTATGATTGGCGATTCTACTCTATATATTCGGGGAGATGCATTAGAGGCAACATGGAAGTTTGTACAACCTTTAATTGATTTCTGGGATCAGAATCCGGATGCACCATTATATGGTTATCCTGCCGGAACTTGGGGGCCTGATTGCGCAGATGATTTAATAGAAGAGAAGAATCTTACATGGAGATATCCTTGTAAAAACTTATCAGATGATGGTATATATTGTGAATTATGATAAAGGAAGAAATTAAAGTATTTGAAGATTCCCAGACTTTAAGCAAAGCATTTACTGAGTTTATTCAAAAGTTATTGGATGTTTATCCGAGAATGAATATATCTCTTTCGGGAGGAACAACGCCTAAAGTGATCTTTGATTACTGGGCTGAGTATTGCAAAGATACTATTGACTGGAACCGTATTTTCTTTTTCTGGGGAGACGAACGATGTGTACCTCCTGAAAATGTGATGAATAATTTTGGAATGACAAAGGATCATTTATTTGATAAAGTCCCTAATATTCCCAATAATAATATTTATCGTATACATGGAGAAAATGAGCCCGAGGAAGAAGCTCAGTGGTATAGTCGTGTGCTAAGCCAGAAATTGATGCAACGGAAAGAAGTTCCATGTTTTGAAATCATAATGCTAGGATTGGGTGATGATGGGCATACAGTTTCTATTTTTCCTAATCAGATCAGTCTATGGGATAGTGATGATAATTGTGTTATAGGCGAGCACCCTGAAACTGGTATGAAACGGGTTAGTCTTAGCGGAAGAGTTGTAAACAATGCTCAATATGTTGTTTTCTTAGCAACAGGGCAAAACAAGGCAGAAAAGGTCAGAGATATCATCAAAAATAGAGAACAATTCGTTGATAAATATCCCGCAGCAAAAGTAGACCCTAAAAAAGGCTATTTGTATTGGTTTTTAGATAAGGAGGCTGCAAGTTTGCTGTAAAGTTGATTGTTAGATATAAAAAATAAAGCTTGAAGATTGAATTCTTCAAGCTTTGTTTTTTTAGTTGTCTTAATTATTTATTATTTAGACGGAGAATTGGGAATATATTCTCAAGAGAAAATTCTTTATTCAGAGTATTCGATTGTTTAAAAGTAGCTTTCTTTATAAAAGGTACTAATTTAATATCCTTTTCTAAATATGAGTGATCTATTGGAGGATAATAAAATGCTGTAGCAAATATTTCACTATTATCTTCTTGTTTGGCCATACGATGAGTTTCTAATACTGGATAGCGATAACCTTTTACATACCATTTACATGTAGTATATTCTTGTATGTTTTCTTCTGAATCTATTCCTTTTATGGTTTGTATATATTTTATCCGTAACACATTGTCATAGTTTCCAGTAGGTAGAATAACAGAGCCGTATCCATCTGCTTTCATTTCAAAATAGCCTTCACGTTCTAGTGAAACTGTTCCAGAATATAGCCCTTTCGATTTATAATCATATTTATAATAATCATTATAAAAGGTGGGATACATCTCCTTAATCATTCTTGGATTATATTGTAATTCGATAGTTGGGTTCTCATGTCCTGTAGCATGAAGTAAGTTATCTTTTAGCTGAAAATAGTACATTGTGAAATGTTCAGTGCAGACAAATAGGCTATTTGGTTCAATTTCGTTAATAATAAATGTTTCTGATCCTAAGTGATATATACCATTTTCAGAAATTGGAGGAGCATCATAATTTACTGTGTATTCATTATCAATAATTTTTAAATTACTAAAATTCCATGTAATATTCTCTCCGTTCATTCCTGGTTCAACATATTCTATCTGTTTTTTTATCAACCGGTCTCCTATTTGAGGATAATTATCACGTTCATTTATTTGATATGGATTGTTTTCATCAACCTCAATGAACTTGCCTTGAGATATTACAAATTTTATAGATTTTGTGCCTGTTGTGATTATTATTTCAGAGATTCTTCCGGTTTTACTTTTATTTTCAGTAATAGACACCATTAGAGTTTCGTTATTCTCTCCCTCTAGTTTGTCAATTTTATACCATTCATCCTTAGCTCCTAAATCTAATGTCCATTTTGTATTTGATTTTATTTTGACGGCTTTTGATGTAGCTTTATATGTAAGATCCATATTCAGGTATTTTCCCAAAGGCTCCATTTTTTCATCAACGAAAGTAATTTCTATCTCAAGAGGCCTTTGTATCACTTCTAAATATTCTGTTTTACTGCCTGCTTTTACTTGGATATTGGCTATTCTTTCAGTATCAATATAATTCTTCTTTGCTGTTACTGTTATAAGCGAATTTTCTGTTCCTTCAGTAATGTCGAAAGTGCACCAATCAGGGATTTCAACTAAAGACCATGCTTCATTAGATATGATTTCGAATGATTGCTCTTCATCCTCAGATTCAGCAGAAAAGATTAACTCAGACTTAGAAATAGCTAAAGTAACATTTTTAGCAACTTGCCTTATCTTAACTTCTTTATTTTTGTCTTTTATTGAAATTTTTAGAATAGCGAAACGTTCTTCCTCCTTAGGGTTGGCTGATGAGGTTATTCCAATTTTAGAAGAGCCATAACCTTCTTCTTTATCTATGGTAAGCCAACTGGGAATTTCACTTATTACCCATGTATCATTAGATTCTATATTTAGATATTTGGTTTCTTCGTTTGCAGAAAATAGAAACTCAGTATCAGAAATTTCTAAAATCGTTTCGATTGGCTCATCTTTGTCAGAAGAACAAGAAAATGTAAACAATAAAGGAAAACTAAAAAGTAAAAAGAGTTTTTTCATATATAGATTTATTATTAGGCAATTGAAGCTTTATATTCTTTGTAGGCCCAGAAGGATTCGAACCTCCACATATCTCCCTAGAATCGATACCATTCTTCCCAATTTTTTGGTAGGGAAAAACCGCTTTACCATTTGCGCATAGGCCTGTATAAAGAGTAAATGGGCAACAAAATCTCCTATGTTGCCCATTTGGGCTTAAGAATTATATAGATAAACTTATGCTGAAGCTACAAAATATTATGCATAAACCAATTCTGCCATTCCCCCATTTTTTTACTGTTATTTTTCTGAGGGGGAAAGAGGATTCGAACCTCCATCTAATATGCAAAGGTATTTACCTAAATTCTTAAAGTCAGGCTGATCTTTAGCTTATTGACTTCGACACTAATGCTTACTATCTAGGATTGGATAAACTTAATGCTGAACATAAGGCTAAAGTCAAATTTATTTTATTTTCCGGTATGTAGATATTCAAAAAAGTCTTTTGCTATGAATTTTGATTCTACAACTTCCACATTATTAGCTTCTTTTAATGCGATAACTACAGCAGTAAGTAGTTCACTGCGACGGCGTAATATTTCAGCACGCTCGCGCTGCGATGTCTCGCCCGAGAAATTTTGTATTGTATAGTCGCCAAGTTCTATAGGAATTGTTTTTATTGCGACCTGAGGTTTATAACCATCTCCATTTTTCAGTTGACTAAGATTGGGGTCTTCAAGTATATAGCTAATCTTTTCAGTCGATTTCTTAATCCCGCTCTGTAATGGAGTTTCATATATTTCACGGTTTACATACATTTCATTTTCCGATTTTGACCAAATCTCACTGTCGGAGCGTACAGGTAAGTTTGCATACATTTTCTCAAAATCGGTAGATTCAAGAAAACCTTTCAGACGTAATAATTCAAGAGATGATAGTTCCCCGAATGATTTTCCTCCGACAACTAGTTCTGCCTTGGCGCTACCGGCGGCATTTGTCGCTTCTATATTAAGAATATCCTGAAGGTATTCAGTATTATTTTCTACAAACCAGTCAAGTTTTTCTTTCACTGTAGTAACAACTATTTTATTCTGACGTTCCGATGGTTCATCTATTGTATCAGGTCGTGGTGCGTATGTCTTTTTTATACCTTTAAAACTACCTTGTGAATCTTTGAAGAATTTTAAATAATCCTGAATTGCAGCCCTGAATCGGGTTGATGTTGTATCTACTTTAGCCAGAAGTGTGGGCAATAGATTTTTTTTGTCTTTCTTTTCCATAGTTAATATGATTTTTCGTGTATGTTAAGAATATAATATGCTTGTGAGTCCGTATAATTTGTAAAATAAAAAGTCCTGACCACAAAGATAATTTTTTTGGACATAATCAAATTAAATTCTATGAAAGATTAGTTAAATTATAGGCTAATAACCAGAGAACGATTTCAATTTTTCAATATAATCACGATTATTTGACAATCGTGGCACTTTATTTTGTCCACCAAGCTTCCCAAGAGATTTAAGCCACTCATTAAAAGTTCCTTTCGGCAGACTTTTCAGGATAGGTAAACCTAGAGACAGATTATATGAGCGTTTTGCTTCATAATCCGAGTTGACCTTTTTGAGAGTTTCGTCAAGGGTTAGAACAAATTTATCAAGGCTATCGGGCTCTGTAGCAAATTCGATCAGCCATTCATGTGCCCCGGTATTGTTGTCTCCGAAATAGACTGGAGCAGCAGTGTATTCTGTAATTTGAGCACCTGTTACTTTGCAGGCTTCCGACAGTGCTTTTTCAGCATTGTCTATAATAATTTCTTCACCAAAGGCATTGATGAAGTTCTTAGTTCGCCCTGTTATTCTGAATAGATAAGGATTTGTAGAGGTAAACTCAATAGTATCGCCAATCATATAGCGCCACAGACCACCATTAGTAGAAATGATGATAGCATAATTTTGCCCTGTTTCAACCTCATCTAAAGTCAAAGCTTTAGGGTTTTCACTGTCCCATTCATTCATAGGTATAAATTCATAATATATACCGCTATCGAGCATCAGGAGCATATCTTTCGAATCATTGGAATGCTGTACCCCAAAGAAACCTTCTGAGGCATTATAAGTCTCCCAATAATACATGTCCGGTTTCTGGATCAGTTTTTTATATTGTTCTTCGAAAGGAGTAAAGCTAACCCCTCCATGAAAAAATACTTCAAGGTTTGGCCAGATGTCAGTTAGTTCGCGGCCAGTGTCAGCTTTTATCTTTTTAAGCAATACAAGTAGCCACGAAGGAACTCCCATAAAAGCTCTTACATCGTTTTTAACAGCATAGTTTGTCAATGCCTGAAGCTTGACTTCCCAGTCGGGTAGGAGAGAGATATTTTCGGGTGTACGGCTACGCTTTGCCCAAAAATATAGGTTCTTAATTAAGATAGCGGAGATATCGCCTGTATAGATACCATCGCCAATATTATTGATTTGTTTACTTCCTCCTAAAACAAGCGTTTTGCCAAAGAAGAATTTAGCATCTTTGTTAGCCTGTGCATATATGGCTAGTAATTGCTCGCCACATTTATAATGCCCTTTAGTCAGCGATTCTTCGGTAACAGGTATATATTTACTTTTGTCTTCGGTAGTACCAGACGACATGGCAAACCATTTTACAGGTTTATTCCATAAAACGTTCTGTTGCTTGTCTATAATGATTTTGTCAAGATAAGGACGCATATCCTCATAATGGAAAACAGGAACCTGTTTCCGAAAATCATCTTTATTCTTAATGCCCGAAAAATTATATTGTTGCCCTATAACGGTTTGTTCTCCATTTTTGAGCAGATAGGCGAGAATTTTTTCCTGAGTATAGATTGGTTGGTTTATAAATCTGTCTACTTCGCGGTAACGGTAGTCCAGAAAAAGATGAGCTATGTGGGTTATCATCCGATTTTACTTATTCTTCTAAGTTTTTCTTCATCAATAATCTTTATCTTTCTGCCATCCAGAGTTATTATATGTTCGTCAACAAAAGTAGATAATGTACGGATAGCATTCGATGTAGTCATGTTCGATAAATTCGCCAAGTCTTCGCGCGAAAGGTAAATGCTTATTGTTGCTCCATCCTCCTCCAGTCCGTAGTTTTCTATAAGGAAGATGAGTGATTCGGCCAGGCGTCCACGAATATGCTTTTGAGTCAGATTGACAACTCTTTCGTCTGCAATTCCCAGATCGGTAGATAGTTCCTTTATGAAAAACATACCTAACTTCGGATTTTCCACCACTATACTTTCTATAACCTGCATTGGTATAAAGCATATGGTAGAAGATTCGAAAGCAGATGCGGCCGTTACATAAGGTTGTTTGGCAAAATAAGCACGATAACCAAAATATTGGGTGGTCCTTATCATTCTGATGATCTGGCTACGTCCACCTACACCCTCTTTGTATATTTTGACCTTGCCTTTGCACAAGCACATCAAATCCTGAGGTATTTCTTCCTCCTTGTATATTATTTCATTTTTCTTAAAATCCAGTATTCTGGCGTTTTCCGAAATAATATCACGTTCGTTATCATTTAGCAGATTCCATATTTCAGGAATGTTTTCTGATAAGCTTATAATATTGCTGCTATCTGTTACCATATTTGAACACTAACCGAGATGAAATGAGTTTTCAATATTATCTTAATAACAAAGTTAAATATATTTTTAAATAAAACATGTTGCAGAACATATTTTTAACTCATTTGGCGTTTCTTTTCTAAAATACCTCAACGAATTAATGCTCATTTCTCTTTGAATATTACAATAATAAGACTATTTTTGCACCACCAAAATAAGCTGCGGTTTTTACCCTAGTACTCAAAGAAATAATACTTATAACAATAACTAAATAAAATCGTTAAGATGAATGTATCTCTAACAAATGTTGATAGTGTAAATGCAATTATACAGGTAACTATTGCAAAGGAAGACTATCAAGAAAAAGTTGATAACGCACTTAAAACATTCCGTAAAAAAGCAAATGTACCGGGATTTCGTCCGGGAACTGTGCCTGTGGGTATGGTGAAAAAAATGTACGGAAAATCAATCCTTGCAGAGGAAATAAACAAAATGGTAGGTGAAAACCTATACAATTATATTCAAGAGAACAAGCTAAATGTATTAGGCGAGCCGCTTCCTAACGAAGAAAAACAACAACCTATCGACTTTGCAGTAGAAGGTGATTATGATTTCTTCTTCGATATAGCTTTGGCTCCTGAGATGAAGCTTTCGTTAACGAAAAAAGATAAAATAAAATACTATAAGATCGATGTTAACGAAGAACTTGTAGAAAAACAAATAGAGTCATATAAAGCAAATTATGGCAAATATGACAAAATTGACGAAGGTGCTGTTGCAACAGACCTTATCAGAGGTGAGATAAAAGAACTGGAAGATGGTAAAGTAAAAGAAGGCGGTCTTTTTGTAGAAGCCGGTATTGTTATGCCATCTTATATGAAAGATGAAGCTGAACAAGCTAAATTTATAGGATCTAAACCGGGAGATGTAATTGTATTCAATCCGGGTAAGGCTTATGAAGGAAACGAAACAGAGATCGCATCTCTACTTCATATAGAAAAAGATGCAGTAGAAGCTATTGCTCCTGAATTCCAATTCACAATAACAGAGGTGACACGTTATAAAGAGGCAGATTTGGATCAAGACCTTTTCGATAAAGTGTTTGGTGCCGGAAATGTTACAACAGAAGCTGATTTTATAGAAAAAGTGAAAGAAACCATTTCTGATCAGTTTGCACCGGATAGCGATTATAAATTCTTATTGGATGCAAAAGAGCTTTTAGAAAAGAAAGCCGGAGATGTACAATTCCCTGATGCATTCCTGAAAAGATGGCTGATGGCTACAGGTAAAGATAAAACAGCAGAATCGATAGAAGCTGATTATCCGAAAATTGTAGAAGATTTGAAGTTCCATCTGATCAAGGAGCAAATAGCTAAAGATAAAGATATAAAGATCGACAATGAAGATATGAAAACTATTGCGATGCAAGCTGCAAGAGCGCAATTTGCTCAATATGGTATGATGAATCTTCCTGACGAAATGGTAGAAAATTACGCAAACGACATGTTGAAGAACAAAGATAATGCGCGTAATTTGTTAGACCGAGCAATGGAAAATAAAATTATCGATTCGTTGAAAGATACTTTAGGTGTTGACGAAAAAACAATCTCTTTGGACGAATTCCGTAAATTCTTTGAAACAGAAGAAACAAAGGAAGAGGCTTAAAGAGAATAACTTATAATAGATGAAAACGGACTGGAAAATTATTCTTGTCCGTTTTTATTTACATATAAACTGACAAAATAGCAAAATTTATTTCAGGCTTTCAATTTTTTTATTATAACTTTGTTTGTAACTAAATGAGGCTATTTTTATTGAAGCCTCTTTTTTATGTCAACTGTAGTGGCATGATAATTGTTTATCAAACAATGTAACTAAATTAAAAATCTTTGAAAAGGAAAAAATATGAACAATGATTTTAAAAACTATGCTACTAAGCATTTAGGCCTTAATGGACTTGCACTTGATAAATATGTAGATATAACCAGTAGTTATATATCGCCTACTATTATAGAAGAACGCCAATTGAATGTGGCTCAGATGGATGTTTTTTCACGTTTGATGATGGACCGGATTATTTTCCTAGGCACTCAGATTGATGATTATACAGCCAATGTAATTCAGGCACAGCTACTATACCTAGACTCTGCAGACTCAGGTAAAGATATTTCAATATATATAAATTCTCCGGGCGGTTCTGTTTATGCAGGATATGGTATTTACGATACAATGCAGTTTATAGGAAGTAATGTTTCTACTATATGTACAGGTATTGCTGCTTCTATGGCTGCAGTTTTGCTTGTTGCCGGAGAAAAAGGAAAGCGATTTGCCCTTAAGCATTCAAGAGTAATGATTCACCAGCCGTTAGGTGGAGCCCAAGGACAAGCATCTGATATCGAAATCACTGCACGTGAGATTGCTAAAGTGAAAAAAGAACTTTATACAATTATTTCAGATCATTCGGGACAGTCGTTCGATAAAGTTGCACAAGATTCGGATCGTGATTACTGGATGACTTCGGGTGAAGCTAAAGATTACGGAATGATTGATGATGTTTTAATTCGCACTAAATAAATTAAAGTATTGATTATCATTTGTATTACAAGATAAAATGAAAATAAAAAGTAACACTTTGAAGAAAAATTGAGAAATTATCCGAAAAGTGTTACTTTTGTCACTTTATTACTTAGACCAAAACATATACTTAGACTTAGAATATAGATGTCAAAAAAAGAATCCCATAATCATTGCAGTTTCTGTGGACGAAGCGAAAAGGATGTAAATATGCTTATATCCGGTTTGTCGGCAGATATATGTGATAGTTGTGTAGAGCAAGCGTATCAGATAGTACAAGAAAGCTTCGAAGCAAAGAAAAACTCCGCACATGGTATTGATAAGAGCAAACTACCGGATCCGCAACAAATAAAAGAATATTTAGACTCCTATATAATAGGTCAGGACAATGCAAAACGTTATCTGGCTGTAGCTGTATACAATCATTATAAAAGGATATTACAAGAAAAAGAAGATGATATTGAGATCGAAAAATCAAATATTATTCTTGTAGGACCTACCGGTACAGGTAAAACATTACTTGCCAGAACAATTGCTAAACTTTTACAGGTTCCTTTTGCCATCGTTGATGCTACAGTATTGACCGAAGCCGGATATGTAGGTGAAGATATAGAAAGTATTCTGACACGTTTGCTTCAAGCTTCCGATTATGATGTAGCAGCAGCCGAAAGAGGAATCGTTTTTATAGATGAGATTGACAAAATAGCACGAAAAAGTGATAACCCTTCCATAACCAGGGATGTTAGTGGAGAAGGTGTACAACAGGGGCTTCTGAAATTATTGGAAGGCTCGATAGTAAATGTTCCGCCTCAGGGAGGTCGTAAACATCCGGAACAGAAAATGATTGCGGTAGATACCAAAAATATCCTGTTTATCTGTGGAGGAGCTTTCGATGGTATTGAAAGAAAGATAGCACAACGCCTTAATACAAGAGTTGTTGGTTATGCATCTTCTATGGAGAACGCAACTGTGGACAGAGATAATTTGCTGCAATATGTTGCACCACAAGATTTGAAATCTTTTGGCTTGATTCCCGAAATAATCGGGCGTCTGCCTATCCTTACATATCTAGATTCTTTGGATAGAACTGCACTTCGGCTTATTTTGACCGAACCAAAGAATTCAATTATTAAGCAATATGCAAAACTTTTCATGATGGATAATGTAGAACTTACATTTGATGAAGATGTTTTCGAATATATTGTAGATAAGGCTATTGAATATAAATTAGGAGCCAGAGGATTACGCTCTATCGTAGAAACGATAATGATGGATGCAATGTTTGTAATTCCATCATCAAAAGAGACAAAGCTACATATCACAAAAGAATATGCGGTGGAGCAAATGGAGAAATCACAGGTATTAAAACTAAAAAATTCACAATAAAGTTTATTCTTTTAATAAAAAATAGTCTGTTTTAAGTTGGAGTTTTAGATTTAGGACTTTATCTTCGTATAAACTATAGCCTATTTTTCAAATATGTCAAACAGCGACGATAAACTTACTCAAGCTCTGAAAAAGCATTTTGGCTTTGATAAATTCAAAGGTAACCAAGAAGCTATTATCCAGAATTTACTGGATGAAAGAGATACTTTTGTCTTGATGCCGACAGGTGGAGGTAAGTCTCTATGTTACCAGTTACCGGCCTTGTTGATGGAGGGTACAGCTGTTATCATATCACCGCTTATAGCCTTAATGAAGAATCAGGTGGATGCAATGCGCAACTTTAGCGAAGAAGATGGGGTTGCACATTTTATCAACTCTTCACTTAATAAGGCTGCCATAGAGCAGGTAAAGACAGACATTCTTTCGGGAAAGACAAAACTATTGTATGTAGCACCGGAATCTCTGACAAAAGAAGAGAATATAGATTTCTTACGCCAGATTAAGATTTCGTTCTATGCTATCGATGAAGCTCATTGTATATCGGAATGGGGACACGATTTCCGCCCTGAATACAGAAGGATACGTCCGATTGTAACAGAAATAGGGAAGCACCCAATTATTGCACTTACGGCTACAGCAACACCAAAAGTACAGCTGGATATACAAAAAAATCTGGGAATGACAGAAGCAGATGTTTTTAAGGCTTCTTTCAATAGAGAAAACCTGTTTTATGAAGTTCGTTCTAAAACAGATAGTGTTGATAAAGATATTATTAAATATATCAAGACGCAGGGACATAAATCAGGTATTATTTATTGCCTTAGCAGAAAAAAAGTAGAAGAGTTTGCCGAAATTCTTCAAACAAATGATATAAATGCACTTCCTTATCATGCCGGATTAGATGCTAACACACGGTCTGCCAATCAAGATGCTTTTTTGATGGAGCAGGTGGATGTTATTGTAGCTACGATTGCCTTTGGTATGGGTATAGATAAGCCGGATGTGAGGTATGTAATTCATTATGACATGCCAAAAAGTCTGGAAGGCTACTATCAGGAAACCGGACGTGCCGGACGTGATGGCGGAGAAGGAAAATGTATTGCATTTTATTCTTTCAAAGACTTACAGAAACTGGAAAAATTTATGCAGGGAAAACCTGTTGCTGAGCAGGAAATAGGGAAGCAATTGCTTCTCGAAACTGCAGCTTATGCAGAAACCGCCCTTTGCAGAAAGAAAGTATTACTGCACTACTTTGGTGAAGAATATAAAGAACGAAATTGTGGAAATTGTGATAATTGTGTAAATCCAAAAAGACAAGTGGAAGCTAAAGATCTATTATTGACAGCTATTGAGGCTGTAATTGCGTTAAAAGAAAAGTTTAAGCCGGATTATGTTATCAATGTACTAAGAGGTAAAGAAACCTCCGAGATTGAAACGTACGGTCATCAGGAATTGGATGTATTTGGTTCGGGCGATGATGCGGATGAAGATACATGGAATGCCGTAATTCGTCAGGCAATTATTGCAGGTTATTTTGACAAAGACATTGAAAACTATGGATTGTTGAAAGTTACCAAAAAAGGAAAAGATTTCTTGAAAAAGCAAGTTTCCTTCAAAATAACAACAGCAGATGAAGAGGACTTGGAAGATGATGATAACATTGACGATGTAGTAGTAAAAGGTGGTGGAGGCGGTTCGGCCGTAGACCCGGTTTTATTTTCTATAATGAAAGATCTTCGCAAAAAGATGGCGAAGAAGCACAATGTTCCACCTTATGTGATATTTCAAGACCCGTCTCTGGAAGCTATGGCAACCATCTATCCTATATCAATGGAAGAATTGCAAAATATTCCGGGAGTTGGTGCAGGTAAGGCAAAGAGATATGGTACAGAATTCCTTGAAATAATCAAAAAGCATGTTGAGGAGAACGAAATAGAACGTCCAGAAGATTTACGAGTACGTACTGTTGCTAACAAATCGAAAATGAAGGTGGCTATAGTACAGGCAATAGACCGTAAGGTTGCATTGGATGATTTAGCCGAATCGAAAGGAATAGACTTCAACGAATTGCTGAATGAAGTGGAAGCCATAGTATATTCGGGGACAAAGATAAATATAGACTATTTCCTTCGAGAAGTAATTGATGAGGATCATTTGGAAGATATATTTATGTATTTCCAGGAGGCGGACTCAGATGATCTGGAAGAAGCTATTAATGAATTAGGCGAATATTCGGAAGATGAGATACGTTTGGTTCGTATCAAGTTCATCTCTGATATGGCCAACTAGAAGATGAAGAAAAAAGCAATATTTCCGGGGACATTCGATCCCTATACAATAGGACATCATTCTTTGGTAAAACGGTCTCTCGAATTAGTCGATGAGATCGTTATTGCCATTGGATACAATGATGCTAAAAAAAGCTGTTTCTCTTTGGCAGACCGTTTGTCTATGATTCGGACCTTATATAAGGACGATCCCAGAGTTACGGTGGAGTCGTATGATATGCTGACAGTTGATTTCGCAAAAACAATAGGTGCGAATTTTATTGTAAGGGGAATTCGCTCGGTTATCGACTTCGAATATGAAAAAACAATTGCTGATATGAATCGTAAAATATCAGGAATAGAAACGTTTATACTATTCACAGAGCCGGAATTGGCATCTGTTAGTTCTACAATAGTTCGTGAGTTATTGAGGTTCGGGCATGACGTCCGGAAGTTTATACCAGAAGGAATAAATCTGGAAGATTACAATAAATAATTGCACCCTGCAAACAATTCTCCAGTGATTGGAGTTTATATACAAAACCAATACTATAAATATGAAAAGAGTTATAATTCCAACTCTGCTGTTTTTCTTATCAACAACATTCATGTTTGCTCAATTCAAAATGAGTGAAGGTTCGAAAAAGATGGCTACAACAATGGCTATAATAGAGAACCTGTATGTGGATAATGTGGATGATGAAAAACTGTCAGAAGATGCTATTAAATCTTTGTTAGGTACGTTAGATCCACATTCCACCTATATAAGTGCATCGGAAGTAAGAGAAATGAATGAGCCATTAGAAGGGAATTTTGACGGGATAGGTATTTCCTTTAATATGATGACTGATACATTATATGTAATTGAAACTATAGTGGGTGGTCCTTCTGAGAAAGCAGGATTAATGGCTGGTGATAAAATTTTATATGTTAATGATACGCTTATTGCCGGCGTGAAGAGAACCAATAAAGATATTATGTCCCGATTGCGTGGACCAAAAGGAACTTCTGTAACAGTAAAGGTGCTGCGTAGAGGTTCACCCGAATTACTGCCTTTTAAAATTATCAGAGATAAAATACCTATCTACAGTATAGATGCCACTTATATGGTGGATAAAAGTACAGGTTATATACGTATAAGCCGTTTTGGTGCAACTACATCAAAAGAATTTAAGGATGCATTGAAGAAGCTACAAAATTTAGGTATGAAAGACCTTATTCTCGATTTGGAAGGTAATGGTGGTGGATATATGGCTCCTGCTATTGATCTTTCGGATGAATTCTTAGATAAAGGCAAAATGATTGTATATACGGAAGGAACCCACCAACCGAAGAGAAACGAATATTCGACAGCCAAAGGAAATTTCGAAAAAGGAAAACTAGTAATAATGATAAACGAAGGTTCGGCTTCTGCTAGCGAAATTCTTTCGGGAGCTGTACAGGATTGGGATCGCGGAGTTATTGTGGGGCGTCGCAGTTTCGGAAAAGGGCTGGTGCAACGTCAGTTTCCGCTTCCGGACGAGTCTATATTACGGTTAACGGTTGCCCGCTATTATACTCCGGTAGGGCGGTCTATCCAGAAACCTTATACTAGTGGAGATATAAATTCATACAATATGGAATTTATTGAAAGATATAATAAAGGAGAGATGATGCATGCTGACAGTATCCATTTCCCGGACTCATTGAAGTATACAACTCTGGTAAATAAACGAACTGTATATGGTGGCGGTGGAATAATGCCTGATTACTTTGTTCCTCTGGATACAACTAATTATACTCCTTATTATAGGAAAACAATAGGACTGGTATATCGTGTTGTATATAATGAAGCCAATAACCACCGGAAGGAAATTTTATCAAAATACCCTACTAGTGAAGATTTTTATAAACACTATGTAGTACCTAAGGAAATAGAAGATAAGCTAATTGCAACAGCAACAGAAGAAAAAATAGCATACAATGAAGAAGAGTATCAGAAGTCGAGGGAGTTACTCCTGATGCAGTTAAAAGCTTATCTGGCTCGCGACATTTATGATGTAGAAACATCAATAAGGATATATAACGATAAGAGTGATATTTTCAGGAAGGCATACGAAATAATTAGGGATAATAAACAATATAATAGTTTATTAGGATATGACTAAAAGCAAAAGACCGTAGTAAATACGGTCTTTTATTTTTTACTATTGTTGTATTCTTAAAATATCTTTTTATAGACATGGCAGTAAGGAGTAGTTCCTTTATGCTCATAATATTGCTGATGATAGTCTTCTGCCTGCCAGAAAGTAGAAATGGGTTTTAGCATAGTGGCTACTTTATAACCTTTAGCTTCCAGTATCTTTATATACTTTTCAGCAATACTCTTTTCATTCTCATCTGCATAGAATATGCAAGAAAGATATTGAGGTCCTATATCAGGCCCTTGTCCGTTTGTTTGAGTGAAATCGTGAGTTTCGAAGAATAGTTTCACTAAATCTTCATAGGAGGTTTTAGATGTGTCATATTCTACTTCGGTAGTTTCCAGATGCCCTGTGTTTTTTTGAGAAACCTGTTGGTAAGTGGGATGATCTACATGCCCGCCCATAAAGCCTACAGCAGTATGTTTAACACCGTTAGCTTTCATAAAATAATATTCTGTGCCCCAGAAACAACCGGAGGCGAAATATGCTTTTTTTATCATTTTGTTCTGTTCCGGTATAAATTTTAATGATATTGAATTGACACAGTGTCGGGTATTTTTAGAAGTAAATCTTTCATTGAGGAAGACATGCCCCAAGTGTGCCCCACAATTAGCACATATGATTTCTGTCCGCATTCCGTCCGCGTCAGGAACACGTTTAACGGCTCCTTTTATTTCATCGTCGAAAGATGGCCAACCACATTGCGAATCAAACTTGTCGGACGAGTTGTACAATGGGGCATTACATCTTCGGCATACATATACACCATCCCGTTTATTGTTGGTATATTCTCCGGTGAAGGGAGCCTCAGTTCCTTTGTGTATTATAACACGCTCTTCTTCAGGGGTCAGTTTGTTATATTTCATATCTGTCTGGTTTTTATTTTGACTCTGTGCGCATGATGCCATCATTAAGGCTACAGAGATAAAGTATATAAATAATTTCATTTTCTTCTTTTGTAATATTGCATAAAAGCAAAGGGTTTTCTTTTATGCAGGTAAGACAAATCATACATGCATCGGTATGCTTCCCTTTCGTATGAAATATTCTCGTATGCTTTCATCCTGCTTCCATATTGAATCCATCTTATCAACCATTCAATGATATAGCTCAAATAGAAAAAGATGATAAGCATTTCGAATATCTGGCGGGTGTGAATTCGTTCGTGATTCTTCTCCACTTCGTTTAGCCCTCCATAATCTTTACGAACAATAATAATGCCAAATAAATTCATGGCACCAAAGGCTTTAGGAGGTAAATATTTACTGTATACTATTTTCATTTCCCAACAAAATTATCTTTGATTCTGATTGTTCACAAGTTTTAGGAGGCAAATTTTGTTAACACTGATATTTTGAATAACTTTCCTTCTTATTAGAACAAGATATTATGGAATTAGTTTATGCACTCATTATATTGCTTTTGGCAATTATTGTTATATTTTTTCTGCAGAAGAGCTACAAACAACGAGAGCAGGAATTGAAAGATAATTCAACGTTGCTGCTTGAAGAAAAAGAATCTCTTCGTAAAAATCAAATTGAGAGTATCAGAGAAATTGCAGAATTGAAAGCTCAACTTCTCTCAAAAGACGAACAATTGAAGAATCAGCAAGAAGAACTATTAAATACCCGAAATCAACTGAACAAAGATTTTCAGATATTAGCTAATCAAATATTAGAAGAGAAAACCCATCGGTTTACAGATGTGAATAAAGCTAATATGGAAGCTATTTTGAAACCTTTGAATGAAAAGCTCTCGGAATTTAAGACAAAGGTGGAAGAAACTTATGATAAAGAATCGAAACAGCGTTTCTCTCTTGAAGTGCATCTGAAAGAATTGGTAACATTGAATAATCGTATTAGCGAGGAGGCCAACAATCTGACCAAAGCCTTAAAAGGAAATAACAAAATACAAGGCAACTGGGGAGAAATGATTCTGGAATCCATTTTAGAGAAGTCGGGGCTGAAAAAAGGAGAGGAATATTTAGTACAGGAATATATTACGGATGAAAATGGAAACCGTATTCAAAATGATATGCATAAATTTATGCAACCCGATGTTGTGGTTGTATATCCTGGTGGACGAAAGATAATTATCGACTCGAAAGTCTCTCTGAATGCCTTTGTCAAATATGTAGAGGCAGAGACAGATGAATTGAAAATAATAGCGGAAAAAGAGCATCTAGTATCTATCCGGCAGCATATAGACGAACTGAGTCAGAAGTGTTATCAGGATTTTGTAGAGTCCCTCGATTTTGTAATGATGTTTATCCCCAATGAGCCGGCTTATATATTAGCAATGCAACTGGATTCTACATTGTGGGATTATGCTTATCGTAAGCGCATATTACTAATTAGCCCAACTAACCTTATTGCTTCGTTGAAAGTAGTATCGGATTTGTGGAAGCGCGAATATCAGAGCCGCAATGCCATTGAAATAGCAAAGCGTGGAGCAGCCTTATATGATAAATTTGCCGGATTTATAGAAACATTACAAGATGTTGGTAAGAATATTGAACGTTCACAAAAGGCATACGACAAGGCATTCTCGCAATTAAGAGACGGTAATGGAAATCTTATTCGTCAGGCTGAAATGTTGAAAGAATTAGGGGTAAAGGCTCAAAAAGAGCTTCCGGATAGCAATTAGACATTTAAATAATGTTAAATTTGGAAATAAAAACAGGAAAACATGTTGTAGAACATAAAAAATAATTATCTTTGTACTGTGTTTTTCATGGTATTAGATTTAAGGTTAACAATGAAGATTGGTTGTCGTGATGACAACCTTTTCTTTTTTATATATGTTGACTACTACTGCATTTAAATGATATCTTACAAAAGATACTACCCATTATTATTTTCTTAAAAAGATGCATTAATTTTGCATTTGTTATCAATTTTCGTATCATTGCATAAGCATTTTATTTCTCCGCATATATGCATCAGATCACCCAATTGTTTCAGGATTATTATCAAAAGTTTGTCCATTTTGCCAATTCCTACCTAGAAGATGAAGCTGCTGCTGAGGATATTGTCATGGATGGGTTTATGTATTATTGGGAGAATAAATCTTCATTAGAATCTATTGATAATGTTCCGGCTTACCTTCTTTCTATCATAAAAAACAAATGCCTGAATGCTCTTAGAGCAAGAAAAGTTCGGCTTAAGGCTAATAATAATATCAGCGATTATAATTATCGTTTGTTAGAGGCTTCTATTACAACATTGGAGGCATGTAACCCTACAGAACTCTTTTCGGAAGAAGTGACACATATGGTTGATGAAGCGATAAACTCTTTGCCTGAGCAAACGAAAAAAATATTTGTCAGGAGTCGCTTCCAAAGTATGAGCTATAAAGAAATTGCTGCAGATATGAATGTTTCAGTTAAAAGTGTTGAGAAACACATGACAAAGGCTTTAAAGATATTGCGCATTGCATTGAAAGACTATATACCTGCCATTTTGTTTTTAATGTTCTTCAAGTAAAATAGCGAAAATTTCAGAAAATTAAAAAAAATGTTGGATTTACTGTAGGGTAATGACTGACATGAGTGCCTATATTATATAACCGTAATCTATGGATAGGAAAACATTACACAATCTATTTAATGGAAAGGCTACAGATAAAGAAAAAGAATATATCTGTAACTGGCTTGACGAAATGCCCGAACATCAGGATGAAATGATTCGGGAAAGGAAATTTTATGATCTACTCTTATTCCATAAGAAAGAGAAGGATGTGGAGATTGGTCAGAGTGATCCTTTCTGGAAGAAACGTTGGTTGATAGAAACTTTGAAGATTGCGGCAGTATTTCTTCTTATTGCTGGTGTTGCGTTCTATTATATTACAGGTCAGAAAGACAAATTCAGGGAATATACTCAGACTGTTTCTGTTCCGGCAGGGCAACGCGTAGATATTGTATTGGGAGATGGAACCAAAGTTTGTCTTAATTCAAATTCAGAGCTGCAATACTCTCCTTTTCTATCCGGAGAAGAAAGACGGGTATACTTGAAAGGGGAAGCTTTCTTTGATGTAACTCACGATTCTTCTAGTCGCTTTGTTGTTGAAACTACAGATCATAGTGTAGAGGTATTAGGTACACAATTTAATGTAGAAGCCTATCCAAATTATGAATTTGTGACATCTTTGCAGAGTGGTAAGGTGAGTATTATCAATCATAAAAATCCTGATAAACGTATTATATTACAACCTGGTCAGCAAGCTGTTAGCCATGATAACAATATAGCTGTAGCTGAAATAGCTAATCCTGATATTTTCAGATGGACAGAAGGACTCGTATGTTTTGATAATATGCCTTTCGAATCGCTGATGAAAGAGATTGAGAAAAGTTATGGTGTACGGATTATTATTCAGAATCAATCAATAGAAAATAAGTTTACAGGAAAATTTCGTGTCTCAGACGGAATAGAACATGTCTTTAAAATATTACAAAAAAATTCAACTTTTAAATTTCAATGGGATGAAGATAAAAATATTATATATATCCAATAGCAGTATAATAGTATAATAAATAATTAACCTAAATCGAATTAACTATGACTTAAATCTAACCTTTTCCCAATTGGTCATTATCTATAAAAATGACCTGCAGATACTCCTTACATATCCGCAGGCCTGTATAGATCAATCAGATTCTACCTCTTCAAGAGTCTGTGACTCAGAATAATCTAATTAATCATTAACAAACAAAAGTATGAACAAAAAAGGTCTTCTACAACAAAAACGCCCTTTTAAGTTTAAAAGGTACCTTATTATTTTGTGTTTGGTACTATTGGGTATACCAGCAACATCTGCTTATGCCCAAAAAGGATCGATAACATTGACAATGCAAGATACTAAATTGAAACAAGTGCTGGATGCCGTTGAAAAACAGACTGATTACTTCTTCGTATATGATATGAAAATAAACGTTGATCAGACTGTTTCGGTAAAAGCTGAAAAAATGCCCTTACAGACATTCCTTAATCAACTATTAGGAAATATTGGTATTAATTATACTATTGAAAATAAAACGATTGCCCTAATTGTTGCAGAAAAAACTGAAAACAAACCGAAAACAATATCCGGAAAAATATTAGATTCGGATGGAGAGCCCATTGTAGGGGCCAGTGTTGCTATAAAAGGAACTACTACCGGAGTAATGACTGATGTTGACGGAAAGTTTTCTATATCAGCAGCTAAAGGAAATATTCTTGTTTTTGCTTATTTGGGGCATGTAACAAGAGAAATAGTCGTGGGTGATGCTGTTACACTTCAGCCCGTGATATTAAAAGAAGATAATGTTGCATTAGATGAAGTGGTAATTACGGCTTTAGGGATAAAAAGGTCACAAAAAGCACTTAGTTATAATGTACAGGAAATAGGATCAGAAACTGTAACAACAGTAAAAGATGCCAACTTTATCTCGTCTTTGTCGGGTAAAGTAGCCGGAGTGGATATAAAAACTACAGCTGGTGGTGTTGGGGCTATGAACCGGGTAACAATGCGCGGATCAAGATCGATACTCAGGAATAACAATGTATTATATGTGATTGATGGTATCCCTACTTTTAACCAGTCTAGCGGAGGTGACCTTAACGATCAGTTCAGTAGCGAATCTGGTACTGAAAGTATTGCTGATATAAGCCCGGACGATATAGAGAGTATGTCAGTGCTAAACGGACCTGCTGCTGCAGCCCTTTATGGATCGAATGCAGCCAATGGAGCTATATTGATAACAACCAAAAAAGGAGCGGTTGGTAAACCAAAATTGAGTTATTCTAATCAGACTACATTTTCGAAGCCGTTTATACTTCCTAAGTTTCAGAATACATATGGAAATAAGGCTCAGAATTATGATAGCTGGGGTGATAAACTAGCAACACCTTCGACATACGATCCGGCTGATTATTTCAATACAGGTACTACTACTCAACATTCGTTATCGCTGACTGTTGGTAATGAAAGAAACCAGACATATGCATCAATTTCGGCATTGGCTTCTGATGGTATAATAACCCAAAGCAAATATGATAGATACAATTTTACTTTCAGAAATACAACTAACTTTCTGAATGATAAGATGTCATTAGATTTTGGTTTTAATTTTATTCGTCAGGATGACCGGAATATGGTGGCTCAGGGTATGTATTTCAATCCGCTTACATCCGTATATACATTTCCACGTGGTGAAGATTTCAGTCCTATCAGGTCATATGAATATTTTCACGAAGGACGTAATATTATGACCCAGTTCTGGCCATATGGCGATCAGGGACTTGATATGCAAAACCCTTATTGGATAGCTAACCGCAATGTGTTTACTCACGATAAGAAAAGATACATGGCAAATGTAGGGTTGAAGTATCAGGTATTCGATTGGCTGAACCTGGCAGGACGCATTCGTATGGATAATTCTTATACCGAACATGAGCGTAAGATGTATGCTACCACTCCAGCTCTTCATGCCGGAGGACCATCAACAGAAGAATCGAAAGGATATTATAGCTATTATAAGATAAACGGTGAGCAAACCTATGCCGATATCATGGCTAATATAAATAAAAGCTTTGATGATTTTTCTTTGACCGCTACATTGGGAGGAAGTTTCGAGAACTTTAAATATGACAGGTTGGGATCAAGCGGAACACTAAAGAGTGTACCAAATGGATTTTATATCAATAATATTCGTTTTTCGGAAGATCCTACGTCTTCAAACGATTACTACAAAGAGCAAACACAATCAATCTTTGCAAGTACCGAGTTGGGATGGAGAAGTATGGTATATCTTACATTAACAGCCCGTAACGACTGGAGTTCTACACTGGCAAATATGCCTGATAAATCATTCTTTTATCCGTCAGTCGGATTATCCGGTATTATATCCGAAATGGTTTCATTGCCTAAATTCATATCGTATCTTAAGGTTCGCGGATCATATGCAGATGTAGGTAACTCTATTCCTCGCCAAATAACATCAACAGATTATGTTTGGGATAACGGAACAAAGAGTTATAAAAAACCTAGCTATATGCAGCTCGAAGAATTGTTCCCAGAATCTACACGTTCATGGGAGGTTGGTTTGGATGCGAGATTCTTTAAGAATACATTGAAAATGGACTTGTCATTGTATAAATCGAATACTTATGATCAGACACTACTTGTTCCTGTATCATCAACTACTGGTTATTCTAATAAATATATACAGACAGGTAATGTATTAAATAAAGGTTTGGAATTTAGATTGTCATATAGTCCTAATCTTGGAAAATTCAAATGGGAGTCTACCTTTACTGCAAGTATAAACAAGAATAAGATTATAGATTTAGGTAAATACCAGGATGAGACCGGTAAAATCGTTTACCTCGAAGATATGGGGCAAGGCGGTATCGGTTCAACAGAAATAAGGTTGACTAAGGGTGGTTCGCTTGGTGATATCTGGGCTACCAGAGATTTGATGTATGATGATAATGGTAACATTTATGTCGATGTAGATGGAAACCTTTCTACGATGGCAACAAAAGAAAAGGTAGGTTCTACTATGCCTAAATGGAAATTCGGACTTCATAATTCATTTGGATGGAACAATATTACGGCTGGTTTTCTTATATCAGCACGTACAGGAGGACAAGTAATTTCTGCTACGCAGGCTATATTAGATAGCTATGGTGTATCTAAATCTTCCGCTCAATTGCGCGACCGAGGTGGTAAGCAAATCAATAATGGTAGAATTGATGCAGAAGTATGGTACAAAACTGTAGGAGGTACGCAAGGTGTATATAAATACTATGTATATGATGCTGATAATATCCGCCTGTCGGAGGTTTCATTAGGTTATACATTGCCAACATCATGGTTTAAAGGCTTGATGAGAGCACATGTATCATTTGTAGGCCGCAATCTTTGGATGATTTATAACAAAGCACCTTTCGATCCTGAAAACTCTCCATCTACAGATAACTATTATCAAGGTATAGACTTTTTTATGCAGCCGAGCCAACGTAACCTCGGATTCAGTGTAAAACTAGACTTTTAACAACCTAATAAATACAATAATGAAAAGAAATATGATATACAGAAAATATAGCCTTATCGTAATGACGGCTATATGCATGTTACTGATTTCTGGATGTACGGATAATTTTGATGATATAAACCGTCCGCGCACCCCAACCGAAGAAGAGGCAAAAGGAGACTTCTTTTACATCGGTGTGCATTATAGAGCCTTGCAAAATGGTGTTATTCTATCGCCAGCAAACCGATATCAATATGATGAAAACCTTTCGGGACAACCATATGCACGTTATCTCACAATTACAAAAGATAACTGGAATATGACAAACTTTGGTGTATTCAATGCCTCCGATCAATTTTTAAATAACTTGTTTAACTTCCATATGACTGATATTTATGGGGCTTGGTTCGAGCTAAAACGGTTATTGACAGAAGAAGATGATAAACAAAACCATTATTCGTGGGCATGGGCTGAGCTGCTTCGTGTGGCGGCAGTGCATCGTATAACGGATATATACGGGCCTATTCCTTATAGTAAGATAAAGGAGAATTCGGGAACTTTACAGGTAGCCTATGATAGTCAGGAAGATGTATACAAAGGATTGTTCGAAGATCTTAATAAAGCTATCAATATATTGACGGAATACGTACAATCGGGAGCCGCATCGCAAGTATCGGCATTCAAAGAATATGATATGGTATATGGCGGTGATTTTGCCAAATGGCTCAAATTTGCCAATTCTCTAAAACTGCGTATGGCTATGCGTATAGCTTATGTGGATGAAGAAAATTCTAAAAAATATGCGAAAGAAGCTCTGACAAACCCAGGAGGTATCATTACATCGAATGATGATAATGCACAGCTTAGTGTCTTTCCTAATCCTCTGTTTACAATGTGGGGAGCATATGCAGATACCCGTGCCTGTGCCGAAATTATGGCATATATGAAGGGGTATGAAGATCCTCGTTTGGGATTATATTTCCAGAAGGCTGCCGGTAAAGATGAATATCTGGGTATGCGTTTGGGTATTGCTATCTCTAATCACGCATGGGCTACGGGATTTTCGGCTCCACAAACACAGGAAAACGATCCTTTACTATGGATGAATGCAGCTGAAATGGCCTTTATAAAAGCAGAAGGTAAAGCTGTATGGAAATGGGATTTCGTAACAGAGTCAGCAGGAGATCTTTATAATGAAGGAATAAAACTTTCTTTTACTCAATGGGGATCAACAGATGCCGCAGCCACTAGTTATTATGGCAATAGTACAAGAAAACCTGCAGCTTTTAATGATGATGGTAATGCAGCATTATCACCAAGTTCGATAACTATAAAATGGGATGAATCTGCAACAGATGAAATAAAGCAAGAGCGTATTCTTACTCAAAAATGGCTGGCGCTTTTCCCTCTTGGAAACGAAGCCTGGGCAGAGAATCGCAGAACAGGATATCCACGCTTCTTCCCTACAGTGGTAAGCCATAACCCAGATCCTTTATTGAAAACGCGCGGAGCTTCCCGAATACCATATGCTCCACAAGAGGCCTTAGATAATTCTGTAAATTACAGTAAAGCCCTTGAATTGTTAGGTAGTAACAAGGATGATTATAGTACAAGGCTTTGGTGGGATAAAAAAGCCAATAAACCAAACTTTTAGATTAAAAAACGGACAAAAATATGAAAACATCAATAATAAAATATAGAAAAATCATAGGCCGTTTGGTTTTGCCATTACTGGCTGCTATGGTATTATTCAGTTCGTGTGACGACTGGACCGATCTTGAGTCGAAATATGAACCTGATCAAATAGGATTGGGTGAGGGAAAAGACGAAGCATATTATGCAAACCTAAGGGCTTATAAAGCAACTATGCGCGACCGTAAGATATCGTGGGGATGGTATAGTGGATGGACTGCAGAAGGTTCTTATATGCTTAATTCGCTGGCTGGTGTTGCCGACAGTCTTGACATTATCGCATTGTGGGGTAGCAACTGGAAACGTATGACTCCGGCAATGGCCGCAGATCTTAAATATGTTAAGGAAGTAAAGGGCACAAAAGTAATAACTACCCACCTTATGGGAGGTATAAACTGGCTTGATTATTTACCGGAGGATGTGCCGGAAGATAAATGGGAAGAATGGTATGGCTGGGAAGGTGAGCTGAGACCTAAAAATTCGTATGGATCAGACGACACATGGGTGGCTGTTACAGAGAAACAGGAGGCAGCTATACGCAAATACACCCGGTTGTTTGCACAGGAAATTATCGATGCCGGCCTTGATGGCGTTGACTTTGACTGGGAAGGCTCTGATACCAAAGGAACTCTGGCTTCTTATCAGAATAGGATATGGGTGTTTATAGATGAGCTGTCGACTATAATGGGACCTAAGTCGGGAAGCGATATGTTTTTGATTCTGGATGGACACGCTAATGCTATAAATCCTAAAATAGCTCCGTATTTTGATCTCTTTGTATGGCAAGCATATAATGCGACTACAATGAGCTCGCTTAATACTTCGTTTACTAGTACAGTAAATAATTTTAAAGATTATCTGACACCTGAAGAAATCGCTCCTAAATTTGTGGTAACTGCAAATTACGAACAAGGTATGAATCTAACTGGCGGACGTGCAGCAACTTTGGACGATGGTACTAAAGTAAATTCATTAAAGCTGATGGCTCTGTGGAATCCTACATACAATGGAATTACTTATCCCCGGAGCGGAGGCGCCGGCGCATTCCATGTGGAATATGAATATGCTGTAGCTGCTACAAATGGATTCAAAGGATTTTATCCATGGACCAGAGAAGCTATTCAGGTTATGAATCCGGCAGGAATAGAATAAGTATAAACCTTATTAAAAAGTTGGAAAAATGAAAAGATTAAATAATTTAAGAAATATATTCCTTATCCTTTCGGCCATCTTTGCATGGGGATGTGGCGATGATGCTAAAAATAACGCTATTGAGGATAGAGTAGCATATATAAAGGATGCATATATGAAGAAATATGCAGAACTCTATATAGAAGATGATGCTCCGACTAATATGGTGATCCCTGTTGGTGTAACTCATATAGATGAAGGAAAGGAAATAAAAATGAGTCTGGATTTTTCGTCAGAAGTATTGGATGCGTACAATAAGAAATATAACAAGAACTATATTCTTTATCCTGCCGATAAGAGAAAATTTTTATCGAAGGAAGTAATTATAAAAAAGGGAGCTGCATCAGCGTCGGCACAAATGGAAATTAGTCCATTTTCGGAAGACTTGCGGGCAACCGGTGATACCTATGCCATTCCGGTAACGATATCTCAGGTTGATGGAGCAGGTATAATGAAAGGCTCAGAATCGTTTATATATGTATTGCGCCAGATACCTATTGCAACAACGGGTTCGGTAAGGAACGGAACAGGTTATATCCGTTTCCCTATGCCTCAGCAGGAATATTTCGAATTTACTGCATTCACAGCAGAGTTTATGTTCAATATATCAACGTTTTCGGCAAGAGATAATCATGTAATGTTCTATAACAATGTTACCAACAGTACGAATAAGAATGATGGTCAATTATTCACACGTTTAGAAAACGGATCGAAGGGCGTGGAAAATACATCTTTTGAATTTAGTATCGGTGACAATGTCAGTATTCAGGGTACTCCTAATGGAGGAAAATTTGAAGTTGGTAAATGGTACCATATTGCTTGCGTATATGCTAATAGAAAGATCTATCTGTACATAAACGGTAACCTTGCAGCAAAGAAAGATGTGGCCAGAACTTCGTTTAAACTGCATACAGAGGTAGCTACCAAATGGGCAGGATTTAGCTTTGGTGGTGGTAATATTGGACTGACCAAGGTAGCTGAGGTTAGATTATGGAATATAGAACGTACTCAGGATCAGATAAAAGAAAATATGTACCAGATAAATCCTAGCACGGAAGGGCTTTTAGGATATTGGAAGATAAACGAAGGATCGGGGTACGAATTTAACGATGCCACAGGCAATAGCTCCGAAAAGGCTTATACTGACACTAAAGCAGCTCCGGTATGGTATCTGGATCAAAGGCTTAATGTAGAATAAAAAAAATAGCAGGAAGGTTATGAATATCCTCCTAATCTTCCTGTAATAAACCAAAATCTGAAAAACATTTGATATATGAAAATTTTTATAATAGGATGTCTTTTCTGCCTGTCTCTCTTATTTGTCAGTTGCTCTGACGATGATGATACCAATAACGGCACGAATGTAGAATCCATAAAGATACTTGAAACTGTGAACGATACTATTTTCCTGTTTAGTGGTGATGAGTATCAGATAAAGTTGCAGACTGTTCCAGCTAATAGTCCGGTAAAGTTTTATAGTAATAAGCCTGAATCTTTCAGAATTAACCAAAGTACAGGTATGATAACAACTACGGCTGGAGGGATAGGTACAGTGATTGCTGTTGCTCCTAATGGCAACGGGTGGACTAAAGCTGTAACTACTGTGTATATAACAGAGCACATCGAAAAGATTTCGGTAAAATCAGGTCAGGAAACTCATATTCTGGCAGCGAATGCTTCAGTTTCATTAGCGGGTGATTTTGAAATTTCCAGGTCGAGTGCGACGAATAAGAAATTGATTTATATTTCATCAAAACCTGATGTTGTATCTATTGATGAGAATACAGGGCTTTTACGTTACGTTTCGAAAGGAATAGCGCAAATAACAGCGAAGGCTGCGGATGATGAAGGTGTAGTATCTGATCCAATAACTGTTTATTCAGGTTATGCCGATACTAAGTTGTCGAAATATGATTGGATAGCAACAGCATCTACTACACAGGGTAATTATCTTCCTTCGCGGGTAATAGACGGTCTTACATCTCAAAGTAATTTCTGGCATGCAAATTGGGATAATCCACAACCATTCCCTTATTATGTAATGATAGATATGAAAGCTGTCAAATCGTTTTCTAAAATAGTTCTGACAAGGCGTATGAATTATGCTGACAACAGGGATATGGAGTATTATATTTCCGATATATCGACAGATGGTCTGTCTGCTGATGACGCTTCTTTCCGAAGAATTCATGAATTTACATATGGGGACGAACCTGCTTCAGTAAGGGTTAAAACCTTTAATGTATTCCCTGAGAGCTTCCAATCACGTTATCTTAAGATTGTAATGTTGAACTCGAACCGTGGATTGGGTGACATGAGTATATCTGAGGTGGATGTGCATGCGATAGAATAATAAGATAAGATAACTCTATAATGATAATGTAAAGATGCTGAATTGAGAAATGAACCATAATTATGAAATAAGATTTATGGTTCATTTTCATTTATATAAAATAAGATACGGAAAGTAATATGTTGATTATGATGAAATTAAAAAACTTATATGCAGTTCTGTTGCTATTGTTGCTAACTATGGTTTCGTGTACAGAGAAGCCTAAAAAAACAACTGATTTTAAGATTGCAGATGGGCAATTTGTTATTGACGGAAAACCAGTGACTATAATTTCGGGAGAGATGCATTATGCACGGATTCCGCACGAGTATTGGAGTCATAGAATGAAAATGCTCAAAGCAATGGGACTGAATACGGTAGCTACATATGTTTTTTGGAATATACATGAACCTCAACCCGATGTTTGGGACTTTGAAGGGGATAAAAACTTAGCTGCTTATATTGAAACGGCTCAGGAGGAAGGTTTGAATGTTATTTTACGTCCTGGGCCTTATGCCTGTGCTGAATGGGAGTTCGGGGGGTATCCGTGGTGGCTTCAAAATATTGAAGGTTTGGAATTGAGATGCGATAATGCCAAATTTATGGAACATACCGAAAGATATATCAATCGTTTGTACAAAGAAGTAGGACATCTGCAAGCAACAAAAGGTGGGCCTATTATTATGGTTCAGGTAGAAAATGAGTTTGGTTCTTATGCCTCACAAAGAGAAGATATACCCATGGAAAGGCATCGGGCTTACAATGCTAAGATTAAGGATCAACTCATTGCAGCAGGTTTTGACACACCATTATTTACTTCCGATGGAACCTGGCTGTTTGAAGGAGGAGCTATAGAAGGAGTGTTGCCTACAGCTAATGGCGAGAATAGCATAAAGACGCTTAAAGAAAGGGTGAATAAATATAATAAAGGTGTTGGGCCTTATATGGTTGCTGAGTTCTATTCGGGATGGTTGGCACATTGGGCAGGGCCTCATCCAGCAATAGATGCTTCGCGTCTAGCACGAAAGACCGAAGAATATTTACAGGATAGTGTTTCTTTTAATTTCTATATGGTACATGGTGGTAGTAATTTCGGGTTTACCAGTGGTGCTAATTATGATAAGAACCATGATATACAACCAGATCTGACCAGTTATGACTATGATGCTCCTATTAGCGAAGCAGGATGGAGAACACCTAAATTTGATTCGTTGCGCAATGTAATAGCAAGATATGTAGATCATAAATTGCCATCGATTCCAGAACCTTATCCTCTTATCGAAACGGAGGTTAATTTAAATAGAGTAGTTGATGTATTGGGATTTTTGAAATCTCAGCCTCCGGTAATAAAAGATATTCCATATACTTTTGAGCAATTGGGACAGGGGTATGGTTATGTTTTGTATTCCCGTCACTTTAACCAGCCAATTAGTGGTACTATGGAAATAGCCGGGTTGCGTGATTATGCTTCTGTTTATCTCAATGGTGAAAAAATAGGGGTATTGAATCGGTATAATAAGACATATACAATAGATGTAGACATACCTTTCAATTCCAGATTGGATATACTTGTAGAAAATATGGGACGGATCAATTATGGTCCGGAAATAGTGAATAATACTAAAGGCCTGATATCTCCTCCCATAATAAGAGGGATAGAAATAACAGGGGATTGGGAAATGTATATGTTTCCAATGAGTGAAAGTCTGGATTTAGATAAGATTCCGCAGCAATATGTACATAATATTCATAATGGATTACCTACAGAGTTGAATAATCTGCCTATTGTGTATGAGGGTGTTTTCGAGTTGTCCGAAACCGGAGATACTTTTCTTGATATGGAAGAGTGGGGTAAAGGATTGGTCTTTATAAATAACCGGAATTTAGGGCGTTACTGGAATGTAGGACCTCAGCAAACACTTTACTTACCGGGAGTATGGTTGAAAAGAGGGCAGAATACGATATTAATATTTGAGCAAATCAACAGTGAAGTAAAGACAAATATTAAGGGAATAAAGAACACTGTTTTGAATAAACTTCGTGTAGATTTACTTTGATTTTTATATAAGAAAGAAGTAAGCATTTGTGAAACGAACCCTAAAAGTAAAAATACTTTTAGGGTTCAATTAAAATATATAGCCAGGTTAATTTTCTATTTTAGCAATTGGGCTACTTTATCGACCATTGTTTCGCCTCTAAGGTTACGTTCGAGGATTGTTCCATCAGGCCCTATCAACATGATATGGGGTATACCATTTACTCCGTATGCCTTTTGCGCGATTTCGCCGGCACCGAGTATTTGTGGCCAAGAGATATTGTCTTCTTTTATTGCTTTCAGGGAATTATCCATTCCATCCCAAACTGCAACTCCAACAATTTCAAATTTGTCGCCTTTATATTTTTTGTATAATTCTTTCAAATATGGGGTTTCGTCTCGGCATGGACCACACCAGCTAGCCCAAAAATCAACTAACACATATTTGCCTTTTCCGGCATAGTCGGAAAGAGAATCTTCACTTCCATCTTTTTGAACAATGGCAAAGTCTGTGAATTTTTGTCCGGGAGCAGTCTTTTTTAATAATTCGTTGCGGGCGACCATTGTCTGCACCATATTTCTAGCAAGAATATCTTTTCCCAGCATGGAAAATATGGTATCCATTCTTCCGGTAGAAGCATTTCTGGATATGTCGCTTGCTACTACCATTCCTACAAGGTTGTCTTTATTAGCATCAAAGGCATTGTCAATGATATTTTCATATGCAGGCTTCCATTCGGAGTAGAAGCTATCTATTTTTTCTTTTAGCTTCGCTGGGTCTTTTTCCTCCTTAAGTGTTTTGTGCATATTATATGAAAATAATATAATGCTGTCTCTCTTCTGATTGTAATTAGTAAGTATTTCATTAAGAGGAGTTCCTGTTGCATTATGTTTTTCCATATCTACAACTATATTTCCTCCTTCTAATATCAAACTAGCATATTCACGTCCAATGGAGATACGGCAATACCTAACAGAGTCGGCTATTCCTTTGAATACAAATTTTCCGCTGTCGATTCTTGCACTATCAATATTCAGGGATGTATTGTAGTCTATCAGGTACGCTATTTTACCAATCATGGCAGAATCTGCATTTCCCTCAATAGTATATTCATTGGTTATGGCAGGTTCTTTTTTACAGGATATTGCAAAGCAAAGGCAAATAGCCATTGCTATAAAAATGAGAGATCTTGTTTTCATAGGTGTATTGTGTGTTATATTAAGATTTAATTTTTACAAAGCTAATTATTTAGTTGATATAAAGAGTTGATTGACTGATATTTTATTCTTTTTCGAAAATGCTGAAATTTACACTTCCATACACCCTTTTATCACGGAAGAGCGGATGGTCTGAAAAATCGTAATCTTTAGAGTGTTCTAAGATAAATGTGCCTTCCGGTTTAATTAAATCTTTTTCGAAAATAAGACGTGGTACTTCTGCGAAATTTTTCAAATCGTATGGAGGGTCGGCAAAGATGAAATCAAATTTCTCGTGGCAATTTTCCAGATATTTGAATGCATCCATTTTGAATAGAAGCATTTCCTTGCCTATTTTCAATTCGTTTTTTGTTTTTTCGATAAATGCGGCATGGTTATGTTGTTTCTCGACGCAAACAACTTTAGGGCATCCTCTTGATATGAGTTCGAAACTGATTCCTCCTGTTCCACTAAATAAATCGAGGGCTGAGGTTTCTTCCCAGTCAATGCTATTATTTAGTACATTAAAGAGGTTTTCTTTTGCAAAATCTGTTGTTGGACGTGCTTTGAAACTTTTGGGTGGGTCGAATCGCCTTCCTTTATATTTTCCACTGATTATTCTCATAACGATAGTGTTAGTAAGTCGAGAGGTGCTTTTTGCGCATCCTCGTTCCATAAATATATTTCGCTTGGAGTATTTATCCTATCTATATATTTGATATAGTCCTCAAGCTTGTGTATCAACATTTCCTCCGGTTTCCCAGCGATAAAAAGTGTATCATTGAGCTGGTCGAGGTTACACATTTCCCATAGTTTCAGGATATAGTATAGCTGGCTTGCCGGAGTCTCGTTTTCGTATGTCAGGCTATGTGTCAGTTTTTGTCCTGAGAAGCAGAATACATCAAGGAATTTATCTTGAAAATTCAAATATATTTTTGAGGAATTTCCTGTCAGTCGTCCACTTCTTTCGAAGAAGCTTGCTAAAAGTGTGGAATGGTGAAAGAATACAGGACTCCATAAATTACGGGAGAGGAACTCAAATATTTCCTTATCCATATTGAATATGGAAACAATATCTTGTTTTTCTTGTAAATTGGATATGATATGGCTTGCTTTGTCAAAATGTACAAAATTATAGATGTCTGCCTTTTGCCGTTCATCGAAGTAGGATGCCGGAATCATATCATAATCTTTGTTCACTATGATAACATTTGTTCTTTTAAACTCGAGTGTCAGAAAACTTAGTTCGAATATTATACGTTTTATATTACTGAATAGACCATCTGTAACAGAAAAGGTAGTGTCTCGCAGGCAATAATTAGATTCGTTGCCCGGTTCATATATGGAGAACATGAAACTAGTGGGTTCTATCCGGATGGATAGGATATATTTATCTGATTGTTCGAGGTCTATACTTTCTGGTAAAAACATATTTGTTATTTTCTACACACAAAGTTAGAAAAAGATATTTTTATCTGCTATTTTTGAAACTCAATTCACCATTTCCCTCATGATAAGCAACTTTTTTAAAGAAAAAATAAAAGAAAACTTTGGATTTGAACCTACTTCGGAACAAAATATAGCTTTAGATAAAATTGTTGATTTTTTGTTTTTGCAGAAAGATGAATCTATTTTCTTATTGAGAGGGTATGCCGGTACAGGTAAGTCATCATTATTAGGAGCTTTGGTAAAGACGATGACAGAGTTTAAACAGAAAACGGTCTTGCTAGCTCCTACAGGACGGGCTGCAAAAGTCTTTTCGTCTTATGCAAATCATCCTGCATTTACAATTCATAAAAAAATATACAGGCAACAAAAGTATACAGGTGATACCGGAAGTTTTGGGCTGATGGATAATCTGTATAAAGATACGTTGTTTATTGTGGATGAGGCTTCTATGATAAGTAACGATGGCTTGGATTCTTCTTATTTCGGTACAGGACGGTTGTTGGACGATCTGATTCATTATGTATATTCGGGAGAGAACTGCCGTATGCTGTTGATTGGGGATTCCGCCCAGTTGCCTCCTGTAGGAGAAGAGGATAGCCCAGCTTTGCAAACTCCTGTTTTGCAGGGGTATGGATTGGATGTAAAGGATGCATTATTGTCGCAGATTGTGAGACAGGCAGAGAGTTCCGGTATTTTATTCAATGCAACTAATATTAGGAATGCACTCAAAAAAGGAAAAACAGAGAAATATCCAAAGCTGAAACTGAACAAGTTTACTGATATAAAGAAGATTTCGGGAGAAGACCTGATTGATGAAATATCAACTGCCTATGATCGTGATGGTTTGGAAAATACCATGGTGATTACCCGGTCTAATAAGCGATGTAATATATATAATCAGGGGGTTCGTAATCGTATTCTTTATCGGGAAGAGGAGCTGTCTTCGGGTGATATGCTAATGATTACAAAGAACAACTATTTCTGGACAGAGAAGGTAGAGGGTATAGATTTTCTTGCGAATGGAGAAATAGTAGAAGTGCTGCGCGTGAGACGTGAGCAGGAGCTATATGGATTCAGGTTCCTCGATGTTTTGGTGAAGAGTATAGACTATGATATTGAAATTGAGATAAAAATTTTATTGGATACTCTTTATTCTGATGCTGCCGGCCTGACGAGAGATCGAGCACAGGAATTATTTTTAAATGTGTTGGAAGACTATGCAGACCTGAGTACCAGACAAGCAAAGATGAGACGATTGAAAACTGATCCGTTTTTCAATGCTGTTCAGGTGAAGTTTGCTTATGCTGTTACTTGCCATAAGGCACAAGGTGGAGAGTGGACAAATGTGTTTCTGGATTTAGGTTATATCTCGGAAGAACATATGGGTATTAATTTCTATCGTTGGCTTTATACTGCTATAACTCGTGCAAGTAGTAAATTGTATTTGGTGAATTTGCCTGATGAGTTTGTTTGATATTGTCTTGTTTTTAATTTAACTATAGAGTCGCACAGAGTTTCACGGAGTATAATAATGTCTTTTGCTGCCGCGCGATTGTATTGTGCGGAAGCCATAGTTGAAGTAAAACAGAATTTCTACGAATATATTTCTTATAACTTTATCTATATTTCGTATAGATACAAGTGAGTAGATATACAAAAAGGTTACACTGAAAAAGTATACAAAAAGTGTCACTTTTGTCACTTTTTGAAGAATGTTTTCGAGTTAAGTATATTCTTAACTTCTTGAGTATAGTAATCTTTAGTCATAGAATAATAAATAATAATCAATTTTATAGTTTGTCAGAATTTATATGATAAATAGATTTTTTAGATGGAATTTATCTATTAAATTTGATTAATGCCTTTCATGAAAATTCTATTTCAAGTTATATAAATTCAACGCGTTTAATCATGAAATTTCTAAAATTAATTCTAGTACTATTCGTTTTTACTCTTCCCATTTATGGGCAGAAAAAAGCGGAAAAACCAGTGACGTTAGCTGATCCGTTTATTATGCTGCACGATAATGTTTATTATGCATATGGAACTAAAGCAAGGGATGGTATCGAGGTTTATACATCCAATGATTTAAAAACATGGACTAAAGAATCCAGATTAGCCCTGAATAAGAAAGACTCGTGGGCAGATAGATGGTTCTGGGCTCCGGAAGTGTACTATATAAAAGAGAAAAATAAATTCTTTATGTATTATTCTGTTGATGAGCATATTTGTGTTGCTACATCAGATTTTCCTTTAGGCCCTTTTGTACAGGAAAAGAAAGAACCTATGATGACAGGAGAGAAATGTATAGACAATTCTCTTTTTATAGATGATGATGGAAAGGCTTATCTTTATTTCGACCGTTTTAATGATGGGCTTAATATTTGGGTTGCGGAACTTGAAAATGATTTGCAAACAATAAAAAAATCGACACTTACTAAGTGTATAAATGTTTCTCAGGCTTGGGAAGAGGTTTGGCCCCGGGTTAATGAGGGTGCTTTTGTAACTAAACATAAGGATATATATTATCTGACTTATTCGGGGAATAATTATCAGAGCCCTTTTTATGGAGTGGGTTATGCTACAGCTACTTCGCCAATGGGACCATGGACTAAATATGAGAAGAATCCTATATTTCAGAATCCTGAAGATTTGGTAGGTGTGGGACATAGTGCTATGTTTAAAGATAAAAAAGGGCAACTGAAGATTGTGTTTCATGCCCATCATGATAAGGTGAATGTTCATCCGCGCGCAATGTATATTGCAGATGTAAAGTTTACGAATGAAAGCCTTCCTGTAATGAAGATAGCAGGAAAGATACAAAGACCGAAGCTTAAAGTAGAGGATGTATATCGTAATCCGGTGATTGCATGGAGTATGCCTGACCCTACAGTAATTAGAGCAGAAGATGGCTACTTTTATCTTTATGCAACAGAAGATATTCGCAATACACCTATATACAAGTCGCAGGATCTTGTGGACTGGTCGTATGTTGGTACTGCTTTTACGAATGAGACTCGTCCTACATTTGAACCAAAGGGAGGATTATGGGCTCCTGATATTGAATATATAAATGGTAAATATGTGTTGTATTATTCGATGTCGGCATGGGGAGGAGAATGGACTTGTGGTATAGGTGCGGCGGTAGCTGATAAGCCGGAAGGACCTTTTGTAGATAAAGGAAAGCTTTTTAGAAGTAATGAAATTGGCGTGCAAAATTCAATAGACCAATTTTATATTGAGGAAGATGGCAAGAAGTACTTATTTTGGGGAAGTTTCAGAGGCATTTATGCTATTGAATTAAGCGATGATGGATTGGGGCTGAAGCAAGGGGCTGAAAAACGGAAGATAGCCGGAACAGCTTTTGAAGGAACCTATATTTATAAACGTGATGGCTACTATTATTTGTTTGCCTCTATTGGTAGTTGTTGCGAGGGTGTGAAGAGCACCTATCAGTTGGTTGTGGGGCGTTCTAAATCACTTTTCGGACCATATTATGATAAGGATGGCAAGGATATGATGGATAATGGTTATACAGTTGTTATCGGTTCTAATGACGATTTTGTAGGTAATGGGCACTGTTCGGAGATTGTACAAGATAAGAAAGGAAATGACTGGATTTTCTATCATGGTGTGGATAAGAAGAATCCTAAAGGCCGTGTTCTATTATTGGATCAGGTGAGGTGGAATAAAGATGGTTGGCCATATGTTGAGGGAGGAACTCCGTCTCTTGTGGCGAAGAAGCCTGTATTTTAAAGGTTTAGATATTTGTTATAATATAATAAAGCCCGACAAATTGCCGGGCTTTATTTATTGTATGTAGTTGTTTATTAATTACTTAGCATAGCTTACGGCACGTGTCTCCCTGATTACAGTGATTTTTACCTGTCCCGGATAAGTCATTTCGTCCTGAATTTTCTTAGCTATATCAGCAGACAGCTTTTCTGTCTCTACATCGTCGATTTTATCAGCACCTACGATAACGCGAAGCTCGCGTCCTGCCTGAATAGCGTATGTTTTAAGTACGCCAGGGTAGGAGAGGGCTAGTTGCTCAAGATCGTTCAGACGTTTGATATATGCTTCTACGATTTCGCGGCGAGCTCCCGGACGGGCACCTGAAATAGCATCACAAACCTGTACGATAGGAGCAAGCAAGCTGGTCATTTCCACTTCATCGTGGTGAGCACCGATTGCATTGCAGATGTCCGGCTTTTCTTTGTACTTTTCAGCCAGCTTCATACCAAGAAGTGCGTGAGGCAATTCCGGTTCATCATCAGGCACTTTACCAATATCGTGGAGTAATCCGGCTCTTTTGGCTTTCTTTACGTTAAGTCCTAACTCAGCAGCCATGATAGCACAAAGGTTTGCTGTTTCGCGGGCATGCTGTAATAGATTCTGACCATAAGAAGAACGGTACTTCATTTTACCAACAAGGCGAATCAACTCAGGGTGTAGACCATGGATACCTAAGTCTATAGTTGTACGTTTACCAGTTTCTATGATCTCTTCTTCGATTTGCTTCTTCACCTTAGCTACTACCTCTTCTATTCGGGCAGGGTGTATACGTCCATCGGCTACCAGTTGGTGAAGGGCTAGACGAGCTATTTCGCGTCTTACAGGGTCAAATCCGGAAAGTACAATTGCTTCTGGGGTATCGTCTACTACTATCTCTATCCCTGTAGCAGCTTCTAAAGCCCTGATATTACGTCCTTCGCGTCCGATAATACGTCCTTTGATTTCGTCAGACTCTATGTGGAATACTGTGATTGCATTTTCGATGGCTGTTTCTGTGGCAACACGCTGTATAGATTGGATAACAATCTTTTTGGCTTCTTTGTTAGCGGTCATTTTAGCCTCTTCCATGATCTCATTTATATAAGATTGGGCATGGCTTTGTGCTTCATCCTTTAATGCTTCTACAAGCTTTTCTTTTACTTCATCAGCAGATAGTCCGGATAATGCTTCAAGTCTCTCAATTTCTTGTCTATGAAGCTTATCGAGATCTTGCTTTTTCTTTTCAACTACTTCGAGCTGGTTATCCAGATTGGCTTTAATAGTATCAGCTTCGTTTTTCTTGCGTTGAAGCTCTTCCTGTTTCTGGTTTAAGCTTAACTCGCGTTGCTTTATCTTATTTTCGGCTACCTGAATTTTTGAGTTACGGCTATTAGCCTGTTTCTCGAATTCAGATTTCATTTGCAAGGCTTGTTCCTTGACTTCCAGTAATTTATTTTTCTTGATTACTTCAGCCTCCAGTTCCGCTTCTTTGATCTGGCGCTTAAACTTCGAATTCCCTATGAAATTCAAAGCCAGCCATGTCAATATAGCTCCTACAACAAAGGCTATTACAATAAATAATATATCCATACTTTATTTTTCTTGTTTAATAACGTTTATAATAATATATAAAAAAACACCAATTAATAAGAAGGAAACATAAGTTTCAATCCTATAATCAGTGCTTTAGATATTCTGATGCTATAATTTTATTTTACTCGCTCTTTCAAAAAGATGTCCAACTCTTGTGTTAATCCTTTTATTCTAGCTTCAAATGAATCTGCGCGTAATTGATGTTCTACTTTTTCAGCTACAGCTTGTAAAGCGGTCATTGCCATGTAGTTCACATCTTGTAATGAATGTGGTGATTCACCTGCAAAATAATTTTTATATTGTCCTAATTTATAATCTATTTCATATGCAGCTTTCCGGTAAATCTCTTCATCTTCCCGTTTGATTCGGAGAGGATACCTCATGTCAGCTATCCGTAGATTAATTATTAAATGTTCGTCCATTACTTTGATCTTTTAATTACTTAATTAAGTTTTTAGCATGGCGATACATTTATCTACCTCTCGCACTAATTTTGATAATCTTCTTTTTGCCTCTTGCATTTCGTTTTCGTTACCGGAAGAGAAGGATTTGGCAAATTTCAGATTCTCGTATTTTGTTTTTAGTTGTTCAGACTCAGCATGTAAAACTTCTATTGCTGAATCTTTTTCTGCTAATTGCTGTTTTAACTGAGCATTTTCATCTTCCAGTGTATTATATAAATACATCAATTGCCTCATCCTAGTTTCGAGTTCGGCCAGAAGTTTTTTGTCTTTCTCAGTCATAAAACAGCTAAAATGCTACACAAAAATAAAAAATCCTAGCCAATTAGCAAAATTATTGTAGAGCATAATTGAACCTTGTATTTTTTATACAGCTTTTAAGCAAAAAGAGGTACTTGTGTTTATACAAGCACCTCTTTTTTATACTTTCTGTAAATTTAATTACAACAATACTACCTGAAGGTCATCTTTTAATTCGTTGAATGCAACCTTGCCTTCTCTTGCAAGCCAACCAAGGGCTGCATACATGTCTTTTTCAGTTAGTTTACATGCTTTCTTGATCTCTTTGAGGGATTTGTTTCCTTCAGCGTCAAGATAGCTCCAAATAATACCTGCGTTTGTTCCAATTTTTTCTTTCATAATGATGGGTGCTGGTTAAAAAATTAAACATTGTTATTATTTCATTGCAAAAATACATAAAATCAACAAGTAAGGCAATTTTTTATTAACTTTTTAATGAAAATAACAGATTTGTGATACATATTGTGTTAACGTTAGAGAACGTCATTTTGTTTGGTATTTAATCAAATTCTTGTAGATTTGTGTAAAAATGAATTCTATTGCGATTTTTTACTTCAAATAAGAAAAAGGAATACTCCGACGAGGAACTCTTATCCCGTTTCAGAGATACTGGTGAAGCTGAATATTTTCAACAGCTTTACGAACGGTATATTCCCCTTGTCTATGGTTTATGCCTGAAATATCTGCAAAGTCCGGAGCAGTCGCAGGATGCTGTTGTAGATATATATGAGAATTTATCGCAAAAGATTCAAGGCTATGAAATTAAGATATTTAAGAATTGGCTATATAGTGTAGTCAAGAATCATTGTTTTCATATATTGAAAGAGAATCAAAAAGAAATTATTGTTAATTTCGATTCACAACTTATGGAATCAGACTCAACTTTTGATCTATTAAGTGACAATAATGATGAAGAAAAAGAAAATGTGCTGAATCAATGTCTGGAAAAATTACCAGAACCGCAGCGCATATCAATCGAAAAGTTCTTTTATGAGAACAAATCGTATGTGGAAATCGAAGATGAAACAGGTTTTCATCTGAAGAGTGTAAAGAGTTATATACAAAACGGAAAACGGAACTTGAAAATTTGTATTGAAAAGAATCTGAAATCATGAAATTTTTAGATTACATAAAAGGACAAAGAAGAGGGCGAGATGCTCATCGGATAGAAAAAGATTCGATGGCAGATCCGTTTTTGTATGAGGCCATTGATGGTTTCGACAGTATTGATGACGATCATATAAAACGGATAGATGAAATTAGGGAACGTTTATCTATAAGGACAAACACAACAAAGAAACGACGTCCTTTATTACAAGCTGTGGCTGCCGCAGCTGTATTGGTATTGGCTTTGGGTGGGTATTTGATGATAGAATGGCAAAAGGCTGATTTATATGCTCGCGATAACACACCTGTGATTATAGATGTATATATACCCGAATCTTTCTATGTAGAGAATATTGCGGTGATTGCTCAACATAATACTGAACAGGTTAAGGCAAGTAATGTAAATATTACAAAATTCAGTATTAAGGAACATGCGAATCCTTCGGTGAGTGAAGATGAAATAGCTTCTCTCTCGGATGGAATGACAGAGGATGAAAGAATCATGATGGATATATATCTTCCGGAAGATTTAAAGGAATCTAATATATCGGGAGAAGTTAAGCCTGATAAGCCTGAGCCATTAGGAGGATATGAGAAATATAATGAATACTTGAAACGCTCATTACGTCGTCCTACAGACGATGCATGTAAAGACCGAAAAGGTAAGGTTGCTGTTGAATTCTCTGTAAATAGCGAAGGACAGCCATATTTATTCGAAGTGAAATACAGTCTTTGTGGAACCTCTGATCAAGAAGCTATACGCTTAATCCAGTCCGGACCTAAATGGACCCAGGGAACAGAACGTGTGATGGTGAGAATTGAATTCTAGACTAGTCTTTATTTTCTAACAAATCGGGACGTAAACGCTCTGTACGTTCCATGGCTTGTTGCAGCTTCCAATCATCTATTTTAGCCTGATGGCCGGATAAAAGTATATCCGGTACTTTCCATCCCTTATACTCTGCCGGACGTGTATATACAGGTGGAGCAAGTAAATTGTCTTGAAAAGAGTCGGAAAGGGCCGACTGTTCATCTCCTATAGCTCCCGGTATTAAACGAACAATAGCATCGGTCATAACAGCTGCAGCTAATTCACCGCCGGTGAGAACATAGTCGCCGATGGATATTTCACGTGTAATCAAATGTTCCCGGATACGGTAGTCTATTCCTTTGTAATGTCCACATAGGATAATTATATTTTCATATGAAGACATCTGATTTGCTATCTTTTGATTGAACAATTCACCATCGGGCGAGGTGTATATTATTTCATCGTATTCCCGTTGCTGTTTTAAAGCAGATATAGCGTTGTCAATAGGCTCTATTTGCATCACCATTCCGGCTTCACCACCAAAAGGATAATCATCTATTTTACGGTGTTTATTTGTTGAATATTCTCTCAGATTGTGAATTACTATTTCAGCCAGATTTTTATCCTGAGCTCTTTTTAATATAGAGCAATCTATCAATCCGGTAAATATTTCGGGTAAAACACTGATAATATCTATGCGCATAACTGTTTTTTATATAAGGCACAAAGGTAAATAAAAAAAGAAGAGTATATCGTCTGATCAGGCGATATACTCTTAGCTTTATTAATCTATCTTTATCTACTTTTCTTCTTTGTGGAACATATTGCCCGAAGCTTGTGCTGTAGGCATAATAAGTAAATCCTGAATGTCTACATGTGGTGGCTGCGAAACAGCATAGCAAACTGCTTCAGCTATATCCTCTGCAACTAACGATTCGTATCCGGTATATACTTGATCGGCTCTATCTTTATTCCCTTTGAACCTGACAAGCGAAAATTCAGTATCTACTGCACCTGGGCAGACTTGTGTAACTCTGATTCCGTAAGGAAGTAAATCCATACGCATGCCCTGACTAAGGGCATTCACCGCATACTTAGTTGCACAATATACGGCTCCATTCGGATAAACTCCTTTTCCTGCAATTGAACCGATATTAATTATATGTCCCGATTTCCGAGCAACCATAGATGGGCTTACCACACGGGTTACATAGAGCAATCCCTTGATGTTTGTATCGATCATTCTCTCCCAGTCATCCACTACTCCTTGATGGATAGGATCTAATCCTACAGCTAATCCTGCATTATTAACAAGGATATCTATGTTTTTCCATTCTTCCGGGAGTTCAGCAATTGCTTTTTCGACCTCTGAGTATGTTCTTACATCAAAGGATAAAGAAAGTACCTTTGCTTCGTATTTTATTTCAATTTCCTTTTCAAGTTCTTCCAATCGCTCTTTGCGCCTTCCTGTGATTATTACATCATAATTCTCTTTTGCAAGGCGTAGGGCAATAGCTTTACCTAATCCGGCAGTTGCACCTGTTATTAATGCTATTTTTCTCATAGTGTATTTTATTTGATCCAGACATTTACGATTTCTCCAATATACATTTTATGATAGCCATCCTTAGTATATTCCTGTGGAAGAGATTTCTCTACCACTGCATCAGGGGAGATAGGTTGAGCTACGATTTTTTTACATTCGAGAATCATCCATGCCTCATTGAAAGCAGTAGCTCCGGAAGGCAATTTAATAGGAGTAAGTCCCGAACCTTTTATCTTATCTGTGTTTTTTCCACTAACAGAGCCACAATATCTTAAAGCATCTTTATATGCTTCTGTATAGAACGAAATAGTATAAGTCTCACCTTTATCCATTGTTTGAACAGAATAACGTGTAGGATTCAGGAAGCAGAATGATACTGGTTTTTCCCAGAACATACCTAATCCACCCCAAGAAGCTGTCATTACATTTACCTGATCACCTGATCCGGAAGTAATCAATGTCCAGTCATTTAGTAGTTTAATTATATTTCCGGGGATTTTATCAGCTGTTGTTTGCTTATATCCGGGGAGGGCAGTTCCTGTTGTCGCAAAACTTGTTTGTGTAGCCGGTTGAATGACAGCAGCCGGAATATTTGCAACTTGAGGTTGACTTTGTGCCATTGCTACATTGCTAGCAGCTCCTGCTGATACTACTGTTGTTGTTCCATTAAGATATACATCAATAGATTTGAATATGTTATTTATAGAATCGACAGTATGTCTGCGAAACTTATCATAATAGCGATTAAGCTTTGTTCCTTCTTTATTTAGGGCAACTTTATCAGAGATAAGATCTTCTGCTTGAATTGTATTTTTTTCTTCGGAATATGTGTATTTTAAGTTACGTACAGTCGCATTGCACTTGTTACCTTCTATATTCAGAATTAATTGATATGTCATTTCTGCCCGGTCCAAAACAAAGGCGTTTTTCTTGAAGACTAAATATTTTTCACCTAAACAAGCAATATCCAGGTCATTTTTATTGGAAAGAAGTACTTTGCTTCCCGGGTTTGCAGGGTTATTGTAATTATTTTCGGCCCATTGGTTCATGAGGTCGAAAAGTGCATCTTGTGAAATCTGACTATTAACAGAAATTGTTTTGGAAAATATTACTTTTCCATCAACTTCAGGAACCGCGCCGGCTAAGTAAGCTTTATCGTTTTGTGCACTGGACAAAAGAGAGAAAAATAAGCAAAATGAAAGCAGAAGATATTTATTCATAATGATAGATATTATTATGTTAATTGGTATAAAAGTAAATAAAAAAGTGGTATCAACCAGTTGGCGATACCACTTTTTATATAAGTTAACGTCAGATTTAGAAATTATATGCTAAACCTACACCAATCATTTCTTTGAACTGTACTTTTGGTCCTCTTTGAGTCCCATCTTCCTTGACTGTTTTTACATCATCATCATATTTTAATGTAGTATTGATGCTTGCAGAAAGGAATTTATTTACTTTCATACTGATTAGTAAATCCCAGTTAATATCAACATTACCAAAAGAGCTATCATAAGCAGTGAAGAAGTCTACTGTCGAAATAGCTTTTACGTTTTCCATCAAGTCTTTTTCGGCACGTGCTTTAAGATAAGCTCCAAGCTCAGCACGGAATTTATCGCCGGGATCAACCCCAAAGGCTCCTATACTGGAAAGATAATCATCTTCGACAAAAGTGAATTTACCTGCCAACGGAGATAAGTATACAGAATAGTTTTTATTAGGACGATATTCCAAACCTAAAGATACATTTGAGTAAGCAGGTGCGAAGAACTTCGAAATATAATGTTCTTTATCCGGATAGTTATATCCTTTATAAAACTGCGATTTGAAATCTGCCATGGCTGTATAGTACCATTTATCGTTGGTGGAATATCCTAATTGAGTGGTAAAATCGATTTTATCACTAGTCTTTTGAGTGCCTAACGATTTTGTATTGGTTAAGCCATATTCTAATGCCAGTGCGTTAGAAAACAGCCAATTACCACTTTTTCTTATAAGGGACCCGTTCAGGTATGCTGTTCCGGCCATTGCATTTTCACCCCCTGCTGACCAATTGCTAACAGATGTTTGGGAAGCATTGACTCCTATTACTCCTTTCAAATTCCATTTTCCGTCTTCTAACTTATCATTGTCTGTTGTTTGTGCAGACACAGATAATACCGATGCAATAAATATTGCAAATAATATTCGTTTCATTAAAATCTTATGTTTTGTGTTCCTTAAATTAACGTAGCTTTAGCACGTCACCTTCTACAGGAACATAATCAAAGTCCTTTTTGTTCATTTTGTAAAGATTCTTGACTTTGATTCCATATCGTTGAGATATGCCATGCATTGATTCTCCCACTTGCACCACGTGGTCATAGTAAGGTTTATCAGCTTTAGATTTTTTCTTTTCGAAATAGACCAAATCTCCAGCTTTAAGAGGAAATCCGGCAGGTACTTCATTGTACTTGTACAGGTCTTTTGCTCTGAAACCGAATTCTGCAGCTATAGCTTCATAGGTATCATTCTCAAATGCAACCACATATAACAGATTATGAGTTTTGTATGGAGTATGTTTATATTCTGGTTTAAGATATTGCTTTTCCTGTTGTTTAATCTTTTCAGCGCTTGTACCTTGTTTGTCATGAAGGTAAAGTTCATAGTCTTCTATTAGCTTTATTAGTTTATTAGCATAAGCTTTATCTGTTGCATAACCACATTGCTGTAAACCTCTTGCCCAACCTTGGTAATCGGTTATATTTAGCCGGAAAAGGGATTCATATCTTGAGCGTTTGAGAAAAGCTGAATGATCGTCATAGGAATCTTCAACTTTTTTATATTTTCTAAAACAGTCGTTTGGATTGTCATCAGATTTATATACCCGTTCTCCTGTCCAGTCATTATGGCATTTTATCCCGAAATGGTTGTTTGAGCTGATTGCCAGCGCGCTTTTACCTGCACCAGATTCCAATAATCCTTGAGCTAAAGTGATACTAGCCGGAATCTTATGTTTTTTCATCTGGTTGATAGCAATATTTTTATATGTGTTGATGTATTCGTCGTATACTTTGTTCCGTTTAGCCTGTGAATAAGTCGAAGTTGGTATCAAAACCAATACAGTTAGGATAATTAATAATATGCCTGGGCAGAAAGAATGAGCTTTTTTCATATATTTAGGGTGTTTTTTAATTCTTATGACTAGAAAAAGTATGAAAAGTTTAAATGTTACTACAAATATACTGGTTTACTCCTTTGAAGAAGGTACAGAATCTCAAAAAAAACTGATAGAAGAGGCTAAATTATCAACAGAAAAAGCATATGCACCTTATTCAGGCTTTCATGTTGGTGCGGCTGTTCTATTAGAAGATGGAACAATTGTTTCCGGCAATAATCAGGAGAATGCAGCTTATCCATCCGGATTGTGTGCCGAAAGAGTAGCATTATTTTCCGCAAATGCTAACTATCCCGATCTAAAAGTTGAGGCTATAGCTATTGCAGGCTTTCATGATGGAGAATTTACCGAGAGTCCATGTTGTCCTTGTGGAGGATGCAGGCAAGTGATGGTTGAGGTAGAAAATAGATTTGACTATCCGGTAAGGGTTATTATGTATGGAAAGAAAGAAATCTACGAAGTAAAATCTGTAAAAGATTTACTGCCGCTTAGTTTTGGTAAGGAATCATTGAGTGAGTAATAATTAGAGGACAGTCTTAAAGGATTTCAGTTCCTGAGTGAATTCTTTGGCCCTATTATTGGAGACTTTATCAAGTAGTGTCCAAAAACGTTCTCCGTGGTTCATCTCTATCGTATGACATAGTTCGTGAAGAATTATAAAATCGACTAAATACTTGGGAAGAAGCATACAATAATAGGAGAGGTTGATACTTTTCTTTGAGGAACAACTTCCCCATCGGGTCCGGCTTTTATTGATTTTGACATTAGAGAATGTGAAACCATGTTTTGCAGCTAAGTCTTTTACCTTGTTTGGAAACAGACGATTTGCTTCATATCTGAGAGTCTTTTCTATTATTTCTTTAATTATCTTTTGAGTGGAGGAATCTGCATAATTAGTATTAGATGGACATGTAATATTTAGTATTCCATCTTTTAGCTTTAAGTAGATATTGCTGATAGTTGCACTTTCTGTTATTTTTAGCTGAAAGCTAAATGTCTCAAATTCAGTTTGAGTATCAAATTGTAATGTTACCGGTTTCTTTTCTATTAATTTGAGTAGTCTCGGACGCATTTGTTCGATAGTTTTCTCTATATATGAGAGGCCGACAGAAGGAGGATGAGTAAGTTGCAAGAAGCCATCTTTCTTTCGGACAATGATTCTTTTAGCTTGTCTATTCAATACAAGCTTTATTTCTCCTAATTCTTTATCTACAATTGTCATTTATCTACTAAACAAAGAAAGCCTAACTAGAGTCAGGCTTTTCTTTTATTATTTGTTGAAAATCTTACTTCGCTTTGTGGTTTTCCTTTAAAAATGCTTCTAAAGCTGCAGTCATCGAAGGCATACCCGGTAGAGGAGCCTCGCAATCGAGTCTTAGTCCTGCATCTTTAACAGCCTTAGCTGTTGCGGCACCAAAGCAACCTATTGCTTTTTCACCTTGCTCGAAGTTAGGTGCATTTTTTAACAGGGAAACTATACCCGATGGGCTAAAGAATACCCACATATCGTACGAAAGAATATCTTCTTCTGTAAATTCGTTGCTTACTGTCCTGTACATGATAGCTTTTGTATAGTCTATCTTTTTTTCATCCAGAACAGCAGTTAGATCCTCAGAATGTACATCAGAAACTGGTACGATGTATTTTTCTTTATTATGTTTTGTTAATGCCGTAGCTAAACCGTCCATTTTGCCAGTAGCACTGAAAAATATTTTTCGCTTTCTGTAAACGATATATTTTTGCAGATATAGTGCTACAGCTTCAGATATACAGAAATATTTCATCGTTTCGGGCATTGTAATCCTAAACTCTTCGCAAAGAGCAAAGAAATGGTCAATGGCTATTTTTGCTGTGAAAACGACAGCTGTATAATCCTGAATGTTTATACGTTGTTGTCTGAACTCTTTGCCATCCAAACCTTCTACTCTGATAAAAGGGCGAAAATCCATCTGTACTTTGTATTTGTCTGCAATATCAAAGTAAGGAGATTTCTCGGTGGATGGAGCCGGCTGTGAGATCAAAATTTTTTTAATTTTCAAGGCCATAGTGTGTTTAAAACGTCTATTCTATATAAATATATCAATCCTACTGATAGAAATATATATGGTAATATTTCAAAGCTGCAAAGGTAGGCAATCAAAAACAAAAAGTTAAATTTTTCTCTGATAAAAAAGATTATTATTTGATAAAAAAGTATTATTTGAACTAAAAGAAATAGTATCAGTACAAATAATATTACTTGAAAATGATAGAAATCGGAATATACTAAAAGTAGGGTCGGAATAAAATAAAGTATTCCGAGAACTTCTATTGTTGCAAAATAGGTCCTTCTCCATATATTCATTGATTTTTGTATATCAAATATATATCCGATAAACTTGTATAAGAGATCTTTTAATAACAAAAATAATGAGATAGTTATAATGAAGGAAAGTATAGTAATCAATGGACTTTTTGCCCCTTCGGCGGTTGGCTCATACCCCACAAATACATCATATACACATATTGAGGCAAGAACGATGGCTTGTACCAATAAAAAATAGCCAAAAAGAGTCTCTTTTACTGTAACCTGTTGATATAAACGATGCCTTTTTTCTGATGAAAACAGCAGAGAAAAATTTTCCTTTAACAACGAAATTCCACCATTGTAGATGTGGGCGAAAAAGAGAAAACATATAAGCAACAAGGCGAAAACACCATCTGTTTGTTCTACACTCAAAGGTAGTTTATTCCCTTCGTGTCGTGGGGGAAGAATGATCTCCTTTCCTATGTGAGTATTTGATAAACTAATAGTATCTTTTCCTAATGAGTCTGTAGGAAAGACATCTGTGACCAGAGAGTGTTCTGTACTGATACTTCTGGGCTTGAAATTCGTGTATGGTATCGAATCTTTTATCAGAAAAGTGTATTAGAAGTACCCTTTAGCACTTGGAGAAAGGGTACTTTTGTATAATTTATAAAGAAAATTCCTTTTTTATAATATCTACATAGTCAAGCTTTTCCCATGTAAACAGTTCTACTTCTTTAGAGACTCCCTCAGGATTGTATCGTGATCTGAATGTTTTTGTCACCACTTTAGGTTCACGTCCCATATGTCCGTATGCTGCAGTTTCAGCATATATAGGATTGCGAAGTTTTAAGCGCTCTTCAATAGCTTTAGGGCGCATATCGAATATCTTTTCTACTTTTTTAGCTATTTCTCCATCAGTCATGCCTACATTACTCTTACCATATGTATTGACATAAATGTTCATTGGTTTAGCAACACCAATTGCATATGATACCTGTACTAGTATTTCGGGCGAAATTCCTGCAGCAACAAGGTTTTTAGCAATATGGCGTGATGCGTAAGCAGCCGAACGGTCAACTTTAGATGGGTCTTTACCGGAGAATGCGCCTCCACCATGAGCACCTTTACCACCATAAGTATCCACTATGATTTTACGGCCGGTAAGTCCTGTATCTCCGTGAGGGCCTCCAATAACGAAACGTCCGGTAGGATTTACATGATAAACAATATCATTATCAAATAATTTAATAATGTCGTCTCTGAATTTATATTTTTCTTTTACTCTAGGTATAAGAATATTTATGACATCATTCTTTATTTTTGCTTGCATAGTTGCATCATCGCCGAATTCGTCGTGCTGAGTAGAGATCACGATTGTATCAATACGTAATGGTGTTCCATTATCGTCATATTCAATTGTGACTTGTGATTTAGCATCAGGACGAAGGTATGGCATCAGATGTGACTCATTTTTGCGGATATCAGCTAGTTCTAATAACAGAGCATGTGATAAATCCAGTGCAAGAGGCATATAATTGTCCGTTTCGGATGTGGCGTACCCGAACATCATTCCTTGGTCTCCGGCTCCTTGATCCATTGGATCGGATTTGCCATCTACACCTCTGTTAATATCGTCCGACTGTTCATGTATAGCCGAAAGAACTCCACAAGATTGAGCTTCGAATTGATATTCACTTTTGGTATATCCGATACGTTCGATTACTTTACGTGCAGTTTCCGGAATATCTATATATGCTTTAGATTTTACTTCTCCTGCTAACACTACTTGTCCAGTAGTTACTAAAGTTTCACAAGCAACTTTTGAATTAGCGTCGTATGCTAAGAATTCGTCTAATAAAGAGTCTGAAATCTGATCCGCTACTTTATCAGGATGTCCTTCCGACACAGATTCAGATGTAAATAGGTAACTCATAACTATTTGTTTAAGTTTGTTCTAAAAAAATATAAATATGGAAGGATTGTATAATGCAGTCAGAAATGGTTTAGCATTTTTTCATGTGGTTGCAATCAATACAAATCTATCCACTTAATTGATTGCAAAGATACAGCTTTTTTCTAATTAAATAATTTGTATGTATAAAAAAATAACCTGCACTAACAGTGCAGGTTATTTTTTCTATTTATTTAATAGTTTTATTTACCATTTGCAAATTCTAACAGAGCTTTTCCAGTAGCATTTTCTGGGTCAAGCTCAAGAATCTTTTCAGCATATTGTTTTACATTAGCTTTATCATCTGCATTTTTAGTTTTGTCAAATTGCAGGTAGTAATAGTAGCTAAGGTAGCTATAAGCTTCGATTAAGATTCTGTTGTTATCGCCTTCATTCTTCGCAAGAATTCTCTTAACTGTTTCTTCGTAATGAGGTTTAGCTAAACCTTGTTCGCTCTCAGGGTCAAGTTGATAATTTGTTTGAGCTCTTTGGTATGATCCTAAATGGCTGTCTGGTACGCGTTTTTCAACTTCTGCGAAAGCAGCATCAGCTTCTTTAAAGTATTGAATTGCTTGTTCTTTAGCAACAGTAGAGTCTTTAAGGGCTGCTGAACCAGCAGAGAAGTAATATCGTCCTAGTTGATAGTAATCAGTAGCTTCTGCTTTTTCACCAGATAATCCTATATATTTTTTATAGAATTCTGCTGCTTGAGGATATAGTTTCTCGTTTGCAGTAGAAGTTGCAATTTCTTTGTATAGATCTATTTTAGATGGATCTAGTTTGATTGCTTTTTCGTATTGCTCGATAGCTTTTGTTTTGTTTCCTGTTTCATTCAAGATTTTACCATAAGCCATATAATCTTGTGGCAAATATTTCATTGTAGTATCTGTAACAGGAATGCTAAAGAATTTATCTCCTGCGGCAAGACCACCTTGATAGTCAGCTAGGTCGTTGTCGTTATACATCAAAAGACGGTTAAGCACAAAACTGTTTGCATCTTTGCTCAAACCATCGGCAATGACTTTCTTAGATTCATCATATTGCTTTGTGAAATACAATGCTGCAGCATAATATGTTGCAAGCTCTACAGTGAATTCACCACCTTTGAAGAATTCTTTGAAGGCAGCAATAGCTTCAGGATAGAACCCATCACGATAGTACAATTGAGCCAGGTCTTTGTAAGCTATTCTGTATTCAGGATTGATTGTTACTGCTTTTTTCAACATATCAGCAGCAGTATTACGATTGATATATTCGTATACTCTTGCACCCTTCATATATGCTAATACACAGTTAGGATCGAAATTGATTGCTTGGTCATATTGCATTGCTGCATCACCAGGTTTATTTTCTTTAGCCAACATATCACCTTCGAATATATAGATATATGGGTTCTTTTTGTCGGCTTTACGTGCATCCTGAAGTTTTTCCAATGCTTTTTCTTTCATACCATTATCCAGATATGCTTTTGCAATTGCAAGAATAACAGTTACATCTTTTTTATTTTTCTTTAAGATGTCTTTCAATTTATCCTCTGCAACTTTAGGATTTGATTTTAGCTCCAATTTAGCAAGGCCTATCGCTGATAAAGCAGATTCAGGGTTTCCTGCCAGTCCTTGTTCATACTTAGCTTTCGCTTCTGCTTGATTACCTTTTTGGTATGCTATTTCTCCTAAATAATAATTAGCCTCTGCCGGAGATTGTCTCAATCTTTTCATGAAAAATTCTTCGGCCAGTTTTAGCTCTCCCAGACTCAAATAGTCTGCTCCCGGATTCTGCGCTAAGGCTGAAATGCTGATCAAAAAGCTCAAAAGTGAGCCTAAAAAATACTTCATTTTCATTTTTTCTCTAAATAATATTTGTAATTAATGTTTTCTTATAGATAGTAGCTCTTACTATAAAGCCTAGTTTACTCTGATGAGCCTGGTTAATTGGTATGCAGGAAAGAGACCGGCTTTGTATATGATTCGCTGTCCCTTTTCCCCTGCAGAAAATGCTACAAAACCAGCAGGTAAGCCTCCTCTTACGTCTGATAAAATTATATGAATATCTCTATACAAAGGATATTTCTGTAAGGCTAAATAACCTGCAAACGGCTTATAACTGTTTGCTTCGGTTGCAATGTCTTCTTTGCTGACAGACATTACATTTATATTGTTGATAAAACTCAACTTAGTAGAATCAGAAGGATTGCTGATCCAGTTTACCCCAATAACTCCTAAGGCTCCGGGAACCTGTGATACGTATTCTATTACAGCTTGGTTCGGAGTTTGAGCTGTTAAGTCTATTGCTCTTTCTTTATCTTCTGAGCGTGCCCTTATGTTATCTCCAAGCGGTTTATCCTTGCAGATAGAGTCGCGGATATATCTTACAGTACTAGAATTTGGACTGTCGAATACAACATTAATTTCTCCAAGGTTGGAGTTTGGGTTTAAGTCTTTCCATGAACGGACTTCACCACTCATTATTCTTTTTATGTCCGATACCGAAATAATGGTATCGTTATTCTTTTTATTTACAATCAAAGCAATACCATCTGTTGCTAATTTTTGAGAACGAAGGATTTGATTGCGGCTTTTAATTATTTGTTTTTCGTTTTCTGTAAGTTCGCGTGCTGCAATAATCAAGCGTATACTGTCTTTCATGAAAAGGTTGAAAGCTTCTATTTCGCTGGTATACACAGGGATAATTGTCGCATCTCTATTTATTGATTCAAATACATCAACCTGTTCTTGTATTATAGGTGCAAAGCATTCATCAACTACTATCTGAGCAACACCACTGGTTGGAGTGTCGGTGCGTGTTACCTTAGGGCCATCGCAAGAAGTCATTCCCCAAAGAACGAGAGTAGAAATAAGTATAAATAGAGTAGATGCTTTCATATAATAATTATTTTTTGTTTTTGATGGATTATAGTCCTTTCCACATACGGTAGCCTCTGAACAAGCCATAGCCGAAGAATAGAACGCCCATAACTATCCTTAAAATGATGTTCACATTTTCGAAAATAGGTGTGAAGATAAGTAATATGGAAATACATAGGTAAAAAAATACCATAAAGATTCCATATATTGATTTTATTGAAGGCTTGTTTTTTTTTTCCATCTTTATTATTTGAAAAAGAAGAGAAGATGATTTTATAAATTCAAACTTCTCTTCTTTATAGTTTTATTTGTTGTTAAAACAAAATACTCTTGTCAATGGATATCCATTATTTAAGTCTGAATACGATTGGTAATGTAAAGTAAACAGGTACATTCAAACCGTTTTGTTTTCCAGGAATCCATTTAGGCATGGCTTTTACCACACGCACAGCTTCTTTGTCACAAGACGGGTCGATACCACGTACAACTGTTACATCAGAAATTGCTCCTGTTTTAGTTACAACGAAACGGATTGTTACACGACCTTGTATACCAGATTCTTGAGCTACAACCGGATATTTCAGGTTTTCGTTGATAAACTTATGCATTTCAGATTCACCTCCAGGATAACTAGGCATTTGCTCTACTGTAACAAATGGCTTTTCTTCCACTGGTTTTTCTGCAACGATTTGTTTATGCTCTCTCAATTCTGCGATATCCACACCATGCTTGTCGTCAGTTCCCTTGATATCCGCTACTGAAATTTGGATTTTTGTTTCCTGAATTTCAGATTGAGATTTCATTGCTTCATCATCAACTACATCTTCATCTTTAGCGATTGTCGGTGGAACGAACTTCACTGTCGTTTTCAACGGCGGTGGCGGTGGTGCAGTCTCTTGCCGGATGATATTTTCTTCCGGAATTTTTTCCTCAACTTGTACAGACGACATTTCGTATGATTCTTCCATAGGACCTACATCGGCAGTTGTGAGTTTTTTTATCTCACTTACTAGCCCTGGTAGTGCAGAAACAACTCCTGCAAAAATAACGATCACAATGAAAGCAACAACGTGTCTTTTGGATGATGACTGACGTAGTTTATAGGCGCCATATTGCTTATTCTTACCTTCAAAAACTACATCACACCATTCAGAGGAATTCAGTTTAATGTCTTTTGCCATAATTTTACTCCTTTTTTAATGTGATTAATTTGTTGGTGCTGCTTGTTGTGCGCCATAAGCCCCCTTAGTCTTCAGATTTTCGAGAAGGTATTGATCTCCTTCACTCATATCTACAATAGCATATTTATCGATACTACAAATTTGCATTTCGTCAAGAGCATTTACAAGATTTTCGTATGTGGCATCTCCTGTAGCTTTGATAACTATAACCTGGCCATCTTTATCTCCTTTGATCTCTTTTGCTTTTTCGTTAAATTCATCATCTTTGATTTTCTTTTCAGCCTTCTCTTGTTTTAAAGCTCTTATTTTATTTACGATTGGAGCGTTACGCTCTAAAAGTAAAGCTCTAAGCCCTTCAGGCGAATAATTTGTTTCTTTCAAAGATGTGTAGTCATCGTATTTTGGCATACCTGTATAGTAGTATACCTTATTGTCCTCTCCCAAGATAAGAGTTACGGCTTTTGATTCCTTAACTTTTACCTCTTCATCTTCATTTAGCTTGTCATTAGTAGGCATCGCAATGTCCATGACTTGCGGTTTACTCAATGTAGAACAGAACATGAAGAATGTAATCAAGAGCATGTTCATATCCACCATCGGAGTAAAGTCTACTCTTAGGGTTTCTTTTTTTGGTTTACCTTTTTTTACTTCTCCACCACCGGTATCTATTGAAGCCATAATATTTCTCCTTTCTAATTTTTAGTTATTGATTATTATAGGCCTTCCGGCATTCCCCTTAGAGTTGTGATCAGGCTGTAACGGTTCTCTTTCATTTTTACAAGTATCTTCATCACTTTATCCACGTCCGGATAAGGTGTTGCCCTGTCAGCTTTAATTGCTATAGAAAGATCGTCTCCGCCTATTTCGCGTGCATGTTTTACCCACATAGCTAACTGGTTGTTAACGCTATCAGTAGGTACTCCCTGTTTTTTAATTTCTTCGTCTTGGTCACTTAGGGATTTATTCAAGAAATCAGACATTTTACCCATAGGCACACCAATGTGTGTTTGTTCTACGAATGAAGCGACTTGTTTCGGAGTAAATGTAATCCCGTAATCTTGCCCCATCAACTTTAGTACCTCTCTTTTATCTTCATCTTTATCGAGGTTAAGGAAAACTCTACCTTCCGGATCTAACAATATAGTTAATACATTGTATTCAGAAATTTTCCTTTCAGATACAGATGCAGGTGTTAATACCTGAACAGGTTCTTTAGGCAAGAATGTTGATGTAAGCATGAAGAAAGTGAGCAAGAGTACAGTAACGTCACTCATCGCCGTCATGTCGATGAATGTGCTCTGTTTTTTTACTTTAGTTTTTCCCATTTTCTTGTTTTTACTTATTAGAGTAGAATTCTATAAAGATTCCACAAATTTTTTTCTGAAAAAATCTTAATTATTTAGATAGACCTCCGTGAAGTTGAGTATAAGTTTGGCCAATAGCGAAACCTACTTCGTCAACAGCATTAGTCATATCTTCAACTCTTCCAGAGAAGTAAGAATAAGAAATAATCGCAACCGCACCAGTACCGATACCCATCGCTGTATTCATTAGGGCCTCAGAGATACCAATTGCAAGAGCAGTTGAATCCGGAGCTCCTTCTTGTCCCATCGCGCCGAACGACTTGATCATACCAAGTACCGTTCCGAATAGTCCCATTAGTGTACCTAATGTAGAGATAGTAGCGATAACTGAAAGATTTTGTTGCAAATATGGAAGTTCAAGCGTTGTTGCTTCTTCAAGTTCTTTTTGGATAATTGCAGCTTTTTCGTCATTATGCAAGTCTGTAAGTTTTTCTACATCTGCATATCTAACCAAACCAGCCTTTAATATGTTAGCCACAGATCCTTTTTGCTCGTCGCAAAGTTTAGATGCTCCTGCGATATCACCAGCTTCTAGTTTAGCTTTAGCATTCATAACAAATTTAGAAGTACTTCCTTTTCCTCCTGCTCTGTTCAATGCAAAGAATCTTTCTACTGAAAGAGTAAATACTGTAAGTAACAAAGTGATTACGATAGGAATTACCCAACCTCCCTGGAATAATGTACCAAGCATGTTACCGCCTATTGGATGACCTTTTTCGTCGAAGTTGCTATCAGCACCAGCAACTAAGTAAAAGAATAAGTGAGCAACAATAGCACATCCGATAACTACCAGAAAAGCTGAAACACCTTTAGATCTAGGTTTTTTTGACTGTTGATTTCTAGTTTCCATAATGATAATAAATAATTTAAGTTTAGTGAATTAATTTTTTTGTTTTTATATTGTTATACATTCAATATTCCTATTTGCTTAGACCTAAAATAAGCCAAACAGTGTATCGATTAAGCTTACAAATATACTATTCTGTTTTATCATTTAAAGTATGTTTGTCTCAAAATCGCACCCTGCTTAACACTACCAATTAAATATAACGTTGAAAATCGCTTTTTATTCTTTAATAAAAACAATTCTGTAAAAATAATTTCAAATAAAATCAAAGGTCTATGTATCGTTATGTGGATGTTCTACTGCTAGATGTGTCCACAGGTATTAAATTGTATTTGCTTTTTGCTATATCTGGCTAACAAAAATAGAATTAAAAATGATTCTACACAATTAAAAAATATAAAAAAAGTCTTATTTAATTCTATTTCTATATACAAAGTTCGTCATTTAGTGCAATAACTGCATCATTGTATGATTCTCTTTTGATTACAAACTGCATATTGACCTGTCTTAAAGACTGTCCGAAGCTCTCAATATTGATTCCTTTATCGAACAAAGCTTTTGCTGCTCTGTAAAGGAAACCGGGCATCGCAATGTTAGTTCCCATAACACAGACGATAGCAACACGCTCTACAATAACCTGATAGAAATTGAGCTCTAATTCGGCTATTAATTCGCGCGATTTGTAATTATCCCAAACAACCATCGTTATTGAGTTTGCATTTGTCGACTTAAGAATATAACTAACTCCATATTTGGCAAATATTTGCATAATCTTTAAGTCGAATCCTACTTCGCCAACCATCATAGGATCGTGGATTTCGATTGCTAACACTTTATTGGTTCCCGAGACAATCTCTATTTTAGGCACTTCGGATATATAGTCTTTGGTTATAAGAGTGCCTGGGTGCTCCGGTTCGAATGTATTCTTAATTCTTATATTTATATTTTTAAGTTCCAAAGGTTTAGCTGCTTGTGGATGTATCGCTTCCATACCTATGTCGGCTAACTGATCAGCGATTATGTAATTGGTATGTCCAACCGGAACAGCTTTGTCTACTCCCACAATATTAGGATCGGCACTTGATAGGTGATATTCTTTATGAATAATGGCCTCATTGGCATTCACTTCTACTGCTATTTTACTGAATGTCACTTCTGTATATCCTCGGTCGAATGCTCGCATAATACCTTCGGTTCCTTTGGTGTAACCGGTTGCTATGCAGAGGTCAGTACTGAAATCTATACCTTTAAATGCTCTGTGTATACGTTCATCTATGGTTAATGGCATAGAATCGTTGAATCCGCATAGGTCTATAAAACGAGCCGAAATGCCATTGTTATTCAATATGTTGACAGAATTCCATGCGGAATGAGCTTCTCCTATAGAAGCTAATATTTCGCGGGCAGCCAGACAAATATCATCAGCATTTACATAACCGGAGGCTAAGACCTTGCTTAAGCTGTGAAGCATTGTTTTAGCTTGTTTTATACGATATGTGATGAATTCGCGAGCTTCCAGCTGGTCAAGTCCAATTTCTTCGAAGCCTTTATTGATTAGCAACAGGCGTTGACATAAGCTGTCGAGTCCAATGCTATAATCGGCGTTTTCGAGAAACTGTACATATATTCCCGGTTCTCCTGTTTTTTTATGCTCGAGTAGCCAATTGGTTACATTATTGTATGCAGAAACAACGAATATACGATTGTACATATTGTCAATGCTGCGTTTGCCAATAATAACATTGTTCAATACGTCTTTGAACTGGGACATAGATGAGCCCCCAATTTTTTCTACTGTAAGCATTTTTCTTTTTAAAAATTAGAATTTTACTGCGCAAAAATAATAAAATAATCCAATTGTTTGTGCTTCTATATGATAATGTCATTTTTTTATAGTCGAAAATAGGCAATGCGTTTAATTTTATTCGTTTTGTATGAATAATAAAATCATATCTTTGCTTTCGGGAGGAAAAAGTTAATTAACGAATGAATCGAACAAAACACACTACCAATATAATGAAATATTATATATTTATTCCACTGATATTATGTAGTATAAATGTATTGTCTCAAAATTTTAAGGGGCGAATTACAGATAAGACCGGGGATGCGTTGTACGGGAGTACTGTATATATAAAAGGAATAAATCAGGGCTTGGTCTGTAATGAAGACGGATATTACCAAACAACTTTACCGGCAGGCGAATATAAAGTAGAGTATAAATGTTTGGGCTTTAAGCAAATTGAGAAAACAGTTGTTGTTAAATCCGGAGAAATTACAGACGTTAATATTGTATTGCAAGAAACTCCATTTGCTCTGAAAGAAGTAACCGTTTCGAAGCAGGAAGACCCTGCATATGCTATTATGCGCAAAGCTATAGAAAAAGCTCCGCTCTATGTGGGTGCTGTTAATTCATATATTGCGGATGTATATATTAAAGGAAACGGAGAAATACTAAAAGTAGCTTCGATGATAGACCGGCTTGCTAAAAAAGAGGAGGGAATAAAATTGTCAGAACTAAAGAATCAACTGTTTGTACAGGAATCATTTAGCGAAATAGAGTTTACATCTCCTGATAAATATAAACAAACAGTAAAAGCTTTCTCAAGCAGCATTCCTGATAATCTGGATTCGAAAGATGCATTGCCTGTTATGCGCTCATCTTTATATATGCCTAAAAATGAAATGTTTGTTTCTCCATTGCATCCACAGGCTTTTTTCTATTACAGGTTCAGATATGAGGGTTTTATAGAAAATGACGGAATGGTTGTGAACAAAATAAAAATAGAGCCTAAAATGAAAGACCCTATACTTTACAGTGGTTATATCTATATTGCAGATGATACATGGCATATCCATTCGGCTAAACTAACATGTAATGTATATGGAGTAAGGGAAGATTATACTATTACTTATCAGGAACTAGAGACTAATGTGTATTTACCTATAACTTATGTAATAGCAACTGATATTAATATTTTAGGTAATAAAATGGTTTTTGATTATCATGCTTCGCTCACATATAAGGACTTGAAAATAAATAAAGATGCAGTAAAACTACTGGAAGAAAAGAATAAACCTAAAAAGAGGGAATTCGAAATCAAACATGATTCGTTATACAATACTGAATCGGATAGTCTTGCTACAAAACGCGATTCGACATATTGGGCAAATATTCGTGTAGTTCCATTAAGTGAGCGTGAGGTAGTGAGTTTCGAAAGAAAGGATTCTATTCAATATCATATTGACTCAGTGCGTAAAGTGCATAAAGACCCTAAATTTTCAGTATTAGATTTATTCGAGGGTGGAAAAGTGGGTAGTGACTCAACTCGTTTTATCTTCAGGTATGATGGTCTTTTGAAAGGTGTACCTGAGTACAATTTTGTAGATGGAGTTTGGTTGGGGCAGAAGTTTAATCTGGAAACAAAGATCAAGAAACATAATAAATTGGTGATCTCTCCTTATGTATATTATGCTTACTCCCGAAAACGGATATTGGCAGGAGGAGATATTAATTTATCGTATGCTCCAATGAAACAAGGTTTTTTACATATTAAAGGTGGTTCTACAAGTGAGGATTTTAATCCAAATGGTATTCACCGTTTGAATAATGCTTCCAGTTCATTAGTTAGGGGAAAGAATTATAATCATTTTTACCAAAAAGATTTTGTGTCAATCGTAAATAGCATTGATTTAGCAAACGGGCTGAATTTTACCGCAGGTCTTGAAGTAGCTAAAAGGGAAGGACTTTCTAATCATACAAATTATACATGGGGGCATAAAAGTAAAATCACTCCAAATATGTTTTCAACAGATCGTTTCGATCGTACAGCATATAGTTTGGGCTTTAGTTATACTCCTTATGCTTATTATAGAATAGAAAACGGAGCAAAACATTATGTGGAATTTACATCTCCAACTTTCTATATACAGTTTAGTGAGGCTTTTTCTTCGTGGCAAACAAATAATTCGAGTTATAGGAAGTTATCTGGTGGTTTGAAGCAGGGGCTAAGGTTGAATGAATATAATAAATTGAACTATGCAATCGAAGGTGGAGGCTTTTTGGGAAGTGGAGATGAAATGCATTTTGCCGATTATCAGCATTTTAATACATCGAATGTTTTGATAAACTTAAAATCTCCATTTTCATCGTTTATGCTACTGGATAATTACATAGCTTCTACTGATAAATATTGGGTAAAAGGCGATTTTAATTATGAGAGTAAATATTTATTATTGAAGCGTTTACCGTTTTTGCAAGGCAAAATGTTTAATGAATCAGTACATTTGAAATTATTGTATACGCCTGATATAAGGCCTTATTCTGAAATTGGTTATTCAATTAATATTATTAATGTTTTAAATTTTGGTACTTTTGCATCGTTTAAAAGAATGAAGTATCAGGATTTCGGGATTCGGGTTCTCTTTGATTTGGAAAAGGTTAAACAAACATTCAGATAATTATTTTAATAAAAATGGAATACAGACTAAATAAATATATAAGTGGTTCGGGTTTTTGCTCACGGCGCGATGCTGATCGATTTATCGAAGAGGGAAAAGTAACTGTAAATGGTAAGCGTGCTGTGATAGGTATGCGTGTGCTTCCCGGACAAAAAGTAAAAGTAAATGGTGAGCTTATAGTTAACGATATTGAGCCTGTGTATATCGCTTTTAATAAGCCGGTGGGTATAGTAAGTACAACTGATCCGCAGGAGAGAGATAATATCATTAATTTTATAAGGCATGAGCAGCGTATATTTCCTATCGGGCGATTAGATAAAGATTCGCAAGGATTGATTCTGCTGACCAATGATGGAGATATTGTAAATAAAATATTGCGTGCGGGGAATAATCATAAGAAGGATTATCTGGTTAAGGTAAATAAACCAATAACAAAAGATTTTCTTACCCGTATGGCGCAGGGTGTACCTATTCTGGATAGGGTAACCCGTAGATGCGAGATCGTAGAAATTAACCCTTATATGTTTCAGATATCGCTGATACAGGGATTGAACAGGCAGATAAGGCGCATGTGTGAATATTTTGATTATGAAGTGACTAAATTGGAGCGTATCCAGATAATGAATATCAAACTGGGTAGTCTCGGACAAGGAAACTGGAGAAATCTTACTGAATCGGAACTCGAAGGGTTGTTCGATATGCTTGAAGATTCGGAAAAAACAGCTCAAACGAAAAGGCCTTCGAATAGCAATAAAAGTTTCAATAAAGCGCTGGAAAAGGCTGACTTGAAAAAAGATTATCGTAAAGCAAGTAGTGTAGCAAAGTATACTAAAAAATCGGATAAACCTAAGGAAGCTTTTATTCCACAGGATGATGATGCAGGCGGTAAACCAAAACCAAGATCAAAAAAGAAACCTTCGAGTGGCTTGCGAGTAGGTAAGCAAAAGGTGGCTGCAAATAAGCCAAAGCCGCAACGAGGTAAGCCAACGAATAAGCCAGCGAATAAATCCACAAAAAAGAAATAAAAGATTTTAATTAATTATGGCTTCATTAAAATCGTGGATATCGGCTTTACGTCCCCGTACTTTATTTCTGGCTGTAGCAACAGCTTTGTGTGGAAGTGGCATAGCATATAGTACAGGCTACTTTAGTGTTCTTGTTTTTGTGCTTACATTATCTATTGCTACAATCTTACAGTTGTTGTCTAATATGGCGAACGACCTTGGTGATTATCAACATGGAACGGATATAACAGGGGAGAGGGTAGGGCCACAGCGTACAGTACAGAGTGGTGCTATAACTCCTGCTCAGATGAAAAGGGCGATAGGGGTTGCAATAGGTATGTCTGCTATTGTGGGAAGTCTGCTTGTTTATGTTGCTCTGCAATTTATGGAACTGAAATATATTCTGACCTTTTTGGGACTGGGAGCTGCCTGTATTGTAGCTGCAATAAAATATACAGCAGGAAAAAATCCTTATGGATATAAAGGATTGGGTGATATTTTTTCTTTTACATTTTTTGGATTAGTATCGGTTGTAGGTACTTATTTTCTGCATACTCATACATTAGATTTTATGCCGTGGTTGCCCGCTATTGGTTTAGGTCTTCTTACAGTTGCTGTATTGAACCTTAATAATATGCGCGATCTGGAGAATGATAAAAAATCGGGTAAGATAACAATACCGGTTCGTATAGGTTTTCATAATGCAAAGATATATCATGGGTTGCTGACTTTTGGCGCTTTAGCCTGTTTCTTGGCTTACTCTTTGATATATGCTTCTTATTGGTATCAATATATTTATTTGTTGAGCTTTTTGATTTTTATTAAATTGTTGATAAATATTGTAAGGACTACGGAAAACCGTCTTTTAGACCCTTATCTGAAGTTTACTTCGATGGGGGCTTTTGTACTATCAGTGTGTTTTTGTATTTGCATTAATCTATGAAGAAAATTGGACTACTTTCAGATACTCATAGTTGGTGGGATGAAAAGTATGAAAAATATTTTGCTACTTGTGACGAAATATGGCATGCCGGCGATATTGGCTCTATGGATTTGGCTCTTCGTTTCGAAGCGTTGGGCAAGCCATTTCGTGCGGTGTATGGCAATATAGATGATAGTAAAGTGAGAGCAGCATATCCTGAGTTTTTGCGTTTTGTAATAGAAGGAGTGGATGTGCTTATGACTCATATAGGAGGTTATCCGGGAAAGTATGATCCAAAGGTGCGTTCTATTTTGTTTGGTAACCCTCCAAAGCTTTTTATAACAGGTCACTCTCATATATTGAAGGTGATGTTTGATAAAAAGTTGAACTGTTTGCATATTAATCCGGGGGCGGCTGGTAAATATGGATTTCATAGGGTTAGAACATTAGTTCGCTTTAATGTAGATACAGGAAATATTTCGGATTTGGAGGTTATAGAATTAAATGATTGATTATTCTTTATCTATGTGTTATTAGTTACAAGTTACTTTGCTCAATGGGCAGTTACGAGTTACAAGAAAGAAAAAAGTTACAATGAAAAAGTATACAAAAAGTGTCACTTTTGTCACTTTTTGCTATTTCAAAGAATGTATAAATATGAAAGAGAAGCTATTAAGTAAAGATGATATCCGTAAGATGAGCCCTGTATTTCGGGGCCCATTGGGAAATTTACTAATAAACTTTGGCATGTGGTTTACCGGAATGAATAAAGTAAACCGTATTTATGATGCATCGAAACAATATGAGGGTGTAGAGTTTTGTAAACACCTGCTAAAAGATGTGGGTGTAAATATTGTGGTAGAGAATATCGAAGTACTAAAGCAATATGAAGGCAAAGCATTTGTAACAGTATCGAATCATGCTTATGGTCATATTGATGGTATAGCAGCAATAGCTACTGTAGGAGAAGTGCGTCCTGATTATAAAATGATGGTCAATTTTATTCTGGGAATGATAGATACAATGGCGATGAACTTTATTGCTGTTAATCCTTTTCAGAGTGGAAAGATAGCCAGTAAATCGAGTTTTGAGGGTATAAAACAATCTATAGACCATCTTAAGAATGGGCATCCATTAGGTTTCTTTCCGGCAGGTGCTGTATCCAAGACAAAAGTCAGAAACTTTAGAATGGTGGTTGAAGACCGGGAATGGCAAGAGCCTGTGCTTAAGCTTATGAAGAAAGCAAAAGTGCCTATTATCCCGATGTATTTTAGTGGAAAAAATTCATGGTTTTTTAATTTCCTCGATTTGGTGAATTGGAGGCTACGTTCCTTGCGGTTGGGACATGAGGTATATAACAAAAAGGGCAAAACTATTTATATTCGTTTTGGCGAGCCTATTTTACCTGAGGAACAAGCAAAATATACAGATATAAAAGAATATGGAGAATTTCTTAAAGATAAAACTTATGCTTTGGCAAAATCGACGGATTAGGAAATTATTCTTCTCCCACTCTGTTGATAGCCCAGCCGATTTCTGGTTTTAAGTTGAAAGTTCCCGGAGTTTGTTTTAAACCCATGAATCCAGACCAGAATTCCATCTTTAGGCTTTTGATGATGGTTGTTTCATTTGATCTGATTTCAAGGATAAAAGGTGTCCTTGTTATTTCGTCTGGTAATTCTCCGATGCTTTTTATAGTTTTCAAGTTCATTCTTTTTCTGGAAGATGAATAAGGATAGAATTTGAGAAGCCATCCATCTATATCGGTTAATGAACCATAGAAACCTTCGGAGTGGTAACGAACCATCTTCATCCAGAAATTTTTGTCAAATTTGCCTGACTTGGTATTGATTATTTCTTTTATGATTGGTTTTAGTTCTGATGTCCACCATTCAAGATCGTATTGGGATATATAGTCGAGTTTGTCTAATATCTTTTGCCAGTCTTCAATTGTACCTTCAATAGTGACTTCGGGGATACCACAACCTACCATGGTAACTTTATATTTGAAATAAGCTTTAACTGATTCCATTATTGTGATTTGGCTTGCGATAAGGCTTGAAGGGGTGGTAGTAGAAAAGTCGGCAGCAAGAGCAGTTGTTAATTCTTTGCCTGTATAATTTCCTATTTGTTCAACGAATTCGGGGAAAATAGTTTCCCAGGGGAAATCGGAGATAGCTCCTGATTCTACATTTCGTGTGACTGTGAGTGTTGTTTGCCCTTCGAAATTGATGAATTTGTTTCGTAGGCTTCTGGCATTATTATTAACATGTTGGGAGAATCCCTGGCAAATAAGCAGCCATATAATATCGGGGCTGATTGTTACAGGACGGTGTTCTTTGTATGCTTTCAAAAAACCTCCTAACACAGGATGCGTACCTTCGAAAACAAGATCATCAGTAACAGATATTTTAATAATATCTTGTTCGATTCTTCCATATAGGGATTTGGGAGAAACAGTGGGTAACAAGCCTTGCGGACTTGAGAGTTTCTCTATTTTATAGGTGTTTTGAGCTTCTACTGCTAAATAACTGAAAAGGAAAAAGATTATAGGTAACAAGCTTTTCATATAATTCTAGGCTAATTTCCTCAAATATAATGAATTTTAACAAAATTGCAAAATTTTGAAATCTTTATCAGAAAGACTGACAAAACAGGAATAAAATATGTAATTTTGTCAGGCTTTGTTAAACATTACGGTAAAAGACCTTGTTTAGGTAAACGTAATCAGTAATTATAATAATATGGCAAAACCAGATATACAACAAGTAAAACAACGCTTCGGTATTATAGGGAATAGTCCCGACCTAAACCGGGCTATAGATATAGCTCTCCAAGTAGCCCCGACGGATATGTCGGTTTTGGTGACGGGAGAGAGTGGCGTAGGTAAAGAAAACTTTCCTCAGATAATACACCAGTTTAGTCATCGGAAACATGGAGCATATATAGCAGTAAACTGTGGATCGATACCGGAAGGAACTATTGATTCGGAATTGTTTGGGCACGAGAAAGGATCTTTTACAGGAGCTACAGGTGAACGCAAAGGATATTTTGAAGTTGCTAATGGAGGTACATTATTTTTGGATGAAGTAGGGGAGTTACCTCTTTCTACACAAGCCCGTCTGTTGCGTGTGCTCGAAACAGGTGAATTTATTAAAGTAGGTTCGTCTAAAGTAGAAAAAACAGATGTGCGTGTAGTTGCTGCCACCAATCTGGATATGATAACAGCTACCCGTAATGGCCGTTTTAGAGAAGATTTGTATTATCGTCTCAATACTGTACCAATTCGTATTCCGGCTTTGAGGGAGAGGAAAGATGATATACCTCTTTTGTTTCGTAAGTTTGCGAGTGATTGTGCGGAGAAATATAGCATGCCAGCTGTTTCTTTGACTGATGAGGCAAGGCAAGTATTGAAAGAGTATTATTGGCCGGGGAATATCCGCCAGCTTAAAAATATAACAGAGCAAATCTCTATAATAGAGCAAACAAGAGAAATTTCGGCAGATATTCTGAAAATGTACCTTCCTGCTAACGAAGTTGGATTGGTTCCTGTGAGCAGTTTGAATAGTAGTGATCAGAAAACGTTTAATAATGAACGTGAGATACTTTATCAGGTGCTATTTGATATGAAAAAGGATATGACTGACTTGAAACGTATCGTACATGATATTGTCGCAGGCAACTTGAAAGCGTCTGATATAATGACGCCTCCGGTTGTTGAAAAAATGGATGCTCTGACGCCTGTCGTTGTTAATGCAACAAGTGAACGGTCTTCTGTTTTGCCAGTAAAGGAGGAAGCGCATCCTATAATAACATCTGATATCTCAGATGTAGATGTTATTGACGCACGCGATTATGAGGAAGAAACATTATCGTTACAAGATGTAGAAAAAGATATGATAATAAAGGCGCTTGAACGCCATAACGGAAAACGAAAGAATGCGGCTCAGGATTTGAAAATATCTGAACGTACATTATATCGCAAAATAAAAGAATATAATTTGGAAAACCTATGAAGAAAATACTTTCTTTACTGCTAATATCCCTTCTTATTGTAGGCTGTACTGTATCCTATAAGTTTAATGGGGCATCTATTAATTATGAAGAAACTCCTGATATAGATATCCGTGACTTTCAGAATCAGGCGCCACTAGTCTATCCTCAGTTGGCTCAGGTTTTCAACGAAAAAATGAAAGATGTCTTTACTCGTAATACAAAGCTGAGGTTTACAACTGTTAATCCATCTTTGGAAATAGAAGGAGAAATTGTAAGATATGATCTAACTCCACTGTCAGTGAAGGAAGATAACTTCTCTTCTCAAACCCGCTTGACTATGGCTGTGAAGTTCCGCTATCAGAATAACAAGAATCCTAAAGATGATAAAGAAGAAACAATATCTGCGTATCGCGACTTTGATAGCAGCAAGATGCTTACCGAGGTGCAGGATGAACTGATAAAACAGCTTACCGAAGATATCGTAGATCAGATATTTAATGCGACTATGTCTAATTGGTAGGCTTCGGAAATGGATATACAGGAACTTTACCAGCTAATAAAAAAAGATAAATCCCCAGATATAGAGGATGTTGAATCCTTGGGCAAATTGGTAGAAGAATATCCTTATTTTCAGGCTGCTATATTTGCATATCTTAAGGCAGTATATATGCATAAGAGCATTGCGTTTAAGGATGAATTAACAAAGTTCAGTATATTTATCAATGATCGTAGGGCATTGTTTTATTATATATTTAGTGAGGAATATGACCTCTTCTTTAAAGAGACAGGAAAAACAGAGGTTGCAGAAGATAAGACAAGCTTGTTACTAGATGCCTTCTTTGAATCGAAAGGGAATGATGAGAATTCCGCTCTAGGTCTGGAATACAGCATATCTCATTCAAGTATGGCTACTACTGATTATTTTACTTATATAGAGGCTATATCTTCTGCTGAAAGTGGCTTGAATGAGGAGAAAGAATCAGCAACGCTAAAACATCAGGATATAATAGACTCCTTTATTAATAAATCGGAAGAGGAAGGGATTCGTATTTATGCAGATGAAGAGAAGATGGATAATGCTTCGGCTCCCGATTTAGAAACAGATGATGAGCTTGAAGAAGATATCTTTTTCACTGAAACTCTGGCTAAAATATATGTGAAACAAAAGAAGTATGAGAAGGCATACAAAATAATTAAACACTTAAGTTTGAATTATCCGAAAAAAAATATTTACTTTGCAGACCAATTGAGTTTTCTTGAAAAATTGATTATAAATTCGAAACATAAAGATACAAAATGATTACTCTTATTACTGTATTAATTGTAATTGCAGCAATTGCTTTAATATTGATAGTTCTTGTGCAGAACTCTAAAGGAGGAGGCCTGTCTTCAGGCTTTTCTTCATCGAATGCCGTAATGGGTGTTCGCAAAACAACAGATTTTGTGGAAAAAGCAACCTGGGGCCTTGCTGGTTTTATCATGGTGTTAAGTATTGTCTGCGTGATGATAACACCTAAAAACAGAGTTGATAACTCAGCACCGGTAGTAGGAGCACCTCCAGTACAAAATACTACAGCACCGGATATGTCTACAACATTACCAGCGACTACTCTTCCGGCTACAACACCTCCTGCAGGAGAACAACCAGAAGCACCGGCTAATTAATAAGCGAGACTTCTGATTTAAAATATAGAGAAAGGCTCTTCGGGTAACCGGAGAGCTTTCTTTTTATTTATAGATCTGTATATGATGGTATATCGGGGAGGTATTCGAATGTTTGTGAAGTATAGTCCATCTTACAACAGTAATGGTTTAGTCCATTGGAAACAATAAGGTATTTAACCTTGAGCACAATATTGTATCTGATAATCTGATCGAAAACAGCTTGAGTGATTTCTATATCAGGGGCTTTGTATTCTACAATGACTATGGGGGATGCACCTCTGTTGTATATAACGGAATCGCACCGTTTAACTAAACCGTTAAGGTTTATCTGTATCTCATTTGCTATTAAAGAGGGAGGATAACCTTTCTCCGATATAAGGTAATTGACAAAATGTTGGCGTACCCATTCTTCGGGAGTGAGGGCAACATATTTGCGCCTTAAAGCGTCAAAAACAGTTAATTTACCTTCAGCTTTTTTTACATTTATATCGAAAGGGGGTAGATTTAGCTTTAACATTATTACCTTTGCCAATTAAGTAAAACAAAAGAGAAATTATACTTGTTCTAAGTATAAAACAAAAGTAGGATTAATATGAAAACGAAACAAGAAATTGTTGAAAACTGGCTTCCCCGTTATACAAAGAGGCCATTAGATCAATTCTCCAAATATATATTGCTAACTAACTTTGCTAAATATGTAGAGGTTTTTGCTAAACATTTCAATGTTCCTATTGTGGGACTGGATGGTAATATGCCTAATGCATCGGCAGCAGGTGTTACTATTATCAATTTTGGAATGGGGAGTGCAAATGCCGCTACAATCATGGACTTGCTAAGTGCTATTGGACCAGAGGCAGTCTTGTTTTTAGGGAAATGTGGAGGGATAAAGAAACATAATAATTTAGGAGACTATATTCTTCCAATTGCAGCAATCAGAGGTGAAGGTACTTCTAATGATTATATGCCTGCAGAAGTTCCATCATTACCGGCTTTCAGCCTTTTAAGGTCTGTGTCTTCTACTATCCGCAATCATAACAGGGATTATTGGACCGGTACAGTGTATACTACTAACAGGCGGGTATGGGAATATGATGATCACTTTAAGGAATACTTACGGAGGATACGGACCATGGCAGTAGATATGGAGACAGCTACTCTGTTTACATGTGGTTTTGCAAATCAGATTCCAACAGGAGCTTTACTCTTGGTATCCGATCAGCCAATGATTTCGGAAGGAGTTAAAACCGAAAAGAGCGATAACCTGGTGACAACGAATTTTGTAGATGAGCACGTGATGATAGGTATAGAGGCTCTTACTACTCTTATTAATAATGGTCAGACAGTAAAACATCTACGTTTCGAATAAGAATATGACTTTTGATCAAATAATAGCTGATATCAGGTCTCGAAGGTTCAAGCCTGTTTACCTCTTAATGGGGGACGAGCCTTATTATATAGATGAAATTACCGAACTGCTTACGAATACTGTCTTACCGGAGGAAGAAAGAGACTTTAATCAGACTATTCTTTATGGTATGGAAACGGATGTTGCCTCTGTAATTACATTAGCCAGAAGTTTCCCTATGATGTCCGACTATCAGCTGATTGTTATAAAAGAAGCTCAAAAGCTAAGTAAAATAGAGGAGCTTGAGGTTTATGTGAAAAACCCACTTCAATCAACAATCCTTGTTCTTAACTATAAAGACTCTTCTTACGATAAACGGAAAAAACTATATGCTGAGATAGACAAGCGTGGGGTAATATTTGAGTCGAAGAAGATTCCTGATTATAAAATGCCAGCTTTTATAACTTCCTATATTCAGTCGAAAGGTCTTAGTATAGATCAAAAGTCGGCGCAAATGTTGTCTGATTATTTAGGAAATGATTTAAGCAAGGTAACCAATGAAATAGCAAAGCTATTGATTGCTATTCCAACAGGGCAAAAACAGATAACGGCTAATCTTATAGAAGAGAATATCGGAATAAGTAAAGACTTCAATAACTTTGAGCTGTTGAAAGCTGTAATAGAGAAGAATATCTTTAAAGTGAATCAGATAGCAGATTATTTTGAAAAGAATCCAAAGAATAATCCGCTAATTGTGACATTAAATATATTATTTAATTTCTACAGTAACCTGATGATTTGTTATTGGGCTAAAAATAAAACGGAACAAGGTATTGCGGCTGAACTAGGCTTTAGAAATCCTTATCAAGCTAAAGATTATGTTATAGCTCTCCGCAATTATAATGCATTTAAATGCATGGAGGTAATTGCTTTGTTACGTACATATGATGCAAAATGTAAAGGAGTAGATAATGTTTCTGTTCCGGATGGAGAATTATTGAAAGAACTATTGTTTAAGATAACCCATTAATATATTGAAGATGAAGAGATGCTTTATTGTATTACTATGTATTATATGTTCTGGTATTCATTTATATGGAAATGATACTGTAACAAAAGAAACATATATTTATGCAATAAAGGGTTCGGATACATTACGTCTTGATAAGTATGATTTACCTGCGATAAAGGAAGCCAAGTCTTGCATTATATTTATGTTTGGAGGCGGTTTTGTTTCCGGTATACGTGATGCTGAAAGGTATAAGAACTACTTCAGCTATTTTGCAAAGAAAGGATATGTTGTAATTTCTATTGATTACCGGCTGGGTATGAAAAATCTGAAAACGACTGACCCTATGTGGCTTGTTGCAACATTAAATAACAGTATAAATATGGCTGTAGAAGACCTTTTCAGTGCAACAAGTTATACTATAGATCAGGCAAAAGCGTGGAATATAGATACGAGCCGTATAGTGGCTAATGGCTCTAGTGCCGGAGCTGTTTCGGTATTGCAGGCTGAATATGCAATATGTAATGGTGCTGAGGCAACGAAGATATTACCAACTAATTTCAATTATGCTGGAATTATCTCTTTTGCCGGAGCTGTTTTTAGTCTCGATGGAGATTTAAAATGGAAAAAGAGCCCGTCCCCTATACAGCTATTTCATGGAGATGCAGATAGGAATGTTCCGTATAACAAGATTGAAGTTGATAGATATGGACTTTATGGTTCGAAATATATTGCAGATCAATTATCACAGCTTGGTTCGCCTAACTATTTTCATGTAACAACGAATGCTGCACATGAGATAGCAGATAGGGCAATGGATTTATATCTGAAGGAAACAGCAGACATTTATGAGAGGGAAAGCAAGACGAGGTAATAATAACGTAATCAGCGTATTACATAAATGGTTCTTTTTGAAATATTGGGAATAAAAGCATAAAAAAGCAAAGTTGACGGTGATTTCAGTTACCAAATCGTTACCTGAGCATCTTTTTGAAATTCTTTGTATAGTACTATTATTCAGTTATTTGCGTAATTTTGCATAGTGCCGGATAACTCTAAGTAAACTAATTTTGTAACATTAAAAACGATGAGTTATGCGAAGTACATTTAAGGTTCTCTTTTACCTGAAAAAGAACAGTTTGAAACCGGACGGTAAAGCTCCCATCATGGGCAGAATAACCGTCAACAGTTCCATTGCCCAGTTTAGCTGTAAGCTAAACATAAAGCCTGACCTTTGGGATACCAAAGCAAACAAAGCTTCCGGTAAAAGTATAGAAGCGCAGAAGATTAACCAAAAGCTGGATAATATCCGTACACAAATCGGGAAACAATACCAAAGCATCTGCGATAAGGATAATTTTGTGACAGCCGAAAAAGTAAAAAACGGTTATCTGGGTTTCGGAGAAGAATATCGTACCTTATTATCCGTTGCTGATGAGTTTTACGAACAATTCAGTAAACGGGTAGGGAAAGACCGGACAGACGGCTCATATGAACAACTTCTTATCAATCGCAAGCGTGTTGAAAGTTTTCTTCGTGACAAATACAACCTGTCCGATATCCCCCTCAGAGAGATAGAGCCCCAATTTATTCAGGATTATTATTCCTACTTGCTTGAAGAACGTAAATTAGCAGGAAGCACATTGCTGACAGCTATAACCAAACTTAAACAAATCATGCTTATTGCCCAGCGTCGTGGTTTCGTTCGGGTCAACCCATTTGCTGGATTCCGTTTCAAAGCACAAACCCGGGATAGAGGTTATTTGACCGAAGATGAATTACAGCGATTTATGACGGTAGAGTTAAGACGATACAAACAACGACAGATTCGGGATATTTTCGTTTTTCAGGCTTTTACTGGTCTTGCTTATGCCGATGTAAAGAAACTTACCTTTGATGATATACAAAAGTCATTTGATGGCGAAATGTGGCTGATTGCCAAACGGAAGAAAACAGGAACGACATTTTATGTTAAATTACTACCTATAGCCAAACAGCTTATTGAACAGTATCGTCTGGTAGCAAAAAATAAGTTTATTTTTCCGGTTCCGAGCAATGCAGAAAATATGAACCGCACACTAAGGCGTATCGGAAAACAAGCCGGAATCACGAAGTGGATCTCGTCACATATGGCCCGCCACACAATGGCTACCACAGTTTGCCTGTCGCAGGGAGTACCCATTGAAACTGTTTCCCAAATGTTGGGACACAGCAATATTCATACTACACAAATATACGCCAAAATCACCAATGAAAAGATCAGTCGTGATATGGCTGTACTAACCGATAGAATCGGAGATAAATATCAAGTAGAAACGAATAGACCTGATTCCGATTTCAGGAATATCGGGAAAGTGGGAAAAAGAAATAAATCCATGCTATGAAAGAAGAAATAACAGTCTCCGGTTTAATAGAGCTTATTGAGTCCGGTGAAAGAAAAAATATCCGGCTACGCAGTTGGCAATTGGCGAAATTATTCGGCGTATATGAATCCACGATAAATGCCAATGTAAAGGCAATTATACGGGCGGATGTAATAAAAGTATGCTTAGATTGCGAAGTTAGGTTATATGGGAATATACTTATTCCCGAAACTTGTGATTTGGAAATGATTATAGCTCTATCTTTCAGAATCAACACTTACGAAGCATCCATGTTTCGAAAGTGGATAATTCGTAAAATAATCAGTAAACCACCCAATATAATAATTTTACCTATTGATACTCCCCGGATAATTAACTAAGTTCTTGTGGTATTGTTCGTAATAAAGGAAAACACCCTATTTGTTCTTGAAACGCAAAATAGGGTGTTTCGATTTTATAAAGTTGAACTTTCAATCCTTATAAATACATTTTTAACTGAAAAACATACAACAAATATCATTGGATGATGGGGTCAGTTCTTTTATCTTAATATGAAAAGATGAGGTTTCCCATCTGTTTTTGATAAAATTGTAATCGTAAGTTTCTTTGAAGTAAGATATACACTTCTCAATGGTTTCGTTTTCATCCGGGAATAAATATACGATATTACATTTTCCTTCTGTATTGAATACACAAGTTATTGTGTACTCTTCCTTATCAAAGCGTATTTCGATTGATTTTTCCGTAACATCCTTTTCAAAATAATCTATCAGGCAATGAGGATAATCTCTATATTTATTCTTTATTTCGGGTAATGTGATGTTTAAAAGGCTATTGATTTGTTTAAGCAGGTTAGCATAGTCATTTATGCCAACAGTATTATTGTCCATAAGATACGTTCCTTTTTAATCTGATTCACAATCAGATTAGATGAATAATTAGGATAGCTTACTGATTACCTGTAGTTATATCAGCTTATTTGTTTTGTATAGATAGGCACAGAACAAATAAAAACAGGAACGCAGGGCAAAGATACAACTTCATGTAAAAACGTTAAAACAAATCGGGGATTTTTTCGTAGTTTTGTGTTTTTAATATTCTACCTATCAAGGGCAATGAAAAATTCAATAACATATCTACCGAAAGATAAACAGGAAGACCTCAACTTCTTGATTAATGAGGTATTAAAACGTCTTCCTCAAACGGAGTATATTATTCTGTACGGTAGTTATGCAAGGGATAATTATGTGAAGCGAGGAATAAGGGTTGAAGATGGTGGTATCCCTACCGTTAAGATATCGGATTATGATATACTGGTTGTTACAAGCGGTATCAACTCTAAGAAAGCGGAAACGGTACTTGACAATGTAGAAGACATTTTCTTTGCCGGTAAAGATTTTGACCGTGATACACCCGTTCAGTTTATCAATGATGATATAAAGACATTTAATAAATACATAGAGGAAGGCAGGTATTTTTATACCCAGATAAAGGAAGAGGGTATTATCCTTTACAATAGTGGTAAATTCAAATTAGCACGAAGAAGAAAACTTAACTTCGATGAGATAAAGGAGCAAGCACAGGAATATTTTGATGAGAAGTTTCAAGGAGCCAATGAGTTTCTCCACGGAGCAAAACTTTTTTATAATGAAACATACTATAAAAAATCATCATTTTTACTCCATCAAGCCTGTGAAAACTACTACTATGCTATTCGTTTATCATTTACTTTAAGAAACAATAAACAGCATAACCTCTCTAAACTATCCGGCTCGGTCAAAAAGTATTCGGATGAGCTTAAAACAGTTTTCCCACAGGATACGCCGGAAGAGAAACGGCTTTTTACACTACTGAAAGCTGCTTATGTAGATGCAAGATATAATCCGCATTTTGTAGTTACAAAGGAGGATATTGATGCACTTATCCCTAAAGTGGAATTATTGAGGGATATCACTAAAAAGATTTGCGAAGTAAGGATTAGAGAGTATGGAGAAAAAACACTCTGATTCTCTATAATGATTACTTGCTTTTCTTCTCGATATATTTTATCATATAATTTGCGGTATATTCAAAAGCCGGATCGATCATTTCGTTACAGGGGAAAGATTGTTCCACAAGTGTAAACATTCAAATCCGAGCCTAACGGTCGGATACGAAAATCTCCACCCTAAAGGGTAGTATTTTCGCCCCGAGACTTGCCTGTTTTCACTTCCGGAACCTTGAGAAGCCCCTGCAACGAAACGACCGACCCGACGATGACGCATATCATCCAAATAAAACAAGCATCCTTTTATAATCAAAAGAATGCTTGTTTTCTCATTATGCAGGCAACTTCAACTCCCTCCCCTCAAAATCAGCATATTCATTTTTGTTCCTCTTTAAAAAGGCAGTTCCGGTGACCTGTAATTCTGATACAGTACCTGTTGCAGTTCTTCCTCCGGGTAAAGTATTTTACCACCAATCATTGTATAACATATTAGGCGATTATCACGCAAATTCTGGAGTGTCCGGGGTGAAATATGAAGGTATTTCATTACTTCCTCTCCGCTTAGGTATCGCTTGTCTGCTAACGTAGGACGATGTTTATCACGGACATCTTGTATATCCTGAAAGGATTGTTTAATTTGTCCTTCAAATTCCTTGAACTCTTCGGATGAAAAATCAATAAACTTATCCATTATAACCTCCGTTTCATACCCTCTTCGAGAAGTTTATTAATATCTTCCTCGCGATAGTAAACTTTACCTCCCAGCATAGAATAAGGCATTTTGCCGTTATTCCGCCATGTTTGAAGCGTTCGTTTTGAAATACCGAGCGCACGACAGACATCCGACGAATCTATTCAGCCGTCACGGGGATTGGGGCAGTATAGCTCTTTCAATGCACTCACTTCTGTTGTCAGCCTTTTTATCTGCTGCCTGATATTTTCCCAGGCATACAAGTCTATGCAAACAATTTCCATATTTTATTCCTTTTCATTAAATGTGTTTGCCAGTGAACGTTTCAGTCCTTCATTAGCAACACGGGTGATTAATTCTTTATTTACCACTAAATGGTCTGCAAGGATATTCGACAATAGAATAGTCGGTGTAATATCCGGTACAATATGTTGCAGGGAAGAAACCAATGTTTGTAACTTTTCTTTCATCCGAACATCAATATATACCGGAGTATAGTCCTTTACTTTTTGCACCCCTAAAAAACGCCGGGTATAATCTTCCTCGTCTTTTTTTCGGGACACTTTCGTTTTGGGTGCTGTTCATGTGCTATCCTCAATCATTTCGGATATATCTATCTTTTCAGATTCCTGCTTACCTTTTTCCAATTCTGTATTCATATATGTTTTATTAAAAAGTTCATATTAGCCGGAGGATTCCGGCTGTTATCTCTCTCAACTGGATAATCAGGACAGTCATTCATCCCTGATACGGTTGGCTTTACCCATAACCTACATTCTTTCGGAAGGATAAACGATATACGACCTTGCATACCGTTGTTTCCGAAATCGGGTGCAAGATATGAACTCCCGTATGTCCACCCTGTTTAGATAACAGCCTTACATAACAGCTTTGGGCTGTATGCCATTGATTATCAAATTGATTTTGTAAAATATATAATATAAATCCGGCTAAATTGCTAACATAGGTAAGCCTGTCAATTGGCATTAACCCATTGATACACAACGAAAGTTGGCAAATTGAGTAGAATTGAAAATATTTTCAACTTTTTTGGAAAATATTTCTATGAGTTATAAATCAGGATATAATTAACGGCTCATGCAGTATTTATTGGTTACTCATCCCGGTATTCGTTCATTTCTTCTATAGCCTCATCTATGATAATCAGCCCGCGGACAGCCTCCTTTTCACTCTTCTTACGGTTGTTCTGGAATTGTTGCATAGGAATATAGTGTTGTTCATCACCGTAGCGTTGTCTATTGCCTTCGGTGCGGAATGATATAAAGTCTTTGTTTCCGTCGGCAACAGAAATCCATTTTTCTTTGATATAATGATATTCTTTCAATCGTTCTAAAAGGTAAACCAGTGTTTTTTGGTTGGTCACTTCTAACGGTTCCGTCAATTTCCCTTTCAGTAGTTTTTTGAGGTCAGTTACCTTTAACCGAAGGCGGAATAGTTTTATTTGCTCTATACATTCTGCTAATAGTGTATATTGTTTGTTGTTTAGTTTGGGTTCATAAGAGCGTTTGGGTTGGGTTCGTTTGGTTTTTGATTGGGAAGTAGCCTCTATTTCGATTTTCGTTTCTTCATTTCCGGCTGCCGGAGTTTTCTTATCCGATAAATCTTCTTCGGATTCGGTTTTTGGCTCGGATACTTTATCTTCATATTTCATTAAGAGCCGTTCCAAAGTGATAAGGTCAACCAATTCCTTAAAATAAGGCAAATCTATTTTATCCAATTCTTCCGCATAGTTTGCCGGATTTATCTCTACCGGCGCAGCCTTAAACGTACGGTAACGCTGATAAACCTCTTTGGTAATATCATCATAGAAATCGCTGTACCAAAGGTAATTCTCCCGTCCGTCATGAAAATAACGCGGAACACTTTCAAGCGGGGGATTATGACGGATAATATCTAATATCTTTCCCCGATATAGGGTAATCTCTTCCGGTGTGGGTTTCATCCGGTACAACATACCGGACGCAGTCTCATAACTTATACCTACAAAGCGGTCAAGACATTGTTGAACCTCACGGAAACCTTCTTCCGGGAAGTCAGGATATTCTATGTTATCATCCAATTCAAACATGGGTTAAAGATACATATTTTCAAAGTAATATGGGTAATATTAGTAACATGGGTAATAAAGGTAGCTTACTCTATATGTATGGATAGCAGATGAATGCAACCGAAAGCAAAATTATAGGCAAATGTTTGACTATCATGTTTATAACTTATATTTGTTTTTTGTATCTATGTTGGATGCATCTAAATATAATGTACAATGGTAACTTTATCCAAACTTATTCTTTCTAACAGCTCTCTATACACTTGAAGAGCTAATGGCAATACAATCCATGTATTGCTAAACCCGGGCGGTCTACTCTTGAGTCCGGCTTTATTCAAAATGATTGTCGACGAGCCAAAAAACAAAGAGACTTCCGCCTCTTTATTTTTTTTCGTGCGCCAAAGGAGCAAGGTAATCGCACGGGTAACCCGAAATTCGCCTTTGGCTCTTCCGGCTTCCTTCCGTGCATACCTTGCCCTGCGGGGCTGTGACCACGCAAAAGATAAATCCGGCGTACCTTGAATTTCCCTTTTGCTTCAAAACCCGCTCCCGTTGGTCACAGCTTTTGAGGTCACTGAACAGCCCTTTCGTGCTGCTCCCGATGGTCGCATCCCTATCGGGCTGTTGGACAAACCTTCACTTCATCTCCCGTTGGTCGCTTCCGTTCAGGCTTGCCCGGAGGGTGGAAACGAACGGATATTTTTCCATAATTCTAAAGGAATGCTTTATGGAAAATAAGAAAAAGGATAAGACCAAAAGAGGTCGCCCCGTGAAAGAAAAAGCGAAACTAACCAATTCGATTAATCTAAAATTGACCGAAGCGGATTTCAATTCCATAAAGGAAAAGGCAGAAAAGTTGGGTATGAAAGCTACACAATATGTGCGGGAAATGACATTAAAAGGAGGTATTAAATCCCGCTTCACTTTGGAAGAACTCGACATGATGCGAAAGCTATCGGGTATGGCTAATAACCTGAATCAGATAGCTAAACAGGCAAATACTTATGGGTATTCCAATACAGCTTTGGATGTAATAATAATATTGGAACAACTAAAAAAGCTGCTGCATGATCGCTAAGAATATAAAAGGAAAATCGTTTAAAGGTTGTGTTTCATATGTAATGAATGATACGGCAACAATCCTTGAAGCAGAAGGTATTTGGGCGGATAATACAAAGAATATTATCCGCAGCTTTGCCATACAACGCTCAGGCAGGAAAGAAATAAAACAGCCTGTAGGCCATATTCCTATATCGTTTTCACCAGAGGATAAAGACCGTATGACGAATGAATTTATGGTACAGCTTGCCAAAGAATACATGCTGGAAATGGGTATCAAGAATACACAATATGTCATAGTACGGCATGATAATACAGAAAATCCGCATCTGCATATTGTATATAACAGGATTAATAATGACTTGAAATTAATATCTGTCAATCACGATTATAAACGGAATATTAAGGTTTGCAAGAAGCTAAAAGATAAATATAACCTGACTTATGGTAAGGGAAAAGAAAAGGTAAAGCGGGAAAAGCTTGATAATCAGGATAAGGTAAAGTATAAAATCCACGATGCGATTAAGGCTGTTTTACCATACTGTAAAACCCCGAACGAATTAAAATCAATACTCAATCAAGTGGGTATTGAAACGGAATTTAAACTTAAAAGAACAACCGGAGAGATTGAAGGTATATCTTTCCAGTATGGAGATATTGCTTTCAAAGGTTCGCAGATTGATAGGAAATTCAGTTATAGAAATCTAAAAAAAGAGTTCATCAAGACCCAACAGACACAAGAAAATAGCATACAGGAAGAACAAAAACAGAAAACGAACCAAGCTCAACGACAAGCCATAGAAAAACCAAAAGCGGAAAGTGTTCCGACTATCGGAGGAATCAGATTAACCAAAGAACAGTTCAAAACACTTAAAGATGGTGGGTATATTTACCTTGAAAATATGCAAAAGAAAGACGGAACTAAGCTATCGGCTTATGTGTTTTTCGATGATAAAATGACTAAGCCGTTATTTACAAAACAGCAACCCGAATCATTCACGAAGTACGGTAAATATGAAATGCGACTGATGGATAAGATGAGAATTGAAGCAGGGTTTGTAACCCATGCAAAAGTGAAATGGTATGGTGGAGGGTATGCCTATCCGTATTTGTGGAAAGTGAATAAAGCGGATAATGAGTATAAGGAAGCATGGGGTAATCCGAGAGTGGAAAAAGATAGCAAACTTAAAAATAAGCCAAAATTATCTGCAATTTCGAAGATAAATAAAGGGCGGAAAATGTAAGTTGTTAAAAATACTTATGCACTTTTTTGTTATAATCAACTGTTATCAATACATTTGCATCTCATGTCAATAATTTGATTGATGAAACAAATAAATAGATTAAAGGTCGTATTAGTTGAACAGCAACGTACTGGTAAATGGCTTGCTGAAACGTTAGGGAGAAATGAAGCTACCGTTTCTCGTTGGTGTACGAATGAGACCCAACCATCATTAGAGACACTCGCAGAAATAGCTAAAGTTTTGAATGTAGATATTAAAGATTTACTCATTTCAACAAAAAAATGATAGTGAATTTGCAAGAAGAAATAAAAAAATTCCCTACAACAAGATATCAAGGAAGTAAAAGAAAAATTCTTCCTTGGATCTATGATTGTCTTAAAGATATAGAGTTTAATACGGTTTTGGATGCTTTTGGAGGGAGTGGAATGGTAAGCTACCTATTTAAGAAAATGGGAAAATCAGTGACTTTTAATGATATTCTTCAATTTAACAAAATCATTGGAGAATCAATAATATCAAATAATGAGTATATTTTAACAGATTCAGATGTACAACATATTTTGAGCAAAAAGGAAAAAATAAAAACTTTCATTGCAGATAATTTCCAAGGAATATATTATTTGGAGGAAGAGAATATTTGGATTGATACTATTGTACATAATATCAAAAATTTAGATAATAAATATACAGGAGATGAATTGAAATATAAAAAAGCAATTGCATATAATGCATTATTCCAATCATGTTTAACCAAAAGACCGTATAATCTTTTTCACAGGAAGAATCTTGAAATGAGAACCAGAGATGTTCAACGCAACTTTGGGAATAAAACCACTTGGGAAACGCCTTTCCAAAACCATTTTAAAAAGTTTGTATTTGAAATTAATCAATCAGTTTATAAATCTGAAATGCCATGCTACTCAACAAATAAAGATGTATTCGAAATAGAGGATGTTGGATATGATCTGGTTTATATTGATTCACCATATATTAAAAAGAATGATGGGCGCAATGAAAGTTCTGATTATTTAAAATGTTACCATTTTTTAGAAGGGATTTCCAAATATGATGATTGGTATGATTTAATTGATAATAATACTATTAATAAGCGTATAAAGAAAGATATTATGCCTAATTATTTCACACCCAGAGAGGCTTTAACTACATTTGAAAGATTAATTGAAAAGTTTCAAAATAGCATTATTGTGATTTCATATAAATACGGAGGGAGCCCTTCTATTGAAGAACTTGCAGATATGTTACATAGATACAAGCCACAAATACGGATTCATGACAAACACTACAAATACGCCCTCAATAAACAAAACGGAAATGCGGTTTTAAATAGAGAATATATTTTAATAGGATACTGATATGAATATCTTTAAAACAAACATTAAGATTAGAGCTACAATTATTGTTATAGCATGTCTGATATTGGCTACCATTGGAATTTGGTTATTATATGCAAATACCAGTGATGCTAAAGTATCTGCAATACTCGGCAGCTTATTTGCTGGATTAATAGTAGCAATAATACAGTTTATTATAGCATGGCAGGATTATAAACAAACAGAAAAATTAAAAGAACTTGAACTGATAGAAGTTTTATATAGTCGGGATAGCCGTGCATTTTATGAGAAATACATAAAACGGTCTCAACGAAAAATTAACATGATGGGAGTAACTGCAAGTCGGTTTTTTAATGATTTTGCAGACGATAGTCCAAATGCACCTAAAGAAGCACAAATCTTATTAGATGCATTACGTCGGGGTGTAAAAGTGAGGATTTTACTTCCTGAATCTGATTATATTGAGAATATTAACAAGAAACAGGATGTAGATAAAGTAAAGCAAAGGGTTATTGAAATAAATAAAAAATATCCAAGTTATTCTTTAGAAGTTAAATATTTCAATCATACACCTGCGCATAGTATATTTAATGTTGATGACAAATGTATAGTTGGACCAGTTTTCCCAGAACTTGAAAGTAAATATACACCTGCTCTCTATCTACGAAATTCCAGTCCTATAGCCAATAAATACCTAACTTATTTTGAATATGAATGGAATAGGGCGGAATGATAAAAAAGGAAAAATAATCTCTTTCCCTAGAGTTCATATTACCCTAATTGGTATGAATAGTGGCGGATATCGAATTAATGGTAGTATTGGATTTTCGATATCTTCACCAGAGATAGAAGTTTACTATGAGAAATCTAATAATATAGAAATTTTCGATGAAAGAGAATTAATGTTCACGAAGCAGGAAAAAGATAGACTATACAATGTTTTAATTGAAACCACAAAAAAGTTATCTTTAAAAAATAAAATTAGATGCATTATTAAAGGTTATGCATTACCTCATTATGGATTAGGTTCAAATACGGCAATATATATGTCATGTATTGAAGCATTGTTGATATTAAATGAGGTAAAATATAATCAGAATGATATAGTTGCATATTCTAAAAGAGGCGGAACATCTGGAATTGGTATAAATACCTATTTTGAGGGTGGATTTATTTTTGATGTTGGAATAAAAAGCAATGAACAATCGCTTAACCCATCCTCTATTGCTGATAGAAATGGAAAAACACCATTAGTAATACATAAGTGTAAATTGCCTGATTGGGAAATTGGTATCTGTATACCAAAATATATTCAAAATAAATCAGAACAGGAAGAGGTAGATTTTTTTAAAACATATTGTCCCATCGAAAAAAAATCTATTGAAAGTATTTTATATGAGGCAGTTTATGGGGTCACTTCTTCAATACTTGAAAATGATTATGATGTTTTCTGTCAATCTATAAATACAATCCAATCTACACAATGGAAGTATTTAGAACGACTTTTATATGGAGAGACATTGATTGAATTAGAACAAAAAATTAAAATATTAGGTGCTGATTGTGTTGGAATGTCAAGTTTAGGACCTACGCTATTTTTTACAGGAAATAATATCAGTGCCATCACTGAAAAAATTTCTCATGAAACTCCTGAAATAATTTGTTATTGTACATCGTTCAACAATAAAGGAAGGATAATTAATCATGACTGATATCACATTTATCACATCTAATCCGACCAAACTTGCACATGCTAGACACTTATGCATAGGATATGATGTTAACATATTGCAATATAAGAAATTGTTCTATGGTATAGGATATGAAGAACCTCGTTTATTTGATAGAGAAAAATTGTTAGAAGAAAGTTTTAATGATGCTATTACACGGTGGAAAAAAAATGTTTCAAATTACGGGGACAGATTATTCTTTATAGAAGATACATCTGTAAGAATTGATGCATTGAGCAATGATAATGATGAAGTTCCCGGAGTTGATGTGAAATATTGGATGCAATCACATAATTTTGTCCAATTAGATAAAGAACTAAAAAAAAGGGGAAATAACAGAAAAGTGAGTGTTTCTTCTCACATTATATTATTTTTAACGAATGAACTAAAGAAGAAATTAAAAACAGAAAAAGATCATATTCTTTTTAAAAGTACTTCGTATGGTACAATTGTTCAGAAAGAGCAAAAATTTGACACCCAAATTCTTTATCCTTGGTTAGATAATAAAACTTTTAACAAATGGTTTGTCCCTGATGGATTTAATATGCCAATTAGTATGTTGGCTATTTCGGAAGCAGACAAGAGTGACTTTAGAAAAGGAGCATTTGAACAATTGCTCAATTTTTTAAAAGAACATGAAATAATAAAACCTATCAAAAAAGTTTCACCTATCCCTAGACTACATTTTAATCCTTTATATATAGTTTGTGGTCCAACATGTGCCGGAAAATCAACTATAGGAAAGTTATTGCTAGAAAAATATGATTATTATCATATTGAAGCAAGTGATTTCATGACTTTAAGATATTTTGAAACGCATGGAACTAAATTTTCTGTTGATAAAAATATTTTTGCGGCAGAATTATTAAAGGTAAATCCATTATTCGTTGTAGAAAGTACGATAAATTATATTATATCTAAAAAAATATTTGACAATTTTATCATTACGGGTTTTAGAACACCTGAGGAGGTGGAAAGTTTCTTTAAGATGTTTCTCTCACAAAATATGAAGCGAATATATATTACTGCGGATTCAACGATAAGATATGATAGATGGGTAAAACGTCAAAGAGATATGATTGATTATACTCCAGAAAGATTTGAGAAAATTAATAAACTTCAAGAAGAAATGGGTTTGTTCAAAATAAAAGAAATGAAGAATACAATCCAATATGAAAATAATAAAGAAGGTTTACCTGCATTATATAACGATTTCCAACAAAATATTATAAAGATGCCTCCAACATCTAAAGAAATTGATATAAATTTAATTATATCCACATCCAGAATATCTTTAGAGAAAGCTATTTTTTTCATATTGGCGATTGAATATAGGAAAAATGAGTCTTTATATCATACTACAACTGAAATATCTCATTTAATCAATAATACTTTTAAAGGATTTAAGAAAAATAAAAATAATATTAGTAGATATTTCAATCAGGCATATTATCCATATTATGAGATAAAAAAAGAACATGGGAAAAATAAGTATAAACTTTCTCCAACGGGATATTCTGAAGCCGTTTTTATGATGCGTAATATGAAATAGCAAGAAGATATTGCTTTCCGAGAATAATGCTATAAAATAAATTGGAAATATCAGATTTAATATTATTTGTAAAATAAAACATTTACCTATCTTTGTAATAGGGTTATTTGATACATGTAAAATCTATGCAAATAGATGTTGAAAGAACCGTTGCCAAATCGTTACCTCGTAAAAAAATACTCTTCTTAACTCTTTGTAAAAGAGACTATAAAATCAATTTGACTGCTATCTGAAAGAGATAGAAGCATTTCTGGATAAATTTGTGTCAGGAAAGCAATCTTTGATTGTTCGTACAGAAGAAATGCAAATAGGTAAGCCGGAAATGAATAAAGAGTTTGAATTGACAGATTATATAAGGTCTAACTTTGGTGAATAAACAAAAACAGACAGCATTTTGATGCTAAAACTAATTTTAGCTACTTTTGTTGTCAGGTATTAGGTAAGAACTTTAAAGAGTATAAAGATTATGGCATACAGGGTAGCGGTTTTCGATGCAAAACCTTATGATATGGCAACCTTTAATGAGGTTAATAAGAATTACGGCTTTGAATTATCTTATTACAAAGAACATCTGGATATACATAATGTACTGTTAGCATCCAGTGCGGATGCGGTATGCATTTTTGTAAATGCAGTTGTAGATTCCGCTGTTGTAGATAAGCTTCATTTATATGGAGTGAAACTTATTGCGCTTCGTTGTGCAGGGTTTAATAATGTGGATGTTGCAGCGGCAGCTAAAAAAGGAATTAAAGTGGTTCGGGTTCCAGATTATTCGCCTCATGCCATTGCAGAACATACACTGGCATTGATGTTATGCTTGAACAGGAGAATTCATCGGGCGTCTTTGCGTACTCGTGAAGGGAATTTTTCTCTTATGGGGTTGCAAGGATTTGATATGTATGGCAAAACGATCGGGGTGATAGGTACAGGGAAAATTGGAAAAATTGCTATTGGCTTGTTTAAAGGACTTGGTATGAATGTTCTTGCATATGATTTGTATCCTGATACAAAGTTTGCTGAAACTGCTGGTATCAAATATGTTTCTCTAGATGAACTGTATGCTAATGCAGATATAATAACCCTGCATTGTCCTTTAACAAAAGAAACTGAGTATATTATAAATGAAAACTCCATCTCGAAGATGAAAGAAGGGGTTATGATTATCAATACAGGGCGTGGAAAGTTGATCCATACAAAACATTTGATTGATGGTTTGATAAGTGGGAAAGTCGGTTTTGCTGGTCTTGATGTATATGAGGAAGAGAGTGCATATTTTTATGAAGATCATTCGGATACGGTAATGACTGATGATGTTTTGGCTCGTTTGTTGTCCTTCAATAATGTTATTGTAACTTCTCATCAGGCTTTCTTTACTAAAGAAGCAATGAGTAATATTGCGCAAACGACTATGGGTAACATTAATGACTTTATAGAAAATAAGGAGCTAAAGAACGAAGTAGTCTATAATCCGTAACGATGAAAAAAATATTAAGCTTTTTTTTCTGCTTGTTTTTGTTTTGTTCTGTGGTAATGGCTGCAGAATCGAAGTTTGTTGTTGTGATCGACGCAGGGCACGGCGGAAAAGATGGTGGAGCTGTTCGGGGTATTTATAAAGAGAAGGAGATCAACTTGGGAGTTGCTTTAGCATTGGGTAAAATGATTGAAGAAAACTTCAAAGACGTAAAGGTCGTGTATACGCGAAGGTCGGATGTCTTTGTAGATTTAAATAAACGTACTCAGATTGCAAATAAAGCGAAAGCAAATCTTTTTATCTCTATTCATACAAATTCTACAGCATCGAAAAGCACATCTGCTTCAGGTGCTGATACATATATATTAGGGCTAGCTCGTAGCGAGGAAAATTTAGCTGTGGCAAAACGTGAAAACTCGGTTATTTTGATGGAGGACGATTACACTACAAAATATCAGGGCTTTGATCCAAATTCCACAGAGTCATATATTATATTCGAATTTATGACGAATACTTATATGGAGCAGAGCCTGAAATTTGCAAACTTTATTCAGAAAGATGTGAGGAATATAGCAAAAAGGACTGATAGAGGTGTACGTCAGGCTGGATTTCTGGTTCTTAGACAATCGAGTATGCCTAGTGTTTTAGTTGAGCTTGGTTTTATAAATAATCCAACAGAAGCAAAGTTTTTATCATCCCGATTGGGCCAAAGGACAATGGCTACAGCAATTTATTCTGGATTCATTAAGTTTAAGCAAGACTTTGATAAAAAACAAGGGAATTTTGTTGTTTCAAAATCGAATAAAAAAGATGAACCATTGCCTAATAATGAGGTAATAGAAGAGAATATAACAGTTGAAACAAAGATCACTGAAGAAAAAGTAACTGTTCCATCTACAACGAAAACAAAAACTGAACCAGCAAAGGCAGTTGTTGAAAAAACAGTTACAACAACAATTAAGAAAACTTCTGAAAATAATCAGATAGAATATAGGATACAATTTTTAGTTTCGCCTAACAAACTAGCTAATAATTCATCTCAATTTAAAGGGTTGTCTCCTGTTGATTCATATAAAGATGGAAAAGTATATAAGTATACGTATGGATCTACTACCAACTTTAACGAAGCGGTAAATTTACAGAAGAGAGTTCGTACTAAATTTAAAGATGCATTTGTGGTTAAGTTCAAGAATGGTGAACGAATAAAATAAAAGCAAAACTAGCAAATAAAATAAGAATAAACATACATTAATTATGAGCAAGGTTTCGAAAGAAGTAAAGATAGGCATGGGGTTCATTATTGCAATATTTTTATTGTATTATGGAATAAGCTTTCTTAAAGGAGTTAATATATTTAAGCCAACCAATTCATATATGGTAGTCTTTGATGATGTAGCCGGATTGACGCAATCTGCTCCTGTAACATTGAATGGTTATCAAGTAGGATTAGTCTCTTCGATGACATTAGATCCACACAATAGTAAACGTGTAATCACCTATCTGAATATGGACAGAGGAGTAAAGATACCAAAAGGTAGCAAGATGTTTTTGGATGTTTCTGTTTTAGGTTCGGCAACAGTGATAATGGAGCCTAATCCATATACGGAAGATTACATATCAGCTTCTGATACAATAATTGGTATGCGTAAAAAAGGAATGATGGATGCAGCAGGATCTATGCTTCCCCAAGTAGAGCAGCTTCTGCCTAAAATAGATTCCATCTTGATAGGTATACAGGCATTGGTCAACAGTCCTGCTCTTACACAATCGCTAACAGATATAAATCAAATTACAGGAGATTTAGCTAAGTCGACAAAGCAATTGAACTCGATGATGGGATCTTTGAATGAAGATGTTCCGACAATAACAAATAACCTTAGTAAAGTGTCTACAGACTTAGCGGGTGCATCGAAGCAGTTTAATGAAATGGACTTAGCTTCTACTTATCGGTCTGTCGATTCTACAATGAAAAATATACAATATTTATCAACAAAGTTGACCACAAGAGATAATTCTTTAGGCCTCCTGTTGAATGATAGGCAGTTGTACGATAGTATAAATAGCACTATCGGAAATGCGTCATTACTATTGAAAGATGTTAAAGAAAACCCTTCTCGTTATATTAATGTAAAAGTATTTTAAGAAAGGTCTATTTAGAATTATTCTAAATAGAATAAAATAAAAAAAAACACTTAAAGGCATAACTTCAATACGTTTTAGAGAATTTTACAGACACGTTAAAAAGAGTTAACCCCTTGAACAGTGGTTTTAATATTCTGCTTATCAATAGCTTATTGCAAAATTTGGGGTGATTTTCATAAAACTGATCTAAGTCGTTGAGTTTAAAATAGATATTTTCTTTATCGAAAAAGCAAATTAAAGCAGACTTTTTTTTTCTGAAATTAATTTGGAAATTTACATATCGAAAAGAAGAAAAATAATTGAAGATAATATTAATAACTAAATTAATAGATGGATATTTCTGCTACTCAAAAATTATGGGCTAACTGCTTGAAGGTTATTAAGGATAATATTCCTGAGGCGCCTTTCAATACATGGTTCCTTCCTATTGTACCGCTTTCATATGAGAATAAAGTGTTTACAATTCAGGTACCAAGCCAATTCTTTTATGAGTATTTGGAAGACAAGTTTGTTGATCTATTGAAGACAACAATACATAGAGAAATAGGCATAGATACTATTTTACAGTATCGGGTGTTGATGGAAAATACAACTAATACTGTAGTTGACTATAGAGGTGACATAAGAACATCAATAAGTGATAAACCTATAGTTTCCTCAAAAAATGTAAATAAGGTACCTAATCCATTCCAGAAGGTTGTTGCAGATGATTTTGATTCGCAATTGAATCCCAAATATACATTTGATAACTTCTTCGAAGGTGAAAGCAATAAGTTAACTCGTACTGCAGGTGATGCTATCGCAAAGAATCCGGGTAAAACGGCTTTCAACCCTTTATTCGTGCATGGAGCATCAGGTGTGGGTAAAACTCATTTATGCCATGCTATTGGGAATCTTATTAAAGAGCAACATCCGGAGAAAAGAGTATTATATGTATCGGCTCACCTATTTAAGATTCAATATGCTGATGCTGGTCGTTATAATACAACAAATGATTTTATAAACTTTTATCAGGGAATTGATGTACTGATAATAGATGATATACATGAGTTGGCTGGAATAGAAAAAACTCAGAATACACTATTCCATATATTCAACCATTTACATCAAAACAATAAACAGCTGATATTGACTTCGGATAAGGCTCCATCAGAATTGCAAGGGGTTGAAGAACGTTTATTGACCCGTTTTAGATGGGGGCTGACCTCCAAAATAGAGCATCCGGATAAGGTTCTCCGATTGAGGATACTTCAGAATAAAATATTACATGATGGTTTATCTATTCCAGAAGATGTTGTAGACTATATTGCAGAAAATGTAACGGACAATGCCCGTGACTTGGAAGGAATTATAGTGTCTATTATGGCTCACTCTCTGGTATATAATAAAGAGATAGATTTGCCTTTGGCCAGACGTGTTATTGGTCAGGCAATAAAGAAAATAGAAGCAAAGAAAATTACAGTTAGTTCAATCGAGTCTGTAGTTTGCGATTTCTATAATATAAAAAGTGAATTGATTCATTCAGCTTCGCGTAAGCGTCAGATAGTGCAGGCTCGTCAGGTAACAATGTATCTGTCAAAAAGTTATACCGAGATGTCTTTGGCTCAGATAGGTTCTATTATTGGTAAGAAGAATCATGCAACAGTACTGCATGCTTGTAAGACTGTCAAAGAACAGATGGAGGTCGACAAAGTATTTAGAGAGGAAATTGCTGAAATAGAGAAAAAATTAAAAAGCTGAGATTGATCAATCTCAGCTTTTTAATTTTTATAGAGTATACCTTCCTCTAAGACTTTTTCAAGACTAATTTTCTTCTGATTGCTGACGAAATCTCAGAAAAGAAGGATTTTACTTCTTTATATTCAGCAGGGTCATATTTACCTGAATATATATCTATGTTCTGGATATAAATAATCTTATTATCTTCTCCTCTTATGGCTTGAGCTTTGAATGATCCATATGGAGTTTCTAATAATATGTTTTTAGGTAAGGATTCGGGTGAATATGTCTCAGGTACATTTATAATGACCGAATCAGACTCTGAGAATCCGTTAATTATTTGTATTGGTAATTTCCGTGTATTTGATTTAAGAATATCATAACTACCTTTATTTAGAGGACATATTGGGATAAATAGCCTTGAGCCAGTTTTGTTTGCAAAATCATCAATTATTAAATCTGCAGAGATAGAGCAAGAAGGCATAGATGATTTATTCTCTTGTGAGTTTATATTATTAATTTGTATTTTGGGTAGCTTTAGATTTGCATTTATATATTTTACTTTCATATCTCTGGCGTTACCCATAATTATAGAACTGGATGATGTGTATCCATGTAAGTGTTCTGTAAATAGAACTTTTCCTTTAGCCGAACCATCTTCGTTCAGATCAATAATCAAATTAGATTCTTTTTTATTATCCTTATCGTTATATTTCGGTAGACGGCATATTTTACCTCCGTTTTCAGAAATAACTAAAGCATCATGCCCTGCAATATCATCATGTATATATCCGAATGGAAGTTTTTGAGATGTACATTCAAGCCATATACTATCATTAAGTAAGGGGACAAGTAAAATAGCATGATCTGTTTGACTTACATTCGTAAAATCTTTATGTAGGTTACTTTCTTTCATACTAATTTCACAATAGTTTGAAGAGATACCTACAGCATTTAAATATGCTTTCATAATATTAGACAAGCCTTTACAATCTCCAAATCCGCTTTTAGCTACATTTGCAGCTTCTATGGGTTGAAATCCTCCAATACCTAATTGTATACTTACATATCGTGAATTATCTTGCAGGTATTTATAAAGTATTTCTACCTTTTGTCTGTCATCTTTTGCATCTTTAGTTAGTTCTTTTAGCTTATTAATTAAAGGTTCCGGTAATATATCCCGATCTTTCAACAATCTGGAAACCCATGTTCCGTAATCATTCCATGTTGACATATTACCACATTTCGAATCATAACAAAAATCAGATGGGGCTATCATTACCCGAGGCAAGGTTTCGCGAAGAGGTGGTGCTAAAGGCTCATAATCTATTGCTGTGAGACTTTTAGCTGAGAAAGTGTAGCTTCGTTTATTATCAACAGTTTCTTCCTTTATGTCACAATCAAAGTTAGAATTATACCGTAGATTCATGTCTATAGGTAATTCTATTTTATAAGTTGCATTATGTGCAGCAATCGAGTATCCATATAACGGAAGAAAAGGAGGGTAACTTAAAATTCCATTTTTCCATTTTTCCTGATAAGTATATTCGATAATATAGGGGAATGTAGATACTTTACACTCATAAGAGTTTGAATATACATCAGTAGCCATTTGTTCTGATATGGATGAGGTTATCAGATCTTTTTTCCCTATTTTCTTTATAACTTTCCCTGTAAAATCTTTTACGGTTCCCGAGAAATCTTTTAGTTCAACAAATTTGCTGCTAGGCCTGTAAAAATGTGCATATCTCTCTCCCTGCTTATTTAAGATAGTTATTGATTCGGTAACTTTATATGTTGCATTATTTAAATCTGATTGTGAGAATACTGCTGTATAATTATTGACTATAGCAACAGCATTGCTAATCAAATCTTCATTATTATCATTCATTTTCTGCGTTTTTGCATATGTTGATATGCAAAAGAAAAGCAGGGTATTAATTAAAAACAATATTTTATATTTCATATTATTTTTATATTTATTCTGTTGCAGTTGCCTTTTTTAGTACTATTTGTTCTGAGTTTTTCAATACTAGCTTTGAATAGAAATCCCGCAAAGATTCGTATTCTTCAGGAAGAAATAATAACTTTTTTAATTGGAATTGATAATGTAGTTTAATTTGATTTCCTGACTGCGCTATTCTATAAGAGAAGCTGATATCATTGTCGTTAAGTACAAACTTTTCGGGTTTAGGAAGTTCTTCTACAGTATATCCGTCGGGAACTTCGATATCTACGATTTGGACATAATTCATCAGATAATTGAAATTGACTGGAAGCACTCTTTTTTCTTGTTTGAATGGGTTGTCACTGGAAATCCTATTTATCATTGGATTTATATAAATATACTCATCTCCTAGATTTATATCTGTACTTTGGGTATACTCTATTTTCAGAGGTGCATTTGTATTATCCAAATCGGTAATTTTGAAATCATCAATTTCAGAAGATGTTTCTTTTTTCAATGATTCAATGAACTCATCGTCATTTTTATAGGAAGAGTATTTATTTCGCATATCCAAAGCAGCATTCCCTCTTTGGGTAACAGTGACTGCACCTTGATATTTATTGTCAGTAAGGTTAAATTTACCAGTCATAAATACTAAACCTGATGAGGTGGTAGAAAGATCTACCCAGTCAGAATGAGTAGATGTTAGAACTCGGGCTTGAGGTACCATGCATTTTGTGGGAAGGAGATTCCAGTCTCCATACTTTTCCGAAGCATCGGTATAGTATGTCATAGTATCGATTTGTACTCCCGTAATAACGTAGTTGAAGGCAGTAATTGAGGGATGAGTGACTGGTAGACGTCCATGACTCCGTGTGCTTAATATGACAGGGAATGCTTCAAAACCACCAGATTTAAGAGCATTTATTAATAGGAAGTTGAGGTCTGCACTATTTCCGATGCCATTTTTTAGCACATTTTTAAGATTAGAAGGCACCCCGGAATTTTTATCATTCCATTTTACTTTTTGTTTTACTACATTTTGTATTTCTTTTGCTCTATCAATATTGATTTCTGTTTTGGAGATTTCATCTTTGAATAAGTCGCTTCTTTTTAGATTTCCTCCATAGGAATTATTTAATATTTCTTTATCTATGTCAGCCCATGATGAAGAGTAGTTTTTGACTAAACTATATGGCATTTGGACCGTTTTTAATTCAAATGATATTCTGGAAATATAATCATTAATAGTCCATAAGTGTTTTTCGTCCTTTAAAGCAGGGACATTATCAGCTTGTAGCAAGGTTTTACTTCCTGAACACCTAATGCTTTCGAACTGTAATTTTCCACTTCCATCTTTATATTGAATACGGAATGTTTCGTTGGTAGTATCGTGTTTTCTTTTTAGTTGTATATATCCTTGCATATTTACGTTGTAATAGAAATATTCAGGTAATGTATATTCGAAAGAAGCATGCATAATTGGTATGGTAGTCTGGAAGTCGAAGCTTCTTAATTCGTAGAAAAAATCCGAAACGATAGTATATTTGTATTCGATAACAGAACCAACTTTTGCCGCGGGCATAGTTATTTTCTTGATTTTCCATTTGCCTTCAACATCTTCATCAAAGATATATTCTTTAGATAACTTGGTTTTAATTATTTTGCCATCTTCTAAGTTGTATGTTGTTCCGGATAAGCTTCTTATGTCTTCTTTTGATCTGTTATTTACAACTAGATAGCTAATTTCGTGATTACACCAATCCAGTCCTTCTGTTTTTAAAATTTTTATTTTTGTTTGAATTGAATATTCAAATTGGAATCCATAAAGATCGTTAAATACAACTCGGGTTTCTCCTTTTTTTAATAGAATTACGGCTGCGGCTGTAGTATCCTGAGGATATTCAGCCATTTTTAGTTCATCTTCTGTAGCATTTCCATATTTAGATTGGGAGTAGCTTGTGAGTGAGAATAAAATAAAGAATAATAAAGTCAAAAATCGGAAGTGATTCATAGTATAGCATTTTATAATTTTACCAAAAATATAAATTTTTGTCAATAATTGCTAAATTGAAAATTAGTTGTAGAACATCTTTTCTCAACTTTTATTTTGTGTTTGTATTTCAAAATTGTTAATCAAATAGTTATATATAGATGTAAATTCAAATTATTAAGATATGGAAAGGTTTATTGATATGATCATGCTTCCAGGCATATATAAAAAGAGCAGGATTAATAAAAATCCTGCTCTTTTCCCCATGTGTTTAATTAAATCTCTAACATTAACCCATTATTTTGCAGATGTGCAATTAATTATTTTTTGATACTCTGCTATTATTAATTTGACCACCACAATGAAGTAGTTGTTTTATCCGGTCCATTCAAGAGTGATTGAGCTTGTTGGTATCCTTTCGGGTCAATTGTAGACCATCCTAGAGGATAACGGACACGTTTAGGATAGAATTCCCAAGAGCAAGTCGTTGAGTTTTCTGGAGTCAGTGCTACTTGACTTTGTGTATCATAAGCATTTTCTACAGCTTGATTCTCGAAGAAAGGCAGACCTAAACGACGATGATCAGTCCATGACTCTAAAGGTAACCAAGGCATTTGTGCCAGATATTTTTGAGTAATGATTTTTGTTAAAGCATCGTTATTTACACTTCCATTTTTATAAATGCTATTCTTCGGATATTTATAAGTCGTGGTTAGAGGAGCCTTAGTATATCCATCAGTATAGTTGATAGTATAATCAGCTGCTTCTGTTGTATGGTCAAATGCTACAGAAGTACCTACACGACTATAATCTGTCGATGCTAAGTATGCACTCAATTGTGATGATATACCATGATATTCAAAACTAGCAGCAATACCTTTTTCGTAATTCTCTTTAGTAGTTCCAGGTACACTCCATCCTTTAAGTTTTGCTTCTGCAAGTAGGAAATATGTTTCCCATGGTCCAAAGAATACACGATAATTATCACTGGTACGGTATTTTTGCGCCAAAGCCGGCAGATTACGAGTTTTGGTATAGTCGGTAGATAGGGTTCCCTTTTTATCCCATATACCAGCTACTATCGTACTCCATGTATTTGCTATATTTAATGTTAATTCAATATCTGTTCCATTATCAGCAAGTAAATTGGGCTTGAAATTACCCGGATTTATAGCTGCATCTCCAGCATCCCCAAATACATGAGCCGGGTATACACCATTCTTGTCTCTATACCCTGTAATATGGAATAATAGAGGCGCTCTAGGGTCTACATGCTGAGGAATACCATCGAAGAAATATCCTGCACTAGGGTCATTTGTAGTTAAAGGAAAATGTTTCTCTAATTTCAATCCTAGATAAGTACGAGCATTTTTCACATTAGGTGCCAACTCTGTAGGAACAGGGAACTCTGTACCTCCTAATCCAACAACTAAATTATAGAATGTCTTAGACATATTTTGTGCATTCCAGGTACGGCTCATTACTCCAGAGAAAGGGCTCCAACCATCATATTCTGTAACTTTTGCCATGTCAGCTTGTGTAGATATAATGTCTTTGTTTGAAGCTTCTTCAAAATGTTGTTGTGCAAGAGCAGGATTTGCATTAGAAATTCTCATAGCAATACGCATTCTCAAGGAGTTAGCATATTTGATCCATTTATTCATATCTGATGCATAAACCAGATCATATGTTGAACCGACAGCTGTCATACTTATACTGGGGTCTATAGCGGCAGCAGCGTCTTTTAGTTCTGTTAGTATAAATTTATATACATTTTCTTCTGACTCAAAGATAGGATTGCTCCCTTGAAATGCTTCAGTAGTGGGCATAGGACCAAAAGTTGCAGCAAAATCGGCTAAAAGCTGTGCTCTCCATATGCGAGCCATTTGCTGTACGTTTGCGTAATAAGGGAAAGCATCACCTGCATCTATTTTTTCTTGTGCAATTGTTATAGCTAGGTTAACATCGCGAAGCCATCCGGCTCCATAACCTATAGCAAGATAGTCATTCATCCAGTCATTGCTATCCGATCCTAAAGTGAAGCCATTACCTCTTTCAAAGTGTGCAGCATATTTCCATGTTAGGACAAAAACTCGTTCGGCAATATGTGGATCCATCTGAGAATTGCTAATTGATGCATTCAGAGACCACTCAGGTTTCAATTGTTCTTGATTCATAGCCCCTGGATCCTTATTTAGATCTTCATCTATACATGATGCTAATAAAGCAGATGCTGACAATAATCCAATACTTAATATATTTTTTATTTTCATAATTGTTCTTACTTTTTATGGTTAAAAACCTAATGTTAAATTAAATACGAATGTACGAGATGTCGGAGCAGCATTCCCCTCAAAACCAATAGCATTAGTATCAGTTGCAGAAACAGATTCAGGGTCGATACCTGGTAGTTTATAATGAATCATCCATACATTATTGCATGTAGCAGATACACGAACTCGTTGGAATGGAGTTTTGGCCAATAATTTCTTATTGAAATCATATCCTAATGTAATGTTTCTAAGACGAATGTTTGTGGCATCATATGTGAATGGCTCTGCTATACCAAAGTTCTCGCCTGAATCATAGATTCTAGTCCAATATCTTTCGTTTGATACTGCAACTGCATTAGCTGCATATCCTCCATTACCATCAGCAACAACAGTATTAGGTACTACAAAATCGTTGCGTTCTCCATTAACTACGGTACCGGCTGCTTTACCAAATCTATGAAGAAGAGCAGTTGTTCCAGAGAAAAACTTGCCACCAAATCGCATATCAACAAGGAAACTTAAGTTTAGGCCTTTGTATGAGAAGTTGTTGGTGATACCTAGCATACAGTTTGGATTCTGATTGCCTAAATATTCATAATCATCAGTGAATAAAGGAAGCCCTGAATCATCTACAATGATTTTTCCATAATGAGGATTGGCTTTATCTTCTACTCTTCTGTATTTTCTTCCATACATAGCACCATATTCACCGCCTTTAGTAGCAAGGATTCTTACATCTTGATATTCTCCTAGTGAATAGGTTTTTACATCATCATATAATTCGATAATTTTATCTTTATTTTTAGAAAAGTTAGCTATCACATTCCAACTCAACCCTTGAGGATTATCTAAGATGGTGCCATTTAGAGCTATTTCAAATCCCTGATTTTCTATATTACCAGCATTTACTTTTTTTCTCTCATATCCAGATAATGGATTTGTTTGAATACTTAAAAGTTGGTTTGTTGCATTCGATTTATACCAAGTTGCATCTAATCCTATTCTTCCATCTAAGAAACGAAGGTCAAGTCCAGCTTCCCAAGATTTGATTAACTCGCTTTTTACTGTATGATCATAATATTCTCTTAGAGGATTTACTACATTGTATGTTAATGCATTCTTGCCCATTTCATATGTATTATACAATTGATATGGATCTAAATCGTTACCTACTTCTGCATATGAACCTCTGATTTTAGCGAAAGTAAACCATGATGGCATTGTTATTCCGTGGCGACTTAATAGGTCTGATGCTATTAGTGATAAATTGACTGATGGATAAAAATAAGAATTGTTATCCGGATGTAGAGTTGAAGACCAGTCATTTCTTCCTGTAACATCTAAGTACAGATAATTATCCCAGTTTAGGTTAATTACTCCATATAAAGAGTTCATACGTCTTCTTTCTAACCTAGAAGAGATTGTAGGAGCGTTTATGCCATTATTAAGGTTCCATACTTCTTCTGTTTCTAACTGTCCGGAATCTCCTCTCATTGTGTCACGTCCTCTGTACATTAGGTTTCCTCCGAATGATATAGATCCACTTAATTTATCTATTAAATTGTCTTTGTTTGCTACGGCCAGAAAACTATAGTTGTTTTCATAGAACGTTTCTTTGTTTTCTGTATAACGTCCTCCTCCTAGAGCATTAGGGCTCCCTGCTCTTGTTTTTGCATTAGCTCTTGTTGTATAATAGTCTGTACCACCACTTAGTTCAACGCTTAACCAATCTGTTGGCTTATATTTCAGCTTCATAGAACCTAATAAACGATCACGTTTATCTTCATTTAAACGGTGAGTTGTTACCCAGTATGGATTTTCCTGAGGAGTATTTCCGTCTTCATACCATAGCATATTACCATTTTCGTCAACTTCTCTTTTTAGATCTTTTAGATTGAGAGTTGTTGGCATCAGGTATATAGTATTATATGCATTAGCTGGATTTATACCCATGATCGGGCGATTTTGAGCATGCATATTGATATAATTAGCTTTGGCGTCGATCTGCCATTTCTTTTCATTGTCTAAGAATGAAGTAGCTCTGGCCGTAAATGATGTTTTGTTTAATTTGGCTCTTGGTGTTGTTCCATTGTCGTCGCTTCTGTTGATTGATGCAAATACCGACGTTCCATTGATGTCTTGTTGAAATGTAGCTCCTTCATTAAAGGAAACCCCTGTGCGGAAAAATGCATCAAAATTGTCATAAGCGCGTAGCTCTTCGGTTTTATCTTCCCAATTTGTAACATCTCCATATCCTGCAATCTTTGGACCCCAACTAAAACGACTTTTTGGATCGTATATACCTGTTGCACCTTGTCCATACTTGTTTTGCATTTTAGGTTTTAAAAAAGGATTTTCGATTGATAATCCAGCTGTAAGAGTTACCCCAATGCCTGGACGTTGTTTCCCTGATTTAGTAGTGATCAGGATAACACCATTACCAGCACGCGAACCATAAAGTGCAGCAGCTGATGCACCTTTCAGTACAGACATACTTTCTATATCTTCTTGATTAATATCACCAAGTCCACTACCCATATCCATACCATTGTTACCGAATGGGTCGTTTACTCCCCCCGTAAAGTTATCCATAGGTATACCATCAATAACAATTAGTGGTTGGTTATTTCCTGTTAGGGAGTTATTACCACGAAGAACAATCTTAGAAGAGCCTCCGACGCCATTACTTGATCTTAGTACTTGTAGGCCGGCTACTTTACCAGATAAAGCATTAAGGACGTTGTTCTCTCTAGTTTCGAGCAATGCATCGCCTTTCAATTCTTGCATGGCATATCCAAGCGACTTAGCTTCACGCTTGATACCTAAAGCAGTTACAACCACTTCGTCAAGTATCTTAGAATCCTCAACCAATGTTACATTGATTGTTGTTTTACCGTTTACTGCTACTTCCTGTGAATGGAATCCAATATAAGTAACAGTGAGTGTTCCCGCAGACGAAACAGATAGAGTATAGTCTCCATCAATACCCGTCATCATAGCATTAGTTGTCCCTTTTTCTCCTACTGTAGCTCCTATTAGAGGTTCTCCATTAGAGTCAGTTACTACACCTTTTACGGTAATCTTGTTTTGCGCAAAAGCAGTTCCGCCTATAAACAAGAAACACATAAGAAGATAAGTGAAAAAGTGAACTTTCTTACTGAAAGGTCTTGTCCTTTCTTTTTCTTTGATTTTACACATCATAGTTTTTTAAGTTTAAGGGTTCAGCGTATTTGTGAATAGTACAAAAGTATACGAGAATTCGATAATTCAATCTCTTAAATAGTTAATTAACATTTGGGCTGTTTTAAGGTTTTTTAAAACACGAAAATTGGTTATTGTGCTTGTATTTAGATGTTTAGTTGTTTTTATTTATTTCTTTTGTTGCGGAATTAGTCTAAAAATATGTTATAAAACATGCGTAAGTTGGATGCTTGATAAGTGATTAAAATCTTAATTAACACTTAATAAATGAATTCTATTAAACAATAGATAAACTTTATGTGTTATAATTTGTTTATGCAATATATAATTAAAGAGGTGAGAGGGGGATTTTATGAATTTGGTTTATGGCAACGAATTAAAATATGAGTGAAAATTTGTTTGGATTTTGTGATTTGTGCGAATTGTAAAGTCTCGTTCCGGTTGTTTGTAAAGTGTAGTAAGCAAAATGGTATATTTTTGTGTTTCTCAGTGTTTTTTGTTGTTATATTGATAAAATATATGGGTTATTTTGTGTGATTTTGATAAATAAATAAGGTATCTTTGTGTCCAGTTAAATAAAAGTTAAAAGGCTAAATTATGAACTCTAATCTATATGATTTTTTACCTATTCTGATGCAGATTGCTTTTTCTGCAATTTTTGTGGTGGCAACATTGGTTGTTTCTAATCTTATAGGACCTAAACATAAAGCATCCCGTAAATCGGCCAATTTTGAATGTGGTCTTGATCCGATAGGTAATGCCAGAAATCCATTTCCGGTTAAATATTTTTTAGTGGCTATTTTATTTGTCCTTTTCGATATTGAAATAGTCTTTATGTATCCCTGGGCTGTAAACTTTAAGGAGCTTAGTTGGGAAGGATTTGGTAAAATGGGGATCTTTATAGGTATTATAGTAGTTGGCTTTTTGTATGAAGCTAAACGCAGAGCTTTGGATTGGGAAAAATAATAAACTAGACGGTTATGAGCAAATCATCTAATATAAATGTAGTACCTGCTCCGGAAGGATATACCGGGCAAGGTTTTTTTGCTACAAAGTTTGATTATGTCATAGGATTAGCCCGAGCTAATTCGTTATGGCCACTTCCGTTTGCTACATCTTGTTGTGGTATCGAGTTTATGGCTACTATGGCATCTACTTATGATATGGGGCGTTTTGGAGCAGAACGTAATAGTTTTTCTCCGCGTCAGGCAGATATGTTGTTGGTAATGGGTACTATCTCGAAGAAAATGGCACCTATACTTCGTCATGTTTATGAGCAAATGGCAGAGCCTAAATGGGTGATTGCAGTTGGAGCTTGTGCTTCGTCGGGAGGAATATTCGATACATATTCAGTGCTACAAGGTATTGATAAGGTTATTCCTGTTGATGTTTATGTGCCGGGATGCCCTCCTCGTCCAGAACAAATTCTGGATGGAGTGATGCAGCTACAGGAGTTGGTAAAACATGAATCTATAAATCGTAGAGGTTCTGAAAGATATCAGGAACTTCTTGAATCGTACAAATTTGAATAAAAACAGAGAATAATGGCGCTTGAAACTACGGTTATAGAAAATAAAATAAGTGAAAAGTTTGGAACTGAGGTTCTTGATTTCAGGATGGAGCACGATATTTTTACATTTGAAGCAACTTCTACTGTGATTAAGAATGTGATACGTTTTATGAAAGAAGATGAAACCTTGCGTTTTAATTTTTTGACTGACTTGTGCGGTGTTCATTATCCTGATAATGATAAAAATGCACAATTTACAGTCGTATATCTGCTTCATAATTGGGTCGATAATATACGCGTACGGGTAAAAACTTTTTTGAATGGAGATAACCCAGTAGTGGATACTCTTACAGATGTTTTTGATGCGGCAAACTGGATGGAGCGTGAGACATATGACTTTTATGGAATAAAATTCACAGGACATCCAAACCTTAAACGAATATTGAATGACGAGGGAATGGTTTCGTTCCCGATGCGTAAGGAATTTCCTCTAGAGGATTCGGGAAGGACTGATAAAGATGATCGCTTCTTTGGTCGGACGCCGAATAACTACGAACCAAATAAATAACAAGCAAAGTAAAGGAAATGTCAGATCAACTAATAAATCCGGAACATCGCTTTGCGAAAATAGTAAGGGAACAAAAAATTGAAGATGGTAGGGAGTTAAATGTATTAAACTTTGGTCCTACCCATCCTTCTACTCACGGAGTGTTTCAGAATATATTGTTGTTGGATGGTGAACGCATTATTGATTGCGATACTACTCTCGGATATATTCACCGTGCTTTTGAAAAGATAGCAGAGCGTAGAACATTCTATCAAATCACGACTTTGACAGATCGTCTTAACTATTGCTCTTCCCCTATAAACAATATGGCATGGTGGATGACAGTGGAAAAAGCACTTGGTGTAGAAGTTCCAAAACGAGCGCAATATATGCGTGTTATCGTAATGGAACTGGCTCGTATTACGGACCACCTTATTTGTAACTCTATATTGGGTGTAGACCTAGGAGCTTACACTCCTTTCCTGTATGTGATGAAATATCGTGAGCTTGCTTACGAAATATACGAGGAAATTTGTGGAGCCCGCTTAACTACTAATATGGGGCGTATAGGAGGATTTGAGCGTGACTGGAGTGAAGCTGCATGGCGTAAACTGGATGAGTTTCTTGAAGGTTTCCCTAAAGCATGGGATGAGTTAGAGAGATTGTTTGTGCGCAACCGTATTTTTATGGATCGTATTGTTGGGGTGGGAGCTATTTCTGCAGAGAAAGCTATCGGCTATGGTTTTACCGGTCCTAACCTTCGGGCAACAGGTGTTGATTATGATGTGCGTGTTGCTAATCCATATAGTTCGTATGAAGATTTTGATTTTATTGTTCCAGTTGGAGAATCAGGAGATACATACGATCGCTGGTGTGTGCGTGCGGCAGAAATTAAGGAAAGTCTGAAAATTATTCGTCAGGCTCGTGATAATATGCCGGGAGGCCCTTATCATGCTGATGTGCCGGATTATTACCTTCCGCCTAAGGATGAAGTTTATACAGAGATGGAAGCTCTAATCCAACATTTTAAAATAGTAATGGGTGAAGTGCCGGTTCCAATTACCGAAGTATATCATGCAGTGGAGGCTGCTAATGGAGAATTGGGAATGTATCTTATTACAGATGGCTCTCGTACACCATTTCGTGTTCACTTCCGCAGACCATGCTTTATCTACTATCAGGCTTTTGGAGAAATGATAAAAGGAGGATTGTTCTCAGATGCTGTGGCTACACTGTCCAGTATAAATGTAATTGCTGGAGAATTAGATGCTTAATTGATATGCTAATATGCCGATGTGCCAATTAGCAAATGAAGAAATAAAAACAATGATAACTGTTAACTATTAACTGTTAACTGAAAATGAGAGAATATAAACAGGTGATAAATATGTCGGACGAATTGATGGCTCGTATTAATGAGTTATTAAGTCATTATCCGGCAGACAAGAAAAAATCAGCATTGCTACCGGTTTTGCATGCAGTGCAGGATGCTCATGACAATTGGTTGAGCCTTGAACTGATGGATAAGGTTGCTGAAATATTGGGAATCACCCCGATTGAAGTTTATGAGGTTGTAACATTTTATTCGATGTTTAATCAGAAGCCGATTGCAAAATATATGTTTGAGTTTTGCCGGACTTCATGTTGTGGCTTGCGGGGAGGTGAAGACATGATGGAATATACATGTCAGAAACTAGGTGTTAAGCCAGGCGAAATTACACAGGATGGAATGTTTAGTGTTGTTGGAGTAGAATGTCTTGGAGCCTGTGGTTATGGACCAATGCTTCAACTAGGCGACAACTATCACGAAAAACTGACTAAGGAGAAAATAGATACTCTGATTGAGGATTGTAAACAAGGAAAAGTAAACCTATACTAATCTGTAATGGGTAGAAAGATATTATTAGAAAAATTAGATATTCCCGGAATACAGGAATATGAAGTTTACCGCAAAAACGGCGGTTATGCATCTGTTGAGAAAGCTTTGAAAACAATGACACCTGATGATGTCGTTGAACAGGTAAAAGCTTCGGGAGTGCGTGGCCGTGGTGGTGCCGGATTTCCTATGGGCTTGAAATGGAGTTTCATAGATAAACGGTCGGGAAAACCTCGTCATTTGGTTGTTAATGCAGATGAATCGGAGCCAGGTACATTCAAGGACCGTTTCCTAATGCATCATATACCTCATTTACTTATCGAAGGGGCTATTGTATCCAGTTATGCACTGGAGGCCAATCTCTCTTATATCTATATCCGCGGCGAATATATGTGGATATTCAAGATATTGGAGAAAGCAATAAAAGAAGCTTATGCTAATGGATGGTTAGGCAAAAACATATTAGGAACAGGTTACGACCTTGATCTATATGTGCATTGTGGAGCAGGAGCATATATTTGTGGAGAAGAAACTGTCCTAATTGAGTCTCTTGAAGGTAAACGTGGTAATCCACGTATTAAACCTCCTTTTCCGGCTGTAAGTGGATTATGGGGTGAACCAACTGTTGTAAATAATGTTGAATCTATATCTACTGTTTCGTGGATTATCAATAATGGTGGAGAAGAATATGCTAAGATCGGTGTAGGTAAATCGACAGGAACGAAGCTAATGTCAGCATCCGGTCATATCAAAAATCCGGGAGTATATGAAATAGAATTAGGACTTACAGTTGATGAGTTTTTTAATTCGGATGAATATTGTGGTGGAATGATGGATGACCGTCCTCTTAAAGCGGTGATACCTGGTGGATGTTCTGTACCGATCCTACCTCCTCAATATATTTTCAAGACAGCAAATGGAGAAGATCGCCTGATTTCATATGAGTCATTGTCTGATGGTGGATTTGTTACTGGATCTTCTTTAGGCTCAGGCGGATTTATTGTATATAATGATACTGCATGTATTGTGCGGAATACATGGAATTTCTCCCGTTTCTTCCATCATGAAAGTTGTGGGCAATGTTCGCCATGTCGTGAGGGTACCGGATGGATGGATAAAATACTCCACCGTATAGAAACCGGATATGGGCGAGAAGAGGATATTGATCTGCTTTGGAGTATACAGAGTAAAATAGAGGGAAATACGATCTGTCCGTTAGGTGATGCAGCTTCATGGCCTGTAGCTGCGGCTATTCGCCATTTCCGCGAAGAGTTTGAATATCATGTACGCTTTCCTGAGAAAGTAAAGGACAGAAATCACTTTGTGAACGAACCAATGGAAAAAGTACGTACTTTATTAGTGTGAAGCCTTTAGCCTATAGCTTTTAGCTTTTAGCTGAAAGTTGTAGAAAAATATATTAATATTGAAATGCTAATAGCTAAAAGCTATCAGCTAAAAGCTAAAAAAATGAAAATTACAATAGATGGACATACATTAGAGGTTGAAGCAGGAACAACAATCTTGCAGGCTGCCCGTATGGTTGGCGGAGCCAGTGTGCCTCCTACTATGTGTTATTATTCCAAATTGAAAGACTGTGGCGGTAAGTGTCGTTGTTGTCTGGTTGAGGTAAGCAAAGGGAGTGAAAAAGATCCTCGTCCGATGCCTAAACTACAACCTTCTTGTGTTACAGCTGTTCAGGATGGTATGGAGGTTAAGAGTGCAACATCCGAAAAGGCATTGGAGGCTCGTAAAGCGGTTACAGAGTTTTTGCTTATCAATCATCCGTTAGACTGTCCGGTTTGTGATCAGGCAGGAGAATGTGATCTGCAAAACCTGGCATATGAGAATGGTAATTTCAAATCGCGTTATATAGAGGAAAAAAGGACTTTCGAACCTGAAAATATTGGCCCGTATATCCAATTACATATGAATCGTTGTATCCTTTGCTATCGCTGTGTGAAGTTAGCAGATCAATTGACATCTGAGCGGGTTCATGGAGTAGTAGGACGTGGCGATCATGCGCAGATATCAACATATATAGAACGTGCTATAGATAATGATTTTTCGGGAAATGTAATTGATGTGTGTCCGGTAGGAGCCTTGACAGATAAAACATTCCGTTTCAAATCGCGTGTCTGGTTCAATAAGCCATTTAATGCACACCGTCATTGTACAAAATGTTCCGGTAAAGTTGTGCTATGGATGTTTGGTGATTCTGTTCAACGTGTAACAGCCCGTAAGGATGAATGGCACGAGGTAGAAGAGTTTATTTGCAATGAATGTCGTTTCGAACATAAAAATGTTGAAGATTGGATAGTTGAAGGGCCTCGTAAATTTGAGAAGCCATCAGTTATCAATGTAAACAATTATACTCGTTCTCTGGACAAGGTGAAGATCGAAACGGATGATCTTGTTTTGGAAGGAAGAGAAGAAGACCGTCAAAAAATAAGTATGGCGGGTTCACCATATGATGCAAATGAGTTGGAAGCTATAAAGAAAACAAAAGAAGAATAATATAGATGATGGAAATTGCATTTATTATAGAAAAACTAATTCTTATTGTTCTGGTATTTGCTGTAACAATGTTGTTTGCATTGTATGCCACTTATGCCGAACGTAAGGTTGCAGGATTTTTGCAAGACCGTTACGGACCCAACAGGGCTGGTATTTTCGGATTGTTGCAGCCTATCTGTGATGGAGCCAAACTTTTTGCAAAGGAAGAGTTTATGCCGAATACTCCGAATAAGATTTTGTTTTTGGCAGGACCTGCAATAGCTATGACTGTATCATTATTAGGAACAGCGGTTATACCATGGGCAGAAAAGTTCGAGATACCTTATTATGGAGATGTATTGCCATACATTGGAGACGTAAATGTTGCAGTCCTTTATATTGTGGCTGTTTTGTCGACAGGGGTATATGGCATCGTAATAGGAGGATGGGCTTCGAATAACAAATATTCCCTGATGGGTAGTATTCGTGCCGGAGCACAGATGATCTCTTATGAGATAGCTATGGGACTTTCTATTATAGCTGTAGTGATGATGACAGGTTCTCTTAGTTTGGTGGATATAACACAGCAACAAGGAGGATGGCATGGTATGCAATGGAATGTGATTTATCAACCACTGACATTTATTATATTTTTGGTTTGTTCTTTTGCTGAGTGCAACCGTACACCATTTGACTTACCTGAATGTGAATCAGAGTTGGTAAATGGTCACCATACCGAATATTCATCTTTGGGGATGGGATTCTTCATGTTCTCTGAATATGCCAGTATGTTTTTCTCTTCGGCATTAATTTCGGTTCTCTTCTTTGGAGGATATAACTATCCGTTTATAGATGTAGTCAGAGAGAATTTGGGTGTAAATATTGCAAGTGCGATTGGAGTATTAGCCTTATTGGGCAAAACTTCCTTCTTTATATTCTTCTACATGTGGGTTCGCTGGACAATACCAAGATTCAGATACGACCAATTGATGAATTTGGGATGGAAAATATTATTTCCATTAGCTATAGTGAATATCCTTATAGTAGGAGTTTGTATCCTGATTTTTAATTGAAAATAAGTTTGCGATGTCAATAAAGAATATATCATTATCAGGAAGGAAAGCTGAGGTTGTTGATAAAAAGATGACTTTTGCAGAACGTATCTATTTGCCTGCTGTAGTGAAGGGATTGGGTATTACAATAAAACATTTTTTCAAAAAGAAAAATACAATACAATATCCTGAACAGCAACGCGAGTTCAGTCCTGTTTATCGTGGACAACATGTTCTGATGCGTGACGAAGAAGGACGCGAACGTTGTACAGCATGTGGTTTGTGCGCACTGTCTTGTCCTGCCGAAGCTATTACAATGGTAGCAGCCGAACGGAAAAAAGGAGAAGAGCATCTGTATCGTGAAGAGAAATATGCGTCAGTATATGAAATAAATATGCTTCGCTGTATCTTCTGTGGTTTATGTGAAGAGGCTTGTCCTAAAGAAGCTATTTTTCTCACAAAATCGAAATTGCTGGTAAAGCCTAATCTTGAAAGAGATGCATTTATTTATGGAAAGGATAAGCTGGTAATATCAGTTGAGGATGCTAAAGCAAGAAAATACGATTAAAAACGAATTATGAATTATTAATTATGAATTATGAGTTGGCTTGTTTCCTACTCGTCAACTTGTAACTTGTAACTCGTAACTAATATATGATTACAATAATTTTTTATATTCTGGCAGCCATAACACTCGGGACAGGACTACTGACAGTTCTATCAAAAAATCCGGTACATAGTGCTGTGTATATGATTATCTGTTTTTTCTCCATTTCGGGACACTTTCTGATGCTGAATGCATTGTTTCTGGCTGTGGTGAATATTATAGTTTATGCAGGGGCTATAATGGTATTACTATTGTTCACGTTGATGCTTATGAACCTGAGCGAACAGCATGAACCTAAGAAAAAAGTAATAAGCCGTGTAGCGGCCACTATTTCGGGTTGCCTGATGGCTATAGTATTGCTTGCTACACTACTAAAAGCTACACCTGTGATAGAGTCTTACAAAGTTGAAGGATTAGATTATCAGTCGGTGGCAATAATAGGACAGACATTGCTGGATGAATATCTCGTTCCGTTCGAATTTGCGGCAATATTACTTCTGGCGGCGATGATAGGTGCAGTATTGATTTCCAAAAAAGAAAAAAAAGCTTAAGCTATGCTGAATAATATATTAGAACAAGTAGGTATCGACAATTACATCTATCTGTGCATACTATTGTTTTGTGTAGGTGCGATAGGTATTTTATACCGACGCAGTACTATTGTGATGTTGATGTCGGTAGAGTTAATGCTTGCAGCAGCAAATATGTTGCTTGCAGTATTTTCTGTGTATCATCAGGATACAAGTGGACAAGTTTTTGTGATCTTCTCTCTGGCGGTTGCGGCAGCTGAGGTTGCTGTGGGATTGGCTATTCTGGTTGCCATGTACAGGAATATAGGCACAATTGATATTGATGAATTAAAAAACTTAAAAGGATAAATTACGGATGGAAAAATTATTGGTATTAATACTTCTGCTTAGTCCGTTAATTGGTTTTTCAATCAATCTGCTTGTTGGTAAGAGATTCCTTGGACGCACAATGCCAGGTATCATCGCAACAGGGGCTGTGCTTATCAGTTTTGTCATATCACTGATATTCTTTTTACAAATACTATCGACAGGAGAAGCTATTCATGTTGATCTATTTGAATGGATTGCTTTAGGCGGATTTACAACAAATCTTGCTTTTACACTAGACCAGCTATCTCTACTTTGGCTATTATTTGTTACAGGTATAGGTGCACTTATCCATATCTATTCGATAGGATATATGCGCGATGATGAAAATATAGACCGCTTTTTTGCTTACCTTAATCTCTTTATCTTCTTTATGGCGGTATTGGTATCGGGAAGCAACCTTCTGGTAATGTTTATCGGATGGGAAGGCGTAGGATTATGTTCTTACCTCTTGATAGGATTCTGGTATAAGAATCAGAAGTTTAACGATGCTGCTAAAAAAGCCTTTATAATGAACCGTATAGGAGACCTGGCTTTCCTTGTGGGCATCTTTACTTTAGGTTATTTATTTAATACAGTAGATTATGAGACATTAAAACTGGCAGTTAGTACAACTGCCAATCCGGAGGTTTCTACCTTATTAGGTGTTGCAACATTGTCTCTCTTTATAGGTGCGACAGGAAAAAGTGCTCAGATTCCTTTATATACTTGGTTACCTGATGCTATGGCGGGGCCAACTCCGGTATCAGCACTGATACACGCAGCTACAATGGTTACAGCCGGTATATTTATGATAACCCGATTGAATTTTATATTTGATCTGACTCCGGATGTTCAAACCCTGATAGCAATTGTGGGAGCTGTTACTTCTCTATTTGCAGCTTCGATAGGGCTTGCGCAGACAGATATAAAGAAGGTGTTGGCTTACTCTACAGTTTCGCAACTTGGATTGATGTTCCTTGCACTAGGTTTGGGTGCATATCATATAGCAGTGTTCCATGTAATAACACATGCATTCTTTAAGGCTTGCTTATTCCTGGGATCAGGTTCGGTTATCCATGCTATGGGTGGCGAACAGGATATGCGTAAAATGGGAGGTCTGCGAGGGGTAATGTCGATTACATATATTACTTTCTTCATCTCCACTCTTTCTATTTCGGGAATACCCCCATTTGCAGGATTTTTCTCTAAAGATGAAATAATGCTCGTTGCATTCGAGAATAATAAATTCTTATGGGCGATAGCAGCTTTGGCTTCTTTGATGACAGCTTTCTATATGTTCAGGGTGTTATTCCTTACATTCTTTAAAGATTTTAGAGGAACAGAAGAACAGAAACATCATTTACATGAGTCGCCGAAATCGATGACTATGCCTCTGGTAGTACTTGCTATATTAGCTGTTGTTGGCGGGGTAATAAGTTTACCTTGGGGTGGCAGCTGGCTTAATCATTATCTTGAACCGGTATTACCAAAACTTGCCGGGGCAGAGCATCATTTGGGAGCAGAAGGATATGCTCTGATGGGCGTTTCTGTATTGATAGCAGTGGTTGGACTGGTTTGGGCTTATATTAAGTATGTGAAAAAATCGGAAGTTCCTGCTGAGGATGATAAAATTACCGGATTCAATAAAGTCCTTTATAAGAAATATTATATTGATGAGATTTATAATGCCGTATTTGTAAAATCGATATATGCTTTGGCTGACTTCTTTAATAAGGTTGTAGAGCAGGCTTTAAAAAATATTTTCAAAAGTGGAGGAACTTTTGTTGAGTCATTGTCTTCTCCGGCAAAGAAATTACAAAATGGAAGTCTCGGATTTTATATGTTTTTCTTTGTTTTGGGATTTTCGGTACTAATCATCTGTTTATTTCTTGTATAAAAATATAGAGCCTGTTTAAATTTTAGCGAAAATTTTTCTTATAGGCTCAGAGTAATATTCTTAGTAACTTTTTTCTGCTCTTTTTAGTGTATTTTACCCTTTTCCCTTTTGGTTTAGCCCGCTAAACCTACAAGTAAAAATGATAAAATTCATCTAAAAATAGCTATAAAAAAGTTTTACTATAAAATTTAAACAAACTCTTAAAAAGAAACATGAATATAGCAATAATATTAATCATACTGCTGGTAGGTGCAATTCTTACTTATTTTTCAGGAAATAGATTTGCTTCTAAGGTTGCCATATTATTCAGTGTAGCTGCTGCTATTTTCTCAGTTGCTTTATGCTTGAGATATGGGGCTACAGGAGTGAATTATAGTATAGACTGGATTAGTAATCCGAATATATCATTTTCGTTGAAGGCCGATGGGCTGGCAATCGCTATGCTGTTACTGACAACGATTTTGCTCCCTATTATAATTATAGCTTCACAATCGAGAGAATTTAAAAACGAGAAATTACTATACAGCCTTGTCATGTTTATGGCTTTTGCTATGTGTGGGGCTTTCTTGAGTAGCGACGCTTTATTGTATTACGTCTTCTGGGAAATGTCATTAATCCCTATTTATTTCATAATAGTGCTTTGGGGTAATGATGAAATAGCTAAACGCCGGAAAGCAGCAATGACTTTCTTCTTGTTTACTTTTGCAGGATCGTTGTTTATGATGGCAGCTATAATATATCTGTATACAAAAACGGGTAGTTTCCAACTCGAAGCATTCTATAATGCAAACCTTTCTACTACAGAGCAAATCTGGATATTCTTAGCGTTTTTCTTAGCTTATGCTATTAAGATACCTATCTTTCCGTTTCATACATGGCAGGCAAATGTTTATCAGAAGGCTCCGGCAATCGGGACAATGCTACTGGCCGGACTGATGTCGAAAATGGGAGCTTATAGTGTTATCCGCTGGCAGTTGCCGATAACTCCGTATGCATCGCAGGAACTGAGAACTGTAGTATTGGTGTTGTGTATCATTGGAGTAATCTATGGTGCGATAATGGCATTGAGACAAGATGACCTGAAACGTTTTATGGCTTTTGCTTCGCTTTCTCATGTCGGCTTTGTTGCCGCAGGGGCTTACGCTCTTACATATGACGGATTGCAAGGGGCTGTGGTGCTGATTCTGGCACATGGTTTCGGAATAGTTGCATTATTCTATTCGATAGATGTAATACAAAACAGAACAAATACATTGAAGATAAGCCAGCTTGGAGGGTTAGCCTCGAAGACACCGAAGTTTACGGTTGCTTTCTTCTTTGCCATACTATCATCCATAGGTGTGCCTCTGACATTTAACTTTATAGGGGAGTTTACCATTATGTACGGGCTTTACCAGATTAACCTTTGGTATGCAGTATTTATTGGAACATCATTGTTCTTAGGAGCATTCTTTATGCTTCGCATGTTTCAGCAGGTAATGTTGGGAGAATCGTCCGGAAGACCGTTCAGGGATTTATCACATACCGAAACTTTTGTATTTACAGTACTTGTACTTGTATTACTATTCTTTGGGGTGTATGTAAAGCCTGTGACAGATCTGGTATCGTCGAGCCTGTCGGAAATTGTAATGTATATTAATAGATAACCAACTATATAATGAGCACATTGATAGCTATCTCAGGATTAGGAATAATAACCTTATTATTAGAGATTTTCAATTTGAGAAAAGTACTTGTTCCTATTGTTGTTCTCGGACTGGTAGGAATATTAGGAATGACTGTTGCCGAATTTTATTATTTAAGCAAGCCTATTATTGCTGCAGATGAATATAATATGATAGCAACTACAGGATTTTCACAGGCATTTTCTATCTTGTTTATAATTCTGGCTATACTTATTATAGCAATGAGTCCTAAATTTTATGAAGACAAGAAAGCTAAAATGGCAGACTATGTGGCATTGAAGGTATTTATGCTTGCCGGAGCTGTGGCAATGGTTTCTTTCGGGAACTTTGCTATGTTCTTCTTAGGGCTGGAAGTTCTGTCTATTGCAGCATATGCATTGGCATCGAGCGAGCCGTTAAAACTTAAAAGCAATGAAGCCGGAATGAAATATTTTCTTATGGGTGCATTTGCTTCCAGCTTTATAATGTTTGGTATTGCATTAATATATGGGTCAACAGGTTCGTTTGATATATCGGAAGTATTTCTGTCTTCGATGGCACAGGTTGGAATATTGCCTGTCTGGTTTTATCTTGGATTTATAATGATAGCCGTTGGAATGATGTTCAAAGCATCTATTGTACCATTCCATTTTTGGGCTCCTGACGTTTATGAAGGATCTCCAACATTGGTTACGGCTGTAATGAGTACTTTGGTAAAGGTGGCCGCTATTGGCGCTTTGTTCAAGCTTATAACCATACTATCTGTAGCTGTAACGCCTGCTTTTCAAATAGCATTGGTGGTTCTATCTATCCTGACAATGAGTATAGGTAATATTACAGCAATGAAGCAGACAAATATAAAGCGCATGATGGCTTATTCGGGTATTTCGCATGCCGGATTTATGATGATGACATTTCTGACTGTGGGTACATCGGCAAATGTTGTATTATATTATGCTGCTGCTTATAGTTTGGCGGGGGTAGCTGTATTTGCAGTAATATTGGCTGTGTGTCAGAATAAGGAGAATGAGGATATTGCTCACTTCTTTGGACTGATAAAGAGAGAACCGATATTAACTGGAATTCTGATATGTGCAATGCTATCATTAAGTGGTATTCCTATTTTTGCAGGATTCTTTGCTAAATTCTTTGTGTTCGATCAGATGTTACAATCCAATTATTTAATACTCGTTATATTCGGTATTATAAATTCGGTGATAGCTGTTTATTATTATCTAGGGGTAGGTAATGTTATGATTACTAAAGAAAGTCCTACAAATGAGATTGTAAAGGCTCCTATAATTTATAAACTTGTTGCTGTTGTTGCTATAGTATTAAATATATTGTTAGGTATTTTCCCTGATACAATAATGGGATTAAACCTATAGGAATAAAATATAATTTAAAAGTGAGTGATCGGAGGTTTTCCGATCACTTTTTTTATGTTCTGAGGAATTATATGTTTATCTTGTAATATATAAATGGGGGAAGTATTTATCTATTTAATTATTAGTTACAAGTTACTTCGCCCTATGAGCAGTTACGAGTTACAAGTAAATAAGTAACACTGAAAAAGTATACAAAAGGTGTCACTTTTGTGACTTTTTATATTTGTTTTTTTAACTTTAAAAATATGGGAAAGCATTTTATCTTTTTTATTTTATTGATTGTATCAGGTTCTTTATTTTCTCAGTCCGACATTAGTAATGATCCGGATGTTGATCCTATGGACTTAACTTTTCAAAGGCTTGCTGTAAGGAGGTTTATTTTTTCGAATAATATTAATCTGTGCGAGTTTATACCTTCCCAGATAGTTGCATTCAAGTCGATGCATCCGGCGTTTCGGGTATCCGAAAATAATAATCCGGTTGCGGATGAGGATTTCAAACCTCAAATTGAGAAAGGAAAGTTGCTTCTGAATTCGGAAAATGGAAAAGATGTTGCTAGTATTTATATGGGAGGTATTAATCCTTATGCTACATATGAGATAGATATTGAATCAATTGATTTAGAATCGGATAAAGAGACTGAAATTGGTTTGGAGTTTGCCCGTATGGGATTACGGGACAGGGTACAGGTAGTTTTCAGAGCATCGGATGATAGAAATGGGCTCTATTTGAAAGTATATCAAGATAATAAATTAGTAAGGGAAACTCTATTTAGTGAGAATATTCCCAATGAAGGGTTTAAGCTTCAAGTACAGTTGTATGGACATTCACTAGGAGTATTTACAACACAAAGTGGCGAAACAAAATATAGGGGGCATCTTCCTGTAAAAGACCATTTTGGAGATGTACTGGATTTGCGCAAAATTACGACTCAGAATGAATGTACATTCAATTTAGTATCGAATCTTAAAGGGAAGATATTGGTAAATGGGGCACGTTCTTATCTGTCTGCCGGAATAGGACAAGCAGATATCCGCCTTATATCTTACGAAGATATGAGTCCATATATGGCGGATGGGAGACTCTGGTTTACATTTAGTTGTAGGGGATTGGACACACCTCAATCTTCACAAGGAGTATTGAGTTTGGACCCGTCTGTTTTTGATATTAGATTTGAAGGGATGATTGTATTTGATCATGGTGATGGCTTACTTCGTAACGATTATGCATCCCATCTCTTTTATGATCGCAACGCGAAAGAGTGGCGTGCCTATGTATGCGACTTTGGAGGTAGTGCAAATACAGAAGGACGTACAAGCACGGGGCTGCTTACAGCAACTTCACCTAAAGATCCGCGAAAAGGTTTTTCAGTAATGAAAGCATCTCGTATTGAGCCTGATTATATTGACAACCATAATGAAGATCCTTGTATTTTTTATGATAAGAGTGTGAACAAATGGCGACTTCTTGCTTGTATTTTTAAAGATGGGCATATTACATCCAGAATGTTGGAATCGGATACATGGAATGGGCATTTTAAGTCTTTAACTGAACCTATTGGTACAAACTCTACCGGGACCTCGATACAAAAGATAGGTAGCAAGTATTATTCATTTATGGGTGGTCATGGAAATCTGAGAATTCATTCTTATCCCGATCTTAAAGAAATTGGAGAACTGAAACTTCATCTTCAGCCTCACTGGCCTCAGCCGGCAGGGCGCATTTGGGCAAGTGTAGTTCCTTTACCGGAAGGCTACCCTTACAGATATATATTGCTAACAATGGATAGACCTAATTTTCCTGACGTAACAGGTCCAAACTGGAGTTATGGAGCATTATTCTTTTATGGTGCGAACCCAAAGGATATATCATCAAGTAAGTATGAATTTTAACTTACTGTGGAACGGGAACCTTTAGCTATGAAACGTATGATGCAGTATGCTATATATATGAATACCAAATACATAATAGCGCCTAAATGATGTAAGTATATAATAGCAAATGAGGTGATTAGTATGGCTCCTGTAACAGAAACACCTTGCCATAGACGGGTGTATATATCAAGCTTTTCGCCCCATATTTTAGGACGGAATACCCAGTCGATAGGGTGTACAAAAGCATTGAGTAACAAGATGGAATAAGACATGTATTCATACTTTACTCCATTGATTATGCAGATAATAGCTACAGCTCCGATCATTGCTCCGTAATAGAGTTTGCCGTATTTGGTGGATGCGCTGGAAGGCATATCTGTTGCCATAAAAATAGTGCCAAGTAGCAGGCCTCCTAATGAAAACTGTATATTGTAGCCTGAAAAAATGAATAGTAGGGCTGTAAATGTAATTAGTAAGGCAAGAGGAATATGCCAGGATATTCTGCGACGGATTAATAGATATATGCCACCGAGCACCAAGAAAAATATCGAATATTCGCCTATGGCTCCGGAGGCTTTATAGAATAGTTGATCGATAAATTTGTCTCCAAAGATGACTATTTCCGATATATTCACAGCAGTCTTATCGTACCAGATAGTGCGGGAAGCCATGATAGCCGGAAAGAATATAGCCATAAATTCGCGACCGACTAATGCCGGATTGAACATATTACGACCGAGCCCTCCCCATAGCAATTTACCAAAAAGTACGGCCATTGCACCACCAAATGCTACAGCATAAAGGGGAGTAAAAGGAGCGATGGTAAAAGCTAGCAAGATTCCTGTAATGATGGCTGAACCATCTGCTATTGAATCCGTTTGCTTAAAGAAGATAGCTGAAAAGATAAACTCTGTAACTAAAGCACTACCTACAGCTACCAGGATAACCATAAGTGGTACAAAGCCGAAAACCAGATATGATATAGCTATACAAGGGAGTAAAGCTATAATAACATCTGTCATTATTTTATTGGTACTGTCGTGCCTCCTTACAAATGGAGCGTATATTGATTTATTGTATTGCATTAGCCAATTGTTTTAGTTTGATCTTTCCTTCCTTGATACTCTCGATAAGAGGAACATTGCTAGGGCAGGCATATTCGCAGGCAGCACATTCTATACAGCTACTGATGCTATACTTTTCCAGATTGAAGTACTTGCCTCTTCTGTAGTTCTCTTCAAACTTCATAGGCATCAGGTTCATAGGGCATACTTCAACGCAGTAGCCGCAAGATATGCAACTATCCCGTTTGATCTTTTCCTTGTGAAAGAAGAGTACTCCGGATGATCCTTTTGTAATAGGTGCAGACCAGTCTAATACTGCTTTTCCCATCATAGGACCTCCTAGTACAACAGTCTTATTGTTTGTGGAGATACCTAATTCTTTGATAATATGACCTACAGGAGTCCCTATCTTTATTTCGTAATTACCTTCATTGATCAGTTCTTCTCCCGAAATAGTGATGATACGGCTGATAACAGGCTCTCTTTCCACTACAGCTTTGTAGATGGCATATATAGTTCCTACATTGCTTACTATGATACCCACTTCCCGAGGTCGTTTGTTACGTGGCAGTTCAACGTTTGTGATCGATTTTACCAGTTGTAATTCTCCACCTTGTGGATACTCATTAGGGAGTATAGCGACACGGAAGTTGTTGTATTCAGGCTTTTGAAGGAATGGCTCAAATACTTTGCTTAGTTCTTTGTTTTGCTCTTCGATAGAAATCACTATATCAGAGGCATCAAGTACTCTATTCGCAATTGCGATGCCTTTGAAAAGTTTCTCAGTCCTTTCGGCCATTAAGCTGTAATCGGCAGTGAGATAAGGTTCACATTCGGTACCATTTATAATAAATGTATTTACTTTACCTCCTGTTAATTCATATTTGGCTACTGTTGGAAATTGAGCTCCACCTTCGCCTACTATTCCTTCATTTCTTATTATAGAGAGTATATCTTCAGCACTTAGTTCCGAAATATTAAAAGGAGGACGTTGGATAACCCTTTCTTCGAAATCATTTTTTATTATGATGGTTTGTACCAATATTCCATCAGCTAAAGGGTGCTCTTTGATATCTACAATCGTACCGGAAACGGGTGCATGTACATTTGCGGAAAAATCGTTAGGCGCTTCTCCTATCATTTGTGCTTTGTACACTTCGTCTCCTACTTTAACAATAGGTTGGGGAGCTTCGCCAATACTTTTAAGTAGAGGTACGTATAGTAGAGGAGCGTTGAGAATACGCTGAATCTTAATTTTTTTGGTTACACTTTTGCGCGAAAATATATGCATCATAAGTTTTCAATTTTTAGTTGAAAATCCATCTGAATAGGTGATCTTATTATCTTTATCCATCATAAAGCCTTTGATGTTATAGTGGTGGGATAATAAGTCCATCTTTGAAAGAAAGCTATCGGATGTTTCGTTAAACAATGCTGTGGATACAATATCTCCTGTCATACAATTATCACTAACGATGCCAATTAACTTATTTGTGGAAGGGAAACCTGTTCTGGGATTTAGTATATGTCCGTATTGTTTTCCATCTATCTCTACAAATGTTTTGGACTGTGACGATGTTGAATAGCACTGATTTTGAATATCCAGCTTAAATAATAGTTCTTCGTTTTCCGATTCTCTTACTAAAACCTGCCAGCTAGGATGTGATTCATTATTTATAGCTCTGATTGTACTGCCTCCAGCGTTAATAATGGCATCACTTATACCTAGTTCTGTCATTTTTTCGACAAGTTTATCTATTGCATAGGCTTTAATAAATGAACCTGTTATGATTTCCTGATCCTTTTCTATTTTTACTTTATTACCATCAATTTCTATTTTTTTGTAATTGATAAGATGTTTAATCTTGTCGATATCTTGCAATTTAGGGATTTTTTGTTGATTTTCTCTATAAAATCCCCATAAACGTATTAAAGGCATAATTGTGATATCATATTTACCATCAAAATAATCCGACAGTTCGATAACATGCTTTAATATATTAATGGTTTCATTATCCGTTTCCACAAAGTTTCCAGCATTCTTATTAATCCGATCAATGAAAGAACCTGGTTGATATGAGTTATATTTTCTGTCTACATCTTCTAATACAGCAAATAACTCATCGAAAATGGAATCTTCGTAAAATACTGATATCTTAATTTTGATATGAGCATGAAATAAGAATCGAGTCTGGGCTTTGTAAAGGAGAGTCATAATTTATTAGCTTATTCTGTTCCGGATGCTTCTTCCGGGGTTGCTGTTTCGATTACAGTCTCTTTCTTCTCTTCTACTTTAGGCTCTTCTTTTTTCTTAGGTTCAGCTTTTGGGGTTTCTGCAGCTGGAGTTGTTTTTGGCTTTTGACTTGGAGTCGAAGCTGGTGCTTTCTTCTTTTCGGGAACAGGAGTTGGTATAGTATCGGGTTTTTGCTCCTGTTCGATACCTTTCTCTACATCTTCCTTATTATTCTCTGATGGAAGGATTACTTCAGAATCTTTAGCTGTTTCTTCCTTCTCGCCTTTTACTTTATTCTCTGCGTTATTGGCATTCACTTTGTATCCCCAGATGATAAGTATAATCCCAAAGAGGAAAAGCGCAACTTTTTTTATAGTTTGTATTATATTATTCATATTTTTAAATTAACATTGTTATAATCTAATTTATTTGGTACAAATGTAAAATAAGTATCGGACTTGGTAAAAATCATTAACTATTTATAGCATTAACTTTTAAGGTTTGGCAGATGTAAAAAGTTTTATATTTTTGCATCCGCATAATATAAAGCTCGATATGAAAAAAGTAAAAATTCTCTTATTATTCTTATTTACATTCACAACTTTACAAACATTTGCAATTAATCAGCCAACCGATGATAGTAAAGATAAAGTTACTTTATCTTTTTTGATTTTGCAGGATGAAGCGCTTCAGTTTGTAGCATCAGATATTAATAGTATGATCCTTCGTAAAAACAAGGGATTCTTGTGGCCGGCAACAAAGGTGGTCTTTTCTAAAGATGGAGACAGATTGTTGTTTAATGTAATGGCTATAGATAACTCATGGTGCAATATGTTTCAGGAAGGAGAAAAACCTTATGGATATTTTGTAGAAAGTGGCAGAGTATTTATAGTATCTGTTAAAGGAGATTCACCTGTAGAAGTAGAGAAGTATTTTGAACGCGACCCTAATGAACTACAGCGGACATTTTATAAACCTTCTGCCGAAACAAAGCCAGTAAGTAAAAATCCTGTTTGGTCATATCTCCATAAAGGGCATATGGCGACAGTACTCAATTCGGTTTATATGGAAAGTTTAGGACGATAAAAAAATAAGGAGTGAAAATTTTCACTCCTTTATTTTTTATTATTGTTTCATTGCTCTATCCATTGCTCGCTTATCATCTTTTTCTCTTAAGGACTGCCGCTTATCGTATTGTTTCTTTCCTCGCGCTACTGCAATATTTACTTTAGCAAGACCTCTCTCATTGAGAAAGATACGAGTAGGAACTATAGTAAATCCTGTTTCCTTTACCATACGTTCTATCTTCTTCAGCTCTTTCTTGCTTAATAATAGTTTGCGGTCGCGACGGGCAGCATGGTTGTTATATGAACCATAAAAGTATTCTGCAATATACATATTGCGCACCCATAATTCTCCTTTCTCGAAAATACAGAATGTGTCTACAAGGCTGGCTTTACCTAAACGTATCGATTTTATTTCGGTACCGGTGAGTACAATACCAGCTGTATATGTATCCAGAAATTCGTAATCGAAACTGGCTCTTTTATTTTTGATATTAATTGCGGGCTGCTTCATAACAAAACAGATGGTTTACTATTTCTCTCTTATAATAATATTGATGGGAGTACCCGAAAGATTCCAATTGTCGCGTATACGATTTTCAAGGAATCGCTTGTATGGATCTTTTATCCACTGAGGAAGATTACAGAAAAATACAAATGATGGTACCTGTGTATTCGGTAACTGAGTTATGTACTTAATCTTAATATATTTCCCTTTGTTAGCCGGAGGCGGGGTATGCTCAATGATAGGTAACATAACCTCATTAAGCTTATGAGTAGGTATTTTTGTTTTTCTACGTGCATAAACATCTTTAGCCAGCTCCAAGACTTTCAATATACGTTGTTTAGTCGTAGCCGAAGCAAAGATTATAGGAAAGTCAGTAAAAGGAGCCAAACGATCGCGGATAGCATTTTCGAATGTTTTTATTACGATCTGCTCTTTGTTTTCTACCAAATCCCATTTATTTACACAAACAACCAGACCTTTCCTGTTTTTTTGGATAAGCGAAAATATATTCAAATCCTGACTTTCTATACCTTTAGTTGCATCTATCATCAATATACATACATCTGAGTTTTCGATAGCCTTGATAGAACGTATAACAGAATAATATTCAAGATCTTCTGTGACTTTTCCTTTTTTACGGATACCAGCAGTATCAACAAGATAAAAATCCATGTTGAACTTATTGAAACGGGTATAGATTGAGTCGCGTGTAGTTCCTGCAATATCAGTTACAATATTTCGTTCTTCATCCATCAGTGCATTTACCATAGATGATTTTCCTGCATTGGGGCGTCCTACTATGGCAATACGAGGGATGTCTTCCAATACTTCTTCTTCTCCTTTTTTAGAGAATTTAGAAATAATGAGGTCTAATAAATCCCCTGTTCCAGCGCCGTTAATAGCTGATATATTGATTGGATCTCCTATACCTAGTGCATAGAATTCTGCAGAATTGGCATGTTGACTAAAATTATCGGCTTTGTTAGATACCAGTAATATAGGTTTCTTCGATCGGCGAAGCATATTGGCTACACTAGAATCCAGATCGGTAAGTCCATTCATTACATCTACCATAAAGAGAATAACATCGGCTTCTTCTATAGCTATCGTTACTTGTTTGTTGATTTCGCCTTCGAATACATCCTCCGAATTGACTACCCATCCCCCTGTATCAACAAGGGAAAATTCTTGTCCACCCCACTCTGTTTTGCCATATTGACGGTCGCGTGTAGTGCCCGCAGTCTCATCTACAATGGCCTGACGGGTTTCGGTTAAACGATTAAACAATGTTGATTTACCTACATTAGGACGTCCAACAATAGCTACTAAATTTCCCATAATTTTTTATCTGCCTATTCTATAATTTTGTGCAAAGGTACATATTTTTTCGTTGTAAACAGCGGCGTACAAAAAAAGGCTTGCATTATGCAAACCTTTAATATATTGGATATTCTCTATTTCTATAAGAATATTGACTTACGGCTATACCAGATTAATGTATCGGTTGTTTCCATATTGTCTAATGAGCCGAATATGCTTTTAGCTGCGTCTTCGGGTTCTATTTTGTTTTTGGCTGGTCCTTTTATCTGCACCCACTTTTCTTTATCATCCTTATAAATAATATAATGTTGACTTATTATCAGTGAGTCACGGTTTTGATAACCATAGAATAATTTTTGGTTTCCGTTAAATATGTATAACGAGTCGTTACTGAATTCGCAAGTATTCTTTTCGGTGCGTGTTCCATTATTAATCAATATCTTATCGTTGTTGAATGATATTGTTGTGTTAGTGAAAACTTCGAAAATAGATAGAGTAGGTGTTAGCAGTCCCCTGATATTGACAGTATCTATCCATGTACTGGGTTTTCCTGTGTGATCGTCTGTACCTACCAATGTTTCATATTGAGTGAATGAGGATGATGAGTACCGATAGATACCAGTATCATCATTGTCATCTCCACAGGCACTGAAGAATATAGCTATCGTGAGCAGTAAGAAAAATATATTACTTGAGTTCATTTTTATCTCTTATTCGAATAGGTAATCAATATTACACCAGATAATAGTTTCTTCCGGATCAGTCATTTTTGATGGATCAGGCATATCATTAGATACATGGTGTGCCAGAGTTAGCAAGATATCTAAATTCAAAGGTAAATCGGATGAAATGGCAACTTGTTCTCTTGTTTCTGGATCAGTATATAGCCCAAAACTTTTCTTCAGAAAAAGGTTGTCGGGAGAATCGCCATAAGCAACAAAAAGAGACGTATTATCTGACTTCTTTACATATAAAGCTCCATTCTTAAACTCATACTCCGAAACAATTTTGTAAGTTGGGTAAGTGTCAGTTTCTTCTTCGGAATATTTGTAGATAACTCTATTGTCGTAGAATTCGATAGACCTGTTGGTGAACCATCTAATTGCCTGGCTTCCGAAATATTCGGAAACCAGGTCTATTTTTCTCAAGTTGTTATAATCTACCTCTACAGCTCCATTAGCAGAACCTTTATACCCTCTGAATTCGAGAATATTTACCGATCCTATTTTCTTTTCTGTTCTTTCTCCATCATCGTTGCTACAGCCGGATAGAAAAGAAATTGCTGTAATGAAAAATATAAAATATATCAGTTTTTTCATTTAAGTTCTTTTTCGGGTATAAAGATAGATAAAAATTACTTTATCAGGTTATAATACCTAATTCGGCAACAGTATATTCTGAACTTTCTGTTGTTAATTCTACAGGTTCCAGCTTTATATATTTTGCAAATGAAACTTTGTTGAATAGAATGTATTGCTCTATAGGATTGTTTTTTATATTATTGAATATGGCATTTTCTTTTACTGGTACCCATTTCTTTCCATCAGTACTGACGAATAAGTTGTATCTGGCAATATTAGGGGCAGAAGTGTCTGGCGCAGGTGTATACGAGAATCCTACCAAAGCATATTCTTTTTGCAGATTTATAACCAAAGGCGTATTTTTATTTATGAGCTCGTATGTGTTTTTATCAGCATCAATCACTTTAGCCGGATTTCCGGATGGAGATAAAATAGTCCAGTTTGTTGGAGCAATACCAAATGAAGCAGTAATAACCGATCCAAAGCCTTCTTTTTTTACTATTGCTTTCACCGTTCCACTTAGAGGCAGAGCAAAAGGTTTTTCGTATTTAGTTGATGCTTCGGTTGGATTGCTTCCATCCAGTGTATAATAGATAGGGCTATTTTCTTGCGATTCGATAGATACTATTCCTTCTTTATCCCTCTTTATTACTAACGGTTCCGGGGATTCTGGTGCATTGAATATGCCTATAGTACTGATAAGTGGGCAAGCCAGAGCTTCCAGTTCAATTTGTAGTTTATTGGTTCTTACTGTAGGGAATCGTAGGATACGCTTATAGCCGATTGTTGTTCCTTGAGTAAGATCATTCCATTCATTTTTTTCATTATTCCAGTATTTAACTTTGATGGAAGATACACGTTGTCCTAGAGGAATATACTCTTGTATCAATAATCGGTTTAATTCTTTTTCTTCTGTCCAGCTTACCTCTAGGGCAGGAGTAAGTGTGCTGTCTGGTGCAGCCCAATATGTTTCGAAGTTATCGTCAAGCAGGTTTTTCGGATCAAATCCTTTTCTTGTTGCACTTGCAGTTATTCCAGCATCAGATATGAGGTTCTGTTTAAATGTTTCTTCGACAGCACGACGGAATTCCATTAAGCGTGTTGAGTCTGTAGGGTGAATACGTCCTCTGCGATCGGGCGGAACATTCAAAAGTAAGTTCGAATTTCTACCTATCGAAGTATAATATATATTCATCAATTGTTCAACCGATTTTACGTTTTCGTCGGTAGAAGGACTGTAAAACCATCCCGGACGAATAGATACATCTGTTTCTGCCGGAACCCATGCCTTTCCACCTATTTCTCCTTCTGTCAATATGTTAGTAGGAGGTGCTCCATGTCCAGGTTCGAAGCCTTCTATATTCATAGTCGACCAGTTTGTCACACCAGCCACGCCTCTTTCATTTCCCATCCAACGGCATCCGGGACCTACATCGCTAAAGATTATAGCATGTGGCTGATTACGATATACTGTTTCGTGGAATAAATTCCAGTCATATACTTGTTTTTTGCCGCCTTCACTGCCTCCATTGGCACCATCGAACCATTGTTCGAATACTTCTCCATAGTTAGATAGAACTTCGTTTAAGGTGTTGGCAAAAACCTGATTGTATTCATCAGTTCCATATGCCGGATGATTCTGATCCCAAGGAGATAAGTATACGCCAAATTTAAGTCCATATTCTTTACATGCGTCGGAGAGTTCTCTTAATAAGTCACCTTTTCCGTCTTTCCACAGACTTTCGCGTACGGTGTGTGTACTATATTTGCTAGGCCATAGGCAGAATCCATCATGGTGTTTGGCTGTAAGAATGATTCCTTTCATTCCGGCTGCTTTTGCTGTTGCTGCCCATTGGCGACAATCGAGATCGGAGGGGTTAAATACTTTTGGGTCTTCTTTTCCATCTCCCCATTCTACATCAGTAAATGTATTAGGCCCAAAATGGATAAACATATAATATTCCATTTTTTGCCATGCCATTTGATCTGGAGTAGGTAATGCTCCATAAGGTTCCGGTGCTTTTTCTGCACAGGAGAAAGAAAATAGGGTAATTAATACTAGTAAAAGGTCTTTTTTTAGAATGTTTTTCATGCTTGGTATTTTTTATGAAAATATTGTCTAAAGATAAGAAAAAGGATAGCCACAGACTATCCTTTTATTATTTTTTATAGAAATAAGAATGTACTTAATAAGCCCATTTTATATATACAGCACCCCAGGTAAATCCGGCACCAAAGGCTGTTAGTATGAGGTTGTCTCCTTTTTTCAATTGAGATTCCCACTCATGAATAGCAACAGGTATTGTTCCGGCACTTGTATTGCCATATTTTTGAATATTTATCATCACTTTATCCGGAGAAAGACCCATTCTGTTTCCTACGGCTTCGATAATGCGAATGTTTGCCTGATGAGGAACCAGCCAATTTACATCGTCTTTAGATAGGTGATTTCGTTCCATTATTTCAACAGAAACATCAGCCATACGTGATACAGCATGCTTAAATACAACCTGACCTTCCTGATATACATAGTGCATATCTTTGTCTACAGTTTCGTGACTTGCAGGATGAGCAGAACCTCCTCCGCGCATATGAAGGTGGGGAATACCAACTCCATCAACATGAAGGATCGAGTCCATTACTCCAACTTCTTCTTCGGTTGGTTCCAGCATAACTGCACCTACCGCATCGCCAAACAGAGGGCAGGTAGCGCGGTCTTTATAGTTTGTTATAGCAGTCATTTTGTCTCCACCAACGACAACGACTTTTTTGTATTTGCCTGATTTAATGAAATTAGATCCAATTTCCAGAGCGTATATAAACCCTGAACATGCAGCTTGTACATCAAAACCCAGGGCATTTTTTATACCACAGGCTTCTGCTGTCATTGCAGCTGTTGAAGGGAATATATAATCGGGCGTAGTGGTTGCGAAGATTATAGCTTCAACTTCCTCAGGTTTTGTATTTGTTTTTTCAAGAATTTGTTTAACGGCTTCTGCACCCATTATGGAAGTACCTTTTCCTTCGCCTTTTAATACACGACGTTCTTTGATCCCTACACGGGTCATTATCCATTCGTCTGATGTATCAACCAATTTGGCGATATCTTCATTGGTGATGACATCTTTAGGTATGTAAGCACCAACGGCAGTAATTGCAGCTCGAATCATTCTTTTTGTTTGATTTTGTGAGTATATAATAAAAAAAATGCCCTAAGATCGTTAGGGCTTAAATTTTTGAAGCAGAATTAAACCGCAGCTTCTTTTTCGATAGCCAGTTTTCCTCTGTAATATCCGCACTCAGGACAAACTGTGTGGAATACATGCCATGAACCGCAGTTAGAACATACAGCTAATGTAGGTGCTACTGCTTTATCGTGAGTTCTTCTTTTAGCTGTTCTAGACTTTGATTGTCTACGTTTCGGATGTGCCATTTTTTTTGTTTTATTTTAGTTGTTTCTATTTTTATATTCTGACTAAATCAGGTCGTTGTTAATCTTCGTCGCTGGAAAGACCTTTTAAAGCATCCCATCTGGGGTCGCTAAAAGACGAATTGTCTTCTTCTTCCAATTCGATATCATCTTCCTCTTCTTCTTCCGAGTCATCAGTGCTTTTAGCCCTATGTTTATTTAACTTAGAAGACATTGCTTTATTGCATGTACCTGGAGGATGTACCTTTTTTGTTGGTAAGCTAAGCACTATAAATTCATATAAGAACCATGCTATATTTATCTCACCATCTTCTTCCGGAATGATAACAATCTCATCGCTTTCTTCGGAATATTCGGCTCCAAATTTAACGATAAGTTTGTTTTTCGTATTCACCTCCATTGATATATCATCAAGGCATCTGTCGCACGGAACCTGTACAGTTCCGGCAACTTCGAAATTAAGTTCAAATGTAACAGATGTCTTTTTTAAAGATACTATTACATCTAAATTACCTTTTTTTACATCAGCTGTGCCATCATCTATGAGTGCAAAAAAACTTTTATCCAAGTTATATTTGAACTCATGCTTTCCTTCAGACAGTCCCCTTAAAGGAATATTATATAAACTAAACTTTCCCACCTTTTGTTTCTATATATCAAAAAGAACGGCGCAAAGGTATAAAGTTTTTTTGAATAAATAAAAAAAATAGGTTTATTCTTAGGGGCCGTTTTGAGTTTTAAGATTAATAAATAGTTCATTAGCCTATTTTAGGGTATACATAAGTTTTAATTATTTTTTTTTGTAATTTTTGTAGTTGATTTTTTGTTGAGTTTAGATATTTTGCTGATAGAAGTGTTGGGATTGAAAAATATGTGACAGTTAGATATATTTATCAGGAGATAAAGTTGGTGAGAATTTGGAATAGATTAACGTGTTTTCGTAACCTTAAAGCGCTGATTTGTAGTTAAGTTTGTAACTTATAAAGTAATGCTGATGCTTTAGCGGTTGAGGCAATGTAGTAAACATACCAAATGCTCCTATGAGTAAACTGAAGTTAGGGTCTGTTTTATCTCAATTGAAAGAGGTAAACGGGCTGTTATTTGTTGTTTCTGTTATTTCTATTAGTGTCTTTTTTTATTTACTGAATCTGCATTTTTTACCCTATTTGGATGATTGGGGGTATTCTTTTGCATATACAGGAGAAAAAGCAAATAATTTTTTTGAAATTGTTCGATCTGAATATGATCAGTATATACAGTGGGGAGGGCGTAGTGTAGTTCATATTATTGCCCGAACTCTGCTTTGGTTTGGGGATGGATGGAATAATATATTAAATGCCCTAGCTTATGTTGTACTGGTGTTGTTGATTTATTATTTTTCTAATAGAGGGAAAAAAGCAAATATCCCGTTGTTTTTTATAATAAATATTCTGATATGGTTTACCCTTCCTTCTTTTTCTCAAAATCTTTTATGGATAACGGGTAGTGCTAATTATTTGTGGGGATGTCTTCTTATATATAGCCTTCTGTATTTTTATATATCATATTATTTTAAGGAAGAGAATAAAAAGAATAGTGGTGTATTGATTAAAATTCTCTTTCTGTTAGGAGGAATAATTGCAGGGTGGACGAATGAGAATATGGGAATCGCTTTAATATTCTTTTTATTCGTATTTCTATTATATATGAGGTATAATAAGAGACCTATCCCTCAATGGATGATTTACGGATTGATTGGTGTTCTTGTTGGTTATGCCATTATGATGTTGTCTCCGGGTAATGCATATCGCAGTAAATGTGAGTTTATGGCGATTCATAAACTAGAGGAGGTGCCTTTGTCTTTTTATTTCTATCGATTTATTACAGTCATAAAATTTTCATGGACACATTTGCTAATTCCGGTACTTGTGTATATAGTGATGCTATGTGTATATATAGGTATAGGAAAAGGTGAAGAAAAGAGAAAAAGAGATATTTTATTTTTATCTTTGCTTTTCTTTTGCACATCGGCTGTGGCGACAGTTGTTATGAGTGGTTCCCCTTCTTTCCCCGATAGGGCTTGGTTTGGGATTATAATATTGCTGATAACATCTATTGCTATTCTCTATGCAAATATAGATTTTTCGGTATCAATACTTAAATATGCAAATATTTTCATTTTTTTCGTTGTTTTTTCTGTCTATGTGATTTCTTGTATAGAAAGTTATTCTGAACTATTAAGGTTTGAAAAAGTCTGTCTGGAAAGGGAAAAAGCTATAGATCGGCAAATAGAACAAGGAGTTGAAGATGTTGTAATTAGGGATGATTTATTTCAAGAAAAAGAATCGAAGTTAGTGGTGCTGGATTTGAAAGACTGGTTATTGTTGGATGATAGTTTTGGAGGCAGATATGGCTTTTACAAAAGAATATCTTCGGTAACTATAGAGAGAAAAGACGATTTAAAAAGAGCTATTAGGTAAGGTAATTTTTTATTTATACAATATATAGCTAAATTAAATTATGAATAACATTCCCAGGAATGTGCCACAAAGATTTTATTTTATATCTTTTGCTTTTCTTATTTTTCTGTTAGTTTTTATACTTAACAGATTATATCCTTTGTATGCTGATGACTGGGGGTATGCTTATACATCTCATACATTATCTGATCATTTTGAAGACATTTTTGGTCGGTTACACAATCAATATTATACATGGGGGGGACGATCTATTGTTCATTTTATAGCCCATATTTTATTTAGGATAGGAGAGCCATTCAACGACATATTGAATAGCTTGGCATTTGTTTTGTATTTATATATTATATATAATATATCGAACAAAGGACATAGGGCAAAAGCAGCATTGTTTGTTGTTATTAGCTTGTTTGTATGGTTCGCAATTCCAGCTTTTAATTCTACAGTATTGTGGCTGGTAGGGGCTGCGAATTATATGTGGGGTGCCCTGATTGTAATTTCTTTTTTATATACATATTATTCTTATTATATATTGGGTAAGGAAAAGAAAAGCATTCTATTTGTTTTTCTAATCTTTATTGCAGGATTTATTTCCGGATGGACAAATGAAAATATGTTTGTTGCTCAGGTTTTCTTTATTGGTAGTGTGTTTTTCTTATTAAAAAGAAGGAAGGATACAATTCCATCTTGGGCTATTGCAGGACTAATAGGGTTGTGTTTGGGTGGAATAATTATGGTATCGGCTCCAGGCAATTATATAAGGGCGGAAGTTGTGAAAGAAGGTTTGGATATGACAGATAAATCTATATTTTATACTGTGGGATATAGGGTGTTGAAAATATGCTATAGGTATGTTGTATATATATTGCCTGTGACATTTGTTTATCTTACTACATTCTACTTTTTTAGAAAATATCCATCTAATAAGAACAATTCTAAAATCTTATATGGATCTTTACTATTCTTTGTTTCAGGCCATGTTGCGTGGCTGGCAATGGCAGCATCGTATATATTTCCGGCAAGAGCAACTTTTGGAATTATTTCGTTGCTGATAATAGCAACAGGCATATTGTTTGCTAATTGTGATCTTAAACGAATAATAAAAAAGAAAGCGAGTAGAGTCTTGCTGTCGATACTTATTCTTTTATTTATAGTTAATTATGGCTGGCATTATAAGAATATAAGTTATATGTCCGCTGAGTTTTCTAAACGTGAAGAATATATAAGTCAGCAGAAAGCAAAAGGTAATAACTTCATAAAGTTCGATAAAGAAATAATATTGCCTTCAAGATATGAATATGAGGATTTGTCTCGTGATGCATCATATTGGCTGAATGTGAATTATGCCGCCTTTTATGGTGTGGATTCGGTATGTGTGATGAGTGAGAAGAATAAATAGGTACATATAATGCTTAATTTTATATTTAGCGCGTCGTCAAATTTTAAGAAGCAAAAGAATTTAATGTTAGTTATCTTAGTAATATTACTAGGATTTGTATTTGTTTTAAATTATATATTTCCAACATGTGAAGATGATTGGACATATGCTTTTGTATGGGATCCTGTTGATATCGCAGGACGTAAGATAACTAGTTTTTCTGATCTTTTCGATTCTCAATATGCTCATTATATGTTATGGGGCGGCAGGGTAGTGGCTCATACTATAGCTCAATTATTATTGTGTTTAGATCCTATATATCAGGATATTCTGAATAGCCTGGTATTTGTCGTTTTAATGTTTTTGTTATATAAGTATGCTAATATTAATAAACCTGTCAGTATTTCACTTTTTTTACTTGTAGGTTTTCTGTTTTGGTTTCTTCAACCTTATATTATTTCTTCATCATTTTGGATAACAGGTAGTGCTAATTATTTATGGTGTGGGTTTATCGTTTTTTCATTTGTATATCCATTTTACAGCCTTTATATAAATGAGAATGGAGAGAATAGTTATTTGAAATCTATTTTATTCTTTTTTGCTGGTATTATTGCCGGATGGACTAACGAGAATACTATAATTGCTATTGTTTTCTTTGTAGCCGGAATGCTCGTTTTATTAAAAATTAGAAAGAAGAAAATTCCTAATTGGGCTTATTGGGGATTTGCCGGTCTGATAATAGGTGCCTTATTTTTGTACTTGGCACCAGGAAATATGTTGAGGTATAATTCAGAAATTGAAGATACTAGAGGATCTTTCTCTTTGGATATTTTAGCTTCCAGACTCCAGCTTATCTTTAGGTATTATCGTAAGTTTATAATGATACCATCCGTATTATCTATAATTTCGATAATTTATTTTTTCAGAAAAGGAACGGAATATCAAAAACTGAAAATCGCACCATTACTATTGTTATTGTTTGTTTCTGCGCATATTGCCTTATTTGTAATGTTGGGAACACCGATTTTTCCCGAAAGAGCGATGTTCGGATTGATAATTATTTTTATAATACTAATTGGCATTGCATATGCAAATGCTAATATCAACCTGAATAATAAGAAAGTGCAGATAGGCATTTTGGGTCTATTCTTTGCATTTATTGTTGGCTTTGGTATAGATTATCAACACAAATTCAGAAGAGTGTATAAGATTTATTCGACACTAAAGGAAAGAGAAAAGATTATGGAAAAGGGAAAAGAAATTGGTATAAAAGATTATATCTTTGATAACCAATTGATAATATCTAACAGATATCATTTTTGGGATCTGCTGGAAGATCCTAAAGCTGGAAAAAATAGGGCTTATTCCTATTATTATAATATAAACTCGGTAATAGTTATCGATAGGAGTTTAGATACTGTTAATCAGGAATTAGTAATTTTGAAGAATAGACAAGATTCTATTATAAATGCATATGACAAATAAATTAAAAAATATATTAAAGGATAGAATCCTTATACTGGATGGTGCTATGGGCACTATGATTCAACGATATAAACTTACAGAAGAAGACTTTCGAGGTGAGCGTTTCAAGGATTCGATTATATTGCTGAAAGGTAATAACGATTTGCTTTGTCTTACACGTCCGGATATCATAGAAGCTGTTCATCGTGAATATTTGGAAGTAGGCACAGATATTATCGAGACTAATACTTTCAATGCCAATTCCATTTCGATGGAAGACTACAATATGTCGGATCTGGTAAAGGAGATAAATATAGCTGCTGCAAAAATAGCAAGGAAAGTTGCTGATGAATATACAAAACAGAATCCGGATAAACCTCGTTTTGTTGCAGGATCGATAGGGCCTACTAATAAAACGGCATCGATGAGTCCCAAAGTAGAGAATCCTATTTTTAGAGCTGTTACTTTTGATGACTTGTGTATGGCCTATAAGGAGCAGATAGAAGGGTTGGTAGATGGTGGTGTTGACTTATTGTTGATAGAAACTATATTTGATACTTTGAATGCTAAAGCAGCTCTTTTTGCAGCGGATGAGGTGCGTAAAGAAAGAAATATAGACTTGCCTATAATGATTTCGGTAACTCTTTCTGATAAAGGGGGACGCACATTGTCTGGTCAAACTATAGGGGCCTTTTTAGCATCAGTTAGCCATATAGATTTTTTGTCTATTGGGTTAAACTGTTCATTTGGTGCTTCTGATATGAAGCCATTTTTGAAAGAACTGGGACGTATTGCCCCAACTTATATTTCTGCTTATCCAAATGCAGGCTTGCCTAATCAGTTTGGTGAATATGATGAGACACCAGAGATTATGGCTTGCCAGATTAGTGAGTTTATAAATGAAGGACTTGTCAATATTTTAGGTGGTTGTTGTGGCACAACCCCTGACCATATAGGTAAATATGCAGATTTGGTGAGAAACATTAAACCTCATAAGCCTGCAGAGAAACCTAAATATATGTGGCTATCGGGTTTGGAACTATTAGAGGCTAAACCAGAGATAAACTTTATAAATATAGGGGAGCGTTTGAATGTCGCAGGCTCGCGTAAGTTCCTTCGATTAATAAAGGAAGAGAAATATGAGGAGGCTCTGACTATTGCACATAAACAGGTAGAAGATGGAGCACAGGTGCTTGATGTGAATATGGACGAAGGTTTGTTGGATGGAGTGAAGGAAATGACAACTTTCCTTAATCTGATGGCATCAGACCCTGATGTATCGCGTGTACCTGTAATGATCGACTCTTCGAAATGGGAAGTGTTAGAAGCCGGATTAAAATGTGTACAGGGTAAGCCTATTGTAAACTCAATTTCGTTAAAGGGGGGAGAAGAAGAGTTTCTTCATCAGGCGCGATTGATAAAGCAATATGGCGCTGCTGTTATTGTGATGGCTTTTGATGAGACAGGGCAGGCTGATACTTACGAACGCCGCATAGAAATATGTGGCAGAGCGTATAAGCTATTAGTAAATGATGGATTTAATCCTCTGGATATAATATTTGATCCCAATATACTAGCAATAGCAACAGGTATAGAGGAGCACCGGAATTATGCGGTCGACTTTTTGGAAACGATAACATGGATAAAGAAGAATCTCCCTCATGCAAAGGTTAGTGGAGGAGTAAGTAATCTTTCTTTCTCGTTCCGTGGAAATGATTATGTACGTGAAGCGATGCATGCTGTATTTCTTTATTATGCTATACAGAAGGGCATGGATATGGGAATTGTGAATCCCGGACAATCAGTGGTATATGATGATATACCACTTGAATTGAGGAATTTGGTAGAAGATGTTATCTTCAATCGTAGACCGGAAGCAACAGATGAGCTGATCGAATATGCAGAAAGGCTTAAAAATGAAAAAACAGGTCAGACGGAACAAAAAGTTGAAGAATGGCGCTCTTATCCTTTAGAAGAACGAATTCAATACGCACTGATAAAAGGTATTAGCGACTATTTGGAAGAGGATTTGGAAGAGGCACTGAAAGCTTATCCCAAGGCTGTAGATATTATTGATAAGCCTTTGATGGATGGAATGAATAAGGTCGGAGATTTATTTGGTTCGGGGAAAATGTTTTTGCCTCAGGTAGTTAAGACAGCCCGAACGATGAAACGTGCTGTTGCAATTCTTCAACCGACGTTAGAGGCTCAGAAGGCATCATCTTCTGGTAATAATAAGGCAGGTAAACTGCTTATTGCAACAGTAAAAGGAGATGTACATGATATAGGCAAAAATATAGTTTCAATAATACTTGCTTGTAATAATTATGAGGTTATAGACTTGGGGGTAATGACTCCACCGGAAGTTATAATCCAGAAAGTGAAAGAGGAACAACCGGATATTCTTTGTCTTAGTGGTCTTATAACGCCATCTTTGGAGGAAATGAGTATTGTAGCCCACGAAATGGAAAAGGCTGGGTTTTCTATCCCTTTGATGATCGGTGGGGCTACTACATCTAAGCTTCATACAGCTATAAAGATCGATCCTAAATATAATAATGGTTCGGTAGTGTATGTAAAAGATGCATCACAGGCGCCGGCTGCTGTAGGTAAATTAATAAATCCGACAACGAAGACTGATTATATAAATGAGGTAAAACAAGAATATTTATCTTTAAGAGATTCGGTAGGAGATAAGAAAGCTGATTTGCTATCTCTATCTGAGGTTTTAGATAAAGGCATGAAGATAGATTGGTCTGGCTATCAAGCACCAAGTCCAAATGTTTCTGGAAGACAGATATTGAAGAATATTTCTATAGAAAAGATTATTCCTTTTATTGATTGGAAATTCTTTTTCCATTCATGGAACCTTTCTGCACGCTATGCATCAGTGCAGAATATTGACGATTGCCCATCTTGTAAGGCAACCTGGTTAAACTCGTTTCCAGAACAGGAAAGGGAAAAAGCTGTAGAGGGGATGCAGTTATATAAGGATGCAAAGGCTTTATTAGATGAGCTTGTTTTTGAGAAAGCTGAATATATAAATGCTGTATTTGGAATATTTGAGGCATATAGTGATAATGAGTGCCTGTATATAAATGATTTTTGTTTTCCGATGTTGCGTCAGCAAAAGAAGAATGATAAAGGTGAATATCTTTCTCTTTGCGATTTTGTTGCTCCGAAATCGTCAGGGAAAAAAGACTATATTGGGGGATTTACTGTTTCGGCAGGAATAGGGGCAAATGAGCGAATGAGCGAATACGAACGTCAAGGTGACGAATACAAGGTTTTGCTTCTGAAATCAGTTCTGGATCGCCTTGCAGAAGCAACTACTGAATGGCTACATTCCGAGATCAGAAAGAATTATTGGGGATTTGCTCCAGATGAAAATATATCAGTAAATGATATGTTTACTCTTAAATATCGGGGTATTCGTCCGGCTGTGGGTTATCCATCTATACCAGACCAGTCAATAAACTTCTTGTTGAATAGAGACTTATTGCAATCAACTGAAATCGGGGTAGAGCTTACTGAAAATGGAGTTATGATACCAAATGCATCAGTTAGTGGTATTATTATTTCTCATCCGAAATCAAAATACTTCAATATTGGTAATGTTTTAGATGATCAATTGGTGTCATATATTGAGAGAAGGGGAGAAGATGAGAATCTTATTCGTAAATTTTTAGGTGCTAATTTGGTGTAAAGAAATATGAAACTTTCAAAAACTACTTTTCTAAATAAAAGATCATTGGGCGTGATTCTTCTCATATCTTTTATTTATATTATGATGTATATATTAAACTATAATTATCCAATCAACACAGATGATTGGGATTATAGGTGCATCTTTCCTACTAATGAAAGATTAGATTCGTTATCAGGTTTGCTTACTTCTCAGTATAACCATTATTTTATGTGGGGAGGGCGTACAGTGGTGCACGTTATTTGTCAGGTTTTGTTGATGTTAGATTTTTGGCTGACTTGTGCAATAAATACATTGGCTTATGTGGCTCTTGTATATTTAATGTATAGGATTGCAAATAAAAATAATATAGCTAATCCGTTTGTACTTTTTTTATGTCATGTTGCAGTATGGTTTTTACAGCCGATATTTTGTGAAACTGTTTTGTGGAAAACAGGTGCGGCTAATTATTTATGGGGTACACTTATTATCCTTTCTTTTATTTACTTTTATTATACTTACTATTGGGATAAAGAAAGAAAAGAAGGTGCTGTAAGGACCATTTTATTTTTTATGGGGGGAATTATAGCTGGGTGGACAAATGAGAATATGGGGGTTGCTTTAATTTTTTATATTATAGCATCTTTTTTCCTTTATAGAAAAGAAGGTATGGTTATCCCTCGATGGACTATCTCAGGATTAATCGGAGCAGTAATTGGATGTGTTGTGATGCTTATTGCTCCAGGTAATTATGTGAGATTAGAAGGAGCAGTTAATGGCTTTGATGGAACCGCACTCGAAATGTACCTTTTCAATTGGAAAGTATTATTTCTCATTTCCAGATTAAGTATTTTACCCCTTATTATAGCTTATATAACAGGAATATTAATTTATAGATATCAGAAAAAAAGAAATATATGGAGAGACCGTGCCATAAGATCATCTTTATTGTTCTTTGTTACAGCTTTTGTAGCTTTTGTAGCTTTAATGGCAGCATCGATATCAGAAAGTCGAGCATTATTTGGACTTATAATATTGCTTATTATTTCTGTAGCTCAAATATATGCAAATATTGATTTTAAAGTAAGAACCCTAAAAATCGTAAATATTATAATGTTGAGTGTCCTTCTTATATATTATATAGTGGACTATACATGGAAATATCAAACATTAAAAATTGTATCTACAGCTTGGGAGGAAAGATTTCTTCAGATAGAAGAAGTCAAGAATAAAGGGATAGATACTATAGTTTTTACTAACAGGTTTCAAATTCAAGGTAAATATGGAATTTCTGATCTTAGCGATGACCCTGAATTTTCTGTTAATAAGGTTTGTGCAAAATATTATGGCTTTAGATATATGAGGGCTATTAGTGTAGAGAAGAAAAATTAGAGAATACTTTATCTATATAGAGGTAGTTATATGGTACATTAATTATAAATAGAAAAAAGTAACAGGAAAGAAGTATATAATATGTGTCACTTTTGTCACCTTTTTTATGGAAGATATTGAAAATTATCTATATAAAACAGTTAATGTATCGCATCCGATATATCATTTTGCATCTAAAGGAGATGTTCATTTCGGGTGTTGTTCCGAATATGGTATTGTGACTATACTGGATGAGAATTTCAATATAAGGAATGTGGTTAACTGTGCAGATACAATTAAATGGGGTAGGGGTATAATTAATGTCTTTGGCTTTCATTCTTGTGCTGATGTATTTTATATCGGGGGAGAAGAAGAATATCGAATATATGATCTGAATGGAAAATTGTTATGTTCAGTCCCGGAAAAGGTGGATGCAGTCCATTATTCGAAACAAAGAAATAAAGCCTGGGTTGTAAAACGGATAAACAGTGCAGAAAAGGAGGTATGTCTTATCGTTGATGATGCTCAGTCGGATAGTATAAGAATAGAAGATGAATTGATAGATAGCATTGTAGAACTTCATCCATCATTGGGAGCTAATAAAATAAGTATGAAGCTTACTACTAATAAGGATAGATATTCTACATATATCTTGTCGGATCAAGGAGGAGAAATTATTATTCAGGATAGAAATTCATTGGATATGGAAGATTGTTTTATAGTGGAGGCAAAATACCTGAAATCAGAAAGAGAGGGTAATGAAGGAATTGGTTCTCCATATCTTCATAAAACACCGAAATATCTAATAACCACATTCAAGGAAAATTCTACAGATGAATCGGATAATTCATTGATAGTATTGGAGTTAAATAATATAGGAGAATAGATTAGAGTAATATCATAATATGGAATTTCTGGAACTTTTGTCATATAACTTTTTCCAAAATGCTTTGCTTGGTAGTTTATTTGCAAGTATTGCATGCGGTATTATTGGGTCGTATATTGTTATTCGCCGTTTGGTCTTTGTTAGCGGAGGGATAACGCATGCTTCACTAGGAGGGATTGGTATTGGATTTTATTTTGGCTGGAATCCTATTCTGGCTGCTATGGTGTTTTCTATTTTGTCTGCTTTTGGTATAGAATTACTTTCTTCGCAAAAAGGAGTGCGCGAAGATTCGGCTATAGGTTCGTTTTGGTCGTTGGGAATGGCAATTGGTATCATTTTTATCTATCTGAAGCCTGGATTTGCACCGAATTTGTCGGATTACCTGTTTGGAAATATACTTACGATTACTCATGCGGATATTATATATCTGGCTATTTTATCTATAGTACTAATACTTACATTTATGATCTGGGGAAAGCAAATATTATTTACAGCTTTTGATCCTGATTTTGCAAAAACCCGTAAGCTTCCTGTAGATGTAATAAAGTATCTGATGATGATGTTGATTGCTGTTACAATCGTACTGTCTATACGCTTAGTCGGAATAGTGTTGTTGATGTCTATTTTGACTGTGCCTCAGATGACCGCTAACTTGTTTACATCCAATTTCAGAAAGATGATATTTTTGTCTATATTGATTGGTTTGTTTGGTTGTGTTATAGGCTTGTTGTTGTCAGCCTTACTGGATGTGCCATCAGGAGTGTTTATTATCTTTACGCAGATAATAGTCTTTCTGATATCGAGAGGTATAATTAAAGCAATCAGACAATCAAATCTTAGAACCGCATGAATAAATATTTTTAGATAAATATCTAGCCCTTACCTATCATATCTTTTAATGATATATTCTTAACACTTGATTTACGGAACAGCAAGGCCCCGATACAGATTCCTATCGCAAGGGTAAATAATAGCGACATAGTAAGCATCAGATTATGAGCTGTTTCTATTAATATATGAGGATTGTCTTCTATTATGGATAAGTCGGTAGACTTTATTCCTCCCAGCATTGTTCTATAGGCAAACATACCCGGAATCATGGTTATACATGCCGGCATAGTGAATACTACAGGTGGACTATCTACCTTGTGAGCAGCAAATATACCTATCATGCCTATTAGTACTGATCCGGCAAGAGTAGCTGTTATTAATCCGAAATCGAGTTGTATTAGGATAAAGCGAATACAATGTCCCATGCCGCCTAATAATCCGGCTACCCATAAAAGCCGCTTGGGTGATCCAAAAAGTATAGCCCAGCAGAATCCGACTATAAAAGCAATCCCGAAATCGCGAAGTATATTGAATAAAGTAAGTTCTTCCATAATCTGATTTTAAAAGTTGCTAATACCCATGAGTGTAATGCATAGGGTCATTCCGGCTGCAATACATAATAAGATGAAGCCTCCGAATAGTGCCCTGTTTATAGCTGCGGAAAGATAACCTTCGATAAGGTCTATCACACAATTGATCAGTGGAACTCCCGGTATGAGGTATAAAACAGCAGTAGCCATGGCTGCTTCGGGGTGAGAACCTATACCATATAATCTGCCAAAGCCAGTGATAAGTGTGGTTACAAAGGCAGCGATAGATATACAGATCATAGCATTGAAGTTCTTCTTAGAGAATCCTACCCTTACCAGATAGCCGATAAAGGCTGCGATAAATGTTATGAAAGCATTAGCCTCATCTCCGAGCGAAAAGAGACATAAACCTGCGCAAGAGAAGCCTACAGCTGTGGCTACGACAATATCTTTATAATTTGACTTTTCTTTGATCTTCTTCAATTCCTTTTCTACTTCGATGATGGAAAGCTTTTCTTCCTGAACCTTCCATGATAGATGAGATATTTCTGTAAGAACAGCTAAATGAACATTATGTAGAGGAGAAGCCTTGTATGAGGTCACAAAATTAGAAGGATTGTTTAAGTCTTTCACAGTGACTAATAATCCTTTGAATGTAGGACTCATATTCAGTTCGAATTCCCATGTAGAGGCTAACCGCCCCAAGTTGCTGTTGAGGCGTCCGCAATGGGCTCCGGAAGCTAGCAAAAAAGTGCCAATATCAAGAACCAAGTCAGCAAATCGCTGTGCCGGAATGGTAGATGATTCTATTTTATTCTGTAATTCTGCCATTAATTATCATAATTATGATGCAAAGATATTAAGTTTATCAATTAAATAATATAATAATTATCTATGTGGTGATATGATCTTTCTAACAGCACTTAGAATATATACTAAAAGTAAAAACTTCTAACAGGGTATGTTTGTTTAAGGGATAATATTTTAAAAAAACGAATAATTTTTTATGAAAAAGATATTTATTATAGATGGGGCTTTCGATTATGCCCATTCAGAGGGTAGGTTTAATAAGACATTATCCACCTGGACTAAAGACTTTTTTCACAAACTTGGTCACGAAGTGAAAATTACTAATGTTGCGGAAGGATATAGGCCGGAAGATGAGGTAAATAAATTTGTATGGGCTGATGTTGTAATTTACCATACGCCTATTTGGTGGTTTCAGCTTCCTCATGGATTTAAGCAATATATCGATGAGGTTTTTACAGCTGGTCATAGGAATGGTATATATATCAGTGATGGGCGACGCTCTGTTGATCCTACTCGTAATTATGGAACAGGGGGGACATTGCAAGGACGAAAATATATGCTTACTACAACATGGAATGCACCATTGGATGCTTTTACGATAGAAGGAGAATTTTTTAAACAGCATAGCGCTGATGATGTAATGTTTGGGTTTCATCAAATGAACGTTTTTGTAGGGATGAGTCCTCTTAAAAGTATTCATTTTTATGATGTAATGAAGAATCCTAATATAGAGCAAGCTAAGACGAAGTATTTAGCGCATTTGAATGGAATGATTAAACTTTTATGAGATACTCAATAAAAAAAGCCTTGGAACTGACTTCCAAGGCTTTTTTGTAATATCCTAAATATTCTATTAATATTCGCGTCTTCTAAATCCACCGTTTCCACCTCTGTTGTTGTCGAAGTTTCTACGAGGACGGTCTCCACCGCCACCTTCTGTGCGAGGACGAGCTTCAGATACAGAAATAGTTCTTCCATCATATTCAGCGCCATTAAGTTCGTCAATAGCTTTTTGTCCGGCTGCATTGTCTTCAAGTTCAACAAAACCATAACCTTTTGAGCGGCCAGTAGCTCTGTCCATAATAACTTTTGCTGAAGAGATTTCCCCATATTCACTGAATAGATCTCTTAGATCATTGTCGTTGATGCTGTAGCTCAACCCTGCGATAAAAATGTTCATTGTAAAAAAATAAAAATTTAAAATAAAAATACTATTTGCAGAAGATGTACATTAATAGAAAAGCTAAAAGAAACTAGACAAGAAGGTTACCGAGAAGGGAAATGCTTGAAAAGAAAATTTAAACTATACTTAAGAACTCTTATGCGAAGCAAATGTAGGAATAAAAATCAGTAAATGATATATTTATTCAACTATTTTTTACTTGAATATAGTTGTAAATTAACTTTTATTTATTATGAGGAAGATAATATTTATATATTTTAGGATTAAGTTGTGAAAATGTAAGTAAACATGAATATTAGATAGTGTTTTGTTACATCTGAATTGGATTAGAAAAAAACCGGATAATTAACTTTTTATGTTAATTATCCGGCTTTTTATATAAAGAGTAGATTATATTGTTTAGTTCTCTTCTGCAGTTACGACTTCTTCTTCTTCATGGTCATGTTCTTCGAACATTCCTTTAAGAAATTCCGGGATATAGGTAGTCATAAATTCACCTTTACGGAAAAGTTTGGTTTTGTACGTAACTCCGCTAAGTCCAGATCCTTTGCGTACCATAACTTGTATTTGATCAGGGAAAGGAGTGACCAGATCGTAATCGAAAGATTTTCTATCTATACATATATCCTCTACTAATGTATAGAAACCTTTATAAAGTATACTATCAAGCATTATTTCGTTTTTTACTTGTGTTTTTGATGCAAACTTTATACTTATTTCATCCCCATACATTTCCCCAACTTTTACATACTGTTCTTGCAGAGGATTTAGGATAACAGAGTCTAGTCTCGCATGTATCAAGAATGATAAAGAGTCACCATTAATTATTATCTGATGATTTCCTGTTGCTAACTGTCCGAAAGAGAATAATGTATTCGGACCAATGGTTATCGGTTTTCCGGTGTCAATTGAAAGTGTGATTGCACTGTCGGATGGATTATCAATCTGTACCTCCACATTCTTAGAAGAGCAGGAAGAAATAAGGAATATTAATATTCCAATAAAAAAGATGTTTTTCATTTTCTCTAAATTTTAAAGTGTGTAATCTGTTTAGTGTTTGTTATTTGTATTTCTTTATCGTTGCTATAACGTTATCCTTATCCCGCCTGATATGTTCTTTCAATGTCTCTATATCCTTGAATTTTTCATCAGGACGAATAAACTCAAGGAATTCTACAGTGAGTTCTTTATTATATAAATCTCCGTCGAAGTCGAAGATATTTACTTCTATACTAATATTATTTCCATTTTGTAAAGTTGGACGATTGCCGATATAAAGCATACCATCATATTTTACTTTATTTATATATGCAAATACTGCATATACACCTAATGCCGGCACTACTTTGTAAGTTTCCCATATTTGAATATTTGCTGTTGGGAATCCTATGGTACGCCCTACCTTAAAGCCTTCGACTATTTTTCCCGAAATAGTGTAATTGTAGGATAGTAATTCTGCTGCTTTTCTTACATTTCCTTCACTCAATAATTGTCTGATACGAGAAGAGCTGACGTGTTCAAATGGCAATTCTTTTGCTTCAATTACATGTATTCCGATCTGCTCTCCATACTGCTTATATTCATGAAAACCATCCTTTCTGTTATATCCAAAACGATGGTCATAGCCAATTACAAGAGTATCTACAGATAGCTTTTCTTTCAATATATTCTGCATAAAATCATATGCTGATAGTTGAGAGATTTCTACTGTGAAATCGAGGCATACACAATAGTCTATACCTGTAGAAGCCAGACGTTCTTTTTTCTCCTCGAAGCTACAAAGCAAAGCCGGTTGATAATCTTTTTGGAGTACCTTTCGGGGATGTATAGGAAAAGTTATGACAGCAGATGGCAATTTTTTTTCTTTTGCTATCTGCTTTACCTGTTCTATAAGGAAGCGGTGTCCTGTATGTACACCATCGAAAAAACCAATGGTAGCAACCAATGGTAAATTATCCGGTTTATTATATTTGTCAATAAGTAGCATAAGTAGGGTTGCTTACTAGATTAAAGTAAGCCTTTATCAGTAAACACTTTTCTGAGGTCTTCTGTTTGATCTACCAGATAAACCTGAAAACCAAGTCCGGCACCTATTTCTATATTTGTTTTTCCGTCATCCAGAAATAAAGTTTCGGCAGGATTCATCCCCGAATCTTTAAGAATGAAATCGTAAATCTCCCTGTCGGGTTTAGCGTAACCTATTTCGTAAGAGAGATAGCATTTATCGAAAAAAGCGTTGATTGGTAAACCTTCCGGCGAGAAATCTTTTGTCTGTGCCCAACCCATAATGGTAGGGTTTGTATTGCTTAGCAAATAAACATTATATTTTTTGCGAAGGTCTTTTAATAATTGAAATTTATATTCAGGTATTCCATCAAGAAAGCCCATCCATCCGGAATCAATATCAGCATCGGATATATTTTCGTTTCCTGCTAGCTTGCGAAACTCTGTGTAAAAGTCTTTACGACTGATCTTACCTTCTTCGTATTCGAGGAATATACCGCTTTGGCGAAATTCACTCAGATAATCACTTATGTTTGGAAAACCTATTTCTGTAAAACGGTTAAATGCTTTTTGCTTATCGAGGTTCACTATAACACCACCAAAATCGAATAGAATATTCTTAATTTCTTTGCCCATATGATCTTATCTAAACATTATATATTAATAGTACGAAGGTAGTTATTTATTCCTTAAGTGCTGCTGTTTTCAAATTTGTATTTGTATTTTTGTTAACACTAAAAAACGAGAGTAAAAGTGTTTCATAAAACAAAGGGTTTAGTCTTAAGTACAATAAACTATAGTGATAAATATATTCTCGCTCAGATTTTTACCGAATCTTTTGGGCGCGTTACATATATGGTACCAAAATCGAAAGGAAAAACATCGAAAGTACCCCGTTCGTTATTTGCTCCATTGGCTATTCTCGATATGGATGTGGAACATCAAACATCGCGCGATATTCAGCGAATAAGGGAAGCCCGTGCAGACTTTTTTTCGTATGGAATATCTGCTGATCTGGCTAAAACATCGATGGCCTTTTTTTTGTCAGAGTTTCTATCCCGTGTGCTTAGGGATACAAATGACAGCCAGTTGTTGTTTAATTATTTGGAACAATCGGTTCATATTCTGGAGATGGCAGATAATAGTATTGCTAATTATCATTTGGTATTTATGCTAAAGCTTAGCCATTTTATGGGATTTTATCCTAATCTGGAAGAGTACAGAATGAATGATTTGTTTGATATGATTAATGGTGAGTTTGTAATGTATCAGCCTTTACATAAACATTTCCTGAACAGGACTGATAGTAAAGCATTATCTTTACTGGCCCGGATATCTTATGAAAATATGCATCGTTTTGTGTTTTCGAGGCAAGACCGATTAAATATAGTAAATAAAATATTAGAATATTACCGCTTACATTTATATGATTTTCCGGCTTTGAAATCGTTAGATGTATTACATGAACTGTTTTAAGTTATGACATTAGAAGAAGTAAAAGATTCGTATATAAAACTGATAGAGAAGGAAAGACTTACTCTATCGAAACTGAAAAGGACTATTTTCCAGATAGGAACATTACGTTTGATCGTAGTATTAGCATGTATAGCTCTTTGTTATATTTTATGGGGAAATACACTGCTTCTGGTTTCTGTAATTGGATTGTCTATTGTCCTTTTTCTTTTTTTGATGAAATATCATAACAGGCTTTTTATAAAGAAAAGGTATTGCGAACTATTGATACAGAATGCGGAGAATGAGCTGAAAGGCATCGATTATGATTTTTCGGCTTTCGATGGGGCTCCGGAGAAAGCAGATGCAAGCCATAGTTTTAGTTACGATTTAGACCTGTTTGGGAATCATTCTTTTTTTCAATCAATAAATCGCACCGTGACCTCATTAGGTAAGGATAAACTAACAGATACATTACTTTATCCATTCGAACGGAAAGAGGATATTATAGCACAGCAAGAAGCCATAAAAGAGTTGAGTAAGAATCCACGTTTGCTTAATTATTTCAGGGCAAGAGGGCAAATGAGCGAGACTGAAGATTTGGATATACATAATTTCTCTCAGCAATTTTTGCAAACAAAATTGTTATCGGGGAGTAAATGGCGGTTTATGAAATATATTGCGCCCATTACTTTCTTTACTGCAATTGTGTTGAATACTATCGGACTGGTTCCGGTGTCAGTTGTAGGGATGTGTTGGGTTATCTTATTTGGATTGAGCTTACTTTCATTGAAGGATATAGCAAAGAAAATGAGTTTGTTTGAGAAGAAATTAGCCACATTAGATACTTATTCCAAGCTGTTTAAGATAATAGAAAACGAAGAATTTCATTCATCTTTATTAAAGGAACTTCAACAAGATGTAAAAGACGGACAATATGCATCGGTTGCTATTCATCAATTAAAATCGCATAGTAATAATCTGGATCAGTCTTCTAATATTTTAGGTTTGTTGGTTTTGAATCCAGTTCTTTTTTGGAATGTGATTTTCTCTGTTAAGATAGAGAAATGGATTGGAGAACATAAGAATAATATCGTTGACTGGTTTAAAGTGCTAGCTAAGTTTGACAGCCTTGTTTCTCTTGCTGTGTTTTCTTACAATAACCCATCCTATGTTTATCCGGAAGTTTCGGAAACGTTCATGCTTAAGGGTGAGAATCTGGGACACCCTTTGCTTAATAGAAATGTGTGTGTACCCAATGATATTGATATAGAGAAGCACCCTTATTTTCTGGTGGTTACAGGGGCTAATATGGCAGGAAAAAGTACGTATTTGCGCACCATTGGTTTAAATCTGGTTTTAGCTTGTAGTGGTGCCCCTGTTTGCGCTACAGCAATGACATTTTACCCTTTTCATTTGGTGACTAATCTGAGGACTTCCGATTCGCTTACTGATAATGAGTCTTATTTCTTTGCTGAGCTTAAACGTTTGAAAATGATTATAGACCGCCTTCAATCGGGAGAACAGTTGTTTATTATTCTGGATGAAATACTTAAAGGTACAAATTCCGAGGATAAGCAGAAGGGGTCTATAGCACTGATGAAACAATTGGTGTCGTTAGCGGGTAATGGAATTATTGCTACACACGATTTATTATTGGGTAATCTGGAGAAAGAATTTCCGGAAGCAATAAAAAATTATAGATTTGAAGCAGATATTAAAGATGAACAACTATCTTTCACATATAAAATAAGAGAGGGTGTTGCCCAGAATATGAACGCAAGCTTCTTGATGAAAAAAATGGGAATTACAGGGCTATAGGGTAGATATCAAAATTTGAAAATTTCAGAATCTCAAGATTTTTAAAAAATATGAGTAAATAGTTATTGTAATTAGGAAAAGAATGAGGATTTCGATTATTATCATAAGTTTATTTGTATCCATCTTGTCGGTAGCCCAGAACGATTTGGATATTGAATTTCAGGAATATATTTCTGATTATCAAAATTTTGATATTAAAAAGTTATCAAAAAAAGAATTTGAACATTCATTAGCACGATTTTCCATTCAGAATTTGCCTTCTTACAGACGCGACACATCTTTTCTTATTGTAAACAGAAAGTTAGATTTTGATGTGCATGAGAGCATTTATAGGGTGGTTTTGAACTATGTTGCAGCAGATAGTTCTTTGCGGCAGAATAATTATAGGTTACATGTACTTAAACTGGAGGACCAAATAATTGGCATCATTTGTAATAGTAATTATCCTAAAAAGATAGACACTTACTTTGATGAAGATAAAATCAATTGGTATATAAAGCAGCATGATTTGTTTTATCAGGTAATAACGGATATAGATGTTCTTATTTCGGATCTGTTACAAAATAAGGTTTATGGTTATAAGTGTGGAATAGTACCAATAGAAAAGGAGGTGCCCGAACAATATGGTTATAAATTGAATGAGGTAAAGAACATTCCTGTATTCAGAGAATGGATTCGGTCGTATAATCCTGAATTGCAGACGTACGGTGTGGATGCCCTGAGTACAATATATAATAAGGCTGGATCCGAAATTGTACAACAACAAAAAAGAGCTGTGGAATATGATTTGAAGCTGATCGATTATGTAAAGAAAAGAAATTCTATCATTAATACATGTTCGGGTAGTATACATGGCATATATAAGTCTGTGTTTTGATTTTATCAGGGAAGGAATAGGATAAGAAGATAAGAATATGGAGGATATTTTACATTATATATGGAAGTTCAGGCTATTTCAAAAAGATTTGCAAACGACAACAGGACAAGTAATCGAAGTTATAGATGTTGGCTTGCCTAATACCAATGCCGGTCCTGATTTTTTTAATGCAAAGGTAAAAATAGGAGATAAGGTTTGGGCCGGAAATATTGAGATACATAAAACATCCGGTGATTGGGTAAAACATAATCATCATAAGGATAAAAGCTATAATTCGGTGATTCTTCATATTGTAGAAAAAGCTGACAGTGAAGTGCTGAATGAGCAAGGTATGTCTGTTATGCAGTGTGAGATAATGTATCCGGAGTATATAAAAGAAAATTACTCATTTCTGATCCATTCTAATACAGATATTCCGTGCTGTAATTATATTAGTTCTATTCCCGGCTTTCATCTGAGTTCGTGGATGAATACTTTGCTGATAGAGCGTCTGGAACGGAAAGCAGGCCATATACAGACTTTGCTTGATCGTTTTATGAATTCGTGGGAGGATGCTTTTTATGTCCTTCTTTCCAGGAATTTTGGCTTTGGGTTAAACTCAGATTCTTTTGAGCGATTGGCTCTTAGTCTGCCATTGAAATATATACAAAAGCAAGGTGATAACCTTATTCAGATAGAAGCTTTGCTGTTCGGACAGGCTGGGATGTTGGATAATACAGATATAAAGGATGACTATTTTGCATTGTTGCAAAAAGAATATAGCTTTTTGAAAAATAAATATGAATTAAAGTCGTTAGAATCATATACTTTCAAAATGTTAAGGATGCGGCCTACGGCTTTTCCGCAACTAAGAATAGCTCAACTAGCGGCATTATTACATAGTTCGCATGGTCTGTTTTCGAAAATAATATCGTGTGAGGATGTAGGGAGAATAAGACTGATGTTTCATGTAAATGCGTCGGAATATTGGCAAACTCATTATACTTTCGGTGAAAGATCGGAAAAGAAAAGTAAATATCTTGGCGATTCGTCTCTTGATATTGTGCTTATTAATACGGTTGCTCCACTTCTTTTCCTTTATGGAAAAAGTATAAACAGTGAAGAGTATTGCGAAAGGGCTTTCAAATTTCTGGAAGAGATAAAGCCGGAAAAGAATGCAATAACAAAACGTTTCGAGAAATTGAGTATTCCGTTGAAGAATGCAGCTGATTCTCAGGCAATGATTCAATTGAAAAGAGAATATTGCGAAGTTCGTAAATGTTTGTTTTGTCGGATAGGGCACAGGGTGTTGAAGAGTAATTGACTTAGTATCCTTTGTTGATCTTTGCTGTCGCACGATTGTATCGTGTGACTTAATTTGCCACGCAAAGGATTAAGCAAAGTACGCAATGCTTAAATATATGTACTTATATCATTTACTTAGAATTACTTTATCTATAGAAAAAAGATATTGACACAAAAAGGAAACATTTGAATAATATAAAAAAGTGTGTCATTTGTGTCATTTTATGATTTTTATTTTAGTTATAATCTTTATAAGCAATGAAATATATAGATCTTTTTAATCATCTGAAGAAGCTGGAAAACTATACAGATAACGAGATTGAGATAAATGACAATCTTGTGATGCGGAATTTTACGTTCGAGTCGAATTATCGTTTTATACTTCCCGGAGGATTGGGTAATAATGATGATTACGAATATATTCCGAGTATAGCAGAGGATTATGAGCCGGATATTATTCAGAAGATGCTGAATAAGAGAGATGCCGAGATATTGGAAAATATAAAGTTTCGGTATCACATGATTATGCCTAAGACTGTGTCGAAAGCTAAAGGTGTGATCTTTATGTTTCATGGTTTTAATGAAAAATATTGGAGTAAATATTTGCCTTGGGCAGTGTATATAGCGGAAAAGACAGGTAAGTCGATTGTGATGTTTCCTATTGCGTTTCATATGAACCGGGCACCTGCTATATGGAGTGATTCGCGTGAAATGTATAATGTTAGCCAGCAACGCAAGCAGCGGCATCCTGATGTTATTTGTTCAAGTCTGTCGAATGTTGCTATCAGTACACGTTTGCATAATAAACCTCAGCGTTTTATCTGGTCGGGATTGCAGACTTATTATGATATGATCGATTTTGTAGAGCGATTTAAAGAAGGGCTACATCCTGCAATTGAAGCAGATGCTTCTATTGATTTTTTCTCTTATTCTATTGGTACATTTCTGGGTGAAATACTGATGATGAGTAATAAGAATGGTTACTTTTCTAATTCAAGATATGTTACTTTTTGTGGAGGGGCTGTATTTAATCGTTTGTCTCCAGTCTCGAAATTTATACTTGACAGTGAGGCCAATGTAAGTCTTTACTCTTATGTGGTTGAGCATCTGGAAAGCCATATGAAACGGGATGAGGTGCTTCGCCATTATATGCATATGCCACCGGAAGGGAATAACTTCAGGAGTATGTTGAATTATAAAACACTGACTCATTATAGAGAAGAGCTTTTCAGGAATATGAGCCATCAATTTTATGCTATTGCTTTGGCGAAGGATGAAGTTGTTCCTGCTTATGAAGTTATTAATACATTACAAGGGTCATGTAGGGATATACCTATTAATATTGAGATACTGGACTATCCATATAAATATATACATGAAGATCCTTTCCCTGCATTACCAAAAATAGCGGATGAGGTAGATGAGCAGTTTAGATATACCTTCGATAAGGTATGCGATTTCTATAAATAAAAGGAAAAAAAGTTATTTCTTTAACTTCTCTATAATGATGGTTGCTGCATGATCGGAAGCTCCGGGTTTTCCTAATATGTTGATAATCTTATCGTAGTCGGACAGCATGTTGTTTCTGTATTCAGAATCATTTAATAGTTTATCTGCCTCATTTTTGATGGAATCAACAGAAAAGAACTTGGCAAATAGTTCTTGGACTACAACTTTGTCTGCAATAAGGTTGACCAGTGATATATACTTCGTGTGTAGCAGATTTTTGAATACCCAATATACAATATGTGGTATCGGTGTTTCGTAACACACAACCTGAGGTACGCGGAAAAGGGCAGTTTCTAAAGTTGCTGTTCCTGATGTCACCAGTGCGGCTTCGGAGTATTCCAGTAGTCGGTAAGTTTGTCCGAATACTATTTTGCAAGGCTTATCACCTATGTATTTCTTATAATAGTCGAGTTCGATAGCCGGAGCGCCGGCTATTACAGGTTGATAATCGGTGAAGCTTTCGATTGATTCCAGCATTGCCGGCAGATTATCTTTTATTTCTTGTTGGCGGCTTCCTGCTAATAGGGCAATAATAGGTTTATTTTCAAGATTGTTTTCTTCGATGAATTTTTCCTGGGTATCGCCTTTGTTCTCATCTCTAAACTGAGCTACAGCATCGACAACCGGATTGCCTACATAGTCGATATGATAGTTGTGTTTCTTGTAAAAGTCTACTTCGAAAGGAAGGATCGAGAGCATTACATCCACATACTTTTTGAACGATTTTACCCTATACTCTTTCCATGCCCATACTTTAGGAGAAATGTAATAGTATACAGGTATTTGTGTATGTGTTTTGATGTATTTAGCTACTTTCAGATTGAAGCCGGGGTAATCGATTAATATAAGCACATCAGGTTGGAATTTGATGATCTCTTCCTGACACATCTTCATGTTACGAAGAATGGTCCTTAAGTTTAGTAAGACAGGGATGAATCCCATAAAGGCCATCTCACGGTAGTGCTTTACCAATCTGCCTCCTTGAGCCTGCATAAGATCTCCACCTAAAAAGCAAAATTCCGCGTTTGGGTCTTGCTTTTTTAGAGCTGCCATTAAGTTAGAACCATGTAGGTCGCCAGATGCTTCGCCTGCTACAAGAAAGTATTTCATATGTAAAATATTAAGCTAATTTTTCCCAACCTTTTATAGAATCTATATAGTCATGATTTGTCATATCTATTTTGACAGGAACTATAGATACATAGCCGTTTGTAAGAGCCCACTCATCGGTGTTTTCATCATGTGGCTCATCATTTTGGAATCTTCCGGTAAGCCAAAAGACAGGTTTGTTAGTGCCATCTTTTGATTGCATAAATTCTTCAATCCATTTGCCGGATGTCTGGCGGCAGATTCTAACTCCTTTGATCTTATCACCTTTCGGTATATTTACATTAAGGCATGTGCCAATAGGCAATCCTTCGTCCAATACTTGCTGAGTAAGGAGACGCGTATAAATCTTGGATGTGGTAAAATCTGCATTGTGGCTATGGTCTAATAACGAAAAGCCGATAGATGGAACTTTGAAGACAGCACCTTCGAGTGCAGCTCCCATTGTTCCTGAATAAAGGACAGCTACGGCAGCATTAGAGCCGTGGTTGATACCAGTTATTACTATGTCAGGAATGCGGTTTGTCAACTCGTTTATACCCAACTTTACACAGTCGACGGGCGTGCCTGTACATGTATATATTTTCAGATCGGCTTCTTCTTTTATTAGAGATGCTCTAAGTGGTTGTAAGGATGTAATGGCACTCGACATTCCAGAACGGGGGCCATCAGGTGCTACTACTATGATTTCCCCAAGCCCTTTTACACTGTCGATAAGTGCGTTTATACCTTTGGCCTGATAACCATCATCGTTTGTTATCAATATCAGAGGATTTTTATTCTCCATTATAGTATATCTTTATATTGAGATGCAAATATACACTATTATTTTCAAATATATTTATCATTGTTTGGGGAGGGATGAGGAGATATCAAAAGATAAATTATCCTAAAATCAACTTTAAAATTGAAACAGTTACTTCTTGATTTGTACCTTTGGTTGCCGGGAAAATTAAATCAAAAATAAATTATATAAACTATGAAAAAAATTGGTGTGAGCTTATTGCTCCTGCTTGTTTTTAGTACTACTGTATGGGCTCAGCAATATTACAGGAAGCCCGTGAAACCAACTAAAAATGTTATAGTAATGATACCTGATGGAACCTCTATAGGTGTGGTTTCGGCTGCCCGTTGGTATCAGATTTATAATAAATTAGGAAATAATCTGGCAATAGACCCTTATATGTGTGGAACTGTATTGACTTATTGCTCGAATGCTCCTATTGGAGATTCTGCCCCCACTACAGCATGTTATATGACGGGTATACCTCAGCAAGCAGGGAATGTCTCTATATATCCTAAAGCAGATCCTGAGAATGATCTTTACCCTTTAGATCCAACAATGCGCTATCAGCCTTTAGCTACTGTGTTGGAGGCTGCCAAATATCAACAAAATAAAGCGACAGGTTTGGTTGTTACCATTGAGTTTCCTCATGCTACTCCGGCTGATTGTGCATCGCATTACTATGACAGGGGTAAATATGAATACATAGCTCCCCAGATGGCTTACCAGAATTTAGATGTTATGTTTGGTGGGGGAAATTCTATTCTGACAGATGATATAAAGCAACATTTTGAAAATATAGGGACTACTCTTATTCAGGATGATGTAAAATCGTTCCGCAATTTTGATGGAAAAGAAAAAGTATGGGCTTTGTTTTGCGAAAGAGATCATCCTTATGATTTGGACAGAGATCCTGAGGAAGTACCATCTTTGGAGGAGATGACACAGAAAGCTTTAGATCGTTTATCTCAGGATGAAAATGGTTTCTTCCTGATGGTGGAAGGTAGTAAAATAGACTGGTCGGCTCATGGTAATGATGCAGTAGGTTGTATAACTGAATATCTTGCTTTTGATAAGGCGGTAAAAGCAGCGATGGATTTTGCTGAAAAAAATGGAGAGACAACAGTAATTGTATTACCTGATCATGGAAATAGTGGTTTTACTATAGGAAGAAGGGATTTGAAAGGATATGCTCAGGCTTCGTTGGAGAAGCTATTTGGAAATATATCTAAGTATAAAAGGACTGGAGGAGGTTTAGAGAATATTTTGTTGAAATCTAAACCTGAAAATTTTAAAGCAATATTTAAGGAATATACAAATATTGATCTGACTAAAGAGGAATTGGACCTTTTGTTGAGTTCCAAAAATTATAAAGAAACTGACTATATGCAAAAAAGCAATAGTGTAAATATGGGATCGAGTATTGTTAATATAATGAATTCCAGAACCTATTTTGGCTTTACGACGGGAGGGCATACTGGAGAAGAAGTATTCCTTGCAGGCTATCATCCTCAGGGAGATATACCCAATGGGGTAAATTCAAATGTGGAAATAAATCAATATTTATGCGAAGTATTAGGACTTAAAACTTCTCTCCCTGAAATGACAAAGGAGATATTTGCAAAACATACAGAGGTTTTTAGTGGACTGAAATATGAGATTGATAAAACTGATAGTAAATTTCCTGTATTGAAGGTAAAGAAAGGAAAAAATATATTATCTATACCTGCTTTCAAATCTGTTGCGTATTTGAATAATAAACCAATGGATATAAAATCTGTGGTTATTTATATTGATAAAAATGATACATTTTACTTACCTAAAAGTTTAGCTGATAAATTGTAGAAAAGTTTTTAATATATTATTGAGCCTCAGTAAGGATATCCTTACTGAGGTTTTTTTTATATTAATTATATGATTTAAATGTTAAAAACATAGATAGTATTCTTTGTATTTTATCTATGCACTGAGAATTCTCTTCACTAACTATTTAAATTATTATTTTATGAAAAAATTATTACATGTGCTTATGTGCTTTATGTTATTATTCTCAGCATGTTCTTCAGATGAGGAATATGAAGATGTAATTTCAGCTCCAGGGAAAAAAGAAATGAATTACCGGTTTTATGGAGTGAAATACCCGGAAGGAGAACTGAATACTAAAGGAGTAGCTCAAAGGAAAAACTTGTGGTATCCGGGTACAACAATCAAAGTGAAATTTCTGAATAGTCCAGACTTATCTTATGTCAATAAGGTGAAACAGTATGCGGCAGAATGGACTGAGTATGCAGATATTAACTTTGACTTTATTGAATCGGGGGATGCGGATGTTCGTGTGGCTTTTGATTGGGATAGCCGTTATGTTACCTGGTCTTATACAGGGACTGATTGTAAGAAAGTGGTTAATCAGAATGAGGCAACTGTAAATTTTGCGGATTGGACTTATTTATCCGAAGAGGAAATGAAAGGAGATGTGCTTCGAGCCTTTGGTCAGGTATTGGGATTGGAATTGGAGCATCGTCACTTGGAATCTGGTATTAACTGGCGTCGCGACATGGAAGCTTATTGGCAAAATGAGTTAGGTGATATTGCTTGGTCAGAACTAGAGAAATATGTATTCGATGCATTGGATAATAATATATCAGGTAATTTGATTGCTACGGAAGTATATGATGAAAATTCTATTATGGTTTGGCCATTTCCACGTAACTATACAAATGGAATATCTAATTATGCAAATTATGAGTTGTCAGGATTGGATATTGAGTTAATAAAGAAGATTTATCCGAAAGAAGAACTAGGTGAGATTCTTGTAAGTATGGAAACTCAAGAAAAGTATATCCATTTGAATATATCGCATTCCGAAGAAATTATAATAGACTGGGGAGATGGAAATAAAGAATTTTTATCCAGTGGAACAACTAAAGACTATGATCATACTTTTGAAGGATTTGAAAGAGTAATACGGATATATGGGGATAAAAATGCTATAACAGAGTTAAACGTTAATGGAAACGGTTTAAGAGAACTTAATGTATTCAATAACAGCGAGCTTATATCTCTAAAGTGTGAGGAAAATAAGCTTCGGGGATTAAATGTTTATAATAATACAAAATTGCAACATTTATCTTGTAGCAAAAACGAAATAGAACAGTTGGATATTATTAATAATACAAGTCTTCTGTATTTAAATTGTAGTGAGAATAAGTTAGAGAATTTAGTACTTTGGAATAATCAGATATTAGATACTTTAATTTGCTCAAAGAATAATTTATCGAAATTAGATATATCAAAAAATAGTAAATTAAAAGCTATTGATTGCTCTTATAATGACGCATTGACCTCTTTGGATGTAACAAAAAATAAGGTATTATCTTTTCTGGATTGTTCGTTTAATTATAGATTGCAGCAATTAGATGTATCGCAAAATTCAAATTTGGAAAATCTGAATTGTAAAAACAATGATATATATTATTTAGATTTATCAACAAACGTGAATCTGAGATATTTAGATTGTAGTGAGAATCGCGAAATGTACTATTTGTTTGTTGGGAATAGCCCTGCCCTAGAGGAGTTGAATTATAGTTTTAATAAAATCAGTTCCTTAGATATTACTGCAAATACATTGCTGAAAAAACTAGCATGTTCTCATAATTCAATATCTATGTTAAATATATCTCAAAATATCCATTTGCAAGAACTGGATTGTAAATTTAATGAATTACAGAGCCTTGATCTATCTAAAAATATAGCATTAGAAAGAATTATTTGTTTCAACAATGGGCTGACAAGCTTAGATTTGTCTGCAAACACGAAATTGAATAATCTGCAATGTTATTGGAATCCATTAATATCAGATAGATCTGCTTTAGTAAGTTTAGCTGAATCATTACCAGTAATATCTTCAGGGGAAGGTTTTATCTATATTTTTAATTCTGACTCCGCAAATTGGATACAATCAATATGTGATTCAAAGGGGTGGCATTTGTGGTAAGATTAGCCTATTCACGAAAAAGCCTCAGCAGAAACTCTGCTGAGGCTTTCATATTCATGTTTTTTTCTACATCCCTATCTGAGTTTTGATGTAATTATTTGCTTCATCTTCTGTCAAAAAATATAAACGACCATTAAACTCAAATGGGAATTGGTCAACAGGCAATTGAATCTGTTTTTGTTCGCCTCTCTCAATAGAAAAATCTTCATAAGAAGTAGATATCCTGAAAAGTTTGTTTAATTTCTCTTCGAGTTGGCTGATTCGAAATACCTTAACAGAAAGCCTTTTGGGATCTACTCTATATAATATATCCCCAGCTTTTAAAATGTCTTTCATTCCCATAGTAAACTTGCTTTAATTTTAATAATGATGAAACTTAAGTGGTGTATATATTGAATGAAAATGTTTTTGAGATTGTTCGTTTCTGAAAATTATTTAACAATAAATGAATAATTTATGCTGAATATTAATCCTTTTTGAATAGATTTTTTAGATTTTCACAATATATTGTAAATGAAAGGATTTCTGAGTGTAAAATTCTCTGTCAAAAACAAAATGCACACTTTTTGCGAAAATGTGCAGTAGACGTGTTTTTTTGTGATTATAATTTCTCTGTCTTATATTTTAGTACTACCTTTGCGCCGAACTAAATAATAACTTTTTATTCATATAAATCATGAATATATCTCACATTGAACATCTTGGTATTGCTGTAAAAAGCATCGAAGAGCAACTGCCTTATTATGAAGGCGTTTTAGGTCTAAAATGTTATAACATTGAAGTAGTTGAAGACCAAAAAGTAAAGACTGCATTCTTCAAAGTAGGTCAAACCAAAATTGAACTTCTTGAGCCAACCAGCCCGGATAGTACAATCGCTAAATTCATAGAAAAAAGAGGCGAAGGTATCCATCATATTGCATGGAGTGTTCAGGATGGAGTTGCTAACGCATTGGCAGAAGTAGAAGCTAAAGGTGTTCAGCTGATAGATAAAGCACCTCGTCGTGGAGCTGAAGGTTTGGATATCGCATTCCTTCACCCAAAATCAACGGGAAGTGTTCTAACAGAACTTTGTGAAGATCCAAATAAATAATATAAGATGACTTTACTCTACGCAAAATAGAGTAAAGTCATTTTTACTTATTGAAATTTAGTATAAAATATTTAGAATCTAAAATACAAAAACATGAGCCAACTTGAAAAAGTAAAAGAGCTGATAGAACTTCGCGCTAAAGCACGTCTTGGCGGTGGAGAAAAAAGAATAGAAGCTCAACATGCAAAAGGCAAATACACTGCACGCGAACGCATAGCAATCTTGCTTGACGAAGGTAGTTTCGAAGAATTCGATATGTTCGTAGAACATCGTAGTACTAACTTCGGAATGGATAAACAAAAATTCTTAGGAGACGGGGTTGTTACAGGTTGCGGAACTATCGAAGGCCGTCTAGTATACATCTTTGCTCAGGATTTCACTGTTATAGGAGGATCATTATCTGAAACTATGGCATTGAAGATATGCAAGGTGATGGATATGGCAATGAAAGTGGGTGCTCCGGTTATCGGAATCAACGATTCGGGTGGTGCACGTATTCAGGAAGGTGTAAATGCTCTTGCAGGATATGCAGAAATATTCCAACGTAATATCCTTGCATCAGGTGTTATACCTCAAATTTCAGGTATCTTTGGACCATGTGCCGGAGGTGCTGTTTATTCTCCTGCACTTACAGACTTTACTTTGATGACGGAAGGTACATCATATATGTTCCTTACAGGTCCTAAAGTAGTGAAGACTGTAACAGGTGAAGATGTAACTCAGGAAGAACTTGGTGGAGCAAGTGTTCATACTACAAAATCGGGTGTTGCTCATTTCTCTGTAGCAAACGAAGACGATGGTTTGTCTCTTATCCGTCATTTATATAGCTTCCTTCCTCAAAATAATATGGAAGAAGCACCTCGTAGAGAATGTACTGATCCAATAGCAAGAATGGAAGATTCATTAAATGAAATCATTCCTGACAATCCGAACAAACCTTACGATATGTTCGAAGTTATTGGTGCTGTTGTAGATAATGGAGAATTCCTTGAAGTACATGGTAACTATGCTAAAAATATAATAGTAGGTTTTGCTCGCATGAACGGTCAGTCTGTTGGTGTTGTAGCTAACCAACCTAAATATCTTGCAGGGGTACTAGATATCAATGCTTCTCGTAAAGCTGCACGTTTTGTTCGTTTCTGTGATGCATTCAATATTCCATTGGTAACATTAGTTGACGTTCCGGGATTCCTTCCGGGAACAGGTCAGGAGTATGGTGGTGTAATTACTCATGGAGCAAAACTTCTATATGCTTACGGAGAAGCTACTGTGCCTAAAGTAACGGTAACGCTTCGTAAATCTTATGGTGGTTCTCACATTGTGATGAGCTGTAAACAACTTCGTGGGGATATCAACTATGCATGGCCAACTGCAGAAATTGCTGTAATGGGTGCTGATGGTGCTGCTGAAGTTCTTTACGCTAAAGAAATTAAATCAGCTGAGGATCCTGCTGCTGCTCTTGCTGCGAAAAAAGAAGAATACAACAAGTTGTTCTGTAATCCGTTCAATGCTGCTCATTACGGATATATTGATGATGTTATCGAACCGCGTAATACACGTTTCCGTGTAATTCGTGCTCTGGAACAATTGAGAACTAAAAAGCAAGTGAATCCGGCTAAAAAGCACGATAACCTGCCTCTATAATCTCTAAAAGAAAGGTAAAATATTATGAGTGATCAGAATATATCAAAAGAAGTATTGGCAGCTATAGCATTGGCTATATATGATGCGCAACATCAACATGATGTAGAAAGCAATGTGCTTACTATAAAGCATGTATCGAAAGATTATTTGCCTTGGGCCGATAAAAAAGGGGCTATGCTTCAAATGCCAATAAGAAAATAAAATTCGAAAAATTATTATGAAACAATTCATATACAGAATCAACGGCCAAGAATATATAGTTGCCGTTAATAAAATGGAAGGTGACCTAGCAGAAGTTGCTGTAAACGGAACTAACTATAAAGTAGAGCTAGTAAACAATGACGCTGAGGTAAGCCTTGTTGCTCGTCCTGCTGCAAAAACAGCTCCTGCTGCCGCAGCTCCAAAAGCTACAGTTGCTACTCCAAGTGCAAACAGACCTGCCGGAAGTGGTGCTGGTGCTGTTAAATCGCCACTACCGGGTATCGTTATCGGAATTCAGGTAAATGTAGGTGATGAAGTGAAAAAAGGCCAGACAGTAGCGATGTTGGAAGCTATGAAGATGGAGAATGCGATTCAGGCTCCTATGGATGGAAAAGTAGCTTCGATTAGTGTAAATCCTGGAGATTCAGTTCTTGAAGGCGTAGTTATTTTGACAATCGAATAATAAGAACTCATATAGATGTAAGCGCTGCATGATAATTTCATGCAGCGTTTTTTATTGTACAGAAAAGGAATTTATAGTTAAAATAAATATTTAACATATTCCGTAATTTACTTATTAATAGTTGTTTATGTTCTTTGTGTCGAGCTTTTATGAAAAAAGATGAAAAAATATTTCGATCCCATGCAACGTTTTTATACTCTGTCCGTCTTTATAGTATATTTTAACGATACGATATCCACTCTTTACAAAACTACACTTAACTAATTAGCGGAAGCATAGTTCCTAAATTCAAAATAGGAGCTATGCTTTTTTTCTTGCAAACGTTTGCAAGCCTTTTTTTGTTAAAAATATATAGGCTATATTTATCAGCTTTTTTTTAATATGTAGATTTGTTACATAAGCTCTTTTACTTAAGAGAAGCCGTTATCTAACAAACCATAAAAACATTTGCGATGAAACTGAAATTATCTATTGATTATTATACCGGATGGGGGCAAACAGTATGTGTTTGCGGCTCTATCCCTGAACTAGGTGATTGGGATGAGAGTAAAGCCATAGAGATGAATAATATATCTTCGTCGAAATGGGAACTCGAAGTTGAGATAGGGCAGACGGAAGAGGTCGAATATCGTTACTTTATAAAGAATCAGGATAGCATAATATATAGAGAATGGGGAAGTCCTCATTTATTATACTTAGATGTAGATAAATCATTTGATGTTTTTGATCTGTGGAAAAGTGTACCTATGCAGAAATTCCTTTATACATCGGGGTTCTCAGAAAGTTTCTTTACTCATAAGGTAGATAATAAGCCGAAGTATTATAAAAAGACTATTCTGATTAAGGTTAGTTGTCCGTATGTAAAGAAAAATCAAAGATTGCTGCTTAGTGGAGCTACGGATATATTCGGCGAATGGAATATAGAGAAGGCACTGCATTTTTCGTCTACAGAATATGGTGAATGGGAGTTAGTAATAAACACAACTAAGATAAAAGAAGCACAAGAATATAAGTTAGCCATTTATGATAATGAGACTAAGAAGGTAGTCCATTGGGAAGAAGGGGCTAATAGAATATTACAACCTCTATCTCCAGAATGGAGAGGCGATATTGTAAAAGGAGAATCATTAATCTATAATTATGGCTGGATGAATTGGAAAGCGGCAGGAGTTGCTATTCCGGTTTTCTCGTTACGCTCAGAGGACAGTTTTGGTATTGGAGAATTCTCCGATTTGAAGAAGATGGTAGACTGGGCAGAAATAACAAATCAAAAGGTTATTCAGGTTTTGCCTATCAATGATACAACTATTACTTATAGCTGGATAGATTCTTATCCATATAATGCAATATCAATTTATGCGCTTCATCCTATTTATTTAGGGTTGAGCGAGTATCCGTTGGAAGATAAAAAACTGTATTCAAAATATAAGGCTGAAGCCGCAGAGCTTAATGTACTTGAAGTTGTAGACTATGATAAGGTTTTAGCTTTAAAGCTTTCCTATGTAAGGGATTTATATAAGGAGTCGGGAAGTAAGACTTTGAAAAGTAAAGATTATCTGGAGTTCTATCAACAAAATGAAGAATGGTTGTTTCCATATGCTTGTTTCTCTTATTTACGAGATAAGTATAAGACAGCAAACTATACTTTATGGGAAACGTTCAGCGTTTTCGATCGTCAAGGGTTGAAAGAGTATATCAGTAGCAATAGTACGATAAAGCATGAGGTAAATCTTATCTGTTTTGTTCAGTATATGTTACATAAGCAATTGGTAGGGGTAAAAGAATATGCGCATCAGCATGGTGTGATTCTTAAAGGAGATATTCCTATCGGAATCAGCCGTCATAGTGTGGAGGCATGGGTAGAACCCCATCTCTTTAATCTGGATGTGCAAACAGGTGCGCCACCTGATGATTTCTCGTTCTACGGACAAAACTGGGGATTCCCTACATATAATTGGAATGAGATGGCCAAAGATGGTTATCAGTGGTGGATTAAACGCTTCCGAAAAATGGCGGATTATTTTGATGCCTACCGTATAGACCATATTTTGGGATTCTTCCGTATCTGGGAAATACCTTTGTCTTCTGTTCAGGGATTGTTGGGATATTTTAGTCCGGCTTTGCCCCTGAGTGTAGATGAGATAAAGAATGCTGGTATGTGGTTCGATGAATACCGGATGACAAATCCTTATATACATGAGCATTTTGTGGGTAGTATATTTGGAATATATACGCAGGAAGTGATCGAAAAATTTCTTCAACCGATAAGCTGGCAACGTTACGAACTGAAAGAGGAGTTTAATACTCAGGTTAAGATAAAGGAGTATTTCGCCAGCTATGATGACGATAAGGCTCAACATATAAGAGACGGGCTGTATAGCTTATGTAACGAAGTATTGTTTATAAGAGATAAGAACGAACCGGATAAATTTCACCCGCGTATTACAGCGCAGTTTAGCCATTCTTATCAGGACTTGGATGGAGCAGCTAAAGATGCTTTTAATAAATTATATGATGATTTCTTCTATCGCCGCCATTCTCAATTTTGGAGAGAAGAAGCAATGAAGAAGTTACCAACTTTGATATCTTCTACATCGATGCTTGTTTGTGGTGAAGATTTAGGAATGGTTCCCGAATGTGTTCCTTCTGTAATGCATGAGCTACAGATATTGAGCCTGGAAATAGAACGTATGCCTAAAGAGAGAGGAGTGTTATTTAATAATCTTCCGTCGTTGCCGTATCTGAGTGTATGTACTACATCTACACATGATATGTCTCCTATCAGACTATGGTGGAAAGAAGATAGAGCAACCACACAAAAATATTATAATCAGGTATTGTGGAAGCAAGGGGCGGCACCGGAAGAGTGTACTTCTGATCTGTGTTGGCAGATATTGACCAATCATTTAAACTCTCCGGCTATGTTAGCTGTTTTACCTTTGCAGGATTGGCTATCGATGGACGATAAACTGAAAAGGCTGAATGAAGAGGAGGAGCGAATCAACATTCCGGCTGTATCTCAGCATTATTGGCGATACAGAATGCATCTGTCTCTCGAAGAATTAATAAAAGCGGCGGAATTTAATAACAAACTTAAGTCGATGTTAGAATCCTCAGGGAGGGTATAAAATCGAAAAATCAAGATATAAACATGAAGAAAAACTATTTTATATTAGCTATACTCTTTTTTGTTGTTCAATCGGCTTTTGCTTTTGAAGTAAAGACTGTAGACCCTGCCTTTTGGTGGGCTGGGATGAAAAATGCAGAATTGCAGGTTTTACTGCATGGTGACGATATTGCAAAGTCTGATGTAAATATAACAGCTAAAACAGCTCAGATAAAAGAAATAGTAAGACTGGAAAGTCCGAATTATCTACTTGTCTATTTAGACTTATCGGATGCTAAACCTGAAAAATTTGATATTATATTGCAACAAGGCAAGAGTAAAAAGACTATCCCATATGAATTGAAGGAGCGTAAAGCCGGATCTTCGGATAGGGTTGGATTTAATGCAAGTGATGTGCTTTATCTGATTATGCCGGATAGATTCGCAAATGGGGATACTTCGAACGATGTCGTTCCGGGAATGAAAGAAGCTAAAGTAGACCGAAATGAGCAATATGCCCGTCATGGTGGCGACTTTAAGGGGGTTAGTGATCATTTAGATTATATACATGATCTTGGAGTAACAGCTATCTGGTTCAATCCTGTAATGGAAAATGATATGCCCGAAGGGTCTTATCATGGGTATGCAACTACCGATTATTATAAAGTAGACCGTCGCTTTGGTTCTAATCAGGAATTTGTTGATTTGGTGGAAAAGGTTCATGCTAAAGGTATGAAGGTCGTGATGGATATGATTTTCAACCATTGCGGAAGTGAACATTTCTTCTTCACAGACAGACCATCTAAAGACTGGTTTAATTATCCCGAAAAATATGTTCAAACTACTTATAAAACAACAACCCAACATGATCCATATACATCTGCTTCTGATAAAAAACTGGCAATAGACGGTTGGTTTGTAGAAAGTATGCCTGATTTGAACCAAAGAAACCGCCATGTAGCCCGTTATCTGATTCAGAATAGTATATGGTGGATCGAATATGGTGGAATAGATGGTATCAGACAGGATACGCACCCATATGCCGACTATGATATGATGTCGCAATGGTGTAAGGAAGTAACAGAAGAGTATCCCGATTTTAATATTGTAGGAGAAACATGGCTAAATAATAATGTGGCTATTTCATACTGGCAAAAAGACAGTAAACTGGCTGCTCCTAAAAATTCGAACTTGCGCAGTGTGATGGACTTTCCTTTGATGGGGGTAATGGAAAAAGCTTTTGACGAAGAAACTACACTGTGGGATCAGGGTCTTTCACGTATTCACGAATATCTTGGACAGGATATTGTTTATGCTAATCCGATGGAACTATTGATATTTCTGGATAATCATGATACTTCGCGTTTCTATAGGAATATAGAGCAAACATCGAATCTGAACAGATATAAACAAGCTATTGCTTTTCTTCTGACCACAAGAGGTATTCCTGAAATATATTATGGAACGGAAATACTGATGGCTGCGGATAAAAGTGAAGGAGATGGTTATCTGCGCCGCGATTTTCCCGGAGGTTGGCCAGGCGATAAAGTGAATGCTTTCAACAAAGGAGAAAGAACTAAGGAGCAAAACGAAGCTTTCGATTATATGCGTAAGCTATTGAACTGGCGGAAAGGGAATATGGCTATCGCAAAAGGTACTTTGAAACATTTTGTTCCAACAAATGGAGTCTATGTGTATGAAAGAAAATATGAGGATAAGTCGGTAGTGGTAATACTTAGCGGTTCTGATAGCGAGAAAACGATTGATCTGGATTTTTACAGAGAAGTTTTGTCTAAAGATCGGGCGAGAGATGTAATAAGCGAAAATTATGTAAACTTAGATGGTAAATCTTTAACAATCGCACCAAGAAGTGTCTTACTATTAGAATTTTGATTACTTTTATAGGAAGTAACATAATTTCTAATAGCATGAGAAAAGGACCTCTTACAATAAAGGATATTGCTAGAGATTTAAACGTTTCACCTTCGACGGTATCCAGAGCATTAAAGGACAATCCGGATATAAGTCCGGAAACTCGTAAAATGGTACAGGATTATGCGAAAGCGCATAAATATAAGCCCAATGCTTTGGCGTTGAGTTTAAGAACACAACACACAAATATTATTGGGGTTATTGTTCCCGAACTGGCTAATCATTTTTTTTCCGGAGTTTTATCAGGCATGGAAACTGTTGCTGAGAATAAAGATTATCATGTGATTGTTTGTCAGTCAAGCGAAGATTACCAGAGAGAGATTAAGAATGTGCAAACGCTTATTAAGGCGCGCGTATGTGGTGTATTGATTTCTCAGTCGAAAGCTACAACTAAATATGACCATTTTCAGGAACTTATCGATAATGATATTCCTGTTGTCTTTTTTGATCGAATCTGTACGGGTATAGATTCAGATAAAGTGGTTGTGGACGATTATTCAGGAACATTTACCGCTGTAGACCATATGGTAAAGACCGGTTGCAGGCGTATTGCTTTTTTCTCGGCACCATTGCATCTTGAAATATCAAAGAACAGGAAGAATGGTTATCTGGATGCTCTCAGAAAAAATAAATTACCTGTGGATGAAACGCTGATGCGAATAGCAGACACAAAACAGCTTGGATATGAGCGGGCAATGGAGATATTGCAAGAACCAAATCGTCCCGATGCGTTTATGGCTATGAACGATTATACAGCTTCCGGAATTTTATTGGCAACCAAAAAGTTGGGGCTAAAAGTGCCAAATGATATATCAATTTGTGGCTTTTCGAATTCGAATATCTCTCAGGATACAGACCCTATGTTGACAACGATGGACCAGCATCCTGAAAAGGTAGGGGAGGAAGCTATGGCTCTTATTCTTGAGAAAATAGAAAACCCGGAAAATACATCGAGAAAGAATAGGATAATAAAAACTTCATTAATTGCAAGGCAGACTACCCGAGAGCTGGGGACTGGCAATTAAAATATATATTGAGAATATAACTTTATCTATATAGAGCTAGATATTAAGTTTACTAATTATTAGTATACAAGTGTACTGATTTAAATAGAGAAAAAGTTACAATAAAAAAATGTATAAAAAGTGTCACTTTTGTCACCTTTTGTAATAAAGGAGTTGGTAATGAGTGATGTAGCTTTCGTGTGAGTGTCACTTTTTAATTATAGGTCAAAGACTTTAAAAAATCATATAAATCACCATGAAACAAAAACCAACACTCTCTTTTTGGCAAATATGGAATCTTAGTTTTGGATTTCTTGGCATTCAAATAGGTTATTCGCTTCAAAGTTCGCAGACAAGCCGTATCTTATCGGCATTGGGTGCCGATCCACATCATTTACCATTGTTTTGGTTGGCTGCTCCTATAGCAGGCCTTATTGTACAGCCAATTATCGGTATGTCGAGTGACCGTACATGGACTAGATTAGGACGTCGTATTCCTTTTATATTGGGAGGTGCTATAGTATCTGCTATTGCAATGTTCTTTATGCCTAATTCCGAAATTGTAGCACATATTTTGCCACCTGTTTTGTTTGGTGCAGGGATGTTGTTGTTTATGGACTGTGCTTTCAATGTGTCTATGCAGCCGTTCCGTTCCCTAGTTGGTGATATGGTGAATGATAAGCAGCGAAATCAGGGATATTCTATGCAGAGCTTCCTTACGAATGTAGGGGCTGTTGTAGGATCGTTCCTTCCGTTTGTTCTGACCTATATAGGTATCCGTAATATTCCTATTGATGGAGAGATGGTTCCGCCTTCTGTGATATGGGCTTTCTATTTTGGTGGAGGCGCCCTATTGTTGACCGTATTATGGACCTGTTTCAGAGTGCGGGAATATCCTCCGAAAGAATATGAAGAATATAATAATATAACGGCAGCAGATAAGGAGAAGAAATCTTTTATTGAGATATTGAAGAGTACACCTAAAACAATGTTACAATTAGGGGTTGTTCAGTTCTTTTCATGGTTTGCTTTGTTCCTTATGTGGGTATATGCAACAGATGGAATAGCTGAAAATGTATGGAATACAAAAGATCCGTTATCACCTGCATATAACGAAGCAGGAAACTGGAATGGTGTCTTGAGTGGGGCATATGGTATATTTGCGGTTGTATTTTCTATCTTTATGGCTAAGATCGCCGATAAGGTTGGCCGCAAAAAAGTATATTCTCTGGCGTTATTGATGGGGGCTCTAGGGCTTATTTCTATGTTCTTCTTCGATAATAAAGATATGTTGTTGATATCAATGCTTGGAGTCGGAATTGCATGGGCCGGTATTTTGGCTATGCCATATGCTATATTATCAGCTGCTCTTCCTGCCAGTAAAATGGGAGTATATATGGGAATCTTTAATGCAACTATAACAATACCTCAGATTGTAGCAGGGTTGACAGGAGGTTTATTGTTGAAATATGTAGCAGGAGGCAGTTCCATTATGATGCTGGTTGTTGCAGGTGTGTCTATGTTGTTAGCATCTATTTCGGTTGCTTTTGTAAAAGATGCGAAAGGTGAGTTGAGACCTGAAAATGTGGAATAAATTTATAATTATATAATATAAGCTTATGAGAAATAAAGTATTGCTGTTTGCCATTTTTATAGCCTTATTGGGCTATTCTTGTGGTGGCGAAAGGAAGCAGGCGACAAGTTCGGAACCGGAAGAAAAATGTACAGTTCAGCATCTGGACTGGACACGGAATGCTGTTATTTATGAGGTGAATGTAAGACAATATACCAAAGAAGGAACTTTTGCTGCATTCGAGGCTCACCTGCCTCGCTTAAAAGAACTGGGAGTGGATGTGCTTTGGTTTATGCCTATCCATCCTATTTCGGAGAAAAACAGAAAGGGCACATTGGGTAGCTATTATGCAGTAAAGGATTATACTGCAGTTAATCCGGAGTTTGGAACGAAAGAGGATTTTAAACGCCTTGTAGATAAAGCTCATGAAATGGGATTCAAAGTTATTTTAGACTGGGTTGCTAATCATACAGGTTGTGATAATGTATGGTTAACAGAGCATCCGGACTGGTATGTAAGAGATGATGCGGGTAATCCTAAAAGCCCTTACGACTGGACAGATACTTATGAACTGAACTATGACAATCAGGAAATGCGTGCAGCTATGACTGATGCAATGAAATACTGGATTACAGATTTTGATATTGATGGTTATCGTTGTGACATGGCGCATGAGGTTCCAACCGATTTCTGGAATGATACTCGTAAGGCTTTAGATGGTGTTAAGCCTATGTTTATGTTAGCAGAGTCGGAAGAGTATGACTTATTAGATCATGCTTTTGATGCGAATTACTCTTGGGAGTTGATGCATATGATGGCAGCAGTAAATAAGGGCGAAAAAAATGTAGAAGATATTAATGCTTATATACAGAAGCTGGACTCTGTAATGTGCCCTGATGCATATAAGATGAACTTTCTTACTAATCATGATGAAAATTCATGGAATGGAACAGAGTTTGAACGTTATGGAAAAGGGGTAGAAGCTTTTGCCGTATTGACTTACACACTGAATGGTATGCCAATGCTTTATACCGGGCAGGAAGTAGGGTTAAAGAAACGTCTCTCTTTCTTTGAGAAAGATATGGTACCTTCATGGACAGAGAATGCAACAACTAAATTTTATAAGAAACTAAACGAATTGAAACATACTCATCCGGCTCTTCGAGCAGGAGCCGTTGGAGGAAAGTTCAGAAAATATAGTACCTCAGGAGGTAAAGAGCTATTGATCTATTCGAGAGAAAGTGCAGGTAAAGAGCTGATGGTGATGCTTAATCTGTCAAACAAGACCATAACTTATGATAGTAATGATGCTTTGAACAGAGATAATTATACCGATTATTTTACAGGAAAGATTGTAGGGCAGTTACCGAAAACATTAAAAGCTTGGGAGTATAGGGTATTTACCCGTTGATATAAACGAAGAGGCTGTTTTTTAACAGCCTCTTTATCTTTATAATTAGTCTATTTTGTTTATTTTTCCTGATCCTGAAATTGATTGCGATATTTGAGGATCCCCTTTATAGTTGACTTTACCACTTCCGGATACTTGTACGTTTAGAGTTTTTTCGGCATGTACAGTAAAGTCTCCACTGCCAGATAGACTACAAGTTACATTATCGGCCAGAAGATTAATGGCATCAGTTTTTCCACTACCTGAGACATGGCTTTCGAATGTGTTTGTTTTACCTGTTAGGATGATGTTTCCTGATCCAGAAACACGAGATATGACAGTGTTGCATATAAGGCTATCAGCTATGATGTTACCACTGCCGGATACAGCCAAATCTAATTTGTCAGTTTCTAGTCTACCTTTAAGGTGAGCTTTGAGTGAACCGCTAGCTCCAATTTTAGCTAGTTTTGAAGAGTTGGTATAAATAACATACTTTGTTGCTCTTATATTCTCTTTATTCTCTATAGACAGGGTACTATCATTGACCCCGATTTTAAGGATGGGGAAGAGGTTCTCATCTATCTCTATTTTCAAATAGGGTTCTACATCTGTTTTTTGTTCGTAGATAAGTGTAGCTCCACCGCTGAACTCTATATTCTTATAATCAGATATACTGACTGTATTCTCGGTGATATTGCCATTTCCTTCTACAGCATTAAAGTAACAAGAATGGAAAGCCAGAAATGTGAACGCTACTGTAAGGGTGTAAATAAGTGTTTTCATAAATCTTTTGATATTACTTAATATTGAATTTGTTTTATTATATGACGAAGATGGACTTTATTAGGTTACAAAAAAGTGTGAATATTTTTGTAAATAGTTCTTTTTTAGAAAATAAAAAGGTCAAAGTTCTGGTTTAGACTTTGACCTTTTATTATATAACATATATAACTTTAATTTGGTTTGCTAACTTCCTGAATAATCTCCATCCCTTTCAAAATAGCCTGTTCATTCATTGGTAACAATTTGTGATGGCGTTCAGGTAATGATTTTTTCAGTCCTAACATTACATTCTCCAAATGTACCATTGGTGCTACTTTCAACAATCCTCCCAAGACAATCATATTTACAGCTTTTGTATTCTGCATCAGAGTAGCTGTATCAATAGCATCTATTTTGTAGATATGTATATCTTTTCGTGAAGGTGGCCTCTGAAAACCATTTGGATCATATATCAGTATACCACCGGGTTTCACATAAGGCTCGAATTTTTCGAGAGATGGTTGATTTAATATAATAGCTATATCGTATTCGTTCACAATGGGAGAACTAATAGGATTGTCGCTTAATATGACGGTTACATTAGCTGTACCTCCACGTTGTTCAGGTCCGTAGGAAGGGAACCACGAAACTTCCTTATCCTCCATAAGTCCTGAGTATGCTAATATTTTGCCCATTGACAAAACTCCCTGACCTCCAAAACCTGCTATTACTATTTCTTTTGTCATACTTTTTAGGTTTAAATGTTTTTCAAATCTCCCAAAGGATATGCAGGGAACATATTTTCTACCATCCAGTCATTAGATGCAGCAGGAGTCATTTTCCATCCCGAACTACAAGTAGAAACAATCTCGACAATAGATGTTCCTTTTCCTTCCATTGAATTTTCAAAAGCCTTTTTTATCATGCGTTTCGCCTTCTTTACAGCAGCAGCAGTATGTACACTCTGACGTGTAGCTAAGCATACGCCTTCGAGTTGAGCCAAAAGGTTTGTAATTTTTAGAGGATAACCATTTTCGTGAATATCACGTCCGTTGGGAGTAGTAGAAGTCTTCATATTCTCCAATGTTGTAGGAGCCATCTGACCTCCAGTCATACCATATATACCATTATTGATAAAGATGATAGCTATATTTTCACCTCTGTTTGCAGCATGTATTGTTTCAGCCGTACCGATAGCGGCTAAATCTCCATCACCTTGATAGGTAAATACCAGCTTATCTGGATTCAGGCGTTTTACAGCTGTAGCTACAGCAGGAGCGCGTCCGTGAGCAGCTTCTTGCCAATCCACATCCAGATAATTGTATGCAAATACAGCACAGCCAACAGGAGCAATTGCTATTGTTTTTTCTGTAAGCCCCATTTCTTCAATGAGCTCTGCTATTATTTTATGTACAACACCATGTGAACAGCCAGGACAATAATGCATTTCTGCATCGTTCATCAATACAGGCTTTGCATATACCAGATTTGCAGGGTCTATTATATTTGTACTCATAGTTTTATTACTTTGAATATTAAACACACAGCTACTTTTATTAGCAGCCAAATTTATTTTGTAGAGCCTCCACAACTTCAACCGGAGTAGGAACAATTCCTCCTAAACGACCGAAATGTTCGACTTTTACTTTTCCGTTTACAGCTAAACGAACATCTTCTACCATTTGACCGGCATTCATTTCCACTGTAAGTATACCTTTTATTTTATTTGCGTATTTATCAATCTCTTTAGACGGGAATGGCCATAGGGTAATAGGGCGGATAAGTCCTACTTTAATGCCTTTTTCTCTGGCCAGATCCATAGCTTTCTGGCATATGCGGGCAGCCGATCCAAAGGCTACGAATATATAGTCTGCATCTTCACAATTAATCTCCTGATGCATGCAAAGTTCATTCTCAATTTTTCTGTATTTTGCTTGGAGGCGAAGATTATTTACCTCCATCTTACTCGAATCCAGTTCGAGGGTAGTTATAATATTAGGTTTCCTATCTGCAGGTTTACCTAATGTTGCCCAAGGGCATTGTTCTCTGATTTCGGCTTCTGTCCTTCTAGGTTTGAATGCCGGAAGCTTTACTTTTTCCATCATCTGACCTATAACCCCATCAGTAAGTATCAATGCTGGAGTTTGGTATTTGAAAGCCAGATCAAATCCAAGAGTAACAAAATCTGCCATTTCCTGAACCGAGCTGGGTGCTAATGTTATCAGTTTATAATCGCCATGTCCACCACCCTTTACAGCTTGAAAATAATCTGCTTGAGATGGTTGTATGGTTCCCAATCCGGGACCACCACGCATTACGTTTACCAGTAAGCATGGCAACTCACCGGCGGCAATATATGATACGCCTTCCATCATAAGGCTCATACCCGGGCTCGAGGATGAAGTCATTACAGCTTTACCACATCCGGCACCTCCGTATACCATATTAATAGAAGCAGTTTCGCTCTCTGCTTGAAGCACAACCATTCCTGTTGTTTTCCATGGTGCTTCGCTCATTAGTGTTTCCATTATCTCCGACTGGGGAGTGATTGGATAACCGAAATAGCCATCCGCTCCATACCTTATTGCGGCATGAGCAATAGCATCATTTCCTTTCATTAAAAATATTTCTTCTGACATAAGCTTTGATTGAGTTTTTTAACGAGTTACGATAACCTGAATCTTATTCAAACTTCTTCTTGTATACAGTTATACATCCATCTGGGCATACATATCCGCAATTAGCACATCCGATACAAGCTTCGGGGTTTTTCATGTAGGCAAAGTGATACCCCTTCTGATTTACGTTTCGTGGCTGTAACTCTAATACGTCGCATGGGCATGAAACTACACAAAGGTTACATCCTTTGCAGCGTTCTTCATTTACTACGACTGATCCTTTTATTTTGGCCATTTTAGTAATAATTTTTTTAGCATTATTTTCCCTGTGTAGTGGAGAAAAATTATCTTGATCTCATACAAAGGTATATGTATTTCTTCTAAAAATATCCTTTTTCAAAATAAAGATGTTAAAAATAGTGATGTCATTAAACATATTTTTAAACCTACTTTTTTCCGAAATTGTTATAAGTCATTTACTTCCAAATTTATTTTTTAATCTGTCAGTATCTCCGTTTTTATATTGACAATTTGTATTAAATCGTTTGGCTTTATTTGAATTTGCAATCCGCGCTTTCCTGCACTTACATAGATATAATCAAATTTTTGGCACGATTTTTCTATATAGGAAGGAAACACTTTTTTCATACCTATCGGAGAACATGCTCCACGGATATATCCTGTAACATTTAACAGGTCTTTCATTGGAATCATGTCACAATTCTTATTACCTGAGACTTTAGCAGCCAGTTTCAGGTTGAGTTCTTTAGCTCCGGGAATTATGCAAACAAAATATCCTGTTTTGTCTCCTTTCAACACTAATGTTTTGAATAATTGTTCTACAGGTTCGTTTAGCTGTTCGGCAACATGTATAGCACTAAGATTTGACTCATCTACCTCGTAAGGTATAAGTTTATATGCTATTTTGGCTTTGTCAAGTAACCTGACCGCATTGGTTTTTTCAATCTTCATAGGATAATATCCTGCTTCAATATAGTAAAAAGAGTCTGATTTATTAACTGACAAATTTAATAGTATTTTATTAGTATACCTTCCTATTTATATATATTTAAGGTGCTAATCTATCTATTTTCCATTTATCGTCAATCAGATGATACTGTATCCTGTCGTGCAGCCGGTTTTCGCGTCCTTGCCAAAACTCAATAAGCTGAGGTTTTACAATATATCCACCCCAATTATTGGGACGGGAAATGCCTTTTTCTCCAAATCTTATTTCAAAATCGACCATTAGTTCTTCCAGATACTCTCTGTTCGGGATAACTTGACTTTGGGGCGATGCCCAGGCACCCAATTTACTTTTTGCCGGACGCATCTCAAAGTAAGAGTCCGACTCAGCAGCTGATATTTTACTAATTATTCCCTCTATACGTACCTGTCTCTCTAGTTCGTGCCACACAAAGTTTAAGGCACAATATTTATTATGATCAATCTGTTTTGCCTTTTTGCTATCGTAGTTAGTGAAGAATACAAATCCTTCCGATTTTAATTGCTTGAGTAAAACAACCCGGGAGGAAGGCTTGCCATCAGTTGTTGCTGTAGCCAGATTCATAGCATTGGGTTCTAAAGCCTCAGCCTCTATAGCCTCATTCAGCCATTGCTCGAACATCTTTATCGGGTTTGTCTTCACATCTTTTTCGTCTAAAGATTTCAATGTGAAATCGCGACGTAAATCAAATAAATCTTTCATTACAATACTTTACTTTTTACGAAGTGTATGATTAACAACATCCATCCGGTAATCATAAACAAACCGCCGACAGGTGTTATTGGTCCCAGGAAACGCAGATTTATACCCCAGTATTCAGCAAACGACAAGAAGTAAATACTGAAAGAGAATAGAATAACACCTGTTATAATACATATAGCCGACCATTTTTCGAGAGACGATGCAAAAGATAAGGCAAAACCAATCACTAATAGTAATATAGCATGATACATTTGATATTGAACTCCAGTTTCGAAGCTAATCAACTTTTCAGGTGTCAACATTCTCTTGAATGCATGAGCCCCGAATGCACCTAGTATAACTGCAAGCATTCCGTATACACCGCCGGCTATTAAGACCAATTGTTTCATTCTCTTTTATCTAAAGGCATATAATCTTTTATCTCTGCTGCATTTTTGTATGCCGGACGAATAATGCGTTTTTGTCTGAAGTTCAATTCTTCGATGCGGTGCGCTGTCCATCCTACAATACGTGCCATTGCAAACAGAGGTGTAAATATCTCTTGAGGTAGGCCTATCATATCATATACAAACCCGGAATAGAAGTCTACATTTGCACAAACCTGTTTTTTGACGCTTTTACCCTTCTTTTCCATAAAGTTGTAAATAGCACGTTCCTCAAGTAAGCTCATGAAGTTAAACTCTGCTTCCCTGCCTTTTTCTATTGCCAGATCGCGTGCCATCTCTTTTAATAAGACCGTACGAGGATCGGATATGGTATAAATGGCATGTCCCATACCATAAAACAATCCAGTCTTATCATATGCTTCCTTATTTAGTATTTTTAATACATAATTATCTATTTCCTCTATGCTAGTCCAGTCTTTTACATTTCGTTTGATGTTTTTAAGCATATCTACTACCTTAAGGTTAGCTCCTCCATGTAGAGGGCCTTTGAGCGAACCGATTCCCGCGGCGATAGCTGAATAAGTATCTGTTCCTGCTGAACTGGTAACACGTACTGTAAAAGTAGAGTTATTACCACCACCATGATCAGCATGAACCATCAGTGCGAGGTCTAATATCTTTACATCCAAAGGAGTATAGTGCTGCCCTTTCATCAGATATAAGAAATTTTCGGCAAGTGAAAGGTTTGGCTGAGGGTGTCTTATATGTAGCGATTTCCCATGACTATGTCGTAATGCATTATGAGCATAAGCTATTATTGTAGGGAAAGTCGCTATAAGGTTCAGCGATTGTTTTATAAGGTTGTCTGGCGAAGTATCATCCGGTCTTTCATCAAAAGTGTATAACTCCAGAACGCATCTGGAAAGATAATTCATGATATCCTGACCTCCCAAATCTAAAATATGCATGACAATTTTTGGATTTAAATCCATCATACAACTTAAGAGTTCCGAAAATTCATCTAGTTCGGACTTATTAGGAAGATTTCCCGAAAGGATTAAATAAACAACCTCTTCGAATCCTAATCTGTTTTCTTTCTGTGCCCCTCTTACTATATCTTCAAGGCTTACCCCTCTATACATTAGTCTGCCCGGAATAGGATAAGTATTTCCGTTTTCGTCCCGGTCGTATCCTACTACATCTCCTACTTTAGTAAGTCCTACAACTACTCCCGTATGGTCTTCGTTGCGTAAACCTCGTTTCACATTGTAACTTTGAAATAGGTCATTTTCAATATTACAGGTCGAACTTACAGTATTAGATATCTTATCTACTATCGCTTTGTCTTTCAATCTATCCATAGTATTTTCTATGTTATGGTTTTAAAAAAGTGACAAAAGTGACACTTTTTGTATACTTTTTCAATGTAACTTTTTCTGTCTTGCAACTCGTAACTGCCCATAGGGCATAGCAACTTGCAACTAATTATATAGATAAAGATTTTGGTATTTAAAATACCAGATCACAATTCATTTCCACTCTGTTGATTTTAGCACCTAGTTTTTCGTAAAAATGTATGGCTGCCTGATTCCAGTTCGAAACCTGCCAACGAATACCATTGCATTTTTCCTTTTTTGCCAGATCTATTACTTTATTGATTAACATGGTTCCAATCCCTTGTCCACGATATTTTTCTCTGACATACAAATCATCCATATACATAGACTTACCTGTCCATGTATAATATGCAAAAAAATAATTGACGTATCCGGCAATATTACTGTTCTCGTCCCGGGCTATAAATCCACGAAAATACTCTTTCTCTTTTTTCATCCTCTCTACTGAGTTATTCATTTTCTCGGGTAGGTTTTCGAAAGTTGCAAATTCAAGAAATAATGTTGCCAAAGCATCAAAATCTTTCTCTTTTATAGGTTCAATTGTTATTTGCATTTGGTTTTCAATTGGTTGTAAGAATGTTTAGGTTATATTCTTTTCATATAATTCAAAGCACTTCCGGCTTTAAACCATTCAATCTGGGTTTCGTTATAAGTATGAGCAACATCAAATGATTCCTTAGTCCCATCATTATGAGTAAGCTCAATCATAAGATTTTTCCCGGGTTTGAAATCAATTAGACCCATGATGCTTATTTTATCATTTTCTCTAATCTTATCATAATCATCTTTATTGATAAAAGTAAGAGCCAGCATCCCTTGTTTTTTCAGGTTTGTTTCGTGAATACGGGCAAACGATTTAACAAGAATAGCTTTTACATTCAAAAAACGGGGTTCCATCGCAGCATGTTCGCGGGAAGAACCTTCTCCATAATTCTCCTCAGCAACAACTATCGAACCTAGTCCTTCAGCTTTAAACTTACGGGCTAATGCCGGAACAGCTATATATTCTCTGGTTTCAGTATCGAGAACAGCATTCGTTTTATCATTAAAAGTATTAACGGCTCCTATCAGCATATTATCTGAAATATTATCCAAATGCCCCCGGAAACGTAGCCATGGTCCAGCCATTGAGATATGGTCGGTGGTACATTTACCCTTTACTTTGATAAGTAATGGTTGTTCAATAATATCTTTGCCATTCCATGCGGCGAAAGGTTTTAGTTCTTGTAAACGTTGCGAGTCTGCTGCTATCTTTATTTCGATGTTTGAGCCATCTTCGGATGGAGCAACATAACCAGAATCTTCCATACTATATCCTTTTGGAGGAAGTTCGTATCCCTGAGGTTCTTGTAGTTTTACCTGCTCTCCTTTTTCGTTAACGAGTGTGTCAGTCATCGGATTGAAGCAAAGATCCCCGGCTATGCTGAGTGCTGCTACAATTTCGGGAGAGGTTACAAAAGCATGGGTATTCGGATTGCCATCATTTCTTTTAGCAAAATTGCGATTGAAAGATGTGACTATCGAATTTGGACGTTCCGGATTTTCCGATTCCCGCTTCCATTGACCGATGCAAGGCCCACAGGCATTAGCCATAATAGTTGCGCCAACCTCTTCGAAAATTGGAAGTATACCATCTCTTTCGGCTGTATAGCGTACTTGCTCTGATCCTGGATTTATTATAAACTGAGCCTTTACTTTTATGTGCTGATCTTTCGCGTCTTTCACTATCGATACTGCTCGCGATAAATCTTCGTAAGAAGAGTTCGTACACGAACCTATAAGTCCTACCTCCATTTGCTGAGGATAGCCTTTTTCTTTTACTATTTTAGCAAATTCAGATATTGGGTGAGCGGCGTCGGGAGTAAAAGGCCCATTTACATATGGTTCTAAAGTAGAGAGGTCAATTTCTATGATTTGGTCAAAATATTTATCAGGATTGTTTACTACTTCTTTGTCCGGTTGCAAATATTGAGATATTCCGTCAGCTAGTTCGGCAACATCGGCTCTGCCTGTAATCTTTAAATATTCAGAAGACTTTGTATCGTAAGGGAATATCGAAGACGTAGCTCCAACTTCTGCTCCCATATTGCAGATTGTAGCCTTACCTGTAGCAGATAACGAAGCTGTCCCTTCGCCAAAGTATTCTATAATAGCATTGGTTCCACCTTTTACAGTGAGTATGCCTGCCAGTTTCAGTATTACATCTTTAGAAGAAGCCCATCCTGATAATTTTCCGGTTAGTTTTACACCTATTAGTTTAGGCATCTTTAGCTCCCAGGGCATTCCTGCCATTACGTCTACAGCATCAGCACCTCCTACACCTATTGCTACCATTCCTAGCCCTCCGGCATTAGGAGTGTGCGAGTCTGTTCCTATCATCATCCCTCCCGGAAATGCATAATTTTCGAGCACAACCTGATGAATAATACCTGCCCCCGGTTTCCAGAATCCGATTCCGAATTTATTGGATACAGCACTTAAGAAGTCATATACTTCTTTATTGGTAATTTCGGCTGTATTCAGGTCTTCTTTAGCCGACTTGTATGCCTGGATTAGGTGATCACAATGAACAGTAGATGGTACTGCAACTTTTGTACGCCCTGAATTCATCAACTGCAGTAATGCCATCTGTGCTGTGGCATCCTGCATAGCAACGCGGTCGGGAGAGAAATTTACATAATCGGTTGCTCTCACGTAATTTTTTATTTCTTCTCCTTGCGACAGATGTGCATAAAGTATTTTCTCACTCAAAGTAAGGGGGCGATTTAGATTTTTTTTCGCATTGTCTACTTTCATTGGAAATGTTTTGTAGAAGTTGCGAATCATATCTATGTCAAAAGTTGTACTTTTCATTTTGTGTTTATAGCTTTTTTATAGTGATTGTTTAAAAATATGTCAAAAAGCAAAGTTAATAAAATTATTCATATTATTTTGTAATATGCTAAGAGCCTGTTTGAGATAAAAATAAAATCATATCATTATATAAACGAGCAATATGCTATAGAAGTTTACTCCGCAATATATTATTTAATAACGAAATAGAATGTATGAAATGATACAATAATCATATTTACTATAGATGGAGAGTGTTCGTTGCTGGCTGATATTAAACTTTCTGCTTCTAAAAATGTCAAAGAATCTGAATAGAAATATCTATCTTGAAGTATTTTCTTACTTTTGTATTTTCAAAAAATAATAATATTAGATGAAGAACTGTTTAATCATACTTTTCTTATTGTTCACAACCTTATCAATTAAAGCACAATCGTCTTCCGAAAAATTGATTCGCCAAGGAGTTAGTTTACACGATAAAGGTCGCTATAAGGATGCTATTGCATGCTACGAGGAAGCATTGAAAGTAAACCCTACATCTATGTCGGCAGTTTATGAGATGTCTTTATCATACCTTCAACTGAAAGAATATAATAACTCTATAAAATTTAGTACAAGGGTAATATCTGCCAATTTCCAGCCATTGTTGATGGATGCATATATAGTGAAGGGTACAGCTTTAGCAAATCAGGATAAGATGAATGAGGCTATACAGACTTTAACCGAAGCATTGGAGAAATGTGGGGATGAGTATCTCCTGCATTTTAATCTGGGATTATGCTACTTCAATAATAAAAACAATAAAATGGCAGTGCAGCATTTGCGGAAAGCAATTGAACTGGATGCCACACACCCTAGCGCATTCTTGTTATATGCTTATGCATTGAACGATTTAGGGCGGTGGGTGCAAAGCTTTTATTCGTTTCATTTCTTTTTACTATTGGAACCAAATACAGAACGCTCGAAAGATGCATTTGGTGAAATGATGGATATACTGAATGCCAATCACAATGGTGATTCAGCAAGGCTGACACCAGAGGAAGGTGTAGACAGAAAACAAATTTACGATGTTCTGCAGACTAAAAAGCCTTTCAATGTGAATGCGAAAACTCAATATAATTATTTTGTAGAAGCTTCGAAGATGATTTTCTTTACTTTGGGACAGATGCAGAATGATAGTCAGAGCGGGTTACTTTGGTATTTCTTTGTTCCTACTTATGAAGAAATATTAGGTTCCGGGCATTTTGATGCATATTGTCGTTATGTAAGTGTGTCTTATTTTCCTGAATCTCTGAATTGGTGGAACAATAACAAGGCACAGGTGGACGATTTTATTGAGTGGTTTGAAAATGGGCAGAGTAGTGGCGATGAAGAAGCCGAATTTGGTGATGATTTGGACTTAGAAGACGAAGCCGAATCATAAATAAAAGAGTGAATGTCACAAGATATAGAGAATAATTTATTGGGGAGACTTCACGATCCGAAGACGCAACAGGTAGCTTTTGCCGAGTTGGTAAAGGAATATAGTGAGTCTCTTTATTGGCAAATACGAAAAATAGTACTCGGGCACGACGATGCAAACGATGTACTTCAGAATACGTTTATAAAGGTATGGACAAGTATTGACAATTTTAGGGGCGATTCTAAACTGTCTACATGGTTGTATCGTATTGCTATAAACGAGTCCATTACATTTTTGAATAGGCAACGTACACAAAATAATGTATCTATGGACGATACAGACACATTTCTTTTATCCCGCCTCGAAAGTGATGACTATTTCGATGGGGATGAGGCACAATTAAAACTACAGAAAGCGATTCTGACTTTGCCCGAAAAACAACGTATTGTATTCAATATGAAATATTTCGATGAAATGAAGTATGAAGATATGTCGGATATATTGGAAACCTCTGTAGGGGCTCTGAAAGCATCATATCATCATGCTGTAAAAAAAATAGAAGAATTTTTATCGACTGACGATTAAACCTTTTCTCCTATTTTTAGTCTATATTTACAGATGATAATACTTTAACTATAACAATCATGTTAGATAATTTTGACAAAAAGAAGAGTCCGTTCAGAGTTCCCGAAAATTATTTCGAGGATTTTAGCGCTCAGATAATGAACAAACTTCCGGAAAAAGAAGAAAAGAAGGCCCGGATTGTTCCATTATGGAGGAAAGTATTGCCTTGGACAGGGGTTGCTGCTGTTGCCTTCGGTATATTCTTTTCGGTCGGGGTATTTAACAAAACGCCTGAAAAACCAATCGAATTAGTAGGTACTACGGGTATTGCCTCTACTGATGAAGAAGATTATTATCTTTTTTTACAAGACGAGGTGATAAATGAACAATACAAAGAAATGTTTAGTTACTAATAAAGTTTTAATATATGAGATTGAAAAGTATTCTGATACTCTTTTTGCTGGCTTATACTATATTCCCGGCAAATGCTCAGAATAGGCCACAGGGAAGAGGTAATTTTGATTACGAAGCCATAAAAAGAGAAAAAGCTACATTCCTTATACAAGAATTGAATCTGACAGAAGCGGAAGCTAAAGCTTTCATTCCGTTAGAAGCTGAATTTGTGACCAGAAAATTCGAAGTAAACAGAGACGCACGTAGGGAAACCCGTACGTTGAAGCGGAAAGAGCACAAAACGGATGCCGATTATAAGAGGATTACTCAGTTAAACCTGGAATCAGAAAAAAAAGAAACTGAATTACAAATAGAATATTTTAAGAAATTCTATAAAGTGCTTCCTGCCGAAAAAGTGGAGAAGTACAGGAGTGCCGACTTAATGTTTAAAAATAAAATGTTAGAAAGGCATAAGGATAGACATGGCAACCGACGAAAATAAATTGTAAAAAAATATAGCATAAAGTTTGTTTTATTATAAATATTGTATATTTTTGTCGTAACAAAAGCCATAATAATGAACAATAACGCACATCATCTACATCATTTAATTTTACTTCCATACGGTGAGTAACTTATTTTGATGTGATTGAGTGCAAAATATAATAAGAGCTTACCTGTAGAGGTAGGCTCTTATTTTTTTGTCAGAATTTTAATATAAAACAAGCATATAAAATGGTATTAAGAATTGCAGTACAGTCGAAAGGTAGATTATTTGAAGAGACAATGGAGCTTCTGAAAGAAGCAGGGATTAAACTGAATAATATTAAGCGTACATTACTGATTCCATCTAAGAGTTTTCCTGTGGAATTATTATTCCTTCGCGATGATGATATTCCTCAGGCAGTAGCAACAGGTGTTGCTGATATAGGGGTAGTCGGAGAAAACGAGTTTGTAGAAAAGAATGAAACTGCGGATATTATTAAACGTCTTGGTTTCAGTAAATGCCGTTTATCCCTGGCGATACCAAAGGATGAAGTATATGAAGGAATAAAATGGTTCGAAGGAAAAAAAATAGCTACTTCATATCCTCATATTCTTAAACAATATCTGAAAGAACAATCTATAAATTCTGAAATACACATTATTTCCGGTTCTGTCGAAATATCACCAAGCATCGGACTCTCAGATGCTATATTTGATATTGTAAGTTCCGGAGGAACGCTTGTGAGTAACCGCCTGAAAGAAGTGGAGATTATAATGCAATCAGAAGCATTGCTTATCGCTAATAAGAATCTATCGCAGGAAAAGAAAAATATTCTTGAAGAATTAATCTTCAGAATTGAAGCAGTACAAACAGCAACTGACAAAAAATATGTACTTTTGAATGCACCTCAGGATAAACTCAATGAAATAATTGATATTCTTCCCGGAATGCGTAGCCCTACAATAACTCCACTGGCAACAGATGGTTGGTGTTCGGTGCAATCAGTAGTTGACGATAAACGTTTTTGGGAAGTTATCAGTAGATTGAAAGCTCTTGGCGCAGAAGGAATAATTGTTTTACCTATCGAAAAAATGATATTATGATGAAAGTATCTGATGACATTATTTTGAATCCTCTTTCAGTGGATGATATTTTTAAGATATTCAATACATTGAATGATGAGCGCGAATATATGCGCGAGTGGCTTCCATTTGTAGATACTACAAGGGAAGTAGAGGATACGGCAAGTTTTGTAAATCATGTTTTGCAGACAGACGAAAAGCAGTTTACTATTTCGTTTCAGGATAAATTTGTAGGACTTATAGGTTTTAAGGATACAGATATTCTGAATAAGAAAACGGAAATTGGTTACTGGCTTTCTCAGTTTGCACAAGGAAAGGGAATAATTACACAATCAGTAAATAGGTTGCTTGAATATGCATTCAATGAGATGGATATAAACAGGGTGCAGATAAAAGTGGCTGTGGGTAATCATAAAAGCCGCCGTATTCCTGAAAAACTGGGCTTTCAGTTTGAAGGAATGGAAAGGGATGGCGAACTGTTGGTAGATAATGTATTTACGGATATAGTTGTATATAGCCTGTTGAAAAGAGAATTTACAAGATAAAGATATGCAAGTTATTAAATACCCGTCGCGAGGCGATTGGATGACTATACTTAAGCGTCCGGCATTTGATGCTAAACCGCTTTATGATAAAGTAAACGAGATACTGATTGACATTAAAAACAGAGGAGAGGCTGCTGTATATGAATATGCTGCTGAATTCGACAAAGTAGAACTGTCAGATTGGATGGTATCGAAAGACGAAATAGAGGAAGCGGAATCTTTAGTTTCGGAAGAATTAAGAGATGCCATTCGTAAAGCGAAAGCTAATATTGAAGTATTTCATAAAAGCCAGTTATTCGAAACAAAGAAGATAGAGACAACAAAAGGTGTTACCTGTTGGCAGAAAGCTGTAGCTATAGAAAAAGTCGGGCTTTATGTGCCTGGAGGAACAGCACCATTGTTTTCGACAGTATTGATGCTTGCCGTTCCTGCAAAAATAGCCGGTTGCAAAGAGATTGTGCTTTGTTCTCCGCCAAATAAGGAAGGGAAGATTCATCCCGCCATACTATTTGCAGCTAAAGTAGCCGGAGTGGATAAGATATTTAAATTAGGGGGCATTCAGGCTATAGGAGCAATGGCTTATGGAGCAGGGATTCCGAAAGTTTATAAAATATTTGGTCCGGGCAATCAGTATGTGATGGCTGCAAAGCAGCTGGTTAGCCTCAGAGATGTAGCTATTGATATGCCGGCAGGACCGTCGGAAGTGCAGGTAATTGCAGATGATAGTGCGAACCCTGCATTTGTAGCAGCCGATTTGTTGTCGCAAGCAGAACATGGTGCTGATAGTCAGGTCATATTGACAACTACAAGTGAATCTTTTATTTCTAAAGTTCAAGAGGAAATAGAAAAGCAGTTGAAAGAATTGCCAAGACAGGGAATTGCTGAAAAAGCTTTGCTAAACAGCAAGTTGATACTATTGAAAGATAATCAGGAAATAGTTGATATGACAAATGAATATGCTCCTGAGCATCTTATCATAGAAACGGCTGACTATATGGATATTGCTGATAAGGTAATAAATGCAGGTTCTGTCTTTTTAGGTAATTATACGCCGGAGAGTGCAGGGGATTATGCATCCGGTACCAACCATACATTGCCTACTAATGGTTATGCTACAGCATATAGTGGTGTCAACCTGGATAGTTTTATTAAAAAGATTACTTTTCAGGAGATAACAAAAGAAGGTATAAAGAACTTAGGCTCTACTATCGAAATAATGGCAGAGAATGAGGAACTCTTTGCTCATAAGAATGCAGTAACTTTGCGTCTGAAAGAATGATATTTCCATCGATAATAGAGTATAAAAGTGGGGCTTATGACGAAATGGTTGCATTGCGCCATAAGATATTGAGAGCACCTCTTGGTTTAACCTTCTCGGAAGAGGATTTGGAGCGAGATGCGAAGGATATTTTATTAGTGCTTTCAGCTCCGCGTCCACCGCGAATTGTGGCGTGTTGTATACTGTCTCTTGTTGATGAGAGGAGAGTTAAGCTCCGGCAAATGGCTGTGGACGATACTATTCAAAATTCTGGCTTGGGTACAAGTATGCTTGCTGTTGCAGAATTTGTGGCGCAAAAAGAGGGATTTGAAGTTATCACATTGCATGCACGTAAGCTTGCGGTAGGCTTTTATGAGAAATATGGGTATAAGATAATAGGAGAAGAATTTCAGGAAGTAGGGATTCCTCATAATGAAATGGAAAAAATTATAGAGAGGCCTTAAGACTGAAAGTTATGAAAATTATACTTCAATCGGTGATCATACTATTGTCTTGTTTCGTATTATCATGTGGTAATAACCGCCAAGAGCAGGCAGGTAATGATATTCCCGAGGTGGATGAAGAATTAGCCAGAGTAAAAAGAGTATCGGATAGTTTGCAGGATATATATAATAAGAAAGAAGCAGACCGCACTCAGGCTATGATCAAGCAGCAACAGGGCTATGATGCTACTGATACTATTCCCTTTGGCAATTTAAGAATAGTTATACAAGATGCGAAAGTAAATGTAGTATCGAAAGGTAAACAGTCGGATGCATTTGATACATTTGTAAGAAAAACGGGCAGACAAAAGGGATTGGTAATGAATATGACTGTTATCAATTTAGGTAATAAAGAAGAACAGTTGCCTTATGTAGCTATTGATAATAGTGGTACGGAAGAAACATTTACACTTGGTTTTTCCATCTATATAAATAAAAAGACAGGCAAGCTGGTTAAAGATATTACTATAGGGCCTCATAAAACTCTGGATCTGATATGCCAAACGGCAGGTCATGGGAATGCTTCAGTAATTTACTTACTGAATGAAAATGCACAATCTATTCAGGATGGGACATCACAAATACTGGAAAGTCGTGGAGATGGAGTTTATACCATCACTGATGTGAATGCAGACAAGAATAAAGTAAAAGTTGATTTGAAAACTATATTAGATAAAGAAAATAAATAATGGAGATAGAAAAACAGCAGGTTATAGATGAAGTATCCAAGTATGTGGATATAACATTAACTCCTTTCGGAAAACCTCAGAGAGGTGTCATAGATGTGGAAAAGCGTGATCCAATGTACGATGGCAATGGAGTTGTTTATATGCTTTCTATATTCGAAAAAGGAGAGTTGGTGAATAACCGTATCGGGACATATATGGTCTTGTTGAACGAAGGTGATCAGGCTGGCTTTCACGAACATGGCAGCAAAAAAGAGCAGGAATTATATGTTATTGTTCACGGACAAGGTGAATACATAGAGAGGATAGAAGCAGACCAGATTACCCGTAAGTTCGATCTGAAAAAAGGAAATGTTACATCTATACAAGGAGATAATAACTATCATTCTATTATTAATACGGGCAACGAACCTCTGATTATATTTGTGGTGACAACATACGAAAAAGCATCGAGTTAATAATTTTTTAACCAATAAAACAGGCGTAGATTAACAATTGTTGTTAAATTTAAGACTTTAAGTACAACTTAAAGCCTCGTATAATAATTGTCAAATATCTAAATCTGTTTAATTATGGCGAAAAGAATTTTAATGTTGGCAGGTGATTTTGTTGAGGACTACGAATTGATGGTGCCTTATCAAGCTCTTTGCAGTGTTGGTTTCTATGTAGATGTAGTTTGTCCGGGTAAGAAGGCCGGAGATACTGTCGCTACTGCAATACATGATTTTGTCGGTTTTCAGACATATGTAGAGTTGAGAGGGCATAACTTTACATTGAATAAGAGTTTTGATAGTGTGAAGCTTGAAGATTATGCCGGATTGTATATAACAGGGGGGAGAGCTCCGGAATATATTCGTCTCGATCCGAAAGTAATAGAGTATACACAGTATTTCTTTGAAAAAAATCTGCCTGTAGCAGCTATTTGTCATGGTATTCAAATACTGACAGCTGCAAATGTGGTAAAAGGCAGGACACTTACTTGCTATGTTGCTGTAGGACCGGAGGTAACTTTAGCAGGAGGCAACTATAAAGATATACCGGCAACAGAAGCAATTACAGACGGAAACCTAACCACCTCTCCTGCATGGCCGGGCCATCCTGCTATATTGAAGGAGTTTTATAAGTTGTTAGGTGTGAAAATTGAATTATAAAACATTAGTAGAAAAATAAAATAGCTGCAATAATGTTTTATCTATTGCAGCTATTATTTATTAAGAATGGAAGCTATTCTATTTTGTGGTATACAGGCAACGGGAAAAAGCTCTTTTTATAAGAAAAACTTTTTTCGAACCCATGTACATATATCTTTGGATCTACTGAAGACCAGGTATAGAGAATCACGATTTATAGATCTTTGTATAGAGACAAATCAGAAATTTGTTATAGATAATACCAATCCAGCCATAATAGATAGAGCTGGATATATAGCAAAAATTAAGCAAGCAAAATATAAACTCATTGGTTACTATTTTCAATCAAAAATAGAAGAGGCTATAGAAAGGAATAACAACCGTATAGGAAAAGAGCGAATTCCTGAAATTGGAGTGAGGGCAACATATAACAAGTTGGAACTTCCTTCTTTGGATGAGGGCTTTGGTGAGTTATATTATGTGGAGCTAAATAAAGGAGAGTTTATAATAAAGGAATGGAGTAATGAAATTTGATGATTTAGATAAAAAAATGCGGGTATATGAGACAGCTCATGATTTATGTGTATTGCCCGAAATGTATATCGTTGCTCGTATTGATGGGAGAGGCTTTACTAAATTGACCAAAGAGAAGTATCCATTTGAAGCTCCTTTCGATGTCAAATTTCGTGACTATATGGTAGAGACAACAAAGCATTTGATGAATTGTGGCTTTAAGGTTGTATATGGATACACCCAAAGCGATGAGATATCTCTTTTGTTTGATCATGAAGAGAAGTCGTTTTCGCGAAAGACAAGAAAATTAAATTCTATTTTGGCAGGAGAGGCAAGCGCTAAATTTTCTACACTTTTAGGAGGCGTTGCTGCATTCGATTGCCGGATATCCGAGTTGCCAAGTATAAACAGGGTTTTAGATTATTTCAGATGGAGGAATGAAGATGCTCATCGTAATGCTCTCAATGCCCATTGTTATTGGAAATTAAGACAGGAAGGTTTTACAGAAAGAGAAGCTACCAAGAGAATAGAAGGTGTGAGTATTGCTGACAAAAACGAACTTTTATTTTCGTATGGTATAAATTTTAATGATTTGCCTGCGTGGCAAAAAAGAGGGGTTGGCTTTTATTGGAAGATAACAGAAAAAGAAAGTTATAACCCTAAGACAGAAGAAAAAGTGTTGGCAAAAAGAAATACATTATTTATTAATTATGATTTGCCTCTAAAAGACAATTACACTGACCTTTTGATTGATATAATAGATAATAAACAATAACTTAATATATGGATTTACAACAGTTAGTACGCAAGAATGTATGGAATATGAAGCCATATTCTTCTGCTCGTGATGAATTTAAGGGTGAAGCATCTGTTTACCTTGATGCAAATGAAAATCCTTTAAATGATAAATACAATCGTTATCCTGATCCTCTGCAATGGGCATTGAAAGAAAAAATCGGAAAAATTAAAAATATTCACGCAGAGAATATTTTTTTAGGAAATGGTAGCGACGAACCAATTGATTTGGTGATCCGTGTTTTTTGCGAGCCGCGTATCGACAATATTGTAGCAATAGATCCTACCTATGGAATGTATCAGGTTTGTGCAGATGTAAATGATATAGAATATAGGAAGGTACTTCTGGATGAAAATTTTCAGTTGGATGCTGAAAAACTTTTGGCAAAAGCAGATGAAAAGACAAAGTTGATATTTTTATGCTCACCCAACAATCCTACAGGAAATTTACTGAATAGGACAGAAATAGAAACGATATTGAATACTTTTACAGGAATTGTAATTGTAGATGAGGCTTATGTGGATTTTTCGTCTGAAGAGAGTTGGATTAATTCATTGGATAAGTATCCGAACCTTGTAGTTCTTCAAACATTCTCAAAAGCCTGGGGATTAGCAGCCGTGCGGCTTGGAATGGCTTTTGCTTCTCCTGAAATAATAAAGTTATTCAATAAGGTGAAATATCCTTACAATGTGAATATTCTCACACAAAATTTTGTAAATGGAGAACTCGACAAATTGGAGTTAAGAAAGCAATGGGTAGCATCGTTACTAAATGGACGCGATTATTTGATAGATGAGTTATCTAAGTTAGTTTTGGTTGAGAAAATTTATCCTACCGACGCTAACTTTATATTAGTAAAAGTGGAGGATGCTAACAGGATATATAAACAATTGGCAGATAAGGGAGTAATAGTCCGAAATCGCAACTCTGTATCCTTATGTGGAGGATGCCTGCGTATAACTGTTGGTACAGAAGAAGAAAATAAAATATTGATAGAAACTTTACATAGGCTTTAGGAATGAAATTGATTATTTGTACTCTTGCGCTTCTCTTTTTATATAATTGTAATTCGGGTAAAGAATCGAAAGATGGACAGCCGGCTCAAAATAATGATTCTATTATTGGACAAATAGAACTGGGTGATACTCTTACAATAGTAATGGATACTGTGAAAATAGATGAGGTGTATGCAAATGAGATAAAACCTCATATTGATAAATGGCTAAAGTATTATGATCTGGACATAAACGATTTCAGACATTATACACGGAGGACTTTGCATATTGAGGCTATGAAAACCGATACAACGTATCCTTATTATGGAACGTTTCAGCCCGAAGATGATGTCTATAATCCTATATTGTTCGATTATTCGCCCGATAAATCGAAATATGTAAATCATTTTGCCTCATTATATGTAGGCTTGGAGGAAGATGGCAAGTATTATTTCAGGGGGTCGGATGATAGTCAGCAGTTGTATTTATTTGACAGAAAGGGAAAGTCTAAAGTGATGATTTCTTTCCGGGGTATCAGCCAATTTGCTGATGCTATTTTCTGGGTAGATAATGATACATTTGCTCTTGTAGGATACGATTCTATTGATGCTCCGGGAATGTATCTCTTAGAAATATATGATTTGAAAAAGGATATCTGTGATAAATATATTCTTAGGAAAGAGTATGGTAAAGAAGAATCTTATGGTATGGTGGAAATGAAATCGCGTGGAATTATTATAGATTAAAGATATATATTGATGCGGTTGATTTTATTATTCTTATTTACTTTACTAATAGGTAATTGTGCAGCTCAGTTTGATAGTATATCACAGGGTGAAGGGGCTATCCCGAAACCTCTTGTTAAGAAGTTGAAACCAGTCTTAAATCAGTGGTTGAATTATTATAAAGCAGATATTTCTGATTTTTATCAGAGATCGCCATATTCCGAAGTTCGAATAGAACTTTATGATAAGCCTTTTGAAGAAGATACATTATCTCTCCACTATAAGAAATATGATAAGGTATATGATGGTATATATGTACCTATGTTATATGACTATTCGCCTAATAAGAAATATTATTTGAATGTAAGAGAGACATCTTATGTTTATGAGGAAGGTGGTAAATGGTATTGTGATGGAGGAGACGACTGTCAGGAAATTTATTTAACGAATAGGAAGTCGCAAAAAAAAGTAATGGTACTTTGGCTTGGATCAAGCGAATTTGCAGAAGCTGCTATCTGGGCAGATAATAAAACTTATGCAATTGTAGGACGAATTTCTTATGGGGAGAAGCCTTCTCTTTTCATATGGATAGGTGGCGTTTTTTATTATTCTGAAAAAGCGGCTATAGGGGATAAATCTTATTTCCGATATGATCTGGAACGGAGAGGGGTTATTACAGATTGATAAGGAAGAAGTGGCAGTAACTTTATCTATATATTGTTAGTTACAAGTTACTTTGCCCGATTGGCTGTTACGAGTTACAAGAGAAAAAGTGACAACAAAAAACAATTGAAAATGTGTCACATTTGACTACGTTTCGCTCCGTTGACCGTTGGTTGCCACTTTTTTATAAATAGTATATACAGAAGTAAAATTGAAATAAAATATATAAATGAAAAAACGAGCTTTATTTATTGATAGGGATGGGACTATAGTTATTGAACCGCCGGTTGATTACCAACTTGATAGCCTGGAAAAGCTGGAATTCTATCCTAAGGTTATACGTAATCTGTATTTTATTAAGAAGAATCTTGATTTTGAGTTTGTTATGGTCACCAATCAGGATGGTTTGGGAACATCATCATTTCCTGAGGATACGTTTTGGCCGGCACATAATAAGATGTTGAAAACGTTGGAAGGTGAAGGTGTAACTTTTGATGATATACTTATTGATAAAAGCTTTCCGGAAGATAATGCTCCTACCCGGAAGCCTCGTACTGGCTTGTTGGGGAAATATATGTCAGGAGAATATGATTTGGAACATTCTTTTGTAATAGGCGACAGGTTGACCGATGTAGAGCTTGCTAAAAATTTGGGAAGCAAAGCTATTTTTCTTCGTGAGGATATTGAAATACCATCAGAGCTAAAAACTTATTGTGCCTTGCAGACTACTGATTGGGATAAGATTAGCGAATACTTATTTGCGGGGGAACGAAAAGCCGAAGTAAAGCGTGCAACAAAGGAAACAGATATTTATATTAGTCTTAATCTGGATGGGAAAGGACATTGCGATATATCTACTGGCTTAGGCTTTTTTGATCATATGCTTGACCAAATAGGAAAACATTCGGGTATGGACCTTACAGTAAAGGTGAAAGGAGATCTTAATGTGGACGAACATCACACAATAGAAGATACCGGATTGGCATTAGGTGAAGCCCTGTATTTAGCTTTAGGAAATAAACGGGGAATTGAACGTTACGGCTATAGCTTACCAATGGACGACTGCTTGTGCGCAGTGGCTCTTGATTTTGGAGGGCGTCCATGGTTAGTTTGGGATGCTGAATTCCGTCGCGAAAAGGTAGGGGATATGCCTACCGAGATGTTTTTGCATTTCTTTAAATCGCTGAGCGATTCGGCAAAAATGAATTTGAATGTAAAAGCAGAAGGAGAGAACGAACATCACAAAATAGAAGGTATTTTTAAAGCTTTTTCACGTGCCTTGAAAATGGCAAAGAAGAGAGATATCTTTAATTATGAACTGCCATCAACTAAGGGAGTGATTTAAATAAAAGTGTGTTTTGAGATAATAAATAGGTATATACTACTGTTTTTATAGAAACATTAACTTCTCATTTTTCATTTTTTGTGTAAGTTTGCACCGATGAAAAAATATACATTAACAATACTTATCCTGTTTACGGCTTTTTTTGCTGTAAATGCTCAGAATAAGAATGTTGACTCTTCTCAGACTGAGGAGCATAGTTATGATGCAGATACTTTGCATGATGATGAACATGATCATTTGTTAGATACAGCAAAAGTCGCTACCCCTTCCATATATGTGTGGAAGATAACTCCACGTTTGGGAGAATGGATTTTTGTGCCAAGAGATACAGTTGTATTGAATTTTCATCAGAGTATGCTTGTTGACGGACAGAGTGTAGCGATGGGATATTTGGGAAATATTGGCTCACCTGCTCAATCCAAGATATTTTTCGATCGTCCGGAACCATCACGATTTGTCTTTCAGGATGCCTTGTATTTATGGAGAAAGGGGCCGGAAGACCACTATTTTGTGAATACTAAAATTCCATACTCAAACGTGAAATATCAGAGTGGAGGTGGTGGTGAAAATGCTGAAAATCGCTTTCAGGGTGAGTTATCAATGAATCCGAACAAAAAGCTGAATTTCGGTTTCGATTTTGATTATATTTATTCACGTGGGTTTTATTATAACCAATCGAATAAACAGATAAGTTATGATTTTTATGCCAGTTATATTGGCGATAAATATAAGATGCATGCATATGCACGAAATAGCAATCGTACAATATTAGAGAATGGTGGAATTACAGATTTCCTGTACATAACTAATCCTGGTTCGGATGCTCTTGCCGGTTATAGCGGGAATACAAAAGATATTCCTACTCAGATGAAGGGCATAAACAATAGGCTGCGTGGACGTCATTTCTATGTAACTAATCGCTATGATTTGGGTAATGATCAGGAACAGTATGCAGTAAATGATAGCACTATGGCTTGGCGGAAGAAGGATAACTATGTACCATTAGCTAGTGCTATTTTTACGACTAACTATTCAGATCAGCGTAGGGTTGTGAGATCTAGTTATAATGATTTGGACTCTCTGTATTTTCCTTATTATAAGGTTGTTGATGGACAGAATACTGTAGAGCTAGATTCGGAAGTCGGATCTAAATATTTTGGAGCCCTGGATGATTATATGTCCTATTATTCGTTTAAGAATACATTGGCATTAGCTATGAATGAGGGGTTTCGGAGTTGGACAAAGTTTGGTCTGACAGCCTTTATCGAATATGATATGCGTAGATATTCTATACCGGGAGAACTTCCGGGGCTTCATGAAAGGAAAAGTGATGATGCACTTTTTATTGGAGGGGTCTTATCGAAAGAAAAGGGTAAATATTTGAAATATAGGGCTTCAGCTCAGAAAGATTTGCTTAATGAGGATTATCGTCTGGAGGGGGAAATTACTACAATGATTAATCTTTTCGGAAAGAGTGTATCAGCTAAAGCAAATGCGTATATTAAGAATATATCGCCAAGTTTCTTTGAAAATAACTTTTCGTCTAAATATTGGAACTGGCAATATGATCTGAAAGCTACAAGGCGTTGGTATATAGGTGGTGAGATCAGTTTTCCGGAGTTATCTTTTTCGCAAACCAAGATTAGTGGGGGGGTAGAAAATATAGATAATTATACCTATTATTTCTATGACAGGAATGAAGATGTAACCTCTCCTGATTATATAGGCAAGCGCCCTCGTCAGGGAAGTGCCAAAGTGATGGCATTACGTTTAGACCAAAAATTGAGAGCAGGTATACTAAATTGGGATAATCAGATTGTATATCAATATACTGATAACGAAAAGGTCCTCCCTTTGCCTCAATTAAGTGTATATACTAATTTGTATTTAACCACGAAAATATCGAAAGTACTGACTATACAATTGGGTGCGGATGCGCACTATCACAGCTCTTACTATATGCAGGGGTATGATCCCCTTACAATGCAATTCTATAATCAGAATGACAGAAAACTAGGTGATTTCCCTGTAACAACAGCTTATCTTAACTTGCATTTGAAGTATACACGTTTCTATGTTATGATGTATAATATAACAAATGAAATGTTTAATGGTGAATCTTTCTCTCTCTATCGTTACCCGGTTAATCCCCGGATTCTAAAGCTAGGAATTTCATGGCAATTTAATAATTAATTAGTCCATGTTGAAGAAAAAAGTATATATAATATTTCTGGTAGCAGTTGTGGTTTTAGCTCTATCGTGGATTTTACTTACGATAGATAAGAGACCAGACCAAACACGAGACTATCCACAGATAGAGGCATCAGCGGTATTGAATATTGTTACAGACTATAACTCAGTAGGCTATTTCGTTTCAGGAGATACATTAGCCGGATTTAACCACGATCTGATTCAATTGCTTCAACTTCAAGTTCCATTCAAAATTGAGGTTCAATTAGAAGCTGGTTTAAATAAAAGTATAGAAGGTTTAAAAGCTGGTAAATATGATATTCTGGCACGCAATATTCCAATAACATCGGAAATGCGCGACAGTTTAAGCTTTACTGATCCTGTGGCTCAAAACCGCCAGGTGCTTGTGCAACGGAAAAAAACATATAATGATGAGATAGAACCATTAAGGAGTCATTTGAATCTGGCTAAAAAAACACTATATGTACCAGCTAACTCTCCTGCAATATTGCGCATACGTAATCTATCGCATGAAATAGGAGATACTATATTTATAAAAGAAGACTCTATATATGGCAGCGAGCAATTAATAATGAAAGTTGCAGCAAAGGAAATCGACTATGCGGTATGTGATGAGAAAATAGCATCACGTGTAGCGCAGTCATTACCCGAAATAGATCATTCTACATTGATAGGATTTACACATTTGGAAGCATGGGCTGTAAATAGTCAGTCTCCCATATTATTAGATTCGTTGAACGTGTGGATAAGAAGAATTAAAGATACACCTGAATATGATAAACTATATAAGAGATATTATAAATAGTAAAATATAAGTAATCTCGATGATATATAGTTTTATTTGATAATACTGGTTATAACTGCTTTTTGTGTAAGTTATGACCTTATGTTTTAATCTTTTCGATTCTTTTTTTGATAAAAAATGATTAAAATTGCTATCTGGACTTTGCAATGACGTAAAAAAAAAGTAACTTCGTCAGCTTTAATGACGCAGATGTATTTATTGTTTATTAACAATAGTATTTACTGTAATTAATAAAATCTAACAAGTGGAATCATTCTTTCGGACACATAGGTATTTAGTAGAACATCTTGAAGGGGTTATCCCCAGATTGCTGATGAAACAGATAGACTGGTCTCAGCGATTGATAGGAATCAAGGGTACCAGAGGCGTAGGCAAAACAACTTTTCTTCTACAATATGCGAAAGAATCTTTCAATCTGGATAGAAGGGATTGTTTGTATATAAATATGAACCAATTCTATTTCACAGTTAGAACTATTACAAGTTTTGCTCAGGAGTTTGTAGAACGAGGAGGGCGTACTTTATTGCTCGATCAAGTATATAAATACCCAAACTGGTCGCAAGAATTGCGTGAGTGTTACGAATTGTTTCCTCAATTGAAGATCGTGTTTGCCGGATCAACTTTAATGAAGTTGAGTGAAGATACAGAGATATCATCCATTGTAAATGCTTATAATCTAAGGGGATTTTCTTTCAGAGAATTTCTTAATATTCTTCATGGAAAGAATTTTCCGGCATATTCGTTAGACGATATAGTACAGAATCATCAGAAAATAGCAGCAAGTATATGTGCTGAAGTTAGACCATTAGACCATTTATGGTCATATATGCATCATGGATATTATCCGTTTTTCTTAGAAAAACGGAATTTTTCAGAAAATTTACTTAAAACGGTAAACATGATGCTAGAGGTAGATGTTCTAGCTATTAGGCAAATAGAGCTTACATATTTGCCTAAATTAAGAAAGCTATTGTATCTGCTATCTCTATCTTCGCCGGGTAAACCCAATATAAGTCAGCTTAGTATAGACTGCGAGATATCAAGGGCTACAGTTACAAACTATTTAGAATATTTACGCAGTGCCCGTTTGATAAATATGTTATATAGGGAAGGAGAAGAGTTCCCTAAGAAACCCGATCTGGTTTATATGCATAATACCAACCTGATGTTTCCCCTTAAAATATCATCAGTTTCGGATCAGGCTCTTCGAGAGACATTTTTTTATAACCAGATACATCATAGTGATAGTAAACTGAAAAAAGGCCTGAAAAGCGGACAGTTTATAGTCGAGAATAATGATGAGGTATACAAATTTAAGATTGAAGGAAATAGGTCGAGAGGCAAAAATAAAACTGAAATACTTTATGCTGTTGGAAATCTGGAAACGGGTGAGCAAAATGTAATTCCTTTATGGATGTTTGGTTTTTTATATTAGAAAGGAAATAACTATACAATAAATATAGTAAAAAAGGATAAGTAATTAAATACTTATCATCGGTGTTTTGAGGTAAAATAATAATGTAAACTAAAAAAAGATAATCAACTATTACAGAAGTATGGCTAAACAAAAAAAATTCCTTACATGTGATGGAAATCAAGCAGCTGCACATATATCTTATATGTTCAGCGAAGTGGCTTCGATATATCCGATCACACCATCATCAACAATGGCAGAATATGTTGATGAGTGGGCTGCAGCCGGACGTAAAAACATATTCGGCGAAATATTGAGAGTGCAAGAAATGCAATCTGAAGCTGGTGCTGCAGGTGCACTTCATGGCTCGTTGCAAGCAGGTGCGTTGACAACTACATATACAGCATCACAAGGTTTGTTGTTGATGATACCTAATATGTATAAGATTGCGGGAGAGCTTTTGCCAAGTGTATTCCACGTTTCGGCTCGTGCTTTGGCTGCTCAGGCGTTGTCTATCTTTGGTGACCACCAGGATGTGATGGCTGCTCGTCAGACAGGATTTGCGATGTTCTTCTCAGGTTCGGTACAAGAAGTAATGGACCTTTCGGCTGTTCCTCATTTGGCAACTCTTGAAGCTCGTATTCCATTCATGAATATCTTTGATGGATTCCGTACTTCTCACGAAATACAAAAAGTAGAGGAAATGAGTCAGGAAGACCTTATTCCGCTTATTGATCAAAAAGCTTTGAAAGAATTCCGTGAAAGAGCATTAAATCCAGAAAATCCGGTTACAAGAGGTACTGCTCAGAATGATGATATTTACTTCCAGTCTCGTGAAGCATCAAATAAATTCTATGATGCGGTTCCTGAGATTGTTGAGAAGTATCTTGCTGAGATATCTAAAATCACTGGACGTAAGTATAACTTATTTGACTATTATGGAGCAGAAGATGCAGACCGTGTAATTATTGCAATGGGTTCTGTGACAGAAGCTATTAAAGAAACTGTTGACTACCTGAACGCTCAAGGCGAAAAAGTAGGTTTAGTTGCAGTTCACCTATATCGTCCGTTCAAGGCTGAGGCATTCTTGGGAGCTATTCCTAAAACAGCGAAAAGAATTGCTGTGCTTGACCGTACAAAAGAGCCGGGAGCTACAGGACAACCTCTATACTTGGATGTAAAAGATTGTTTCTACGGAAAAGAAGATGCTCCGACAATTGTAGGTGGTATTTATGGACTTTCATCGAAAGATACTACTCCTGCTCAGATAATGTCAGTATATGAAAATCTGGCAATGAATTTACCGAAGAACGATTTCACAATCGGTATCGTAGATGATGTTACTTTCAAGTCTCTTCCTCAAAAAGAAGAAATTTCTGTAGATGAATCTGCATATGAGGCTAAATTCTATGGTTTAGGATCAGATGGTACGGTAGGAGCGAATAAAAATACTGTAAAAATTATTGGTGATAACACAGATAAATATTGTCAGGCTTATTTTGCATACGATTCTAAAAAATCGGGAGGTTTCACAGCTTCTCACCTTCGTTTTGGTGATAACCCTATCCGTTCTACATATTTGGTAAATACACCAAATTTCGTAGCATGCCACGTTCCGGCATATCTTCACCTGTATGATGTAACTAAAGGGTTGAAGAAAAATGGTACATTCCTTCTTAACTCTGTATGGAGTAAGGAAGAAGTGGGTAATTATCTTCCGGATAATGTAAAAAAATACCTAGCAGTAAATAATATCAATTTCTATATTATCAATGCAACTAAGATTGCTACAGAAATTGGTTTGGGAGGTCGTACAAATACAATCCTTCAATCTGCGTTCTTCAAGATATCAAATGTAATTCCTTATGATCTTGCTGTAGAGCAAATGAAGAAATTCATTGTTAAATCGTATGGTCGTAAAGGAGAAGATGTTATTAACAAGAATTATGCTGCAGTAGATCGTGGTATCGAACTTGAAAAAGTAGAAGTGCCAGCAGAATGGGCTAATATTGTAGTAGGAAAATCTCAAGAAGATGATGCTCCTGAATTCATCAAGAATGTAGTGCGCCCGGTAAATGCTCAACGAGGATATGACTTACCTGTATCAACTTTTGTAGGTCGCGAAGACGGAACATGGGATAATGGTACAACTGAGTATGAAAAACGTGGAGTAGCGGCATTTGTTCCTGTTTGGGAAGCAGAAAACTGTATCCAATGTAACCAGTGTGCATATGTTTGCCCTCACGCTACTATTCGTCCATTTGTGTTAGATGCAGACGAGCAAGCTAAAACTCCTGCAGGAGTTGAGCTATTAAAGGCTCAGGGAAAACAATTTGATGGTATGGCATTCCGTATACAAGTAGACGTTTTAGACTGTCTTGGTTGCGGTAACTGTGCTGATATCTGTCCTGGAAAGAAAGGTAATTCAGCTCTTAAAATGGTTGAAATCGGAACTCAGTTTCCAGAACAAGATAATTGGGATTTCATGATAAAGAACGTATCAAGCAAGGCTCACCTTGTTGATACTAAGATGAATGTGAAGAATTCACAGTTCGCAACACCTTTATTTGAGTTCTCTGGTGCATGTTCTGGTTGTGGCGAAACTCCATATATCAAGCTTGTTACTCAGCTATTTGGTGATCGTATGTTGATTGCTAATGCTACAGGTTGTACTTCAATCTATGGAGGGTCGGCACCTTCAACTCCTTATCGTAAGAATGAAGAAGGTAAAGGTCCGGCATGGGCTAACTCATTGTTCGAAGATAATGCAGAGTTTGGTTTAGGTTATGCTTTAGCTAATATTACTATGCGCGACAGAATCGAAAGACTGATGCGTAAAGCAATAGAGGGAGCTGAAACACCTCAGGAAATGAAAGACCTGTTCCAATCATGGGTTGATAATAAGAATGAAGCAGATAAAACAAAAGAGCTTCAGCCTCAGATAGTAAAAGCATTAGAAGCTGGAAATGCTAGTGGTTGCGAAATCTGCAAAGAATTATTATCTATCAAACAATACCTTGTAAAACGTTCAATCTGGATCTTTGGTGGTGACGGATGGGCTTATGATATAGGTTTCGGAGGTCTAGACCATGTGATAGCTTCTGGAGAAGACGTAAATATATTAGTGCTTGATACAGAGGTGTATTCAAATACAGGAGGTCAGTCTTCTAAATCCACACCGGTAGCGGCAGTTGCTAAATTTGCTGCAGCAGGTAAGAAGGTTCGTAAGAAAGACCTTGGTATGATTGCTACTACATATGGTTATGTTTATGTAGCTCAGGTAGCTATGGGAGCAAATCAAGGACAATGTCTGAAAGCATTCAAAGAAGCAGAAGAATATAAAGGACCATCTTTGGTGATTGCATATTCTCCATGTATCAGTCACGGATTGAGAAAAGGTATGGGACATGCTCAAGATGAAGAAAAAGCTGCAGTTGCATGCGGATACTGGCATCTATGGCGTTATAACCCAACATTGGAAGACGAAGGAAAGAATCCATTTATAATGGATAGTAAAGAGCCAGACTGGACTAAATTCCAAGAGTATTTAGGTGGTGAGGTTCGTTATACCTCTCTTCAGAAATCAAATCCGGGTGAAGCTTCTGAATTATATCAGGCAGCTCAGGAGAATGCAATGTGGAGATATAAGAGCTATCAGAGACTAGCAAATGTATCGTTTGGCGATTCTACAGAATCCTCAGAGGCATAATATTAACGCAAGTTAACAAATTATAAAGAAAGGGGTGAGTCTTTAAGACTTGACCCCTTTCTGCTTTATTGCTAAGTGATAACAAGTTAAAACAGATTCGGTTTAACAATTTAGTTTTCTTAAATGGTAAATAATTTGAAAAATAAGTATTATCTTTGCAGTACTTGATATATCGTTGTTATAACTGATACAAAACATATGAACAAAAAGACTTTACTAACTTCACTACTATTGCTCTGTGTATCAATAGTAACCTATGCTCAGAATAATAACTCTGTGCAATACACGGTTCCTACGAGGAACGAATATTTACTAAAAGATCCTCTTTGGTCTATCTCCATTGGTGGTGGTGGACAAGTGTATGTAGGTGAGGATGACCATAAAAAGCCGTTGGGACAACGGATTACTTTTGCTCCGGAGATAACAGCAACACGCCGCTTGAATAACATTTGGGGGATACGTTTGCAGCTAACTGGAGGTAGTCTTCATGGCTTTAATGATGGAGACGCAGGTACATATACAAAGTGGAAAAAGGAGGGTAACAACTATCATGGTGGTGGCCCAATGTCAACTTTCGACCCGCAGTGGACTTACATGGGATGGGTAGAAGGTAAAGATTATATCCTAGGTTGGGATGGTAACGTCGGAGGACAGGTATACCGTGCCGGATATGGAGACCAAAACCTTTGGGGTGAAGATGTTCGCTTTTATATGCAACATTTGAGATATATTGGTTTGACCGGAGACTTGAGTTTGAATTTATTTAACTTGATTGAAGGTTATAAGCCACACAGAACGTTTGAAATCATACCTTTTGCTGGTATCACAGGTTTCCAGCGTTTCGGGCATATGGGGACAGTGCCGGAGCCATTTATCGGAGGTAGCCTTGGTCTGAATGCAACCTATATGTTTAATAAAAACTGGGGTATTTATACCGAAGGTAGAGCTACCATTATGGCTGACGAATTTGATGGTCAGATTGCCGATATGAATTATAATGGTATGTGGAAATGGACAATGGGTGTAACATATCGTTTCGGAGAGCCGAAATATATAGATCCAGCACTTGAAACACGTTTATTGTTACCATACAATATCGCTCGTGCTTGTGATAAAATGGTATTGGTTCCGGGAGGAAATATCGAGATGGGAACAGGTATAGACCCATTATGGGGAGATTCAGTTCCTCGTAAGCTTGTAGCTGTTAGCCCGTTCTGGATGGATGAAACAGAGATTACAAATAAGCAATACCGGGACTTTGTATTCTGGGTTCGTGACTCTGTAATCAGAGAACGTTTATCAGATCCGGCTTATGGCGGTGACCCAACATTTAAAGTGTTGACAAGACCGGAAGATTCGAGAGGAGAGGTTGGTCAGCGTATAAACTGGCTGAAACCAATACCTTGGGTTAATCCAACTGCTAGAGAGCAGGCTGCGATAGCAAGTGTTGTAAAGGAATTTGATAAAGAAAGAGGAGCTTTAGTAGCTTCTCAGTTGAATTATAAATACGAATGGTTCGATACAAAGAGCTATTACAGATTCTTAGCAAAAGTAGAAGGTGAAGAAGCCGGTACGATTGCTATAACAAAAGATACAGCATATGTAAATTCCAGAGGGGATATTATACGTGAAACATTAGCTAGAATGTCGAGTGGAGATTCTATCGATTTCACGAATACATATATTGTAAATATTCATCCAAATGAAATGAGCTGGATGACAGATTTTGCAAATGCAAAAAGCGAAAGATATGTAACAACATATTTTACAGCTAAAGCATATGATAATTTTCCGGTGGTAGGAGTATCATGGGAAGCTGCGGATGCATTTTGTGCATGGCGTACCGATCGTTATAGAGCAGAAGGTAAATGTAGTTTAGATGGTTTCGAAGGCTACAGATTGCCAACTGAGGCTGAATGGGAATTTGCTGCAAGAAATGGACGTTCTGATATGGATTATCCATGGTATTCAGACCAAACCCATACAACAGATGGTATGGCTCATGCAAACTTTAGGGCATCTCAGGACTTGAAAGATTTAATATCGCCAGTTGCAACATTCTTGCCAAACCGATTTGGTCTGTATGATATGGCAGGAAATGTGGCAGAATGGACAACAACAACATTCACCGAATCGGTGGACCGTATGGCCGACGAAGCGAATCCGGATTTCAGCTATAGAGCTGTTCTAGCCGATCCAGCAATCCTTAAACGTAAAATTGTAAAAGGAGGATCATGGAAAGATGCATCAATAAAATCTGGTGACAGATCTGTTGAATTCCAGGATAGAGGTCGCTCATTTATCGGCTTCCGTTGCGTTAGATCGTGGGGTGTTGACGAAAAAGGAAGATTCAGATAAGAAAATAGCAAATTATACGTTATATATTTGTTATATAGCGTATAATTTAATTATGAAGTTTGTAAATGGGAAAGAAGATTAAAAACATAGGACAATTTTTATCTAGCAGAAAAGGGCAAATATTATTTAATGCTCTTTATTCTGTAGGTGCTGCAGTTGTAATAATTGGAGCAATGTTTAAAATTATACATCTTCCTTTTGCAGACTATGTATTGATGGGTGGAATGATTACAGAGGCTTTGGTCTTCTGTGTGGCAGCTTTTGATGTACCATCAAAAGAAGCTTCTGCTGTTGGTGGCTCCGGTATTTTAGTTGGGAGTGACATGGCAGGAAGTATTATTGTGAATTCGGAACAATCAGATAAGACAGAAAATAGAGCTTCCCAAACATCGGGAGGTTCTGGTTCTGTTGTTGTTTTAGGTGGTAGCGGTGGAGTATCAGGTGGTACTGTTTCCACAGGAGGTGGAGTTGCTGCTTCGGCACCGGCTTCAGGTTCTTCTACTGTACCTACAGGTACAGGCAACGCTAATGCCGGCACTGGAGTAAATATAAATAGAGGTGCTTCTGTTTCTGCAGGAAATGTGAACAGTGGTACTGTTGCATCAGGTACAGCAAATGCAGTTCCTTCAGGAGGAACATCTGGAGGACAGACAAATACACCGGAATATGCGCAAAGCTTATTTAATACAGCCCAGAATCTTGAAGATTTTTCCAGTACAATTCATTCTTTGAATGAAGCTTCTCAGAAAATGTTGGATGCTTATCAGCAAATTACCGATTCACAAGGGTTTGTTGAAAATCTTACAACATTGAATCAAAATGTGAGTGGATTGAACGAAATATTCAATACACAGATACAAACAATCTCTGAACAAATAGCTGCTATCAGATATATCAATGATAGTTTGCTAAGAATGAAAAATCTGTATGACGGAGCCATAGGTGATAGTTATATGTTCAGGGAAGAATCTGCTAAAATGACTAAGCATATTGAAGCGTTGAACAATGTCTATGCTCGTTTATTACAGGCAATGACAAATAATAACAATCAAAATCCTATGAATTTTTAAGTTATTGATTTAAGAACTAAAAGAAGTATAGCTGATGGCATTAAGTAGAGGGCAGTTGACAAGGCAGAAGATGATTAATCTGATGTATCTGGTTTTCATCGCTATGTTAGCCTTAAATATCTCAACAGAGGTGCTCGATGGCTTTGTTCTGATCAATGACAATCTTCAGGAAAGTATCGATGTTACAACAGAGCGCAATAAGCAAATATACTCCGATATAGATGCTTCATATGATGCTAATCCTGCAAAAGCGAAGGCTTCGTATGATTTAGCTCAGGGGGTTAAAGCAAAGACAGATTCATTATTTAATTATATTCAGACTCTAAAAGTCGATATAGCAAAGAAAACAGACGGAGCCGATGCGGATATAAACAATCTGAAAGGTAAAGATAATGTTGATGCTTCTACGGAGGTAATGGTTGCTATAGGAGGCAGAGGTGAAGGACGAAAGTTAGAAAAAGCATTGGATAGTTATAGGGAAAGCGTTATTGCTTTGCTTACAGACGAAGCCAAAAAAGATATTGTAAGAGCTACATTGTCTACCGAACCTTCGGAGCGGGCACGAAAAGCAAATAAGTCTTGGGTGCAAGCTTCTTTTGAGCGAATGCCAAGCATTGCCGCCTTAACTTTATTAACAGAGTTACAGGTGAATGTAAAGCAGGCAGAAGGGGAAGTACTAAACAATATAGCTCAATCTATAGACTTGAAAGATTTACGGGTAAATGAGTTATCTGCATTTGTAGTTCCTCAATCAAGTATGGTAATGCAGGGAACATCATATAGGGCTAATATTATTTTAGCAGCAGTAGATACTACTCAGCGCCCTCGTATTGTAATAAATGGCAAAGAGTTGCCAGCCGAGAAAAACGGTTTTCTGGAAATTGGAACAAGTACACCTGGCACATATCCATTGAATGGTTTTATTGAAATGTCGGATCGTTCAGGAACTCCTTTAAGACGAGACTTTTCTACTGAATATACTGTGATGGAGCCAATGGCTACAGTTGCACCTCTTTTGATGGATGTGCTTTATTCGGGTATAGATAACGAGATAAGCATTTCGGTTCCGGGAGTAGCAACTAAAGATGTTCAGGCAGCTGTAGTTGATGGGGGTGCATTAACACCAAGAGGTAATCTTTGGGTGGCAAAACCTTCACCAGCAAAAATAGGACAGAAATTTGTAATTGCGGTTTCTGCCCGTGTAAATGGTACTATGCAACAGGTTGCAAGAAAAGAATTTCGGATAAGGGCTTTACCGGAAGCATTGCCTTTTATTTCATATAAAGATGAAAAAGGCATTGAACGTAAGTTCAGAAAAGGTAGGCTATCACGAGCTATATTATTGAGCGCACCTGGCATAAGGGCTGCTATTGATGATGGAATTTTAAATATACCGTTTACAGTACTAGGCTTTACAACACTTTCGATAGACGCTATGGGAAATACAACTTCCGAATCTTCGGATGGAGCAAATTTCTCTGCAAGGCAGATAGAGCAAATGCGTAAGATGACCAGAGGTTCTATCATTTATATTTCAAGAATTAAAGCGCGAGGACCGGATGGAATAGATCAGGATCTTTACACAATGGATGTAAGAATTAATTAATTTAACACAAAAAATAAGACTATTATGAAATGTATTGTTTCATTAGTGTTGGGCGGACTACTATTTTCCGGTTCGCTATTAGCACAAAACTTTGCAAATAATGGCCCCCGTATATTAGACGAAGTATCAGTTGTTACAGCTACTTCTGAAGATATGGCTACTAAGATTTCGAGCCGGGAGCTTTCTGTGATGGAAAATTCAATGAATGACTATTCGTCTACTATCTGGTCGAGAGATATTTATCGCCAACTTAGTGATATAGAGGGAAATGAAACATTCTTTTATCCTCAAAAATCGACAGAGGGAAGGGTGAATATGTTTTCGTTATTTATAAACTTGTTAGGAACCAATACTATTAAGGCTTATAAATATGGAGATCAGCCTGATATGGGTAAACACAGTATTCTTGATACAAAAGATATTCTGGCTGACAATCTTATTCCTTTTACAGAAAAGGAAGATGGTACATATGATATAAAGGTTGAAGAAATACCATCTGAAAAAATATCACATTATTTAGTAAAAGAAAAATATTACTTCGATATCAAAACTTTCAAAGGAGATATTAGGGTAACTCATATTTGTCCGGTCTTGTTCGACAAAGGAAGGTATTATCCTCTGTTCTGGGTAAGATTTGATGATGTAAGTGCTTATATGGCACGTGCTATATCTCCGGTTGCAGTGGCACATATTTCGCCTGTATTAAGTAACGCCTCTATGTTTGATATTATACGTAACAGATATTATAGAGGATGTATCTATCAGGTAGGGCTTCGTCAGTTGTCACTATATTTCCCTGATATGAAAGATCTTATCGAAGAGCGAAAACGTATAGAGAACGAATTGGATTATATTCAAGCTAAATTCTATGCAGCACAGAATAGAAGATAATTCTTACAAGATATAATTAAAAGAGCCTTGCAAATATATTGCAAGGCTCTTTAATTTTTATAATAAAAAAGAATCCCCACTGACATCTCGTCTATGGGGACCTAAGATCAACTAAAAAAACTATCAATAGAAAAGTTATGCTAAACAAAGCTTTTGTTCTTTGTTTACATCTTTTTGTTTTTTACAATACCTGCTACATTGCTCGCTTATACTGTAGCCAAGCAATATACCTAGTATAAAATCTTCTTCGGGTGTTAGCTTATTCAATGGCTTATTATTGCATATTTTACTAACTACTGTAAGACATTCGTCTTTACCAAAGAAGACATTTATATTTCCATTTTTTATTCTTTCTATCTTGTAGCTTATTGCATTCTTTTCCAACCTATGTCGTACTTGTTCTTCAGCATTTGCCGGAAGTGTACAAAGTATCAGGTCACGAATACCTTTCTTAAATTCATAAACAAGATGGTAGAATACACGCATACAATTAAATATTATAAGAAAAATTAAATAACCTTTTTCAAATCTTCAACCCAAGCAGCAATACGCTGATCAGTAAGGTTTGATTCGTTGTCATTATCTATTAGAAGACCTAGAAATTGTCCGTCTACAACAGCTTCTGAACTATCATATGTATAACCGTCGGTACTTACCTGACCAATAAGCTGGCATCCTTTTCCTTTTATTTCGTCATAGATTTTAGCAAGTGCATCTCCGAAAGTATCGCTGTATGATGAAGAATCTCCACAACCAAACAATGCCACCTTTTTACCATTTAGATCAGCCTTTTTTACTTTATCAACATAATATTCCCAATCGTCTTGTAAATCTCCTAATCCAAGAGTAGATGATCCGAAAAGTACAACGTCATAAGCTGAAAAGTCTGCATCAGCGTTAGCTACATCATGAATATCTGATTTGTTGACATTTAGTTTCTTTGCTATTTCTTCTGCAACTTCTTGTGTATTTCCGGTTGTAGAACCGTAGTATATTCCAATTTTAGACATTTTGTAAACTTTTATTGAGTTATTAAATATTATATATCAAAATAATAACAATTAGTATGTTGTTATGTTTATTTTCCGTATACAAAGTAACAGTATATCTCAGGCTGACACAATACCAATATATTGCGATATTTATATTATAAATTACTTATTTATAAGTAGAGTTCTATTGTATGTTTTAATAATGATATAATGCTTGAGGTTGTTGATTTATTTTAGGAATTGAAATATATTTTAGACAAATGGATATTTTATATCTCAAATAAGATCAGTTTTTCTTATTTTTGTTCAGAATAAAATCAGGAAAATGTAAAATATATATTAAGTTTTTCTTTTTGAGTTCTGACAAGTATAGATATTTTAGCCCTTGTTTCTAAGACGTATAGACCGGCTAAAACTTCACAACATAAAAATATTAAAGTACGTTCTTTATGAAAGATGAAATATTTAAAGGGTTTAGTCCCGAGACATTCCAGTTTTTTAAAGATGTGGAACAAAATAATTATAAAGAATGGTTTGACGAACATAAATATATATATGAAAACGAGATAATTAAACCGTTAAAGGCTTTGTTTAATACACTGTCTCCGGCTATGTATAATATTGACCCTGCTTTCGAAATGAGGGATCATCGAAGTATTTCCAGAATATATAGGGATACTCGGTTTTATAGAAACTCTGATCCATATAAGAATTATATGTGGCTGACATTTCAAATTCCGGTAAACCGTGAGGCATGGAAAGATTATCCGGGTTATTTTTTAGAAATCAGAGGTGAAAGTTATACATTGGGACTTGGACTTTTTCAGCCAAAGAAAAAAGTAATGGAAGCTTTTCGTAAAGAAATATCGTATGATGCAGATGAATTTCAGAGAGTAACTCAGAAAACGGTTTTGGATCGTGGGTATACTGTCAACGGAGAGGAGTATAAACGTCCGCTACCTAGCGATTTACCCGAATATTTTCAGACATGGGTACAACGTAAAGGTATTTGGGTAGAGAAAGTTCGCCCGATAGGAGAAGAATTGTATTCAGCAGATTTTGTAAACCAAGTGAAAGACGATTTTGTTGCATTGGAGTGGCTATATAATTTCATGAAAGAAGCAACATTAATCTCATAGTAATTCATTAATAATAAAATATCTAATCTTAAATGAAAAAATTTAGAGCAGCAATTGTCGGATATGGAAATATCGGGCAGTATGTATTGGATGCGATACTAACATCGCCAGACTTTGAAGTAGCCGGTATTGTTCGTCGAGACCCTAATAATATACCTGACGAAATTAAGAAATATCAGGTTGTAAAATCAGTTAAAGAACTTAAGGATGTTGATGTAGCAGTGCTTTGTACTCCTACACGTAGTGTTGAAGAATACGCGAAGGAATGTCTTGCTGCAGGAATAAATACTGTTGACAGTTATGATATACATGGTGGAATTGTAAATCTTCGTAAAGAACTGGATGCTGTGGCAAAAGCAAACAATACAGTATCCATCATTTCTGCCGGATGGGATCCGGGAACAGACTCTATGGTACGTTCAATGCTTGAATTTATGGCGCCAAAAGGTGTGACTTATACTAACTTCGGGCCAGGTATGAGCATGGGGCATACTGTTGCTGTAAAAGCAATAAAAGGAGTAAAAGCTGCTTTATCTATGACTATTCCATTGGGTACGAGTATACATCGCCGTATGGTATATATAGAAGTAGAAGATGGCTATAAATTTGAGGAAGTTGCGGCTGCTATCAAAGCTGATGATTATTTCGTTCATGACGAAACTCATGTTATGCAGGTAGATAATGTGGATAACCTTAAAGATATGGGACATGGTGTAAACATGGTACGCAAAGGTGTTTCGGGCACTACCCAGAATCAGCTTTTCGATTTTAATATGAAGATTAACAATCCAGCTCTAACAGCGCAGGTATTAGTTGCTTCGGCTCGTGCTACAATGAAACAAAGACCGGGTGCATATACAATGATAGAAGTGCCAATTATTGATTATATCTATGGAGATAAAGAGGCTTTGATAAAGAAACTGGTATGATACCATTCTACTCTTGCTAAATTAATAAATATGAGATTGTTCTTCCATAGAACAATCTCATATTCTTTTATAGAACTCTTCCTGATAGCTCTTGCCTATAGGTATCTGTTTATTTTCTATTTTTATTATATTCCGTTCTATATTATTGATTTTGTCAATCGCAATAATAAATGACTTGTGGACACGGATAAAATTATTTCCAGGTAACATTTGCATTATCTGCTTAAAATTGAGCAAAGTCATTATTTTTGTTTGTATAGTAACAATTTGTAGATAGGCTCCCATACCTTCTATATATAATATATCTCCTATATTCACACGTTCCATTCTATATTCTGTTTTTACGAAAATATAGTCTTTTGAGACTGGATATTGTGTTTCGGACAATGCTTTATTTACCGCTTTGATAAAACGTTCGAAGGAGTAAGGTTTTAATAGATAGTCTGTCACATTATTTTCAAATCCGTCAATCGCATATTGGCTATATGCTGAAACTATGATGATCTTAGGGCGATATTGGAGTGCTGCCATAAACTGCAAGCCTGTAAACTGTTCCATTTGGATGTCTAAAAATATCAGGTCTATAGAATGGGTTTGTAAATAAGTCAAAGCATCAAGCCCATTATTAAAGGAAGCTTCTAACTTAAGGCTGGAAACCTGATTTATAAATCCTGTCAGTTTTTCAACAGCCAGAGGGGTATCGTCTACAACAATGCAGCTAATCATCTATTTCTATAGTTAAATATATACTAAACATATTATTCTCTTCTTTTATCTCCAATTGGTATTTTCCCATATATAATAAGTCCAGACGGCGCTTAACAATCTCCAAGCCAACTCCTCTCGATTTATCTTTGGCTATTGTATATTTTTTATCTGCAATATTCACTGAGGTAAAGGTAAGAATATGGTTATTAATCTCAAATGAGAATCTGATAGCATTCTCTTTCTCTTTATTTGTACAATGCTTAAATGCATTTTCTATGAAAGGGATAAATAGCATTGGGGCAATTCTTATATTCTCTATATTACCTTTTATGTCATAATTAACAAGATTCGGATTTGCGTATTGTAAACTCTGCAGCTTTAAATAATTATCAATATAATCTAATTCTTGTTTTAATGGTACCTTGCTTATATTCGTTTCATATATCATGTATCGCATTATATCAGATAGTTCGACAAGGCTCTTGGATGCTTTATCGGGATTGGAACGTATCAGGCTGTCTATATTGTTTAATGTGTTGAATAAAAAATGTGGATTGATTTGATTTTTTAATAAAGCCAATTCACTTTTTATATTTTGCTTTTCCAAATCTTTCTGCTTCAGTGATTTTCTATACCAGTCGTAAACTAACGCGAATAAAAAACCAATTAAAAGGCTTCTTGTTATAAAGAAAAGTGAGAGTATTAAGCCCTGATATCCTAAATAGCTATATCCTATTGAGAAGATTGCTCCAAGCATGCCACTTGAGACAGCCACCATATATTTGCCTTTTATTTTCTTTTTTAACCCTAAGTTTGCCAGATATGTACTTATGCAAATAATAAGTATACTAAAAAGACTGAGAGCTATTCTCCATACTTTTTCTCTTTCTATATCTGCATCTATCAAACGATATGTATCAGCTTGAAATATGAATATCAGTGTCATAAAAAGCGTAAATTGTATACTACTTGCAAACTTTTTTAATTGAGAGAAAAATCCTTTTGTTTCCATTTTATTAATATATTTTGTTTATAGAACAAAGGTTATATTCTTTTTTCATGGCTGAAAATCTGTTTAACCAACAACTCTTTTTCATAAATAAAAGTACAATTTTTCTATATAAAGAGATTGAACTATCTTTGTTAATGTAAAAATATATAGAATGATAACTTTCCCTAACGCAAAAATTAATTTAGGACTAAATATAATATCTAAACGTCCTGATGGATATCATAATTTGGAAACTGTTTTTTACCCAGTGCCTATAAAAGATGCCCTTGAAATAATCGTAAGGGGAAATCAGCATGAAGATACTCTTGTTGAAGCCGGAACAAAAGTAGATGCAACTCCTGATTGTAATTTGGTAATGAGGGCTTTGAAGTTAATGAGGGAAAAATACTTTTTCCCAAAAGTAGAAGTACATCTACTAAAAAAGATACCTTTTGGAGCAGGATTAGGAGGGGGATCTGCCGATGCTTCATTTATGTTGAGATTATTAAATGACACTTTTGAATTAAAGATCGCAGATGAAGAATTGATTTCTTTAGCAGCACACTTGGGAGCCGATTGTCCGTTCTTTATTCATAATCGTCCTATATTTGCATCAGGAATAGGAGAAATATTTGAAGATATAAAAGTTTCTTTAAATGGATATTATTTGGTATTGATTAAACCGGATATACATGTGTCAACCAAAGATGCTTTTTCTGAGATAAAACCACAATTGCCAGAATTATCTTTGAAAGAGGTTGTCAAAAGGCCTGTTTCGGATTGGAAAGATTTGATGATAAACGATTTTGAGAAAAGCGTATTCGCCAAGTATCCTAAAATAAGAGAAATAAAAGATAGCCTATATGATAAAGGGGCTATATATGCTTCGATGTCCGGTTCTGGATCTTCTGTTTTTGGTATTTTTAATAAAGATATGAAAGATATTCAAGCCGATTATCTGGATTGTTATGTATGGACTGGTAAATTAATATACTAGGTTAATATGAATATATTACAACAAATATCAAAGCATAGGACTGTATTGATGGGAGTGGCTATTCTTTGGATAGTACTGTATCATTCAGGATTTCAATGTTTTCCATTTTGTTGTCAACCAATGAGGTTCATTCAGGATTCAGGTTATGGAGGTGTTGATATTTTCTTATTTCTTTCAGGCTTTGGGTTATATTATTCTTCATTGAAAAGTGAATCAAAATTGAGCTTTTATAGAAAAAGATTCTTCCGTATTTTTCCGGCATATATAATTATTGTTACTCTTGCTGTGTTGATAGGACATGAATCTGCTTCATCTTATTTATATAAAGTTACAACTATTGGTTTTTGGCTTAACGAGGGCTATTTCGATTGGTATGTTCCATCAATCGTAGTACTATACTTATTGTTTCCCTTCTATATTAAATTATTTAATAGAAAGCCTCTTATTACTACAATTTTTGCAATTATATTGGGATTAATTATAACCTTTATTTTTGGCAGATATTTTCTCAATCTTGGACAAATTATCTTACTTTTTCTTACTCGTATTCCTATTTTTGTGATAGGCATATTTATAGGTAAACTATCTACAGAGAAAAGCTTTTCTTCATCTATAATGAAACCTTTGTCTTATATATTAATGCTGTTGGGTTTCGCAGGTTTGTTTTATATCAAAACTGATCCGGTCTTTACTCCATATTTGTGGAAAGGATTACATTGGCTGCCATTTGCTATAATTGTGCCCGGCCTTATTTTATTGCTTTCGTCACTATTTAAAAGGTTTTATAATAAATATATTTACAAAGGATTTACTTTCCTTGGCAATATATGTTTCGAATTGTATCTGAGTCATATGCTTCTTTTTATGTATCGGGATTATTGGGCATTAAAGTATAATTTAAATATCGATCTGGTTACATTTATATTTATTCTAATAAGCTTACCTATTGCTTATTTCTTGAATCAGGTGAGCAATGTAGTTGCAAAAAAGTGTATTAGAGCCTAATCCTAATTATATATAAAATCATTTACTGTTTATGGTCTATAAACAGTAAGCATCTTCATTTTTTGAAAATTATGTCGTACCTTTGATAGTTATTATCTATTTAAGTGTTATTGTCAATTTATCCGAAAATGAAGAAAAAAATACTATTATATATTATACCAATTATTCCTGTTTGTCTACTCGCAGCAATGTTATTATCTAACAACAGTCAGGTAGAGGTTGAATCTAAAACTCCTTTTGTATTATCTATGACTCGTTCGATAGAAGTGCCTCATAAAGTAACTTTTGCCGGGGAAGATATTTCGTTGGAACGATATGATTTACATGAGCGTTTTGATAGAGAGATTAATGGCTTTACATATCTCCATTCGACTACATTATTACTTATAAAGAAAGCAAACAGATATTTTCCTATCATAGAACCAATATTGAAAGAGAATAATATACCTGAAGATTTTAAATATCTTGCTGTAATAGAAAGTAATTTGAATCATAGAGCTGTATCTTCTGCCAGTGCTGCCGGATTATGGCAGTTTATGCCGAAAACAGCACCAAATTATGGTCTGGAGGTTAGTTCAGAGGTGGATGAAAGGTATTCCATCGAAAAATCGACTGTTGCGGCTTGTAAATACTTTAAAGAAGCTTATGCTAAATATGGTAATTGGGCTAGTGTTGCTCTATCATACAATGCCGGTCAAGGGCGTATCAGCGGCGAAATAAATAAACAACAAGCTGAAAGCGGGTTAGACCTTTGGTTGGTAGATGAGACATCACGGTATTATTTCCGTATGTTGGCTATAAAGCAAGTTTTCGAGAACCCATATAAATATGGATTTGTTATAACATCAAAAGATTTATATAAACCGATAGAATTTAAAGAAGTCGTAGTAACACAATCTATTCCTGATCTGGCAGATTTTGCTAAACAGAATGGAGTAACTTATGCACAGCTGAAAGATTTCAATTCTTGGTTGAGAGACCGTAAATTGACAATTTCAGCGAGAAGCAGGAGTTCTTATACAATACTTATTCCTACTCAGGAATCGCTTTTTTATAAAAAAGGCGATAAGGTAAAAGTGCATGACAGAGCGTGGGTTACGAACGATTAAAAACTATTGTTGAAAAAGGAGCATTTTATTTAATGGAAACAAATACGCCGGAAGCAAAAGAGACTATAAACGTGTACGGTGCACGTGTTCACAATCTAAAAAACATTGATGTAGAAATACCACGCGACTCATTAGTGGTAATTACAGGACTTAGCGGTAGTGGAAAATCTTCATTAGCATTCGATACAATTTTTGCAGAGGGACAGAGAAGGTATATAGAAACATTTTCGGCATATGCCAGAAATTTTCTTGGAGGAATGGAACGTCCCGATGTTGATAAAATAACAGGGCTTAGTCCGGTTATTTCTATCGAGCAGAAGACCACAAACCGAAATCCACGCTCTACAGTAGGTACTACAACCGAGATTTACGACTTTCTTCGCTTATTGTATGCTCGTGCAGGTGATGCATATTCGTACCTTACAGGAGAGAAGATGGTCAAATATACAGAAGAACAGATACTCGAACTGGTAATGGAACGGTACCTGGGTAAAAAGATATATCTATTAGCTCCGGTAGTGCGTAACCGTAAAGGGCATTATAAAGAATTATTTGAACAGATAAGCAAGAAGGGATATCTGACAGTTCGCGTGGATGGTGTTATTCGCGAGATATTACCGGGTATGCGGCTTGATAGATATAAGATGCACAGTGTGGAAATACTTATCGACAAGCTTGCTGTTTCGAATAAATTTGCAGATAATCTAAAATCCAGTCTTCGTACTGCTATGAAGCAAGGAGATGGTTTGATAATGATACAGGATGTAGAAACGGAGGAAGTTCGCCATTTTAGCCGTCAATTGATGTGTCCAAGTACAGGGCTTTCGTATAGTGAACCGGCTCCACATACATTCTCTTTCAATTCTCCATATGGCGCTTGTCCAAGATGTAAGGGGTTAGGGTATGTTAATCAGATAGATATTGATAAAATAGTTCCAAAACCTCAATTAAGTATCTATGCAGGGGGGATTGTTCCATTAGGAAAATATAAAAACTCATTGTTCTTTTGGCAAATAGAAGCTATCTGTGAAAAATATGGAGTAACTATTAAGACTCCGATAAAAGACATTCCACAAGAAGCTATTGATGATATAATGTTTGGTACTGATGAGCGTTTACAAATAAAAAATGAATCGTTAGGTACTTCCAACTATGTGGTAGCGTTCGAAGGTGTTGCTAAATATATAGAGATGCAGCAGGATAGCGATTCTTCTGCTTCAGCTCAGAAATGGGCGGAACAGTTTATCAAAACTGATGTATGTCCCGATTGTAATGGGCAACGATTGAATAAAGAGGCTCTTCATTATAAAATAAATGGAAAGAATATTGCTGAATTAGCAGAGATGGATATCAGCCGCCTGTACGAATGGATACAGGATATGGATGAGCATACTTCTGAACGTCAGAAAGTGATTGCTTCTGAAATTAAGAAGGAGATTGTTTCCCGTTTGTCTTTCTTGTTAGATGTTGGGTTAAATTACCTTTCACTCAACAGGGCTTCTGTTACTCTTTCGGGAGGAGAAAGCCAACGTATTCGATTGGCTACGCAGATTGGTTCTCAATTAGTGAATGTACTTTATATTCTTGATGAGCCTAGTATAGGGCTTCACCAGAGAGATAATAATCGTTTGATAGATTCTTTAAAGAAGCTTCGTGATACAGGAAACTCGGTAGTTGTGGTTGAACATGACAAAGATATAATGCTTGATGCCGATTATGTTGTAGACATGGGGCCATATGCTGGTAGGAGAGGAGGGAAGGTTGTATTTTCCGGAACTCCAAAAGAAATGCTTGAGGCAAATACAATGACAGCCGATTATCTGAATGGAAGGTTAAAAATTGAAATACCAAAGAAGAGAAGACGTGGTAATGGCAAAAAGATTACATTGAAAGACGCAACCGGGCATAATCTGAAAAATGTTTCGGTAACTTTTCCGCTAAATACCTTTATCTGTGTTACAGGAGTCTCCGGTAGTGGAAAATCTAGTCTTATAAACGGAACATTACAGCCAATTCTAAGTCAGCATCTATATCGCTCACTTGCTGATCCTCTGCCATACAAATCACTGGATGGTATCGAAAATATAGATAAGGTAATCAGTGTCGATCAATCTCCTATTGGGAGAACTCCTCGCTCAAATCCTGCTACATATACAGGTGTATTCTCGGATATAAGAAACCTTTTTGTAAACCTGCCCGAATCTAAAATAAGGGGATATAAGGCAGGGCGCTTCTCATTCAATGTGAAAGGTGGACGATGTGAAGTATGTGGAGGAAATGGATATAAAACGATTGGTATGAATTTCTTGCCGGATGTATATGTCCAATGTGAAGAGTGTCATGGAAAAAGATATAATAGAGAGACGCTCGAAGTTCGCTTTAAAGGAAAGTCAATCGCAGATGTGTTGGATATGACTATCAATATGGCTGTTGAGTTTTTTGAGAATGTACCTAATATTTTGCATAAGATAAAAGTCTTGCAAGAAGTTGGATTAGGATACTTGAAGTTAGGGCAACCTTCAACTACACTTTCGGGAGGAGAATCCCAAAGGGTAAAACTGGCTTCCGAATTAGCTCGTATAGATACAGGTAATACTATCTATATATTAGACGAACCGACAACAGGACTACATTTTGAAGATATTCGTGTCCTGCTGGGAGTCTTGAATAAATTGGTTGACAGAGGTAATACAGTTATTGTAATAGAACACAATCAGGATATAATTAAGAGTGCTGACTATATAATTGATATGGGACCGGAAGGTGGTGTCGGTGGAGGAACTGTTGTTGCATATGGTAAACCCGAAAATGTTGCAAAAGTAGAAAATAGTTTTACGGCAGAGTATCTTAAAAGAGAGCTGAAAAATTAATTAAAACCTCCTTAAAAGAATATAAAATTCAAAAAAAATAGAATATTATCATTGTTAGTCTATAAAAATCATTATCTTTGTTAACAGATCATACACAGCATAGAGTTATATAAAATATGAAGTCACAACCTCAAAAGAACTGAAACAAAGCAAAGAAACACTGCCGAATAAAGATTCTGTAGCGTATTTTTGTATGAGGTTGGAAAATGATCTATTAAACTTTGATTAAAATATAAGGGGTATTACCCTGAAAATATATATCGTACACAGAGTTGGTTCCTGAGATTATTTATGAACCAAATTATCAGGCTGCAATCAGCTCTATTGTGTAGTTTTGTAAAGTTTGTGTTAAGGTTGGGAAGTCTGCGAAGTTGATTTCGCGGACTTTCTTTTTTTATGTCTTCCTATATTCATCTCATTTCCCCTTGCATATAAAAACAAAACCCCGATACCAAAAGATACCGGGATTCCAATACTATCTTCTAATGTTTATTTAACGAATAAATAACAACTCTCTATATTTAGCCAATGGCCACATTTCATTATCTACGATTAGCTCCAGCTTGTCTACATGATAACGGATTTCATCCAGATAAGGAGCTACATTATCATGATAAGCAACAGCCTTTTCTCGTTCACTTTCTATATTGTTTGCAGCCTTACGAGCATCAATCATTTCGTGTACCTTTGCATTTATCGCATTAACATGTATAGAAACTTTCTCTATCAGTCTGATTTGTTCAGCTCCCAGTGTTTTATAATCATCTGAGATATCTTTCAGCTTCGATACGTTTGTCAACAGTATTGATTGATATGAAATAGCTACAGGGATAATATGGTTGAGGGCAAGATCACCTAACACACGTGATTCAATCTGGATTTTCTTTGTATAAGTTTCCCATTTCACTTCGTTACGTGCATGAAGCTCTACTTCAGACAGGATACTGTTGAAAGTTATGATACTCTGTTTAGACGTATAGCTGTCATAGATAAGAGGCACACTTGTTTCGCAATCAAGCTTACGCTTTTTAGCTTCTTCTTTCCATTCGTCACTATATCCATTTCCATTGAAGCGGATAGGGCGTGATTCTTTAATGTATTTCTTCAATACTTCATATAAAGCTTCTTCTTTCGATTTGCCTTTCTCAATCAGAGTATCTACTTCTTGTTTAAATGTTCTGAGTTGTTCAGCTACAGAAGCATTAAGAGCAGTCATTGCCGATGCACAGTTTGCAGAAGATCCTACAGCACGGAATTCAAAACGGTTTCCGGTAAAGGCAAACGGAGATGTACGGTTACGGTCAGTATTATCAAGTAATATTTCAGGTATCTGTCCTACACCAAGGCTGATTTGTTTCTTGCTGTCTACAACAATAGCATCCTTTACAGAACTTTTCTCAAATTTATCAAGTATGTCACTAACCTGCGTACCAAGGAATACCGAAATAATTGCAGGAGGTGCCTCATTTGCTCCAAGGCGATGAGCATTAGTAGCCGATGATATCGAAGCCTTTAATAAGCCATTGTTTTTATATACGGCAGCTAAGATGTTGACAACGAAAGTGATAAAGCGGAGATTGTCTACTTTGTCTTTCCCGGGAGAAAATAAGTTGATACCATTATCTGTACATAGCGACCAGTTGTTATGCTTACCTGATCCGTTAATTCCTTTGAATGGTTTCTCATGGAATAGGATGCGGAACGAATGTTTGCGGGCAACCCTGTCCATTACAGACATTACCAAAAGGTTGTGGTCTACCGCAAGGTTGCATTCTTCGTATATCGGAGCTAACTCAAACTGGTTTGGAGCTACTTCATTATGACGGGTTTTTACAGGGATTCCAAGGGCATACGACTCATACTCAAGTTCTTCCATGAATTTCTGTACGCGCTCTGGTATCGCTCCAAAATAGTGGTCTTCTAATTGTTGATTTTTAGCACTTTCGTGGCTCATTAGCGTTCTGCCCGTAAGTGCCAGATCTGGACGTGCCATAAAAAGGTCTTCGTCGACAAGGAAATATTCTTGTTCCCATCCAAGGTTAGCTATTATCTTTTTAACCTCTGGGTTGAAGTAATGTACTACCTCTGTAGCTGCTTTATCCACAGCTGCCAAAGCTTTCAATAGAGGGGTTTTATAGTCAAGAGCCTCTCCTGTATAAGAGATAAATATAGTAGGGATACATAATGTGTCGCCTACAATAAAGGCTGGAGATGACGGATCCCATGCAGAATATCCTCTCGCCTCGAAAGTGTTGCGAAGTCCTCCAGAAGGGAAGCTGGATGCATCAGGCTCTTGTTGAGCGAGAAGTTTTCCTTCAAATTCTTCGATAAGGCCGCCTTGTCCATCATGTTCTACAAAAGCATCATGTTTTTCAGCAGTTCCATCTGTCAAAGGATGGAACCAGTGAGTATAGTGAGTTACTCCGTTTTCTAAAGCCCACATACGCATTCCTGCTGCAACATGCTCTGCAAGATTACGATTTACAGATTGCCCTTTATCGATGGCATCACTAAGAGCTTTAAAAGTTTCTTTCGATAGGTATTTTGTCATAGCCTTACGGTTGAATACCTTTTCGCCGTAATATTCCGATGTTTTGCTTTTCGGTTTCTTCACCTCTACGGGTTTTCTTTCCGAGGCAATCGCTACTGCTTTGAAACGTAACTTTGTCATAAATGTGATTTTATAGAGTTTTATATAATTTCGTTATTTAGAGTCTGTTTAAATTTTATAGCAAAACTTTTTTATGGCTATTTTTAGATGGATTTTATTATTTTTCTCTAGCAGGTTTAGCAGGCTAAACCAAGAGGAAAAAGGGTAAAATACGCTAAAAAGAGCAGAAAAAGTTGCTAAGAATAATAACTGGAGCCTATAAGAAAAATTTTCGCTAAAATTTAAACAGGCTCTTAGATAGAAATCTTTTTCAATCGGCTTACAGCCTCTTTCGTATTTTCAAGAGTTCCAAAAGCTGTCAGCCTCAGGTATCCTTCTCCACTTGGACCGAAGCCAACACCCGGAGTACCTACAATATTAAGTTCGTTAAGCAAATAATCGAAAAAGCCCCATGAGGTTAATCCGTTTGGAGTTTTAACCCATATATACGGAGAATTTACTCCTCCATAAACTTGTAGCCCTTGTTCGGTTAATGCTTCTCTTATAATTTTTGCATTATTCAGGTAATAATCGATAGTAGCTTTTACCTGTTTCTTACCTTCTGTAGAGTAGCATGCTTCTGCTGCTCGTTGTATAATATAAGGCACACCATTAAATTTAGTAGTATGGCGTCTGTTCCACAGTTTATTTAATGCTACCTTCTCTCCCGATTTTGTATAACCCATTAATGCTTTAGGCACAACTGTATATGCGCAACGGGTTCCGGTAAATCCGGCTGTTTTAGAGAAGCTTCTAAACTCAATGGCGATTTCTTTAGCTCCTTCTATTTCGTATATACTGTGTGGTACATCATCCTCAGTAATGAATGCTTCGTAAGCACTATCGAATAAAATCAATACCTTGTTTTGTAATGCGTAATCAACCCAAACTTTCAATTGTTCCCTTGTGAGAGTTGTTCCGGTAGGGTTATTAGGATAACATAGGTAAACAATGTCTACTTTTTCTGTAGGTAGCGATGGTACAAAGTTGTTCTCTGCGGTACAAGGTATATATACCAACTTGCTCCATTTGCCGTTGGCCAACAAATCTCCAGCTCTACCCGCCATTGCATTTGTGTCTACATATACAGGGTATACAGGGTCTGTTATGGCAACAATATTGTCAATACCTAATATATCGCCGATGTTTCCTGTGTCACTTTTCGATCCGTCACTAACAAATATCTCATCTGCACTAATATCTAATCCCAGTGCTTTATAGTCATTTTCTACAATTGTATTTACCAGAAAGTCATAACCTTGCTCCGGGCCATATCCTCTGAAAGTAGAGGTATCTGCCATTTCATCCACAGCCTTATGTAATGCGTCTATTACAGCGGATGGAAGTGGTTTGGTAACATCTCCAATACCAAGGCGTATTACATTTGCTTCAGGGTGTGTCGTTTTAAATTCAGTTACTTTTTTAGCTATATCCGAAAATAAATAGCTTCCGGGTAGTTTTATATAATTTTCATTTATAAATGCCATATTCTTATTTTTGATATTTCTTTTCTTTAATTCAAATTCGAAAAAGTGACAAAAGTGACACGTATTAGCTGTTAGCATTTAGCTTATGGCTATTAGCCAACTTGTATCTCGTTACTTATATTTCCAAAAAGTGACAAAAGTGACACTTTTTGTATACTTTTTCAATGTAACTTTTTTCTTTTCTACAACTAGTAAACTTGTATACTCATATACTTAAAGGCTAGTAGTATATAGATAAACCATAATAGAAATAGTTTACTTTATTACTCAACCAGCTCTCCTTCGAATACGGTTACGGCTTCGCCTGTCATATAAACATGGTTGTTGTTAATATCCCATTCTATTTCCAGGTCACCGCCAAGTAGATGGATTGTAACTTTTCGGTCACAATGATTATTTAGAATAGCCGCCACAGCAGCAGCGCAAGCTCCTGTTCCGCATGCAAGAGTTTCTCCTGCGCCTCTTTCCCAAACTCTCATGTTTAGTGTCTTGCGGTCGATTACTTCAATAAACTCTGTATTTGTCTTTTTCGGAAAAATCGGATGCTTTTCAAATTTTGGTCCAATAACAGGTAGGTCCAGATTTTTAATACCTGAAGTAAATATCACAGCATGAGGGTTACCCATCGATACTGCCGAAATTTTCCATATCTTTCCTTCTATATCCAGTGGATAGTTAAGGACGGGTTCTTCGTATACATTGATAGGAATTAAAGCAGGATCGAGTATAGGCTCACCCATATCTACTGTTATTTTTCGCTTCTTGCTGTCTCCATCCAGTAACGAAATATATTTAACTCCGGCTTTAGTCTCTAATGTTATTTTGGTTTTTGTAGTCAAACCATTGTCATAAACATATTTTCCAACGCATCTTGAAGCATTTCCGCACATTTCTGCTTCGGAACCATCCGAGTTAAACATTTGCATTCTAAAGTCACATGTGTCGGATGGTAAAATCATGACTAATCCATCTGATCCGATTCCAAAATGACGGTTGCTTAATTTTATAGCGAGTTCGGAAGGGTTTGTTATTTCTTGAGTGAAGCCATTTATATAAATATAGTCGTTGCCGGCTCCTTGCATCTTAGTGAATTTCAGATTCTTCATCTATTGTAGAATGTATTTTTTATATCTTCTGATGTATTTATTATTTATATGTGCAAATTTCGTACAAATTATTCGATTTAGCAAGAAATAAATAACAATTTTTCGTTTTTGTGATAATAAAACAACTTTTTGCTTGTTTTTGTTTATTAAATATAGACAAAAAGATATCCTTAAAAGATGGATGATTTACAAATGTCATCATTTGTCTGAATTCTGTATCCATAATCCTGACTTTTTCTTTTAAAGTTTCATTTTAATACTTTTATTTTTCCTATAGTAATCATATGTATGTTGCTTTACTTTGCAGCGGGTTCAGATTGTTTGTACTTGTCAATAGCTTTATAAAAACTCTCTGTTGTTCCTTTTTTTTGTTCTGTGATTTTACTCAACTTTATATAATTTCAATAAAAAAGAGAGACATTGTCTCTCTAATCTTTAATTATAAGCATCTGTATGAATCGTTTTTACGGCTCTTCCTGATGGGTCGGCACTATTCTTAAATGATGCATCCCATTCTAAAGCTGTGGCTGTACTGCATGCTACTGAGGGAACCGAAGGGACGGTCTGTGCGGCTGAAGCGGATGGGAAGTGATTTTCGAATATAGAACGATACCAATATTCCTCTTTTGTCATAGGTGGATTGATCGGGAAGCGTTCTGCGGCACGTTTCATTTGGTTATCTGTCACCTTCAAAGCGGCTACTTCTTTGAGGGTGTCTATCCAGTTATAGCCTACACCATCCGAAAATTGCTCTTTTTGTCTCCATGTCACACTTTCGGGTAGATAATTTTCGAAAGCTTTGCGAAGAATATGTTTCTCTATTTTGCCGTTTCCACACATTTTATCTTGTGGGTTTAATCGCATAGCTACATCTATAAACTCCTTGTCAAGAAAAGGTACGCGTCCTTCAACTCCCCATGCGGCAAGCGATTTGTTCGCTCTGAGGCAATCGTATAAATGAAGCCTGTCAAGCTTTCTGACAGTTTCCTCATGAAAAGATTTCGCATCAGGTGCTTTATGGAAATAAAGATATCCCCCAAACAATTCATCAGATCCCTCGCCTGATAATACCATTTTTACTCCCATCGATTTTATGTAGCGTGCCAGCAGATACATAGGGGTAGAAGCTCTGACGGTTGTTACATCATATGTTTCGATGTGATAGATAACATCGCTCAGAGCATCCAAAGCATCTTCTATTGTAAAATGTATTTCATGATGCACAGTTCCTATATATTCTGCAACCTTTCTTGCTGCTATTAAGTCCGGAGCATCTTTTAGTCCGACAGCAAACGAATGGAGCTGAGGCCACCAAGCTTCACTCTTATTGTCATCCTCTATTCGTCGCGATGCATATTTTTTTGCTATAGCTGAGATGATAGAAGAATCTAATCCGCCCGATAGTAGAACGCCATAAGGTACATCAGACATAAGTTGACGTTGTACGGCATTTTCTAAGCCCTCTCTTAATTCATTAATATCCGATATATTGTCTTTTATATTGTCGTAATCAGACCACTCTCTTCTATACCATTGTTTAATGTTATTTCCCTCGTTACTAGCCAGGTAGTGTCCGGGAAGAAACTCCTTTGTGTTCGGGCAAACTTCTTCCAGTGCTTTAAGCTCGCTGGCAACGTAGAATTGTCCTCTGTCGTCGAAGCCTGTATATAAAGGTATAATCCCCATATGGTCTCGTCCTATAAGATATACATTGTTTATCTTATCATACAAAGCGAATGCAAAGATACCATTTAGCTCTTCAAATAGGTCTGCACCCTTATCCTGATATAGGGCTAAAATAACTTCGCAATCAGAATTTGTCTGAAACTCGTATTCCGGATAACGGTTTCTTATTTCTTTATGGTTGTAAATTTCGCCATTAACAGCCAGTATAAGGCTCTTATCTTTATTGTATAAGGGTTGGTTTCCCGAATCAATGCCTACTATAGATAATCTTTCGTGAGCAAGGATTGCTTTATCACAGCTGTATATACCCGACCAGTCTGGACCTCTATGGCGTATTTTTTTTGCCATTCGTAAAATTTGAGGTCTTAAGAGGTCCGGATTCATTGTTAATTCGAATACACCGACAAATCCACACATATATTATTTGTTTTAATTCACTTTCTATTGTTTAATTATTTTGCGAAAATAAAACAAAATGTTTGTATTTCAAAATTTATTATACCAAAAAGATGTAAAATGTAGCAATTATGCATTAAAATGAGATATTATTTGCTCTATCGGTTTTAAAATATTAAAATACTATAACTATTTATAATTGGAGATTTATTGCGAAAATATTTATCTTTGTAGCATCCAATAATAATATAACACATGAACAAAAGTACACTACTTACATCTGCCCTTTTGGTTTTGATCCTCAGTTTTTTATCTTGCGAAAAAGATGATAAAGGTAGTAGCGAGTATACCGAAATAAAAGGATACTGGCTTACAACAGAACGTTCATTTAAAAGTGACGATTCTGAATTTGATAAAAGAATAAATAAAATATTCCAGCTCGATAGCGAAAATTATCTGGTAATGCGGAGTTTTTCAGCCATAGAACCTGAATCAGGTTTAGGTAGGATTGCTACATATATCGAGCACGAAGATACAGGCTCTAAAGATAGGGAGAGGAGAGGGGATTATCATGTAGTGGCTGATACATTATATGTGAATGACGAAAAAGTAGGAAATACTAAGTCTAAAATAGTACTCGAAAAAAACTTGCTATTAACCACAACTAAACTAACCCGTAAAGAAATAGTTCCAATATACGTAGAAATGGGTGGACACGAAAGCTATGTTCCGGAAGGTATAGAAGGTGTACTTTACACCAGAGAAACGAGAGAAGAATAATAGAATTTTTGGATTAAATATTTGATTTGTCAGAGGTTATTTATTATCTTTGCCACCCGATTGCTAATAGGCTAACAAGAAATCGTGTGTAAAGCGGTTCGCCTCAGGCACATAACCTGTAAATATAAAAACAGATGTACGTAATTGTAGACATTCAGGGACAACAAATGAAGGTTGAAAAAGACCAAAAATTGTTCGTTCACAGAATCAATGCAGAAAATGGCTCTAAAGTAGAGTTCGAAAAAGTCTTATTGGTAGACAAAGATGGTGCTGTAACTGTAGGAGCTCCTACTGTAGAAGGTGCTAAAGTGGTATTAGAAGTAGTATCTCAGGTAAAAGGAGATAAAGTACTTATATTCCACAAAAAGAGAAGAAAAGGTTATCGTAAATTGAACGGTCACCGTCAACAATTCTCTGAAGTTGTAGTTAAAGAAATTATTGCTTAATCAGTAAAAACAGAAGAAAATGGCACACAAGAAAGGTGTAGGTAGTTCCAAAAACGGCCGTGAATCGGAAAGTAAACGATTAGGCGTTAAAGCATTTGGTGGCGAAATCGTAAAAGCAGGAAATATTATAGTACGTCAAAGAGGTACAACTCATCATCCGGGCGAAAATGTAGGTATCGGTAAAGATCATACTCTATTTGCATTGGTAGACGGTGTAGTACAATTCCGCAGAAAAAGAAACGATAGATCTTTTGTTTCTGTTCTTCCTGTAGCAGAAGCTTAATTTATCAGACTAATCCTTGTTAGGTATTACAACTTAATAGGGCAAAAGAATATCAGACAGTAGAAAGGCTTATCTTTCTGCTGTCTGTTTTTTTTATATTCTGATTATTAGTTTGTTATGTAATATTATATGTTATTCCTAGACCAAGTGAATATATATAATAATATTTTACTGCTTAATTTTATTTATACCTCTTTTTTTTATACATTTGGTGGCTCAATTTCTAAATGATGACCTTCAAAAAACTATATAACAATTTCCTCATCTGGAAGACTAAAAATATAAGGGAAAAGCAAATGGTACTATTTGTTAGTTTCCTTGTCGGAATATTTACAGCATTGGCTGCACTTATTCTAAAAACCCTTATCCACTTTATCCAGAATTTACTTACATCGAGCTTCCTGACCGAAGGTGCTAACTATATCTATCTTGTATATCCGGTAGTTGGTATTCTGATTGCCGGACTATTTGTGAAGTACGTTGTAAGAGATGATATCAGTCATGGGGTAACTAAAATCTTATATGCAATATCACAACGTAAGAGTTTTATCAAGTTACATAATGTCTATACATCTATAGTTGCCAGCTCTATAACTATCGGTTTCGGGGGGTCGGTCGGAGCAGAGGCACCTATTGTTCTTACAGGATCGGCTATCGGATCAAATTTAGGACGGGTTTTCAAGTTAGAACAGAAATACCTGATGCTTCTTATCGGATGTGGTGCTGCCGGAGCTATTGCGGGTATTTTTAAGGCTCCGATTGCAGGATTGGTTTTTGTGGTTGAAGTATTGATGCTCGACCTGACCACATTTACAGTGTTGCCTTTATTGGTTACATCTGTTACGGCTGCTACCCTGTCTTATATTACTATGGGTACAAAGGCGATGTTCAGCTATGCTCATGCCGATGTTTTTGAGATGGAACGTATACCATATGTTATTTTGCTAGGTATATTCTGTGGATTGGTTTCTCTATATTTTACCAGAGCGATGAACTGGATAGAAGATATTTTCCGCAAACTATCATACTGGCAAAAGTTTGCATTGGGAGCCAGTATATTGAGTATTCTCATTTTCCTTCTGCCGCCTCTTTATGGAGAAGGTTATGATACCATAAATGCATTGATTAGTGGGAATAACGATTATGGCGCGTTGATTGATAATAGTTTATTTTTTCAGTTTAAAGACTTTAGATGGACTATTATACTCTTCTTGGGAGGTGTGTTATTAATGAAAGTCTTTGCTTCCAGTGCAACTAATGGAGCCGGAGGTACAGGAGGAATATTTGCTCCATCACTCTTCCTGGGTTGTATTGCCGGATTTATATTTGCTTATGTGATAAACAATTCGGAACTGGGAAGACACCTGCCTTTCCTTCCAGAAGAGAACTTTGCCCTGATGGGTATGGCCGGGGTAATGGCCGGGGTAATGCATGCTCCTTTAACCGGGACATTCCTGATAGCAGAGTTGACAGGAGGCTATGAACTGTTGCTGCCTTTGATGATAGTATCTATTTGTTCATATGCCTTTATCAAAATATTCGAACCTCATAGTATCTACTCTATGCGTTTGGCTAAGAAAGGAGAGCTTATAACACATCATAAAGATAAGGCAGTGCTTACTTTGATGAATATGAGCAGGCTGATAGAAACTAATTTTCAGGCTGTGCATCCGGATATGACTATGGGCGATATGGTTAAAGTGATATCACGCTCGTCTCGCAATGTATTTCCTGTTTTGGATGAAGAAAACCGCTTTTTAGGTATAGTGCTGATAGACAATATACGAAATATAATGTTCCGTCCCGAACTGTATAACAGATTCAATGTAGCCCGAGTTATGACCTCAGCTCCTGCAGTGATAGCTATTGGTATGACGATGGAATCTATAATGAAACGTTTTGACGAAACTAAAGCTTGGAATCTTCCGGTTGTAGACGAACATGGTGTTTATCTAGGGTTTATATCCAAATCGAATATATTGGATGTATATAGGGAGATATTAGTGGAAAACTTCTCAGAAGATTAAGCGGTTCACTTGAACGAATGATAGTTACGGGCATAATTCTGATCTATCGTTCCCTGCTCTATCTGAATAACAATAGCCTCAATCATAGCATCTTTACCATCAGGATCATACTTGGTTTTCAAACTGTTTCCAAACAGTCCTGCAAATGTATTATATACACCTGCTTTAAAACTGCCAACTAATGATTTTACTATATTGTAAGACGAAGTATTGCACTCTCTGTCAACTAGTTTTACCAATATTTTCCCCTGATTTTTAGTCATCTTTTTCATCTGAGGTTTGTATTGATCCATCATGTCTTTTTGTACAGCTTCCAGATGCTTCTGTCTTGTCTTTTCGTCCGGTAAAGTCTGCATATATTCGTAGGTTTCGATGATAGATGAGGCAATCAGACGAGCATAAGGATATGCTTTCTTTACATCTCTTACCAATTTTGAGTATTCCTGGCGTTGTTTATTGCTCTTAAATTTGATGGGGGCAAATATGTAGACAGGTCGAAGTGGAACAAAAGCGACTGTATCTCCCTCATATATAGCAGCTATGTCTATATATGTCTTTGGCTTCTCATCTTGCGCATGGGCAATAGAAACTACCATCAGGAAAAACAAAAACAGGAACACAGTCTTCTTCATACCCATCTGTTAAGAAGCCAAATATACAAGAAAAAGAAATACCTGCATGTTTTTTTATATAAATTAAGAGATGAGTTATCTGCTTTACAGCTTTGAAAATACACGGGTAAATCTTAAATAATAAGCAACCAGAATACTACGTTGATAGATAGTTGTAGGGATAGAAAGTGTGGCCCTTTTTAGGTTTTCCTGACGGGCTTCCCTATACTTTTTTCTATTATCATAGAAGTCTTTATGAGCCTTAATTACCTCTTTAGCATTGGCATATTTTCCCGTGATAGTAAATTCTATGGCAGCTATGTAGTCCAGAATCAAGCGTATAATCATTACCCTTTTTAATTTCTTCTGAGGTAGATTCTTGTACAGCATTATCAGGTTGTTTCTGAAATTCAAAAACGTCTTGCGAGGGCTTTCTTTCTTCAATGTAGCAGCACCCACATGATAAACTATCGAAGATGGCAGGCAAACTATTCGCTTACCTCTACAGTTTAGTCGCCAACATAAGTCAATCTCTTCCATATGAGCAAAAAAAGAACCGTCGAATCCTCCAGACTCAAAAAAATCTTTGGAACGAATAACTAAACACGCACCCGTTGCCCATAATATATCTACAGGTTTGTTGTATTGATGATTATCTTTTTCTACTGTATTGAAAATACGCCCACGGCAAAAAGGATAACCATATTTATCAAGAAAACCGCCCGCGGCACCGGCATACTCGAAATGTGTCTTTTTTCGCTGAGATAATATCTTGGGCTGAGCAGCAACTATATCCCTGTTTTTATCTAGATGATCAATGATAGGTTGCAGCCAGTCTTGCGTTACTTCCACATCAGAATTGAGGAGTACAAAATAATCGGCTTTTATCTCTTTCAGAGCTCTGTTGTATCCTTCTGCAAAACCATAGTTCTGTGGCAGGATTACTTGTCTAATTAAGGGATAATGTACCCGGAGAAAGTCTAGAGATGTATCTGTAGAGCCATTGTCAGCTATTACAATCTCTACATCGGGATGTGATGTAAATTGCATAACAGATGGTAAAAACTTCTCAAGTAAGTTTCTCCCATTCCAATTTAATATTACGACCGCTGTTTTTTTCATTGTTATTAAGCTGTCTCCACATCTTCGCGTTTTCTTTTCCACCTATTGTGTGTCCACAACCAATAAGCTGGGTTGCGGAGGATGGTTTTTTCCATTTCGCGAATGTAGGTCTCTGTTATTTTAAATTCGGGTTCCTCCTGAGGTTTTTCACAAATTAACTTTACAGTAGATGTATAGTAACCTCTTTTTACTTTTTGAATATCCAAATAAACAACCGAAAAACCGGTTTGCTTAGCTATTCTTTCCACTCCAGTAAATACAGGTGAATCTTGATTTAGGAATGAAGTCCAGTAATGGATATTGTTTAATGTAGGAGTTTGGTCAGCCATAAATCCTATTAAGGTTTGCTTCTTTTCTTTACGCCATTTCACTATTATTCTTAGTGTATCGCTTTTTATTATACCAACAGAGCCAAAACGGCTTCTTAGTTTACGAAATAAATCATCAAAGGCTTTATTTCTTAAAGGTTTGTAAATCTCACCTAATAATATATTGCCATCTTTGAAATGTAGATTGAGCGAAGTAACCCATTCCCAGTTGCAATAATGTCCTAAAAACATCAGACATGAGTTTCCATCCTTCATCAGGTCTTTAATCAACTCTACATTCTCAAATTTCATTCGCCTTTGCATTTCTTCATCAGAAATATGTAATAACTTGAGTGTTTCTACAAAATAATCGCAAAAGTGATGATAAAATTCACGCTCTATTTTGCGGAGTTCTTCTTTTGTTTTATCCGGAAAAGAATTCTCCAAATTGGTTCTTACTACTTTCAGACGATATCCGGCGAGTTTATAAACAAAGAAATAAAGGATATCTGATAATATATACAATGCACGGAAAGGCAATAATGCATGCAAAAACATCCATGTATATACAATCCAATATAATATTTTATTCATTATTATTCTTTTTCTACTAATGCTGATTTTAGGTCATTAAAGTCTCCTAAGGTAACAATTTTTACTTCATTTGCTTTATCCGCATGGTATGGAGTTTCCACTTTTATATAATTCTCGGTAAAGCCATACATTACATCTCCATGACGTGTGTGTTCGTAAAGCACTTTCCGTTGTGTTTCCTGCTGCGACTGGTAAAAAGCTTGTAATTTTCTGTCCGATAGGTCTAATAACACCTTGCAACGGGTATGCTTTGTTTTGGGATCAACTTCATATTCAATCTTTAATGCTTGTGTATTAGGCCGTTCCGAATAGGTGAAAACATGTAATTGCGAGAAGTTTAAAGATTCAAGGAATTGTCTTGTTTCTTCAAAATACTCATCTGTTTCTCCACGCGTGCCAACAATAACATCGACCCCAATGAATGCATCCGGCAATATCTCTTTGATCTTTTCTACTTTATGACGAAATAAGGCAGTGTCATAGCGGCGGCGCATCAGTTTCAGAACAGTGTCGGAACCTGCTTGCAAAGGTATATGAAAATGGGGGGCAAAACGTTTTGAATTTGCAACAAATTCTATTATTTCATCTGTAAGCAGGTTGGGTTCGATAGATGAAATACGGTAACGTTCTATTCCTTCCACTTCATCCAAGGCTTTGATAAGATCAAAAAACGATTCACCTGTTGTCTTCCCGAAATCACCAATATTAACTCCTGTAAGGACAATCTCTTTTCCTCCTTTAGCTGCAACTTCCTGAGCCTGCTTTACCAGGTCTTCTATTGTTCCATTCCTACTCCGGCCTCTGGCAAACGGAATGGTACAGAAAGAACAGAAATAATCACAACCATCCTGCACTTTCAGAAAATAACGGGTACGATCATCCTGCGAACAAGATGGAACAAATATTTTAATATTATTTGTTTTAGTAGTGTGAACAACTCCCTTGTCTTTCTTTTTCAGTTCGTCCAGATAAGTTATCACATCTAGTTTTTGTTCTGCTCCCAAAACGATATCAACGCCATCTATGCCGGCGATATCTTCGGGCTTAAGTTGTGCATAACACCCTGTGACTATAACATATGCTCCCGGATTTTCTTTTATCATTTTCCGAACAGCCTGACGGCATTTTTTGTCTGCCAATTCAGTAACAGAGCAAGTATTGATTACGCAAATATCAGCAACTTCTCCTTCTCTGGAACGACGAACTCCAATTTGCGACAATTGCTTGCCTATAGCCGAAGTTTCTGCAAAATTCAGCTTACATCCTAAAGTAAGGTAAGCTGCTTTTTTATTTTCGAATATTGTATTATCTATCATATAATCTCTTTGTAAAGACCCAACCATTCTTTATTAAAGAAAAGAATAACCGTAAAGCCCCTATCTTATCGTAAAAGTGTACAAAATTACACATTTGTTGCAACTTTACAGATAAAATACTTGCAGTTTATATACCTTTTCTTATTTTTGCACAGATTCACTAAAAATGCGCAACTTTTATGATTAAAGAAAACCTTATAGAATTATACGAAAACAGTTTCAAATATAACTGGGATTTAAAAGCGCTTTCAGATTATTCTGAAAAACAAACACTCTATTATAAAGACCTTGCACGAGAAATTTCGAGGATACATATCTTATTGGAAGAAGCTCAGATAAAAAAAGGAGATAAAATCGCTTTGATTGGGAAAAATAATATCCCATGGTGTGTTACATATCTGGCTGTAGTTACATATGGTGCAGTTATAGTTCCTATATTGCAGGACTTTCATGCTGATAGTATACAACATATAATAAATCATTCGGAGTCGAAATTATTGTTTAGTAGTAACTCAATCTGGGAATCGTTGGATGAAGATCATCTGCCAATGATACGAGGTGCATTTTCCTTAAGTAATTTAGGCTTATCATGTTTATATGAGAGAAAAGGCGAACATTTATCTATAATAGTCAACTCTTTAGACAAGAAAATGGATAGCAAATATCCTGACGGCTACACACCGGATGATGTGAAGTATGCCGAAGTGGATAATTCTGAATTGGTTCTGATTAATTATACATCAGGAACTACAGGCTTCAGTAAAGGTGTTATGCTTTCGGCCAACAATCTGGCAGGTAATACCACTCATGCTCATTATTTGCAACTTTTGTTCAGAGGGCAAAATATTGTTTCATTTTTGCCGCTTGCTCATGCTTATGGATGTGCATTCGAATTTTTGTATTCTTTGACTGAAGGTTCTCATACTACTCTGTTAGGAAAAGCGCCTTCTCCAAAAATATTGACAGAAGCCTTTGCTGAGATCAAACCTCATCTGATTATATCTGTACCTTTGGTTATAGAAAAGATATACAAAAAAGCTATTCTGCCTAAGATAGAGAAGCCTTCAATAAAAATGGCTCTTAAAATCCCAATTATAAGAGACCAGATTTATGCAAAAATCAGAAAAGGATTGATGGATGCTTTAGGCGGTAACTTCCATGAAGTAATAATTGGTGGAGCTGCATTAAACAGGGAGGTGGAAGCTTTTTTATATAAAATAAAGTTTCCGTTTACAGTAGGTTATGGAATGACAGAATGTGCTCCGCTTATATCGTATGACCATAATTATGATTTTATCCCAACTTCTTGCGGAAAGATATTGGATAATATAATGGAAGTCCGAATAGATTCGGATGATCCTTACAATACTGTAGGGGAGATACAAGTAAGAGGAGAGAATGTGATGATGGGCTATTACAAAAATGAAGAGGCTACAAAAGCTGCATTTACAGAAGACGGATGGCTCAGAACCGGAGATTTGGGAACAATAGATCAAAATAATAGGATCTTTATCAGAGGGCGTAGCAAAACTATGCTTTTGGGACCAAGTGGGCAGAATATATTCCCTGAAGAAATTGAAGCCAGGCTTAATAATATGCCATTTATCTTAGAAAGTCTGGTTGTGGAGCGTAACGGTAAGTTAGTCGCTCTGGCGCATCCGGACTATGAAACAATGGATGCTGCACAGGTAGAACATGAGATGTTACCGGCTATTATGGAAGAAAACAGGCAAAACCTGAATAAAATGCTAGCCAGCTATGAGAACATAACTGCTATACAAATCTATCCCAGCGAGTTTGAGAAAACTCCTAAAAAAAGCATAAAAAGATATCTGTATGAAAATTAAGTGTTTAGATGTGAAAGCTAAAATCTTAAATATACGAAATAAACGCTTTCAAGAAAAAAATACTAAAAAAATATAATTATGCTATACAACATCTAAATAAATATATATATCTTTGCACCACGTTATCTTAAAAAATAACTCAAATACATTTACCGTTTAAGTTTTAATAGAAAAGAAAAATGAAAAAATTAGTTTTATTTGCTGTTGCAGTTGTTGCAATCTCATTCGCTTCATGTGGAGGAAACAAACAAGTTGATGCTGAGAAAGAAGCTCAAAGAATAAAAGATTCTATCGAAGCTGTTGCTGCAGAAGCTGCTGCTCAAGCTGCTGCTACTGTTGATTCTCTAGCTGCTGCTGTTGATTCTGTTGCTGCTCCTGTAGCTGAATAATTATTCAAACAGCACAAAAGGTACAAACCTGTATGAGAAGTCTCATATAGGTTTTTTTATTGCCTATATATTGGGTATATTTAGAATTATTCACCATCGAATACGTCTGAATATCAACAATACAGAAAAAATAGCTATCTTTGTATAAGATTAGTAATAGACACAAACAATATAATTTACTGAAGATAAATGGAGCCTGAAAAAGAGCACTGGGATATAGTTATCAAGCCTCGAGGGAACAACTTTTCGCTCAACCTGAGAGAGATATGGAAATACCGGGATTTAATAAAAATGTATATCCATCGTGACGTTGTTACGGTATATAAACAAACAGTTTTAGGTCCCCTTTGGTATGTAATCCAACCTTTATTTACAACCGTCATTTATATGTTCGTTTTTGGTGGGATCGCCGATATACCGACTGACGGGTTGCCACATATGCTATTTTACTTATCCGGAATCTTGATGTGGAACTACTTCTCAGAGTGTTTAGGGAAGACTCAGGGTACTTTTGCCGGCAATGCAGGTGTATTTAGCAAGGTGTATTTTCCTCGTATGGTAGTGCCAATCTCAGGTACAATATCGACTTTAGTAAAACTTGCAATACAATTGGCAACTTTTCTTGTCGTTTATCTTTATTATTACTTAGATGGAGCGAATATTCAACCTAATATATATATATTGCTATTACCGCTATTAATAGCAATGACAGCAGGGATGGCTATTGGTTTTGGTATCATAATATCATCTATGACAACAAAATATAGAGACCTGAGTATCTTATTTACATTTGTTATATCCTTATGGATGTATGCAACCCCTATTATATATCCATTGTCTGCAATTCCGGAGTCATACAACCAATATAAATGGATTATAGAGTTGAACCCTATGACATCTATCGTAGAAACTTCTCGCTATGCTTTTATGGGGGTTGGAGCTTTTTCCTGGGAATCTATTGGATATAGTTTTGTTGTAACAGTTATAGTCTTAGTCATCGGGACATGGATATTTAATAAAGTGGAAAGAAACTTTATTGATGTAGTGTAAAATCTTTAAAAAGATTGTAATGAAAATCGTATTAGGTTCTTTTGCAAACAAAGCTATATCTTATGGCTTTTCAAGGCTTGAAGCACAAGCTAAAAGCTTCGAGTTGTTTGACAAAATATATCTATTCACGGAAAAGGACTTAACACCAACCTTTAAAAAAGACTTCAAAAGATATATGATACCATATACAAGAGGCTTTGGTTACTGGTGTTGGAAGCCTCAAATAATATTACAATTATTAGATAAAATAGATGAGGGTGATATATTATTATATATGGATATAGGCTCGCATCTGAACATTGGAGGAAAAAAGCGATTACTCGAATATATAAAAACAGTAGACGAGTCGGAAACTGGAATATTAGCTTTCCGTAGCCCTGAGCATTTGGAAAGTAAATTGACCAAAATGGATATTTTCGAATATTTTGGAGTTGCTGATAATAAATTTTACACCAATACAACACAGATAGAAGACGGACATATTTTTATAAAAAAAAGCCCTTTTGCCATTTCTTTTATAAAAGAATGGATGAAAGCTTATTGTGACGATTTTAGTCTGGCAACAGATAGTCCTTCCCGAAAAGCTAATTTTGGCGATTTTATGGAGAATAGGCATGATCAAAGCTTATTTTCTATACTTGGGAAAAAATATGGTATAACAACATTATCAACAGATGAGACTTACTCTACCGATTGGAGCACAATGACAGATTATCCATTTCAGGCAAAAAGAGATAAAGCTTATAAGAATGAGAGATATCATAAGCATAGATTCAAACTTGAAAAACTATATCGGCTTCTCTGGAAAATCCGCTATAAATAAAATATTATAAAAATGAACATTGATATTCATAGAAAGAAATTCCCAATTAGTGCAATCATTACAGGATATAACGAAGGTTATCTTCTGGAGGATTGTCTAAAGTCTATTTCTTTTTGTGAAGATATTACATATGTAGATTTAGGTTCTAAGGATAATTCAATTGATATCGCAAAGCAATTTGGTGCGCATATCCTAGAACATGAGCATGTGCCAATGGTCGAGATAATCCATAAAGAACTATCTAAAGACACCAAATACGAGTGGATTCTTATTATTGATCCGGACGAACGTATAAGTGATGAGCTTTATCCTGATATAGAAAAAATATTAGAAGAAGGTATTCCTGAGAATATAGGGGCGATTTTGGTTCCATGCATATATTATTATAAGAAGCATGCACTAAAAGGTACCAGATGGGGTGGAATACATACCCGCATGATACTATTTCATAAAGATCGTTGTCGTATGACTGATATTGCCCATGCTGGGAGGCATGTACTGGAACCTTATATTCCTTATTATATTCCTTATACAGGTAAGAATGTAGACCATCACTATTGGATGCTAAGCTTTAGCCAACTATTAGAGAAGCATAAGCGTTATTTAAAAATGGAGGGAGAGTCCAGAAATTTCATGGGATTTGTAGCCAGCCGTAAAGAAATACTGAAAAGGCCAATTAAAGCTTTTTATTCTTGTTTCTTTAAGGCAAAGGGATATGAAGATGGAATTTATGGAATTATCCTGTCCCTTTTTTGGGCTTGGTACGATACATCAGCTGAGATAGAATTGTACAAATATCAGCAGGTTAATAGATAGTAGAGATATAAATATGAATAAGGAACCTCTCATATCTGTTGTGATGCCGGCATATGATGTCGGAGAATATATAGAATTGTCAATTAAAAGTATTCTTAATCAAACACTTTCTGATTTTGAATTTATTATAATTGATGATGGTTCCACTGATAATACTGTAGATATAATAAAATCATTTAATGATAAGAGAATAAAACTATATATTCAGGATAAAAATATGGGACTATTTCATACATTAAATTATGGGCTAAACCTTTCTTCGGGGAAATATATAGCTCGTATGGATGGTGATGATGTCTCTATACCTGAAAGGTTTAGAATGCAAGTTGATTTTCTTGAAAAAAATAAAGAAATATCAATATTAGGGACGAGTATTATTCGTATGGACAATAATATAAGGATTGATTATCCCTTAGATCATGACTCTATCAAAGTTCATCTTCTGAGAGATCCTGCTTTTGCGCATCCAACGGTGATGATGAGAAGAGCCGACATTGTTAGTAAAGGATTGAAATACGGATCTTTTGTAGAAGATTATAGCTTGTGGACTGACGCTGCTATTGCTGGGGTGAAATTTGCTAACCTAAATGAGGTATTATTAGAGTACAGAGTATATGCAACTCAATTTACAAGTTCTAATATTACAAAACTGGAAGTAGAAGCAAAAAAAATACGTAGAAAGTATGCAATGGCTTTCAGTAATAATCGTTTGAGTGAAAAGGATCTATGGGCAATAGAAAGAAATTATTTTGAAGTATCGGCAATAGAGAGTGCTTTTACCATAAACAAATTAATTTCATTAAATACCCAAATTCGTTTTTTTAATCCAGTTAAACTGAAAAGTTTTTTATGGGAAAATATTTCTTTGAAAATAAATAAGAATAGTATCATAGAATTGATAAACAGGAATTTACCGGTGAGTTTTAAAATATGGTTGATTAAAAATTACTTGCAAAAAGCATTTTATAACTTAACACAAAAATAAAAAGATGTCAGATATCGCAATAAAATTTGAAAATATATCAAAACAATACCGACTAGGCTTGGTTGGAACAGGGACTATAAGCCATGACCTCAACAGATGGTGGCATACAGTAAGAGGCAAAGAAGACCCATATTTAAAAGTTGGAGAAATAAATGATCGAGCATCTAAAGCTACAAGTAAATATGTATGGGCTCTGAAAGATATTACCTTTGATGTAAAACAAGGTGAGGTTCTGGGAATTATAGGTAAAAACGGTGCCGGAAAATCTACTTTGTTAAAAATTTTATCAAGGGTAACATCTCCAACCACTGGTTTTATAAAGGCGAAGGGCAGAATAGCTTCTCTACTCGAAGTGGGAACAGGATTCCATCCTGAATTGACCGGACGGGAGAATATCTATATGAATGGAGCTATAATGGGTATGACTAAACCCGAAATAAACAGGAAACTAGATGAAATTGTAGCCTTTGCCGGAGTAGAGAAGTATATAGACACTCCTGTTAAACGTTACTCATCAGGAATGACTGTACGTCTAGGTTTTGCTATTGCGGCACATCTTGAACCCGAAATACTTGTTGTGGATGAAGTTTTGGCAGTAGGTGATGCAGAATTTCAGAAAAAAGCAATAGGAAAGATGCAGGATGTATCTAAGGGAGAGGGTAGAACAGTCTTGTTTGTGAGTCATAATATGGATTCGATAAAGTCCTTATGTACCAGTGGTGTTCTTTTAGAAAATGGAGGGGTTAGTTATATGGGTGATATCAATGAATGTATTGAAAAATACCAGATTGATAATAACACAAATAAGGATAAAATAATTGATAATATAAAATATCATAATCCTGATATTTCCTTAAATTCAATAACAATAAACAATTCACCTTACAGTCATATATCGTTATCCTCTAATGAAAACATCGTAAATATCAGAATAGATGGACATCTTAATACCAATAAAAAGATGGCATTGGAGGCTATATTCTTGGATTCCTTAAACCGGGAAATATTTTTTTATAGTCCATCCCATTATACAGGTAATGTGCCTTTTTTTGATGCTGGAAATTTCGTAATAGACCAAAATATAATTTTACCTAATGGGTTGAATCAGATGAATTTATATATAGATTTTTATTTAACTTATCCTGGCTATGAAGGATATCTTGAAACTGCTTCCCGGGTAAAACTGTCCATAGAAGGAACTAAAATCGCTAATGGACAGATACTTAGCAGTTCAAGTGGGCTTATTTTTTTACATTAAGGTTCTATCAAAAATTAGAAAGACTTAGTAAATCTTCATTTTTATAGAGAAGTCCAACTAGAGCTTTCAGTCTCTATAAGTAGATTTTAAAAAAATAGAATGAAGAGAGAATAAAACAGACAGTAAGAATGATAATTAGTAGGCTACAAGGAGGTTTAGGAAATCAGATGTTTCAGTATGCTGTAGCAAGGGCATTAGAGAAAAAAACAGATAAAAATATTTATTTGGACTTAGACTTTTTACAACAGAACAATATTTCTACAGATTCTTTTACTGCAAGAGATTTCGAATTAAATATTTTTCCTAATTTAAGGGCTAAAGAAATAAAGAAATTACCTCGTGAGATACTTTTATCCCAGAGAATACGCTATAAAATAGTGAGAAATTATTTAAAACCAGTTCTAAAAGTTGTGGAGCAATATGGATGTGAATTTATCGAGCTTCCTGTTTCTAGAAAATATTCAGTAATCTATTTGAGCGGTTATTTTCAGTCTGAAAAATATTTTTCATCTATTAGAAAAGATTTAATTAGCGACTTTAGATTTCCTTTACTTGATGTGAAAAATGAAGAATTAAAACTGAAAATATTAGATGAAAATTCCGTAAGCATTCATGTAAGAAGAGGGGATTATCTTAAAAAATGCAGTGTTAATGTTCATGGAGTGTTAGATCTAGAATATTATAAAAAAGCGATAGAATATCTCAAAGAAAAAGAAACATCTTTAACTTTTTATATATTCTCAGATGATATTGAGTATGTAAAAAATAATTTCAATTTTCTTTCTAATATTAAAATTGTTGATATAAATGCAGGAAAAGACAGTTGGAAAGATATGGCCCTTATGCAATCATGTAAGCATCATATTGTAGCCAATAGTTCATTTAGTTGGTGGGGAGCATGGCTGAGCGAAAGAGGTGGCATTAATATTGCCCCTTCCAAATGGTATAGCGAATATGTAAATTATAATATATTTGATTTTATTCCTAATGAATGGGAAATAATAAATTTAGAGTAATATTTTTTTATATACATCAAGATAAGTATTTATTCGGATAAAGAAAGACCTTGTAACTTCATGAAACTATCTATAGTAACAATTAATTATAATAACGCTAATGGTTTAGAAAAAACTATTCAGAGTATAATTAATCAAAGTTTTAATCTTTTTGAATATATAATTATAGATGGAAATTCGACGGATGATAGTATTGATATTATAAAAAAATATACAAATGAGATTGATTATTGGATTAGTGAATCCGATACAGGCATTTATAATGCCATGAACAAAGGCATTGAAAAAGCAAAAGGTGAGTATTTATTGTTTATCAATAGTGGAAACTGTCTTTATAATGAAGAAGTTCTTGAAAATGTATTTTCGCAAAAACAAGATAAAGATCTAATCTTTGGCAGCCTGCATCAGATATATCCAGATGGGCTCACCAATGTGATAAAGATGCCCGAACATATAACAATCGATTTTATGTTTGATGCTACTATTATTCACCATGCAGTTTTTATAAAAAGATATTTATTTGACAAATATGGCTTATACAGAGAGGATCTCAAAGAAGTTTCTGATTGGGCATTCCTTTTCAAACTAGTAACTTTTGGACAGGTTACACAACAATGCCTTGATGTTGTAGTATCATCCATTGGGATGGATGAATCAGATAGTAACCTAAAGAATAAAGAAATTATAAAAAAAGAAATTCAAACAGTTATTAATGAGAGTTTTTCTAATGAATTACTTGAAATATATACCACATTTCCTTTTTACTATAACTTCTACAATAAAATAATATTTACTCGATTACGAAGATTTAAAGAAATAATAAGAGTTGCATTTAATCCTACTAACTGGATAAAATATATATATAAACACAGGATACATTCTCTTATATACTTATTAAATAAAAAAGTTAGGAAACAAAAGAAGGATACATCTACTATACCAATAATTATAGTTAATTATAATCGTCTGACAGATTTAAAAAAACTTATTACATTTTTAATTGATAGAAAACATAAGAATATTGTTATTATAGATAATAATTCTTCATATCCGCCATTATTAGACTATTATAAAGAAATAGAAGATGTAGTTACAATTGAAAGATTGGATAGTAATATAGGTCATATGGTTCTTTGGGAAAATGAATATCTTTATCAAAAGTATGCAACTGCATACTATATAGTAACAGATTCGGATGTAATTCCTAATGATAAATTACCGAAAGATTATATATCTAATCTATTGAAAACATTAGATAATAATAAGAATTTGACTAAAGTTGGCTTTGCTCTGAAAATAGATGATATCCCTGATCACTATATTGATAAAGATAAAGTGCTGGGATGTGAAAGAGAATACTGGAAAAAGCCTATTGGCAACAATATGTATCTGTCTAAGCTTGATACAACGTTTGCCATTTATCCGCCATATTATAAATATTTTTTCCACAATTTCTTTGATGCAATCAGAATAGCTGGAGATTATACAGCAATACACACAGGTTGGTATATAGATATTAATAACATGACCGAAGAAGATAAATATTATTTCAAGACAGCAAACGATTCTACCTCTTTGCGAATAGTAAATAAAAAACTCTTATGATCTCTATCGTAATACCGACTTATAATTCAGAATCAACTATAAAAAAGTGTTTGGACAGCATTATTTCTCAAACATTTAAAAACTTTGAAGTCCTTATCATTGATGCCATTTCAGATGATAAAACTTTAGAGATTACAAAAGCATATCAAGATTCACGCATTATAATTCATACAGAAAAGGATAAAGGACCATATGATGCAATGAATAAAGGCATAAAATTGTCTTCTGGTTCTTGGTTGTTTTTTTTAGGCAGTGATGATTACTTTTATGATAATAATGTACTAGCTGATGTTTATAGTTCTATAGAAAATAAAAATCCAGATATTATTTATGGTGATGCCTTTTTTATAGGCCAACAATGTCGGCATGCTGGAGCTTTTACCAGGCAACGATTTTGTATTACTAATATATGCCATCAGGCTATTTTTTACAATAAAAATGTATTCAATCGCCTAGGATTATATAATCTGGAATATCCTATTTATGCTGATTGGGATTTTAATATAAGATGCTTTTCCACTCCTGATTTGAAGATTGGATATATAGATAGAATTATATCCTACTATAATGAACTGTCCGGATTAAGTAATTCGGAATTAGACGACCCAAAATTTATAGAAGTATATGGTATTAGAAATTGGCAAACAATAGAGAAACAAAAGATTCATATTCAGGCAATAGAAAGCTCCAGGGAATATCGGCTGGGGAAAAAAATATTAGCTCCTTTGAGAGCCTTTAAAAAGAAACTGTCATGATATCCATTCTTCTACCCAACTATAATCACGCACCCTATCTCAGACAACGGATAGAGTCGATACTCAACCAAACTTACAAAGATTTTGAGTTGATCATTCTGGATGATTGTTCCCCTGATAATAGTAGGGATATAATAGAAGAATACAGGAATAACCCTTATGTATCTCAGATTGTTTATAATGAGAAAAACTCAGGTTCTACATTCAGTCAGTGGAAAAAAGGATTCCATTTGGCAGAAGGTGAATATATATGGATAGCAGAAAGTGATGATTATGCAGATCCTACTTTTCTGGAGAAAGTGATGCAATCTATCAAAAAGCATAATTCGGTATATTGCTTTGTACAAACCACCGTAGTGGATAAAAACAATGAGGTGGTTATGAAGCAGCCAAATATTCTTCCGAAAGAAAGCATTGGTTTGAAAAAATTTACTGAAGAATATCTTTTATTCAGTACACCTATTTGTAATGCAAGTATGGCCGTGTTCAAAAAGGATGCGCTTGATCGGGGAGTATGGGATAGGATAATAAAATTCCGTTATTGTGGCGACTGGTTACTATCCGGAAGTTTCAACGGTGACGAAAATGCGACAGTGTCGGAAGTAAAAGAATATCTTAACTTTTTCAGAACACATTCGGTAAATGTATCTAATAAATCGGAGCAGCGTGGACTTGGGATTCTGGAGGGATATAAAGTCTCTAAGTATATTGCAGACAGGCTAAAGCTAAAAAGAGATAAAGAATATAGCCTGAAATGGTATTATAAGTGGCAGGAATATAAATTGAAATTTTCATATCCGTTAAGCCTCAATACAAAAATATTGGGTATGTTTATAATAAATCAACCAATGGTTGTATATTACGAACTAAAGCGATTATTTTCACGTTTTATAAAATAAGATGAAAGTATCCATTATTACTATTAACTATAACAATGCCAGTGGACTGGAAAAGACGATAAAGAGTATTATAAACCATAGCAATTCTCTTTTCGAATATATTGTTGTTGATGGAGGCTCAGATGATGGAAGTCTAAATATCATACATAAATACAAAGATAAAATCAATCATTGGGTAAGTGAACCTGACTCCGGCATTTATAATGCGATGAATAAAGGAATAAAAATTGCTAATGGAGAATATATCTTATTTGTAAATAGTGGGGATGTTTTGAAAGAGGAAGCAGATATAAAAAAAATATTCAGTTATCTTGCCAACAAAGATATTGTCTATTTTGATATGGAGATAGCAGATACAAATAATAGCTATATTAAAAAATATCCTGATTGTCCTGATTTTAAATATTTTGCGGAGGATACATTGCCTCATACAGCCTCTTTTATAAGAAAAGAATTATTTATAAAGCATGGCTACTATAATGAGGAAATGAAAATTGCTTCCGATTGGGCGTTTTTTATGGATGCTATCTGTTTACATAAATGTAGTTATCAGCATATTGATGATTGTTTCTCTACCTTTTATATAGATGGTATAAGTTCTCTGCAAGAGAACAGAGGGGCACTGTTGGAAGAAAGAAACATTCACATTGAAAAGACTTATCCCTTATACAACAGTCTCTATAAAGAATGGCTGGAAAAGAAGGATGAATTGTACAAACTGAAAACCTCTTTTAGCGTTAAAACTTTGAAGAAAATGGGCTTTCTTAAATGGCTTCGATTATGAATAATATTTATCCTATCATATCAGTTATAGTACCATGCTATAATCAGGCTAAATATTTGCCTGAAGCATTGCAATCGGTTCTCGATCAGGATTATCCTCATTGGGAGTGTATTGTTGTAAACGATGGCTCGCCTGACAATACTGATGAGGTAGCCAGACGATGGGTAAATAAAGACAGCCGTATCAAATATTTCAGAAAAGAAAACAGTGGAGTATGTGATACTCGTAACTTCGGAGTAAAACAGGCTATCGGCGAATATATTATTCCTTTGGATGCTGATGATAAGATAGGTCCCCATTACTTTACAGAGGCAGTTAATACTTTTATAAAACATCCGAAAGTTAAACTAATATATAGCGACACTATATTGTTTGGAGACAGGGATGAGGAGATAATAAATCCTCCATTTGTTTTCGAAAAAATGATAACCGAAAACCAGATATTCAATTCAGCCATATTCCGGAGAAAAGATTTTCTGGCAGCAGGAGGGTATAACCTGAATATGTTTGATGGAATTGAAGATTGGGATTTTTATTTATCACTGATTCAACCAAACGATAAAGTTGTAAAACTGAATGCATTCCATTATTATTACAGGATAAAGGAGGTTTCGCGGTCGATGCGTATTTTCAAAGAAACTGAAAAAAATGATGCAATGCTTCTACAGATGTTTAAGAATCATTTACCTTTGTTCCTGGAATATTTGAATCCGATAAGGAACAAAATAGAGGCAGAGACTTACAAAAACGAACTTAGGTGGCACTACAATACAAAAGAATACCGTTTTGGCAGAATAACGTGTGCCCCTTACAATTTTCTGAAAAAAGTCTATCACCTTATGCGTTCGAAAGAAGATTGATCTTAATACAGGCTTTTAATGAAAATAAATGTCATACTCATCACATATAATCATGCCGGATATATTCGTCAGAGTCTGGAAAGTATCCTGATGCAGAAAACACTGCATGAGGTAGAGATTATTGTGGCTGACGATTGTTCTCCGGACAATACAGTGGAGATAATCCGAGAGTATGAAGATAAGACACCTTTTACGTTTACCTATGTAGCCAAAGATCGTAATGTAGGATATAATAAGAACTATCAGCAGGCATTTTCGGTATGTACAGGCGATTATGTAGCAATTATGGAAGGTGATGATTATTGGGTAAAACCAAATCATTTACAGAGCCACATCAATTTTCTGGAAAATCATCCTGATTGTTCGATGAGTTATAACAGGCATATCCGTCTATTTGAAGATCAGAACAGGGAAGAGATATTCGATTGGGCGAACGACAAAGGATACGAACTTGTTACAACTGAACAACTTGCTCTTGGCAACCGTATCGGCAACCTTTCTTGCTGTATGTTCAGAGGAAATCTGATAAGGAATATAGACCCGAAGCTATTCGATATGGAAATAGCAGATTGGATGTTGGGTATGTATATGGGACAGTTTGGTACTCTATTATATTTGAAGGATGTGACTTCGGCTTACCGTATACACGATAACGGACAATGGTCGAGAATGAGTGAAAGAGAGCAATGCCAGAGAGTGATAGAATTGATAAATGAATACGATAAATATTTCAATTATAAATATACAGAGGCTTTTACAAAACATAAACGAAGGCTGGAAATACTGCTCTATGGAGATAAATCACTTAGAGGCCGTTTGAAAAGTATTACACCTGAGTTTATTAGAAAAATAATTCATAAATTATAAGTTGTGAATTATAAATTATAAATTGAGTTTCATGATTTTACCAGTTTCCGGTTTGTTTCTTAAATGAAGAGCTTGTAACTCGTAACTTGTAACTCGTAACTCTAAAAACATGAGCGATAATAAAAAAATAATGGTTACTCAACCGGCTCTTCCTCCATTAGAAGAGTTTATTCCTTATCTGGAAAAGATATGGGATAACAAATGGTTGACAAATGACGGACCATTTCATCGTCAATTCGAAAAAGAGCTTGCCGAATATCTCGGAGTAAAATATATATCCGTATTTTCTAATGGAACGCTGGCATTGATTACAGCATTACAGGCTCTGCGGATTACAGGCGAGGTGATAACTACTCCGTTTAGTTTTGTGGCTACCACTCACTCTCTTTGGTGGAATAATATAAAACCTGTTTTTGTAGATATTGACAACAAATACTATAATATAGACCCCGAAAAGATTGAAGCTGCCATTACTCCACAGACCACAGCTATAATGCCTGTACATGTATATGGAAATCCGTGTAATGTGGAAGAGATACAGCGTATAGCTGATATCTACGGGCTTCGGGTTATCTATGATGCAGCTCACGCCTTTGCTGTAAAGAAAGACGGGCAATCGGTAATGAACTGGGGCGATTTGTCTATACTCAGTTTCCATGCGACAAAAGTGTATAATACCATCGAAGGAGGTGCTATTGTATGTCAGGATGAGAAGACAAAGCAGCGTATAGATTTGCTTAAAAACTTCGGATTCCGCAATGAGACTACAGTTATAGAACCGGGTATTAATGCAAAGATGAACGAGTTGCAGGCCGCGTATGGTTCGTTGCAACTGAAACATGTGGATAATTATATTGCAAAACGCTTAGAGTTGGCAAAACTCTATGATAGTTTGTTAACGGACATTCCCGGGGTTACATATATGAAAGTAGCAGAAGGAGTAGAACATACTTATCCGTATTACCCTGTACGCATAAATACGGCTGAATACGGAATGAGCCGTGATGAATTGTATTTCAAATTGCAGGAGTATGAGATATTCGGACGACGTTATTTCTATCCTCTTATAAGCGATTTTCCAACATATAAAGGGTTGCCTTCTGCCAGTGCAAGTAATCTGCCTGTTGCAACACAGGTTTCGAAAGAGATAGTATGTCTTCCTATGTTTGCCAATCTGGAATTTGACGATGTAAGAAGAATCTGTGATTTGATTAGAAATAAGCCTTGGATGTGATGAAAGTGGGGATAATGCAGCCATATTTTTTGCCGTATATCGGATATTTTCAATTGTTGAATGCTGTTGATAAATATGTGATATACGATAATATTCAATACACGAAAAAAGGCTGGATTAACCGCAACCGTATCCTACAAAACGGAAAGGATGCTATGATTTCCATTCCGATAGAAAAAGATTCCGATTATCTGGATATAAAAGACAGGTTTGTATCGAAAGGGTTTGATAGGAAAAAGCTGATAAACCAGATACGAGAATCGTATCGTAAAGCATCTCATTTTGATGAAGTAATGCCTCTTGTCGAAAGTATTATAAATTATGAAGAGGATAACCTTTTCCTTTATATTTATAATTCGGTGATCAAGGTTTGTGAATATATAGGTATAAATACAGAGATCATTATTTCGTCTACATTAGATATTGATCATACATTGAAAGGACAAGATAAAGTGCTTGCTATATGTGAAAAACTTGGTGCAACTGATTATTATAATGCGATTGGAGGACAAGAGCTATATAATACAAGAGATTTTAAGGGCGAAAATATCGATTTGCATTTCGTCTCAACGAATCCAATTGAATATAAACAGTTTAAAAATGAGTTTGTACCTTGGTTGTCTATAGTGGATGTGATGATGTTTAATTCTCTCCCCGAAATACATATAATATTAGGTGAATATAAAATGATATAACCCAAACTAAAAATGGAAAACGAATTTGATTATTATCTACCCTTAGAAATGAATTCAGCAAATACTCCTTTATTAATGGGTAATATAATTTATATACAACAAAGTCAAGCACCTAAAGGTCATATTGCTCAGTTAGTATTCAGATCACCCAATATTAGAAAACCGGATATAAATACAGATTATTTACAACTGGATACAAATTCTGTATTTTCAAAAAAAATACATGATGCGCTAATAAATATACCGATAGAAGAGTTTCAATTAGTTCCTGCTTTAATCTGGGACCAGAAAAAAGGTATAAAATATGAAAATTTTTATATTGCAAATGCATATAAAAAGATTAGTTCGTTTGATAAGGAAAAAACGATTTACTGGAAAATAAGTGACCTTACAGGAGCATGGGTAGATATTGAAAAAATTAATTTAGATAAGAATATTTTATCAAAAATTCCATTAGAAGAAAGATTAATATATACTTCTGCTGAAAACTCGGCATTTGTTTTATATCACAAGACGATTGTGGATATAATACTATCAACTAATCCTAAAGGTGTAAACTTTATTCCTGTTGAAGAATGGAATAATGATACATTTTTTTCAGAGTAATAGCCAAAGAACAAGATGAAAGAAATAGGAGGATATTTTGAACTTCAACTCCGTAGAGGAGAACATTACCATAAAGGTGCTGTACAGTTAAATACAGCGCGTAACTGCTTGGAGTATATTTTACGGGCAAAAAAATACAAGAAAATATATATACCTTATCTGGATTCGGAAGTGATATGGGAACCAATGAAAAAGTTAGGAATTGAATATGAATTCTATTCTGTTGATTTCCGGTTAGACCCAATTTTTGATAGGGAGCTTGGAAAAGATGAAGTGTTTTTCTATTCAGACACCTATGGCATTAAATATTGCACTGTGGAGAAAATGGTAAAACGTTTTGGGAAACAGTTGATAATAGACAATACACATGCTTTTTACTCAAAACCATATCCGGGAATAGATACTATATATTCGCCCCGTAAGTTTTTTGGTCTTCCGGATGGAGCTTATCTGTATACTGATAAGTTGCTGTTCGAAGAGTTTGAACAGGATATGTCTATACCTCATATGACACACCTGATGAAGCGGATTGAATATGGTAATGCAAGTGCAGCCTATCAGGATTACTTGGATTATTGTGCAAGCCTGGTAGGACAACCTATAAAGAGAATGTCGAATCTGGCTTCTGCCCTTTTGGCAAATATTGATTACGAGAATCTGAAAGAAAGACAAATAAGGAATTTTCAATATCTTCATTCGGCTTTGGGAGGAGATAATAGGTTCGAATACGACGATTTTCCGGTTGATACATGTCCTTTGAGCTATATGTTTTATTCTGAAGACCCAAATTTGAGAAAAAAGTTGATAGATAATAAGGTTTATGTGTCTACTTATTGGAAGGAAACATTAAATCTGGTAGAGAAAAATTCTGCTGAATACAAAATAGTAAACTTCTTATTGCCTTTGCCTTGTGATCATCGGTATGATGAGGAAGATATGAGGCGGATTATAGATGTTATCAGCCCCTCCTAGCCTCCCCAATGGGGAGGAATACAAAGAGAGTATTCTTGTGATGAAATAAGTGGTCTTTTATCTATATTGTACAAGAATGAAAAGATAAAAAGTAACAATAAAAAGGTAGCAAAAGGTGTCACTCTTGTCACTTTTTTAAGAGGACGTTAAGGATGAGTAATATCAATAACAATATACATGCATCAAGTCTCCCCTCCTTTGGAGGGGAAAGGGGGAGGCCATTGGTTTCTGTCTCAATGATTACTTACAATCATGAAAAGTTTATTGCCGAAGCAATAGAAGGGGTAGTTATGCAAAAAACAAACTTTCCTTTCGAACTTGTTATTGGTGAAGATTGTAGTACAGACAATACGAGAGCCATTTGTATAGAATATCAGAAAAAATATCCTGATATTATCCGGTTAAGATTACCTGAAACAAATCAGGGAATGATGCTAAATTGGATAAACAATATAGAAAGCGGAAAGGGAAAATATATTGCTCTTTGTGATGGTGACGACTATTGGACAGACCCTCATAAATTGCAGAAGCAGGTAGACTTTATGGAGGCGAATCCTGATTTCGCACTTTGTTCGCATGCTACTCACACGCTTATGTGCGGTGTATTGGATGACAATATGGAGATAGAGAAAGATATATTGTCTACCGAAGACCTGATAAAAAAGGATTGGGCATTACTTACCGCTTCCATCTTTTTCCGTAAAGATGCTCATAAGACTCCCGATTGGTATTATACGGTAAAGAATGGTGATTATGCCCTTCAATTGATTGTTTCGTTGTCGGGAAAAATTAAGTTCCTGCCTGAATATATGGCAGTTTACCGTCAGCATCTGGGCGGAATGTCATCTACATTGAAGCCATTGAATCAGACTGCATGGATGGTACATTTATTGTATGAATTCAATAAGTATACATCTGAGAAGTCCAAAAAGATAATTGTAGAACGGATAAAAAGGATGTTTAAGCTACAGATATATTATGCCTGGGGCTATAAGCTAAGGAAAGCAGCTGTAGTATTGGAAGTATATCAGAAATTACTGTTTATCAATCCATTTATGATAAAATCGAAACGCAAATAATGAAACTGTCAATCATAACTATTAACCTGAACAATAAAGATGGTTTGCAAAAGACTATCGATAGTGTTATATCCCAGACTTTTACCGATTATGAGTTTATCATCATAGATGGTAAATCGGGTGATGGTAGCGTTGAGCTTATACAACAATATAAGGATAAAGTTACTTATTGGGTTAGTGAGAAGGATAGTGGAATATATAACGCGCAAAATAAAGGAATAAAGCAAGCTAAAGGCGAATATCTATACTTCCTTAATTCGGGAGATGCTTTGTATGAAAAAGATACGTTAGAGAAGGTATTTGCCGATGACCCTCATGATCCATTTATCTGTGGTAGTTTCTATATGGAGGTAGGTGGCAGGCTTGAAGCTGATACTACCTATAAGGACAGGGATTGGCATATGGCTATATATGAACTTTTCTCAGGCTTTCTTTGCCATCAGGCATTTTTTATTCATCGCAGCAATTTTGAGAAATATGGGCTATACGATGAGAGTTTGCGGGTAGTTGCCGATTGGAAGTTGTTCTTTCAAGGTATAGCAATAGATCATTTGCCTGTGAATTATGTGGATACATTTATTGTAATATATAATATGGAGGGTTTTAGCACACAGATAGGAGGGGAAGTTATTTACCCGGAAAAACTAAAAGTATGCAGGGAATTCCTGAATGAGGAGGCTGTGAAGAAACTTGAGCGTCTTTATTATTTGGAGCAAAACGGATTTGTTACTGATATAATGAAATCGAAAAGGTGGATATATAACGGTTTCCGGACATTCTGTAAGATAGGTCGCATCTTCGGTTTTGTCAAAGGCTGAGAACCTAAAATGTTAAAAAACAGATTGTAGACAATAAGATATATACTAGGGCGTTTGATATGTAGAAATAACTAAAAACCTGTTTAAACTGTTACACGGATATTTATATCCATGATAAATCGTACGCCTATGGGAAAAATTATTACTCCAAATCGCCTTGACAAAAAGAATGAGGAGGTTGTCGCACCTTCTGCCAAAACACTGGATTTCATTAAGCAATTTGCACATACTTATCATGTAGAGAAGTCGCTGCCTAAGCCAATCAATGGATTTTGCACAAATTGATTTTCTGATCATAAGAAACAGAAGAGGTATAGGCTAAAAGTTTGTACCTCTTTTCTTTTGTCCTACATCTGCTTTTTAGTACTTTTGTTTTATAGAGTTAAGCTTAGTCATTTATAACCCATAACTCACTAAAAAGACATGCCTCATAAAATAGCTCCCTCTTTATTATCTGCTGATTTCCTGAATCTAGAAGCGGATGTTGAAATGATAAATAATAGCGAAGCCGATTGGTTTCATTGCGATGTAATGGATGGAACATTTGTTCCAAATCTTTCATTTGGGTTTCCGATTATAAAGCAAATCAGTACAATAGCAAAGAAACCATTGGATGTGCATCTGATGATTGTTAATCCTGACAAATATGTTGAGCAGGTGAAAGATGCAGGGGCTTATATGATGAATGTACATTATGAGGCTTGTACCCACTTGCATAGAGTGGTGGGAGCAATCCATGATGCAGGAATGAAAGCAGGTGTAACATTAAATCCGCATACCCCTGTATCGCTTCTGGAAGATATTCTACAGGATGTGGATATGGTGCTGCTAATGACAGTTAATCCCGGATTTGGTGGTCAGAAGTTTATCGAACATTCTCTTACGAAGGTAGCTAGACTAAAAGAAATGATACTTAAGAAGAACTTACATACCCTGATAGAAGTGGATGGAGGTGTTAATCTTGAGACAGGAAAGAGGTTGGTTGATGCCGGAGCAGATGTATTGGTAGCAGGGAATGCCGTTTTTGCTGATCCAAACCCAACAGAAATGATTCATAAACTGAAAAGTATAGTGTGAAAAATTCATTGGCGAGAACACCATTTCTGTTTTTGTCCATTCCTCTGATTATAGGAATACTTTTACAATATTACTTTCGGATACAATATATAAGCATGGCATTTTTCCTTATGGGGATAACTGCTATGCTTTCTTCTTATTTTATTCCTCAACAAAAAGAGTTTAAGTGGAGATGGTTATTTGGAGTAGGTGTTTTCTTCTTCATTATAGGAATTGGTCTTGTATCGACTAATATAAGACAGCAGCAATCAATGTTCACATTTTCGGAAGAGAGAAAAGCATATCTTGGCGTAATAACCGATACCCCACAAGAAAAAGCTAAAACAACTGCATATAAAGTAAAACTACTAAATGAGGATAAAAATATAGTCTGTTATTTTCAGCGCGATCAGTCGATAAAGGAACGGTTATTACCTGGTGATGAAATACTATTTTATGGGAAAATACAGCCTTTTCAGAATATGGGAGACTTCGATTATGTAACATATATGCACAATCAGGGGTTTGCAGGTTCTGCCTATATACCATTGACTGCATGGAAAAAGACTGGTGAAAGGTCTTCATCCCTTAAACTATATGCACTGACTTATAGACAAAAGATTCTGAATTTCTATCAATCGCTCGGACTGGATAATACCGAATATAGCATCCTTGCTGCACTGACATTAGGTTATAAAAATGAATTAAGTGACGAGTTGAAGCAAGGCTTCAGAGCTACCGGAACTGTACACGTACTTTCTACCAGTGGTTTACACGTAGGTATTATCTATTTTATGATAAGCTTATTTCTTTGTTTTATTCGTAGAGGAAGTAGATATTATAAGTTAAAGCCTGTACTCATTATTCTTTTATTGTGGGGTTATTCTTTTGTTATTGGCTTACCTGTGTCTGTAGTTAGGGCAAGTCAGATGTTGTCTGTTTTTTGTCTTGCTGAGTTTTTCGGGAAGAAGAATGCTTCGATGCATGCTGTCTTTATTGCCGTATTCTTTATGTTGCTATATAATCCATTATCACTGTTCGATGTTGGTTTTCAATTGAGTTTTGCTTCTGTGATATCTATAATTTGGTTACAGCCCAAAGCTTCAAGCTTGTTGAAAACGGATAATAGATATTTGAGGTATATCTGGCAGGCATTTACCCTCTCGATAGTTGCCCAATTGGCTACTTTTCCTATTTGCTTATACTATTTTGGCACATTTCCTACTTATTTCTTTGCAACTAATCTTATAATCGTACCTCTGGTTTCTTTTATCATTTATTGTGCAGGAGGGATTATTATCGCCAAATTATTGAGTTATATATTACCTACTTTTAGTGATTACCTCTTCTATCTTCCTGTAATGGTTATGCAATGGTTAGTGAAAGGAATGACCTCTATTATTCAGTTCTTCGAACAACTACCCATGGCGCAATTAGATAATCTGAAAATATCGTTTATTGATTTACTGTTGATATATACATTAATTGTAGGATTCGTTATTTTCTTTATCTATAAAAAGCCAAAGGCACTGATTGTAGGGTTATCTGCATTTTTAGGATTTCTTGTATTACAAACTTTTGATAATCTAATTGTTTAGTTTGTCTACTAAAAGATAATCCTGCATAAATAAAGGCCTTTAGCTAAAGATTGTAAAAATATAAACATTGCTTCTCTTACACTGGTTCTGATTAGTAGTTTAGCATAATTTTTAGTACTTTTGTGCCTACAAAAAACAGGATTTATTAAGAACATACAAATAAATGATTTCGAAGATTATAGCCAGCAATAAAATAACAGAAGTGGAAGAGCTTCTGGACAAATATGATAAAATTGTAATAGTGACTCATGTCTCTCCCGATGGAGATGCTATAGGGTCATCATTGGGGCTTTATCATTATCTCAATGATCTTGGAAATACAGTAAATGTGATTGTTCCTAATTCGTACCCTGATTTTTTGAAATGGATACCCGGAGCAAAAGAGATCATTGATTTTGAGAAGTATCCTGATTTTTCTCAAAAGCTGATAGACGAAGCAGAGCTAATATTCTGTCTCGACTTTAATATACCTAAACGTGCCCATAATCTGGGACCATTGGTAGAAGCAGCTAAAGCAAAAAAGATATTGATAGATCATCACCCTGAACCATCTGATTTTTGTGATGTAATGATATCTTATCCGCAAATATCATCAACAAGTGAACTTATATTCAGATTAATATGCCGGATGGGCGATTTCGAAGTAATGAGCTACGAAAGTGCGACCGCTATTTATACAGGTATGATGACTGATACCGGAGCCTTTACATATAACTCTAATGATGCAGAAATTTTTTATATCATTGGAGAATTGCTAAAGAAGGGTATAAACAAAGACCAAATATATTCTAATGTATACCACAACTATTCGGAAGACCGCTTTCGTTTGTTAGGTTTTACATTATCCGAGAAGATGAAAATCTATCCGGAATATCATGCGGCCCTTATCTGGCTTACGAATGAGGAGCAAAGTAAATATAGTGTAAAAAAGGGCGATACTGAAGGGTTTGCCAATATGCCACTCAATATAAAAGGAATTATTTTCTCAGTTTTTATCAGAGAAGACAATGAAATGATAAAAATTTCGTTTCGTTCTCAGGGAGGCTTCCCAAGCAATAAATTTGCATCGCAATGTTATAATGGTGGAGGCCATCTTAATGCTGCCGGTGGAGAATTTTATGGGACAATGGATGAGGCTATTGCTATATTCGAAAAGGCATTACCTGAATATGCAGACCTACTGAAACAAAAATGATTAATTCTTAAATAAAGTAAACTAACAATAGGCGTATAAGGTTACAGACTCGAAAAATGAAAAAAAATAGTACATTTGTTACTGTTACCTTTGTCACTTTTTACATTTCGAACAAAAACTAAGCAATACATTGAATAAATGAAAAAAATTACTTGTATAATATTTACTCTGATAAGTTTAGGATTTTTGCTCTCTTCTTGTGGGGGAGAAACATATGCTGACAAGCTAAGAAAATCGAACAAAGCAATAAATCGCTTTATTGACCAGAAAGATATTAAGATAATTAACGATTATCCTGAAGATGGAATATTCGCCGAAAATGAATATTTCAAAGAGCCTAAAACTGGAATTTATATGCGTGTTATTAATAAGGGTGATGAAGATGATAAGCCTGTCCTGGGAAAAACAGATGTCTATTTAAGATATACCAATATAATTAACCTGCTTAAGCCGGATGATGAAATATATCCAGGCAATGAGCATGGTGTATATATGACATTCCGCTATGGTTATACAAATACGTATAAAGTGACAAGTACAACTACAACAGCGCAGACCCAAATGTACATGTTTCTGTCTCAGGCTTGTGTAGTACCTTTTGAGTATGGTTTAGGAAATAATTCGGAGGTAAGCTTGATTGTTCCATTCGAGAACGGATCTACTTATCAGGGATCTTCTTATGTCCCTCTTTATTATGAAAGCCTTAGATATCGTTTCACAAATGATGTAGAAGAGGATTAACTAACAGACTAAATAAGGACTATGACTTTAATAAAATCAATATCCGGTATCAGAGGGACTATGGGTGGGAAAGTAGGTGATGGACTGAATCCACTCGATACAGTCAAATTTGTATCGGCGTATGCTACTTTTATCAGAAAAAATAAAGAAAGCGGATCTAGTACTATTGTAGTAGGAAGAGATGCCCGTATTTCCGGGAAGATGATGGAACAGCTTGTTGTTGGTACATTGATGGGTATGGGATTTGATGTTGTGAACATTGGTTTGGCTACAACTCCAACTACAGAAGTAGCGGTAACTATGGAACATGCTTGTGGCGGAATAATTCTTACAGCCAGCCACAATCCTAAACAATGGAATGCGTTAAAACTATTGAACGAGAACGGTGAATTTCTGAATGCTAAGGAAGGTGAAGAAGTACTCCGTATAGCCGAATCTGAAGATTTTGAGTATGCGTATGTAGACCATATAGGTTCTGTTAAAGAGAAAGATTATACAGAAAAACATATACAAGCTGTTCTTGATCTGCCATTAGTAGATGTAGAAGCGATCAAGACTGCTGATTTTGAAGTTTCGATAGACTGCGTCAACTCAGTGGGAGGAATTGTACTACCAAAGTTATTAAAGGCTTTAGGAGTAAACAAAGTAAACGAACTATATTGTACTCCGAATGGAGATTTTCCTCACAATCCGGAACCTCTTCCTGAACATTTACAAGACATATCTATAATGATGAAAACTACTCCATCGGATGTGGGTTTTGTTGTCGATCCGGATGTAGACCGATTGGCTATTATCTGCGAAAACGGAGATATGTTTGGCGAGGAGTATACATTGGTAGCTGTTGCTGATTATGTGTTGAAGCATACTCCGGGTAATACAGTGTCTAATCTTAGCTCTAGCAGGGCGTTACGTGATGTTACCCGTAAATATGGTTGCGAATACAATCCGGCGGCAGTAGGAGAGGTGAATGTTACCACTAAAATGAAAGAGACCAATGCCGTAATTGGTGGCGAAGGCAACGGAGGGGTTATTTATCCGGCAAGCCATTATGGCCGCGATTCTTTGGTTGGTATCGGGTTGTTCTTATCGCATTTGGCTCATGAGAAAAAGAAAGTGAGTGAGATAAGAGCATCTTATCCGCAATATTATATTGCCAAACAAAAGGTAGAACTTACTCCAAATATAGATGTAGATGCTATATTGAAGGCTGTTAAAGAGAAGTTTAGCCAATATGATGTGACAGATATAGATGGAGTTAAAATAGACTTCCCTGATAAATGGGTACATCTCCGCAAATCGAATACCGAACCTATTATTCGTGTTTATTCAGAGGCACATACAATGAAAGAAGCCGAGGACATAGGAGCAGAAATAATGACAGTAATTAAACAATTAGCAAAATAAAAATAGCAGCCTTCTTGAAGGCTGCTATTCTTTTATTATAGTTATTACCTTAGCTCATACGATTTTTATAATCTTCATAGCTGAACTCTCTATATATTTCTAATTCATTGTTCTTGTTCCATAAAGCGATAGCCGGGTGCGATATGCCATTGAACATTGTTGTTTTTACAATAGTATAGTGTATCATATCTTCAAAGATAATTTTATCGCCTACCAATAATGGTTCATCAAACGACCATTCACCAATAAAGTCTCCACTCAAGCAACTATTACCTCCCATGCGGTAAGTAGGACGTTCTTGCACTGGTTCGTGATATGCGCCTCTGATTCGTGGCTTATATGGCATTTCAAGACAGTCGGGCATATGACAAGCAAATGATACATCTAAAATGGCTGTCTTAATACCTCCATTATCAACAATATCCACAACCGTAGAAACTAGGACACCTGTTTCCCATGCAAAAGCGCTTCCGGGTTCCAATATTAATTCCAAGTTAGGATATTTGGCTTTGAAGGATTTAAGAAGTTTGATCAGATGCTCTATATCGTAATCTTTGCGCGTCATAAGATGGCCTCCACCCATATTTAGCCATTTGACTTTAGGTAAGAAGTGGCCAAATCTTTGTTCTACATGCTCCAGTGTCTTCTCCAAATCGTAGGAGGTAGACTCACAAAGAGTATGAAAGTGTATCCCTTCTACACCTTCGGGTAACTCATCTCCAAAATGCTCTGCTGTAATACCTAAACGCGAACCGGGTGCTGCCGGATTATAGAGATCAGTTTCTACAACTGAAAATTCGGGGTTAACACGGATTCCGCATGATATCTTCCTGTCAGATTTCAATGTTTCGGGATAGAAACGTTCGAATTGAGATAGGGAGTTAAAAGTTATATGGCTACTATACTTCATGAAGATGGGAAAATTCTCATGTGTATATGCCGGAGAGAAAGTATGTGCCGGACTACCCATTTCTTCATATGCTAATTGAGCCTCATATATAGAGCTGGCTGTAGAGTGAGGAATATACTCTCTGATTATAGGAAATGATTTCCACATGGCAAATGCTTTGAACGCCAATATAATATTTACTCCCGCTCTATCTTTTACCGATTTAATAAGAGAAAGGTTTTCTCTTAATAATTCTTCTTCCATAACAAAGCATGGAGAAGGAACTTTATGTATTTCAATCATTGGAATTTTTACATTAATAAGAAACTGTCTAAACATCTACGAGCAGACAAAGATACTAAGTAACTGTTTAAATTTTAGCGAAAATTTCTATTACAGTTACTTAAAATAGTTCTTAGCCATCTTTTTTTGCTCTTTTTAGCGTCTTTTCGCCTTTTTCCTTTTGATTTAGCCCACTAATTAGCTCCGCTGACCGTTGGTTCTTCAAGTAAAAATACAAAAATCCATCTAAAAATAGCTACAAAAAGATTGACTATAAAATTTGAACAATTACTAATTGTAGATAAGCAATAATGTATTTGCTTAGTTTTTACATTCAGGTATTTCTTTTTCAGCCCATTAATTATTGTTGGCGGGAAACATGAATCTACAGATGCAAAAACGTAACGTCAATAATATGTATTCGATATATTTTTGCTTGGGATAACTACACTGAATGATAATAAAGAAAATACAAGAAGATAAGAAGACATTTGTTGCACTCTTCATATATGCTTTTCTGCTCATATTCTTTTGCTCTAAAATGTCTCCTTTATATCCGTTCAATGAATGGTCGGATGTCAATTTGTATTTTAATATCGGGAAAGCTATTGCTCATGGAAAAGTTCCTTATACAGAAGTGTTTGACCATAAAGGTCCACTGATCTTTTTTATCTATAGTGTTGGATATCTTATATCCAATACCAGCTTCTTTGGAATGTATATCATTGAATCACTTTTCTGGACAATTATGATATTTGCTGGCTACCTTACAGCTCGGTTATATTTGGAGAAAATACGTGCTTTCATTATTGCTTTGCTCTTTCCTGTGGTAACACTGTCTTTTATTTTGGAAGGAGGTTCTGCTGAAGAGTTTATACTTGTTTTTCAATTTGTTAGTTTATATTTTTTCGTAAGGCATTTTAATAATAAAGATTCTGTTCTTCACAATCCTGTTTATATGTTTGTGCATGGTGCAATGTGCGCTATGACACTGCTGATAAAAATGAACCTGATTGTTTTTTGGTTCTTTCCTCTGTTAGCTATATTTGTTCCTCTGCTTATAAAGAAAGAGTATCGTAATTTGATACAAAACGCCATTATGTATCTCGCGGCTATTGTTCTTGTAATACTGCCAATGTGTATTTACTTTCTGGCAAATAATGCATTGCAAGAGGCATGGAATATATATGTTACACTTAACAGAAATTATATGATAATAGATGGACCGAAGGACACCATCTATACTTTACTCACCCGTTTCTTCCACTTTGCAAGATATAATACATTCGATTTTTTTATTGTAATGCTAGGTGCTATTTATTTCCCTATTAAGTATATTGGAAACAATTGGGGCAAAGTTTCTATTATATTATCATTTTTCTCACTATTTATTATCATTCATATTTCGCCTATATTTTTCTTATATTATCCTATACCTTATTATGTATATACTGTTTTGGGCTGCATTGCTATTTGCAGCTATTTGAGAGTGTCTTCTACAAAATTGGCATATGCTTTGACCTTTATTATAATTCTGATAACAGGTATAAAAAAACAAGATTTTTTTGGTATTAAAATAAATGCTCTGGTAAATAGAGAGATACCTGAAAAATCCCTTGTCTTTCAGTTTAGTAAGCATATAGAAAAGGAGAAAGACCCTACATTACTTAATCTGGGATTAGATACAGGAAATGGGGTTTTTACAAAAACAGGAATATTACCTAGCTTTAAATACTTTATTTCTCCAAACTTGTCTCATGCTATTTATCCGGATATGCGGGATGAGCAAACCCGGTACATAGAGAACAAAGAACCTCAATTAATTATCTTAACAGACTTCAGTTTTAATATCGATTATTTTAAAGACCTTCCGGCACTTGTTGATAACTATACAGTAATTGATTACTTTTACGAAGAAAATACGAATAAGAAATATTACTTGTATAAGAGAAATGAATAATGTGTTACAACCTTCTTTATATTTAATTCCTGTAACTTTAGGTGAAACTTCGGTAGAACAGGTATTACCAACATACAATAAAGATGTAATTCTACAGATAAAACATTTTATTGTAGAAAATATTCGTTCGGCTCGCCGCTTCCTGAAAAAAGTAGATAATGGTATTAATATTGATGAACTTACATTCTACGAATTAAATAAGCATACTAAGCCGGAGCAAATAGAAACATATCTACAACCGCTATCTAAAGGGTTTCATATAGGTATTATCTCAGAAGCTGGTTGCCCTGCAGTGGCTGATCCGGGAAGTGATATTGTGGCTATAGCACAACGCAAGAATTATAAGGTAATACCATTGGTTGGGCCCTCGTCTATATTGCTCTCTTTGATGGCCTCAGGTTTTAATGGGCAAAGCTTTGCATTTCAGGGTTATCTACCGGTAGATAGTTCGGAAAGGATAAAAAAAATAAAGCAATTGGAAGGCTATATTCAGCACAATCATCAGACCCAAATTTTTATAGAGACTCCTTATCGCAATCAGAAATTAGTAGAAGATATTATTAAAAACTGCACACCTTCGACAAAGTTATGTATTGCGATGAATATTACCTGTGAAGATGAATTTATAAAAACCTTGCCCGTGAAGGAATGGGCGAAGAAGATGCCGGATATGGCAAAGCAATTGTGTATATTTTTACTTTATAAATAGAGTGGATTATTTTGGAGTTTCTATTGTAAGACTTGCTATTTTCTTGTATTATCTGATATTATCCTTCTTTTTATATAGATAATAGGTTTTGAACCCATCCTCTAAATAAGAGTCTATTATCGAATAGTTCTCATTTAAAGCAGGAAGATTGTGGAAATACTGAAAATTATTGGAATATTCTGCCAGAATAATAAATTGAGGTTCTTTGTTCTCTATGTACCGGGTTTGCTCATCCCGCATTTCAGGGTAAGCTTCATGTTTAATATTGGGAGATATAAAATATTTGAATGTCGGATTTACATTTGCCCTCGTAAAAATTCCGTTACCAGAATCAAGTCCCAGATTAAGTAATGTAGGGCTTTTCTCCTTTTTTACGTGCTTGCTAAATTGATAACTGACTGTATTTATCTCTTTGCCTTTCACTAAATCAGCTATCTGATATTCAAAAAAGTCTTTTTGTTTGATTCCCCATACTAGAATAAGCAACGTTAAAGCTGCATACGAAATGCGAGTAGAAGGTATAACTTTTAAACACTTGCAAATTATAATACAAGCCGGAAGTGCATAAACATAATATGGTATAGAATAGTAAAATACATAATTAGTTGGTACAAATATGAGAAGATAAAGAGAAATGAATGACAAAGGTATGGCTATTTGTCCCCATTTATTAGATAAATATTTGAAAGGGAAATAAAATGCTCCGACCAATATTGCTAAAAACTCAAATGTTTCGAAACGGAGACGTAAATAAAAACGAACAATCAATAGTTCGATTACTTCTATAAATGTTCCAACACTAGCATAGCTCTTATTCAATATAATATAGATATTCCAGGCTTCACCAAAAGCATTGTTAATCAAGAAATATATGCAGATAGGAAGAGCTATTATCAATACTCCAATTGTAAAGGCTATAATATTATGTATTAAATTCTTATATTCTTTATTTATGAGCAGAGGTACTAATATAGCTAACAGAGGAAAGAACCAGAAAATGACCAGATTGATTTTTATAAATAAAGTCATTGCACACAGAAGCCCATGTACAAGCATATAGGCAGGCTTATGAGTAGTAATCTCTTTGTTTTTAAAATAGAGGATAAACAAATAGAGACTAATAGTTTCAAATATAACAATAAATTCTTCTGCAGAACCTCCCTGAGATGTGTGAGATTGTATAATGACAGGGAATGCTAAAGCTACCAGATAGGCATGTCCTTTTTTTAGATAAAGTTTTGCTGTCAGATAGGCGGTAAATATCATTAACACCCAAAAAAGTGATTCGATGATATACATCCCCAGAAAACTGGCATTGGATATAAGGTATCCAAGACTATAAATAAAGAAAATCAAAGGCCCTTTATGATCAAAAGCTTCTGTATAAGGAACTTTTCCATGGGCAATAGCTTTTCCGATATTGAAGTATAGATTTACATCCGACCATTCATTGAATGGGTATAGTGGGGACATTTTGGAACAAAAGAATATGAGCAGAAAGGCATATATGAAGAGTGCAATAAATATATTCTTATCTTCAAGAAGCGTTTTTTTTATCATCTGTCTATTAATTCTTTATTGGTTACAAAAATAAGAAAAATATTGCCAATAGAGAAATTGCCTTAACTTTGTATAGTTATATAACTTACGCCAATCAAGAAGTTGGATGGTAAAAGACATGGTTCAATTAATCTATGCATAAAGACAATTTTTATCTGATATTTAATTCTTTGCATAATTACTGTCGCGCCCTCCCGGGCTTGCCCCTTCTTTTGGCATTGCCCAAAAGAAGGCAAAAGGCTAGTGCTGGAAGCCTCGCCTGCCTGAGCGGCTTATTGGCTAAACAAAATAAACTTGCCTTATCAGGCTTCGAACAGCATTTTGTTTTTAACGCCAACCTCACCACTCAGCCTACGGCTGCGGTCTCCTATGCACGGGAGGCTGACGCACGACAAGAGCTTTGCAATTCGCTGTCTTATCATGGCTTTGCCCCAGCGCCGTTAGGCGAGCGTACGGGGACTCACCCATCGAAGGCGGCGTAGAATGAAGTGGGAGTGCTGTTTTACGAATTTTCTTGAATATCAGAATGATTGGATTTAGCTTCACTTCATTCAGCTGACAAGATGTTGGTGGGTCGTACAGCGAGGCGGGGCGCAAAAGAACTTTTGCTTACTTTTGGGAATTTGGCCAAAAGTAAGGCAAGCAATCTTCGATTGCGCGCAGCATAAGCTAATAGAACATATATTTCAACTACTGATTCACATAATTTATATTTTTAGGTTATGTATATGAATAAACTAATTTTCAATTAAATAAGTAATTATTGTAATCTATATTAAGATACTATCAATGAATTTACCTGCCGATTTTATAGAAAAAACAAAGCCTTTGCTAGGAAAAGACTGGGATGATTTTGTGGAAGCTTTGAATGATGAATCTCCCACAAGCATACGTTTGAATAAAAGAAAAACCAATAGTACGGATTTGAAAAATGGCGTCCAATGGTGCGATACAGGCTTTTATTTAGATAAAAGGCCTCAATTTACCTTCGATCCGCTTTTTCATGCAGGTAGTTATTATGTGCAAGAAGCATCATCCATGTTTATAGAGCAGGTTATAAGACAATATGGTGAGGGTAATCTCCGTATTTTAGACCTTTGTGCAGCACCGGGTGGAAAATCTACATTGATAGCTAGTCTGATAGATGAAGATAGTTTACTTGTATCTAATGAAGTCATTCGTTCGCGAGCAAATATCCTTTCAGAAAATATGGCTAAATGGGGGCGCTCGAATGTAGTTGTAACGAATAATGATCCTTCCGAATTCGGCAAAGCGAAGGGTTTCTTTGATATTATTTTGGTAGATGCTCCTTGTTCGGGCGAAGGTATGTTCCGAAAGGATGCAGGAGCTATTACAGAATGGTCTTTGGATAATGTAAAACTATGCAAAGAACGTCAGCAGCGCATATTAGCTGATATATGGCCGGCTCTAAAAAGTGATGGCATATTAGTTTACAGTACATGTACTTACAATCTGGAAGAGAATGAGAGGAATGTAGAATGGATTCGTAATGAGCTGGGTGCTGAAGTTTTACCTGTAGAAATAAAAGAAGACTGGAATATAACACCATCTTTTATTGAGAATGTATCTGCATATAGATTCTTTCCTCACAAAACTAAAGGCGAAGGATTCTTTTGTGCTGTTTTAAGAAAAACATCCGACGAAGAGGCTTACAGAACAAATAAAAAAGCAAAGAATAAAGAGAAGAAAGCAAAAAAAGAATTATCATCTGATTATAAACAATATTTGCAAATACCCGATAGTTTTACTTTTTATTCTAAAAACGATAATTGGTATGCAATATCATCTGCATTGTACGAAGATATTCAAATGCTCCAATCCTCTTTAATTATTATATCAGAAGGTATATTTATAGGCGAATTCAAGGGTAAAGATTTTATTCCGAGCCAGCCTTTAGCATTGAGTAATAATCTGAACAAAGAAGCTTTTGAAATATGTGAGGTGGACTGGCTCACTGCAATAACTTACCTCCGAAAAGAGGCTTTAGTTCTGGAAAACCAGCCTAAAGGGTATATTTTGTTAACTTACAGAAATATACCTCTTGGTTTTGTGAAAAATATAGGAAACAGGGCCAATAACTTATATCCTCAGGAATGGCGCATCCGTTCGGCAAATGTTCCGAATGAAGAAATAACGGTTTTATGATTATTTAGATTTTAAAGTCTTTGCCACTTTTTTAATTTGCTCAAATATATCACTTCTATTATTAAAAGACATTCCCGAAAAAGATATTGTAGCTTTGTTATCTCCGACTACTAATACATATATTTGGGCAGGTTTATCGACATAGTTTGCATCGAATGAAGCCTCGTAGCCTCTCATATTATTTATTTCAATCTCTTTTCTATCTATTTCGGATGTGATAATAACGCCTGATTGGGCGTAACGGGGAAGCATATCCTCCACCAGCTCCACTTTCTTTTCGTATGTTACAGCAGGTAATGGCATGATCATTATCTGATCTAAATAAAGGTCGGATAGAGGATCACCTTTCCCGTCAATTGTATAATAAAAGACAGAGGACATATGCCTGTTAAATTTAAACTTTGTTTTTGATAGATCAATGGCGAAGTTAGATAAAGCATCGTAATCTACTTTAGCGGATTTATCTACATATATCGTTTGCAGAGCATCTACAATCTGTTGTTTCGACTTATTATCGCTTCGGATCAAAGCACAGGCTATCATTACACTAAAGTCGTCATCGCCAAAAAGCATTACTATCTGATCGAGATTAGGTACATTATCGGCTCCATAGATGATAAATGCATCATAATCGCCAAGCTTAAATTCCTTTTGGTAATACGGGGTGAGTCCATGTTGTTGTTGAGCATTTTCGAAAGCCTGTAATACCTCAGGTCTTTTCTCATAATAACTCATGCCAAAAGATTCGACAAAATGGATATAATTATCATCGCTTTTCTGAAGGCGTATCATTTCTGGAAAAAGTGTAAATCCTTCGGGTTTTGATACAAATATATGAGTTCCCGGAAGCTGTATTTGTCCGTTATCTTTTTTTACTTCAACTTTATCGGGAATATTTAAAGCTTGATTCTCCTTCGTCTCAGTCTTTTCGGTTGCTATAACTTCTTGCTGTTTCTTCTTGTTATTGCAGCTGTTTAATGTGATCACTGATATGAGAATGAGTATTATAAGCTCCTTTGTATAGTTCATTATTATAAGAGTTTCTTTTAATTATGCGAAATTAAGTAATTTCATTCAATATAAGCCCTACTGAATTATCTATATTGAGAATAGTGATCTTGAGTACAAGAAAAAGACACTTCAGAAAAATATAAAAAAGTGTGTCATTTGTGTCATTTTTAATGTATCATTTTCTTTTATTAATGAATATTATTTTTTATCACTAATAACCTAAAAAGCCTTACCTTTGTGGCGAATTTTAAAAGAGGAACAAACAATTATGAGCCAACAATCTTTATTAGAAAAACTTGATGCTTTGGTCATCCGTTTCGAAGAAATCGGCAAGCTAATTACCGACCCTTCCGTTATCGCTGACATGAAGCGTTATGTGAAGTTGAATAAAGAATATCGTGATTTGGAGAAAATCAGTATTGCACGTAATGAGTATAATCAATTACTAAATACTGTGGATGAGGCAAAGAATATCCTTGAAACAGAAAACGATGTTGAGTTACGCGAAATAGCAAAAGAGGAGCTTGATATAGCAAACGACCGTTTACCAGAACTGGAAGAAGAAATAAAGATACTACTTGTACCTGCCGATCCACAGGATAGTAAAGATGCTATTGTAGAAATCAGAGGCGGAACAGGAGGAGATGAAGCTGCAATTTTTGCAGGAGACCTTTATCGTATGTATACAAAATATTGCGAGCTGAAAGGGTGGAAGACAGAAGTAACCAGTCTTACAGAAGGTACATCAGGGGGATATAAAGAAATCATTTTTACAGTTACAGGAGAAGGCGTTTACGGAATTTTAAAATATGAATCGGGGGTACATCGTGTACAACGTGTTCCTGCTACGGAAACACAGGGACGTGTTCATACATCGGCGGCAACAGTTGCTGTTCTTCCCGAAGCAGAGGAAGTAGATGTGGAAATAAATCCTGCTGATATTGAGATGCAGACAGCCAGATCGAGTGGCGCCGGGGGGCAAAATGTGAATAAGGTGGAAACTAAAGTACAATTGACACATAAGCCATCAGGAATAGTTGTTGTATGTCAGCAAGCCCGTTCGCAGTTGGCTAACAGGGAGTTGGCTATGCAGATGTTGAGGACTAAGCTTTATGATATAGAACTTTCTAAATATCAGGAAGAGATAGCTTCGAAACGAAAAACAATGGTTTCTACCGGAGACCGTTCGGCTAAGATCAGAACATATAACTATCCTCAAGGACGCGTAACTGATCATCGTATCAACTTGACATTGTATAATCTACAGGATATAGTAAACGGTGAAATTCAGCCGATATTAGATCAGTTGATAATAGCAGAGAATGCAGAGCGTCTGAAAGAAAGTGAACTTTAACTAACACTAAAACAATATTCGGAACATGACAAAACAAGACTTATTCAATAATATCAAAAAGAAGAAATCTTTCCTCTGTGTCGGATTAGACACTGATATTAAAAAGATTCCTTCACACTTATTGGAAGAAGAAGATCCTATTTATGCCTTTAATAAGGCTATTGTAGATGCTACTGCAAAATATTGTGTTGCGTATAAGCCTAATGCAGCATTTTATGAAAGTTTGGGGGTAGAAGGGATAATCTCGATGGAAAAAACCATTGAATATATCCGCACTAAATATCCAGACCAATTTATCATTTTGGATGCTAAGCGTGGCGATATAGGAAATACTTCTGAAATGTATGCAACTTCTGCTTTCGAGCACTTAAAAGCAAATGCTGTGACAGTGGCTCCATATATGGGTGAAGACAGTGTGAAGCCATTTATAAAATATCCTAAAAAATGGGTTATCTTATTGGCTCTGACTTCTAATAAAGGTTCTCAGGATTTTCAATTAACTGAGGATAAGAATGGGGAGCGCCTTTTTGAAAAAGTATTGAGGAAATCTCAGGAATGGGCTACAGACGAGCAGTTGATGTATGTTGTAGGTGCAACTCAAGGTGAAATGTTTGCAGATATCCGTAAAATAGCCCCGAACCACTTTTTATTAGTTCCTGGTATAGGAGCTCAGGGAGGTAGCTTGGAAGAGGTCGTAAAATACGGAATGAACTCAGAATGTGGTTTATTAGTGAACTCTTCGCGCTCTATTATATATGCAGATAATTCACGCGAATTTGGTTATGCCGCTGCTGCAGAAGCCAAAAAACTGCAAGAGGAAATGGCAGGATATTTAGAGAAACCGATAGGTGAATAAAAAAATTATTTAGTAGCTAATAATAGATAGTGTTAATTTTTTATTATAGATAAGAATATTAATATATTTTACTATCTTTACCTGCGAGATATAAATATTTTAAACTTTTTAACAAACTAACACACTATTATGTTTTACGGAATCTTACTTATCGTAATGGGACTTTTAGCGTCCCCGTCACTTCTTTTATCAAAAAAACCAAATGCTAAAGAAATGCTAGACAAGCTAGTTCCTTATCAAGGATGGGCTGGAGTTGTATTCTGTATTTGGGGTGTTTGGGGTATTATCTCTAGTATTTTAAGCCTTGGTATGCTGTCTTATGGCTTATGGGGTATTATTTACTGGGTAACATTGCTAGCTGTTTCTGTAGTATCGGCATTGCTTGGATTTATTTTAGGTTATTCATTAATCGTAAAATATGCTTTGAGCAAAAATGAAGCTGCAAGAGAAAAAGGTGAACAAGTATTAGAAAAAATCCGTCCTATGCAAGGAAAGATTGGTCTTCTAGGAATCATCCTTGGAGCATGGTTAATCATCTGTTCATTTCTTTATGCTGCTGCAGTAGCAGTAACAGTAGCTACAGCATAAAAGAACTGTAAAAGCATAAAAAGAGAGCGAAAATTCTGTTATATGGATTTTCGCTCTTTTTCTTTTATTAAATATGATTCTGTTAAACTTTTTATCATAGACTGACGTTTTATCTTAATATAAACTTTTAAAAACAATTCAACAATGGGAAAATTTGAGATTTCAAAAAGAAAGAATGATGAGTTTCAATTCAATCTAAAAGCAAGTAATGGTCAGGTGATACTTAGCAGTGAAGGATATACTACAAAAGAAAACTGTAAGAACGGAATAGAATCAGTTAGGAAAAATAGTCAGGTTGATGCACGCTTCGACAAGTTGGAGGCTAAGAATGGCAAACCTTACTTCAATCTAAAAGCAACCAATGGGCAGATCATTGGTACAAGTGAAATGTATGAGAGTGTTGCTAGTCGCGATAATGGTATCGAATCTGTTAAGAAAAATGCTCTTGATGCAGAGATAGTAGATCTTACTGTTGCATAAATATTGGTTTGCAAAACAAAACTTAATAATAATTGCGGTAACAGCTGAAAGGCTGTTACCGCAATACATTTATATAAAATAAACAAAGAAGATTTATATTCTGAGGAAGTCATCAATATGTTGTGCGGTTTTTCGTCCGGAGGCGATGCTTGTCACAACTAAAGATTGTCCGCTAACACAGTCACCTGCACCAAACACTTTTGCCACATTGGTAGCTCTGCTTTCATCCGTTGCAATATTATGACGAATATTGTCAGTCTTTATATCCAGCTCTTTTAATAATCCTTCCTGAATAGGATGAACAAAACCTAATGCCAAAAATACAAGATCAATTTTTAAGACTTCTGGCTCTCTAACTTCTTTCATGATGTGTTTTCCTGTTTCATCTTGTTCCCAAACAACTTCTACCAGCTCAACATCAGTCAACTTACCATCTTCTCCTATAAAGCGTTTTGTATTTAGAGACCATCGGCGCTCACAGCCTTCGAGGTGTGAGGAGGATGTTTTAAGAACAACAGGAAATGGTATCGGCCAAGGATTATCTATATCTTCCAATTTTGGTGGTTTAGGCAATATTTCTATCTGAAGAATATTCGCTGCTCCTTGACGATTAGCAGTACCAATACAATCGGAACCAGTATCGCCACCCCCAATAACAAGTACATTTTTTCCTTTGGCATCTATTATCTGATCGCTTGGAATATCTTCTTTTGCAACCAAACGATTTTGAATGGTAAGATACTCCATTGCATAATATACACCTTTGAGTTCTCGTCCTTCTATTGGTAAGTTACGGGGAACCTGAGAGCCGATAGCTACACAAACAGCATCATATTCTTTTAAGATATCTTTTCCTTTTATATCCTTGCCTATTTCTGTATTGGCTACAAACTTCACACCTTCAGCTTCCATCAATTTCAACCGACGGTCGATAATATTCTTATTCAGTTTGAAATCAGGTATACCAAATCGAAGTAAGCCTCCAATGCGCGGATTCTTCTCAAATACTGTTACATCATGCCCTTTCTGATTCAGTTGATTTGCTACGGCAAGTCCCGAAGGACCAGAGCCAATTACCGCAACCTTTTTTCCAGTACGATGGGTTGGTACTTTAGGTTGTATAAAGCCCTCACTGAAAGCATGCTCCAAGGCAGATGCTTCATTCTCTCTGATTGTGACAGGTGCACGATGAATAGATAAAACACATGATTTTTCGCAAGGAGCAGGACAAATACGTCCTGTGAATTCGGGGAAATCATTTGTTTGCATCAATACTTCTGCTGCCAATTTCCAGTTTCCTTTATATATATATTCCTGCCACTCAGGCATCTTATTACCTAACGGGCATCCCCAGTGACAAAAAGGAATGCCACAATCCATGCAGCGGGAAGCTTGTTCACGTCTGTCTTCTGTATTTAGGGTTTGCTCAACTTCACCAAAATCGAGGATACGTTCCTGAATCGGACGATATCCCGCGTCTTTTCGTTTTACTGTTAAAAATGCTTTTGGATTTCCCATATTGTTAATATGCTAATTTTCTAATATGCCGATATTTCAATGAAACTTCGATTCCATCCATTTGCTCATTGGCAAATCGGCACATTAGCACATTGTTTTAATAATCAAACTCTACCTGAGCTATTTTCTTTTTAATAGCTTCCAGTTTTTCATCTTGTAATACTTTCTTATATTCGATAGGAGTGACCTTCATAAATTTGTCTACTTGGGTATTCCAATTATCCAGAATATATTTTGCCAGAGGACTATTTGTATAATTATAATGGTTTGTTATTAGTTGACGAAGCTCACGGCTATCGTAAGTGTCTTCTATCAAGGTTAACTCTACCATTTGCATATTACAATAATAGTCAAAATCTCCATCCACATTATATACATAAGCGACTCCACCACTCATTCCGGCAGCAAAGTTCCGTCCGGTTTTTCCTAATACAACGGTGCGACCTCCTGTCATATATTCGCAGCAGTGATCTCCTGCACCTTCTACTACAGCAGTTGCACCACTATTGCGGACACAGAAGCGTTCACCCACTTTGCCGTTTATATAAATCTCACCAGCAGTTGCTCCATAAAGTAAAGTATTGCCGGCTATAATATTATCTTCCGGTTTGAATGTTGATACAGCTGGTGGAACAATAACTATTTTACCACCAGAAAGACCTTTTCCAACATAGTCATTAGCATCCCCTTCCAAACGGAATGTTACACCATGAGCGAGAAATGCACCAAAGCTTTGTCCGGCAGCACCCTGAAAAGTACAACGGATAGTATCTTCGGGCAATCCGGCATTTCCATATTTCTTAGCTATTTCTCCGGAAAGCATAGCACCTACAGTGCGATCTGTATTTCTGATTATTCGGGTTATTTCTACCGGCATGGCTTTGTCTATAGCTAAGCGGGATGTTTCAATTAATTTCCGGTCAAGTACATCATCTAGTTTATGCTCCTGATTTTTTATACGATGGATAGCATTTTCTTTGGCTTCTGCAGGGAAGTAAATCAAACGAGATAAATCCATCTTCTTTATTTTCTCATTAGATTCACTCTTCGCATATTTCAGCAGATCGGCACGTCCTACAATTTCATCAAGAGACTTCACTCCTAAAGCAGCTAAATGCTCACGCACTTCTTCTGCTAAGAAATTGAAGTAATTAACCAGATATTCACTTCTTCCTATAAATTTCTTTCTTAGCTCTTCATTTTGGGTAGCAACTCCTACCGGACAAGTGTTCAAGTGACATTTACGCATCATTATACAGCCTAACACAATCAATGCACTGGTAGCGAAACCAAATTCTTCGGCTCCGAGCATAGCTGCAACAATAATATCATGTCCTGTTTTTAGCTGTCCATCTGTTTGCAGGTAGACTTGTCCTCGAAGGTTATTAAGCACTAAAGTCTGCTGCACTTCGGCTAAACCAATCTCCAAAGGAAGACCTGCATGCTTGATAGAACTGGCAGGACTTGCTCCTGTTCCACCTTCGCATCCACTGATTACTATACGGTCGGCTTTTGCTTTTGCCACTCCGGCAGCTACTGTCCCCACGCCGCTCTCTGATACAAGCTTTACACTTATCTGAGCAATTGGATTCACACTCTTGAGATCGAATATCAATTGAGCTAAATCCTCTATCGAATAGATATCGTGATGTGGAGGTGGCGATATTAACGAGATACCTGGTATAGAGTGTCGGGTTTTAGCAATAATCTGATCTACTTTAAATCCTGGAAGCTGACCTCCTTCTCCGGGTTTTGCACCCTGAGCTATTTTTATTTGAAGTTCATCGGCGTTTACCAGATATTCGGTAGTAACTCCAAAACGTCCTGAAGCAACCTGCTTAATAGAAGACCGTGCATTTGTAGCAAATCGTTCAGGTAATTCACCCCCTTCTCCAGTATTACTTTTTCCACCTATTGCATTCATTGCAACAGCCATTGCTTCGTGAGCTTCACGACTTATAGAACCGAAAGACATTGCACCTGTAACAAAGCGTTTTGTTATTGCTGATGCTGGTTCTACTTCCGAAATATCAATGGGTTTCTTTGATAGTTCGAAATCGAGAAAATCACGCAAGAAAATCTTTTCAGGTTTCTTGTCAATCGACTCTGTATACTCTCTGAACTTCTTATAACTACCCAAACGTGTAGACATTTGAAGTTTCATTATCGTTTCCGGATTCCATGCATGGTATTCGCCATTACGTCTCCATGCATAAATACCTTGGCTGACAAGTGAGGGGTCAATAAAATCATCTTCGAATGCCTCATAATAGGCTTCTAATGTATCACTGGCTATATCGCTCAGATCAATACCTTCAATCTTAGATGTTGTTCCGCTGAAATATTTATCGATAACAGCAGAACTTATGCCTATAGCCTCAAATATTTGTGCTCCAAGATAGCTCTTCAATGTTGAAATTCCCATCTTAGACATAGTCTTCAACAAGCCTTTATTGATAGATTTTACATAGTTTTTCATTGCAGTATAGAAGTCGAGATGGATATCTCCTTTTTTCACAAGGTCTTCTATTACAGCTAATGCCAGATAAGGGTTTACTGCATTGGCTCCATATCCGAACAATAATGCAAAGTGCATTACTTCGCGAGGTTCGGCAGACTCCACAACTATATCTATCTGCATACGTTTGCGCCGTTCTATCAAATAATGATGAACAGCCGAAACAGCAAGTAAAGATGGTATAGCTACATTTTCCGGGTTTACGCCTCTGTCACTTAGTATTATATAGTTATTTCCATTATCTACAGCCTTTTCTGCGATTTTACATAGATTATCTATTGCTTTTTCCAAACCAGTGGCGCCTTGTTTCGGATCGAACAGCATCGGAAGGACTTCACATTTAAATCCTTTATATTGCAAATGGATAAGTAAGTCTAATTCCCTATTAGACAAGAAAGGATTTGATAAGCCTACCATTTTAGTATGCTCTGGCATCGGCTCCAATATATTCTTATGTAATGAGCCTATATATCCGGCCAAAGACATTACCAATTCTTCGCGAATAGGATCGATAGGAGGATTGGTTACCTGTGCAAATAGCTGACGAAAATAAGTAAACAATCGCTGCGGCTTATTGGATAATATAGCTATCGGAGCATCATTTCCCATCGATGCAGTTGGCTCTTTACCTTCTGCTGCCATTGGTAAAATCAGACGTTCTATATCTTCTTTATAATAGCCGAATACTTTCAATAGTTTACTATAATTGTCAACACTATATTTCGGCGTTCTACCAGAGGATACATCATCTAATGATATACGGTTTTTCGCAAGCCATTCTCTGTATGGATATGCTTTAGCCAGATTTTCTTTCAATTCGGCATCATATTGAATAGTCCCCGTTTCGGTATCTACCATCAACATTTTACCTGGTCTAAGTCGTCCTTTTTCCTTAATCTCTGATGGCTCGAATGGCAATACACCCATTTCTGAGGCAACTACCATAATATCATTGTTAGTCATCAGGTAACGTGCCGGACGTAAACCGTTCCGGTCCAACAGACCTCCGGCATAACGACCATCGGAGAATAATAGCGTTGCAGGGCCATCCCAAGGTTCCATAAACAAACTATGGTATTCGTAGAAAGCTTTCAAATCATTTGATATAGGGTTCTTGTCATTCCAAGACTCAGGCACCATCATAGCCATTGCATGAGGCAGTGATTTGCCGGACATCACTAGAAATTCCAATACATTGTCAAATGAAGCGCTATCGCTCATATATGGCTGCACTATAGGCCAAAGCTCATTAATATTACCTAATAAGTCAGATTTCAACACACTCTCACGAGCTTCCATCCATAGGCGATTGCCCTTGATAGTATTGATTTCTCCATTATGCGCTACCATACGGAATGGATGAGCCAAATCCCATGTTGGGAATGTATTGGTACTGAAACGGGAGTGAACCAATGCGATCGCACTTGTCAAATGAGGATTCAGTAAATCTGGGTAATAGTGGCGAAGCTGCTCAGATGAGAGCATCCCTTTATATATGATACGCTTTGTAGATAGGCTTACAATATAAAAAGCCCTTTTTGTCTCCATAGAGAAGATTTTGGAGTCGAATATCTCTTTCTCTATCTTTTTACGAAGCAAATACAACTTATGCTCCAACTCATCTTGAGTGAGATCTTCATCGCCTAATACAAAGATTTGCTTGATTTCTGGCTCATTCAGCAATGCCATTTCTCCCAGAATATCACTGTTTACCGGCACATCACGAACAGCCAGTAACTTTAAATTCTCCTTCTCAATATATTGAGTAAGAGTAATCATGCAAGATTCAGCCTCTGCTTTTCCTTTAGGCAAAAAGACGAGCCCTGTACCATAATGTCCTTTTTCGGGAACCGGAATTCCCTGTAGCAGTATAAACTCGTGTGGTATTTGTAACATAATACCGGCACCATCTCCGGTTTTATTGTCTGCATTCTCTGCTCCACGGTGAGTCATGTTCTCCAACACGCGAAGACCATTCTCAACGATAGCATGAGATTTTGCACCTTTTATATGGAGCACCATACCCACACCACATGCGTCATGTTCGTAAGCTGGGTCATATAATCCGTGTTGCTGTGCTGATTTTAAATCTTGCATAGTTAATAGTTGATATATAAATTGAATGAATAATAGACACTAAGATAACTCAGAATCTATATTTTTGACAAATATACAACTTTTCAACTTAAAAAATCTCTTTTTGATAATAAAATCAACAATTAAAATGAAAAATATATTTTTATGGAGTTTTGTTTTACAAAAATCTATTTTTATTATATGAAAAGCACTCTTTTTCAATATTGAAAAAGAGTGCTTTTATCTTATTTATATTCAGAATGTTAATCTATTATTTGTTATAGAAAAGTTACTTTTTTATATACTCTACAATCCAGTCTCCAACTTCAGATGTTGAATGTACTTTACCTTCTTTCAAAGAGATATCTTCAGTCACAACACCTGCATCCATCGAAGCAGCAACAGCTTTACGGATAAGTGTTCCTTCTTCATGAAGGTCGAATGCATACTCGAACATTAATGCAGCCGAAAGTATAGTAGCTAACGGATTAGCTATATTCTTGCCTGCAGCCTGAGGATATGAGCCATGTATAGGTTCAAATACAGAAGTATGGATACCAATCGAAGCCGATGGAAGCATTCCCAGCGATCCTGTAATCACAGAAGCCTCGTCAGTAAGAATGTCTCCAAATAGATTCTCTGTAACAAGCACATCAAAGCGTTTAGGCCATTGAATAATCTGCATAGCGGCATTATCTACAAACATATACTCTGTTTCTACATCAGGGTATTGTTTTTCTATTTCCTGAGCCACTTGTCTCCATAGGCGCGATGTAGCCAGTACATTTGCTTTATCTACTACTGTCACTTTCTTACGGCGCATCCGTGCATATTTGTACGAAAGATGAAGTATACGTTCCACCTCTTCGCGTGTATACACACATGTGTCATATGCTGTATCACCATCTTCGCTTCTTCCTTGTGGACGGCCAAAATACATTCCGCCTGTCAGTTCTCTTACACACATAAAGTCAGCTCCATCTACTAGGTCCGAACGTAGAGGCGATTTATGTACTAACGAAGGGAATGTGCTTACTGGACGTAGGTTAGCATATAATCCTAATTTCTTACGCATAGCAAGCAAGCCTTGTTCCGGGCGAACTTTTGCAGAAGGATTATTGTCATATTTAGGATCGCCAATAGCACCAAACAGTACTGCATCAGATGTCATACACAATTCATGTGTACCATCAGGATAAGGATTTCCAACCTGATCAATAGCCGATGCCCCTACTAATCCATATTCATAGCTTAGTTCGTGTCCGAATTTCTCACAAATGGCTTCGGTTACTCTTAAAGCCTGACCTATAATTTCAGGTCCTATTCCGTCACCCGGAAGTACTGCAATGTTTAATTTCATATTGTCTTTTACTTTTGGCTATAGCTTTTGGCTATTAGCGTAATTTATTGTTATATAATATATTGAATCAATTCTTTATTTTTCTTGTTTTCAAAAAGTGACAAAAGTGACACTTTTTGTATACTTTTTATTTCTTCACTTTTTGTTACCTTTTTTTCTCTCTTACATATAGATAAAGAAATAGTAAGAAATTAATAATGAAAAATGTTTAACTTATGATTTTTCACTCTTCATTTCTCTACATTTCCTCTATCATATTCAACATTTTCTCAGTTGCTTTTACTGCTGCTTCCGTTTGGTCGGCATCGAGTCCTCTGGTCTTAAATTCTTTACCATTAAACTGCCATGTAATTACCGTTTGTACCAAAGCATCTGTACGTCCGCCCGGTGGAATATATACAGTATAGTTTACTAGATCCGGTTTTGGTTTATCCAGTTTGGTATATATTTTCCACAATGCTTTCGAAAATGCATTAAACTGACCATCTCCCGGTTTCGTTTCCTCATATTCTACCCCGTCTATTTCTACTTTTACAGTAGCGGTCGGGCGCAATCCTTTAGTAAGAACAAATGCAAAGGAAAGAATTTTTATCCGTTTTTCTTTTTCGTTGTTTTTCAGCACATCGGATATGATGTAAGGAAGATCGTCTTGAGTAATAATTTCTTTTTTATCACCAAGTTCTATAACCCGATTGGTAACCTTTGTCATATCATTATCATCCAACTCTATACCAAGAGCTTCAATATTTTTCCTGATATTCGATTTACCCGAAAGTTTACCCAATGCATATTCACGTATCCGCCCGAAACGCTCAGGGAACAGATCGTTATAGTACAGATTATTTTTGTTATCGCCATCGGCATGTATCCCTGCACATTGAGTAAATACATTCTCGCCTACGATAGGCTGATTGGCAGAAATTGTTTGTCCCGAATAAGACTCTACAATACGGCTGACTTTGTTTATCTTTTCTTCATTGATTGAAGTTTTCATTTTCAGTTGATCATGAAAAACAGCTATAACACTTGCCAACGAAGCGTTTCCGGCTCTTTCGCCTAATCCGTTCATTGTCAGGTGTACGCCTTTTACGCCAACCTCGGCAGCTACCATTGTATTTGCAACAGCAAGATCATAATCATTATGTGCATGAAAATCGAAATGTAGGTCAGGATACCGGCTCGTCATCCTTCGGCAGCAACGCCATACACTATGAGGATTAAGGATACCCAATGTATCAGGAAGCATAAAACGCTTGATGGGCAAATCTTTCAGTCCGTCCATCATAAAGTAAACATAATCCTCAGAATGGATGATTCCGTTCGACCAATCTTCAAGGTAAATATTCACAGAGATACCCATCATCTGAGCCAACTCTACTTCATATTTAATATCTTCCAAATGCTGTTCAGGCGTTTTTCTAAGTTGTTCGGTTACATGCTTGTACGAACCTTTGGTCAGGAGGTTAATCGTTTTACAGCCTGCATCTTGTATCCATTGCAAGGATGCACCCTTATCAATAAATCCTAAGATTTCGATTTTGTCAATATGCCCTGTCGCTTCCGCCCAGGTTGCTATTCGTTTGACTGTTTCGAACTCCCCTTCCGAAACCCTGGCTGATGCCACTTCTAAGCGGTCGACACCAAGGTCTACAAGCAATAAGTGCGCTATACTCATCTTTTCCTGAGTCGAAAAAGATACGCCAGAGGTTTGTTCTCCATCGCGCAGGGTTGTATCCATTATTTCTATCATCACATATTATATTTGCACTTTAGCAGAGCTAAATGTTGTTTCAAAATCTCTTTTTGCGATCTATTGTCTCATCGGATTACAAAACTGAAAGAATGAGTGAATAGTAACTTTCTTTCTAACCCTAGTAAACTAGTATACTTAATTCTAGTAAACTAACTATCATCCTACTTCGTATCAAACTTTACTTGCAAAATTCCTACAGCACTATCATCCAATGGCTTCATATTCATTCTCAGATTTGTTATTATAAACGAATCACCATCAGAATGTACCAGATTAAATTGGTCTTTCAATACACTGTATGAGTCTGTACTATATAGAGGGAATGGTTTCCATTCTCCATTTCCATTTTCTTTATATTCCAGGTTCCATCGTTTTGGAGCCTGTACTCCACCTTTGTCATCGTACCAATATACCGAGAACGATTTTAAATTCGTAGGTGTTTCGAATGTAAATTCGATGGATTGTTCTTTTCCGGTTTGCGGCCATGCAGTCCATCTCTCAATACTATTATCAAAAGAGTTTTTAGGATATTTACCATTTACAATAGAAAGGACATCTTCTCCTCCGTTGGTCTGAGTAGCTTTTACATCCTTTAATAGCAAAGGCATAAAACTTAAACCCTCTTTTGCTTTCTCTTCTGTTTCAGCAAACCAGATATTCATAGATGAAACACCTCTGTTGTTCCATGCATAGTAAGGAACCAATGTCAAATCCGAACTGACTGCATTCCCTTTTCCGTCAATATATTTAGCCGGTATATTCTTAACAAAGTCGATATCTTTTAATGCTCCATTAGCTTCTTTCGTTACAGTAGCATTGCCTGTTCTTGTTTCTATAAAATACCTGTCAGCACTACCTTTATTGTCAATACCTTCGGCACAATAAACTAACGGGCCTCTGGTGATAGCTACTCTTCCATTATCAGCTTTTACTTCGTCAATAGCATGAGAATAGTGGACAGGCATAGGAAGTCTTAGTTCGATTTTATCTCCTTTTTTCCATTTTCTGTTGATGGAAACAAATCCTTTATCTAATAAAACATCGCCTTTCTTAAATTCCTTATTACTAGCCTTTTTTCCATTAATGTGAACTTCCCACAATTGAGAATTATTATCTATGTAATTGTAGAGTTTACCCGGAATAAACTGAGAACCAGCCCATGTAGGTATCCTCATTTTTACAGCAAATTGCTGATTATTCTTTTCCGGATTTACAGTCAACTGTATATTTTCATCAAAAGGGTAGCTAGTATTTTGAACAAGGTTTACTTTACCCGATTTTAAAGGAATATCCACAGTATTAGAAGTGTAGAACGAGCAATAGATATCATTATCTTCATATGCATACATCAATCCTGATACCTGAGGTACAAGGCGTGCCATATTGGTAGGGCAACATGCTGTACCAAACCAATGCGAACGGTCTACCATCCCCGATGATTCCAATGGATTGACATAAAAGAATTTATTCCCTTCCAGGTTTACTCCAGCCAGCACATTATTTAGTAAAGCAACCTCTGCCACGTCCATATATTTACCATCTTTCTCCAAAAGGAACATACGATGATTGAAAAATACGTTTCCTACAGCAGCACATGTTTCGTTATATGCTTCTTTATTCGGTAATTCATATTCAGGGCCAAATCCTTCTATTCCATGAACGGCACCAAGACCGCCTGTTATGTGCATGCGCGTATCTACAATATTATGCCATATCTTGTCCAGAGCAGGATTAAGGGTAGGGTCATTGGTTAATGCTCCCACATCAGACATTCCTGAATAAAGATATACAGCACGTACTGCATGCCCTACAGCTTCGTCCTGATCTCTTACAGGTGCTTGCTGTTGCGCATATTCGGGTGACATAGTTCCTTTTCCGTCAGGTATATAGGTAACTCCCCTGACATCAATAAATTTCTTTGCCATATCCAGATAGAGAGGATTCTCTGTTACCCTATATAATTTTACCAGAGCCAATTCAATTTCTTGATGCCCCGGTGCCTGATTTACCGGTTTCCCATTATTATATTTAGCATCACCTTCGAAAAAAGCTTTATTGACGTGCTGAGCATTTTTTTCTGCTATATCCAGCAGGTTCTTCTTGCCTGTGGCCTGATAATAAGCAACTGCGGCTTCATACAAATGCCCTACATTATACAGTTCGTGGCTATGTACTACCCACGAATAAGGCTTGTCTCCCATACCCGATCCTCCCCAATGCTCATGATCCTTAGAAGTACCTGTAGTATGTGCCGGATATATGTATCCATCTTTTTCCTGGGCTAGGGCTAATGTTTCAGCAATGTTATCTATTTCTTTTTCCAGTTCAGGGTCACGTTCCATCTTTAGCAAATAGGCTGCTCCCTCAATAACTTTAAATAAGTCAGAGATATTAAAGCGGTGTGGTGCAGGCAAAGTTCCTTCTATTCCTTTTAGATAATTGCCGGTAAGACGAAGATCTTCCACTGCTCCATGTGTACGTTCGAAGGCAACAGGCACAAGCACTTCTTTCTGGATTTTCATTCGGTTACTCCAGAAAGTATCGTTGAGCGTCACCTTATCGAAGGTAACAGGCGTCAGCCCTTGCGAATAAGAATGCAACGAGGCAAGTCCCAATACAAAGATGGAACATAGCAAGGCAATGTTTTTTTTCATTAAATAATGGTTTTGGTATTAAGATTATTGTTTTATAAATATTAGATACAAGTTATTATGCAAAATAACGCGTCTACTTGTATCTTGTTTACTTGTCAACTAATTATAAAACTAACATCCCGGCAATAGAGATCGAAATCTTAAAACAAAAACGTCTTAAAGCGTATGCTCTTTTTCGTATTCTTCAGTCAAATCTTTCTTTGATAAAAGATAGTCAATATCATCAAGACCTTTTAATAGGCATTCTTTTTTATATGGATTTATTTCAAAGCTTTCAGATTTTCCATTTGCATTATTGGTAATCGTTTGCTTTTCCAAATCGATTGTTAAAGTTACTTTGGCGTCTGCGTTTACGCTGTCAAAAACCTCAGAAAGAAATTCCGGGCTTACCACTACCGGAAGCACTCCGTTGTTTAATGCATTATTTTTGAAAATATCAGCAAAGAAACTTGATACTACAGCTCTGAATCCATATCCGGCAACAGCCCATGCCGCATGTTCACGGCTTGAACCACTACCGAAGTTTTTTCCGGCAACCAATATCTGTCCACTATATGTAGGGTTATTCAAGACAAAGTCTGTTTTCGGGCTTCCATCTTTATTATAACGCCAGTCAGCGAAAAGATTGTCTCCGAAACCATTTTTGTCAGTCGCTTTCAAGAAGCGAGCCGGTATAATTTGATCTGTATCCACATTCTCTATTGGTAGTGGAACATATGTTGATGTTAATGTTTGAAATTTTTCCATGAGGTTAATTTGTAAATTAGCGAATTAGCATATTAGCAAATTTGAAATAATTCATTTTTTAGAATTTGCTAATTATCTAGATTTCGCTGTTCCTATAATTTTGTTTATTATTTTTTGTAAAACTTTGATATCTTCTAATAGTTTCGGAATAAAAGGATAATTCTGAGAACTTGCACAAAGGAGTAACCAATATTCAGTTTCGTCAGCTTCTTTTGCTGCTATCTTTAATTTATGAATAAAGTCTGATTTACTTTCTCCATTTTGAGCCTCTCTTACATTGGCTCCAATAGATGTTCCACTTTTTAGTAATTGGTTTGCAATGATAAACTTCCGTTCTTGTTCTAATATTTCTGCAAAAGCAATAATATCTAAAGCAAATTTAAACGATAAGTCAACAATCACATTTCCCGTCTCTTTCATTCCTGCCATTTGCTAATTTCCGAATATGCAAATTTGCTAATTAAATTGTTCTCGGATCCGTAATCTTCCCTGTCACCGCCGCCGCCGCCGCTACTAAAGGTCCTGCCAATATTGTACGTGCACCCGGTCCCTGGCGTCCTTCGAAATTACGATTCGATGTAGATACAGCATATTTACCAGCCGGAACTTTGTCATCATTCATTGCCAGACAAGCAGAACATCCCGGTTGGCGAAGTTCAAATCCAGCGTCAGTAAGAATTTTATCAAGTCCTTCAGCCTTAATCTGATCTACCACCATATGGCTACCAGGTACAAGCCATGCAATTACATTCTCGGCTTTTTTCTTACCTTTCACGAAACTGGCAAAAGCACGGAAATCTTCGATACGTCCATTTGTACAACTTCCTAAGAACACATAATCTATAGATTTACCTTCAACTTTCTCTCCCGGATTGAAGCCCATATAATCCATTGATTTCTGGAACGAAATACGTCCGGCTTCATCTATCTGATCCAGAGTAGGAATAGTTTCGTTGATGCCCATACCCATACCCGGATTTGTTCCGTAAGTAATCATAGGCTCTATTTCGGAAGCATCAAAAGTTAACTCTTTATCAAATTTTGCGCCTTCATCAGTTTTCAATGTTTTCCAATAAGCAAGTGCTTTATCCCATTCTTCACCTTTAGGTGCGAACTCACGTCCTTTCACATATTCGAACGTTTTTTCATCTGGGGCAACCAATCCACCACGAGCGCCCATTTCTATACTTAGGTTACAAAGAGTCATGCGCTCTTCCATCGACATATTACGGATTGCCTTTCCGGCATATTCAACAAAGTAACCTGTTGCACCTCCTGTTGTCAATTTCGAAATCATATACAGAGCCAGATCTTTTGCAGTAACGCCATCTTTCAATTTTCCATTGAATGTGATACGCATAGTTTTCGGACGCGTTTGCAATACACATTGCGAAGCAAGTACCATTTCCACTTCGCTTGTTCCTATACCAAATGCAATAGAACCAAAAGCTCCATGAGTAGAGGTATGGCTGTCGCCGCAAACAATAGTCATTCCCGGCTGGGTAAAACCATTCTCAGGCCCAATAATATGAACAACTCCATTCTTTCTGTGCCCTAGCGGATAGAACAATTCTATACCAAATTCATTGGCATTTTTAGATAATGTATCTAATTGATTTTTGGATATTGGATCTTTTACAGGTTGATCCTGATCAATTGTAGGCGTGTTGTGGTCTGCAGTGATTGTTGTCTTTTCCGGACGGAAAACCTTCAATCCTCTTGTCCTCAGCCCATTGAAAGCCTGAGGACTTGTAACTTCGTGACAGAAGTGACGGTCTATGTACAATTGTGTAGGTCCGTTTTCTACAGCAGATACGACATGCGCATCCCAGATTTTGTCGAATAAAGTTTTCATTTTTAATCTATTGAGTCTTTAGTTTAAATTCTGTTTATATTGATTCTTATTCAAAAAGTTCCTCGACATTAGCCAGTACTTCACAATCGCAATAGCCACCTTTGTCGTTCAACCATAATAATACTTCTTCTACATTTCTTACACTTTGGCTATGGAGAAATGTTTCGGTGAGTCGCAACGTGTCGTTACACCCTTCCTCTAAAGCTTCATCCAAATAATCGAAAAGCTCCTGAAACAATTCCCTGCTAATAGGGAGGCTCTTTTCAAATTCTTCATCTTGCTTTCGCCTGAATTCTGATTTGGAGTCGTTGTTCATATTTATTTTACAAATTTATTGACAGCGTTAATAAAAGCTTCTGCCGATGCTGCAACAATATCTGTATTAGCCGAAAAACCATAATAGTTTATACCTCCGTGTTCTACTTGCATATGTACTTTACCTATATCGTCGCTGCCTTTATTTATAGCTTGGATAAGGAATTCCTCAATAACTACCTGTCGGCGAATAATCTCTTTTATTGCGTTTATAGCTGCATCTACGGGACCATTTCCGGAAGCTGAAGCTTCGAACTTTTCGCCTGCAATATCTAAGCCTACATTTGCTACATTACGAAGCCCAAGACCTGATATAACTTGCAAATAATCAAGTTTAATACGGCGCATTTTATCAGTTTCTTTTCCGGCAAGTATCAGTACATCTTCGTCCGTAATATCTTTTTTGCGGTCGGCAAGTTCAAGGAATCGTTGATACAATTCTGCCAATTGATCATCATCAACCTCAATACCTAGCAAATTCAGTCTGTTTTTAAGTGCGGCACGTCCGCTACGGGCTGTCAGTACAATTGCATTATCATCGATTCCCACATCTTTAGGGTCGATGATTTCGTAAGTAGAAAGATGTTTCAATACGCCATCCTGATGGATACCTGATGAATGGGCAAAAGCATTACGCCCTACAATTGCCTTATTTGGCTGAACAGGCATATTCATCAAGCTCGAAATCATACGGCTTGTAGGATATATTTTTTGCGTATTGATATTTGTTTCAATGTCCAGTTCTTTATGGCTCTTTATTGCCATCACTACCTCTTCAAGTGAGGTATTTCCGGCACGTTCGCCAATACCATTTATTGTGACCTCTACCTGACGGGCACCATTGAGAACTCCCATAATTGAATTAGCTGTAGCCATTCCCAAGTCCTGATGGCAGTGTGTAGATAAAATGGCATTTTTCATATCCACATTATCAATCAGGTATTTTATTTTTTCACCATATTCGGTAGGCAGGCAATAACCTGTAGTATCTGGAATATTTACAACAGTAGCTCCGGCATTAATTACAGCTTGTACCACACGAGCCAGATAGGCATTATCGGTGCGTCCTGCATCTTCTGCATAAAATTCTACATCTTCAACAAAGCGTTTTGCATATTTTACTGCCGCTATTGCACGTTCGATTACCTCTTCTTGTGTAGAGTTAAATTTATATTTTATATGAAATTCAGATGTTCCTATTCCTGTATGGATACGTTTCTTTTTTGCATATTTAAGAGCTTCGGCAGCTACTTCTATATCCTTTTCTACAGCACGTGTAAGGGCGCAGATAGTAGGCCAGGTTACGGCTTTAGATATTTCTACCACCGAATTGAAATCTCCGGGACTGGAAACGGGGAATCCGGCTTCTATAACATCAACACCGAGGGTTTCGAGGGCTTTAGCTACTTCTATTTTTTCGATTGTGTTCAACTGGCAACCGGGAACTTGCTCTCCGTCTCTCAATGTGGTGTCAAAAATAAATAACTTGTCCATAACTTTTTTAATTGATAATTACTTTAATAAAAAAACCTTTCTCATCCGAGTGGGTGAGAAAGGCCTTAGTGTTTCTTTATAATATACTACAACATAGCAATGCTCACCCTAAATTTCTCCAGAGAATAATGAGTGAACTAATAATAATACTGCTATGTGTTGACATAATTTCTATTTTATGGTTGACAAAGTTATTTTATTTTTTCGAAATTGCAAATAAAAAGCTTTGTTTTTTGTTGTTTTGTGACATTTATATAAGTCAATTTATCCTTTGAATATTAATTGTATCTTTGTAAAATAGAAAATTTACACAAAATGAATCAAATATTTAAAGATTACCTATCAAAACATAACTATTCAAAATTCGATCTCAAAGCCATTCTCTTCGATATGGATGGTGTGTTGTACGACTCTATGAAATGGCATGCAAAGTCGTGGAAAGAAACAATGGATGAGTTCGATATAGATAGTACTCCCGAAGAATTTTATATGTATGAAGGAATGGTAGGCCGCCATACTATAAATGACTTAATGAAACGCGAAAAGGGTAGGGAAGCTACAGAAGACGAGAAAGAAAAAATATATAAGCGCAAAACCGAATTGTTTTCTGCATATAACGATGGAAGCCTTATTCCTTATGCTTACGATTTTGTAGATAAAGTAAGCAAAGAAGGTCTCAAATGTGTAGTTGTAACAGGTTCGGGACAACCTACTTTGATAAATAAACTGGAAAATAGTTTTCATGGTTTATTTAAGAAAGATTTGATGGTTACAGCATTTGATGTAAAACACGGGAAACCTCACCCTGAGCCTTATCTTATGGGATTGGAAAAAGCCGGAGATTTGCAGCCGAATCAAGCCATTGTTGTAGAAAATGCTCCACGTGGAGTGGAAGCTGCAGTAGCGGCGGGAATATTCTGCATAGCTGTAAATACAGGCCCTTTACCCGATAAGGTATTGAGTGATGCCGGCGCAAATATTGTATTACCTTCTATGAAAGATTTATACGATAATTGGGACAATTATCTGGCAATAATTAAAGGGTAATACATTTAACATAAAACAATCAAACGTACTAAACAAATTATCAGCTGATATGTTAGAATCGTATTATAAATTTTAAATAATACGGTTATGTTAGATGGTATATTAGACCTTGTTAAAGGTGAAGTTTTAGGCGCAATAGATAATGCAGGCGTTCCTGCTGAAAAAAAGGAGGCAGCGGTTGAAACAACTGCATCAACTATAATGAATGGACTGAAAGACCATTTTACTCCAGATAATCTTTCAGCTATCACTAATTTATTTGGCGGAGGAGCTGATGCTGGTGGCAGTTCAATGGTTAATTCTATACAAAGTTCCGTGGTTTCAGCTTTGGTTAGTAAAGTTGGTCTAAGCCAGGGTGTGGCAAGTGCTATTGCATCTACAGCAGTTTCTGCGGTGATGAGCCTTATCTCGAAAAAATCGAACGACTCGAATGATTCATTTAGTCTTCAATCGTTAGTAGAATCTTTTGCCGGAAGCAACAAAGGCGGATTGCTTGGTACTTTAGGGCATCTGTTTGGGAAATAAATACTTTTATAAAGTAGATTATAGAGGAAGAGTAACTAAATGATAGTTACTCTTTTTGTTTTTTGATGCTTGTAGTCATTATTCTTCAGGAAAAATTTCCAATTCGTATATGTCATTCCTTTCATTGAAGAAAATACCAATCCCATGTCCATAGTTTACTGTAGGTAATCCTGATTCTACAAAACGAATCATCCATGTTTTGTCTGGATAGAATATTATATTTGGCATAGAAACTGGGAAATCATAAGTAGAAAACGAAAGATATTGTTCCACATTATTATCTGGAATCTGAATATATTGATTCTTTTTAGCCCAATTTCGATAATTATCCATTTCTTCTTTTGTTAATTGAAACTGTTCAGGTAATTTTCTAATACAGTCTTTGATGTAGTCTATAGCTTGAGTAATATATTCATCGGTTTTGTTAAGTATGGCTTCAATATGCTGTAAGTCAAATTGATGAATATCTATTTTCCTTTCATTATCTTCACTAACTAGGACAACTTCTATTTCGTCATAGGGAAATTGTGTTGGTATCTTGTCATTCAGATACCACCAGTAAAACCCATCTTTTCCAGAATCTTTAGCTTCTTTCCAATTCATATATTAAAAAATGCTAGATGCAGTTTGACTTATTTATGTTTAATGATTTGTTTTAACGACAAATATAAATATATAATTACTTTAAAGGTTAGTTTTAAAAAGCTAAATTAATAAGGATTGGAGGGGCTCAGTTTTGTAGGGCAGACCAATGTGTCTGCCCGAAATAGTGGGTGAATACATAAGTTCGCCCCTACAACGATTGCAATACATTATAAAGCAATACAATAATTCCTTATTCAGTATAAACTCTATTGTCATTTATCTAAAAAGTGATATATTTGGATGGATTTTAATGCATAAAATAAAGAATTAACACTAATACAAATAATCACTATGAGTTTTCTTGACAGATTAAGGAATGAATTAATAGATATTATCGAATTTCTGGACAAAAGCCAGAATACGATTGTATACCGCTTCGAAAGACATGGTAATGAGATAAAGAATAATGCCAAGCTAATTGTTCGCGAAGGTCAGATGGCTGTCTTTGTAAACGAAGGCGAAATCGCAGATGTTTTCTCACCTGGTACATATACACTCAATACTCAGAATTTACCTATTCTGACTACGCTGAAAAGCTGGAAATATGGCTTCAACAGCCCTTTCAAAGCTGAAGTATATTTTATAAGCACCAAAAATTTTATTGACCAAAAATGGGGTACTAAAAATGCCATTATACTAAATGATAATCGTTTTGGGATGATTGAGATGAGAGCATTTGGTACATACTCATTCAAAATAACTGATCCGACGGCTTTTATCAGAGAAATTGTTGGTACAAATCAGGTTTTTACTACTGAACATGTCACAGAACAACTCAAGAGTATTATTGTAACCCGCTTTACTGATACGGTAGGCGAATCTAATCTGCCTATAGAGGCATATGCAGCCAATCTGAACGAATTGTCGAAAGCCATCTACGAATATATGCAGGATGATTTCGCTGTATATGGTATGGATGTTACCAAATTCCTTATCGAAAACGTTTCGATGCCGGATGAGGTGAAAAAAGAGATATTCGAGCTTAGCCGTCTCGATAGGGTTGATCTGAATAAACTGGCACAGATGAAAGCAGCCAAAGCAATGGAAGCTGCTGCAAACAATCCATCAGGTACAGCTGGCATGGGAGTCGGGCTAGGAGCAGGTATGGCAATGGCAAACCAGATGATGCAGGGCATGGCAAATCAAACTCAGAATAATAATCAAAATACGCAAGCCACACCGCCGCCTGTTCCCGGAGAAGTACAATATTATCTGGTAGTTGATGGTAAACAAGCTGGACCATACAGCAGAAATGAATTGATTGGTCTTGTTGAAAAAGAGGTACTGACAAAAGAAACTTATGTTTGGAAAAAAGGAATGAAAGATTGGACATTTGCTAAAGAGCAGACCGATCTGGATTTTTTATGGACTATGACGCCTCCGCCACTACCTAATTAACAGGAGGATATATGTCAGAAGATGTACTTATTGGCAGCGACACATTCCATTGCCAGGGGTGTGGCGCAGCTCTTAAATATAAACCGGGTACTACATTTTTACATTGCGACTATTGTGGATCGGATACAACTATAGATGCTATAACTGTAGATGAAGTTGAGGAGCTGGATTTCGAAAAATATGCGAGTGAATTCGAAAATCTAAATATTGGAACTTCAAAAGTTATAGGCTGTCGCAAATGTGGTGCAGAATCAGCTTTTGATGAGAATCTCAAATCGATGGAATGCCCTTATTGCAGTACTCCATTGATAGAGTCGGATATTCATGAAGAAAGGCTGATACAACCTTCTTACTTACTTCCATTTCATGTTTCGGATGGTGACATGCATTCGTGTCTGTCTAAATGGATAAAGAGTTTATGGTTTGCTCCTAATAAGTTAAAGAAAAGAGCATTGTATTCGTATCAGCTTCAGGGAATATATATACCGTGCTGGACTTACGATGCTCAGACCAATACTGACTATACAGGCCAACGAGGCAAATATTATACTACCAGTGTAGGCAGTGGAAAAAACCGGAGAACAGTAGTTCGTACCCGATGGACATATTGTAACGGACATGTATCCTTATTTTTCGATGATGTAATGGTTCCGGCATCCAAACTGATTCCGACACATATTGTGGATAGGATCGGTGGATGGGATACAAAGAATCTGGTAGAAAATGATAAACGTTTTCTCAGCGGTTTTCTTACCGAGAAATATATATTAAACCTTACTGATGGATATGATGCAGCTAAGAAGATTATGGCAGCAGAGATAGACAGTGCCATCAGGCGCGATATTGGAGGCGATCGGCAACAGATAAGTTCGAGGAAAACCAGATTTAGCAGTATTAAATTCAAATTAATATTGCTTCCTGTATATATGTCTTCATATACATACCGAAACAAGCTCTACCATTTTTTTGTAAATGGGCGTACAGGTAAAGTAACCGGAGACAGACCCTATAGTGCTATCAAGATAGCTCTTGCTACAACTTTTGGGTTAGCTCTTATCGCATTGATTATTTGGTATCTGAATAATGCTCAATAAAGTTTATTTCACAATATATTTATTAGTCCGGATAGGGGCGAACCAATGTGTTCGCCCCTTTTGCTGTCGCGCGATACAATCGTGCAGTAGCGAAGGACTTATTAACTATGTGAAATGATTTAAATAGTAGTGAGAGCAATATTTATATAACTTTTAAAAAAATGTTAAAGCTCGGTATCGATATTCTTCGTATATTGTATCTGAAATTGCCCTTTGCTTAAATAAACCCTTAAATGATTCAGACTATGGAGAATTTCGATGGAGCTCTTCAGATTATGATATTAGTTATATTCGGATTAACTGCTATTCTGGCATTGTTAAGTATTCCGGATTGGATTAAGATATCAGAGTGGTACAAAAAGAAGCTGTTTCTTGCTCTTATTATTGAGGTGGTAGCTATTGTAATTACATATCTTGCCGGTATGCTAACCCCATCGGTGAACGAAGTTGTTCAGTCCGATGTTTCCCACAAAGACAGAAAATTAGTGCCAATCTTTGAATCATACGATCATGATATTTTTGTATCCGATGCATCTACAAAAGACACTATCGGAAAGTTTACCATGAAAGATTTACAAACAGCAGGATTCTTTAATGCAATAGATTCTACTACAGCATTACGTGACCATGTAGAAATAAAATGGAGAAAGGTAAATGCGCGTTGGAAAAATGATAGGGACTCATCTCAAGTCAATATTCCATATATCAAAGATTGTCCTTATATTATCAAAGTGTCTGACTATAATTACAACACAATATACAGGATATACAATATAAATGACCTTCAGAATCCTGTATTTTGTTCCGACAGGGATCGACTTGGAAATCTAGGGTTTAATTCGGGCGAGAGAGGTGTTCATCTATTCGAATATAAAGATAGCAAAGGCGTAATCTATTATACTCTATTTAGGGTTACTAATGCCAGACTTAAACGAGGAGAGGAACAGTTTGTGAATTTCGTTCAGATAAGAATAAAAGCTCATTTACAAAATAAGGCCTAGTTTATATTAAACTAAGCCTTACAAATAGTATGAAAGTATCTTATTTTATTTTTTCCAATATTTCGTGTAGGGCATTTGATAAGCCCTCTACATTTTTACCTCCGGCAGTTGCGAAGTGAGGTTGTCCTCCACCACCGCCTTGTATATGTTTGGCTGCATCACGTACAATTTGCGAAGCATTTAAGCCATGGTCTTTTACAAGATCATCACTAAGCATTATAGTTAGAAATGGTTTGTTTTCGGAATCTGTAAGTCCTACAAAAGCGGAATTAGCAGGGAATTCGCCTCTCAACTGGAATGCAATATCCTTAACTACTTCAGCAGGTACAGACCCATTCAGAATGAAGACATCAATACCATTTATAACCTGTTTCTTCTTTATAAGAGTCTCTTTTAGCAAAACAGTCTTTTCCTTTACATACTCTTCCATTCTCTTCTTCATCTCAGAGTTTTCTTCGAAGAATTTACGGAGAGTTTGTGCCAGATTAGGAGCATTGTTAAGCATAGAGCGCATCTCAGTCAGTATATCTTGTTGCGTGTAAAAGAAGTCTTCACATACCTCGGCTGTAATAGCCTCGATACGGCGGATTCCGGCAGCGATAGAACTTTCATTAATAATGCGGAACGAACCAATACGTCCGGTAGATGATATATGTGTACCTCCGCAAAGTTCAACAGAATCGCCGAAACGGATTACACGTACATCGTCTCCATATTTTTCACCAAATAGGGCCATTGCACCCATTGCCTTAGCTTCTGCTATAGGGATATGGCGTCTTTCATCACGGCTTATATTTTCACGAATTCTGGCAGTAACAAAACGCTCCACTTTCCTTATCTCTTCATCTGTCAGTTTCTGGAAATGTGAAAAGTCGAAACGCAATAGAGTAGGAGATACATACGAACCTTTTTGTTCCACATGGCTTCCTAATATTTCGCGCAAGCCTTCGTGTAGTAAGTGAGTGGCTGTATGGTTGCACTCAGTAGCAATGCGATTTTTGCTATTGATGCGGGCTACGAATGTAGCCGTCACATCCAGAGGCAATCCTTTAGAGAGATGAACAGAGAGATTGTTCTCTCTCTTAGTATCTATAATCTCAGTTTTTTCATCTCCATTAATAAGCCAGCCGCTGTCGCCTACCTGTCCACCCATTTCGGCATAGAAAGGTGTGCGGCTAAGTACTATCTGATAAAATTCTTTATTTTTCTGCTTTACCTGGCGATACCTTAATATTTCTGTATCACATTCGGAAAGATCATAACCTACAAACTCAGGGTCGCCTTCTTTCAGTACCACCCAGTCTCCGGTTTCTACAGCAGCAGCATTACGTGCACGGTCTTTCTGCTTCTGCATTTCTGCTTTGAAACTCTCCTTATCCATTGTCATACCATTTTCCCGTAAAATCAATTCTGTGAGGTCATCAGGAAAACCATATGTGTCATATAGAGTAAATGCATCTACACCGTTCAATACAGTCAAGCCTTTTGCTTTAGCATCTTCTATTTGCTTGTCCAGTAATTTTATACCCGTTTCAAGTGTGCGGAGGAAAGATTCTTCTTCTTCCTTCATCACTTTTTCTATTAATGTTTGCTGTTGTATAAGTTCAGGATAAGCATCACCCATTGTTTCAATCAGTGCAGGAATCAGCTTATACATGAAAGCTTTATGCTGTCCCAGGAATGTATATCCATAACGAACGGCACGACGAAGAATACGGCGTATTACATATCCGGCTTTTGCATTCGAAGGAAGCTGTCCATCCGTTATAGAAAATGCTATAGTACGGATATGATCGGCAATAACACGCATGGCAATATCCTTCTTAATATCTTGTCCGTAGGTGTTATTTGTTAGCTCGCCAATAGCTTTAATTATTGTTTGGAATACATCTGTATCATAATTCGAAACTTTACCTTGTACAGCCATGCAAAGACGTTCGAATCCCATTCCTGTATCTATTACTTTAGCAGGAAGAGGTTCCAGTGATTTGTCAGCCTTTCGGTTGAACTGCATAAATACAAGATTCCATATTTCGATCACATCCGGATCTTTGTTTACCAAAGTAGCTCCGTCTATTTTAGCGCGATCTTCATCGGAACGTATATCAATATGGATTTCAGAGCATGGACCACATGGACCAGTATCGCCCATTTCCCAGAAATTATCTTTTTTGTTACCATTAATAATACGGTCTTTCGAAAGGTACTTTTCCCAGTATCCTGCGGCTTCATTGTCTCTTTCGAGCCCTTCTTCAGGGCTACCTTCGAATACAGTAACATAGAGGCGGTTCTTATCCAGTTTGATTACTTCAGTCAGGAATTCCCATGCCCATTCAATAGCTTCCTTCTTGAAATAGTCTCCAAAAGACCAGTTTCCAAGCATCTCGAACATTGTATGGTGATATGTATCGTGTCCTACTTCTTCCAGGTCGTTGTGCTTACCGCTTACACGGAGGCATTTCTGCGAATCGGCGACACGTGAATACTTAATAGGGGCATTACCAAGAATAATATCTTTAAACTGGTTCATTCCCGCATTAGTAAACATAAGTGTAGGGTCGTCTTTAATAACCATCGGTGCAGAAGGCACGATCTGGTGTCCTTTCGATTCGAAGAAAGATTTGAAAGATTCACGAATTTCTTTAGAAGTCATCATTTTTAGTTACGAGTTACAAGTAAACAGGTTACAAGTTAAATTATATTTTCTGAATTGCTAATTTGTTAATTTTCATACTAGCAATGTACAAACAACTTGCAAAAATAGTTCAAAAACTTTACTTTTGTCGAACTTGTGCGTATAAATTATCGCTTAATATTTAAAAATGAAACGAAAGATATATTATCGTTACAATCCGCAAACCCTAACATATGAGAGAATCTATCCTAGTATGAAGGATCGGATTTTTACGGTTTTCCGGCATTTAATATCAGGAATTGTGGTGGGAATAGCGGCTTTGGTGGCGTTTGTATATTTTGTAGGTACGCCTTGGGGAGAACAACAAAAGAAAGAAAATCAGCTGATTCGTACACAATATGAAGTCCTTTCGAAACGTACGGACGAAATGGTAAAGGTACTGCATGATATCCAACAACGTGACGATAATCTCTACCGGGCAATTTTTCACTCCGATCCTATACCATCATCTATCCGTAATTCGGGAGTGGGAGCAGCCGGAAGATATGACTATCTGATGAACATTACCAACCCGGACCTTATTATCCAGACTACACAAAAAATAGATTACATAGCCAAACAAATATATATTCAATCCAATTCCTTTGACGATGTGTTGAATATGGCAAAAACACAAAAAGACCGCCTACTTCATATTCCCAGCATACAACCGGTTTCTGATAAGAATTTACGACATATGGCCTCAGGCTATGGTACGCGTATAGACCCTATATACGGAACAGTAAGGTTTCATGCCGGAATGGACTTTTCGGCCAATATAGGAACCCCTGTATATGTAACAGGGAATGGTACCGTAACATGGGTAGACTGGAGACAAGGTTACGGAAAATGTATCATTGTTGATCATGGCTATGGTTATGAGACTTTGTATGCTCATCTTAATGAATATAAAGTGCGTGTAGGACAGAAAGTAACCCGTGGAGAACAAATAGGAGAAGTGGGCAACACGGGAAAATCAACCGGTCCACACCTTCATTATGAAGTACATGTAAAAGGTAAGCCGGACAATCCTGCTAAATATTACTTTATGGATCTGACTCCTGAAGAATATGATAAGATGTTGCAAATAGCAGCTAACCACGGACAGGTGATGGATTAATAAAAAGTGAAAAATGAGGAATCGGATAATATCAACTTATTTATCATTTTATTGTTATGGAAACTAGTAGACTAGAATTCTAATAACTAGTAAACTAAAAACAGAAATGAAGATCGATTTTGAAAATAGTAACCGCTTATTTTACTCGATAAGAGAAGTTGCTCGTCATTTTAATGTAAATGAGTCGTTACTCCGCTTTTGGGAAACGGAATTTGATATAATTTGCCCTCGTAAAACAGATGGCGGTGCTCGTCAGTATACCCGTCAGGATATAGAGAATATAGCCATTGTATACCATCTGGTGAAAGAGAAGGGAATGACTCTGGAAGGTGCCCGTCAGACTCTTCATCAGAAAAAAGATGAAACTACCCGCAAAGTTCAGGTTATTCAAAAACTGGAAAATATAAGGAACGAATTGAGTGATTTAGAACAGGCCTTTGGTGATCTGTAATAAGTAAACGAGTTGACAAGATACAAGTTGACTAGTTTTTCTTAATAAGAACTCGTATCTCGTTTACTTGTAAACTTGTATCTTTAGATCAGAACTGGAAATATATAAATGGCTGAGGCCCGCTAGATGCTGTTGCATATATCATCCAGAAAATAAACCCGGCCCATAGAGCTTTTACTGCTAATGGTGTGTTATTAAATCCTGCTTTTACGGTATTTACAAATTTCTCAGGAAGGAAGTGTAAGATATATCCGATAGCAACAAGTATAAATACATTTTTATATCCATCTAATACAGCGAGCCATTCAATAGGAGCAAAGGTCAGATTACCAATACTTGCAATTACATCACCTGCCGAATCGAACGAATCTGCCCTGAAGAATATCCAGCAAAATGCCACAAAATGGAATGTAAGCAGAATACATACAATACGGGTAAAGCGATTATCCGGAACTTTAATAAACTGCTTAAAGAAACGCTCTACAACTAATATGGCACCATGTAGTCCACCCCATATTACAAATTTCCACGAAGCGCCGTGCCACAGACCACCTATAAGCATGGTAAGGAAGAGATTGACATAAGTTCTTATTTTTCCTTTACGGTTTCCACCTAAAGAAATATAAAGGTAATCGCGCAACCAGGAAGAAAGGGAGATATGCCACCTTCTCCAGAATTCAGTTATCGATTGCGATTTATATGGCGTCAGGAAGTTAGGTGGTATAGTAAAGCCCATCAAGAGAGATAAGCCTATGGCTATATCCGAATAACCCGAAAAGTCGCAATATATTTGGAGAGTGTAACCATAGACAGCCATCAGGTTTTCGAAAGCCGTATAGCTTAGTGGCGAATCAAAAACGCGGTCTACAAAGTTGGTGGATATATAATCAGATATTATTGCTTTCTTAATCAGTCCTAATAATATAAGGAACATTGCTGTACTTGCCTCTTGTTTGGTCAGATGCAGTTTCTTGTGCATCTGGGGAAGAAAGTCTTTGGCGCGAATAATAGGCCCAGCTACCAGTTTAGGGAAGAATGTGATATAGAAACAGAAATCGAGCATAGAGTCAGCCGGTTTCATCTCCTTACGGTAAAGGTCTACACCATAGCTTATAGCTTCGAATACAAAGAATGAAATACCAATAGGCAGTATTATATTGTGCAGGGCAAAGTCGCCGTCTAACAATGCATTCAGATTCTGTATAAAAAAGTTTGTATACTTAAAGTAAGCAAGCATCAGAAGGTTACCTACAATAATCAACGTGAGGTAAACTTTCTGGGTAGAGCGCTTCTCGGTATGATACATCTTATTGGCAAGCCAATGGGTAACAACTGCACAGACAACCAGCAATATAAAATAATTGAGCTTGAAACTAAAACCAAACAGGCTGATATCCATTGTATCACCTCCTGCCAGATAGTAGAAGTAGAGAGAAAATACAATCAGATAAATTTTACGGAAATAGTCGTGCTTTTTATCTTTTAAGAGTACATAGACTGAATAAAATAAAAAGAAGAAACCTAAGAAAAACGCACTGTTGAATAGTAAGCGATGTTCCGGGTTAAAAACAAAATATGGTGCTATATCCTCATATAACTTAAGTAGATAATCAGGTAGATAAAAATTGCTGATGTCTAATAGTGTTTTCAATTCTTTTGCTTCTTAAAATAATTATATGCTTTCAGAAAATCCGAAACAAACAGCGATCCCTGCGCCTGATAGCCACTTACAGTATAATGCACCTTATCGCGTGCTATCATTCTGGCATATTCTCCTCTAGGGCCGATGCCAGCCGCACCTCCCATGCGGGTGAATAAGTCCCATACCGGCATATCGTTAAGAGTCATCAATGCTGTTGTATAATCTACAATAAAAGTATTGGGACGGCGACGGCGAAACATCGACGGCGGCGGAGTCATCACTAATATTGTAGCATTCGGATTGAGTGTCTTTATGTTTTTTGAGAATTCTCTTAGTTGGTATATATATTCGGTATCGGATATTTTACCGAACGATTCGTTTGTACCGAATGAAAGAACGATCAGGTCCGGTTCAAGTATCGGAAGTTGTTTAAAAAACAGAGGATACTTATTGTAATCTGTCATTTTTGCACCATTCACTCCAATAGAGTGATAGATAACTCCGGGCTTGTTGTTTTCTACAACAAAACCATTCAGGTTGTACATAGCAGCCTTTTCTTTAGGCAGAATAGTTATTCTGTTTAATGTTGTATCGCTGGTATAAGACGAGTAATAAGGTTTTGAAATTATATCAACAATATCTGTGCTATCGTTTACTGTTATATTAGTTGGTTGTACGACGGGTTTTACTGTTGCTGTTTTTACAGGTATTTTGAGAGACTTATTCGGGTGTATTGTATTCGATTTCATGTTGTTCGCTTTTTTTATTTGCGCAACAGTCACCTTGTATTTTCGTGCGATGGAAGACAGGCTTTCCCCACTTTTTATTTTGTGATATTTGATGCCCGTTGCAGCTGTACCTCTGCCACTGACAGAGCTCTCTAATATAGGAGCATTGACAGACATCTTATACTGAGCCTCCTCAGTAGGATATATAATTTTTACAGTATTGAATTCGAAACCATCTGTAGCCGATAACTGTAATATAAAATCCTGAGCTGAGGTATATAGTGCTATTCCACTCAGGCCTACACCTACATCCCGTACGGGGGATACATTCATGAGGCTTTCCCAAGTAGCATTACAAGCATATCTTATATAACGAGGGCCATTTGTACGTATAAGGCTATAAGGGAATGTAAAACCTACACCGCCATTTCCAAATTGGTTTTGCATAACCTCTCTGATTGTATTCGTAAAGAAATCGGCTTGGATATGCGAATCACCTATGTGTACAATATTTATTTTTCCTTTTTTATTTTTCTCTAGATTATATAGTTTTTCGAAAATAGAAGTAAGTAATTCCTGATTTTTAAAAATGTTATCATCCGAAGCATTTTTGTCTTTTATATCCTTTGCCGATATATCGGTTAGGGGAAAAGTCAAAAATGAAATAAATAATACCAGTATCAATCTCTCTTTTCTAAAAATCATGTGTTGTCTCCTTCTGTTTTAGTTTTGTAAATCTTGCGGGGCGTCAGGTTCTTCTTGTAAATTATCTTTATATTTTGTATATCCTTTATCTATTTCTCCATATATAAGTTTGGCTATACGTTTTGATCCTGAGCCATTAAAATGCGTATAGTCTTTATTTGCCAATTTATCGTTTACCCATTTAATCATAGAGCCATTACCTCCCATCACTTCATACAGATTGATGAAGCCCGAACTTGTATCGCGTGCATAGTTTCGCTGAGCTTTCGATAATGCTCCTACAGCCGGATCTGTTTGCATTTCGCCATCTATTTTGGATGCTTTGTCGGCAGTTGATATGATCAGGATGTCGGCGTTAGGGAAGCATTGACGTAAGTTTTCAACTACAGTGGTCATATTTCTTTCATACCATCTGTAATTTAATGATCCATAGCCAAGTACGTTTGCTCCATAATGCAATATGATCAGGTCGTAGTTAAGTACTCTGTCAAAAGCATTCATTAACGATGGATTTAAGATGGATAGAGGCAATCCGGAATTACCCCGAATCGAAAAGTTATCGACGTGTACGCCTTTTCCATCATCAAAATTAAATCCGTAAATAGGTATAGAATCCGTATTATGAAAGTTTACCTGCAGTGACTTTGCACTATGTGAAGTCAAAGGTAAAGCATTCATTAGCTTTGACGGATTTAATGTTTTCGAACGGACAGAATCTTTATCTGCCTGTATTGTGATATAAGCTTCCGTGTTATCGGAACGACCATATAGAAGTGTAGGGTTATTAAGTTCGGTAGAGTAGGGCTGAGATTGAGCTTTATATTTTACCCAATAAGATTGCCCTCTGTCTTTCGCAAAAAAGACCTGACCATCGACACCGAAAGGTTTTATAGGTTTCTTGGTTTTTACAAACGATTGAGTAAGCCAGTTTTTTGAATATTGATGCGATATAGAACCACGTGCTCCTGCCGAAAGTGAAGATATAGCAACATATCCGACTCCTTGCCCTCCATATATTTCCTGAAAATGGCTGCGGACATCTTGTACAATATAGTCTCCATCATTCATCGAGTCTCCGAAGTAAGCAATCCGTACTTTACCTTCCTTATCTTGTTCTAGTTCGCGAAGTTTTGCATAGAAGCGTTTCAGGTTTTGATACCCGTCTACTCTTAGTGACGGATTGAAATTTTTGTCAACCTCCTCTATTGTTTTAGTAGAATCCGGTGCAATTTTAGCTTCCTCTACTACAATCGCTGCTGTATCGTTTACAGCATTGATCATCAGGCTGTCTATTACAATATTATCGGTAGCTGTAACGTGTTCAGGAAACAGGCGGTCTGGAAGTATATTTTTTAATGCAATAAAGGCGGAAATAGCTAAAGCAACGAAAAGTATTACATTTCCGAAGTAATTGTCCGATGTTTTACTCACAAGCAACAATTTGATAAAAGATTAAAAGAATTATTAATTTCCTATTATAGTATAGTAAGGAACTGTCTAAATTTTATACGAATAGAATTTGTACAGTTTCCGAGATGCAAAGCTAGTTACTTTCTTTGAAAATACAGAGGTGAAAAACAATATTTTAGTGATATTTTGCTTTTGCTGTAATATGTTCTATCTCGACTTTGAATGTAAAAGTCCGCTTCCATGATTTATTCATGTATTTTTCGCCAAGGTCTTCATATCCTGCCGAATATTTTTTGACAAGCAGGCGTAGAGCCTTTCTTTTCTCATCGTCGGAAAGATCGAGTATTGCTTTGCCAAAAGCGATTACACTTTCGTAATAAGTGGTGAATTGCTCAGCTATTGGTTTGGTAATGCCAACAACACAAAACGAAACTTTGTTGTTTTGTCTCATTATATCCAGTTTTTCTCCTTCGGGGGCACAATGAAAGTAGAGCGAGTTTGTCTCTTTATCAAATATATAGCTTATAGGAATGCCATAGGCATAGTTGTTTTCAGTCATCCCTATACTGAGAAATCCGTATTCCGAAGTTTCCAAAAGTTCGTTGATGCGAGTTTCATCTTCGAGTATTCTATTTTGCCGCCTTACCTCTCTGAACATATATTTAATAGTTATAAATGGATGAGCTAAAGTACAAAAAGAATCGAATTTATTCTTTACTTTTATAGTTTTGAGTCCAATTAATAACCTGAATCCAATTCTTATATTTTATGGAAGGAGAGAACCGATTATCTAAGTTGCCAAGAATCGAGGTTGTAGATGCTTTACGGGGTTTTGCTGTGATGGCTATCTTGTTGGTACATAGTTTAGAACATTTTATATTTCCTGTTTATCCCGATCCCTTATCTCAGCCGGAATGGCTTAATATTCTTGATAATGGGATTTTTAGTGTCATTTTCACTCTCTTTGCTGGTAAATCTTATGCCATATTTGCTCTTCTCTTTGGTTTTACTTTTTATATACAGTATACTAACCAAAAGATGAAAGGGAAAGATTTTGGATATCGTTTTCTTTGGCGATTGTTGCTGTTGGTTGGTTTTGCTACGCTAAATGCTGCTTTTTTTCCTGCCGGAGATGTATTGTTGTTATTTTCTATTGTTGGAGTATTCTTATTCATCGTGCGTAAGTGGAGCGATAAGGCAATACTTATTTTTGCTGTCATTTTATTGATACAACCTGTGGAATGGTTTCATTATATAGCACATCTTATCAATCCTTCCTATGCTCTGCCCGATTTAGGTGTAGGAGCTATGTATGGTGAAGTGGCTGAATATACAAAAGAAGGAGATTATGGAAAATTCTTTTTAGGTAATATAACTTTGGGGCAGAAAGCAAGCCTTTTATGGGCTGTTGGTGCCGGACGTTTTCTCCAGACGGCAGGTTTGTTCATGATAGGCTACCTTATAGGTCGTAAACAATTGTTTATTTCTAATGAATCTAATATCCGTTTCTGGATCAAAGTCCTTATTATCTCTTCTGTTTTATTTGCTCCGTTATACGAACTGAAAATATTATTAGCAAAGAGCGATTCGGTAGAAATAGGGAAAACGGTCGTAGTAGTTTTTGATATGTGGCAGAAGTTTGCTTTTACATTCGTATTAGTTTCATCATTTTTTCTATTGTATCAGAAACAGGCTTTTCAGAATCTGACTTCCAACTTGCGATTCTATGGGAAAATGAGTTTGACCAATTATATAACACAGTCTGTAGCAGGTGCTTTCATCTATTTTCCTATTGGATTGTATTTAGCTCCATATTGCGGATATACAATAAGTCTGATTATTGGTATTATATTGTTCCTGTTACAAATCCAGTTTTGTAAATGGTGGCTAAAATCGCACAAGCAGGGGCCTTTAGAAGGATTATGGCATAGGCTTACGTGGATTGGGCGGAAAGATGCATAAATGCTTTTTATTTCAGATAATTGTCTATATTTCCTGATAAAAAAACGTGACCGAAAACACCTAATCCTATTGTATGGGTTTGCCCTTGCCATGTGATATTAGTGGTGGAAAAGAAAATATAATTAGTGGAGGTTATATAACGGTCGGTTAATTGATCTATAATCATATTGCCCGTCTCATAATCAGATAAATTATTTGCCGGCAATGAGGTGAAAGTAGCTTTTTCTATTCTGGATTTTACCTCTTTTTTGTGCTGCTCTTCGTTTGGGTTGACAATAAATGCAATGAGAAGAACAGGAATGATCAAATACCATTTTCTTAATGTGATAGAACCTCTAGGTTTACGGTTTCTATATCTTTCTTCTATATCCTTTATATCTCTCATTATAAATAAGGAACCAACTAAAAGATATGATAGAATATAAAATACATCATTCCAATATTATAGCCGGCATGGCAAATAACAGCACCTAGTATAGACTCGCTAAATTGCTTACATAAGAAGAATAACTGACTGGCGATAAACATCCCTAACACCCATAACAATGCAGGTACAGGTAAGAATGTCCACTCTCCCATATTGAAAACTATACCAAAATGAGCAAGGTGAGTGAGGGCAAACGCCAAACTATCGAAAAGGGAAGCTTTGCGCTCTCCGAATTGTTCTACAAAACTGCCATGAACAACTCCCCTATACAAAAACTCTTCGCCTATAGGGCTGAAAGTCATTCCGATGAAAGAAAACATCATGAAAAACAAGAACTTGTTAGTCTCTAATGCTTCTGCTGGTATTGTATACGTTCTGGAAATATAATTGAAACTATTATTGATGGTATCTCCAAAGAGCAGATTAGCCCCTATGAACATAATGGCACAGAAAGCAAAGCCTATTAAAAAAGAATAGATTAGCCATAGTTTATTTGCAGGCTTTTTAAATCCTATTTGTCTTCTGCCATCTTTGGTGAAGAAAATGAATGGAGTGAACCACATCAGTATGAACATAATGGAAACATATCCATATCCTCCTGATGAGTTTGCATCGAGTACTAATAGAAAGCGGGGAATACCAAAAAGTAGAATCAGAAATAGTCCAAATTTATAATTATAAGATATGAACTTCCATATTGGTCTTAGAGCATCCATTGTTTTTTAGAATCCGTTCCAATAGTCGTTCTTTGCTTTTTTCTTCGGCATCTTAACGCCTTCGATAGGGAAGCCTATAACGAAGCTATTGGTATAGTGGTGGGTTTGTATATCGTGAACTTTTGTTTGATACCAAGAGCCTAAATAACCTACACGTATAGTGTACTTGTTAATAGGGATATCTACTGTGAGATAGTTGCGCAGTGCCCTCTGGTTATGTAATGAGGCAAAGTTGACTACTCCAACCGAATTTCCTAAAGATATTTCATAATACGACTGTCCGAACCTTGGAGAAAACAACATACCTAAGAAAGGAGTATCTAATTGCCAGCGAACAGCGAAGTGTTTGAATTTATATGAAGCTGTTGCGGATAGATTAAGATTGGTATATGCCCGTGCCGAGGCAGGGTTGTTTCCATTACGTTCGTTGTATAGTACTCCTGCATTTAGATCCCATAATCCTCCAACACCTACACGGAGTTTATCGGTATGATATACGCTATAATGCCCTCCGATACGGTAATTGGCAAGAAACCAGTGCTCTGAAGCGTTTTTGGCAGGGTTGTCTCCTTTAGAGAACTCGATGTCGAAGATTTGTTGTTTGTAAAAACGATAATCGAACCATGTAGTTCGTCGCATTTGTTCGTACATCAATCTGACGGAAAAGCCCTTATATTCGAGAGGAGACAAATAGGTGTCATACATATTTGCACTTCCTACAGATGCTGTGATGGTGTTGTTTGTAATAAGGGAAGGAGGACGATTCGTGCCTAATCCGAAGCTTGATACAACAATTTCCTTTATTGTATCTGCCTTATGAATATGGGCAGTATTAGCTTTATCTTGAGCGAAAAGATTACCCAAACAAAATAAACTAAGAATCAGACCTAAACTCTTATTCTTCACCCTCCTTTTCTTCATCTTCTTTAAATAAAGATTTCTGTCCTGTTATTTCATCTATAATATCAGAGATAGGCCGATTGTCAATGTCATCGTCGTCGTCATCTATCTGTACTTCGAATTTCTTTTCTTCTTCGGCAGGTACTTCAGGAAAACGAATCGGCTCCAGTTCTTTTATTTCACCTATTTCGAAGGTGGTAAGGCGTTTGCCTTTAGCCTTAAAGCTTTTTACTGCAATGAACTCTTCTGCATCTATTTCTAATGCCTCACGGTAGTTGTCGCGTCCTCCGAAGGTAACTTGTATACGAGGATATACAACATCTGTAAGTATCTTCAATTTCGATTCAGGGTTTTCTCCCAGGAAGTTCTGTTTTTTGACAGATCCTTCGAAAGTGAAACGCTTCATATACATAAACTGCTGATCTGCGTCAAATAGTATAGCAGTCCAGTTTTTATTTGCATTAAATTTCTCGATACGGACAATTCCCGATTGATAATGGTTGGTTACATCGAAATTGGTGGTGTAGAAATCTCCGTTTTCGTAAACAACAAGTATTTGGTCATCGCTTTGGAATTCACCAAGATATTCACCTCTATCATCATAGTTGAGGCGAAGTACATCTTTGTCGAACCATACTTTACGGCCACCAAGAGTAGAACCTCCTTTTTGCTTCAATGAAATTTTATGTACCTCGGCTTTAGTCAGGATGTTCCCCATCGACTGACGTCCTTTGATTGCTATATCGCTGAAATCTTTTTCAAATACCAGTATTTTCTGGCGGGGTTTTGGTTTCAGTATAACACGTATTGTTTCAGCTTCTCCGTTCGGGTTGGCACTGAAATATGTGATGCGCGAACCGTCGGTTCCCTGGGTTACATCATATTCTTTGTCGCGGGTGATACCGGTTACGGCAAAGCGTTTGATATAGGACGGACCATTCTTGCCATGACGGTATACAGCATTGTAAATGGTACGGTTATCATTGCGGCGGAAAACATTCAGATAAAGAATGTTTTTGCCGACAAACATCTTGTCGCTAACTTTTACAATTTTGTATTTACCATCTTTGAAGAAGAGGATAATATCGTCGATGTCGGAACAGTTACAAACAAACTCATCTTTCTTCAAAGCCGTTCCTATAAATCCTTCTTCGCGGTTGATATAAAGCTTTTCGTTGGCCTCAACTACTTTTGTTGCTTCTATTGTGTCGAAGCTGCGGATTTCTGTTTTACGAGGATAGTTTTTACCATATTTCTCTTTCAACATTACATACCATGATATGGTAAAGTCTACAATGTTTTCGATATTATGGTTTATCTCTTCAATTTGCTCTTTATATTTAGCAATCAGTTCGTCAGCTTTGTCGGAGTTAAATTTGAGGATACGCCCCATTTTTATCTCCATCAACTTGAGTATATCGTCGCGGGTAACTTCCCTAATGAAAATTTTAGCAAACTTACTCAGGCGTTTATCTATATGTGCTACAGCAGCATCCATATCCGCTGCATTTTCGAACTCTTTGTCTTTATATATACGTTCTTCGATGAAAATCTTTTCGAGTGAAGAAAAATGCAGAGCTTCTTCCAGCTCACTTCTTTGAATCTCAAGCTCTAACTGTAGTAAACGCTGCGTATTATCTGTAGTGTCGCGAAGTATGCGGCTGGCATTCAAGAAGTAAGGTTTGTTGTCTTCTATAACACAACAGTTCGGCGAGATACTTATCTCACAGTCGGTGAAAGCATATAGCGCATCTATTGTTTTGTCGGAAGATACTCCGGCAGCCAAGTGTACGTGTATTTCAACATTCTGAGCTGTGATATCGTCAACCTTACGTATTTTTATTTTACCCTTGTCATTTGCTTTCAGTATAGATTCTACTACAGAAGAAGATGTTCTTCCGTATGGAATATCGCTGATAACAAGTGTCTTATTGTCAAGCTTTGAAATTTTAGCACGTACTTTGACCGAACCTCCTCTTTCTCCATCATTGTATTTGCTTACATCTACATATCCGCCGGTTTGGAAGTCGGGGTATAAAGTGAAGTCTTCGCCTTGAAGATGTGCTACTGCTGCATCGCAAAGTTCATTGAAATTGTGAGGGAGTATTTTGGATGATAGTCCTACTGCAATACCTTCGGCACCTTGTGCCAGCAATAGTGGAAATTTAACCGGTAATGTGATTGGTTCTTTATTTCTTCCATCATATGAAGGTTTCCATTCTGTAGTTTTAGGATTGAAAAGTACTTCAAGTGCAAATTTGGATAAGCGCGCCTCAATATAACGAGGTGCAGCAGCTCCGTCTCCGGTGAATACATTACCCCAGTTTCCCTGACAGTCTACCAGCAAATCTTTTTGTCCCAATTGTACAAGTGCATCGCCAATGGATGCATCGCCATGGGGGTGAAATTGCATGGTATGACCTATAATGTTTGCCACTTTGTTGTACCTTCCATCATCCATCCGTTTCATGGAATGCATAATGCGGCGCTGTACGGGTTTCAAACCGTCGGTTATATGCGGAACGGCGCGTTCGAGTATAACATAAGAAGCATAATCCAGAAACCAATTCTGGAACATACCGGATAGATGCATAAAATTGTCAGCCGAATCTTTTCCGGGAGCTTTATAATCAGAATGAGAATCGGTATTGTTCGACTCGTCATCTGAAATTGGTTCGTCGTTTTCTAAATTTTCTGGCTCGTCTATTATATCTTCGGGGAGCATGTGCTAATTTGTTTTTTTCTATTTCAAAACTTGCCCAAAGATACTTTTTTTTGGTGTTAAATCAAAATTGCCTTAGGCCCCTCTTTTCGAAAGATTGTAGCTCGCAATTCTGTATATTTGCATTTTAGTAAAAACTTTTTTTATGAGAATATACATCGTATTGATAATCTTATTTTTATTTGCTGATATACAAGCTCAAACAAATAATATTGACGAAGTATATACAGTCGCTCCTTTTGCTATTATTGTAGATGAGGACGGCTATACCAACATCAGGGACGATGAGAAACAAATAATAGGGAAAATATATAATAATCAGGTATTTGCTGTGCCATCTTATGCAGATGATAATAATCAGAAATATAAATCAATATGTTGGCAACCTGATATACCTTTAGGTGAAAGATCTTATTTGGAAAGGCCCGGGCTTATTCATTTTAGCCGTGTCAAATATTTGAAAGATTTACCTTTATTAAAGAGGAAAATAGAGGGAGGTAACGTAATCTTTTCGGATGAAAAATATAATATTCAGATAAGAACAGGATATCTGATAAAAGAAGACCATGTAATAGAGAGCAAATATTCTGACTTTATTGATACAATAGATGGATATGAGGCTTATGGAATAGATGGCATTTTGCCTGATAAGCTTGTGGAGATAAAAGAGATAATTTATAGTATTAATGGCAAGGAATATAAAATTCCCCAAGAGTATTTGACAGGCTATTTTTCGCCTACTCCTGAAAATATGTATGTTGCCATTAGTGATGATAATACATTCTTTATATGTATGAGCAATGGGGATGCAGCTGGAGCCTATGCTGTTGTGTGGACTATAAAGAATGATTTGATTGTTTCTGTTATTTCCTATCGGGATTTTTAAATTATTATTCTTTGCCCTTTTTCCTTTATCTCAATGAATTTACACTCATATTTTTCTGCAGTTGAAGCAAATGCATTGGCGCTTTTATAATCTGTTACAAAATGCATTGGGGCGAAAGTATCGACTTTGATAGTTGATATAAATTGTTCTGCTCCTTTCATGTAGTCTTTGCCCAGACGCCAGTCGACAGGAAACATAGCCAGATTGATATGCTGTATATGTTGTGCCAGCGTATTTAATTCATTGGCAAAATATGTTTCTGCTTCGGTAATTTCTTCTGGTGTCGATTCTTCGTTCCAGTGCCAGTTATTCAGGTCTCCGGCATGGAATATAGTATGACCATCTAGCTTAATCAGGAAAGAAATGCCTATATCGGTAGAGCCAAAAGCTTGTATAAAGAGGTTGTCGTCTTTGTATGTATCAAGCTTTTCCAGATAAGTAGCATCAGAAGCTTTGGCTTTCTTATTATCCAAAATATCTTTTGAAAAAATGTATGTTATATCATCCTTTTCGTTTTTCCATTGCAGTATTTCTTTGTTGAAATGATCGGAGTGGGAATGTGAACTTAATACATATAATTTCCCCGGATTTTTTAACAAATGGGAGTAGACAATTCCTTTATTTTTATCATCGGACGAGTCTTTATAGTAGTCTATGATAATTGTAATGCCTTTGTATTCTATAGCAAATCCGCTGTGAAATATGTATGTAAGTTTCATCTTGTTTATTCTAAATCTTATTTATATAAAACAAGGAACAAATGTATATGTTTTGGGTGATATGTTTGTTTATTCTTTTTAGATTATTTCAAGGCGATTTATCCATGTCATAGTTGCGGGGCAGTAAATTTCCAACACGGTTTTTTGACATATGTCCTAATATCCAGACCTTATCTGGATTTGAAATATTTCCATATCTATCTATAAATATACAGTCTGTTTGAAAAACGAATTGCGTTTCGAGATCATTCCAATATTTTGCAGAAAGAACCATATATGCTGTTACTCCGTTATTAGAAATAAAAGATTGTGAGTTGAATTTATCATTAACTTTTACCATTGTCATTGAAAGCGTATCTTTCATTGTGAAATAATGATCTAACACCTGGCTTCTTAATCCCCCTTTTGTTCGTTGAGGGTTTTGAATGTTTTTATCTTTGATTACGGAGGGTAGTTTTTCGCTATTGATCGTAGCTTTAAAACCACAACTATCTATTGTTCTGTTTACAAAATTTCGAAAAAAATATGCTACTGATTCCTTATAAACTTCTCTTCTTCTTCGGGCGACTACTTTACTATTGGGTTTTAAGTCAATAAAAGAAGATATTCCATCATAGAATATGTCTTGCATATATCTAGAACTGAGTGTGTTATCCTTAGAAAATGAGACTTCGAAGTTTTTCAATATAAAAGTAACCTCATAGCCTAGATATTTGTTATTTATTATTAGTGGTTTTTCGGCTGTTGCAACAAGGCACTTACTACTAGGCTTATATTGTAATTCTATGTCATATTCATTTAGTATTTTACATGATTTACCAGCCTTACTTTCTCCAAGGAACTGCTTTTCGAACGCCCTGAGCATTTCCTCTCGACTAAAAAAAGGAGAAACGACCACCTCTTTCAATAAATTTTCTTTTTGAGAAAGGGATATATTATAAAACTTTGTTCTGAAAGGATTCTTTATTATATAGAGTTCGTATCCTACATGCTTTATAATTAATTCGGTATTGATTATGCTATCTATTAATAATGTAAAAGTTCCTTTTGCGTTTGTTTTTGTGTTTATGGATGTACCATTCAGAAATATACTGGCATCAGAAATAGGTTCCCCTGTATTACTATCAACTACTATTCCTTCTAATGACTGAGAATACAAATTTCCGAAACTGATAATAAATAGGCTGATTATAAATTTAAGTTTCATAGTATGAAGTATTAATAAGGCAATTACAAATATATTTTTCTTCTGAGTTTTTGACTATAAAGCTTTGACTAAAAGTATTGTTGTGTTTTTTTATAACTTGGTACTAATATCTTCTAAAGATAGTTTTTTCTAATATTAAACTATAGAATAGACATTTTTTATTTAGATTTATCTATATTGGGAAAATTGATATATGGGTTGAATAGCCCAAAAGTTACAATATAAAATAGCCGAAAAAGTGTCACTTTTGTCACTTTTTAATAAACTGTCAAACGAATAAGCTACTTAAAAGTTTATGTTGTAAAACATGTGCTTTAACCTTAATTAAGAGGTGGGTAGTAAAATGTTGACAAATAGTTATTTATTATACTTATTTACAAAGTGTGTGTTCGCACACATTTTGATTTTAACAGATATATTACTTATTTTGTGCGAATTATCCCCAGATATATAAAACTTAACTAGTGAAAAATCAATGGTAACACGCAGAAATTTTTTGAAAACTGCAGCTATGGCTTCGGCTGGATTAGCGGTAGGCGGAGTAAATGCTATGAGTGCCGAGAGCTATAATCGGGTAGCAGGGGCAGGTAAGAAAGTCAATATTGCCTATATAGGTATAGGTAATAGAGGTGAACAGATTATTTTGGGCGATTTTGAAAAAACAGGCATGACGAATGTTGTAGCTCTATGCGATGTGGATATGGGAGCACCTCATACACGCAAAGTGATGGCTAAATATCCAAAAGCAAAGCAATTTAAGGACTTTCGTGTCATGTTTGATAAGATGGCAAATGAGATTGATGCGGTAGCTGTAGCTACTCCCGATCATTCGCATTTCCCAATCAGTATGATGGCTATGGCCTATGGTAAGCATGTGTATGTAGAGAAACCGATGGCCCGTACATTTTACGAAGCTGAGTTGATGATGCAGGCAGCTAAGAAGTACCCGAATGTTGTAACTCAAGTTGGTAATCAAGGTCATTCCGAAGCAAATTATTTCCAATTTAAAGCATGGCAGGAAGCAGGAATTATTAAGGATGTGACATCAGTAGTAGCGCACATGAATAATCCTCGCAGATGGCATAGTTGGGATACCAATATCTATAAACTACCGGAAGCGCAACCAATACCAAATACATTGGATTGGATGACTTGGAATTGTGCTGTTCCATATCATGAGTATAATGAAAAATATCATTACGGAGAATGGCGCTGTTGGTATGATTATGGTATGGGAGCTTTAGGAGACTGGGGTGCACATATTTTAGATACAGTTCATGAGTTTTTGGATTTAGGTTTGCCTTATGAAGTTAATCCGATAAAGCTGACAGGGCATAACGATTATTTCTTCCCTACATCATCTACTATACAGTTTAAATTTGGTCCGAGAGGCGAAATGCCAGCATGCGATATTACATGGTACGATGGAGTAGATAATCTTCCTCCGATTCCAGAGGGTTATGGGGAGTCAGCCCTTGATCCGAATATACCAGCTTCGGGTGCGGGAGAGATCAAAAAGCAATCCTTAAACCCAGGGAAGATTATATATAGCAAAGATCTTATTTTTAAGGGTGCTTCGCATGGAAGCACACTCTCTATTATTCCGGAAAGTAAAGCAAAAGAAATGGCGTCGAAGCTACCGGAAGTACCAAAGAGTTCGTCAAATCATTTCAAAAACTTCCTTTTAGCTTGTCAGGGGGTAGAAAAAACTCGTTCACCATTCGAAATACATGGTCCATTGAGTCAGGTATTTTCTCTTGGTGTTATGGCGCAACGTTTGAATAAGAAGTTCTATTTCGATAGCCGTACAAAACAGATCACGAATGATCCGTTTGCAAATGCGATGTTGACAGGTATTCCTCCTCGTAAAGGTTGGGAAGATTTTTATAAATTATAATACTTAAAATAGAAATACAGAAATGAATAAAAATATACTATTGGCAATCCTGTTTATTTTTGCAACAGCGCTATCAGCACAAGAAAAATGGGAGCCATTGTTTAACGGTAAAAACCTTAAAGGTTGGAAAAAACTGAATGGAAAAGCTGAATATAAAATAGAAGATGGGGCTATTGTTGGTATTTCCAAATTGGGAACACCAAATACATTTCTCGCTACTGAAAAAAACTACGGAGATTTTATTCTTGAGTTCGATTTTAAAGTAGATGATGGCCTTAATTCTGGAGTCCAATTCCGTAGTTTGAGCAAAAAGGATTTTCAAAACGGAAGGGTACATGGATATCAATTTGAGATAGACCCTTCTAAACGGGCTTGGTCCGGCGGCGTATATGATGAAGCTCGACGGGGCTGGCTATATCCAATGACTGTTAACCCTCCTGCACAAGTCGCCTTTAAAAACGGGGAATGGAATAAAGCCCGTATAGAAGCGATGGGCAATTCTATCCGCACATGGGTAAATGGTATCGCTTGTACTAATCTGTGGGATGATATGACACAGAGCGGATTTATAGCCTTACAGGTTCACTCTATTGGAAATAAAAGCGAGGAAGGGAAAACTGTAAGTTGGAAGAATATAAGAATCTGCACTACCGATGTAGAGAAATATAGAACAGCAACAACTGCTCCCGAAGTAAATGCAATAGTTAATACAATTTCGCCTGCGGAAGGAAAAGACGGATGGAAGCTTCTTTGGGATGGAAAAACTACAGAGGGATGGAAGGGTGCTAAAATGAATACTTTCCCATCAGCAGGGTGGGTTATAGAAAATGGTGTGCTTAAAGTGCAAAAAGGTGATGGTGGAGAATCTACTAATGGAGGAGATATTGTTACCACCCGTAAGTATAAGAATTTTGTGCTAAAAGTAGACTTTAAAATAACAGAAGGTGCCAATAGCGGTATCAAATACTTTGTTAATCCAGATATGAATAAAGGAGAAGGATCTGCTATTGGTTGTGAGTTTCAAATATTGGATGATGAAAAACATCCGGATGCGAAGCTGGGAGTAAAAGGTAACCGTAAGCTAGGAGCTCTTTATGATTTGATTCCAGTTGATGAAAATAAACCATTCAAAAAGAATGATTTCAATACTGCAATGGTTATAGTGAATGGTAATCATGTAGAGCATTGGCTGAATGGAGTGAAAATACTGGAATATGAGCGTAATAACCAAATGTGGAATGCATTGGTGGCTTATAGCAAATATAGAGATTGGCCAAACTTTGGAAACGCAATAGAAGGTAATATCCTACTACAAGACCATGGCGATGAGGTTTGGTTTAAGAATATAAAGATTAAGGAATTGAAATAAGAAATTGAAAAACCTCAGGCTTAGTTCTGAGGTTTTTCTTTTAGTGGGAGTATTTTTGGTGACAAAAACTTATTTATCCAGTGGTTTTATAAAAGACCAATGATTATGAATAACCTTCCATTCGTTACTTTCATTCAGAATATATACTTCTGTACAATTCCATTTATAAACATTCTCACCTGAATAAGAGTATAGATTATAAGATAGCACTGCCATCCTTTCCGTAACTTCTACTATTGGATTTATTATCTCATATCTGTTTACACAGGATGCACCTCTTAAACTTTCGTAGAATGTTGTCATTTTGTCTAAGCCATCTATTCTCGCTTCTTGAAACGGGTCGAAGTATGTAATGTCGGGTGAATATATTTTCAAATATTCAGAAGGATTTCCTTTATTCCATTCTTCTAAAGCTGCAACTTCCATCTTGATGATCAGTTCCTTGATTTTTTCCTCGTCCATATTTATATTTTAAATTGGTTAATAGTACAAATGTAAAGTAGATAAGGAATAATTATATCATACAAAACATGGAGGAAATAGCACTTTTCAACGATTTATACTATTCCGATATTGTGCAGGTGTCAGATTCGTATGGTTGCGGAATAGTCGGATAAAGTAGGATGAACTACTGAAGTTTAGGCTGTCTGAGATTTCAGAAACTGACAAATCGGAAAATGTCAGCATCTTCTTTGCTTCTGTAATCAATTTATTGAGGATATAGCTTTTAGCATTTGTACCAAATGCTTTCTGAGTTACTTCGTTCAGGTAGTTAGGGCTTATGCATAATTTATCTGCATAGTATTGGGTATCATGGTGATCTTTGAAGTTCGTATTTAGCAGATGAGTAAATGAGTTAATATGCCGATTGGTATATTGATTTGTCTCTTCTGTAGTATTCTGCTTTTGAAATTCACGGTTCAGGAGTGTAAGCATTTCATAGAGTAGTGCCCGTAGTAAGTGCTTGTCTTTCGCCTGAAAATTGTTTATCTCCAATATAATATTATCTATTAGCGAATTGATTCTTTCTTGAATTTGTATGATGCTGATCTTTGCAGTTGATCTTTTAATATTGAAATAAGAAAGGTTCTGTAAGAATAAAGGATCATTGAAGAATGATAGAAGGAACTCTTCTTCAAATATCAGGGCATATCCATCAGGTGTATTTTTATTATTCCAGCTTCGGATATCACCTGGAGTTGAGAATACAACATCACCAGGTTTCAGATCATATTTACTGTCATTAAGAGTAAAACAGCCAGTCCCTTGTTGAATAAATGTAATATCATAATAAGATAAGATATGTGTCGGATGCTTTTCTATATATTTTGCAATGTCTTTAATTTTTACAACATCTATAAGTAGCTCTTCTCCATACTTCGTTTTATGAAAATTGTATTTTGGAATAGATATCATTGGCTTAAAGGCTGTTTATACAAATATAATAAAAACGGTCATAAAATCTTTCAATATGTAAGAATTATAAAGATATGTATATAAACTCTTTTCTTATCTTTGCAAAACTCAAATAATAAGATTATGGAAAAGAAGCAAAATTTAGAAACTATTTGTGTTCAAGCTGGTTGGAATCCTAAAAAAGGAGAACCACGCGTATTACCTATATATCAAAGTACAACATTTAAATATGAAACAAGTGAGCAAATGGCTCAGTTGTTCGATCTCGAAGCTTCTGGTTATTTTTACACTCGTCTGCAAAATCCTACCAATGATGCCGTAGCAGCTAAAATTGCAGCTTTGGAAGGTGGAGTAGGAGCTATGCTAACTTCATCAGGGCAGGCTGCAAGCTTTTATTCTATCTTTAATATTTGCAGTGCCGGCGATCATGTTGTAAGTGCTTCAGCGATTTATGGAGGAACTTTCAATCTCTTTGCCGTGACATTGAAGAAACTAGGTATAGAGGTTACATTTATAGATCAGGATGCTTCTGCAGAGGAGATCAAAAAGGCTTTCAGACCTAATACAAAAGTGTTCTTTGCTGAGTCTATTTCGAATCCGGCAATGAATGTCATCGATATCCAGAAACTTGCAGATATTGCTCATAGTGAAGGCGTACCTTTGATTGTTGATAATACTTTTCCTACACCTATCAACTTCCGCCCTTTAGAGTGGGGAGCAGATATTGTAGTTCATTCTACATCGAAGTATATGGATGGACATGCAGTTAGTCTGGGTGGAGTCATTGTTGATGGTGGCAAGTTCGATTGGGATGCCTATGCATCCAAATTTCCGGGACTGACCGAACCTGATGATTCTTATCACGGTTTGACCTATACCAAAGCATTCGGAAAAGCAGCTTATCTGACAAAGGCAACTGTACAATTGATGCGTGACCTCGGTTCTTCGCAATCTCCTCAGAATGCATTCCTGCTTAATATTGGTTTAGAAACATTACACCTGCGTATGCCTCGCCATTGTGAAAATGCACTGAAAGTTGCAGAATATTTGCAAAGCAGACCCGAGATAGCATGGGTTAATTATCCGGGGTTGAAAGATAACAAATACTACGAACTAGCTCAAAAATATATGCCGAATGGAACTTGTGGAGTAATGACATTCGGGCTTAAAGGTGGACGAGATATATCTGTCAAATTTATGGACAGCTTGCAATTTATCGCCATTGTTACCCATGTGGCAGATGCCCGTACTTGTGTGCTTCATCCGGCCAGTCATACACATCGCCAGTTAAACGACGAACAGTTAGCTGCTGCAGGGGTTGCTCCTGATTTAATCCGCTTATCTGTAGGAATTGAAAATGCAAGCGACATTATAGCCGATATTGAACAAGCGCTGAAAAGTATCTAAATTATACAAATATCATAAGTATATATTTAAGAACCATCACTCTCTAGTGGTGGTTTTTTGTTGTATAGATAAACTTATTTGTATTTGATAATGTTATTTAAGAAGTTGTTTCGATATAATTCCTATATCTTCCAAGCTTATGGAAATAATAGATACACTTTTACTCCCAAGTGCATGGATTGCACTGCTTACCCTTGTATTTCTCGAAGTTGTACTAGGTATAGATAATATTGTATTCTTATCAATAATGTCTTCGAAGTTACCGAAGGAACAACAACAGAGAGGAAGAACGATAGGACTGTTACTGGCTATGGTTGCTCGTATCGCCTTATTATTTGGTATATCATTATTGATGAAATTGACCAAGCCCTTATTCTCATTTGATTTCTCATGGATTAGTGGTGCTATTTCAGGACAGGCGATTATTATTATGTTGGGAGGAATCTTCCTATTGTATAAAAGTGTAACAGAAGTCCATAACAAGCTGGAAATAGAAGGAGAGGCTTCTATAAAAACAAAGTCTAATAGCTTTTGGGCTATTATAGTACAAATAGTTGCCTTAGATATTGTCTTTTCGTTCGATAGTGTACTTACGGCTGTAGGTATGGTGAGTTTTAAGGACTACGGCTATGAAGGGGCTATGACTATAATGGTATTGGCTATTATAATAGCGGTTTTGATGATGCTTTTCTTTTCTGGGCCTATTAGCAACTTCGTGAATAATCACCCTACAATACAAATGCTGGCACTTTCTTTTCTGATCCTTATTGGGTTAATGCTTGTTATTGAAGCAGCACATCTTTCCCGTTTAAATGTATTTGGGCAAGAAGTAGGAGAGATACCTAAAGGTTATATCTATTTTGCCATAGCTTTCTCATTATTAGTAGAGTTCTTGAATAGTAAACTGAGAAAGAAAGCAGTACAAAAGAAATAGCTGATCTCGGTGAAAATCAGCTATTTTATATTCTAAACTCGAAGTAATATCAGCAATTATAAACTACTGAGTATAATTTATCTTTTATCTCAATCAAGTTATTTTCAATGTCAATATCCCGATACGACATAAGCTTCATCGGTACAGTACCGCTATCTTCATAATAGGCTGGCTGATGGTATTGTATATTTTCCCACAGCCTGAACCCGATACGTTGATAGAATCCGATACGACGCTCCGACAATATGGTAGTAGGTAGCTCTACTTCAAGGATAATAGGTTTATCTGTACTTTCAATAAATAAGTCCATAACCTTTCTTCCATATCCTCCATTCCTATATTCGGGAGATATCGCAAAATGCTCTGCAAAGATAAACTCACCTAAGTCCCAGTAGGTAAGAAACCCCACTAACTCATCATCCTCAATAGCTACAGATATAATAAAAGGAGAACCGCTTTTATACAAATCCAGCATTTTATCCACAGGACGACGTTCGCTTAATGGGAATGATTCTATATATAGGTTATCTACAAAAGATACTTCGTGACTGCTTGACAAATCCAATTTCCTTATTTTCATAATCTAGTCTTATTTTAATGAGTCTGACCTATTTTTACATCTTTCAAATGCCCATCTTCACATTTAATGATCCGTCCGGGATATTTTTGCACGGCGGCATAATTATGAGTGGACATAATTACAGCAGTACCTTCCTCTGATATCTTATGAAGCAGTTGAACAATCTGTCCTCCGGTCTCCGGGTCAAGATTACCTGTAGGCTCGTCAGCCAGAATAACTTCGGGTGAATTAAGAAGTGCACGGGCAATAACTATACGTTGCTGTTCTCCGCCCGATAGCTCATGTGGCATCTTATAACCCTTATTCTTCATTCCTACTTGGGAGAGAACCTCATCGATGCGTATTTCTATGAGGTCTTTATTTTTCCAGCCTGTAGCACGTAAAACGAACTCCAGATTCTTCTTAGCCGAACGGTCGATTAGTAATTGGAAGTCCTGGAAAACAATACCGATTTTCCGTCTTAAATAAGGTACATGCTTTTTCTTTATATTTTCCAAATCGTAATCAAAGATTCTTCCATGCCCTTTTTCTAAAGGAATTTCGTGGTATAGGCTTTTCAGAAAAGTACTTTTCCCCGATCCCACTTTTCCTATAAGATAGATAAACTCTCCTTCGGCGATAGATATATTTATATTGCTCAGGATAGTATTCCTATCTCTATCGAGGTCAACACCCTCGTATTTTATTATTACTTCCTTATTCATATAATCATAACAACTACCTCCCTCCGCAGGTTCAGGGAAGTATTATTTTGTGCTTAAAACTATTTGTCTCCGTGTTTTTTTTATTACAAACAAGATAGATTATAATCTTGTAAGGATAGCATTAGTTCTGGCCTAAACTATATGAAGTAAAAACCTTTTTTATTGTTTGCTACTTTGATATCCACAAGCCTGCTACATGTGCATTGCTCTAATGTAAATAAAAAGAATGAATAATGAAGAATTAAAAATGAAAAATTGTCAATAATCAATCTACATCAATAGATTTTTCATTCCTCATTATTATTTCTTCATTACTTATTTCTTATGTCTTTTCTGTAATTCTCTTGCCAAATCTTCTATGCTCAAACCCTTTGATGTAAGCATAACTATAAGATGATAAAGCATATCTGCCGACTCATAAATCAGCCTGTCATCAGTTCCATTACAAGCCTCTATAACCGACTCTAAAGCTTCTTCCCCTACCTTTTGAGCCATACGGTTTATTCCCGATTCAAAAAGAGAAGTAGTATATGACCCTTCGGGCATTTCCTTATAACGCTTCTCAATGAATTGTTGTAGGTATTTAAAAAACAGGATGTCCTCCTTATTTTCTTCCTCAAAGCAAGTATCAGCACCTGTATGACATACCGGTCCCACAGGGTTCACCTTTATAAGTAATGTATCGTGGTCGCAATCATCTTTTATACTTACCACATTCAAGAAGTTACCGCTTTCTTCACCTTTAGTCCAGAGACGTTGTTTAGTCCGGCTAAAGAATGTAACTTTTCCTGTCTCTTGTGTTTTATGTAAGGCCTCCTCATTCATATAGCCTAACATCAACACTTTATTGGTTTCGTTATCCTGTATAATTGCAGGAATTAGTCCGTCTACTTTTTCGAAATCGAGAGTCATGTTTATGAGTTATAAGTTATAAATTATGAGCTATGAATTATTAATTATGGATTGACAGTCATCGATGAGCAAGGCAACTTATAATTTATAATTCATACCTTATAACTAAAAAATTATCTTACATTTATATTTTCGTTTTTCAAATAATCTTTCAAATCCCTGATCATTATCTCACCAAAGTGAAATACACTGGCAGCTAGTGCCGCATCAGCCTTACCTTCTATAAAAACATCTCTAAAGTGTTCCATCTTACCGGCACCGCCTGATGCTATGATCGGTATATTTAATGTTTCGGACAACTGGCGTAAAGCCTCATTTGCATATCCGGTTTTCACTCCATCGTGATCCATACTGGTAAAGAGTATCTCTCCGGCTCCTAAGTTTTCAGCTTCCTTTGCCCAAGAAAACAGCTCCTTGTCGGTCTTATTACGTCCTCCACTAGTATAGCACCACCATACACCATCTTCTAATTTGGCGTCTATAGCACAAACACAAACCTGCGATCCAAAATTTTTAGATATTTCTTCTATTATTTTAGGATTACGTATTGCTGTAGAGTTAACCGATATTTTATCAGCTCCGGCATTCAAAAGCCTGTCCACATCTGATAGCTCGTTTATTCCTCCACCTATTGTAAAAGGGATATTGATATTGGCAGCAATACGTTTTACCAGATCGGTAAATGTTTTGCGTTCCTCATGCGAGGCAGTAATATCAAGGAATACAAGCTCGTCAGCTCCCTGCTCGCTATAGCGAACACCTAGCTCAACCGGATCTCCGGCTTCACGAAGGTTTACAAAGTTTGTACCTTTTACCGTTGTGCCGTCTTTTACATCCAGGCAAGGAATTATTCTTTTAGCCAACATCTTATTATCTATTATTTATGATCAACTTTCCCACGAAATATCCTCGATCTCACCTTCTTTATCTGTATATATAACCAGAATCTGATCAGTAAAATCACCAAAAGAAAAATCCCATGTAGCAAAGTTGTCCTCTGCAAAATAAAACCCTATTCTATCTAGTTTCAATATAGAATGTAATCGTTCATCTTCCGATAGAGTTTTATCTGTTTTTTCCAGTTCTTCAGCCATTTCCTCAGAAATCTCTTCCAAATGATAGGTATAGTATTCTTTCACCATTCCCTCTTCCGGATAATATCCTTTTATAGTTTTCTTTATTGACTGATAATATTCCTCAAACTTTCCCATAAACTTATTGTAATCTTCTGCCCAAGTCTCTTGAGGCTCATCATCCAGATTCAAATCGATACTTGTAGTATGGTTATGAAAGTTTATTTCAGTTTCATAGTAATCTTCAAGATCATTCCAGTCAATAATATCCTCGAAGTATGGAAGTTTTTGTTTGCTCATATCATAAGGTTTATCTCGGTTTATTTTTATTCATTTTTTCAAAAAGGTGACAAAAGTGACACTTATTTCTATATTTTTTCTTGTTACTTTTTCTTTTACTCTATGCTTTATATAGATAAATAATTATCAAATAATTCTTCATTTTCACTGTCCTTTCGGATTTCAAATCCGATGAAACGAAGACAGAGACGGTTTTTTACCGCTTCGCGACATTGGCACATTGGCATATCTGCTAATTGGCTCATTATCTTGCCAATTCTTCTAATGTCACTCTATTCTCATAAATAGCCTTACCCAATATCACGGCAGGTAATCCGGCTGCTTCTAAATCCAGAATATCTTGCATACAGCTGACACCTCCGCTAGCTATTAAATAAAGGTCTGGGAAAGCAGTCAATATCTCTTTATACAAATCTATCGAAGGGCCTTGCAGCATACCGTCTTTACTTATATCAGTACAAACAACCTTTGATATTCCTTCTTTTTTATATTCATCCAGAAAAGGTATAATATCTATCGAGGTAGACTCTTGCCAACCCGAAACGGCTATTTTATGATCTTTACAGTCAGCTCCAAGTATGATTTTTTCGCTGCCATATTTCTTTACCCAACCTGTGAAAAGCTCTTTGTTGCGGACTGCAATACTTCCTCCTGTGACCATAGAAGCTCCAGAACCGAAAGCTATTTCCAAATCTTTATCACTTTGCACTCCACCACCGAAATCAATGATGAGGGAAGTATTAGAAGCAATCCTCTCCAAAATGGCGTGATTGACTATATGCTTGACTTTAGCTCCATCAAGGTCTACAAGATGGAGGCGCTTAATTCCTGCCCCTTCAAACATTTTTGCAACCTCCAGAGGGTCTTCATTATAAACTTTCTTAGCTTCATAGTCTCCTTGCGACAAGCGTACGCACTTACCATCTATAATGTCTATTGCGGGTATTATTTCTATCATCTAAATTTTTATCTAAAGAATGGAATTGCAAAAGGATATCCACTTGATTTGCCTCTGTTCGCTTTTACAGCCATTATTATAATAATTACAAAATGTATAACAAAAGCAAACCCTGCAGCTAATACTACAATATAAATAGTAGCCATTACATCAATCTGCATCAATAAAATTACAGCAGAAGCAATATATATGCAAACACTCAGCATAAAATTGAGTATATTTTTTCCATGCCTGTTTACGTCTTCATCTCTTGAGTTAAATACCCACATGATAATGGGCAGAATAAATCCGAATCCTGTTACAATGTATCCTGCAAATTGCGATAAATGCATCAATGTAAGGAATGTGTTTTTGTCCATTCCCCACAAACTTGCTTTAGATTCTGTTTTAAACTTATTCTTAACTTCCAAACCGATAATTAATTTTTATTTGAAAAAAGGTATCGACAATGGATATTTCCAGTATTCACCTTTGTTAGCTCTTATTGCTGCCAGAATAATAAGGACTATTTGTGTGATACCCAAGGCGATCAATAGTGGAATACCAATAATAACGATGATAAGGATAGCAGAAATAATAAGGTATATTATCATACTTATCATGAAGTTTGTAATATTTTTGCCATGTCGGTCTACATCTTCATCTTTCGAATTGGTCAACCACATTACGATAGGTAATACAAACCCTAATCCGGCAATAATATATCCTGCAAATTGAGCCAAATGCATAAATGTGAGGAATGTATTTTTATCTAATCCCCAAAGGTCTGCTTTTGGTCTGGAATCCTGTGAACTTTCCATTTTCGGAGTCCCGTTGTCATTAATTACTTCCATTGTCTTCTAAGTATTTAATAAGAAATTCTTCAAAATTTGTTCTCCTACACTTCCACTTTTCTCTGGGTGAAACTGTGTCGCATAAAAGTTATCTTTATGCATTGCTGCACTAAATGGATGTATATAATTGGTTGTAGCAGCTGTATGTTCGCTTATTGCCACATAGTAGCTATGTACAAAATATACAAACTGATCTTCTAATGATGGGTCAAAGATTGCACTATTCACATTGGTAATTGTATTCCATCCCATGTGAGGCACTTTATCCTCATGCTTTTGAGGGATAAAGCGTTTTACTTCCGAGTCGAATATATTTAAGCATTCAGCATTACCTTCTTCGGAATAGGAGCACATAAGTTGCATTCCCAGACAAATACCTAACACCGGTTGAGTCAGGTTTGGTATTAACTTATCCAAGCCTGTTTCTCTCAGGTGATTCATTGTAGAACTTGCTTCTCCTACACCCGGAAATATTACTTTATCCGCTTTTTTTATCAGTTCTTTATCCGAAGTTACAACAGCTTCTATACCCAATCGTTTAAAAGCATGTTCTACAGAAAAGATGTTTCCTGCATTGTATCTGATTATTACTATACTCATATTTTATTATAAATCAGCTATTATTATCACCTGAGCGAGGGACTTTTATTTTTCCAGAAGAGAATCTATAAGGGTAACCATATGATTAAATTCTTCCATATTGAAAAGCCTTGTCAACATTACAATCTTACCTTCCTTGTCTATAATAACATTGCGGGTTATCCCGGCTTTCTTTTCGGCAAACAGTCCGAAAATATCGGCATTAGGGTCTAATCCTATAGGGTAAGTTACTTTTGTTGTTTTTGCAAATTTAAGAACAGTATCGGCTGGCTCTTCCCTGTCTATTCCGTATAGGGCAAACTCAGGATTGCCTTTATGTTTCAGCCAGATTTCTTTCTCTATATGTGGCATTTCTTTCCGACAAACGCCGCACCAACTGGCAGTAAATTGTAACATCACAATCTTTCCTCGCAAAGAAGATAGTTTAACCTTTTCGCCCGAAGGCAAGCTCATCTCGAAATCGGGAGCTATGTCTCCTACTTTTACTTTATATTGATGTTCGTATGTTTCTTGGGCATTGATTCCTGAAATGCAGAATAGTAATGATAAAATGATTATAATCTTTTTCATATATCTTGATCTATAATAAGTTGTCTGTTTAATAAAAAACGCCTGAACCAAAGTGAGAATGGGATAGAAGCCAACGCCCCCAGAATATCAGCCAGAAAATCGTACCAGTCTCCGCTTCGTCCTTCAAAATATTCAGCCTGTAATATTTCTATCAGTCCACCATAAAGTATAGGAATTAATATAGCGAAAACGATCAGTTTCAGTATTATTATCTTGCCGTTCTTGTCGTATATATAATTGAATGAGGCAACTAATGCTAAGCCGAAGTACATAAGAAAATGTACAACCTTATCTGTTGGTATAAAGAATTCGAAACCGCTGGGAATATCATCTGTAGGTATAAGACAACACAGATAAAATATAATAAGTGCAACAATAGCAGGAGGCCAACTATATTTGAATATTTTCTTGAGCATACCTCTGAATATTTATAAGCATCAAAGATAAAGAAAATATCAATATGTGCATTACTAGGAAGGCGATTCGTTATATACTTTCATCTCGCAGGCTTTACAATCGAACGAAAGTTGCAGTTTGGTATTATTATATATCAAAAAGAAAGGTTCTTTATATGGATGCTTTTCCTTCGTCTCTTTAGGACACCATCCGATAGATTGTTTGATACAATGACGGGTAAACATCAGAGGCACATCTCTTTGTTCTTGTTTCTCAAAGGCCGGTTGGGTGACAGTTGACCGATGCTGAGTGTAAAATTGTTTACTCTTATTATTCATTACATTTCCCAGATATGTAATATCACTCACAGGAAAAGAATGAAATGTTTGTTTGTGATGGATAATATCCTGAGTATACTTTATTTTACGTAACGATAATAAGTTATCAGTCAGTTGCCGTCTCCATTCAGAAACAGCAGACGCCGGAAGAAACCAGTTATTTGTCCAGTTTATATCTACTTTTGCAATATTGAAGATTGTATTGCCTGTTTTACTCAGATTACTTTTAATATTTTCAGTCTGATCTTTTTGAGCAGGTTCTTTCTTGTATTCGAAGTTCAGTACAGCATAATTGTCGTCTTCATCTGTTATTTGCAGCGAGAAACCGAAAGGAATTTCTTTAAAGTCTATTGTAGCATCAATTTTCCTGTCTGCTGATTTTTTCGACAATATTTTCTCAAATTCATGATCATGATTGCGATAAACGAAAGCCCCCCGTTTTATATCAGGAATATCAGCCGGATATATTCTATCACCATCTACACGGTTCACATGGATACCGGCAAGTTCTTTCCTGTTATTGAAATAACAAAGGCCATCACCATTATTGATTTTTTTATTGCTGTTTATCCGGATATATTTGGTAGTTATTTCCGTGATTTTTCCTATTGGTTCTCCTACCGATTTTGGAGAGTCGAGCGACCATATGTTACTTGTGCGATCGTGTAGAAAGTATTTTGTAAAGCCCCGATTGAAGCTTTTTTCTAAATTTGGCTCAAATGTATATGTTGATGTGCCGGATGAAGCCTTTATATATTCAGGATGCTTTTCCAACACTTTATCCAGTTTACGGCGGTAATAAGCTACTACATTTTTTACATAAGAAACATCTTTAAGCCGTCCCTCTATCTTCAGAGAGCTTACGCCTGCTTCAAGAAGTTCTTCCAGATTCTCTGAAAGGTTCAAATCTTTCATCGATAAGAAATGCTTCTTTGTCATTATTTCTTTACCCTCGGCATCTACCAGTGTATATGGCAGACGGCAATATTGGGCACAAGCTCCTTTATTGGCACTTCTTCCTGATAATGCCTGACTAAGATAACACTGCCCACTGTAACAAACGCATAAAGCGCCATGTACAAAAACTTCTAATGGAGTATTTACTTGCGAGGCTATTTCTCTGATCTCATCTGTGGTAAGTTCGCGTGGCAGCACTATCTGCTTAAACCCTGCGTCTTCCATAAACTTAACTTTCTCTGCACCTCTGTTATCCATTTGTGTACTGGCATGCAAGGCTATTGGGGGTAAGTTAAGCATGGTAATGCCTATATCCTGAATTATCAGGGCATCTACTTTCGCTTCGTTATATAGTTGCCAGATAAGAGATTCCGCTTCCTGTAATTCTTTATCAGTGAGTATAGTATTCAGGGCAACATATACTTTAGCATTGTACAGATGTGCATATGCTGATAGCTCCTTTATTTCTTCAAGTGTATTACCTGCTGCTGCCCGTGCGCTAAATTTAGGAGCACCTATATAAACTGCATCAGCACCATGATTAATGGCCTCGATACCACACTCTAAATTTTTAGCAGGTGCAAGTAATTCTATTTTTCTGGCTTTTATCAAAATAAATGTAAATTAGACTCCGTGAAACTCCTTTTACTCCGTGGTTAAAACCCTACTCGTTATTTTATTCATTTATAGGCAATATATCTCCCAAGTCTTTTATCTTCGTTTTATCATAAGGAGTTTCCTGATAAACAAAGTAATTGAGCCAGTTATTGAATAGCAAATTACCATGGCCCGACCAACGTACTACAGGCGGATTTTCCGGATTATCATTCTTATAATAGTTCAATGGAATTTTTATTGGCAGTCCCTTTTCTACATCACGCGCATATTCGTTATGCAAGGTATTAGGAGAATATTCAGAATGCCCTGTAAGGTAAAACTCCCGTCCTCCTCTTGATGTCACTATACCTACACCCGAGTCGTCCGATTCAGATAATATTCTAAGCTCTTCATGACGAAGAATATCTTCTCTTGTTATCGTTGTATGGCGACTGTGTGGAATATAAAATTCATCATCAAATCCACGAAACAGAGGAAATTTCTTGTTATGTACTGTATGCTTAAATACACCAAACATTTTTTCGGGTAACGAATACTTTTTTACGCCATAAAAATGATATAAAGCAGCTTGCGCAGCCCAGCATATATATAATGTAGAGGTAACATGTGTACGTGCCCAATCGAAAATAGAAGATACTTCAGGCCAGTAAGTAACCTCCTCAAAATTAAATAATTCCACAGGAGCTCCGGTAATTATCATTCCATCGTAAAAATCATCTTTTACTTCACTGAAGTTTTTATAAAACATTTCGAGATGCTCTTCCGAAGTGTTTTTTGAGGTATGAGTCACCAGTTTTAAAAATTCAACCTCCACCTGTAAAGGATTATTCGATAATAAACGGATCAGGTCTGTTTCGGTAGTAATCTTTATAGGCATCAGGTTCAGAATAAGTACACGCAGAGGGCGTATATCCTGCTCATGAGCCCGTAGCTCATTCATTACAAATATGTTCTCCTTTTTCAGAAGTTCTATTGCCGGAAGATTATTGGGTATATTTACTGGCATCTCAACAGTTTGTTTAGAGTCTGTTTATATTTTATAGCAAAGCTTTTTTATAGCTAGTTTTAGAATGGATTTTATCATTTTTGCTTGCAGGTTTAGCGGGCTAAACCAAAAGCAAAAGGAGGAAATACGCTAAAAATAGCAGAAAAAAGTTGCTAAGAATTATTTTTCAGAGCCTATAATTAATCAGAATTTTCGCTAAAATTTAAACAGGCTCTTACTTTTTCGATATACAAAGTTATTATTTAGTTGTGAGTAATAGATAATGGGTTATGATTTTTTTAAGTTTTACTATATCTAAACAAAAAAGCAGATAACATAAAATATCATCTGCTTAATTATTCTTAAATCGAAAATTCTAAAAATGCCAGTTGAAGCCAAATACATAAGTCCATTCGGCAAACCAGAATGCTTGTCGCGCCTTATCGTCCGACGATTTTGTTGTTCGTATACTTGGCATATTAATATATCCTTCCTTTATTTCGCTGCGGACAAAGAATAGATTCCAAAGATTTACATCCAATCCTCCCTTTGCACTTAGCCCAAAACCTGCCAGGTGAAAAGCATCATGACGTTCATTCCCCATCATGGTTACATTACTGCGCGGAAGAAGGAAACCTCCGCCTCCGCCTACAAGCCCATTAACCTTTAGTATCCCATTGGTATAAAAGTTTTTGTAATACTCTACTTCAGAGTTTATGTAATTCAGTCCATCAGTATGTTCAAATTGTAGAAATTCAGGCACCAATTTTATAGAGCCATCATCATTTAAATACGATTCATATCCGGGCTTCACATGTCCATTTATATCCACTGTTTGATTAGCATTCATCACATATTTCATATGATCTATTCCTAACGTGATTGCTAAGTTATCTTTAATAAAATAACCTATGCGCAAATTTGTTTGAGGCAATGTTATATTATCAGGGCGGAAGTATGTTTTGATACTGAAATCTGTTTGCTTATCCGATGCTTTTACATCATGTAAAGTAAACTTATAATCCTGACCTTTGAAATGGATATCAGAATTGGAATAAGCTCCTCTGTTCCATCCCCAGAATGCATAGAAAGTACCTTTTTTATATGCTGGTTCCGATTGAGAAAAAGCAAGTGTAGATTGTATCAATACAAGTGCTATAATGGTAATTTTTTTAATCATGCTAATGTTTTTTTATTTGTATAGTTTATATGCTTGCATTTTATAACAAAACTTCCTCATATTTGTTTAAACTATATTAATTCATAATAATAATTCAGATATGTCCTTCAAAAGAATAAATATCAGTCAGGCGAAAGATCTACTCAAAAATCCGAAAAGCATATTGCTCGATATTCGCGATACCGAAAGCTATAATTATGGTCATGTAGATATAGCTATTAATCTTACACAAGAATCACTTTCTGCTTTTCTCGACAGTGCAGATAAATCCTCACCTGTATTAGTAATGTGTTATCATGGAAATAGCAGTCAGAGCGTGGCACAATATTTATCGGTGCAGGGTTTCGATGAAGTTTATAGCATCGATGGCGGATATGAAGCTTGGGTTTAATGTGTAAAATGTCATTTTTAAGAACGAAAGGTTGACAAAATTCTTTGTTTTTAAAGTGTTTTATTTATATTTGTTAATGGATTAATCTTTATAAACAAAACCTTTTGATTATGAAACAAAGAATTGGTTTAGTTCTCTCTCTCTTTATTCTATCTGTTTGCGTATTTGCCCAGGAAAGTAATAATTCGGGATACTTGTTCGATAAATTTGAAAAAGGGAAAGTTATATTTAAAAAGGGAAATATATCTGAAGGTGATTTAAATTATAATACTGTTCGTCAAGCATTAGTATTCAAAGATGATAAGGGCGAAATAATGGATATATCTAATCCAAGAGATGTAGCGGCAGTTAATATTAAAGGCCGGATTTTTGAATACGCAAAAGGGGATATATTCTACGAAAGAGTAAATTTGGATGATGATGCAGTATTTTATGTTCAATGGCATAATCTTCCGATTTCAAAAAAAGAAGTCGGAGCATACGGAACATCTCAAACGACATCTATAGATAATATAAATCAGATAACAGGACAGGGAGGTAATAGTCATATTGGTTCTACATCTGGTGCGTATAAAATAAATAACAGTTATTATCTGAAACAAAAAGGAAAATTTAAGCGTTTTTTCTCATCTAACTCTTTTGCCGATTTATATAAAGGACACGAAAAAGAGGTCAAAGAATATTTGGAATCGGAAAGTATAGATCTCAAAAAAATGGAAGATGTAGCTAAAGCTGTCCAATATTGTGTGAAATTCTTGAATAAATGATAAATAGAAAGAATAGACTTTTGTTAAAGTCTATTTTTTTATAAATAATACTTGTGTTAAATCTGAAATATTGAAATAAAGTGTTATTTTGATATTTTTTTATCTAAAATAAATTTGATTATTCGTGAATACTTTTTTCCTTTGTTATCGTATTCAAAGCATAAGATAATATAGTAAGATATAATACCTTCAATAAAAAAAATCGTACAAAATAATAAACAGGTCTGTGACCTTAATAGACTATCAGTTTTATAGGAATTGTAATGCAAAACACAGTAAACATTAAAGACGTCAAGGACATAGTCATACGTTTTTCAGGGGATTCCGGAGATGGTATGCAGTTGACCGGAACCATTTTTTCAAACCTTTCAGCAATCTTTGGAAACGAAATTGCCACTTTTCCAGACTATCCGGCCGAAATAAGGGCTCCACAGGGTACTCTCTCAGGTGTTTCAGGTTTTCAGGTACATTTAGGTAATCAGATTTATAACTCTGGAGACCGTTGCGATGTATTGGTTGCGATGAATCCGGCTGCGTTGAAAGTAAATGCCAACTACTTGAAAAAGGATTCGGTAGTAATAATAGACACCGATTCTTTTGCAAAAAGGGATTTGGAAAAGGCATTGTTTGTAACAGACGATCCGTTTACTGAGTTAGGGCTCTCTAGCCAGCAGGTGATAGCTGTTCCTATAACTTCTTTGACAAAGAGCAGCCTCGAAGGAATGGATCTGGATATGAAGTCGCGTATCCGTAGCAAGAATATGTTTGCTTTAGGTCTTGTTTGCTGGTTATTCAATCGTCCTTTGGATGTTGCAAACCATATGCTGTCTGCTAAGTTCGCTAAAAAGCCAATTTTGGTAGAAGCCAACCTGAAAGTTTTGGCAGATGGGTTCAATTATGGACAAAATACAGACTCTTCTATATCTTCTTACAGAGTAGAATCTGTAAGCGTAGACAAAGGTTTCTATATAGATGTAAATGGAAATACAGCAACGGCTTACGGACTGATAGCTGCAGCAGAAAATTCAGGCAGACAGTTGTTCTTAGGTTCTTATCCAATAACTCCTGCTACAGATATATTACACGAATTAGTAAAATTCAAACAACTAGGCGTTAAAGCTATTCAGGTAGAAGACGAAATTGCAGGTATTTGTACAGCAATTGGCGCCAGCTTTGCCGGTAGCCTTGCCGTAACAACTACTTCCGGTCCGGGTCTTGCCCTTAAGAGTGAAGCCTTAGGCTTGGCTGTTATGGCAGAATTGCCGTTGGTGGTAGTAGATGTACAACGTGGAGGACCATCTACAGGATTACCTACGAAATCGGAACAGACCGACTTGCGTCAGGCATTATATGGACGTAATGGAGAAAGCCCGTTGGTAGTAGTAGCCGCTGCCAGCCCTACCGATTGTTTCGATATGGCTTATTGGGCTTCTAAAATAGCATTGGAACACACTACACCTGTAGTATTATTGACCGACGGATATATAGCTAACGGATCATCTGCCTGGCGTATTCCGGATGTGGAAAAGTATCCGGCTATTGTACCTCATGATGTAACTCAATATAAAGGCGAAGAATGGAAAAGCGCTTTACGCGACGAAGAAACTTTGGTTCGATATTGGGCTGAGGCAGGACGTCCGGGCTATATGCATCGTATAGGAGGTCTAGAAAAAGATTATGAAACAGGTGCAATTTCTACCGATCCGGCTAACCATCAAAAGATGGTAAACGTACGCCAGGCAAAAATAGATAAAGTGGCCGATTTTATTCCTCAATTAGAACTTATAGGTGGAGAAGATGCCGATTTACTTGTTATCAGTTGGGGTGGAACATACGGACATGTGCGCGAAGCTGTTCAGAAAATGAATGAAGAGGGTAAAAAGGTTGCTCAGGCCCATTTTAGCTTTATCAGCCCTCTACCTAAAAATACAGAGGATATTCTTAAACGATTTGATAAAATAATTGTAGCAGAACAAAACAACGGGCAGTTTGCAGGTTACCTGACCGAAAAAATTCCGGGATTACAACTTTCGCGCTATAATAAGGTGGAAGGTCAGCCTTTCACCATATCGGATTTGATGGATGCATTTACAAAGAAATTGGAGGAATAAAAAATGATAGATACAAATACAATTGCCCCATTGCGTGAGGCTAAAGATTATAAAAGCGACCAATATGTACGTTGGTGTCCGGGTTGTGGCGACCATGCTTCTCTAAATTGCCTGTATAAGGCTATGGCAAAATTGAATATCCCTCCTCATATGACTGCGGTTATCTCAGGTATCGGATGTTCGTCACGTCTTCCGTATTATATGAATACATACGGATTCCATACTATTCATGGACGTGGAGCTGCTGTTGCTACAGGTGTGAAAACAGCTAAGCCGGAATTGTCTGTCTGGCTATCTACAGGAGATGGTGACTGTCTTGCTATTGGGGGTAACCACTTCATCCATGCAGTACGCAGGAATATAGATATTAATATTATGCTCCTCAATAATAAGATCTATGGATTGACTAAGGGACAATTCTCGCCAACTTCTGACAGGGGATTTGTTTCCAAATCGTCTCCATACGGAACAGTTGAAGAACCTTTCCGTCCGGTAGAGCTGGCCTTAGGGGCACGCGGTACATTCTTTGCGCGTTGTATTGATGTCGATTTGTCAAACACTACAGATATTCTTGTGGAGGCTGCGAAGCACAAAGGAACATCTGTTGTTGAGATTCTGCAAAACTGTGTGATATTCAATGATGCTATCCATGATAACATTGTAGACAAAGCATGGAGAGCCGATCGCACTATATTGCTTAAGCATGGCGAGAAAATGGTTTACGGAAGAGATAATGATAAAGGTCTTGTGTTGGACGGCTGGCAAATAAAAGAAGTCGCCATTGGTCAGGGCGGAGTTACATTAGACGATGTTCTTATTCACGATGCAAATTGTGAGGATAATACATTACATCTTAAATTAGGACTAATGACACCTGAAAACGGATTACCTTTAGCATTAGGTGTAATAAGGGATGTAAAAGCTCCTTCGTATGACGAAAGTGTTGAAGAACAAATCAAATCGGTGCAGGCAAAAAATCCGATCAGAACACTGAAAGATTACCTGATGTCGCAAGATGTTTGGGAAGTAAAATAAAATTAGACAAACAATAGTCGGTTGGCTAAGTCTGTTTATCTACTTTGCTAACCGATTATTGTTTAATATTGACTGAAAAAATAGGCTTTCGTTAAAAAAATAACGATCTAAAATTTTGAAAAAATAAAAATAGCCTATATATTTGCAGTCTCAATTGCGAAAGTAGCTCAGTTGGTAGAGCACGACCTTGCCAAGGTCGGGGTCGCGGGTTCGAATCCCGTCTTTCGCTCAGATGTGACAGGAGGTCACATTTTTTGTTTATGCGCACGTGGTGGAATTGGTAGACATGCTACTTTGAGGGGGTAGTGTCCGCAAGGACGTAGGGGTTCAAATCCCCTCGTGCGTACATCATGATATGTGGGAAGTTCGCTTTTGGGCGGGCTTTTCTTCATTTATAGAGGGGCTTTTATTTTTGATTATCTGCTGTCGCGCGATTGTATCGCGTGATATTATTGGTTATCCTTTCTTTTTCCCATCTTAACTCTATAGTAATCAATTTGTAATTTGAATTAACGATATTCGAAGTAAATTTAAATTACCAGATTATGATAATACTATTAATTGTTTCCACAGTATACGCTATTTATTCATCTTATGTGATTTATAGCTATTTTAAAAGTCGTTTGGAGGCAGAAGATTAATTTAGCCTATGTAATAGAAGAAAAAAGGAAGAATACTAAATCCTCCCTTATCAATTATTATTTATTATATATCTACTTAAAATGCATATCCTAGTCCAGCTGTAAAAACAAAATGATTACTATCCATATCATCAAAAAGTAGAGAATATTTTACTTGAGTATTAATAAATATATTATTAGAAGCAAACCATTTAGCTGCTACACCGACATTTCCTAAAACGGTAAAATTGTTAAAATTTCCTCCAAAGCTACTCCATTTATAATTAGGGACTACAGAGCCTGGATTTCCTTGGGTGATCCCCATACTTGAGCCAGAAGTATTACTCCACGAAGACATTCCTTCTACGCCAATAAATGGAGAAACAAATGAACGAGAATATGGAAGATTAAAAGCGTAATGTATATCTACTCCATAATTCAAGGTTTTATTTTTTACTTTACCCTTTACCATATATGTGTCAAATTCATATTCTTTTTCGAAAAAATAGGTTATTCCCGGAGCAATGTGTAGTCCCTTGTATATGGGTATCATAACTTGTGTGCCAAGCCCGAAATCTTTAGCTTCGGTACGATAATTACCATTTATAGAAACCATTGCTTTTTGAGAGAATACCGAAATGGAGCAAAATGAGATAAGGCATAAAATAAGATAAGCTCTTTTCATAATTATTGTATTTAAAGTTTTATTAGGCTTAATATCCGAATTGGCAAATATATAATAAATAATAATATGTATAGTAATGGCATAAAATAAAAACCTTTGGAATCATAAAGACTCCAAAGGTTTTCTATCTATAGTTTTACCTATCTATTAATTATCTCAATAGCATGTTCTTAACGTCAGAGTTAGTTAAGAACTTAGCAAACTCCATGTCATTCAACACATCGTTAGTGGAAAGACCATTGTCCAAAGCAGAACGAAGGTTACCAACTACGCCGGATGTATTGTTTGTTCTTGCAGCTATAATAGCCGAAAGATAATAAGTTGTTGCATCCTTGCTAGGTACAGCATTAAGTGTTTGTTGAGCTTTATTGTAATTCTTAGTCAGAATCTGTGCCAATGCAGCATTGTTTGTTTTAGCATCGCCAAAAGCTTGAGCAGCTCTGCTATAATCACCTTTTTTGATATATAGTAATCCAAGAGCTTCGCCAAGTGAACTTGCTCCGGCTGCATTACCTAATAGTTGTTCAGCTTTAGAAGTGTTTCCTTCAGCCAAAGACAATAATGCTTGGTTCATATTAGCTTCAGGAGCCTTAGATGATGTCTGAGCAGCTTTGTTGAATGCCTGAACAGCTTTAGCAGTTTGTCCAGCCTTGTAGTAATAAGCTCCAAGGTTGTTCCATCCGCGGTAATCATTAGGAAATTTTTGAGTAACAAATGTGTATACTTTCTCTTTCGATACGCCATCAAGATTAGCAGCATAAAGCAATTCTTCAACACTTAATCCTGACATATCAGAAGAAGCAGCACTTTTCAATTCTTCATCTGTTTTACCAATCACTTCAACGTTTGCTATTAAGCGAGAACGGCGAAGTTTAGGAAGGATTGTTTCTGCAAGATCAGAATATACAGCAGAGATATTTTTGATTTCTCTTTCTCTCGTTTCAGGATCCGGATACATAGAAAGAACTCTTAATACAATATCTTTGTCCTGAAGGCTAGAAGCTTGTACAAGTTTTTGGAAACCTTCCCAGTCTTGAGCTGTATATTTAGCATTGATTTCAGTATCAATTTGTTTCTTTTTGAATTCTTTAGTCAGGTAAGAAGTTGTATTTTTCTCACGTTTTTCAGCTAACTTTTCATTCAAATCTAAACCTCCATCAGGAGACGCATAGGCAGATACTTCAACATTTATATTTTTGCGGTTGTTGTCGTCAGCTTCTTTTACAAGGTCCTTCCATGCAGCAAGGTTATTTGAGTTCAACTCGCTTGAACGAAGTTCTGCTTGCTGGATAAGGAACATGATGTCTGCATCGTAAGTTTCTTTGATTATACGTTGGAATGCATCAGGAGCAACAGCAGGAGTAGTAGTCGCTGCACTAGCTAATCCGGCAGTCGAAATTACACCATCAGCAACTTTTACATCAGGAATTGCTGCAATCGTTTTTCCTTTTAGTCCTATGTTGAAACGTAGGTACAATTCAGATTTTTTCATCGCAGGAATATAATCAAACTCAGATTTGAGAGTGATAGCTCCTCCGTTTTCCTGATTGATAACAATACCGTTTCCTGCTACTTTTTCACCTTGATAAGCATAGGAAGTACCCATAGCTTCACCTCCGTCATATTTCAAAACCGGAATAACAGTTACTGTTGCGTTTTTGTCGAACCACTTTGCAGGGAAACGACCATTAACAGTAACAGGTACTTTTGTACCAACCAATTCGAGTGGAGACGGATCTGCCGTAAACAACGAATCGGATAATGGAGCGAATGACTTTTTGCTACAAGATGTTGCTAAAATAGCAACAAGTGCAACCATTGATAGAAATAGCTGTAATTTCTGCCTTTTCATAGCTTTTTTTTAATTAGTAATTATATATTAGTATAGTAAATTTTTAGACCTCTCAGTTATATGGTTTACTATGATTTTTTGTTTTAAACTGGCATTATAATCCTCTACGACATCCTATTCTTTTCTTTCTCACAAAACTAAGTCTTTTCTTTTTGAATAGAAAATGTCTATAAGTAATTTTTTTTATAAAGACAGCTTTTAATAATTTTTAATCTTTTAGCATCTTTATATTTAACGAACTGGATGCATAAAGGTCATTCTGAATAAATGTAGAATATATTTTTTCATTCAGGCTGACATTTACATCTCCATACTCTCCGCTTTTTACCCATGCTCTTATTGTTATATCTAGTGTCCCGTTATTTAAGGCGGTTACGCCGATAAATGGAATCGGATATTCTTTTATCCGGGTATCAGACTTTATAATAGAATCCAAAGCGGATTTTGCAGCTTCAATATCTGTACCACTATTCAGATTTAAAGTAATATCTACACGCCTGTCCAACTGGGTAGAGTTATTTGTGATAGCCCCTGTTGATAGAGGTCCATTGGGTAAAAATACCGTTCTGTTATCGCCGGTTAGCAGCACAGTGTAAAGAATACCTATAGACTGAACTGAGCCTTCTGTACCTTGAGCTATGATATAATTACCAACTTTGAAAGGTTTGTTTATCAGTAGCATAACACCTCCGGCAAAATTAGACAGGTTATCTTTCATTGCCATACCTACAGCTAAGCCGGCAGCGGCCAGTATCGCAGCAAAGGAAGTTGTAGATATACCTAATATATTGACAATAATAAGGAAGAGCACAATTTGGAGAGTAATATTGATAAGACTATCCAAAAAGCTTCTCACAGTGCTTTCTACCTTTCTCTTTTCGAAGAATCGTGTTGTGAATTTACGTATCCACTTGATAGCCCATCTGCCAATAAAGAATATAATAACAGCAGCTATAAGTTTGAGGCCAAATGTTACAGCATGATCAAATAAGTTGGATAACAGACGGTCTAGAGTCGATATCTCAGTGTTTAGTTCATTTGTAATGTCTAATAACATAATATTTTATTTTAATAATGAAATAACTTCTAATTCTAAAGATTTAACGATCAACTATGTTAAAAGTTTATTCTTTTTATGCTTTTTAAAAAAGAACAAAATTGTAAAAGAATGGGTACAGGTATGAGTAGACGGGTTTATTCTTCACTTATCGAGACTTGTCCCAAATTTAGCTTTAATCTGTTACTGTCTATAAGGAAACGTATTGTATTTAACACATCCTCCTGTTGATAATCAGATAAATAATCGGGTATAGATTCTATGGCCAATACGCCCTTTTCTTTTAGTAATCCTTCTATTGATTTACTTATTTTATTGAATTGCTTATTTGTTAATCCGGACTTGTTTTTAGTCAGGCAAACATCACATTTACCACAATCGGCAGCATCTTTTTCTCCGAAATAGGATAATAAAACTTTGCTCCGGCATATTTCTGTTTGTCCGGCATAATGGGTTATCGCTCCAATTCGTTTTTCGAACCTGTCTTTCCGTTCTTCGTATACAATACGTGGAATAGTAAGGTGCTTAGATTCGATACGGGGATGTGTATAACTTATTAATGGTGTTTTTTTATGTGGTATATAGTCTATTATATGCCTTTTAGCTAAAAGCTTCAGCATTTCATATACACTCTTTCTTGTAGTATTCAGGCGAAGGGCTAGCTCAGCTTCATCTATTGTTACATAATTGGTAAAGAGGCCTGTATACAGGCGTAATATTGTATTGACAAGCTGTTCGTTTTCACGGTCGAAATCATAGTGGTATAATTCATCCCTGTAAACAGTAAAAATCAGACGTGAGCGATTATCTATCTCGTCAGTATATTCTATGTAGCCCGACAATCCAAGTATCTTCAATGCATTATGAGCCGGAAGCATGGGTAACTTATAGGTTGCACAAAAGTGAGGCAGGTTAAAGTCGTAAGTCATGCCTATCCCATAGCCTTCAGCTACCTGAAAGAAGTAAGCCAGGCAGTCGTAGACATGTGCAATGAACTCCCTGTCGGGAAATTCATCCCTTACACGTTTTTTTAGCTTTGTACTATCGTTTTTTTCATGCAGTATAACAGCATATGACTTTTCATCGTCACGTCCGGCACGCCCTGCTTCCTGAAAATATTCTTCAATGGAATTAGGCAGGTCGGTATGTACTACCAAACGGACATCGGGTTTGTCTATACCCATCCCAAAAGCATTTGTACATACTATAGTGCGAATTTCATTATATTTCCATGCATTTTGCTTCCGTGTTTTATCAGCACTGCTTAATCCGGCATGATAATAATCGGCAGATATACTATTTTGTATCAGAAAATCAGATATCTCTTTCGTACGTTGACGACTACGAACATAAACCAATGACGAACCTTTCACTTTTTCGAGCAGTTTAACCAATTCTTCCGGTTTATTCTCTGTTGTACGAACTATATATGCAAGATTTGTACGTTCGAAACTTTTACTGAAAACGTTTTTCTTACTAAAATGTAACTGTTCCTGAATGTCGTCAACAACCTCAGGTGTGGCTGTTGCAGTGAGTGCCAGAACCGGAATATTAGGTAAATGCTTCCGTATCTCTACAATTTTGAGATAGGAGGGGCGGAAATCGTATCCCCATTGCGAAATACAATGCGATTCGTCTACCACAAGCAAACATATATTCATATCCCGTAGCTTATTAAGGAAAAGCTCGGTACCTAACCTTTCGGGAGAGACATACAGAAACTTATAATCACCAAAAATTGCATTCTCAAGCGTTGTGATGATTTCTTGTCGGGTCATCCCCGAATAAACGGCTAAAGCTCTGATATCCCTTTGCCTGAGATTGTCTACCTGGTCCTTCATCAAGGCAATAAGGGGGGTAACAACAATACAAAGACCTTCCATTGCCATTACTGGCACCTGGAAGGTCAATGATTTTCCTCCACCTGTGGGCATTAGCCCCAGTGTGTCTTTTCCCTGGCTAACAGAGTGGATAATATCTTCCTGTAAGGGACGAAACCTGTCATAACCCCAATATTGTTTAAGTATTTTGTGATAGATATCCATAATTAATGTGCTAATATTTTAATGTGCCAATATGCCAATTGGAGTATATTCTCTTTAATTATTGGCATATTGGCACATTGACTAATTAGCATATTTTTTTATTTATTCATCATGGGACGTACTTCCAGTTTAATACCTGTTCCATCCAATGCTTTACCTATCTTTTCCTGATCAAATTCTGACATATGATAAGGATATAATACTTTTGGCATTACTTTTTTAGCAGCATCAACAAACATATCGTCGGTCATTGTATATGGCAGGTTTTTAGGTAAGAATGCAATATCTATCTGCCCTTTCAATGTGTCCATTTCCGGAATATTCTCTGTGTCACCTGCTACATATACCTTCTTATCTCCGAATGTAAAGATGTAGCCGTTACCTCTTCCTTTTGGATGGTAGAAGTTGCCTTGAGGATTTTTATTTATGATATTATACGCAGGAACTGCTTCTATCGGAATTCCACTCCATTCGGTTTTATCTATGTTATTTATAACATCGCCATAACCAAGTATTTCATTTACAACCTTAGAGACAATAAAATGGGTGTCAGCCTTTTTAACAGCATCAATGGCCATTGTATCTAAATGGTCGCCATGCTCGTGTGTTATTATAATAAGATCAGCTTTAGGAAGCTTGGAGTAATCTGTTACATTAGAATAAGGATCTATCTGAATTGTTTTTCCTGCATACTGAAACATAACTGAGCCATGCCCAACTAATGTTACTTTCAGTTCCCCTTTATCGGTCTCATAAACATCGGCTTTTATATATTCCTCTTGTTTTGCCATATTTACAGAATCTTTCGTTTCACTCATATTAGTGGTATTACTTTTATTACCACAAGATATAAACATGAATGAAACCGCTAAAGTTGTCAACATTAAAACCTTCTTCATATCCTTTCTTCTTTTTTAATAAAAAACTTACTAGCAATTTGCCAGCTGGCCTGTATCTATATCTTTTACATAGAGCTGTATATTTGTTTTCCCATTGTGAGTATTTTCTTCCAATGTATAGCAAATATCAAATGGGATATCAAGCTTTACGATATTCAAACTATCGCTCTGACGGAATGCTATTCCATTTACAGGTATAGATGTAGTCTGATCTATCATTTCCAGCTTTAAATGTACATTATCTTTGCCAACCAGTTTGCTGGTTCCATAGTCCTGTACTCCACAAGTAACGAATATAGGATTCAGGTTTTCGGGACCAAATGGCGCAAAATTCGACAAGTCTTCTATAAACTTAGTATTTATATCCCTGAATGAAAGTTTAGCGTCTATATATATTTGTGGGCGCATCATCTCCGGAGCTATCATATCCATCGAAAGCTCTTCGAAACGACGTTTGAATTCAAGTAGATTCTCCTCCTTAAGAGAAAGTCCTGCAGCATAGGTATGTCCGCCAAAGTTTTCGAGTATATCCTTACATGCTTCTATAGCTTTATATACATCAAAACCCATTACCGAACGAGCTGATCCTGTTATTAAACCTTGCGATTTAGTTAAAACAACAGCGGGACGAAGATACTTTTCTGTCAGGCGTGAGGCTACAATACCGATAACTCCTTTATGCCAGTTTTCGTTATAGATAACGATACTTTTTTTCTTTTTCATATCCACGTTTTCATCAATAAAGTTATTGGCCTCATCGGTGATACGTTTATCTAATTCGCGGCGGTTATCGTTATAGTGGTCTATATTTGTGCTTTTCTCACGGGCGTCTTCAATTGTACTTGCCAGCAGAAGATCAACAGCCTCTTTCCCTTTCATCATACGTCCGGAAGCGTTGATACGAGGCCCTATTTTGAATATAATGTCGTTTACAGTGATATTTTTATATGTCAATCCACAAATATCTATGATACCTTTTAGTCCCAGGCTGGGATTGGAATTTATTTGCTTCAAACCATAATAGGTAAGAATCCGGTTTTCGCCTGTAATAGGAACTATATCGGAAGCGACACTAACAGCTACAAGATCGAGCAGATCAGTCAGCTCCGAAAAATCTATCTTATTGTTTTGAGCTAAAGCCTGTACCAGCTTAAAACCCACACCACAACCGGAAAGGTGCTCATATGGATAAGTGGAGTCAAGACGCTTAGCATCTATCACTGCAACAGCATCTGGCAGTACATCATCGGGCATATGATGGTCTCCGATAATAAAGTCGATGCCTTTGTTTTTAGCGTAAGCTACTTTTTCAACAGCCTTTATCCCACAATCGAGGGCTATAATAAGCTTTACACCTGTTTCTTCGGCGTAGTCGATACCTTGTTCCGATATACCATACCCTTCATCATAGCGATCGGGAATGTAATAATCGAGGTTAGTAGTAAACTTTCTTAAAAACTTATATACTAATGCAACGGCAGTAGTTCCGTCTACATCATAATCTCCGTATACAAGTATACGTTGCTTTTGTCCTAACGCCTTTTCTATTCTTTCGATAGCTTTACCCATATCGGGCAATAAAAACGGATCATGCAAATCTTTTAAACTGGGCTTAAAAAATTTACGGGCTTCGTTTTCAGAGGATATGTGTCTCTGTATCAACAACTGGCTCAGAATAGGACTTATGCCTAATTTCTTAGCAAGCTTATCTCTCTGCTCTTTTTGCTGGGTGGTTAGGGCTTCGTAATTCCATTTGTAAATCATTTTATATCGTTTTTTCTTTCTTCTGTCTCGGGCGGGCTTTTAATAACATATATCTGTTAAATGTGAAAGTATATCACTTGTAGTCAAGCCCTTATCGTAGTGTGTATTTCGAAAATATTTCTATTTTACTACGAATTTGTAAAGATAATATATATATGTGAAAACGTGATGCCGGATTTTGTTTTTCTTGTTGAGTATATTATAATAATTTATAAAAAGCCCTTTGTTATAATTTTTATCTAATAGTTGAACTTTTATCACGTTTGTAGGTTTTTCTTATATTAGTAATTGCTCTATAATCAAAAACTTAGACTATTATGACCCAGATAAAACTTAAACGAGTATATGAGGATTTCAGCGAAGATGATGGTTTTCGCGTATTAGTAGACCGCCTATGGCCACGAGGAATAAAAAAAGAATATTTACATTACGATCTTTGGGCTAAAAATATAACACCTTCTCCTAAAATCAGAGAATGGTTTCATGAAGATATAAAAGACAGGTGGCATAATTTTACAGTTATGTATGAAAAGGAGTTGAGCGAATCTGAACCTGTGAAAGAATTTATCGAAACCATAAAGGAGCATAAAGTGGTTACCTTGCTTTATGCTTCGCGCGAGCCTATATATAATCATGCCAATATATTGAAATCATACCTTGAAAAAGCTATGGCATAAAACATTATTTTTAACTTTGTTTCTTATAGACCAAAAAATAAACAGCATGAAAATAACAATTATAGGAGCCGGAAATATGGGTGGAGCAATAGCTTCCGGATTGGCAATAAGCGGAAGTATTCCTCCTCAGGATATAACGATTATAGATCATAAAGGGAAGAATGTTTCGCGATTGAAAGACGTTTCAGACCTACTCAATGTTGTAGTAGCAGATTATAGTTCATTGGCTACTGCCGATATTGTAATTGTTGCTGTAAAACCTTGGTTGGTAGAAGCTGTTTTGAATGAACATAAATCGTTGTTATCTAACCCGAAACAATGTATTGTATCAGTAGCGGCTATTGTTACTTTAGATCAATTACAAGAGTGGACATCTCCCGATCATCCTGTTTTTCGCGTGATACCTAATACAGCAATTGCAGTACGTCAGAGTATGACTTATATAGCTTCGAAAAATGCCAGTAAAGATCAGGAAATACAATTATCCAGAATATTTTCACTGTTAGGAAAAGTTGAATTTGTAGACGAAAAACTTATACCTGCTATAACATCGCTTACCTCCTGTGGAATAGCATTTGCTTTCCGTTATATTAGGGCGGCAATGGAAGGCGGTGTAGAAATGGGAATGTACCCGAATCAGGCAAAAGAGGCTGTGCTGCAAACACTGCGTGGAGCCGTAGAGCTTTTAGAAGCTAATGAAACTCATCCGGAAGTGGAAATAGATAAGGTGACAACGGCCGGAGGTATTACCATAAAGGGGCTGAATGAAATGGAGCATGCCGGTTTCACTTCTGCTGTGATAAGAGGGCTGAAAGCGAGTAATGTAAAATAAAAATATTTATTCGTATAGGATAGGGAAGAGGCATTGTTTCTTCCCTTTTATTTTATCTATATATTGGGTTACGGCCAGAGATAAAAAGTTACAATGAAAAAGTATACAAAGAGTGTCACTTTTGTCACTTTTTCAAAAATACATTATGGGTAATTTTATTTTTAATTCACATTAGTGTTTAAAAATGTAAATAATATAATATATATTACTTACTATAAGTAGGTATTATGGCAAGGCTTTTCTTTCTATAAAAGAAATGTGTATCTTCGCACTCGTTTTTTTAACTTAATATGATATGAAGACTAATGTATTATTAATTATAGCCTTTCTGGGATTAAGTATGGCATCATGTATTAAGGATGAGCCATTGAATAGGGAGGCTGATATTGTGGATGTATTTGTGGATAATGGTACTTTTATTGATAGAAGTATTGCTATGAATGATACAGTCCAACTTATTCTATCTGATGAAGCAGACTTAACAAAAGTGGCTCCTTTATTTAAAGTTTCGCCAGGAGCAACTATTAGTCCGGCTTCAGGTGACACAGTCGATCTTTCGGATAAGAAAGTCGTGACATATGAAATAACTTCCGAAGATGGAAAATATAAAAAAACTTATGGTCTGGTTGTAACAGATGTTAAACTGAAATATAATTTCGAGAACTGGACATCTGCGGGTACAGAGGATCATCCATATCCTGTATTGAGGGATGCAATGTGGAGTAATGCTAATGCAGGAGTAATTACGGCTGTCTTAATTGGGGCTATTCCTAGACCTGATCCATTTCCTACTGATAAAACAACTGATTGTGTGGAGGGTAAGTATGCAGCATCATTAACAACAATCGAAGGGGGAAAGATATTTGGTAAGAATTATCCAATCTTTGCCGGTAATTTGCTTAGGGGGGATTTTAAAGCAAATATGTTTAATCCTCTTAAATCCCTGTATTTAGGACGAAATCATCCTGAGAAATATGGAAAACCTGTCTTTTTTACAGGCTATTACAAGTATACTCCCGGTGAAAAAATGATAGGGTCGGACGGACAAGATCAAATGTCTATGTATGCAGCCTTGTTCAGGGTAACTAAAGGAGCAGCTCCAAACAAAGAATATCTTGATGGAGAAACAATATTAACTTCCGATCGAGTTGTTGCTAGAGCTGAGTGGAGGCCTGATAACAAAAATATGACGGAAATAAAAGTCGAGAATGGATTTACTCAATTTTCTATACCTTTTAAGTATTATCCTGAAAATCTGGAATTGGATTATGAGAATAATGATTATAGGTTGACTATTGTATGTTCATCCAGCAAAGACGGAAATCTTTATATCGGGGCAGTAGGAAGTAACCTTACTGTGGACGAATTGGAAGTTGTTTGCGACCCTATAATAAAATAAGTAGTTACACTATGAAACATTTATATACTACAATATTATTATTATCCTTAGTAATGCTAAACTTAAAAAGTTTTGCACAAGAGGATAATTCAAAAAACTTCGATTTAAGTTTCTTGCTGGGTGTTAATATAGGAGCTACAGCTCCACTGCCTCTCCCTGAAGAGGTGAGGAAAATAAAGAGTTATAATCCTAAGTTCAATCCTCAGCTAGGATTTAATCTAACTTACAACCTGAATAACAGATGGGGAGTCGGTTCAGGGGTCACTCTTGACTGGAAAGGTATGAGGGTACGCGATGAAGTAAAATATATGTATACCAGTGTGACTGAAAATAAGGGACAAAGTACATTGACTGGTTATTTCGTTGGAAAGAATATGACAAATGTAGATATGACCTATCTTACTGTACCTATTTATGGTACTTATCGCTTTAGTGATAAATGGCAGGTGAAATTAGGTATATATGCCGCCAAAGCTTTATCTACTACATTTGATGGAAATGTTTCGGATGGATATATAAGAATTGGTGAGCCAACCGGGCAAAAACAGGAAATAGACGAAGCTACTTTTGATTTCAGCGACGATGTCCGCGATTATGATTTCGGTCTTCTAGGTGGCGGAGAGTATAGATTGAATAACCGTATTGGTTTTTATGCTAATCTGGCGTGGGGACTGACTCCATACTTCTATAGCGGAAGCAATCCTATCAAATTTAAGTTGCGTAATATATATGGTACGTTAGGCATTACGTACCGTTTGAAATAAAGGCCTAGTATATATGATAAAAAGAGAGCAGTGCTAGACATCTAGCACTGCTCTCTTTTTATTTCAGTTTAATAATCAGCTTTGCTTCAATGATACTGCCTTGAGCCATATGAGGCCCTGTGCTCTATCATTTATCGCCTGCCAAAAGGGTGAGTCCAATACATGCGTATGACCGAGGTCGAAATGTTCAATACTGTGCCATAATAGAATACGAATAAGAGCTATGCCTCTGAGGGCATCAATAGAATCAATACGCTTCTTAGGCGTAATGGTGGCAGTTTGATCCATGGATATAGAATTTTTAAAAGGTTTGGATCAAAGATATGCCTATAAAAAAGAGGCATATTGTTTTATCTGGTCAAAAAATAAAACAATATGCTCAAATTATGTTGGTTCTGATTTCTGCTGCTATTCCCTTACTAAAGGCAATGTTGAACAGCGAAGTAATCCTCCCATTTTTGATATTTCGAAATAAGGAATAGCTTCTACGGTTAGTCCCCATTCTTCGCTCATATGTTTGTTCAGGCGGGTAAAATGTTTTTCACTAACCACTACAGTAGGAGAGATAGAGAAAACATTTGTGTTCATATGATACATTTCTTCCTGAGTGATCTCAAAGATGTTCTCTTTGCCAAAGAAATCTACTACAAATTGATATTCGTTTTCGTCTTTAAATCCTTTTCTATAAAGGATTACTTTATCGTTTCCTACAGGCATAAATGTACAATCAAGGTGTAAGATGCCTGCACGGGGATTAGTATCATGCTTTTTCAGTTCAAGAGGTACAAATGTCTTTTCTGGGAACAATTCCTTCAAAAAGCTGATGGCATAAGCGTTGGTTCGTGCAGTTTTATATTCCGGATAATCGGATTCGGTGTATGTGCCAACAAATATAGTATCGTTATATAAAACTACATCTCCGCCTTCCACATGTGCTTTTTCGGGAAGGTTGTATATTTTATTAAAGGCAATCTCGCTATATATGGGAGCATATGCCTCTTGTTCATCGGCACGGTCGGGGATAATATTTGATGTAATTATTTTGTCATCAATAACAAAGGCAACATCACGAGCATATACCTGATTGCTATTTGGTAGAATCAATGGGCGTAAAACCTCCACTTCATATTTTTTAAGCACTTGCTCGAAGCCTGTCATTTCATATGCAATATCCTCTTCGACAGGGTAAGCTCCGTTTTTTACCGATTCGTGAGATTTTGCGTCATAAGTTTGATCTAACGTAGGTTCTTTTCCTAAAGAATATGGTTGTCCAAGTACGACAGTTTTTAGGCGGGCTGTTTCATTTTGTATATTAAGTACCATTATATCGTTATTTTTGTCACAAAGATAATCGTTTTTTTGAGTAATACAGCGGATGAACAATTACATTTGTATAATTGTTTAATAAATGCAAATAAAACAATCTTGCGAAATACAGTCAGCATCAACTGTTTTCTCATGAAGATTTATTGAAGTAGCGTAAGCTGGTAAAGCTTACGCTTTTTTCATATCTTTATCATGACTAATAATCGACATAATGAAACGAATTGCAATAACAGGAGCCGCCGGAAATTTAGGAAATCTTTTAGCACAGGGGATGAAAGATTTGCAAGTTAATCTCAATTTGTTGATACACAATAAAAATATTGCTGATAATCTGAAGAATAAAGAAAATGTTTCTGTTTTCAGAGTCGACCTATCTCAAAAAGATTCGTTAAGAGAAGCTCTTACAAATATAGATGTTATTGTGCATTTTGCAGGGGTCTTATTTAAGGCAAATCCCGAGAAATTTCTATCCACTACTAATACTCAGTATTTTAATAACCTATTAGATATAGCTGTCGAAAATAAAGTAAAACGAATTATATTAATTAGTTTCCCTCATGTGGAAGGGGAATGTACACCTGAAAATCCGGCAAAAGGAATACTCTCGGGTACACCGGAGTCAATGCATGCCCGTACACGCCTCGAAGAAGAAAAGTTATTATTCCAATATGCAGAAAGGTATTTATTCGAAGGGGTTTCGCTTCGGGTAGGAATGGTGTATGGTGAAGGTATCCTGATGATAGATGCCGGACAATGGTTTGCCCGTCATTGGCTATTAGGGATTTGGAAGAAACCAACTTATATTCACCTTATATCGAAAGTTGATTTTGTAGATGTTGTTATCTCAGCAGCTTTAAAGGATGGAATAAATGGAATATATCATATAGGGGATGAAGGAGTACAAACTTTGCAGCAGTTTTTAGATGATATTACTGTATATAAAGGTAATCATAAACCATGGCGTATGCCTGTTTGGATGATAATGACAGCTGCACGAGGTTTTGAACTGTTCTCTTCCATTTTCGGGACACGTAGCCCTTTGACTGTAGACTTTATAAAGATAGGAATGGTATCTTATTATGGAGATACCAAACGGATGCGGGAGGAACTGCTACCCAAGCTAAAATATAAGACATATAAAGAAGGGATGGAATTATTCTGATTAAATAGGAAAATATAATCAAGATCGTTTTCCCATTATTTTTCAATTAAATATCAATAAGCTTATTTGTTCAAAGTAAATGTTTCATTCTTTTTAAATTTTTCTAAAATACAATTGTTTAATTCGTTTTTTGTTAAACAAATACACAATTATATTATCTTTGCACTATTATCATTCATATCAAAATATGGACATTGTCATATCAATATTAGTAACTCTATTATTTGTCTTTTTAAACGGTTTTTTTGTTGCAGCAGAATTTGCAATTGTCAAAGTAAGGTCCTCACAACTTGAATTGAAAGCTCAGGCAGGAAGTAAGACAGCCATTCTCTCAAAACATATTGTTACTCATCTTGATGCCTATCTGGCTGCCACTCAGTTTGGTATTACCCTATCCAGTCTTGCATTAGGATGGATTGGTGAGCCTGTTGTGGGGTCAATCATTAAAGAGTTTATCGCATTATTCAATATTACACTATCCGACTCCATGCTGTCTACTATATCGTTAGCTACAGCATTTGCAATCATTACCATACTACATATTGTGCTAGGTGAATTAGCTCCAAAATCATTGGCTATTCAACGTTCGGAACAAACTACTTTGGCTGTAGCATACCCGTTACATGCTTTTTATTGGCTATGCCGTCCATTTATATGGGTATTGAACGGGATTGCAAACTTTGTTATACGCGCAGTAGGTCTACATGCAGTATCGGAACAGGAAGTTTATAGTAGCGATGAGTTACGATACCTTGTCGATCAGGCAAAAGAAAGTGGTACAGTTGACGATACTGAATTTGATATCATTCAGAATGCATTTGATTTTTCGGAGCGTACTGCGCGTCAGGTGATGGTTCCGCGTACGCAGGTTGTGGCTATTGATGCGAACGACTATGATGAAAAAACATTAGATTTTGTTATTGAAGAAGGTTATTCCCGTATTCCATGTTACGAAGATAGTATTGATAATATAATTGGAGTTGTGCATCTCAAAGATATTCTGAAGCAGATGCGCATCAGTAAAGGATTGGTAGATATTCGGACTATAGTGCGTCCTGTATCTTTTACCCCCGAAACGAAAAGGATAGGCCAGTTGCTAAAAGAATTTCAGGTGAAGCATCAACAAATAGCAATGGTACTTAACGAGTATGGTGGTATTGAAGGTATTATTACAATGGAAGATATACTCGAAGAGCTTGTTGGAGAAATACAAGACGAATACGATAACGAAATCCCATTTGTAGAGCAAATCGGAGAAAAAATATATTCGGTGATTGCAACAGCTGCTATTTCGGACATAAATGATGCATTGCCTCACCCTATAGATAAGGACAAACAATACGATACGTTAGCAGGTTATCTAATTGATAAATTCGGGCGTATACCTAATACACATGACAAACTGGAAGCCGAGGATTATCAGTTTACAGTAGTGAAGAAAAATAAAACCTCTATAGTTGTGGTTCAGATGAAAGACCTTGTTATAAATGAAGAAGAGGACGGAGAACCAAGAACAGTAAGGTTGGATTAAAAAATAATGGATTTTAAACTACAATATACAGACGCTCACTCTCAGGCCAGAGCTGGGCTGATAACTACCGATCACGGACAAATAGAAACTCCTATTTTTATGCCTGTAGGCACTCAGGGTGCAGTTAAAGCTGTGCATATGCCTGAGCTGGAAAATGATATTAAAGCTCAGATCATATTGGGAAATACATATCATCTTTATCTGCGTCCTGGCTTGGATATTTTGAAAAAAGCAGGAGGATTACATAAATTCAATAGTTGGAGCAAACCGATCCTTACTGACAGCGGCGGCTTTCAGGTCTTTTCATTAGCCGAAAACCGAAAACTGACAGAGGAGGGAGCTATTTTCCGTTCGCATATCGATGGCTCTAAACATTTCTTTACACCCGAATCTGTAATGGATATCCAACGTGTAATAGGTGCCGATATTATAATGGCATTTGATGAATGTACACCTGGTGATGCTGATTATAACTATGCGAAAAAATCTCTTGACTTGACAGAGAGATGGCTCGATAGATGTATTAAGCAGTTTGATAATACAGAATGTGAATATGGGTATAAGCAAACATTATTCCCTATTGTACAAGGTTGTGTATATCCTGATCTTCGCCGTAGAGCAGCAGAAAATATTGCGGAGAAAGGTGCAGATGGAAATGCGATAGGCGGATTAGCTGTAGGTGAGCCAACTGAGAAAATGTACGAAATGATAGAGGTGGTAAATGAAATACTACCCAAAGATAAACCCCGTTATCTGATGGGGGTAGGTACTCCAGCCAACCTGTTAGAAGCTATAGAAAGGGGAGTTGATATGTTCGATTGCATTATGCCTACACGCAATGGGCGTAATGGTCAGATTTTTACCAAGAATGGTATAATGAACATGCGTAACAAAAAGTGGGCAGACGATTTCTCCCCGATAGAGGAAGACGGTGCTTCATTTGTTGATACTTTATATACAAAAGCTTATCTTCGCCACTTGTTTATTGTTGACGAAATATTAGCTTTGCAAATAGCTTCCATTCATAATCTGGCTTTTTATCTATGGTTGGTAAAAGAAGCAAGGCAACATATTATTGCTGGCGATTTTTCGTTATGGAAAAGAAGCATACTCGAAAATGTATCGAGGAGAATATAGAAATAAAGAGTTATAAATTATGAGTTATGAATTATGAGTAGTTGATATATCCCATATTCAACATTTTTCATTTTTCATTTTTCATTTTTCATTAAAAAATTATGCTATCGATACTGGACAGATATATTATTAAAAAGTTTTTGGGAACATATATATTCTCAATCATTCTCATTATATCTATTGCTGTAGTATTCGATATAAACGAGAAACTGGATAAATTTCTTGATAAGAAAGCACCATTGTATGAAATTATATTTCATTACTATGTCAATTTCGTTCCTTATTATACCAATCTGTTCAGTGCTTTATTTGTTTTTATAGCTGTTATATTCTTTACCTCTAAATTGGCTGACAATTCGGAGATTATTGCCATGCTGTCTAATGGTATGAGTTTTAAGCGGCTGATGAAGCCATATATGATCTCAGCCGGTATTATCGCTATATTCTCATTTCTGCTGAGTAGCTTTATAATTCCTCCTGCAAATGTGACCCGCATCAATTTCCAGAACAAATATGTGAGAGACAAGAGTGTGGAATATGCTTCCCATATACAAATGCAGGTAGACAAAGATGTGATATTATATATAGAACGCTTTGATAACCGCTCGAGAGAGGGGCGTAACCTTTCACTAGATAAATTTGAAGGAAAAGAATTGAAGTCGAGGCTCACTGCATCGCGTGTAGAGTATGATACATTGAATACATGGAAACTAAAGAATTACTCTATAAGGGAATTTCAAGGTATGCGCGAAATTATTACCTCAGGATCCGAAATGGATACGACAATCAATGTAGTTCCAAGTGATTTTTTGGTGTCTGTCAACGATTTCGAACAAATGACCACACCTCAGTTATATACATATATAAAGCGGCAAAAAGAAAAAGGATTGGCTAGCGTGGGCGATGTAAGTATGATACAATTCGATATTGAATTTCATAAACGCTTTGCCAGCGTTTTCTCTGCATTTATTCTTACTCTAATAGGTGCTTCATTATCTGCCCGGAAAGTAAAAGGCGGTATGGGGCTTAATATTGGTATCGGGTTGGGACTTAGTGTGTCTTATATTATGTTCCAGACTATAAGTTCTTCTTTTGCTGTTTCGGGAACAATGCATCCGATGCTTGCAGTATGGATACCCAATATAGTATTTATGGGTATAGCTGCATACCTGTACTCGAAAGCTCCAAACTAAGAATATTGGAAATTTAGTGGCTATATAGTAGTATTAAAAAATACAAAGATCATAAAATATAAAAAAGGGATTTCTTGGTTAATTTTATCAAAGAAATCTCTTTTTTTTATTTATTTAATTCACAATTGAAATCTATTCTAAATCAAAACAGGTTTCCTACTTGTGATAAATCTCTTTTCTGTGAAATAATTTGTTCTTTTCTTATAATAAATATATTCATTTGATACGTTCGAAAAAAAATAAAAAGGCTATTTGAATCGGATAAAGGATTAAAATAATCAAAATGAAACTAAAAGTAATAGAAGAGAACCTAATAATAAAATTTTTATTAAAAAAGTGATCAAATACAATAATATGCCTTTTCTTCCGATTGTATAACAAATCTTATTTTGCTTGTTTATAATAAGTCTATGTAGTACCTTTGCGGCACCTTTAATAGATACCATACATAGAAAAAACACAGAGTCATTATAAATGGTATAGGTTGCCTGTTTATACCCGGAAAATGATTGAGTAGAGGTATCCCTATCCAACGATTTATAAATGATTTTTAGTAAAGCTGTTTATATAAACAGTGTTGGCATGGAGGTATTTATTTAAAAATTTATATATAACAAATCTATGGACGCATATAAAGATTTTCGAGGTTCGCGCTGGAAAGAAGAAATCAATGTAACAGATTTTATCTTACAAAACTATACAGAGTATAAAGGCGATGAAAGCTTTTTACAAGGACCTACCGAAGCAACTACCAAACTATGGGATAAATTAAGCGAAATGTTTGTAGAAGAGAAAAAGAAAGGTGTTTATGATGCCGAAACTAAGGTTCCTTCTCAGATTGACGCTTACGGAGCTGGTTACATCGACAAAGATTTAGAAAAAATTGTCGGAGTACAAACAGACAAACCACTCAAAAGAGCTATCTTCCCTAACGGAGGACTCCGCATGGTGCAACAAAGCCTTGCAGAGTATGGCTACGAATTAGATAAAACAACTGAACTTATTTTTACAAAATACAGACGTACACACAACGAAGGTGTATTCTCTGCATATACTGACAGTATCCGCCGCGCACGTAGTAACGGCTTGCTTACTGGGCTACCTGATGCATATGGTCGTGGACGTATTATCGGAGACTATCGCCGTGTAGCGCTTTATGGTGTAGACCGTCTGATACAGGAAAGAGAAAAACGTTTCAAAGAATGTGATCCTATCGTGATGACAGACGATCTGATCCGTCTTCGTGAGGAGCTAAGCTTGCAAATTCAGGCAATGAAAGCTTTGAAACGTATGGCTGCATCTTATGGATGTGATATTTCTCAACCTGCTAAAAATGCTCAGGAAGCTATCCAATGGACTTATTTTGGATATCTAGGAGCTATCAAAGACCAAAATGGTGCGGCAATGAGTTTGGGACGTGTAACTACTTTCTTGGATATCTATATCGAAAGAGATCTTAAAGAAGGCTTACTTACAGAACAACAAGCACAGGAATTGATCGACCATTTCGTAATGAAGCTACGTATTGTACGTTACCTTCGTACAAATGAATATAATGAGCTGTTCTCAGGTGATCCGGTTTGGGTAACTGAATCCTTAGGAGGTATGACCAATCAGGGACGTTCTATGGTTACAAAGAACAGCTACCGTATGTTGCATACTCTTTACAATCTGGGACCGGCTCCTGAACCAAACTTGACAGTACTTTGGAGCGACCGTCTTCCTGAACCTTGGAAAAAATATTGTGCAAAAGTTTCTATCGATACATCATCTCTACAATATGAAAATGACGATTTGATGCGTCCGCAATTAGGAGACGATTATGGTATAGCATGTTGTGTTTCACCAATGCGTATCGGACATCAGATGCAGTTCTTTGGTGCTCGCGCCAACCTTCCTAAAGCATTGCTTTATACAATAAATGGAGGTAAGGACGAAAAAACAAAAGCACAGGTTCTTCCTGAATACTGGGTAGAAAAAGTATCCGGCGATTATTTGAAATTTGAAGAAGTATGGGCAAAATTTGACCGCACATTAGACTGGGTTGCCGAAACTTATGTAAAAGCTCTGAACATTATCCACTATATGCACGATAAATATTCGTACGAAGCTTTAGAAATGGCTTTGCATGATGTAGATATTGTACGTACACAGGCATTCGGAGTTTCAGGATTGTCTATTATTGCTGACTCTTTTGCTGCTATCAAATATGGTAAAGTACGTGTGATAAGAGATGCTGATGGCGATGCAGTAGACTATGTACAGGAGGGTAGTTATATTCCTTTCGGAAATAACGATGACCTGACTGACCGCTTTGCTGTGGAAATCGTAGAGAAATTCATGAATAAGATACGTAAACGTAAGATGTATAAAGATGCAGTACCAACTCAGTCGGTATTGACTATTACATCGAACGTGGTTTACGGAAAGAAAACAGGTAATACTCCGGATGGACGTCGCGACGGTACACCGTTTGCACCGGGCGCGAATCCTATGCACGGACGCGATACTAAAGGTGCAATAGCATCTCTTTCGTCTGTGGCTAAGCTTCCGTTCGAACATGCTAATGATGGTATTTCTTATACTTTTGCTATTACACCTAATACATTGGGTAAGAACAGAGACGAAGAAGCTGCAAATCTTAGCGGATTGCTTGATGGATACTTCTTACAGACAGGACACCACCTGAATGTAAATGTATTCGACCGCCAATTACTGGTTGATGCAATGGAGCATCCTGAAAAATATCCTCAGTTGACTATTCGTGTTTCGGGTTATGCCGTAAACTTTGTAAAGCTTACTCGCGAACAGCAATTAGATGTGATTAACAGAACGATAACAACAACGTTTTAAACTATAGTAAACGAGTAGACAAGATACGAGATACAAGTATAATAACTTGTTAACTTGTACCTTGTCTACTCGTATCTCTTTTTATATGAAAGGCTTTATTCATTCATTCGAATCATTTGGGACAAAAGATGGTCCCGGTATACGCTTTGTATATTTTTTGCAGGGATGCCCTTTGCGTTGTCTTTATTGCCATAATCCTGACACATGGAATATGAATGATAAGACATATGAAATGACAGCAACAGAAGCTTTTGAGGAAGTAAAGAAAGTAAAGAATTTCATAAAAAACGGAGGTGTTACAGTTTCGGGTGGAGAGCCTTTATTACAGTCTGATTTTATTCTCGAATTATTCAAGTTGTGCAAGCAAGAAGGCCTACATACAGCAGTGGATACATCTGGCTATCTTCTTAACGATAAGGTAAAGGCAGTATTGGAATACACAGACCTTGTATTGCTAGATATAAAGCATATAGATCCGGCTAAATACGAAAATCTAACAGCTCGTCCTTTAGAGCCTACCCGTAATTTTATAGAGTATCTGAGAGAGATAAATAAACCTTTATGGGTGCGTTATGTACTTGTTCCCGGATTTACGAACGATAAACAGGATTTACATGCCTGGGCTAAATATGTATCACAATTTAGGAATGTAGAACGTGTAGATATTTTACCTTTCCATCAAATGGGAATACACAAATGGGAAGAGATTGGACGCGACTATGAACTTCGTGATGTTCAACCTCCAACAAATGAGGAAGTAAAAAAAGCGGAGGAGATATTCAAATCTTATGGTTTGCCTGTATAGATTTTGAAATAAAATACTAATTTTACGGATAGAAAGCGCATGTGGCGTAATGGTAGCCGCGCTGTCTTCAGGTGGCAGTGAACTATGTTCGTGGGGGTTCGAGTCCCTTCATGCGCACAATAAAGTTTTTAGAGCAGTGTAATTTATATGATTATGCTGCTTTATTTTTTAGTTGGAACGTTTTTTTGAATAATATGATTACTTTATTAGAAATCAGATAATATAGGTTACTTTTACCGTTTTCCAGATAAGCATACAGAAAAGGCAATTTTGATAAAATAAGAAGCCTGAAAAATATTTCATTTCCATGATGCACCTAAAACATTAATAGAACAATATCAATCTATCTTCTCTATCAAATTATCTTTCAACCATACTGAATATTGCTCGCTTAATTGCTTCAATTCCTTCCAACTCTGTATATTACCTTCTTCCGGTAAGGTTACATTTATAATCGTAAGCTTCGTTTTATTAGGCTTTAATTCGATTAGTTGATATTTTACGTTTGCAATAGTATCTATCACCATTTTATTTGAGTAGCGACGTACTATATTATCTGTTTGATAATAAGTAAAGTTGCTAATAGTGTCTCTTTCATATAAATCACAATTATACCCAAGTTCCTTAATAGAGTTAATGATTGAGTCTTTCGATAACTTAATTGTATAAGATTTATTAATAAGAATTGTTCCTTTAGGAGCTTCCCAGTATAGAGGCCTGACAGAAGTTGCGCAAAAAGCAAAAAAAGCAATAGCCAATAAAGCGAAATGAGATACATACTTAAACTTATTCAAAACAACTGTATACTTTTCAGAATGATTTATCAGATAATGGCTCAATGGTAAAATCAACAATGCTATATAATCCGAATAGTCTACAACTCTGTGAATTGTGATTGGTAACAATAAGTTTATCTGATCAATTACAGGTGTAAATAACGGTAGCTTCCAGATGATAAAACCAATGGCTGTGATGAAAGATATATATTTTCTTAGTTTTGGTATTAAAGCTGCTACAAACATTGGGAATATAAGTAGTCCGGCAAAATCGGAAAGCTTTCCTGTAAGGAAATTACCATATTCGTATTTCAAATAGAAATCGTTCAGTAGTAAGATAATAAGCCCGGTTATAAAATATGGATTTAAGATTGGTCTCTTAGCTTTCATTATTTAGTAGTGTTTTATTAGGTTTTGAGGAAAGCAGTTTTCCTTATTTTTTTAACGACCGGATTTAATAAATATTTCAAAAGGTGGGACTTATTTCCTTAATTACCATTGTTAAGCAAGTTCTCTCTGTTTATTATTAAATCCCTTCCAGATTTATTGACTAATATATAAAGAATATATCATTTGTCGCACAAAATCACTACTTCGTCGCAGGAATATTCTATTTGGTCAAAATTAATCGAAAGTCATTTAATAAACATTTACTTTTGTAGTATGAAAAAAATATGAAGGTAGAAGATTTATTTAGAGTATTAAATTTAGTTAATATTGTAATATTTTGATGTTTTTTGCGTCATATCTAATGTGAGTTATTAGTAGTTATATTTTGCAGATATTAGTATAAGTTAAAATAAAGAAACTACCTGTTGTTATCCACCAAATAGGGGTGGAACTGTTAGTATTATCAACAAAATCAATTTATGAAATTACATTGTATCTATGTAAGGGATAGAATAAAGATTCTATTTCTGTGGTTATTTTTCCTTGCTCTTTTCCCATCAGTATTGTTCGCCCAAACTTATAAAATCAGTGGGGCAGTGATGGATGCTCAAACAAAAGAAACATTGGTAGGGGTGCCTATCATCATTAAAGAACGCTCTTCGAGTGGAGTTGCTTCGGATGAAAATGGTAAATATAGTATGGCTTTGCCCAAAGGCGAATACACATTCTTTATCGATTACATGGGATTCGAGAAGAAACAGATGAAAATCAATCTATCTAAGAATACACAACTAGATATAGAATTGAAGCAATCTTCTATTGGTCTGAATGAGGTGGTTATTGCTGCTGAACGCCCTGATGCAAATGTGTCTGCACCTCAGACAGGTATACAAAAACTTGAAATTCAGGAAATAAACAAATTACCTGTATTATTAGGCGAACGCGATATCATTAAAACGATTCAGCTAATGCCTGGTGTTCAAGGGGCCGGAGAAGGAAGTTCAGGCTTTTATGTACGTGGAGGAAGTGCCGACCAAAACCTTATTTTGTTGGATAATGTGTCGCTTTATAATGCGTCTCACTTAATGGGATTCTTTTCTACTTTCAACTCTGAAGTCTTGCGTGATGTAACCCTTTATAAAGGAGCAATGCCTGCTCAGTACGGGGAACGTTTATCATCCATACTAGACGTTCAACAACGTATAGGGGACAATCAAAAATATCGCGTAGCAGGCGGTATTGGACTTATCTCTTCCAATCTCAATGTTGAGGGGCCTATACAGAAAGGTAAATCTTCATTCCTCCTAGGTGCTAGGCGTACTTATGCTGATGCTATGGCCCGTCTTTCGGGTGTTGAAGATGCAAAAAATGCTTATCTTTATTTCTATGACTTGAATATGAAAATGAATTTTGCCTTATCGGACAGAGATCAATTGTCTATATCAGGTTATTTAGGACGTGACAAAATGGTGTTGAAAGACGCAGCTTCAACCGATTGGGGAAATACCTTCCTTGCTGCTAACTGGAGCCGTACAATTAATAATAGATGGGTTTCGAAAACCACATTATCTTATAATCAGTACGATTATTATTATGGCATGGAGATCGGAATGGATTTAGAAGGAAATGCTAAAATACGTGATTATAATCTAAAGCAGGAATTTATTTATCAGCGCAACAAAAATAATCAATGGCGTTTCGGTCTGAGCTCTACTTACCATGATTTAGCACCTGGTGATTTTAGAATGGAGTCTGATGGTGTAAGCACAATAAACCTGCATCATCGCTATTCTTCCGAAAATGGAGTATATGTTTCCAACCAGTTGAAACTATCAGATAATCTGGAAGTAATATATGGGCTGAGAATGTCAGCTTTTATGGCTATGGGTAAAGGAGAATATTATACAATGGACGATAATCGCAATGTGACAGATAGTACCTGGTATAATTCTGGGAAGGTAGTAAAGACATACATTAATCTGGAACCTCGTTTCTCGGCAGCCTATAAACTCAATGATGTTTCATCTATAAAAGCTGCTTATGCTCGTACTGTACAGAATATGCACTTATTATCTCATTCTGCGCAGGGCACACCGTTCGACCGTTGGACTTCCAGCTCGAATAATGTGAAACCTGAGATTGCAGATCAGATATCGTTAGGATATTTCCGTAACTTCTCGGATAATATGTTCGAATTTAGTGTCGAAGGATATTATAAGGATATGAAAAATCAGCTCGACTTTAAAGATGGTGCTGATATAGAAGCTTATAATGTTATAGATACAGAAATATTACCCGGAAAAGGACGCTCTTATGGGGTAGAATTGACTTTGAAAAAACGCTTGGGACGATTAACCGGATGGATTGGATATACTTTATCTAAATCTGAAAAGAAAATAGATGGTATCAACGAAGGCAGATGGTACAATGCGTTTCAGGACAGAACACACGACATATCTATAGTAGGCATGTACGAATTGAGTCCTAAATGGTCTCTGTCTGCCGCATGGGTATATTATACAGGGAATGCAATCAGTTACCCTAGCGGAAAGTATCAGATAAATGGAAGGGATGTAATGTATTATGCTGAGCGTAATGGTTATCGTATGCCGGCTTATCATCGTCTCGATCTGGGAGCAACCTGCCTTTTGAAAAAGACGAAGAAATTTCATTCCGAACTGGTATTCAGTCTTTATAATGCATATGGACGCGAAAATGCTTATATGATACAGTTCCGGACTAATACTAAAGATCCGGACAAAACAACAGCTTATCAATACTCATTGTTCCGTTTTGTTCCGTCGATCTCATGGAATTTCAAATTTTAATAAAATCATTAGGGTAAATTTAAATAAGTTCTTATGAATTCAATAATAAAAATATATATACCTATCCTATGTGCTGTGGCGTTCTCTCTATTATTCTCATCTTGCGAAAAAGAGATAGATGTAGAATTACGGTCTGTTGAGCCCCGCATTGTGATAGAAGGTATTGTTAAACAAGATCAGTTTGCGACTGTAAAAGTTAGCCATACCAAAGATTTTAATGATAATACTGGTTATCCTTCCCTTAGTGGAGCAGTTGTGACAATATCCGACAGCGAAGGGAATACCGAAGTATTAAAACAGGATGAAACAGGTTGGTATACAGCCAAAAATATAAAAGGAGTACAAAAACGTACTTACAATCTGTCTATAGTGTACGAAGGTGAGGAATACACAGCTACATCAACTATGCCTCCACACGTAAACCTCGACTCTTTGAGCATGTATAAAGTGCCGGTGATGGACTATGCTTTCCCGATGATTCATTTTCAGGATCCTGTAGGTGAAGAAAATCAATATTATCGTGCATTGTTATTTATAAAGGGAAAGCAGCATCCGGATATGGGAGAATTTGTTCGGAGTGCCGAACTTACAGATGGAAGATATTATCACCAATTTATTCCGGCTGGTACGCATGACGATGATAATGACCCTTATGAAAAAGGGGACGAACTGACTGTCGAATTCCAATGTATTGACAAAGGGGCATACACCTTTTTCTATACTTTAAGCCGTGTAGAAGATGACCTTACCAATCCTATATCGAATATCTCGAATGGAGCGTTAGGGTATTTCAGTGCTTGCACAGCTCAGCAAATGTCTATAATTGCAGACTGGGAAGATTAAGCTAATTTTTCTGATATAATTTAGTATAAAGTGGCGTATTTTCGTATGGAAATGCGCCACTTCATTTTCCTTTTTTCTGTCATTCTGAGTGTAACGAAGAATCCCTGTCTTTTCGCATTTGTAATCCGAAGGTCTTTAATGGCGGATTTTAAATCCGCATATAAAAAATCATCGGATTGCAAATCCGATGAGACAATTGAAGGCGAGTCAATGACATATCAGAAAGTATTTTTTACAAATTGTTAACCTAACCTTTCTAACTGTTAATCCATTGTTGTTAACTCGCAACTTTTCATTATATTTGCGACAATTTTTTTAAAGCAGATATAATATATATTATGAGCAAGCAATTTTCAGAGTATAACAAGTTTAATTTATCTGATATCAATAAAGAGATATTAGAGAAATGGGATAGAGAGAATATATTCCAACAAAGTCTGGATACACGCGCTGGAGCTCCGTCATTTGTTTTCTATGAAGGGCCTCCATCGGCTAATGGTATTCCCGGTATTCACCACGTAATGGCTCGCTCGGTAAAAGATATTTTCTGCCGTTATAAAACCATGAAAGGTTTTCTTGTAAACCGCAAAGCCGGATGGGATACACACGGGTTGCCAGTTGAACTTTCCGTAGAGAAAAAGCTTGGTATCACTAAAGAAGATATTGGTAAAAAAATATCAGTAGAAGAATATAACAATGCCTGCCGCAAAGAGGTAATGAAATATACAGGCGAGTGGGAGAATCTTACTCGCATTATGGGATATTGGGTAGATATGAAAGACCCATATATCACTTACGACAGCCGTTATATAGAAACCCTTTGGTATCTGTTGAAAGACTTATATCAAAAAAATTACTTGTATAAAGGATATACTATACAACCATATTCTCCGGCTGCAGGAACAGGCCTTAGTACACACGAGTTGAATCAGCCGGGTGCATACCGCGATGTAAAAGATACAACCTGTGTCGCTCAGTTCAAAATGAAAAACCCTAAACCGGAAATGGCTCAGTTTGGTGATGCTTATTTTCTGGCTTGGACAACTACGCCTTGGACATTACCATCGAATACTGCTTTGGCTGTAGGTAAGGATATCGTTTATGTAGCTGTGCAATCATACAACCCATATACAGGCAACAAAATGACTGTTGTTCTGGCAAAATCGTTGATGTTTAAAATGTTCAACGAAAAAGCCAAAGATATCGCACTCGAAGACTATAAAGAAGGAGATAAACTTATCCCTTATAAGGTAGTAGGAGAGTGGACAGGGAGTGATCTTGCCGGTATGCAATATGAGCAATTAATCCCTTGGATGAACCCGGGAGACAATGCATTCAAAGTATTGGTAGGCGACTTCGTTACTACTGAGGATGGTACAGGTATCGTACACATTGCTCCTACATTTGGAGCTGATGACGCCAAGGTGGCTAAAGCAAACGATGTTCCAGCTTTATTATTAATAGATAAAGAAGGCAATCAACGTCCGATGGTAGACCTTACGGGTAAGTATTTCCGTCTGGAAGATATTGACCCTGAATATGTAAAAGCAAATGTAAATGTTGATTTATATAAAGATTTCGCCGGACGTTATGTGAAAAACGAATATGACGACACTTTAGCTCCTGATGCACCAACATTGGATATAGACATCAGTGTGATGCTAAAGCAGCAAAATCTAGCATTTAAGATAGAGCGTCATGTACACAACTATCCGCACTGTTGGCGTACTGATAAGCCTGTACTATACTATCCGTTAGATAGCTGGTTTATACGTACTACTGCGAGTCGCGAACGTTTGATAGAGCTGAACAAGACTATCAACTGGAAACCTGAGTCAACAGGAACAGGACGTTTTGGTAAATGGCTCGAAAATCTTCAGGACTGGAACCTTAGCCGCAGCCGCTATTGGGGAACTCCGTTGCCGATCTGGCGTACCGAAGATGGTAAAGAGGAAAAATGTATAGGTTCGGTAAAAGAGCTTTACGAAGAAATGCAAAAAGCTGTAGATGCCGGATTTATGACCGAAATACCTTGGAAAGGATTCGAAATAGGAAATCTGGATAAAGCGAATTATGAAAAGATAGATTTGCACCGTCCATATGTAGACAATATCATTCTTGTATCAGATTCGGGGCAACCGATGATGCGCGAGAAAGACTTGATAGACGTATGGTTCGATTCGGGTGCTATGCCTTTTGCACAGGTGTTCTATCCAAATATAAGTGAAGAGGAATTTGAAAAGATATATCCTGCCGACTTTATAGCTGAGGGTGTAGACCAGACTCGTGGATGGTTCTTTACACTACATGCTATTTCAACGATGGTGAAAGATAGAGTATCGTTCAAGAATGTAGTTTCTAACGGACTTGTTCTGGATAAGAATGGCAATAAAATGTCGAAGAGCCGTGGAAATGGTGTTGACCCTTTTGCCGCAATAGAAAAGTATGGTTCCGATCCGTTGCGTTGGTATATGATAACAAATGCTTCGCCTTGGGATAACCTAAAATTCGATATAGAGGGAGTTGAAGAGGTACGCCGTAAATTCTTTGGTACATTATATAATACTTATTCATTTTTTGCACTTTATGCAAATGTAGACAACTTCACATTCAGCGAAGAGCTCATACCTGTATCGGAGCGTCCGGAGATCGACCGTTGGATCATCTCTTTACTTAATACACTTGTGAAAGAAGTGGATGAGTATTATGAAGCTTATGAACCGACTAAAGCAGGACGTGCAATATCCGACTTTGTAAATGATAATTTGAGTAACTGGTATGTACGCCTCAATCGTAAACGTTTCTGGGGTGGCGAAATGACTAAAGATAAACTTTCGGCATATCAAACGTTATATACATGTCTCGAAACTGTGGCTAAGCTAATGGCTCCTATATCTCCATTCTATGCTGATAAATTATTTTGTGACCTTATATCGGTGACTGACAGAGAGAAAGCTGCTTCTGTGCATTTATCCGACTATCCAGCTTATGAACCATCTGTGGTAGATAAGCGTTTAGAGGAACGTATGCAAATTGCACAGGATATTTCTTCAGCAGTATTAGCACTACGCCGTAAGGAAAGCATAAAAGTTCGTCAGCCGTTAACTCAGATAATGATTCCTGTACTTAACGATAGCCAGCGTGAAGATATTGACGCCGTACGTGAACTCATACTGAATGAGGTAAACGTAAAAGAACTGAAATATGTAGACAATGCTGCCGGAATACTAGTGAAAAAGGTAAAACCTGATTTCAAAAAACTAGGACCACGCTATGGTAAGATAATGAAACAGTTGGCTGCCGAAGTACAAGGTATGTCGCAGGATGCCATTGCAGCAATGGAGCGTGAAGGTCAATATTCTTTCGATATAGAAGGGCAGACTGCTACAATAGAATTGGCAGATGTGGAAATACTTTCGGAAGATATACCGGGATGGCTGGTTGCAAATGCAGGTAAACTGACTGTTGCATTAGATGTAACTATCACAGATGAACTGAAAAAAGAAGGTATTGCCCGCGAACTGGTAAACCGCATACAAAATATTCGTAAATCGAGTGGATTTGATATAACAGATCGTATCCATGTAAAAATATCTGATCAGGAGCAGATAAGAAGCACAATATCAGAATATAAAGATTATATAGCCTCTCAGGTGCTTGCAGATGTTATCGAAATAGCAGATGTTGCCAATGGGCAGGAAATAGATATGGACGACTATATTTTACAGGTATCTGTAGAAAAAGTCGGATAAAAGAACTATCTTTAATAAAATTAAAACAGGATGTTTAACTTTTAAAGTGTAAAGTTATGGCAGAAAAGACAAGATACTCGGACGAGGAATTGATGGAATTCCGCGATATTATTCTGGAAAAATTAGCGAAAGCGAAAAAAGAATATGAAGAATTGAGAGCTGCGATCACAAACGCCGACGGTAACGATGTAACAGATACTTCACCTACATTCAAGGTATTAGAAGAGGGCGCATCTACATTGTCGAAAGAAGAAGCCGGACGTTTGGCACAACGTCAGATGAAGTTTATTCAGAACTTACAATCTGCACTGATTCGCATCGAGAATAAAACTTATGGTATTTGCCGCGAAACAGGCAAGCTTATACCAAAAGAACGCTTACGTGCTGTACCTCATGCTACACTTAGTATCGAGGCTAAGAATAGCGGAGTAAAATAATCTTATAATGAAAAGATAAATGCAAAGCGGAGAAAAGATAGATGTTTTATTACTTCTGTTTTTTCTTCACTTTCTTTACGGGAATAAGTCAGAAATATGAATGGTAATAATAAAGGGCTGATAGCAATTGTTGTAATAATATTGGTGTTGATAATTGATCAGGCATCAAAAATATGGGTCAAAACCAATATGTCTCTTTACGAGATGCACGAAATTGCCGGTTGGTTTAAAATCTATTTCGTCGAAAATCCCGGGATGGCTTTTGGAATAGAGCTAGGTAGCGGTGAATCGAGAAATTTCGGAAAATTATTTCTTTCTCTGTTTCGTATCGTAGCTATCGGCTTCATCGGCTATTATCTTTATCGTCTTGTTAAACAAGGCTACAAAAACGGATACATTGTATGTATTGCCCTTATATTAGCCGGAGCTTTCGGTAATATTATCGACAGTGTATTTTATGGTGAGATATTCTCAGCTAGTTATCAGGGGCATGTGGCTTCATTTGTACCTATAGGCGAAGGATATTCCGGATGGCTGCATGGAAAAGTTGTAGATATGCTTTATTTTCCGCTTATAGAAGGTACGTTCCCTACATGGTTCCCTAAATGGGGCGGAGAGAGTTTTATTTTCTTTAGTCCCATCTTTAATATTGCCGATTCAGCTATAACTGTAGGCATTTTTCTTCTTCTTATTTTTTACCGTAAGACATTGTCTATGTCTTTAGAGAAAACAAAGAAAGATTGATATGAAGCAATTTGCTTTTTTCGTCGTATTGTCTATTATTTTGTTACTGTCCTCATGTGGGCAGAGACCTAGATATGTGATCTCCGAAAAGAAAATGGTAGATGTGTTGTATGATATACAATTAGCTCAGGCTATCTATCGTAACAATTCGGCTCTTTATGGAACAGATGAAGAGAAGGATGCATTGATTGCAGGAGTGTTGACTAAGCATAAAGTCTCTCAGGCTGATTTGGATACATCATTGGTCTGGTATGCAGATAATATAAAGTATTACGTTGAGATAAACGATTCTGTATCTGCACGGTTAAGAGCCACAAGTAACTTTTATTCGGATTTGATGAAGGCTGCCGACTCTAAGATGCGTATTGCTAATATGGTTTTGCCTCCATTTGCCTATCTGAATGAAAATAATCCTACCTTGAGGTTTGAAGTAGATTCTCAACGCATAAGTAAAATAGACCTGCCTAATTTCCATATACGATTCGATGTACAAGGTGTAAATAACCTGCAAAAACTAGAAGCAGCAGTATTCTATTCCTATAAAGATACACTGGTAAAAGAGATTATTCCAATAGCAGAGAATAAACATTACGAATTTATAAAACCTGAACTACCGGATAGCTTGCTTAAAACTATATATGGCTATGTCCACTACAAAAACAAAGTTCAGGGATTACCACAGCAAACAGTACTTTATAATATCAGCTATGTCGATTCAGTCTTGGTTTCGAATGCAGCTGATAATACTTTGAGCCCTGATGGGGAGACAGAAATTCCTTTGAATTAAAAGAATCTGCTAATGCGGCGTTATTTTTCCCACTATACGCTAATCTATCCTTCTATCTATCTGAAAAATCATGTAGTGGAAGTAGATGCAGATTTTCACATTATTCGTATTTTCCCATTCTCGGAAGAGATTGAAAAAACTGAATTTTATTCAGGACTTTTGGTTTTTGTTCCGCAGGGTTGCAATATAGCATGGCACGTCTTTCCAACAGATGTAAAACAATGGAATGAATTGTCTGATGCAAACGAGTTTCATGCAGACAATACAAAATATGATGTGATTTACGAAGGTCTTAAATTGCGTTAAACTTCTGTGATTTAAATTCCTCTTTCTTCTCCTTTATTATTTTTATTAAATGTGTCTTTCGGGAAAAATAAGACCTTTACCAGCCACAAAATCAAAAATGTAATACATACAATGGCAATTGTTATACCCGAACGCCAGATTATATCCCACGATATAGGTTGAATATTCCACAAAGCAAGTACTGTAAGAGTGGCTCCCGTAAGTATGACGATGGAAGCTAATACACCAAAAAATATTCTCATAATGTGTTCATTTTTAGAGATTACATGTGTGTATGCAAATATATTGATTTTCTACTTATCCAAGGTACTTCATGTCAGCCAATTCTTCTATTTTTAATAATAATAAACGTATCGTTTCTGAAGTTTTCTTCTTACTTTTTTCGAAATCAGCTGTTTTCCCCCAGATAAAAAAGATAAGGTGAGAGACATAATAGTCTTCTAGTCCTTCCAACGATTTTATGAAAGCTTTCAGATTTTCTTCAGTTTCGTATTTTGCAGATAATTTAAGAGGTTTATGGTCGTGGCAGACTAATATACAATCTGTGATAGCCGGTATTGTTTCCGGTGAAACACCCCATTTTTCGATAAAGGAGTTTGTGAAATAGTTTTGTACTTCCTGATGCTCCTCATCTACATTTTTCATATACTTCCTTACTATAGGTAGGTATTTTATATCTGTCAGCCCTAATCCGAATACGGCATAAGTGCCGGGTTTTGCACAAAACTCCGCTTCTACATCTTCGTACCATTCATATTGGTAATCCGGCTCTGTTACAATAGAAGCATATTGCTCAATCTTATCATACAGTTCGGGATACTGTAAAGCATTAGCAAAGAATTGCTGTGTTTTGGATTTACCAATCTTTTTGATTGGTAAAAGATTCTTTGCAGACGATTTAAATTTAATCTGGTAACTTTTAGGAAAACCTTTTTGTTGCAGGTTACAAATAAAGTCTATAGCTTTATTATAACTATCAGCAGATTCATTTTTTATATTAATTGTAAAGGTAGCGAACACATCATTTGCTAAACATTCCAGATTTTCATCTTTGTAGTATTTGTCAGCCTTGTCGAAAGTGTTGCTTCCCGATTTAAGTATCTCTTTTGCATCTTTGAAGCCTAGTTCAGATAACATATTGAGATATTTTTTACCTGTATCGCGTGAATAACTTGGTGCATATTTCAATATGAGGATAGATGCATATATAACAATGTCTATCAGTGGTGTATCTGATTCTTCTATCTTGACATTGTCTCTTAATGTAGCTGTAAAATTATAATCCGGTCCATCTATCTTGAAATAGCGAGGAAAAAACTCTTTCAAAGCCCATTGTTCTAATCGCCTCATTAAATCGCGTTGTAAGCCCAATAAATCATTCTTTTTGTGTTTGTTCAACTCCGTTACTTTTTCAAAGATTAGTTTTATTCTATCAAAGCTGAGGGATGGGTACAGTTTAGTGTCTACTATATGTTGGGCAAGGAAGAATATCTCTAACTGCTTATTAGGATGTTTTCCGTTAATGATCTTGGTATCAATATATTTTTCAATATTTTCTAATAGCCTTTTCTTTTTTTCCTCTCCAATATGGTCGAGAATGGTATAACTGTTGAACAAGCTATTTGTCTGAAAACCGATTATTATCCTGAAATAGAAATTGATCAGCAGATCATTATCATATGATGCTACAATTTTATCTTCTGCCATTTTCTTCAATAATGGAACTAAAGTATTTTCTATTTCTTCTTGCGAAAGAGTTTCGAGTCCGGGAATCTCCTTTCTTGTATATTTTTTGTAACCAGTTTCTACTTCGAGAAAATATTCTTTATTCTTATTTTTGAAGGTTAGTTTCATCGAATCTATAACGCCTGCCTGCATTGTTGTGCGTCTGACGATTTTTTGTGGAGTGTCAGATAATTCTTTTCTTTTTATTTCGAGGCATTCTATTGTAAAGTCAATTATTTGTTGTGCTATAGTTTCCATATTCCGGTTGTTTTATGTTGCTTAAGGGCAAAGATAACATTTTTAGCTATCTTTATACTTGATAATTTACTTATTGAAAATTATGAAGATTTTAGTAATTGAGGATGAGTATGAGTTATTGAAGTCTGTCGAAACGTTTTTGTTATCGGAGAATTATGTGGTAGAGTCGGCTACAGATTATATGTCGGGGATCGAAAAGGTGAACCTATATGAATATGATTGTATACTTCTCGATATTTCTTTGCCGGGGGGCAGTGGATTGAAGATACTAGAGGATATGAAGCAGAAAGGTATTGGAAGCAATACAATTATAATTTCTGCCAAAAATTCACTTGAAGATAAGATTACTGGTCTCGATCTTGGTGCTGACGATTATCTGACAAAGCCATTTCATTTGGCGGAGCTGCATGCACGTATAAAAGCCGTGTTACGTAGAAAACAACTGGATGGAAAAGATACAATTTCATTAGGTAATATTACAATTGATTTCAATCGGCATCTTGTTTATATGGCGGGAAAGGAAATGAAGTTTAACCGCAAAGAATTTGATATATTGTGCTTTTTCGCTACTAATCAGAACCGATTGATAACTAAAGAGGTGCTAGCCGAACATGTTTGGGGTGATAATATAGATTCAGCAGACAATTTTGATTTTGTATATGCCCAGATGAAGAATCTCAGAAAGAAACTGAAAGATAACGGTGCTTCTGTTTCTATCGACAATGTTTATGGAGTAGGATATAAAATGACAATATGAAACTGGTTGATTTCTTAACTATCAGACTCTCCGGAATTTTTATACTGGTTATGCTTATATGGTCTGCCATATATTTCGTTATTCAGATGAGAGAAATACATGACGGAATTGATGAAGGATTGAATAACTTGAAACAAGAGTTTATTTATCAGGCAAACCGTTCGCCCGATTTTGTGACGGATATGAAAAAGCATAATCCACTAAACATACATGTAGAACAAACATCGGAAGCAGAAGCTCAAGACTTTAAAGAAATTTACTCTACATCAATGGTCTATTTTGTAACCGAAGAAGAGGAGGAGGAAGTACGTATGCTTACTACTGCTTTTTATTGCGTGCAGGATGGGCAGTATTATAAGTTGAAATTTTTTACATCGACAGTGGAGAGGGACGACCTTGTAAAAAATATGCTTTATCTTATCATCTCTCTCTGGTTAGGTTTGAGTATAGCGATGATAGTTGTAAATAAGATAATTATAAATAAGGCCAACAAGCCGTTTTATCAACTATTAGAAAAATTACATAGTTTTCGTTTGGATAAAAACCAGATGATATCTTTTGCTCCCAGTAATATCGCTGAATATAAGATTCTGAATGATTCGGTTAAAAATCTGCTCGAAGACAATATTAAAGTATTCAATGAACAGAAGAATTTTATAGAGAATGCTTCACACGAAATGCAGACGCCACTTGCAGTAGCAATGAGTAAGCTGGAGTTGTTTATGAATAATGAAAAACTCTCTCGGTATCAATTAGAAGAAATGAATACGATATTGACTTCCTTAGCTCGGATGAAAAGACTTAATAGTACCCTGCTTCTCTTATCGAAAATAAAGAATAAGCAGTTTACAGATAATCAGGACATAGATATTGTTGATATATTTAAGGAGGTTCTTAATAATTTCGAAGATATGATTGAGCATAAAGAATTATCATTGACCGTAGAAGGCAGAGAGAATTTACTTAAAGTGAATATGAATAAGGATCTGGCTTATATAATGGCTAATAACCTTATGAAAAATGCGGTCAATTATAATATAAAAGGTGGAAATATAAAGATATGTTTTGGTACAGACAGTATGACCATAGCTAATAATGGATCACCTCTGGCAGAAGGAAAAGATATTTTCCAACGTTATGTATCTTCTACCTCTTCGGGACTCGGTTTGTCTATTGTTAAAACAATCATAGAAGTCTACAATTTTGATATCACATATCTATATAAGGGAGATATGCACATCTTCACTCTGATATTTCCTAAAATAAGGAATTAGGTTGAAAATATATGTTCTATTCTTTTATCCTGCGCGCAATCGAAGATTGCTTGCGTCACTTTTGGCCAAAGCCCCAAAAGTAACCAAAAACTCTTTAGCGCCCCGCCTCGCTGTCCGACCCACCATCATCTTGACGGCTGAATGAAGTGAAGCTAAAACCAATTCTTCTGATAATTCGGACGATTTGTAAAACAGCACCCCCACTTCATTCTACGCCCTCTTCGATGGGTGGGTGCCCCGCACACTCGCCTAACGGCGCTGAGGCAAAGCCACAACAAGAGAGAGGAATGGATAGACTAGGTCTTGTCGTGCGTCAGCTTCCCGTGCATAGAGTTCCGCAGGCGGGCACCTGTCCGGTGAAGGCGGCGTAGAATCAAACGGGGCGATAGCCCGTAGGTTTGATTCAGCCGACGAATCGATGACAGGTCGCCGAGGGACTCAGCACTAGCCTTTTGAATACTTTTGGGCAATGCCAAAAGTATTAACAAACCCGGGAGGGTGCGTTAGTTAAATGCAAAGATAGCAATATCAAGACAAAGATTGCTTTTATGCATAAATTAAAAGAATATATAATCTAAATACAGATTCCCATAATTAACAAAATTTTATTCTTTACTTCTCTACTTTTCCCAATTCTTTTCAGATTTACTCCTTCATCTTTGCAATATATTAAACTAAAAAATATTACAAAGATGAAATATATATCAAAACTATTCTTACTAGCTTTTATAGGTTTTGTCGCTTGCCAACCGGCAGTAGCACAACTTCCCAATCCAACTATCTCGGCTAAGTACTCAAATGAAGAAATTGCAAAAATGGTAAAGGCACATAAAGGAGTAAAGTCGAAAGATATACGCCCTACATCAACTCTTCAGAATGCTGTTGTGAAAGATTTTCCGGGATCGAGAGATATAGACTGGGAAGTAGCAGCCAATTTGTATGAGGTAGAATTCGAGATAGGCAGAACCGATTGTAAGGCATATTACGATGCTGATGGTAACCTGTTGATGTATTCTTATGAGATATCGGAAGCAGAACTACCTGCAATAATAATAAATGCAGCTATGGATAAATATCCTGATAGTAAGTTTGATGATATTAAAAAGGTAGTGAAAGGTACTGAAACTTTCTATGTAGTTGAGCTCGACAGGGAATATGTGGATGTAAAAGCGACATTTACTCCACAAGGTACTTTTATAAAAGAGATTGTAGACTAACATAAAAAATAAAGAAGATGAAAAAATTATTATTTGCACTTACACTAATCCTTGCTACTACTGCATTTGTAGCATGTAGCGATGACGACGATGATGTAAAAGTTACAGTAAATGATTTGCCGGAAAATGCTCAGGAGTTTTTGATAACTTATTTTCCGGGACAGGAAGCAAGACTTGTAGAAAAAGATAACGACAGTTATGATGTATATCTGAAAAACGGTTTCGATATCGATTTTACTCTCGATGGGGTATGGGACGATGTGGATGGTAATGGAACGGCACTCCCTCCGAGTGTTATTGATCTTGTGCCTGTTGCAATACCGGATTATGTTACTGCAAATTATGCAGGTCAGAATATCACAGAAATCAATAAAGAAACATTTGGTTTCGAGGTAGAACTTACCAACAGAACCGAATTGGAATTCGATAAAGATGGTAATTTTTTAAGAATCGATAAGTAAAATCAAGAGACTTGTTAAGTAGTGTGCCGGAATTGAAGTTCCGGCTTTTTCTTTTGTATCTTTGCGCCTGTAATACATAAAATAATTGTAGTGAGTAGTAATAGATTATTTGATTTGAAAGAATTTCTCGACCGCAAGGTTGAACAATATAATACACCTTCTTTTATTGTTAATGATCCTATTTGTGTGCCTCATGGTTATACTGTAAAACAGGATATTGAGATAATGGGATTTTTTGCTTCTATATTTGCGTGGGGGCAGCGCAAAACCATTATCAATAAAAGTATGGAGCTAGGCAAACGGATGGATGATAAGCCTTACGAGTTTATTACAGGGCATAGTGAGACGGATTTAAAAAGGCTTCTTGGCTTTAAGCACCGTACTTTTAATGATACCGATTTACTGTATTGTGTTGATTTTATGAAACGGCATTATAAAAACTCAGATAGCCTGGAAGAGGCTTTTTTTCCGGAAGCTGATATGAGCGTGGAAGAAGGTTTGAACTATTTTCGTTCCTATTTCTTTTCTCATCCTGACGCTCCCAAGCGAACAGGGAAACATATACCATCTCCGCTTCAGAAATCGGCATGTAAGCGCCTGAATATGTATTTGCGGTGGATGGTAAGAAAAGATAATAATGGTGTGGACTTTGGTATATGGGAGAAGCCACGGATGACAGACCTGATATGCCCTCTCGATCTGCATGTAGAACGCACCGCACGAAAACTGGGATTGCTATATCGCGATAAGCCCGATTGGCGGGCAGCACAGGAACTTACAGATAATCTCAGAGGATTGGATAGTGAAGATCCTGTGAAATACGATTTTGCATTGTTTGGGATATCTATCGAAGAAAAATGTATTATTGATTGAATATTTCTTGTCTGTTATTCGCTCTTGTCTTTTATCAGATTATACGTTTTACCAAATTGATAGTTTTTACTTTTTGCCCATAGGATGAACTTCTCGAGGCGATCAACCATTTTCTTATCAGTATTCCGAGTTACATAAAAAGGGAAATTATACTTGTTCTTTGGGCCTATTGGCATAAACTCCCACGGATGGAAATAGATATTCAGATAGCCGTCTTTCCTGATTACCCGGTTTGCCAGACTGCAATATAATCCTACAGGAAGATTGTGGAAAGATATCCAGAAGAGAGGGAAACGCAGCAAAGGCGTTACCGATGCAGGTATCTGCCATACACCATCCCGTTTGAAGAAAGTTCTTGGTTCGTTCAGTTTATTATATCTCCCCGGTAGAAAGGTAGGATTGATGGACGAGTTGTATATATAGCCTGCTTTAAAAACTTCATCTTCGGGAACAGGAGCCATACGAGCCATGCGGTATCCTTTTACTGTGGCACCCGTTAGCTCTTCCAAAGCATCTTTTGACTGCTTCAGATGCTCAGCCTTAAAGTGATCGTGGTAATAACCATGTGAAGCCAGTTCGTGGCCTTCTGCTACAATACGCTCCACAATAGCCTTTGAGTGAAGGGCAAAATTGGCTGTTGTATAGAATGTAGCACAGATATTGTGCTTTTTTAGCAGGTCTAGTATTTTACTTGTGCCCTCTGTGGAGATACGTATTTGTTCATCGAAAGGAATAGGATCACCATATTCGCGAGGCATTTCGAATTCTTCTATATCAAAACTTAATAGTATCATGTGTATGTATTTCTCTTGAGTGATGAACAACCGTTTTATTCATATTCGTATTTTTTACAACATAGGATGGGAAACCTTTTATCTGGTTAAAAATACGTCCGATATACAGTCCTATAAGCCCCAGCACAAACAATATAAATCCCCCCAGAAAGGCTACAATGCTGGTCAGCGAAGCCCATCCCGAAATGGTATGCTTAAAAAAGAAACTACCAATACCATACGGAATAAAAACAACAAAAGATATCATACTGATAATAAATCCGACATACAGGGCAAGCCTTAAAGGCTTTGTGCTAAAAGACAAAATTCCCTGAGTTGCCATATGAAGCATTTTTTTGAATGTATATTTTGTGCTGCCAAATAGTCTTTTATCAGGAATATAATCCATACAGTATTGCTTGAACCCAACCCAGTTGACAAAGCCACGTACAAAAAGCTCATCTTCTTTTACAGACTTGATTACATTAGCTACTTTTCGGTCTATGAGACGAAAATCGGCACAACCGTCTTCTAGCTTCAGGTCGGACAAATAATTTATTATTTTATAGAATAAGGAGGATGTAAGCCGCTTGAATTTAGGCAGGCTTTTGTCTTCTTGCCGACGGGTGTATACAACATTATAGCCTTCTTTCCATTTTTCTATAAATTTGGGCAGCAGTCGTGGTGGATGTTGCATATCTGCATCCATCGATATGATACAATCTCCCGTAGCATGGTCTATTCCGGCTCTTAATGCCTGTTGATGTCCGAAGTTGCGCGAAAACTCAATATAGTATATAGAAGGATCCTTACGTCTCATTTCGCTGATTACCTGCGACGAATTGTCGGAGCTGCCATCATTAACTATAACAATTTCCAGCTGGTAACCTAAAGGGTCTACATAGTGGTGAATCGCTTCAACTACGGTAGGTAAATTCAAAGCTTCATTGTAACTGCATAATACAATGGAAATCTTCTTATTCATACAGTTCTTTTTACTTGGTTTGTTTAGAGAATTTAGGGTAGCGTATAAGCTGGTAGGCCAACACAAGCCAGACGACAAGGGATGGCAAAGCTTTCAGGGCATATCGGTTGAAAAATTCAACCCTAATACTTTTCGGGAATATGTGTGAGCTTGTCAAGTAAGTCCACAAAGCAGTAAATATAAGTATACAGAACGCCCATTTCCGGGCTTTATAGTCTTCTTGTATAGCATACCAGATACATACTCCCGTCAGGGCAATTATATATGTTTCTTTTTCTGATCCTGTACTGAAAAGTACGACAAACAATAAGGTTGAAGCCAATATTCCCAACTGGAATTTCATATCCTTATAGTATCTAACATTAATATATTGTAGTAAGAAGAGAAATATGCCAGGAACGATTATCAGTAAAGCAGACATATCGAACATTCCGGATATACGCCTAACTAGTCCTATGGCTGATATATCTTGCGACCAGTTGGTTATGTTTTCTATATTTTTGTTGACAAGTTCGTTATACCAGTCCACATAGCTTTGAATGACAAACGAAGGAGACGAAATGAGCATAGGCAACACAAAGAATATAGCTGCCCATAGTACCAGATAGGCAATAAACTTTCCTTTATGCTTAGAGAAAAAGAAGAAAGCAAGCCCCACTATTCCATACAATTTGATAAAGGTGCCAAACATTATAAAGCAGGCCGCCCACAATTCCTTTTCTTTTCGTAAACATAGTAAACTTCCTATAAGGAGCGCTGCAATCAACCCATTAGTCTGACAGTTCATCGCACACATATATACCTCAGCTAGTAGTACGTAGTAAAATACACATTTGGTTTTCCACTCAATAGGAAGGTAATATATAGCAATAAACAAGCATGCTATCATAGCTATAGCCCAAAGTGTAAGTCCTAGCCGGTCGGGCATAAGGGCAAAGGGTGCTATTACTACGCTGAAAAACGGCCCATAATGATTTACATCGTGATGCTCGGTAGGATAGGAAGCATAGAGGTTCAGCTGTTCGAGTGTATGATAAAATACACCTTTGAAAATACGGTAATTATTGTGTATCCGTGTAGCTTTGAGCCCTCCGATTACCGCCATCAATGCCCAAAGAAAGAATAAGAATCTTTTATCTGTGAAGATGGGCTTAGAGAAAAAACTGGAAATATTTCTCTTTACATTCATAGGACAACAAGTCAAGTCATATATTAGGAGCGCCAAATATATTATTAAAAAATTAACAAAAAAATCTTGACTATATCCGATTAATAAATAATCAATATTTATAACAGATTTTTAGATTTGCAAAAAAGTATATGAGGCATATCTATTCCCCTATAATGTTTGATGAAGGTAGCTGTAGGGATCATTCCATTTCGTTGTGCTACTCTTTGTGATGCTGTATTCGTATCTCGTATAATAGAATATATTTTGTTGAAATTAAGTGCTTTAAAGGCATACTCTTTGCAAGCTATGGCTGCTTCGGTTGCATATCCTTTGTGCCAAAATTCTTTTCGTAATAAGTATCCTATTTCCGGTATTTGTTTGCCTTCGTATTCCTGATATGTTATACCGCATTGACCGATAAGTTCTCCGCTATCCTTTTCTACTACGCCCCATAGACCGAATCCGTCGTCATGGTATCTTTTTAATTGCTTGTCGAGCCATTCCTGTACCTCCTGTTTGTTGAATGCACCTTCGTATGCATACATTACAACAGGGTCTTGTAATAAAAGGCATGTGTCAGTAAAATCACTTTGTTCTAATTCTCTTAGTATCAGTCTTTCTGTTTCCAGTATTATCATATCTGCTTTGTATAATATATAGTACAAAGATAGTGTTTTCTCGTTTTTATCGGATTCTGGGTTAGATGAGGGCTTATAATATTGAATACTTATAATAAAAAAAGGAGCCGTTCTTTTCAGAACAGCTCCTATTTAATTCGTATCGTCAGATTAATTTATTTAACCTAAGTAACTCTTTAGTAATTTGCTTCGTGAATTTTGGCGAAGGCGCTTAATTGCTTTCTCTTTGATTTGACGTACACGTTCACGTGTCAATTGAAATTTATCGCCAATTTCTTCAAGGGTCATTTCCTGGTACCCTATACCGAAGAACATCTTGATAATTTCGCTTTCCCTTTCTGTCAATGTTGATAGTGCACGGTCGATCTCCTGTTGGAGCGATTCGTTTATCAACGTACGGTCAGCAATTGGAGCATCGTCGTTTACAAGTACATCCAACAGACTGTTGTCTTCTCCTTCAACAAAAGGAGCGTCCATTGAGATGTGGCGTCCTGAAACTTTCAGCGAGTCGGCAATTTTATCAACAGGAATGTCCAGTTGCTCGGCTAGTTCTTCTGCAGAAGGTTTGCGCTCGTTTTCCTGCTCAAATTTAGAGAATGCTTTGCTGATCTTGTTCAGCGATCCTACCTGATTGAGTGGCAAACGTACAATACGCGATTGTTCTGCCAAAGCCTGCAATATAGACTGGCGTATCCACCATACTGCATAACTGATAAATTTAAAACCTCTTGTCTCGTCGAATTTTTCAGCAGCCTTAATAAGTCCAAGGTTACCTTCATTGATTAAGTCGGGAAGACTCAGCCCTTGATTTTGATACTGTTTGGCAACGGAAACCACAAACCGGAGATTTGCTCTTGTAAGTTTCTCCAGTGCTGCCCGGTCGCCCTTTTTAATGGCCTGAGCTAATTCAACTTCCTCCTCAACCGTAATCAGATCCTCGCGACCAATCTCTTGTAAATACTTGTCCAGAGATGCGCTTTCACGATTCGTAATTGACTTTGTAATCTTTAACTGCCTCATATATAAATATATATGTTAAAATCCCTCAAAAAAATGTTTGCAAATATAGTAAAAAATAAGGACATATTGCACTAATTACCAATGAAATTGCATGGTACTCCTAGTTAAATAATCTTCAAATAATTTACTGATTCGCATTTAGTTTATAAAGTTTGTTGTATCCGTTTGTATATTAATAACGCTTAAGCAAGCTAAATGTTTCTGGCTTAAGCGTTATTTGATGTTAATACACAGTTACTTGATTAGTCACCTAAGTCTACTGCATAATATTTCTTACTTCCATTAGCTGTAATACCTGAGATAAACAATACTTTATCTTGTCCGTTAGCTGTAGCGCTTATTATTTTTTCTACTTCGCTAACTGTAGAAACTGGTTGATTGTTTATCTTTTGGATGATAAATCCTTTTTGTATTCCTTCTTTGTGGAAGTTTCCGGAGTTGTCTACTCCTGTCACTTCAACGCCATAGCTAATACCTAATTGTTTTTTCTTTTCGGCTGTCAATTCCTTAAATGCAGCTCCCGCACTCCCTATAGCATCGCTTTTCTTTACTACAGATGTGCTACCTGAACTATTTTTAAGTGTAATATCGAATGTCTTATCCGAGTTTCCGCGTTTGATAGCTACTTTCACTTTATCGCCCGGGCGGAACTTGTTTACTTGTTCCTGCAATTCGCTTACGTTGCGTACTTTAGTTCCGTTGATAGATGTGATTACGTCACCTTCTTCTACTCCAGCTTGTTTAGCCGGGCTCATTTCGGCAAATCCGCCAACATATACACCCTCGTTAATTTTCAGCTCTTTTGTCTTTTCAGGCTCAGCCTCTTTAGCTACCGAAATATCTTGGATCATCACCCCAAGCACAGCACGTTGCACTGTTCCGAATTCTTTAATGTCGGCTACTACTTTCCCTGCTATGGAAACAGGTACGGCAAATCCGTATCCGGCAAAGTCGCCTGTCTGGGAATAGATTGCTGTATTGATACCTACCAGTTCACCATTTGTATTTACCAATGCTCCACCACTGTTACCACGGTTGATAGCAGCATCTGTCTGAATATATGACTGGATATTTCCGGGGCCGCTAGAACCGATGTTACCACGTCCTTTAGCACTAACTATTCCGGCTGTTACTGTCGATGTCAGGTTGAAAGGGTTACCTACTGCTAATACCCATTCTCCTACTTTCAGATTGTCTGAATTTCCGAATGGTATATAAGGGAATTCGTCACCTTCTATCTTAAGTAATGCAATATCTGTTTGCGGGTCGGTACCCAACATCTTAGCATTGTACTTTCTGTTGTCGTTTAGTGTTACTTCTATTTCGTCGGCTTTGTCTATTACGTGGTTATTCGTAATAATGTACCCGTCTTTCGAAATAATCACACCCGATCCGAATCCTACACTTGGTTGAGGATTGCCATAATCACTTCCGCCACGATCGCCAAATCCAAAGAAATATTCAAAAGGATCTATCATCCGGCGTTGCCCTTGTCCTTGCGAGGCTTGTGCTTTTACTGTCGATTTGATATGCACTACGGCATGAATCGAATTTTCTGCTGCTTTTGTAAAGTCAGGGTATCCTTCAGCTGTAAGTGAAGCTAAATGGACACCCTCTTGTTTAAAGTCTGATCCATAGTTGTAAATATCTGCGGAGCTGTATCCTTTACGTCCTTCCATGTAGGTATACATACCATATGTAGCTCCTATACTTACTAATGCAACGATTGCATAAGTAGAAATATTTTTCCAGAATTTTTTCATATGCAAGTCTTTTATTTGTTTATAATTATTCTTTTTTGATTTTACTTTGATTTCAAATTTAAACACAAAAATGATACATTTAGTGCTGTCCTATCCTGTTTTTTAACACTTTTAACCGAGGGATAAATCTTTATTCTAATTTTAACATTTTAGCAGGACTTTTTGTCAGTTTCAGGCTTAAAGCAACATTATTTAAAGGCAGTTTATATGTCAGAAAATTGTATATTTGTCAGTCATTTTTCATTAGAAATAAATTCCACTTATGGGAGCATCTATTCTACTGGTTATAGTTATTTATTTCAGTATTTTACTCATTGTATCTTATATTACAAGCAAGAAGAACAGCGATAATGAAGCTTTCTTTTTGGGTAACAGGCAATCGCCATGGATTGTTGTTGCCATTGGGATGGTTGGCACTTCTATCTCAGGTGTCACATTTGTTTCGGTGCCGGGGATGGTCGGTAAATTCGATATGACATATATGCAGATGGTTTTCGGGTTTACTGTTGGCTATTTTATAATAGCCTTTGTTTTGTTACCCCTCTACTATAAGTTGAACCTGACAACTATATATGGCTATTTGGAACAACGGTTTGGCAAGCGTTCATATAAAACAGGTGCTTCCTTTTTCATCCTATCCAAGATAATAGGTGCTGCAGCCCGTCTCTATTTGGTAGCGATGATATTGCAGACATTGGTATTCGATCAGTGGAATATTCCCTTTTATGTGACTGTGACAGGTATTATATTATTAATATGGGGTTATACATTTCGTAGCGGAATCCGTACTATTATATGGACCGATACATTGCAGACCATTTGTCTGGTGCTGGGAGCAGCTCTTATTATATGGCAGATAGCCTCTATGATGGATATGAATGTCCCTCAGATTGTGAGTACTATAAGTACTAATGAACATTCACGTATATTCGTATTTGATGATTGGGCATCGAAGCAGAATTTTTTCAAACAATTTCTGAGTGGTATATTCATCACTATTGTTATGACAGGCCTTGATCAGGATATGATGCAGAAAAACCTGACGTGTCGCAGCCTGAAAGATGCTCAGAAAAATATGATTACTTATGGTTTTGCTTTTACGCCTATCAATCTGTTATTCCTGTCTTTAGGTATATTACTCCTGGTATTTGCCTCTCAATTTAATGTCGTTCTGCCGGAACAATCGGATCAGATATTGCCTGTGTTGGCGACCGAGTATCTGGGCTTGCCTGTATTGATCTTCTTTACAATAGGTATTATTGCGGCTGCTTTTTCGAGTGCTGACTCAGCGCTTACCGCCTTGACAACAACAGTGTGTGTTGATCTGCTGGATATAAAACGGGAGGATGCTGCGAAAGCTAAAAAGACACGGAAAAAAGTACATGTGGCTGTTAGTTTTGCTTTCTTGTTGGTGATATTGGCTATTAATTATATTCATCAGGAGAATATATTGGATACTATCTATAAGGTGGCTTCATATACTTATGGGCCTTTGTTAGGATTGTTCTTTTTCGGGTTGTTTTCTAAGGTAAATATCCGTGATAAGTTCGTACCGATAGTTTGTGTTCTTGCGCCTGTTATCAGTTATGCCTTAGAGTATGCTCTATTACAAAAATATGGATATAAGGTAGGGTACGAAATATTGTTGTTTAATGGGTTGCTTACGGCTTTAGGATTGTTATGTCTGGTGCAAAGAAAGAAGGTTTCACATATTTAGATTATGATAAAGGAAGTTACATTATCTGACGATTTTAAGGTGTTTAGCCAATTGTTGAATGATTCTTTTTCTACAGTTGCAAAAGAATTTGGATTTACTAAAGAGACCGCGCCGACTAATAATGCTTTTGTATCGGCTGATGGTTTGAAATCGCAGTTGACTGAGAAGAGGCAATTTTACTATTATGAGAATAATGGACAGGTAATCGGTTTTATTGCTGTTGAAAAATCATCAAGGGATGCATTATTATACTATATTGAAAAACTAGCTGTTACTCCCGAATTCAGACATAATAATATAGGACGAGAGTTGATGGATTTTGCTACAGAAAAGATAAAAAAGCAGGGGGGTAGTAAGATATCTGTAGGCTTGATAAATTCAAATATCCGATTAAAAAATTGGTACAGAAAGCTAGGTTTTGAAGAAGTAGAAATTAAAGAGTATAATTATCTTCCATTTTCTGTCTGTATTATGGATAAATGTATATAACAAAAGCCGGCTATTGCCGGCTTTTATCTTCTATTTTATAGATAAGATTTCCTGATTATCCCACCTCAACAATTAAGAATTTAGTAAGGCTCCAGAATCTCTTATAGTCTGTAATCTTAATAGTGATCTTATTATTCGAATCTTTTTCTAAAGTATAACTGTCGCTAGGGTGATCAGACAATATTTTAGCTTTCTTGTCATAGACAGGGATACTTTGAACATCACGCATATCTACTGCAATAAATTTGCTCTTTTCGATACCTTCGTTCAGAATTTTTGGAGAAGCTAGGAATCCACCTTTCAGTACTTTCGCTTCTTTCAGTTCTTTAGATGTACCAAACATGTAATATGCAGTGTTTAGTTCTTTATCCTGCTCTTTGATCTTAGCAGCTTGTTCAGCTGTCTGAGTTGAAAGTTGATCAACATTTTCGGCTAATGCTTTCACATCTGTCTGAAGTGTTGCAATCTGAGCATCGCGTGAAGCCAATACTGTTTGCAATTCAGATATAGAGTTTGCTTTTTCTATCAATTCCTTATTCAGGCGTTCTACAGTATTTTTCAGAGTTGCGCTCTGACCTGTACTGTTTTTTAAACGTTGATTCAATTTGTCAAGTTCGGCTTTGTTTTTCTTTATAATTTCCTGTACCATCTCGAAGTTGTCTTTGATACGGCTCTTCGTATCGTTAGACATCTCTCCTTTATTTTTAGATTCGATAGTCAGGTATTTTTCAGCTTCCCTTATTTGATTAAAGTTATTTTCTATTTCTTCTATTAAGCTGTTTACTTCAGAAAGTTCGGCATTACTTTGTCCGCTAACCTGCATCAAAGAATCCCTTTCGGCCTGCAATCTTTTGTATTCATCCGAATTTTTCACATTACATGAAGCCATTGCCATCAGGCATAAGCATGCTACAATTAGTTTTTTCATACACTTATAATTAATTTGTTAATTTTTTTCTTTTTTTTATTGGTCTTTTCCAGACAGTACTATAACAAATTCTCCTCGAGGTTCGTTCACTGAAAAGTAAGATATTAATTCGTTTAATCTACCCCTGCGGGTTTCTTCAAACTTTTTGGATATCTCGCGACAAGTGGCTGCATAGCGATCTTCACCCATATATTCAGCCAATTGCGTCAATGTTTTCAATACCCGGTGAGGTGACTCATAGAACACGATTGTACGAGTTTCCTCCGACAAAATCTTCAAGCGTGTCATTCTCCCTTTTTTCTGAGGCAAAAAGCCTTCGAAACAAAAACGGTCGGATGGAATACCTGACGATACCAATGCCGGAACGAATGCCGTAGCTCCGGGAAGGCATTCGACTTCAATTCCTTCTTTGACACATTCACGTACAACCAGAAAACCGGGGTCTGATATACCGGGGGTACCAGCATCTGATACTAAAGCAATATTGCTACCGGCATTCAGCAAATCCACTATGTGTGCTACCGTTTTATGTTCGTTAAATTTGTGATAAGATTGCATTTTGTTCTGGATTTCAAAATGCTTTAGCAGAATCCCTGTGGTGCGGGTATCTTCTGCCAGAATGAGATCGGCTTCTTTCAGTAACCGAATGGCTCTAAAGGTGATATCCTCCAAATTACCTACCGGTGTAGGTATTACATATAGTTTACCCATTTCCTTTCGTTTACGTGAACACTTACACTCCGTAGAGACCACAAATATAGTAAAAAATTTATCCTACAAATATAATTCTTAAATAATGTATACTTTATTAGTAACTCCTTTTAACATGAATTTGCTAATTATTGCATTCATTTCCAGTAGATTTTTGAAGATAAAGAAAGGCTATTCTTCCTCTAAGGAAAAGAATAGCCTTTCTTTGTTTTTTGTTATAATTTTGAGGTTTTGATAAATAAACCCCGAAATTTTAAGTCCAGAGAGAAGTAATAAACATTGGTACTTTTTCTTCTCCGGCTTTCAGTCCGCAATTTTCATAGAATGGAACTTCTTTTTCGTAAGCAATAAGTATAATTCGGAGATAGTCTTTATATTTTTCTGTCATCAGATTTACTAGATGCTTACCTATCCCTTTACCCTGATATTCTGGATTTATCAGAAGGTAATGTATATAAGCATTCATTATACCATCATCCATTGCGCTGATAAGCCCTATCAGTTTATCGCCGTCCCAAGCCGAGAATACAGAGCCTGTATTTTTCATAGCAACTACTAATTTGTCAGGATAATGTCCTGATGACCAATCGACAGACAGGAATAAATCTTGTAAGTCTTTGGCATTAAAGTCTTGTGTGTTTCTGTATTCTATATTCATAATTGTTATAATTTGATGTTTATATTTGATTGGAATATTGTACATTTGAATGACGAAATTAAAACTAAATATCCTAAAATACAATAAGTTACGTTGAGGTTCGCATATAACCCCAAGGTTAGTAATACTGAATATGAATAGCTTATGACAAAAGATTTTCAGAAAAAAAAGCTATGCACTGAGCGTTGCCCTTTCAGGGTGGTGATGGATAGGTTTGGCGATAAATGGTCTATCTTGATTATTACTACGCTGTTCGAAAATGGTGTAATGCGTTTCAATGAGCTATCGGATTGTATAGATAGTATATCCCTGAAAGTATTGTCTTCGACTTTGCGTGTACTCGAAGATGATGAATTCGTATCAAGAACAGTATATCCCGAAGTACCTCCGAAGGTAGAATATGAATTAACCCAGTTGGGGAAAGATATGGTTCCTTATATTAAAGCAATATCTGATTGGGCTGTACAAAACATTAAAACCAAATAATTTTTTTAGTTAAACAAACATTCATATCCTGACGTTATAAACTGTATATGATCTGATATTCACAGACTAATACATAAAAATAATATAAGATATGAGTAAGAAAGTTGCAGAACAACTGGTGGAAACCATTCATCAGGCTGGGATAAAACGGATTTATGCAGTAACAGGGGATAGCCTGAATGAGGTAAACGATGCTGTAAGAAAACAAAAAGATGTAAAATGGGTACATGTGCGCCACGAAGAAACAGGGGCGTTTGCAGCAGCAGCCGAAGCGCAGCTTAATGGTATTGCCTGCTGTGCCGGAAGTAGCGGACCGGGACATGTACATCTTATAAATGGTGTTTATGACGCCCATCGTAGTAATGCTCCTGTGTTTGTGATAGCTTCAACCTGCCCCTCTACAGAATTTGGAACTTCATATTTTCAGGAAACAAATACAATTAAACTGTTCGACGATTGCAGCGGATATAATCAACTCCCTGTAACTCCTATTCAGTTTTCGAGAATGTTGCAGGCTGCGCTTCAACATACTATTCAGAAAAGTGAAGTTTCGGTATTAGGTTTACCCGGAGATTTAGCAGCAAATAAAGCAGTGGAAAGCCCTACAGCTTCCTTTGTACTCCCCGGTAAGAGTATTTATCGTCCGGCAGATAGTGAACTACAAAAACTGGCAAAACTGATCAACTCGTCTAATAAGGTTACTATTTATTGTGGATTGGGTGCAAAAAATGCACACGATGAGGCTGTGCAGTTAGCAGCAAAGATAAAAGCCCCTATAGGGTATAGCTTCAAGTCGAAAATGGCTATACAATATGATAATCCATATGAGGTAGGTATTACAGGGCTGTTGGGAATGCCTTCGGCTTTTGCGGCTATGCACGAATCGGATTTATTAATTCTTTTAGGAACGGATTTTCCTTACACAAGTTTTATGCCTGAGAAACCAAAAATTGTGCAGATAGATTTACGCCCCGAGCGAATAGGGCGCCGCGCAAAGGTCGATATTGGTTTGGGAGGAGATATTAAAGATACACTTGAAGCTCTCTTACCTCTGATTAAGGAAAAATCGGATGATTCTTTCTTAAAGAAACAATTACACCTATATGATAAAGTGAAGGATCATATGCGTTCTCTGGGAGAAAAAACAGGTTCGGAAGGAAGTATTGCTCCTGAGTATGTAACTATGGTTATAGATGAAATAGCAAATGATAATGCCATCTTTACTGTAGATACGGGTATGTGTTGCGTGTGGGGAGCACGTTATCTTAATGCTACAGGAAAACGTGAAATGCTTGGGTCGTTCAATCACGGCTCTATGGCTAATGCCATGCCGATGGCTATTGGTGCGGCTTTTGCGCGTCCCAATCAGCAGATTGTAGCTATTTGCGGCGATGGAGGCTTGTCTATGATGATGGGCGACCTGGCAACTATTGTTCAATATAATTTGCCTATAAAATTAGTTGTTTTCAATAATAGGTCATTGGGTATGGTGAAGCTGGAAATGGAAGTGGCAGGGTTGCCGGACTGGCAGACAGAAATGTATAATCCTGATTTTGTGAAGATAGCGGAAGCTATGGGGATAAAAGGTTTTTCTGTATCTAAACCCGAAGAAGTGGAGCAAACTATTTTGCAAGCATTTGCAACGCCGGGTCCTGTATTAGTGAATGTATTTACTGATCCAAATGCGTTGGTAATGCCTCCGAAAATAGAATTTGATCAAATAAAAGGCTTTGCAGAAGCAATGATTAAACTAATATTGGATGGACGAAGCGAAGAAGTGTGGGATACTGCAAAAAGTAATATGAAAAATATTTGGGGTATAACCCTATAATAATAAGTTGTGTGTGTAGTAAAGAAATATCATGGAGGTTAATCTCCATGATATCTCTTTTTATCTTCTTCTGTATAGTAACAGAATATAAGCCCTGTCATATTTTTACCTTGTTCTACCTGTTGTTCTATCCATTCACTTACAGCCTCTTCTTCAGAGTCAGGATTTAAATTTTCAAGTATATCCTGAGGGGTAAAGGGCTGTTCTGAATTGATAAGGAGAATACCCTTTTCTTCCGATGAGTTTAGGATTTTGAGTATATCTTCGCTAACAGGGCATTTAAAATAGGTTTTGTCGTAAGTGGTGGCTACAAGGGTTTGTTTACCACCTATTTCCTGTAATTCGAACCATGCATCTGTACCCATAATATACCAGAATGGATCTCCTGCATCCATTGCATAGTCGAGAAGCTCTTCTATCTCGTTGTTGAATATCGCTACTATAAGGTTGTTTTCCAGATTGATGCAAAAAGGTTGTTTTGTATCCATATTGTTTTGGTTTGTTAGGTGTTGGTTATACGATACTAAAATACAATAAAAGTGGGGAGATGAAATAATTTGATCGGAACTTTCTTTTAACTTTGAGTGTTGGTTATTATAAAAGATTGGTAAGTTTATCTATATAGAAAAACAAAAAAGTAACAATAATAAGGAATAAAAAAGTATACGAAAAGTGTCACATTTGACTACACTTCGTTCCGTCGACCGTTGGTTGTCACTTTTTAATTGAAAACGAGATTCAAATAATTAAATATCAATGTTATGGAAATAAAAGGGAGATTTGATCATTTCAATATAAATGTAACGGACCTGAAAAAGAGTCTGGAGTTTTATAGTAAGGCATTAGGGCTTAAAGAAGTTGCCAGAAAAGAAGCCGGAGATGGTTCTTTTGTTTTGGTATATTTGGGTGATGGAGTAAGTCCGTTCCGTTTAGAATTGACATGGCTAAGAGATCATACGGAAGCGTATGAATTGGGTGAAAATGAAAGCCATCTTTGCATACGGGTTGAAGGCGATTATGATCAGATACGCGAATACCACAGGGAAAACGGCTGGGTATGCTTCGAAAACCACAGTATGGGGCTATACTTTATTAACGATCCGGACGATTATTGGATTGAGGTATTACCTGTAAGATAAGAGCTATTAGCCTTTAGCTTATAGCAAGCACTCTTTATCAGATAAATTAAAGTCCTACACTTTCGCGGAGAAAATCAATCGCTTCGAAGATATCTTCTTTCGAGGCGGTTTGGTTTATTTCTACTTTGCCAACATCGGCGAGATAAGTAAAATTGATGGTGTCTGATTCATTTTTCTTATCGTGTTTCATATAGTCGTAAAGTTGCTCATAGTGATCACAATCGAAGAAGAATCCTTCATAATTATCTTTGATAAAGTAGACCGTTTTGTATAGTTTCTCTTTAGGGAAACCACAAAACTTATGTGACAGATATAGTTCGCATATTGTACCCCAAGCCACAGCGTAGCCGTGCTGTATTGGTCGGTTTAGTTCGTATGAAAGGCTTTCGAAGGCATGTCCTATTGTATGGCCCAGATTCAGGGCTTTACGTATGCCTTTTTCGAAAGGGTCTATTTCCACTATACGCTCTTTGACAGCAACGGAGTCCACTACAAGCTGTTTCAGCTTATCATAGTCTATATCTTCGGTATCGAATGTGATGGTTGCCAGCCATTCTTTATCACTGTCTATTAGTCCATGTTTTATCATTTCGGCATAGCCGGACAGGAAATTCTGATGGTCGAGACTCTTGAAGAATACCGAATCTATAAGTACTGTTTCGGCTGGGGCGAAAGCACCTATTTCGTTTTTTAATCCGTTGAAGTTAATGCCTGTTTTTCCGCCTACAGCAGCATCTACAGCTCCAAGCAGGGTGGTGGGGATATTTATGCATTTAATCCCCCTTTTGAAGCTGGCAGCAGCAAATCCGCCGATATCGGTCAGCATACCTCCTCCCAGATTGATAAGCAGGGAGTGACGTGTGGCCCCGTTTTCGGATAAGTACTTCCAGATGGAAGCCAATGTTTCTATATTCTTGTTGCTATCACCTGCTTTGATAACTATTTTTCCGACTTTAGCAATCTGTTCGTTTTCCTCGATAAAGGGATAACAAAGCTTTTCAGTATTTTCATCTGTTAGTATGAACAACTTATCGAATGAAAGCTGGCTGAGTATGTTTGATAAATCTTTATTGAGATCGGTGGATTTGATGACTTTTTGCATAGGTTGAACTATTTTTCCTTACAAAGATAAAGAATTTAATATAGATAATAGATAATATGCCTTATTCAAAGTAGCTGTTATCATCTATTTTATGACCCCGCAAAAGCTCATCTATCTTCATTGCTTTCTTATTTGGGAGTTGTAGCTCTTTGACATCAATATAGCCATTGGCACATCCTATATGAAGATATATTTTATTATCTGTCTTTATTTCACCTACTTTAAGTGTGCTGTCAGAAATATGAGGCTTAGTGGTGAATATCTTTACTGTCTGAGGTTCTTTTCCTTCAATATGTAATGTTGTCCATGCCGCCGGATAAGGAGAAAGGCCTCTAACAAAGTCGTGGATTTTCTTTGCCGGCTGGTTCCAATCAATTCGGCAGGTATCTTTAAATATTTTTGGGGCAGACTTTAGCTCGCTTTCATCTACAAAGAATTGTTCCTGAGGTATGGCATCAACCTTATCTTCCAGAAGTAAGTCTACAGTTTCGCATACAAGTTTGGCTCCCAGATGCATTAATTCATCATATATTTTACCAACGTTATCATCTTCACCTATTTCGATTTCAGCACGACGTATTATCTTTCCTGTATCTATTTCGTGAGTGAGGAAGAAGGTGGTTACGCCTGTTTTCTTTTCGCCATTGATAATTGCCCAATTGATAGGTGCAGCACCACGATATTGAGGAAGAAGGGACCCATGCAGATTAAATGTTCCTAAGCGTGGCATATCCCAAACTATTTCGGGTAACATGCGGAAGGCTACAACTATTTGCAGGTCGGCATTCCATGCTTTTAGTTCAGCAAGGAAAGTTTCGTCTTTGAGCTTTTCGGGTTGAAGTAGTGGAAGGTTTTGCTCCAGTGCATATTTCTTTACGGCCGAGTGTTGCAGTTTATGTCCACGCCCTCCGGGCTTGTCGGGCATAGTGATAACGCCCACTACATTATATTCGTTTTCGACTAATGCTTTGAGGCTTTCTACAGCAAATTCGGGCGTACCCATAAAGACGATGCGCAAATCTTTCTTATCCATACTTCTTACGATGTTTTTTCGGTAGACAAAAGTAGGCAATCTGAATCAGATAAGAAAATACTACCCTTACTTATTGTTCAGATTACTATGCCTGATACCGTAGGCGAAATAGATAATAAATCCGATAACAGTCCAGCCTATCAGCCGTATCCACGTACTCCAAGGCAAGGCTACCATTTGTGCTATACAGATAGCAGCACCCAATAGCGGAACAAACGGTACAAGCGGTGTACGGAAAGGACGTTTCAGATTCGGTTGAGTCTTGCGGAGTATCAGAATAGAAATACATACAATGGTGAAGGCCATCAGAGTTCCGATAGATACAAGTTCGCTAAGGACATGAAGGGGGAATAGTCCGGCAATCAGTCCGGTGATGATACTGGCAAAGATAGTTGCATTGTGAGGTACTCCATGCTTGTCATGTACTTTCGAGAATACTTTCGGCAGAAGCCCATCTTTTGATATTGCATAATAGATGCGCGACTGTCCGAGCATCATTACCAATATGACCGAACTAAGCCCCGCTATGGCTCCCAACTTGATAAAAGGGCTCAGCCATGCTAAATCAGAACCTGTACTGTCGATTGCTAAAGCGATTGGAGCAGCTACATTCAGTTCTTTATAATTGACAATACCGGTTAGTACAGCAGTTACCGCCACATAGAGTAGTGCACAAATCAAAAGAGAGATGAGGATTCCTTTCGGCATATCTTTCTGCGGATTCCGTGCCTCCTGTGCAGCAGTTGATAAGGCATCGAACCCGAGATAGGCGTAGAATACGACTCCTGCGCCACGTAATATACCACTCCATCCATATTCGCCGAAATGACCTGTATTTTCTGGAATATAAGGATGCCAGTTGCCTGTATCTATGTATGATATTCCAAAAGCGATGAATAACAGGATTACTCCGACTTTGATAACTACAATCAGGTTATTTATCAATGCCGATTGTTTGATTCCACCTATCAGGAATGCTGAAACAACAGCGACTATAAATACTGCCGGGAAGTTGATAATACTACCTGTCCAGATCCAGCCCTCAGCTACATGGTCGAAAGTAGCAAAGGCTAGTTGGGGTGGGAGGTGTATCCCCCAATCGTTCAGCAGGCTTATCATATAGCCCGACCATCCAACTGCTACGCTTGAGCAGGCAAATAGATATTCAAGAATAAGTACCCAGCCTATAAACCAGGCCAGCACTTCTCCCATTGTGGTATAGCTATATGAATATACACTTCCGGCAACAGGTATCATAGCAGCAAACTCGGCATAACACAACCCTGCCATAACACAGCCCAAAGCCGAAATAAGGAAAGAAATAGTAAGTGCAGGCCCTGCATAACTTGCGGCTGCTTGTCCGGTGATAACGAAAATGCCTGTACCTACAATAGCACCTATACCTAAGGTGACTAGATTGGTTGCGGTAAGGCTTCGCCTAAGTCCATTGGAATGGCTCGATTCGCTAAGGACGGTTGTAATATCTTTTTTCTTGAATAATCTATCGAACATAATTCTTGCTATATGCTTAAGTGTGTATTATGTTTTAAACAGATTGCTTTTTGATATTGTTTGAAATAGAAAAGAGAAATTTGTGATCGAAGTAAGATTATCACTATTCTGCTCTTTTGTATTTATGCCAGTTCTGATATTGGGATAGGACTAAAGAATCCTTTGTCAGAACATCTATCTGTAACTGGTTTATCTGTTTGTTATTACTGAAAAAGTTTAGCTTATAATTATGGACATTGAAAGATAGAAATGTAGTATCTTTTATGTCGGGCATTATCTGAATACAACTGTCTTTGCTGAACAGTAGAAAAGTAAGTTCCTTTGTATAATCTACATTAATGGTATCCAGAACAGAATCATTTACATCGGTAAGAACCCATTTCCCTTGCAATAATTCGGTATTTACTTTATCACTATTGTAAGGAGTACAACAATAAGATATTGCTATAATAAGTAGTGAAACAATTCCTAATTTGATCCGGACTTTATGCATGGTTTACTTTTATATACACAAAGGTATATCTTATTTGCGTAAAAAAGAAAAGTGTTTAGATTTTCTCTTTCTTTTGATATGTGAATCTTGTTATCTGTCCGCTTGGAAGTTGTTGAGAGTTAACTACCCCCGAATATTCAGCTCCGATAAGGATATTATCTTCATCGAAAGTATAGTTGTATGTGATATTAGTTATGGTTACATTATCTCCTCCGGCTGAAGAGTGAGTGACAGTTATATTTTTTATGTTATTCTGGCTCTTTTCTCCCAGATAGTCTGATATAAATACCATATTACTAAGTAACCAACATTCACCTTGTGAAATACTATATGTATTGAATGGCATTTCGTAGCAATATCCTGATATAGGATTGTGTTCCAGGTTATCATATGTATAATTGTATTGGTAACCCAGCGAAGTATTTATTTTAGTAAGATTGTTGTTGGTATATGTATATTCTTCCCAATAGGTAGGGGCTACAGCCGGATCAGCATTTTCGTAGCGTTCTATTTTTGCCAGATGGCCTGTGGTGTTATAGGTAAAAGTGGTTAAGTCTTTTTGTTCCAGTTCTTTTTCCTCAGTAGATACATTTTCCCTATATATTACATGATAGGCTTCTGTTGCCAGATCATTGTTGTTTATTGTAACGAAAATAGTATCGTAATATTTGAGTGAACCCAGATTACGGATTTTAGAGTAAGCTATACTTTGGTTATCAACCTGGTTCACAGCTATCAGATCTCCATTTATATTATTTATTCTGGATACAGTTTCATCATCCGTATATGAGAATTGTATATCTTTTCGGTCTATAAGCCCATATTTGGTTGCAGGATATTCTACTTTTTCCAGAAGCCAGTAATACTCGATCTCTCCTTGTTCGTGATACAGTTTTACGATATCATCGGAGCAAGAAAACAGAGAGATGGCAAAAAGTGTAATAATGCTATAAGGTGTTAAGATTTTCATGTTTTAGGCAATTATATATAATATTGTATCTTCATCAAACACTCAAAGATAATGCTTTAAGTGTTATATTGAAACATCTTTGGCTCAAAAACATATTGTTAAGAATTATTTTCTGTTTCAAAACCAACGTTCTATCTATATTACTTATCTTTATGCCAAAAATAAAAAATACAATGAAATTACGTTTTATAACCTTATCTCTAAGCCTGATTTTAGCCATAGGCTTATTTTCACAGAAGAAGCAAAACTTATCCCACATTTATACGGTAGCTCCGGTTACGGTGGTAAATCCCTATATGCTGGATTCTGTTAACCTGAAAGGTAGCAAGTTTGAGGAAAAAGAATTATTAAAAATGAGTTTGACTTTTCCTGAACAGTCTGCTTTTGTTCGTCCATTGAGCGCAGATACAGCAGGATACTTTTTTGCAGAAAAACCGAAAGAGAAATCAACCTTTCAGTTATTTTCATTCTATGTCAACTCCGACAGATATGCAAAAGGCACATTAAGAGTGACTTCGCCCTACATGTTCGAAATATATGTGGATGGTAAGTTGTCAGCTTCGAAAACCTCGAAAGAAGAACGTCTGACTTCGGGAAAAGATGTCACAGCCTCTCTGTCTCCTTATCCGTTATCGAGCCGTGTAGTTGTTAAATTATTGGCTTCGGCAGAAGATAAAGCCTCAGTGGCTTTGAAGATTACTGTTGAAAACGAGAAGAACGATTCGCTGACAGTATTTAATACAGTGAATAACGATAAGCGCTCGGTAAACTTTACAGATATGATGTTAGGCAAACGGGTAACTAGTGCCTCGATATCACCAGATGGTAATTATATGTTGCTCTCTATCAGAAATACGCTGGGTGTGAGTGGTGTCACTACAACAATGCTACAGGAAGTAAAAACCTCAAAACTGGTATTACTAGATAATAGCGGAAGCAAAAAGTATCTGAGATGGATGCCTAAAAGCGAACGTCTTGTATACACTACGAAAGTTGGTGATGAAATAAATCTGGTTACAATTAATCCTGTAACAATGGAAGAGACTATATTAGCCAAAAATATTCCACAGGAAAATGTAAATATTGCTCCGGACGAAAAAACACTATTCTATTCGAAGCAAGAAAAAGGTGAAGAAAATAAGGGCGACTTTAAATTACTAAAATCGCCGGAAGACCGTCAACCCGGTTATACAGACCGTTCATTCATTTATCGTTACAATATAAATAATGGATTAAGCCAGCAATTGACATTTGGTACGCGATCTACTTGGCTTAACGATATCAGCTACGATTCTAAGCAGATCATCTTTACCAAAACAGATGAAACTGTGACAGAACGTCCTTTTCGTAAATATTCAGCATATTTGTTGAATCTGGAAACCATGGAAACTGAGACTCTATGGACAGATGAGAGCTTTGCTAGCAGAGCAATATTTTCTCCTGACGCAAAGAAAGTCCTTATTTCCGGTTCGGGTGAAGCATTTGGAGGAATTGGTTTGAATATAGCAGAGGGACAAATAGCTAACAGCTACAATGCATTGGCTTTCATTATGGATTTATCAACAAAGAAAATAGATCCTATTACTAAAAATTTTAGCCCAAGTATCGATTATTCAGAATGGAATGCTAAAGACAATACAATTTACTTCCGCACTGCAGATAGAGATTATGTAAATGTGTATGCATACAATCCGGGTGACAAATCATTTACAAAATTACCTTTGGAAGAGGAGTCTGTTCGTAGCTTCTCTTTAGCTAATAATGCCAATTTTGCAGTTTATTATGGCGTTAGTCGTACTAATTCGACAAGAGCTTATCTTTATGATATGAAAAGCCGTAAATCGACTTTAGTAGCCGACCCGTATAAAGAGCAATTGGATAAAATGGAATTGGGTAAAGTTGAAGACTGGAATTTTACAAATTCGGCAGGCACAACTATTCACGGAAGTTGCTATTTGCCGCCAAATTTTGACCCTACTAAAAAATATCCGATGATTGTTTACTACTATGGTGGAACTACGCCTACTGCACGTGGATTTGAAGGGCCTTATCCTCCTCATGTGTTTGCATCGCAAGGATATGTGACCTATATAATACAACCAAGCGGAGCTATTGGCTTTGGACAAGAATTTGCAGCATTGCACGTGAATGCATGGGGTAAACGTACAGCAGAAGATATTATAGAAGGGGTAGGAGAGTTCCTTAAGGCTCATCCTTATGTAGATAGCAAGAAGATAGGTTGTGTGGGTGCTTCTTATGGCGGATTTATGACTATGTACCTGCAAACCCGTACCGATATATTTGCTGCGGCAGTTTCGCATGCCGGTATCAGTTCTATCAGTAGCTATTGGGGCGAAGGTTATTGGGGTTATACTTATAGCAGTGGCGCTAGTGCTCATAGCTATCCTTGGAATAATCCGGATCTTTATGTGAAACAAAGTCCACTATTCAATGCAGATAAAATCAATACTCCAATATTACTTACACATGGTACTGTAGATACGAACGTGCCTATTGGAGAAAGTATCCAGATGTATACAGCTTTGAAAATATTAGGAAAGCCTGTTGAATTCCTTCAGGTGAAAGACGAAAATCACGGTATTATGAACTATAAGAGACGTGTAGAATGGAATAACTCGATAATGGCTTGGTTCTCTAAATGGCTGAAAGATGATAGTAGCTGGTGGGATGGCCTTTATCCGAAAAACAAGTAAGACTGAATAGTTATAAATTATGGGTTATGAATAATCAGCATAAAATTGGCTGAATTCATAACCCATAATTCATATCTTATAATTCTCTTAAAAGCTTCTTCCGGCACCTCCGCCTCCAAAGCTACCTCCGCCTCCTCCGCCGAAGCTTCCACCTCCAAAGCCTCCGGAGCGTCCTCCACCGAAACCTCCACCAAACCAGGTACCACCACCTCTTCTCCCACCTGAAGAACCACTACCTCTATTGCCTTTGGTTACAATGTAAATAACTAATAGTACAAGGATAACGGTGATTATATTCATAAGAATTTCACCTGAATCATCAGAGGTGTTATCCGCTTGAAATTCTCCTGAAAGATATTGGATTATGACTTCTATAGCAGCTTTCGAAGCATTGTAATAATCACCATTTTGCAGATATGGCATCATATAGTTATCGATGATGCGTCCTACACGGGCATCTGTCAGTATATATTCTACGCCATAGCCTGTGGCTATAAAAACTTTACCTCTTTCGTTGCCTATACGTGGTTTAATCAGTATGAGTACTCCGTTATTCTTTTCTTTTTGCCCTATTCGCCAACTTTCACCTAGTCGTGCAGCATAGTCTGATACGTCGTAACCATGCAAATCTTTGATTGTTACTACATATATCTGTGTAGAAGTACTATCATTGTAGGCACGGAGCATCTGCTCCAGATCGGCTGATTGCGAGCTGTCGAAAATTTGGGCAAAATCATTTACCAACCTCGGTGGCGACATAGGTTTAGGTAAATCATCCTGCGCATATACTGATATGGATGCAAACAGAAAGAATAAGAATATCTTAAAAAAGTGTTTCATCAAAATTGAACTTTAGGGGCAGATTGAGCACCTTGGTCAGCTTCGAAATAAGCTTTTTTGTCAAAACCGAAAAGTCCTGCAAATATATTTCTAGGAAAACGACGTATATATGAATTATAATCTTTTACTTTCTCGTTAAACTTATTCCTTTCGGTCGAGATTCTATTTTCTGTACCGGCAAGTTCGTCCTGCAAAGCCATAAAGTTGGTGTTTGCTTTCAGGTCGGGATAACTTTCCTGTACCATCATCAATCGCCCTAAAGCCGCACTTAATTGTCCCTGAGCCTGTTGGTACTTTTGCAGGTTCTCTTCCGTAAGGTCGTCTGCACTTACATTTATCTGAGTAGCTTTTGCACGGGCTTCTATCACTTCGGTCAGCGTTTGCTGTTCGTGTGTTGCATATCCTTTTACAGTTGCTACCAGATTTGGTATAAGGTCGGCACGACGCTGATATGCGTTTTGAACTTGTGCCCATTGTGACGAAACACCTTCTTCTTTTCCTACCATAGCATTATAAGATGAGCTACCCATCAGTATCCCGATGAGGACAATAGCTCCAATTACGATAACTGCAATAATTCCTTTTTTCATCTTTTATCTGTTTTAATTTATTAATATCTAGTATTTAAGACTAAAACAAATAGTAAATCTTTTTGTTTGAAGGCAGTTATTAATAATGCTGATAAGGAATTGAATAATTAGAAAAAGACAGTAGCAGGAAATCTATTGTATAATGAAACATATATAAATAAAAAAACGATCTCTCAGAGATCGTTTTCTATTTTCAAAGTGCTTTTCTTATTTTGCAATAGCAAACACATCTTGTTGCTCAATATAAGTTTTGTTCAATATAGTCAGATATTTTTTGTACTGATCTGTTGACAATATTGCTTTAGCATTAGCCAAATTGAAATATAGTGCATCCATTGCTGCATTTTGGTCATTTTTGATTAATGCATTTTTGAGCCTTTCTGCAGCATCGTAGAAAATCTCGCTTAATTGTTGTTTTTGTTCACTGCTGGCATCTACATAGTTTGCCACGTTATTGAATGTTGTTTGGTTGTTCAATACCCAAAGAACATTGTACTCATTGCTCGCAAAAGAGCTAAGACCGAAAGCCAATAAGGCTGTAAATAAAACTGATAACCTTTTCATAACCTAATTTTTTAAAAACAATCTTTGATAACCATAAATACACAAAAAAAAACAAAGAAAGACCAAGCGTGTCATGGTATTCTTTGTTTATTGGTATTCCTTAAATGTATAATTAATTCACATTACAAATGTAAGTATAATATTTGAAGTGAAATAATTTTATAAGAAAATTTTACATAAAATGTATCTATATGATATATATGAATATTATATTGTGTTATTTTGATCTAATTTTTATTAAAAGAAAGGCATCCGTAAACCACCGCAACGGTAGTAGGGATGCCTTTATAAGGTCTATATTATGGTTTTATATCTTATAGTTGTTTCCGTTGGCAATTGCATCTACTACAGCTACTGCTGTCAGGTTGATAATATCTCTGACCGAACTTTCTATATCAGTAAAGTGTACAGGTTTACGTAGTCCCATTTGTATAGGACCAAGGCTTTCGCCTCCGATACCCATTTCCATCAACAGTTTGCTACATATATTGGCCGAGCTTAGGTTAGGGAATATCAGTGTATTTACATCTTTTCCTCTCAACGTATTGAAAGGGAATGTTTTGTCTCTGAGTTCCTTATTCATAGCAAAGTTGAGTTGCATCTCGCCGTCTATTGTTATTTCCGGATGGTTTTCGTGGAAATATTTGATAGCATTGGCTATACTCTTAGGGCTACCGTTGTCATCAGCTCCATAGTTAGAGAACGAAAGCATTGCCATTACAGGTTCGGTTGCAAAATACTTAACAGCATCGTGAGTCAGTTTAACTATTTCTTCCAATACATTTTCTTCCGGCCATCTATTTATAAGTGTATCAGCAAGAAAGTACGGGCCTTTTTTAGTTTGTACAATATGCATAGCTGCAAAATGCTCATATTCGTCGCGTACGCCTATCACTTCCAATGCCGTGCGCGAAAACTCCCTATAGTGACTGTACACACCGGTAATAACGGCATCAGCATCTCCTGTTTCCACCATCATCATACCAAAGTAGTTACGGTCGCTCATCTTTTCGAAGGCTTCCTGATAGCGTATCCCTTCGCGTGCTTTTTTCTCGCTGAGAATCTGTGCATAACGTCCCCTGCGTACATCTTCGCTGATATTGCGATGGTCTATGATTTCTATACCATTTAGTTCCAGCCCGTTTTCCTGTGCAATATGTCGGATACGGTCGGCACTACCTAGTAAGATAGGGTGGCATATACCATCTTTATGTGCAAATATGGCAGCCTTTATCATATTGATATGGTTACCTTCACAGTAAACAACACGTTTCGGATTGCTTTTGGCAAGGTTGGTCAAACGATGTATCAATTTGTTACTATATCCCAGATTTTCTGCCAGTTTATCTTCATAAGCATCCCAATCGGTAATTGTTTTTCGGGCAACACCACTTTCTATTGCAGCTTTAGCTACTGCTGTAGATACCGTAGGGAGGAGCCTCGGATCGAGTGGTTTAGGAATAATATACTCTTTACCAAAATAGAGGCGGTTTATTTCGTAAGCTGCATTAATCACATCAGGTACAGGCTCTTTAGCCAGATCGGCTATTGCCCGTGTAGCCGCCATTTTCATAGCTTCGTTTATTCCGGTAGCTCTCACGTCTAATGCCCCTCTAAAGATATAAGGGAATCCCAATACATTATTTACCTGATTAGGATAATCGGAACGTCCTGTGGCAAAAATAATATCGTCGCGCGATGCCATTGCATCCTCATAAGATATTTCAGGGTTTGGATTGGCTAGGGCAAATACAATAGGGGTACTGTTCATCTTACGTACCATATCTATTGTAAGCACGCCGGCAGTAGACAAGCCAAGGAATACATCTGCTCCTTCCATAGCCTGATCGAGTGTAGTGATGTCGCTGTCGATAGCAAAGCATTTTTTCGATTCGCTGAGGTTTGTCCTTCTGGTGGTTATCACACCTTTGCTATCACACATGATTATATTTTCTTTCTGCACGCCAAACTTCATATATAAGTTGGTACATGCTATAGCCGATGCTCCGGCACCATTTACCACAAGTTTGATTTTAGCAATGTCTTTTTTTGCTACATCTAATGCATTGAGTAGAGCAGCTGCAGAAATTATCGCTGTTCCGTGCTGGTCGTCGTGCATAACCGGAATGTCAAGTTCTTCTTTCAGCCTCTTTTCTATTTCGAAACATTCGGGTGCTTTTATATCTTCCAGATTAATTCCTCCGAATGTAGGAGATATAGCTTTTACTGTCTGGATAAATTTTTCCGGATCTTTTTCATCTATTTCTATGTCGAAAACATCTATTCCTGCAAATATCTTGAATAGTAATCCTTTACCTTCCATTACAGGTTTTCCGGCAATAGCCCCGATATCACCCAGCCCTAATACGGCTGTCCCGTTAGATATAACAGCTACCAGATTACCTTTTGCTGTATAGTCATAAGCTGTTTGCGGGTCTTTTTCAATTTCCAGACAAGGTTCGGCGACTCCCGGAGAGTATGCCAGCGATAGGTCTGTTTGTGTACTGTGAGGTTTTGATGGAACAACCTCAATTTTTCCAGGTCTGCCTGATGAATGGTATTTCAAGGCGGCTTCTTTTGTTACTTTCGGCATGGCTCTAAAAATTTAAGCTATTTTAGTATTGAGTCCGGGGGTAAAGTTACGAAAAAGGAAATCGATATGTCAAATTTTACACAATCATTTTGTATGGTTATGTTTGTTTTTTAACATAATCTTTGTTGTATTTGGGGTTTTTGGTGTCTTATAATATGTGCTTATCTTTCAAAATGTCAATATTGCGTCTTTCGAAAGTAATCTGAAGTCTACATTGTGGTGAGTCCTGATAATTGAAATATTATTTATTTTCTTTCAATATTGCCCTGGCTCTTTCTATCATAGTATCTATACCGTTATGCATATCTTGTTCGGTCATGCTTACCCATTCGTCGGGTTCTATTCCAAATTCCAGATGGTTCTTTTCAGCATCCAGCAATGGCGAAGCAGAAAAACGAACAGACCATCCGTTTGGTATTTCAGACGAAAACGGAAGTCCGCTTCCTCCTCCGGTTTTATCACCCAACAGTATTACATTTGGGGCATAGCGCATGGCATTTGTAAAATCATTGGCCGAACTGTAGCAGCTACGGTTGGTGAGCAAAACTACTTTCTTTTGGTATTTTACTCCATTAGATGGTTCTATATATTTGGCGTATGGTTTCGAAAATTCATCATGCCCCTTACCTGTTTTATGAAGGATATAGCCAACATGTGTTTTCTGATTAAAAAAATGAGAAGCCAGTTTTTCACTATTAGTGAGGTAGCCTCCACCGTTATTCCTTATATCGAGGATAAGACCATCGCAAATTGCCAGACGATCGAGTACCTGATTGATATTACCCTCACCTATACCACTCGAAAAACTGCCATAATAGACATATCCTATATTGTCGTCCATTATTTTATATTTTAGTCCGCTTGCTATCTGATAATCTGTACCCAGATAATTATCCTGTATCTTTTCGTCAAAATTGTCGGGGTAGTCTTCAAACCATTTCCAATAGCGGGCTACATTGTGTGTGGCGATCAGGTTTACATGTCCATCTTGTACTTCAGCCAGCATTTCTCCTAATAAATCGAAGAGGGCTTCGTTACTCATATCTTCGTGAACACGTACCGAGTAGCGGTCGTATATATCGTCCCAGTCGACGTTTTTGTAAGTGAAGAAGCAATAATGTTCGTCCATTATTTTCCACAGTGCTTCAAAGTTTCCTTTTTTAGTATTAGTAAACTTATCTTCCTTGAAACAAGATGTGAATATAAAACACAATGCTAACAGTATGCAAAAACGATATCTCATCTTCGTATGATTTTTAGAGAGACTAAGGTAATAATAATTCTTTAAACTGCTCGAATGAATACTTATAGTAATTAAGGTCTATGTGGCCATCTATGCCGGGTAATTCACCTTTATGAGAAAATTGCCATATTTTCCAGTTAGGTATCTCATCGCCCGGTTCGTTATGCAGGTCACATATCCAAATAAGGTTTTCGGGAAAGTTTCCCTTTATATATAACTTATAACAATCCCTGTTAGTATATAAAATGGGATGAATTCCGAATCTTTGATATAGGGCATCTTCTAATATTTTTAACTCTGCTACGACCAAGTCTCTGTATTCCTTATCTTTACTATATGGGTTAGATGCCGAATGTTCTACATCAATAGCCGGAATAAGATCGCCACTTTCGAAACTGGCTGTTTTCAGAAAATGAAGGGCTTGTTCTTTACCCGATAAAGTAAAAGAATAGAAATGATAAGAACCTACTTTTATATTTGCTTCTCTGGCTAGTTCATAATTGTAAGGATAGTTTCTGTCCAGATGAGTTGTGCCTTCCGTAGCTTTGATATAAGCGAAACTTATATTCTGGTCGTGCAGGCTCATCCAGTTAAGTATGGGATTGTGGTGCGAAACATCTATCCCTTTTACAAAGTATTTATCAGAATCGAAAGATGCCGATTCGCTCAGATAATCTTTTATAATAAAGAACGCGGCCAATCCGGCGCATAATGCCAGACTGGCTATAAGTATAAATCTCTTTTTTCCGGAAAAGGTTTGTTTCTTCCTCTTCCTTCTTGTTTTTCTTCTTTTTTTAGCCATTGGCTTTTGTTAATCGAAGAGTGTAGCTTCAGAAAATAGTTTTCCGGTTCTATCTTTTGCCGATAAAATTAGCTCTTCTTCTTTCATTCCCCAGTCTATATTGATTGCCGGATCGTTCCACAGAATGGTAGCTTCGTAGGCAGGAGCATAAATATTATCTACTTTGTATGAAAATATTGCTTCGTTGCTCAATACCAGAAAGCCATGAGCAAAGCCTCTTGGAATAAAAAATTGCTTCTTATTTTCGGCAGATAATTCTACTGCTATATGTTTACCAAAGGTAGGGGAGGATTTTCGGAGGTCGATGGCTACATCCAGTACACTACCTTGTAGTACTCTTACTAGTTTTGCCTGCGAAAATTCGCCGGTCTGGTAATGCATTCCTCTCAAAACCCCTCTTACAGATTTAGATTCGTTATCTTGTATAAACTCAACTTTTCCGATATATTCGTCAAAGGTATCTTTTCTGTAAGACTCCATAAAATAACCCCGTTCGTCGGTAAATACGCGGGGTTCTATAACCCATACATCTTTGATTTCTTGTTCAGTAACTTTCATTTTAATCTTTTTTCCACTCGTCAATATTTCGCTTCACTATCAATACAATAGCATTCAGGGAATCTTCTCTGTTTTGTTCCACAGCCTTCCATGTAGAACTGAAAGGAAAAAGCTGGAAATTGTATTCTCCTGTTGCAATGCAGGCGTAATCGGTGCCGTATTCGTCACTAATTACTGTCCAAATTGTATTAAATTCCCTGTTCAGATAATTGCCAAAAGCTGCACCTATGGCATTTACAAACTGGTTTTCTTCAAAGAATTTGAAGTCGTATTTTTTATTGTTCCAAAGATAGAGCAAATCATCGAGGTCTTTAGCTGTATAGTTCGATAAATTTTTATCTTCCGACAAAGTTTTCAGCAAATCGTCGGCATCACCAAAGCAATAATCGATGAATTCTCTGTTTGCTTCGTTAAGGTTTATAAAATCCTGTTCTACAGGTTCTACAGTCGATTTCTTGTAGTTTATGACCTGACCGTCAGCTTCGAAAGATTCTTCTTCGTAATCTTTATGATCAGGATCGTCAAAAATATTTTTCATGTTAGAGTCTGTTTAAATTTTATAGCAAACTTTTTTTATAGCTATTTTTTTGATGGATTTTATTATTTTTCTCTAGCAGGTTTAGCGGGCTAAACCAAGAGGGAAAAGGATAAAATACGCTGAAAAGAGCGTAAAAAAGTTGCTAAGAATAATCAATAGAGCCTATAAGAACAATTTTCGCTAAAATTTAAACAGGCTCTTAGTCGAGTAAACTAAGAATATATTGGCCATAGGCCGTTTTATCTGATTTTTTACCTAGAGAGTGTAGTTGTTCGTTGCTTATCCATTTGTTTCGCCATGCTATCTCTTCGATGCATGCTATATAAAAACCCTGACGGTTTTGAATTGTTTCTACATAATTTCCGGCTTCGAGCAGGCTGTCACAGTTACCTGTATCGAGCCAGGCAAATCCACGTCCGAAAAGTTTTACCTGTAGAGTACCTTCTTCCAGATAACATTTGTTGAGGTCTGTTATTTCGTATTCTCCTCTGGCAGATGGTTTTAGCGCTTTAGCTTTTTCGGTAACAGTTTCATCATAGAAGTATAGTCCCGGTACGGCATAGTTCGATTTTGGCTTTTCGGGCTTTTCTTCTAGCGAAAGTACTTTTCCTTCATTGTCGAATTCTACAACCCCGTATGCACGCGGATCTTTTACAAAGTAGCCGAAAATGCAAGCACCTTCTTTGATGGCAGAGGCTTCTTTTAGCATCTGTGAAAAGCCTTGTCCATAAAACATATTGTCTCCGAGGATAAGACATCCCGGTTCACCATTCAGAAAGTTAGCACCTAAAACAAAAGCCTGTGCCAGCCCATTAGGCGTATCCTGTACAATATAGTCGAATTTCATTCCAAGCTCTTCGCCTGTTCCCAACAACTCTCTGAACATAGGCAGGTCGCGAGGGGTAGATATAATAAGTACTTCTTTTATCCCGGCTAGCATTAGTGTTGATAAGGGATAATAAATCATAGGCTTGTCATAGACAGGCATAATTTGTTTCGATATGGCTTTTGATAACGGGTAAAGTCGTGTTGCACTTCCTCCGGCAAGAATAATACCTTTCATTACTGGATAGTTTTATGTTATTATTGACAAAGATAATATATTCGGGCTAATGTGTAGTTAAAAATACATTTTATAATCTGATCCTAATTTGGTTATAAAATAAAAAGCCCCGATAGATAAATTACCGGAGCTATATAAAAATATATGATGAATATATTATTCTTGTTCGGTATCAATTGCTTTCCATACAAAAGCTGCAACTGCAGCACCTATAAATGGAGCAATGATAAACAACCACAACTGCGCCAAAGCCTGACCACCTTCGAAAATAGCAGGGCCAATACTACGAGCAGGGTTTACTGATGTGCCTGTGATAGGGATACATACGATATGAATAAGAACTAAAGCTAAACCAATCGCTAATCCGGCAAACTGGTTAGGTGCCCCTTTCGATGTTACTCCTAATACTACCAGAAGGAATATAAAGGTAAATACGGTTTCGGCGACAAAGGCGGCAACAAGATTGGTATATCCATTGGCTCCTGTATGTGTATGGCCCTCGGCTATAGTGCCCATATTGCTGGCTAATACATATAAAATGGCAGAACCCAGAATTGCTCCTATCACCTGAAACACCATATACATTCCGGCATCTTTAGGAGATATTTTTTTTGCAATAAGCATTCCTAATGTAATAGCCGGATTGATGTGACAACCCGAAATTTTACCAATAGCATAAGCCATAGCTACTACCGAAAGTCCGAAAGCGAAAGCTACCCCAAGCGTTCCTACCGAAGCAAATGGCTGCACAGCGCCTGCAAATACAGCGGCACCACAACCCATAAGTACTAATACCATAGTACCTATCATTTCTGCAACATACTTTTTCATTGATTTTTTCTTTTTTTATTAATAATTGAATTCCTCGTTTTTATCTTCAAGTACTAATAAAACGATTTAAATATCAGATTTGTTTTGTTAAAATCTTCGTGTAAAGTCGTTTTGTATAGTTTTGTCTGTCAAAAGTACATTAATATTTTAAAAAATAAAGAAACCGGCTATTTGATTTTTTTAAGCGAATCAGGATTTAGCAAAATAAAATCCATATTTTTGTACCTCTAAAATAAATAAATAGAAAGGTTATGACCGAACTAAAAATTGTTGCAGCTATAGCAGTAAAAGCTTCCTATCAGGAAGAGTTGGAAAAAGTTTTCCGTTCGTTGGTAGACGAAACCAGAAAAGAGGCAGGTAATGTGTCGTATGACTTGCATCAGGATCTCCAAAATCCATTGAAGTACACTATTCTGGAAGTATGGAAATCGCAAGATGCAATTGATTCGCACAACGAAAGCGCACATTTTAAGGCTTTTGTAGCGGCAATAGAAAATAAGGTTGACAGCTTGGCTGTAGAGGTTATAAAGAAAATATATTAATATAGTTATGAGTTATGTATTATGAGTTATGAATTTTAGGAAATATACCAAGACTCACAACTCATAATACACAACTCATAATTCATAACTAAAAAAACATGTACAGAAGTCATACTTGCGGGGAACTAAACCTTGCTGATGTGAATAAAGAAGTGACCCTTGCAGGATGGGTACAAAAAGTGCGTAAATTAGGTGGCGGAATGACTTTCGTCGATTTGCGCGACCGTTATGGTATAACGCAATTAGCTTTTAGCAAGGATGTAAATGCAGATTTATACGAACAATCAAATAAACTTGGACGCGAATTTGTATTACAAGTTACAGGTATGGTGCAAGAGCGTTCGAGCAAGAATCTACATATACCAACAGGAGAGATAGAAATCATCGTAAATAAGTTGGTGATACTGAACTCATCTGAAACTCCTCCTTTCACGATCGAAGACGAGACAGATGGGGGAGACGACTTGCGTATGAAATACCGTTATCTGGACTTACGCCGTAATCCGGTACGCCAGAATCTCGAACTTCGTCATAAGATAGCATTCGAAACGCGTCGTTATTTGGACGAACGTCAATTTTTGGAAGTGGAGACTCCCATATTGGTTGGTTCTACACCAGAGGGGGCACGCGACTTCGTTGTACCGTCACGGATGAATCCGGGTGAATTTTATGCATTGCCTCAATCGCCTCAATTGCTTAAGCAGCTGTTGATGGTATCAGGTTTCGACCGCTATTTCCAAATTGTGAAGTGTTTCCGAGACGAGGACTTACGTGCCGACCGTCAGCCGGAATTTACACAAATAGACTGTGAGATGTCTTTCGTTAATCAGGAAGATGTACTTAATATTTTTGAAGGCTTGACAAAACATCTCTTCAAGGTAATGAAAGGGATAGATATTCCTGATTTTCCTCGTATGCCATATGTAGATGCGATGAAATATTACGGAAGTGATAAACCGGATACCCGCTTCGGGATGGAATTTGTGGAAATCAAGGATTTGACTACCGGAAAAGATTTTGTTGTATTCGATTCTTCTGAGTATGTGGGTGCTATCTGTGCCAAAGGTGCAGCTTCATACACCCGTAAACAATTGGATGCACTAACCAACTTTGTGAAACGCCCTCAGATAGGTGCAAAGGGATTGGTTTATGTGCGTTACGAAGCAGACGGTTCATTAAAATCCTCTGTAGATAAGTTTTATGATCAGGATGATCTGAAAAAATGGGCAGACCGTTGTCAGGCTGAACCGGGAGACCTTATTCTTATTATCTGTGGCGAAACAGAAAAAGCTCAAAAGCAATTGTGTGAACTTCGTCTCGAAATGGGAGACCAACTTGGTTTGCGTGATAAAAATACATTCAACTGTTTGTGGGTAATTGATTTCCCTCTGTTAGAAAAGGATGAAGAACTTGGACGCTACTTTGCTAAACACCATCCATTTACCAGCCCAAAAGAAGAGGATATACCATTATTGGATACCGATCCGGGAGCTGTTCGTGCAAATGCTTACGATATGGTAATCAATGGAGTAGAAGTTGGTGGTGGTTCTATTCGTATATATAATAGTCAGTTGCAGAAGAAGATGTTCGAAACTCTTGGCTTTACGGAAGAAAAAGCTCAGGCTCAGTTTGGCTTTCTGATGAATGCTTTCAAATACGGAGCACCACCTCATGCAGGATTGGCATTTGGTCTCGACCGTCTGGTATCTATATTTGCAGGTCTAGATAGTATCCGTGACTGTATTGCTTTCCCTAAAAACAATTCGGGACGCGATGTGATGCTGGATGCACCTTCTGTAATAGATCAGGAGCAATTGGATGAATTAAATCTGAAAGTAGAAATTAAAGAATAATATTGATAGATATTAAAATATTGGAAAGCACGGATTTAAGGTCCGTGCTTTTTTTGTTCTTCAATTTTGTCTTATAATATGAAAATATAATATTTATATAATTTAAATAAAAAGTATATCTTTAGCGTCATTAACATGTGAAGAATAATAAATAAACTTCTTTTTGTTCATCTACTATGAAAAAACTTGTCAAAATCTTACTTGCAATCATTATTGGAATTGTTATCATTATTTCTGCTGTTTATGCCTATTATGGAGGTTTTAAATCTGTAGATTTTGAAATAGAAAACACCGGAGGCGAAATCTTTGTTTACGAAAGTGTGACAGGCAATTACAACCAAAGCCCTGTGGTAATGGAAAGTGTATATTATGCTTTGCTTAACGATTTTAAGATAGAAACAACCAAAGGAGTCGGGATTTACTACGACAATCCTCAGCAGGTAGAAGAAAGTAAATTGAGATCAGACTTAGGTTGCTTTCTTGATACTCCGGTGGACAGTATTACAATGGCGAATTTATCTGCCCGATTCAAAATAAAAACAATGCCTCAGGGTGAATATATAGTGACTAAAACTCCAAACAAAGGCGTAATGTCTATTATGGTGGGGATTATAAAAGTATATCCAGCTATGAACAATTATATAGAAAAGAACGGATATAAGAACGAGGGTGCTGTAACTGAGATATATGATACACCTACAAAAACTATTATTTATAGGAAAGAAGCTGTGAAATAAAAATACAAGAGGCTGAATCACAATGATTCAGCCTCTTTCTTTATTTCTATATAAATTATGTTTTATCTCTGGCTTGCTGCTATTTTAGCAAGTAAGCGAAGTATCTCGATATATAGCCATACCAACGTGATCATTAAGCCGAAAGCTCCATACCACTCCATATATTTAGGAGCCTGATAAGCTGCACCTTGCTCGATGAAGTCAAAGTCGAGAATAAGGTTCAATGCCGCAATAACCACGACGAAAACGCTGATACCTATGCCTAGCGGAGTTGCTGCATAGGCAGGAGATGTGATGCCAAAGAATGATAATACAATGCTGATAAGGTAGAAAATAGCAATAGATGCTGTTGCCATTATAATAACACTCTTGAACTTCTGTGTAGCCTTGATAATTCGTAAGCGGTATAATATCAACATAACTGTTGTTACAATCAATGTAAGTGCAATGGCCTGCAGTGCTATCCCCGGATAAACCGAATTAAGGATTACCGAAATTCCACCTAAAGCTAAGCCTTCGAGTACGGCATAAACCGGAGAAAGGTAAGGAGCCATTGTTTTTTTGAATATAATGATCAATGAAGTAATAAGCCCACCTATTAGTCCGAACCAGAATAAAGGCATAACATATGCCGAATATGCCAGGCTTGTATACATATTCCATGTAATAATAGCTCCAAAAGCTACTAATGCTAAAAGAATTCCTGTTTTGCCAATAGCTCCGTTGATAGTCATTGCTTCGCTGGAGTTCATTGCAATACCTTCTTTTTCGTAAGCGTTTTTGAAAGAAGGATTTCCTGATTTAAATAATGCCATAGTTAATAGTGTGTTTAAGTTGAAGTTGCTAAGATAATTATTTCTTTTTTAATGAGATTTAGCTATGTTATAAATTTCGTCCGATTGGTAAACATGATAGCCTACTGTATTGCTTTGCGCTATCTTATACATCGCTAAAGCTACATATCTTGCTTTTATTGCCCTGTATTTTCTTAGTTTTCCTATCATAAATACAGAGAATATTTTCATTGCGAATTCCATTATAGCTTCTCCCATCCTGAATTCTTTCCTGTTTCCCACAAGTAAAGAGGGACGAAATATGGAAGTAGATTGGAAAGGGACCTTCCTTAATTCCTCTTCGCATCGTCCTTTTGTCCTCAAATAAAAGTTGGTAGACTGAGCATTTGCTCCTATGGATGATATGATAGAACATTGCTTTACCCCTTGGTTTGCAGCAGCTTTGGCAAACTGGACAGGGTAGGAGAGGTCTACTTTTTCGAAAGCCTCTTCCGAACCGGCCTTTTTGATAGTGGTACCCATACAACAGAATAGGTCGTTTCCCTCAATCAGGTTCTGATACGATTCGGGATTGTCAAAGTCTACCACATGTTGAGTCAGCTTTGGGTGAGATATTTTGGAATCTCTACGTACAAAGCTCACTACCTTTTCGTAAACATCACTTGCCAGTAATGTTTTTAAAAGGTAAGAACCTGTAAGTCCTGTACTTCCTATAATGATTGCAGTTTTTGTCATTTTCTTAATGTTATTTGGTTTGATCACTAAATATATAACAATAATAATGCCAATGCTATTTTATGTCAGTGATTATTATATATTTATACCATTTGCACAAGTACAAAAGATATGACTGCCACTAATATTATATATATTAACAAAGTGGCAATGATTGTTGTTGCAGCCAGACATAACTTGTTAAGTTTTTCTGGTTTTGCCCGTTTTCTCATTCTCCACCAGCAAATAAGAAAGGTGGGGATAGCTATTATAACGAGGGCAACAAGAATGTCCCAACTAAATCCCAGAGAAAAACCTCTTTCCGGATTGATAATTACATCCATAATATTATAATATTAATCCAGATCTACTACTGTAATGCCTGTACCTCCAAATTGTATATGCTCATCCTGATAGTTGCGAACTCCCGGTACGGTGCGCAGGTAGTCGCGGATTATCTGGCGCAGGGCACCTGTTCCTGTCCCATGCAGAATACGAACACGCGAAACACCTACAAGTATAGCATCATCTATATAATACATTACAGCCTGTAATGCCTCGTCGCCACGCATACCCCGTACATCAATATCCTGCTTGAAGTTCAGCTTCCTTTCGCGTATATCGTCACTGGCTGCTGCGCTAACCAGAGATGTTTTTGTATCCCGTTTTATTTGGTTGCGGCTGACATATTCCAAAGAGTCTAGTTTTACAGTAGACTTTATCATGCCAAAGGCTACAGTTGCATTTCCTTTCTGTATATCGAGTATTTGCCCGATAGAAGTCTGCCCTTTGATGCGAACATTGTCACCTACAGATATTTCGGGTTTTTTCTGCTCTTTTACCTGTTTATCCTTCTGTTTTTTATTTTTCTCTTTATCTTTTAGTTTCTGGATTTTACGGGTAATCTTATCATCCACAAGGTTATCTTCGTTTTCGAGAGTAGATTTGAATTCAGATAAAGCCTGACGTGCTTGCTTTGTCTTTTCTCTATCAGCTTGTGCCTCGCGGATTGTACGTATAGTATTCTCTATCTTGGCGTTTGCTTCGGCTAAAACTCTTTCGGCTTCGGCTTTTGCCTGACGGATTATTTCTTTGCGTTGTTTTTCTACTTCCAGTAAGTCAGCTTCATATGTTTCAGTAACTTCTTCGAGCCTTTTTTCCTTTTGGCGGATATTTTGGCGCTTGGTTTCCCAATAGCGTTTATCACGGACTATATCTTGCAAGTATTTATCCATATTGATATAGTCGCTTCCTACTATTTCGGAAGCGTCTGCAATCACATCTTCCGGCAAACCTATCTTTCGGGCTATTTCGATAGCAAACGAACTTCCCGGATTACCAATCGAAAGAGTAAACAATGGTTGCATCAGGTGGCGGTCGTAAAGCATTGCCCCATTTATAACTCCCTTGTTCTCATTGGCAAAGTGTTTCAGGTTCTGATAGTGGGTGGTGATAACGCCAAATGATTCTTTTTCGTTGAAGCGTTTCAGTAGCGATTCGGCTATAGCTCCCCCAATCTGTGGCTCGGTCCCACCACCGAACTCGTCGATAAGAAGGATTGTTCTTTTGTCACAATTGCGGACAAAAAATTTCATGTTTGTAAGGTGTGAGCTATATGTACTCAAATCGTTCTCTATAGACTGCTCATCACCTATATCTATAAAAATCTTTTCGAAGATACCTACCTTTGAGTTTTCTGCTAAAGGAATAGGTACTCCACACTGAACCATATATTGAAGAAGCCCTACAGTCTTCAGACATACGGACTTACCTCCGGCATTAGGTCCTGATATGATTAGCAGACGTTTATCTTCTTCCAACTCAATGTCGAGAGGAACAATTTGTTTATTTTGTTTACGATGCGAGATCAGCAACAAAGGATGCTTTGCCCTGTACCAGCGAACTATCTGGGTGTCTTCAAAGGCAGGCTTAATAGCGTCTATGTCTATAGCGAAGGCTGCTTTAGCCCTGATGAAATCTATCTCAGCCAAAAACTCGTAAGACTGCATAATATCAGGGACAAGAGGGCGCAGAATATCAGTAAAAGCAACAAGTATTTTTATGATTTCGCGGCGTTCTTCGCTCTCCAGCTCACGTATATGGTTATTGGCCTCTACTACCTCGGCCGGTTCGATGAATACTGTTTTACCCGTTGCCGATTCGTCATGTACTATACCTTTTATCTTACGCTTAAATGCCGGAGCCACAGGTATCACAAGGCGTCCGTCGCGCATGGTAGGAGTTACGTCCTTTTCTACTAGCCCTTCGCTTTGTGCAGAGCGTAAAATAGCATTGAGGCTACGGGATATACCACTCGATATACGTGTGATATCTTTACGGATTCGGCTAAGTTCGGGTGAAGCATTGTCTTTTATGCGTCCAAACTTGTCTAATATCGTATCTATTTTACTTATTAGCTGAGGGAAAACGACTACATCACCGGCTAAAGAATATAAATGAGGATAAGGAGTGTTTTCCTCTTCCTCTTTCTTTAGAAAGCTGACAATGTCGCGTATTGTTTCCAACGAACGTCTCAAATCAAATAGAGCACTTTCGTCGATCCATGTACCTTCTACTCTGATATTTTTCAGGGCAGGGCGCACATCCAGAAAATAATTTACAGGAAAATTATCTTCTTCGTTGATGATGCGTACAAATTCTTCGGTTTGCGAAAGTGATTCTATAATGGATGCGTAAGAAGAAGTAAAAGCCATCTCTTCGACTTTTTCTTCCCCCAATGGGCTAAGACATTTAGTTGCTATCAACTGGCGTATTTTGTCAAAGCCTATTTTAATTTCAAAATTATCAGGATATACCACTTTTTAAATTTATTCTATTTTTCGGAGTGCAAAGATAATGAATAGTCTTGATAGATTTTTATGCAACTTTTTTTTTAATTAATTAACAATAAGCTTTGGTCAATTAAAATATTGTTGTAATTTTACCCCATATTTGGTATAGTTTAGTACTTTTATAGTATTGATAGCAAACTGGCAAACAAAAAAAGGAAAGATTCGCATTAAAAAAATAAATTAACATTTGGAAAAACTGTCATTGGTAATACTTATTGGTCGCAATAATGTAATATCTCTATCTCAAAGATAGTTTAACTATTCAAATAAATAGAATTATCAAAATAAAATATAAACCAATGCTGCGGAGAATATCGGAAATATTGGGCATTTATTACTCCGACGATGGCATTATTTTTTAACAAATAACTTTTGCTTTTCTGCCTGTGAATGTAGAATCTCAGAACGTAGTCATTGTTTCTCTCTAAAGCATTGGTTTCTGTAATATCAAAAACAGAGGTGTACGCACATGCATCCTCTGTTTTTTTGTTATAGTATATTGTACTGAGAGTAGGCTTTATCCGATAAGTTTTTTAAGGGGGCAGAACAGATGCAGATTAATTAAATATAAAGCAGCTGTATATACACATTTTTGAGTTAAAATCAAAATTAAAATATTATACATTTCCTCTAAAAGATTCACTATTTATGTATATTTTTTCTTATTTGTCTTTTTTTCATAAAAACTAATATTATCTTTGTTGTGAGAATTACAAAACTTAGCCTAGAACGTAAAGGGAGACGAAATGAATTATTTTATTGAAGAAGACGTAAATAATTTCTCACCTAATTAATTTTTGAAGGTATTTTTCACAAGAAAGGATGTTCTAGCTGTATAATCTTTTTTTTGTGAAACGTCATTTTTTTATTTTATCATTATAAATTATTATAAAGCCTTCTTGTAATTTTCGGAGACAAGGTAATAAAGACTAAAAGACAAAACTCTGGTATAAATATGAAATTAAGAATAACTCTTTTCAACTTGTTTTTACTGATAGCTGTTATTTCAGCTCAGGGACAGGTGACTATAGGTCTCGATGAAGCACCTGTAGAAGGAGCCATTCTTCAATTGAAGACCGAGAATAGTACGGTATTGGCTTCGAATGGAAATGTGACAGCATATAAGGGCTTAGGATTACCGCGTGTAAATCTGGTAGCAGATAAGGCTAATTATACAGCCGGAGATACAGATAATACACGTTTAGCTACATCTTTAGGTTTGACAATAAATGCTGAAGCGTCGAAGCATATCGGATTGATGATTTTCAATATGAGGGAGGCGAATATAGAAGATGATGCTGTAGCTGCATTTACCGAAACTAAAATATGTAAGGGTATTTATGTCTGGATGGGAGATAAATGGGCCAGAGCCATGGTTACTCCATGTCCATAGTTAACATTCGGACTTATACATGTTTTCGGTACGTTATGTAAAAAATTGAAAGTAAGACTAAGCTATAAAATAAAAAAAGGTTGCTTTACAGGCAACCTTTTTTATTTATATATCCTATTATATCTTACATTGTGAGCACAATATTGTTCTCGTCAGCCATACGACGGATGTTGAGTATGGCATAACGCATGCGCCCTAAAGCAGTGTTGATGCTGACACCTGTTTGTTCGGCTATTTCTTTAAAGCTTAGATCCTGATAATAGCGCATTTCTAAAACCTCTTTCTGGCTATCGGGCAGGAATGATATAAGCTTGCGGATGTCTGATGTTATCTGCATGTAAATGATTTCGTCCTCAATAGTACCATCACACAAAGCCGGATTGTTTAACAAATCGACAGGCGCTTCGTCATTCGACATTGTATTTTCGTTCTTTTCCTGGCGAAAATGGTCTATAATCAGATTGTGTGCAATGCGTGAGATCCATGCACGGAACTTACCCGATTCGGTATAACGTCCTTGCTTTATCGTTACAATAGCCTTAATAAAAGTCTCTTGAAAGATATCTTCAGCCAGTTCTTTGTTGCGGACTGTAAAATAGATGTAATTGTAGACACTTTGTTTGTGCCTTGACAGAAGAATATCAAAAGCAATATTATTGCCACTAGAATAATCAGAGACTAACTGCTCGTCAGTCATGGTTATTAATGTTTCCATCAGCTCTTATATTTATGTATATTCAAAGAGTAATGTTTATTCTATAGGCAATCAATATTAGTAGTTAAATATTTATGTTATCGGTACAAATAAAATGGAAATTTGCGAAACGAACAAAATACAATGCAATATTTAACTATATATTAAAATTTGAATGCCTTAATCATAAAAAAATACATATTTATTTTAATAAACATAAAAGGAATCTTTAAGTTCATAATTTTACATTCGATAACAAAATCTTCTTATATTTGACATAAGAATAGGTTCGTCAGATATTTGCTGATAAAAAGATCAAACAATTTTAAAAAAGTTATAGGTTATGAAGAAAGTTGTATCCATTTTTATTTTAGGACTTTTGTGTTTTACTGCTTGTATGAATAATACAAAACCCAAAGAAACTACAGAAATAGTAGAAGTTGCGAATGAAGTAGTAGAAGAAAGAACCGGAGACGAACTGAAAATTGTCGCTATAATGACAGTGAAGCCGGAGAATGCTAAAAAGATACTCTCTATATTCGAAGCTTTGGTGGAAGGTAGCCAACAGGAAGATGGATGTATCTATTACAACCTGCATCAGGATATTAATGATCCAACTAAATTTGTAATGCTGGAAGAATGGAAATCACAGGCAGCTATCGATTTCCATAACAATACGGAGCATTATAAGGCATTTCAGGAGGCATCGAAAGGCTTGATCGAAAAGTCGGAGGTTTCTATCCTTAAATTGGTCTATTAAGAAGTAGTCTACATATAAAAAAGAGGTATCAATCAGATACCTCTTTTTTTATATCGGTTTTGATAGCTTTATCCACAAGAAATTTTATCGATACGTTTTTGATGTCTTCCACCTTCAAATTCGGTATTGAAGAACACGCATATCATATCGTATGCCTCTCTTTGGGTTATCATTCTTCCTGGCATAGTCAAAACATTGGCATTGTTGTGCAACCTTACTAAGCGAGCAACCTCTACATTCCAGCAAAGGGCACTTCTTACGGCACGATGCCTGTTCAATGCCATATTGATTCCATTACCTGTTCCACATACGGCTATACCGAAATCACATTCGCCATTGTCGATAGCTGTACCCAGTTTATGTCCGAAGTCAGGGTAATCCACACTTTCGGTCGAATATGTACCGAAATCAGTGTATCTTATTCCTTGTTCGTCAAACAGGTTTGTTATGTATTTCTTTATCTCGAATCCAGCATGATCGCTGGCTAACCCGATTGGTTTCTCTCCTTGTTTAAATAATGCCATTTTAATATAGAATTAAAAATTATAAGCTATGAATATATCTTCCATAGCTTATAACCCCTATCATTATCATTTAGTTCAAAAACTCTTTAACTTGGTTATATACATTCTCAGCAGTGAAGCCTAGTTTTTCGTCCAGAACTTTGTATGGTGCAGAAAATCCGAACGATTGCATTCCCCATATTTTGCCATGGCTGCCAACAAGTCCCAGCAAAGTAACAGGAAGTCCGGCTGTAAGACCGAATACTTTTTTATCAGCAGGTATTACATTAGCCTGGTATGCTTCGGTTTGTCTGCGGAACAATCCTTCGGAAGGAACAGATACAATGCGCGTTTTGATACCATCATTAGCTAATAGCTTGGCGCCATCTACCAAAGTAGAAACTTCTGATCCAGATGCTAATAATATAACATCGTAGTTTTCGTCCTCTTGTACGATATAAGCTCCTTTTTCGGCTTGCATAGCCTCTGTATAACGATTTACTTTTGCCGGTAAATCATTTATATTCTGACGCGAGAAGATCAGTCCTGTAGGAGTTGTTGTATTCTCCATTGCCATCTTCCATGCTACTGTAGCTTCGTTTACATCAGCAGGGCGAAGTACAAGCATCGAGTTGTGGCCTTTATGGTTTTGAAGTTTTTCCAACAAACGGATTTGTGCTTCCTGCTCAACAGGTTCGTGTGTCGGTCCGTCTTCACCTACACGGAATGCATCATGCGTCCAGATAAATTTAACAGGCAATTCCATTAAGGCTGCTAAACGGATAGCAGGTTTCATATAGTCGGAGAACACGAAGAATGTAGCACATGCAGCTACGATACCGCCATGTAATGTCATACCGATACAAAGACATGCCATTGTTAGTTCCGATACTCCTGCTTGAAGGAACGATCCCGAAAAATCACCTTTCTTGATGCTATGGGTTTTCTTTAAGAATCCGTCTGTTTTGTCTGAGTTAGAAAGGTCGGCCGAAGAAACAACCATATTTTCTACCTCTTTTGCCAATACACCTAATACTGTTGCCGAAGCTGCTCTTGTAGCTTGATTCGGTTTTTGTTCGATAGCTTCCCACTTGATAGGAGGAATATATCCGTCGAACCATTTTTGCATTTTTTCGGCAAGCTCAGGGTTTTGTTTAGCCCAAGCTTCTTTATCAGCATATTTTTTTGCTACTATTTCTTTTAGCTCAGCTTTGCGCTTGTTGTATAGCTCTTGTACCTCAGGGAAGATAACAAAAGGATTTGCAGAGTCGCCACCAAGATTTTTGATTGTAGCTTCGAAACTTGCTCCTGCAGCTGTTAATGGCTGTCCGTGAGTCTCTGTTTCATTCTCAAAGCTTGTGCCATCAGCTTTTACTGCACCTTTACCCATAATCGTTTTACCTATAATCAGGGTAGGCTTGCTTTTTTCCAGCTTAGCTTCAGTTAAGGCTGCACGAATCTCAGTAGCATCATTTCCTTTTATTGTGATTACGCGCCATCCCCAAGCCTGATATTTAGCAGCTACATCTTCCTCACTTACTTCACTTGTCTTAGTAGAAAGCTGTATACCGTTCGAATCGTAGAACATGATCAGGTTGTCGAGTCCAAGGTGTCCGGCAGTACGTCCTGCACCTTGCGAAATCTCTTCTTGTATACCTCCATCAGAAATGAAAGCATATATAGTCTGATCCATACAATTACCGAAACGTTGTTTCAGGAATTTGGCTGCGATTGCCGCACCAACAGCAAATGTATGCCCTTGTCCCAGTGGGCCTGAAGTATTTTCTATACCTCTAGTGACATCTCTCTCAGGGTGTCCCGGAGTTACACTGCCCCATTGACGAAATTGTTGTAAATCTTCGAGTGAGAATTTTCCTGTAAGGCAAAGTGTGCTGTATAGCATAGGCGACATATGTCCCGGGTCAAGAAAGAATCTGTCACGACCTTCCCAAAGTGGGTTTTCAGGATCGTATACCAAAAATTCTGAAAACAGAACATTTATATAATCCGCTCCGCCCATAGCACCACCAGGGTGTCCGGAATTTGCTTTCTCTACCATCGAGGCAGATAGAATGCGGATATTATCCGCAGCTTTGTTCAATAAATCGATAGATGTCATATATTTTATACTTGTTAATTTTTTTCGAATGAAGTACAAAAGTAGGAAATTAAGCTATCATATTGAAACTAATTTGGATAAATCTTATTAGATAAAAATAATGATAGTATTTACATTTACAATAACTTAACTATAGGTTTAATCTAATGTATTCATATTCAGAATTCTCTAAAAGAAACTCTCTCTATTATATCATTTCGGGTTTACAAAAAGTCCACCTGTAGATATTCTGAGTTACTATACGATTTTATCGCGTGGCTATATCAAAACGAATATTAGGAAGCTAAAATGACACAAATGACACACTTTTTTCTATTTTTTATTTATTCCTATTTTGTATCCTTTTTTACTTTTAGATGGATTTTATTACTTTCTATTTTCTGTTATAGATAAACAATTTATCAAATATTACACCGAAGAAATAAGAAGTGCCCAGGCTGTCGCGCGATCGCATCGCGTGACCGACTTAGCCACGCGAAAGAATTCGTGCCGTAGCTCAGGGTATTATATCATTCCAGATTTACAGCAAGCCCTCCTGCAGATGTCTCTTTATATAGCGAAGGCAAGTCATGACCGGTCTGTTGCATAGTGCGAACTACCTTATCGAAGTTGATCAGGTGTTTTCCGTCCGATAACATGGCAAACGAACAGGAATCCAGAGCACGTGCTGCAGCAAATGCATTGCGCTCTATACAAGGTACTTGTACCAGTCCGCATATAGGGTCGCAAGTAAGTCCCAGGTGATGCTCAAGCCCCATTTCGGCAGCATATTCAATTTGCTGGGGAGAACCTCCGAATAGCTGGCATGCAGCACCGGCAGCCATTGCACAAGCTACACCTACTTCGCCTTGACAACCTACCTCTGCACCCGAGACCGATGCATTAAATTTTACCAGATTGCCTATCAGTCCGGCTGTAGCCAAAGCCCTTATTATTTTTTTGTCACTAAAGTCATGATTCATTTTAAGGTGGTAAAGAACAGAGGGTAAAATACCACACGAGCCGCATGTAGGAGCTGTAACTATCACTCCTCCACTTGCATTCTCTTCCGATACAGCTAAAGCATACGAATATATCAGGGCACGGCTTTTCATCGAACCTTGATAACCTTTCGATTTGATGTAGTACATCGAAGATTTTCTTTGAAGCCCTAATCCTCCCGGCAAAAGGCCTTCACCATCAAGACCTCTGTGGATGGCTGCTTCCATTGTCTGCCATACATCGAGCAGGTAATCATATATTTCTTCACCTTCGGTATCTTCTACATATTCCCAGAATGTTTTGCCGGTTTTCTGGCACCATTCCAATATATCTTTCATTGTCGTTTTATCGTAAAGCTGTTCTTTAGCTGTTTTGGATGTTCCATCCGAAAGGTCGCCTCCGCCTATACTGTAAGTAATCCATTCTTTTACGGGTTTATTGTCAACCATTGCCTCAAATTTCATTCCATTGGTATGTACAGGTAATACAACTTCCGGCTCCCATACTATTTCGGTAGAGTAGGGCTTCAAGGTATTTATAATGGCTACATCAGTTAAGTGTCCTTTGCCCGTTGCAGCCAGACTACCATATAGGGTAACCCTGAATGATGTGGCTCCGGGGTTCTCTTTTTTGAATATTTGTGCGGCTTTTTGAGGAGCCATTGTATGGCTGCTGGAGGGGCCATGACCTATTTTGTATAAATTGCGAATCGATTCCATTTTTTTCTTTTCTACTGTTGTTTGAATAGTGATCTTAAATATTGTTAAATACGAATTTGTCCGGTTCTGTTATTTAATGCCAAATACCAATTTATTATGAACCTGTACAAATTCCTTACTTTTTACTAATTGATTTTGTATTGTACTATTCTTTTTGTTAATGATTTAATAACCAAAAAGTTAGTCGGAGGCTCATTAATAGTGTAAAAATAGGCTTTTTATGGATAACAAAAAAATAAAGAGTATCACTTATGGAAGAAATGAAAAAATAGAACGAGAATATATGTTATACAACACATTTTTTGAGAATGCAAGCTGAAAATAGATAAGTATTTTTACAACGTTTTTGTGAAAACAATCTTCACGTAGCCTTTAATAACCATGAATTGAGGTGTATATAAAATGCCTCGGAGAAAGTCAAGGGGTAATTAAGTTTTTTACTTTGATTTAATTACTCTTTGAGTTCTCCATGAGAGGTGGAGATTGTGCAAAAAGAGAAGTGTGTAATGTAAAGACCAATATCGATTTAAAATATAAAACTTAATCAAATTTTTAATCATGAGTAGTACGGAGAAAAAGAATTATTTGTTACCGATTATTATGATGATCTTCCTGTTTGCGATGATCTCATTCGTAACAAATTTGGCTGCGCCTATGGGCGTTGTCCTTAAAAACCAATTTGGAGTTTCTAACGCTATGGGTATGTTAGGTAACTTAGGTAACTTTATTGCCTATGCCTTTATGGGAATTCCTGCAGGTATTTTATTACAAAAAATCGGATATAAGAAAACAGCTCTTATTGCAGTAGCTGTTGGATTTATTGGAGTAGGAATCCAATACCTTTCAGGAGGTGCCGGAAGCTTTGTCGTTTATTTGTTAGGTGCATTCGTTGCCGGATTTTCTATGTGTATGTTGAATACTGTAGTTAACCCGATGTTGAATACCCTAGGTGGTGGCGGTAAAAAAGGTAACCAGCTGATCCAGATTGGTGGTACATTCAACTCTTTAAGTGCTACACTTGTTCCTATCTTGGTAGGTGCATTAGTAGGTGAAGTTGCTAAAGCTAACATTACAGATGTTTATCCGGTAATGTATATAGCAATGGGTATTTTTGCTGCTGTATTCGTTGTGTTGTCAATGGTACAAATACCTGAGCCTCACATGGAAGTTCAAGAAAAATCTGATGTAAAAGATCCACATAGTGCGCTTTCTTTCCGTCACTTCAAATTAGGTGCAATTGCTATCTTCGTTTATGTAGGTATCGAAGTTGGTGTACCTAGTACATTGAACCTATTCTTGGCAGATGCTACTGCAGGAGGAGGCCTTGATGGAACAACTGCCGGATTCGTAACAGGTACATACTGGTTCCTGATGCTGATCGGTCGTTTCGTAGGTGCTTCTATCGGAGGAAAAGTTTCTAGTAAAGTGATGTTGACGTTCGCTTCTCTTATTGGCTTAGTGTTAGTAGGTGCAGCTATATTCTTGCCAACATCTCAAATGATAGCAATGCCTGTATTTATGACAGACCCTGCAACGGGAGCTCTTTCATTTGGTATGACTCAGGTTCCTATCAATGCAATGTTCTTAGTTCTTTGCGGACTTTGTACATCTGTAATGTGGGGTGGTATCTTCAACCTTGCAGTTGAGGGACTTGGAAAATATACAGCTAAAGCTTCAGGTATCTTTATGATGCTTGTGTGTGGTGGAGGTATCCTTCCATTCCTACAAAATATGATTGCTGACAATGCTGGTTATATGACTAGTTATTGGGTAGTATTTGCAGGTTTAGCTTATATGCTATACTATTCTGCTATTGGTAGCAAGAACGTAAATACAGATATTCCTGTGAAATAATCGAGAATAAGAATTATAATATAGAAAATACTGTCTCTTATGGAGGCGGTATTTTTTTTATTCTAGGGCAAACCCAATGTCATTAGGTTTAGGATTTTTCGTTTTTTTTGTCATCCTGACGTTAGGAAGGATCTCTTGTTTCTAAGTCTATAATTCAAAATAGGCAAGAGATGTTTGATCCTGTCTATTTTCAATTCGTTCCTCAACATGACCTACTAGATGCGTTTTTTCTTAATTTATAACTACCGATACCGTGCGAATCCTTTCGCGTGGTCTATTAAGTCACACAATTTAATCGCGCGGCAGCATAAATGTTCGCCTGCCATTTCGGGCAGACACACTAGGCTACCCCTACGGTATTTCATAAAATATTAGGTTAATCCCAAATATCTCGTCTACTTGTATCTCGTCTACTTGTCAACTAAACATCTAACTAAAAAACACTAACTTTGCTATCTCTAAATTAAAAACAAACTATAATGAATTTTCTGGCTCATGCTTATTTATCATTTGGAAAACCTGAAATACTGGCCGGTAATATGATAGCCGATCTGGTAAAAGGGAAGCAAATGGAACAATATCCCGAAGGCATAAGGCAGGGGATTCATATACATAGGCAGATAGATTCTTATACCGACAGTCATCCTGTTACACAGCAGACAATGGAAGTCTTCAGAACATCGGCAGGGAAATATGCCGGGCCATTTTTGGATGTGTCGTACGATCATTTTCTAGCTCTGGATACATTAAATGAGCCATCTCAGGGGTGGAAAGCTTTTGCCGAAGAATCTTATTCACATATTGAGAAGTACGGCGAAATATTACCCCCAAAGTTTTGCAGTATGTTTATGTATATGAAGAGTGAAGATTGGCTCTACAGTTACCGATATAAGTGGATGATAGAACGTAGCTTCGAACGTTTAAGGAGCCGGGCCAATTACCTGGCAGACGATGCTCCTGTGTTCGATGATTTTATACGGCACTATAAAGAAATAGAATCCGGCTACAAAGTATTTTTTCCTCAACTGAAAGAATACGTTCAAGGCTTATTAAAAAGTATTTGATACACGTTGTACAATATTACAAAGCTGACAAATATCATCTAGTTTAAGTTCAAAATCAGAATATTCCGGTGATGGATTAAGCGAGTGGCAGGTTATAGTTCCTTTCTCTAAATCCTGATCTACTATTTGTTTACATAAGATAGTGTTATTCAGTACGATAATCCAGTTTGGATAATCTTCAGTATGTAATTTATTGCGCCAATGCTCTTTCCCTAACTCACGGGCAAGAACAATATCACCATTGCAAAGACTACGCTTAGAATCATTGTCCATGCTATCTCCTTTTATTTCGAAAGCGAAATAGCGTCCGTGCCCTATTTTGTCTACTATAAAATCGAATTCATCAAACTCCTGCCCCATAAATTCGGCATCACGGTATTCATCTATATATTTTGCATAGGCTTTGACCGGGATAAAAGGTACGCGCATCCGGTACTTACCATTAGCCATTTCATAGTATTTGAGTCCGGCTTTTGTAATCAGATAAGGTTCTTCTCCTTTTACCCTGTCTACCCTGTTCATATTGCCATTACCACTGCTTAGCCATTCTTCATTTACTTTGAAATAGGCTGCTAATAATGCAATATTGGATTTGTTCGGGTTTGTTTTACCTTCAATATAGTTGGCTATTGTACCTTTGGTTATAGCTGTGTCTTTCCATATACGGTATGCCGTAACACCTTCTTTCTCTAACAAGAATTTGAGTCTGTCCTTAAATTCCATCTTACTTTATTTTTTTACTATTCAACAACCTATTTATCAGTCTAAAAATCAATCTTAGAAACAAAAATAGTAAAATATTGAATTAAAAATAAGAAATAGGTATAAAAATTGAGTAAAAGCTTGATTTTTAACTTTCGTCAGCTTTTTTATGTGAAAAATCTTCATAATTCATAAACATATTCTCTCTGTGGTTAAAATAATCTATATAAATTATTTCAGCAAATACAAAACGACGGACAGTTTATTTCGTAAATTTGCTGTTCCATAAACTATAAAAATAAATCAGGGCAAAATATGAAAGCAGCAATAATTACTATAGGCGATGAGATACTTATAGGTCAGATTGTCGATACAAATTCGGCATGGATGGCTGGTAAACTTACACTAGCTGGATTCGAAGTAGAAGAAATGCAGTCAATTGGCGATGATGCCACTCAGATAAAAGCCACTATCGACGAAGTATTCCGGCGTGTAGATGTAATTCTTATGACAGGAGGGCTGGGGCCTACCAAAGACGATATAACAAAGAAAACCTTATGTGATTATTTTGGAACAGAACTTATTTTCGACGATTTGGTATTGGAAAACATCCAAAGATTATGGCCTAATGTTACCAAGATAAATGAGCTGACATACAATCAGGCATATGTACCAAAAGAGTGTACAGTAATACAGAATAGGGTAGGCACAGCTCCTATTACATGGTTCGACTATAAAGGAAAAGTGCTCGTTTCTATGCCCGGTGTCCCCCATGAGATGCGTTATGTGATGGAAAATGAAATCCTTCCACGTCTACAGGCTAAATATGATACGGAAACTTACCTGAAACACATATTTATAGTAAAAGGCTATGGAGAATCAGCCTTGGCGATACATATAGCCGAATGGGAAGATAATCTGCCTAAAGGTTTTGGTTTGGCTTATTTGCCATCTCTTGGAGTAGTCAAACTGCGCCTGTTTGTGCGGGGAGAACATCGTATGTCCGAAATGCAGGAGCAGGTGAAAAAGCTGGAAGCCTTACTTGGTGATGCCATTCTGGTGGAAAAGGATATCCCTGTAGAAAAAATCTTAGGCGAACGCTTATTCGAAAAAGGATTAACATTATCTACAGCCGAAAGTTGTACAGGAGGTAATATATCTCATATGATTACTTCTGTGGCTGGTTCGTCTCACTATTTTAAAGGAGCGGTAGTTTCCTATGCCAACGAAACGAAAATCAATATATTGAATGTCTCTCAATCATCATTAACCCAATTTGGAGCAGTAAGTGAAGCAGTGGCAATAGAAATGGCAAAAGGAGTGCAAAAGGTACTGGATACAGACTGTGCTATTTCTGTAACCGGAATAGCAGGCCCCGAAGGAGGTAGTGATGAAAAACCTGTAGGTCTGGTTTGGATTTGTACAGTGTATAAGGACAAATGTTTTGCAAAAGAATACCGTTTCGGACAAGATCGTGAATCGAATATTGTACGGTTCTCAAACTTTGCCATGTTGCAAATGCTTGCTATGCTCGATGAGTGAGAATTATTTGAATGAGAGTATATAATAAAGAATTGCCATAAAAACGTATAGTATTGTTTTTAAATTTTATAGTTTATTCGTAAATTAGACGGGTTAACTACTCAATACTATGTATATGAAGAGCATTTTACGTATTCGATTGTCTCTCTTTATTCTTATCTCTTTTTCTTTCATATCATCATATGGACAAGATATAGTTCCCCAGTTTTCCGATTCTATCAGGAGTTATTTCATACAGCAGCTGGTAATGTTTCCACAAGAAAAGGTTTATGTACAGAACGATAAGCCTTACTATATTGGTGGAGAGAACGTTTGGTTCAGAGTGCATTTAGTAGATGCCCAGTCTCATATGCCTAATTCGTTGAGCCGTTATGTGTACTGTGAGTTGATCAATCCGATGAATGAGCTGATAAAACGCATAAAAATACGTCCGGTAAAAGGCGCTCATTATGGTTATTTTCCTATTCCTGAAGATCTGCCGGAGGGTGATTATCAATTACGGTTTTACACACGCCTGATGTCATTTTCAGACAAAGACTATTTTTTCAAAAAGAAGATAAGTATAGGTAATCCTCTATCAGTGCTTTATCGTACTGAAGCGAACTTTACATATGATGAGAAGAATAAAGTAAGTGCAGAACTTCATTTTTCGGATATGAAATCGGGCGAAGCTATTAAGCCCGAAAATGTTCGTGTAGGTATAGAGCAACTCAAAAAAAATAAAACAAGCCTGAGTCCCGACGGTGCTTTAAGATTAAATCTGAGGACTAAGGACTTAAATAAATATAAATCCTTATATGTAGAATATACTTATAAAGACCAGATTCATAGACAATACCTGTCTATTCCTTTATCGCAGGATAATTATGATGTCTCTTTTTTCCCTGAGGGCGGACATTTATTGGCTGATACAGATATGCGCATAGCCTTTAAAGCTCTAAATGAAAATGGTTTGGGTGAATCTGTTCAAGGGTTTGTCGTTAATCAGATTGGCGATACAATCACCGGATTTACATCCAATGATTTAGGAATGGGGATATTCGGATTTAATGCAAAATCGGGAGATGAATATTCTGTTGTGTGCAAGAATAAGGGTGGCGTGGAAAAACGTTTTAGTCTTCCTTTGGCTGTAAATAAAGGGGTTGGATTGCAAACAGGTATGACCAAGAATGGACTTAGTATCAAGGTTCAGAATACACCTAATATATCGAACCTTGAAGGTATGAATATAATAGTTCAAAGCCGTGGAGTGCCAATCTATGCAGACAAATGGAACTCAAAAATCGGTTTGATTACTATTTCAAAAGATTTATTGCCTTCAGGGGTTATACAAATTTTGCTGACAGATCAAGATCGTTTACCGCTTAGCGAACGCCTTGTTTTCAACTTTAATCCGAAGGATATAGCCAATGTTGTTTTTTTGCCGGATAAACCTCAATATAAGAAACGTGAAAAGGTAAAACTGGATATTGATTTATCAGATAATGAAGGGAAACCATTAGAAGGAAACTTTTCTATTTCGGTAACAGATGACAGAGATGTAAAAACGGATAGTACAGTTAATATCCTCTCAACATTACTATTAACATCAGAATTGAAGGGACATATAGAAAATCCTACATATTATTTAATTAAAGATAATAATATGGTTTCTCCTGAAATTGATTTTTTGATGATGACTCAGGGCTGGAGCAGATATAATGTAAATAGTATTGTTCGCGGTAAGCCTGAAAGGAACGAGGGGTATGTTGAAATTGGGCCTTATATGTCAGGTAAGGTAAAAGGTGGCTTCTTTTATAATAAGGGACAAAGTGAATGTAATGTGACATTGACATCCTTCTCTCCACTAATGGCATCCTCGACTCAAACCGATGAATCGGGAAAGTTTGAATTCCTTGATTGTGAAGCACCTGATAGCACCACATTTTTCATCCGGGCGTATACTAAAAAAGGAAAAAGTAGTATTGAGTTAGAAATGGATAAAGATACATTTCCTACCATCAATTATGTGTTACCCGGGCATTATAAAGATAACCGCATGGGATTTGATAGCTTTCTGGAAAAAGCAGAACAAAAATTTGTTGCAGAAAATGGTATACGCATGATTTATTTGAAAGAAGTGGTAGTAACAAAAAATAGGCAGGTTAAAGGGAAATCTTCTATGTCTAATTATTTTAATGAAGTAACGAGTCTGGAAGAGATCAAAGAATTTGCTAAAGAATATGAGAAGCTTGGTGATATATTTCTTGATGGTAAGATAAAAAACGTTACAGTTATGAGTGAAACCGAATATCTCGTAAATACTGATAGTGCTTATATTTATCTTGATGCTATTATGGTTAAACCGGAAGAGATGTGGCGGTTTAATAATTTAAGTCCGCATGATATAGAAGAAATTGAAATAACCAAATCTCCGGTACAAATTACATTTGATGTAGAAGATACTACAAACTTTGGTAAGTTTGTACAAGGAGAGATGCTTATTGTAACAACAAAATCAGGAACAGGACTTCGTCAGGTTAAGTCTCATACAAATGGCGAATCGTTTCGTCCTTTAGGATATCAAATAACAAAGCATTTCTATTCGCCCAGCTACGAAACGAAAGGACAACTAGATAGGGTAAATGCCGACTTACGAACTACAATCTATTGGAATCCGGATGTACAAGTCTCAAAAAAAGGAAAAGCTAAAGTTGAGTTTTATACAGCAGATGCACCTACAGAATACTCTGTAGTAATAGAGGGTGTTACCAAAGATGGAAAACTAATATATAAAAAAGAAAAAATTCTTAGAGGGGATTAGATATTTTATTTAGAATCCTGTGACAAGCAATCCTCTCGCACCTTTTATACCACATTTTTGATATTTGTTGTATGCAGCTGCTGCACTTTCTCTAACAGCAGCATTGGTACTACCTGAAATATAAGTTGCTATGGCATCATGTAGAGTATATGCTTCGGGACACATCAGGTGGGTAGTCCACAGTACAGGAGTCGTTTTCGCAGCTTTAAGATAGGGTGTAAAGTATTGTTTGCTGGCACAAGCCAGGATAATGGCATCTCTCTGTTTGTCGTCTTTACTTTGGTATGTATTGGATAACGAAAAATCCATTAAACCATTATGTCCGATATATGCTACCAGTTTGGCATTGCCATTAAGCCCAACTGTTGTTTTCCCAACCATCAAAGTATCTTTCTTATTTCCCGAGCAGGAATTTAGAAAATCGACAGTACAGTCTTTTATATACTGCCCGTCGTAGGCATCGGCAACCAGATAATAATTTTTTGTTTTGTGCTTGAATACAATGCGTTCGAGGCATTTGCTGTCTACTTTATTTCTTCTTACTTCTTTCCAGTCTGCACTCTTTTTGAAGTAAGTACGAATACCATAACCACAGCCCCAATAGAGGTTCGAATTTGGATCTTGTCCATTTCCTATTCCTTTGGGAACTTTTACGATACCTTGGTATTTGTTATCGCAAAGTGCTACCAATACATGTATGGTTTGTACATCTTGTGAAAATAGAGGCATACAAAAGCAAATAAATACAAAGGCTAATAATGATTTTTTGAGCATGGTATTTGTTTTTATGTATGTTTATTCATTGTATCTATACTAATAGATACAATGAATAAGCAAATTCCATAAAAGCTTACTTAAATTTTATAACAAAATTGCTAAGAATATCCATAAGAGCCGATATGAAGAATTTTCGTTCAAATTTGAACAGGCTCTGAATTACCGCCTGCTTTTTTCAAATAAATGTCGGCGAACCAAGTCCAGAAATATTTTATTTTCTGTTTTATATCTGCTTATCAGCCTCTTCCATACATCAGGAGCATACTCTATTTTGTTACCTTTGCTGTCTTCATATATTTTCCTGTCGTGTATATTGGTCGATAGCGAAGCTTTTTCTCTTTGATTGTTGCTATATTGGCGATGACCGAAAATATCTATCTTATATTCCTCTTTGTAGTTTTTCAGGTCTTTACACTGATCCATTATCTCAAAGAAGATGTTTGTATCACTATTGTCATAATCTCTTAATAGCTCACTCCAGAATTCCTTTGAGAACTTGACCTCGTTTTTATTACTGTCAGTATATACACCATCATTAAATATATTTTCCTGAAGTGTAGCTTTAAAATCATCCTTCTCATAATTTAAGCGTCCATGTATATCCCGGGCTAATTCAGTTTTCTTTCCTACAGATGCTTGGTCTTGATCCATCATCCAGAAAAGTATTTCTATTTCGTTGTTGTCAAAATCTCTCTTTAAATTCTCCCAAAATTCTTTTGATAGTTTTTGCTGATTATTATAGCTGTCCTTATAAATAACTTCGCCAAAGAAGTTCTTTTCTATAGATGCTTTAAAGTTATCTCCCCGTTCATATAACAATGTACCATGTATATTACGTTTATAAACTTCTTTATAATTTTCCCTGTGACCAAGGTTCCGGGCCAGGCGTTTTAGTATAGCTTGCGGATTGTTTGCTATTTTGGGAAAAGCTTCACTTACAACTTCTTTCGAGTAAGTTATCTTATTGTTACGGTTGTCTTCATAAGTTTTGTCTCCAAATATATTGGTCGCTAGTTTGGCTTTAAGCCCTTCATTGTTTTCGTAAAGAAGATCTCCATTTATACTGGTCGTTATATTCTCTTTTATCTTTCGGTGGTCGTCTTTTCTCCATTGGGCCGAAATATTTAGACAAAATAGGGTAAAAAGAATGAATATCAGGTATTTATTCATAAGTTAAAGTGTTAGAGAAGTATATGAATGTCGAATGTTTAGGGCCATTCCGGCCGCAAATTACAGAAAAATATCGATAATTTTTAATTTTTTTTCTTTCCTTTATGGAATCCCTGGACAAAAATACTCTATAAGGTAGATAGCCGCAATTGAAAACCATTGAAAAAACACACCGGATGAAGCTTTTGAAATATAGCCTCCTGTTTGTCCTCTTCCTGTTAATTGTTATAGGAGCAGGTTCATTTGTCCTCGAGAATGTTGCTCTTAGGGAAACGCGTAGTTTTGATGCTATTAAATTTCAGGAACTGGAATTCACAATGGAAGAACTTACATTATTTTGTGATGTTGTGTTTACCTCAGAGAATACCCGTGTAAGAAAATGGACTACCGATATAAAAGTAGAAATAAAGAATAAAGCAGACCTTGACGAAAAATATATAGCAGAGGTAGATTCTATCATAGCTATTTTTGCTCCCCTTATTGCTCCGTTAAAGATAGAACGGGTAGAAGGAGATGGTAATCTGCATGTTTATCGAAAGGTGACATGTATCTCAGGTCCTCGTAATGGAAAACGTTGGTACCTAAATGGATTGGCGAGGATAAATAAAAGAACCACATACTCATGGGATATAAATTTTGCCTGTGTATACGATAGCTATAATGGTACTTCACAAACATTGATTCACGAATTTCAACATGCTTTAGGTTTAGATCACCCTATCAATCTTTACCCTTTTTATGTGACTATCGGGCGTTCGGTTATACCTCAGTATTTCAAATCGAAAGAAGAAACACAAGCCTATCTGAACGAGCCTTTTTACTTGTCTAACCAGGAAAAGAAAGTGATAACTATGCTCTATTCATCCGAGGTCAAGCCCGGGTTACACATCGATTTGTTTACTCAAAGAATGGGACTTTCTAAGAGTGATGTACAACGTATGCTTCCTAATAAGAATAAGCCGAAGAGTGTAATAATTTATCCGGTAGATAAAAAATAGACTGATTTATGTTAATTGACTGTTGCACTTTAAGTAACCAATATGAGTGTGATTTTGTCATTTTTATTGGAAAAAACTTCATAAATGGATAAAATGTAACAGAAAAATAACAATAAAACCCGATTTAATTACTACTTTTGCAGTCGTAATAAATGCGATCTGAAAGATATGGGAGTTTGTTTGAGCTCTCAATGCCCTAAAAAAGAAAAGGATTATAAGACAAAGACAGTTGTTGTATAAGTAATGATGCAATTTAATTATTGTCATTTGTACTTTTCTGTATGTTTTTAAGTAAGAAAATGATTTTACGAAATTAATATACCTTTATTTTATTTATGAAGAATGAGCTGAATGAAAAGCTTGTAATTGCTTTGGGAAAATATTATCCGAAGACAAAAGATCTTGCCCACTTTTTGATGGATGTACTGGACTTGAGCCGTGAATCTGTTTATAGGAGACTTCGTAGCGAAGTGTCTTTCTCTTTTGACGAAATATGTAAGATAGCTTGTTTGATGGAAATATCCATAGACAGGCTTGTAGGTTTAGGTAAAACAGATAAGGCTTTCTTTGATCAGAGGGTAAGCAAATCGTCTGACCCAACAGAGATATTTAGAGAAATAATGTCTACTAATACTGATATGTTGAATCATATAAATAAAACAGGGCAAGACGCAAGAGCCATATTTGTACTCAACCGGATTCCGTTAAGTTTTATTTTGGCATATCCCGGACTTACAAAGTTCTTTTATTATAAATGGACTTATCACGTACATAAGGGTGAAATGAATGCCGGATTCGACGAATTTGTTATTCCTGAAGAAATTCAGGTAATTTGCCGGAGGTATAAAGATGAATGTGAGTGGCTGACCGGTGATATGACAATGATTATAGACGAAAAGATTTTCTTGTATACGATCAGGGAGATTAATTATTTTTATAAGAGGCGTTTACTTGACCGAGACCATATAGTGCAAATGCAGGAAGAACTGCAAACACTGGCTGATAATTTCGAGATGCTTGCTCGCAGAGGAGTAAATAACTATGGAGCTAAAGTTTTGATATACTTATCGGAAGTAGATATAGAACCCAACCATTCTTATATTGAGTATGATGGAGTTGTGTCGGTTCATTACTGGACTCCTTCGGCCGAATTACTAACATCATACAATGCCGAACTTTGCAAGCGGCAGTTGGAATGGATAGAATCACTGAAGCGATATACTATCTTGATAACACAGTGTAACGAACTGCAGCAAATCGCTTTTTTTAATGCCCAGAAAGAATATTTGAAAGAGATGGTCGATAACACAGCTGAGCATCATATGCTTGATACTGTTAAAAATAGTGCTGATTTAAAAGGTGAAATTGGTAAATGGTGTTAAGAATCCTATAATTTTTTTCGTTTTAGGCATACATCCTTATCTTTGTTGTTCGGAGACAAAAATTGAAGTTCGATAAGAAAATGTATCCCGTTCATAGATTTTATGTTCTTAATTTCCTGTATGGAAATTAAGAGGTATAGGATATTGTCTATAGATCAGGATTATTGAAAAAAAATTGGCACTAAACAACATGAAAAGGCCTTTGCCAGCGGATAAAACTAACAATGCTCACATACTGAAAGGCGACTTCGAAATATATGAAGGAGCCCGATATTTACCATTAACGAAAAATCCGACAAATATTCCTTTCGGCATTCTTGGGCTTTGCACCTCGGGAAGCGTTGTCGTGAATGTTTATTTATCAGAATTATATCTTTCTAAAGGGCAACTTTTGGTTATTTTACCGGGAGAACTTGCCTCAATTAAAGAAAAAAGTGAAGACTTCTGTATGGATTATTTTATCGTTTCGTCCAATCTTATAAACGATACTCTTAGTGGTATTCCTCATCTTTCACCATTGTTTTTTATGCATATGAGGAGGAAGTATAGCTATAATCTTTCATCAGAAGAAGGGCTGCGTTACAAAGATTATTACAGATTGGTTTGTGAAAGAGATGCACCTGCCGACGATATTTATCTGAGGGAATATCTGGTGAATATACTTCGGCTATTCTATCTGGATCTCTATAATAATTATAGGAACACTCTATTCGGTAAAGATAAAACAATAGCCGCCCGCAAGGAGAGGCTGACATATGACTTTTTCCTATTATTAATGGAGTATTGTCGTAAGAATAGAGAGATTGCTTTCTATGCCGATAAGTTATTTATTACCCCCAAATATTTGGCTCTGATAATAAAAGAGGTAAGTGGACGCTCTGCGAAAGACTGGATTGTGGAATATATAATTCTCGAGATAAAGTCACTACTCAAAAATTCGCAGTTGAATATTCAGGAAATTACTGTTAAGACAAGTTTCTCTAATCAAGCTTCTTTAGGACGTTTTTTCAGAAAGCATACAGGTATGTCCCCTTCTGAGTACAGATTGAAAGCTAAATTCAACTAATGCTTTACAAAAAGGAGTATTAATCCGTTAATTAACATTTTTCTTGCAGGTTAATACATGTGATTCTATCTTAAAATTAATAAAATTTCATTTTTGAATTTTTTGATTTTATATTGTGATAAAACATAATATGATGAATTATAGCCTCTTCTGTTATATTTTGAAGCAGGGTAGAGGCATATATCTAATTATATCTCAAGAATAACGAAATCGTGAAAATATACACAAGGAAATGTTTATTATATCTTTTTAACTTTTAAGAAATATGAGTTAAATTTCTAATCGTTTTAGGGGCTTTAGTGAATAATGTAAAGGTGTAAAGCGTTTATATAAAAGAAATTAAATGGATATTGTAAAAAGGCTCATTCTTGAGTTAAAATACTGTTGTTAACTTAAATAAGGAAAAATTACTCAATAATCGAACTTATTTTGAGAAAAAAATCAAATATGTGAACTTTGACACCTTTTGATAATCCGATATTTAATGTTATTTTTGAGAGAAATTTTACAGGTATGTATTGGAAGTATTCTCCAAAAAGATACTGACTTTGCAATTAAACAGATACACATGAAAGAAATATTAACCCAAAAGGATAGAATTATTGAATTCTTGGAAAAAAAGGGAATCAGTAAGAATAAATTCTATACTCAGACAGGTGTTTCGAATGGGACCCTCGATAAAAAAAGTGGCATTACCGGAGACACAATCTCTAAAATCTATGCCGCATATCCGGAGCTAAACCTGGATTGGCTTATTACCGGACAAGGGGACATGATGCGCTCTTCGGGTGTCACTATAGGACATGATCTAGAAAGGCTTAAAGAGCAATTTGCCTCAATAATGGCTGTAAAGCCCGAGACTTTGTCTGACGAATCAGTGCTTAATCCAAATTCTCAAGTTGATTTTATGCCCCTTTTTGCATATAATGAACCATTTTTTTGTCAGGGATATATATCACTACCCAATTTGGCCTCGTGTGATGGGGCAGGAGTAGTTAAGACAGATAGTATGTATCCATTGATTAAGCCAGGCGACCTTATTTGTTTCAAAACGGGGAGCAAAAATGACAGGATATACTGGGGTGAGATGTATGTCATGCATCTGGAAATGGATGGAGAAGAATTTCTCACTGTTAAATATCTTACCAAGTCGGATCTAGGACCCGATTATGTGCATATAACCGGAGTGAACGAAAAATACCGCCCTAAAGATATTCCCAAAGAGTGTATATTATGGCGTGCGGTTATCAGAGCATATGTGGCATATAACTCAATAATGTAATAAAGCTAATATATTATTGGTCATATTAGTCCGGGGAAGTTGGGAAGCTTTTTCCGGACACTTTTTTTGATACCAATTATAGGGCTATTTTTTTGCCTAAAGCTTTCATTCGTTGCAACAAAGTTGGATGCGAATAATGGATAAATACATACAATGGATCAGGATTCAAATTACTTAACGACTTTACAGACAGTTTCTTCAATCCGCTTATTAAGGCATCAGCCAGACCAAAGCTTGCAGCATAAGCGTCCGCTTGATATTCATTATGGCGACTATGAATACTCGAAAATATTCCTATTATCATAGACAGAGGCGTAAACAGGATTGAAAAAGCAATTAATCCCAAATGGAACGAAGCTGTATTTCCGCCCAAAGCCATTGCTATATCCTGATTATCAAGAAAAAGAGATAATAAGAACAATAAAACACCCGTATAAGCTATCGAAATAAACATTCCCTGCAAAGTATGCTTCTTTTTATAATGTCCTATTTCGTGAGCCAGTACGGCAACGATCTCCTCAGTCGACAAGTCATTGATAAGCGTATCGAAAAGGACAATACGCTTTTTAGCCCCTAACCCTGTGAAGTAAGCATTAGCCTTTGTACTCCGTTTCGAAGCGTCCATCACATAAATATTATTGATGCCAAATCCGGCTTTTTGTCCAAACTCTTCTATGGCAGTACGTAGCTCTCCCGGTTCTAGTGGAGTCTGTTTATTAAACAAGGGTACTATTATGTTGGAATAGAAAAGTGTCATAAATAATGAGAATACTGTTACAACACCCCATGCATACAACCATGCATAAGTACTTAAGTAACTATATAGCCAAGCAATAAGAGCCAAAATAGCACCACCAAGTACAACTGCCAATAATATACCTTTTAACTGATCGAGCCAGAAAGTAGCTTTAGTAGACTTATTAAAACCAAACCTTTCTTCAATGGTGAAAGTATGATAGTAATCGAAAGGCAGAGTAATCACAGTATTCACTATATAGATAATGCCGAAAAAGGCCAATGTTAGCAAAATTTCACTATCGATATACTGTCTCAAATATTCATCCAGAAAACCGAATATACCGCAAGTAAGTATTGTCAGCATTACAACAAAAGAAAACAGCCCTGTATAAATACCAAACCTGCTGTTTGTTTTCTGATAATCCTGTTGTTTCGCATATTCATCTTTATTATAAATGCCTTCCAGTTGAGGAGGTATTTCGGGGCTCATCCGCTTGCGGTTGCGATACGACAGGTATTGTGTCCATGCAAAGTCTGCAATTACAACCAGTAAGATAATTATAAGATATATAGACATCGTTTTATTGTTAATATTAATTATACGAAGAAATTAATCCTTAATTCAAAAAGTAACAAAGGTGACACTTTTGCATATAAATAAAAAACTCCGTGTTACTCCTTCTACTCTGTGGTTTAAAAATTTAAAGATATGCTCTGCATATCAAATAGAATTTAGAGCTCCAAGTTGTTTATTATCGTTACTATAATAGATAAAGCATTATTCAGAAGATGGTACATTTCTGAAAGAAATCAGCACATGCTCAAATCCCATAGCCTGTAAAATAGGTTTAAGTAAGTCTATTGTATTGCTACGGCTTTTAACCTGCATATCTATCTTTGTGGCTTGCTCCTCCAGTTGTTTCTCAGCATGGCGATAAGCCTCATCCACTATCTTTTCCGATTCCCACAGCCCATACTCCATATTATAAACTTTCGATCTTGAATGATCCACCTTTACATGGCAAACCTCCGGAGCAGGCAGTTGCAAACGAATAGAATCGGCTGAAGTATATATATCTTCGGGACGTAGCTTTGTAAGATCAATACAGTAAATCACCTCACCCGAAACAATCATAGCAGTCTTTGCATTAGGAAGCCATTGACGCATCTTCTTATATTCCATAATATCGCGGATACTGTATTTCAGGACTTCCAGATTGCCGAGGCTCTCTATCTTTTCCATCACCATATCGTGCGAAATCTGCACTTTGTCTTCTTTTTTATCTTTAGAAGAAAAGATATACATTGCCAGTATGCCGATAATTATACCGGCCATCAGTATGGTTATATTTCCTCTTCTTCTGTTCATAAATTGTTAATTTAAAAATGCAAATGTACAAAATGTAACAACGAGATAAGCCGAAAAGTTGTTATTTATATGAAAAGTTGTGTATTAGCTTAGATATTCTAAAAAATAAATAACTTTGTATTTATTGATCTAAAAAAGGAATTATGTCAAATTTTGCCTCAAATATAAAAATTGCAAAGACATAATCGCATAATAAATAATATTAAGTACTGTTTATTATAGAAAAAAATGAAATTAAGAGTATCATTTCTATTTTTTATTGGATTTTCTTTATTGGGCTTCTCTCAATATAAAGAAAAGAAGGAAGATTTAGTAAAATACAATACTAGAGAAATGTATAATATATTCTCTCAAGATGTATTTGATACAATTTCTATTTACAATAATGATTCAGCTATTAATATTTTCGAAAAAAGAATAAATATACTAGGTAATTATATTTCTGGTGAAAACGAGTTTAGTATCAATTATATTAGTTATGTAATATTGAATTTTGAATTACTCACTGGAATTGAATCAGAATCAGATTCTCAATATATTGGAAAAATCAGCCCAACAGAATCAGATATTAGAAGATGGAAATTATGGTTCAATAAAAATAAAGAACACCTCTGTTGGTATAGAGAAAAAGAAATTTTATATTTTAAAAAATAATAACTATCTAACTTTTCTATAAATACTCTGTGGTTAAAACAAAACCTACATCACCACTCTCGAAAACGGAGCAGCATCCATCTCGCAAAACTCCCCATCCTGATATTTAAAATAGCCTGTCATAGCTATCATTGCAGCATTATCGGTAGTATAGCCAAAAGGAGGAATATGTATCCTCCACCCGAAGCGGCGCGCATGATCCTCAAAAGCCCCTCTAAGACTCGAATTGGCAGATACACCTCCTGCAACAGCTACCTCATTTATATTCAGGTCTTTTGCTGCACGGCGCAGTTTATCCATCAGTATGTCTGTAATTGTCTTTTGCAGGGCGGCACAAAGATCAGCTTTGTTTTTTTCTATAAAGTCAGGGTCTTTCTTTAGCTCATCGCGAATCAGATATAAAAATGATGTTTTCAATCCACTGAAGCTATAGTCATATCCCTGTATATGAGGCTTGTTTAATTTAAACTTATCAGGATCTCCCTCCTTTGCCAAACGATCTACAATAGGACCTCCCGGATATCCAAGCCCCATCACTTTGGCGCATTTGTCGAAGGCCTCTCCGGCAGCATCATCTATTGTTTGCCCTATTATTTCCATATCTTTATAAGACTTCACTAAGATAATTTGAGAATTACCGCCCGATACCAATAAGCAAAGGAATGGAAATTTAGGTTGACTATCATCGTCTGCTTTTTCCTTTATAAAGTGAGCCAATACATGGGCATGCAAATGGTTTACATCCACCATTGGTATATTCAGAGCCGATGCCAATCCTTTGGCAAAAGACGTGCCTACCAACAATGATCCCATCAACCCCGGTCCTCGTGTAAAAGCAATAGCCGAAAGTTCGCTGCGGTCTACACCGGCTTGCTTCAATGCTTGGTCTACCACAGGTATTATATTCTGTTGATGTGCGCGAGAAGCCAGTTCGGGTACCACACCACCATAGCTTTCATGCACTTTTTGGCTCGATATGATGTTCGACAAAAGAACCCCGTCGCGGATCACAGCAGCAGCTGTATCATCACAAGAAGATTCTATTCCTAATATTATTGTCATTTTTTCTTTAATTATTTATCATTAATGATGATGTATTTGTTTCGCCTTTAACGCTAAAATTTACTCTGTGGTTAAAACAATAAGCCGAAACAACTTTATTAAAAACAATCTGTTTTTCAAATTGTTTGAAAATTCTTCCTCAAAAGTTCAAACTCATTTTTAACCTGGTTCACGCCAATAATGCCTCCCGACACTCCTGTCGTAGCTTTCGATAACATCATCCTTACCTCATCTCCCTCCAGTTGTTCGAAACTGATATTGAACTTGAAGTACTTGCAAAATGCACCAAACAAGAGACGCAGTGCTCTGCTTCCTTTTTCGAAAGCGCCTCCGCCAAGGTGTTTATAACCTAACGAAATCATCAGCATTTCAGTATCATTTTGAAGCGTCTCTATAGTTGCTCCTTTGTATATAAAAACCAGCGCACCCGTGTTATTATCAAGCTCTTCTTTAAAATAAAGCATAAATTTCCTTGTTAAAAATATAGAGTAAATCTACAAATTAATGTATGTTTGTAAGACAAAACAAAATTAGTAAATATAAACTATCTTCACAACCCAGTACAATTTAAAAGGATTTAAATGAGAACTACTATTGGCCTACTTACTTTTATCATCGTTTCTTTTATTGGATGCTCAGGTACCATCAAGAAAGAAGGCGATACTTCGCAGAGTGTTGTAAGTATACAGCGCTTCGATAAAGATTTGTACAACTATCTTCAATACCCAGATCAAAATCAGGAAAACGAAATCAAGGTTAAATATCCGTCTTTGCTTCCGGCCTTTGGGCGTGTCGCTATCGACAACAACGACCCCATTACTCTTTTGCCGGCGCTCAGGGAATATTTTGCCCATCCTTCTCTACTGAAAGTCTATAATGATACTGATGCTAAGTTTAACGATGTATCCGATTACGAACGCCTTTTGGCTATAGTTGATGATATTGTCGGTCAACAATTCAAGGGGAAAAGGCTTCCACGCTTAGCTATGCATGTATCAGGCTTTAGAGAAAATGTGATTATTGTAGATGATCTTATCTCTCTGTCAGCCGATAAATATCTAGGAGAAGATTATTCTATGTATCAGGACTTTTTTCAACCATACGAACGTCAACAAATGAAACCGCAGTTTGTAGTAAGAGATTATCTTAAAGCATGGCTGATGAGCGATGTTGTTGAGCCTATAGATAGTGACGAGCAGAATTTGCTAAAAGCAATGGTGCGCGAAGGTAAAATACTTTATGCACTTTCATTTCTCTTACCTGCAACCGAAAAAATAGACTTGATAGGCTATACTCCTGAACAAAATAAATGGATGGAAGATCACGAAAAAGAAGCATGGCGTACAATTTTGCACAAAAGTTATCTTTTTTCCGACGACAATATGCTGATCACACGATTTATCAACGACGCACCATTTACAATGCCTCTAGGTGTGGAGTCGCCCGGACGTGCCGGAGCATGGTTCGGATGGCGTATGGTAAGTGCATATGCAAGAAATAAAAAAGTATCGCTTCAGAATATAATGGATGTAGACGCATCTGTGATTCTCAAAGATGCTAAATATAATCCATAAAGGAAGATAAGTATATGATATAAGGCTACTCAAAATAAAATGAGTAGCCTTTATTCTTTCAGATCAATAAGGACTTACTCATAAGGTTCATTTTTTAGCAGAAAAGTTATTAACATCCTGTTCAAAAATTAAATCTTGATTAACCTTTATTTCTATTATCTTTGATGAGGAAATGGATTTTTATTTATGCTGGTTAATATTAGTATGTTTTTTCTTCTACTTTACTCAAAAAAGAGTATAAGTAGTCTTTGATTGTACACTGTACAGGAAATAAAATGATTTTAAAATCAAATCTATATTAATCAGGTCAAAATCTACTACTTAAAAATATAACGAAGGAGGGAATAACAAAAAATGGCAGGTGCTGATAATTACAAAAACCAGGGGAGACGAAAGCCCAAAGAGACAACCTTATTGCCCGATATTGGAAAAATACAACCGCAAGCCCGTGAGCTTGAAGAAGCTATTCTGGGTGCGTTGATGCTCGAAAAAGATGCCTATTCGTTAGTGAGTGACATACTTAAACCCGAAAGTTTCTACGATAATACACACCAGACAATATATAGGGCAATAGTAGGTCTTGCTGTAAATCAAGACCCGATAGATATGCTCACAGTAGTAGAGCAACTGAAAAAGGTTGGCGAACTGGAAGCTGTAGGTGGTCCTGTATATATAGCACAACTTACCGAGAAAGTAGCATCGGCAGCCCATATCGAATTCCATGCACGGATCATAGCTCAGAAATATCTGGCTCGCGAATTGATTTCGTTTTCTTCGTTGGTTACACAAAAAGCATTCGACGAAACATCAGATGTGGACGACCTGATGCAGGAAGCTGAAAGTAAGTTGTTTGAAATATCGCAGCGCAATGTAAAAAAGGATGTTACCCAGATCAATCCTGTCATTCAGGAAGCATTACGCTTACTCGAAATAGCTACCAACCGTACCGATGGCCTCAGTGGTCTGCAAACCGGATTTACCGCTTTAGATAAAATAACTTCGGGTTGGCAAAATTCCGACCTCATTATTATTGCGGCACGTCCGGCGATGGGAAAAACTGCTTTCGTACTCTCAATGGCAAAAAATATGGCAGTTTCGTTTAACTATCCTGTAGCCGTATTCTCTCTGGAAATGTCGAATGTGCAGTTGGTAAACCGTCTGATTGTAAACACCTGTGAAATTCCGGGTGAGAAAATAAAGAACGGACAGCTACTGCCTTACGAATGGCAGCAACTCGACCATAAAATAAAAGAACTGTACGATGCACCTCTCTTTATAGACGATACCCCCAGTTTATCCGTTTTCGAATTGCGGACAAAGGCTCGTCGGCTGGTACGCGAGCATGGAGTAAGGATGATTATTATCGACTACCTTCAGCTGATGAATGCCAGCGGTATGCAATATGGTAGCCGTGAGCAGGAGGTGAGTATGATTTCGCGGTCGTTGAAAGGGCTTGCCAAAGAACTGAATATACCTATCATTGCTCTCTCTCAGCTCAACCGTGGAGTTGAAGGGCGTGCAGGGGCAGAGGGAAAACGTCCTCAGCTTTCCGACCTCCGTGAATCGGGAGCCATCGAGCAGGATGCCGATATGGTGTGCTTTATCCACCGTCCCGAATATTATAAAATATTCGAAGACGATAAAGGAAACTCATTGATTGGCCTTGCCGAAATCATTATAGCAAAACACCGTAACGGGGCAACGGGTGATGTATTACTTCGTTTCAAAAGCGAATTTGCACGCTTCCAGAATATTGATGATGATTATAATTTCGGTGCAGCCCAGGATTTTTCATCCAAGATAAATTCGGGTGCAGCTCCGGCCGGAGAGCAGAATTTCCAGCCTATGGGTGGAAATGATGTTGTACCGTTTTAAATAGTAATAAATTATAGGTTATGAATTATGAATTCCGTACTGGAAATTATAACTCATAATTTCTAACCCCTCTGCTGTCGCGCGATTGAATCGCGTGACTTATTAACCACGCGAAAGGATTCTCTCGTCTTTTTGGATTTGTAATCCTATGAGACGGGCAAAAAAGAGGATGATAAGTTCTATATAAAAGGAGTAGGAGGTGAAGGTACATTTCACGAATGGCTCGAATTGGAAAAGAAATAGATAATACATACAAAAAAAGCCGGAAGAAATTCTTCCGGCCATTTTTTTATATCATCTCTCTCTTTATTTACGTATAACTTCTCCTTTGATAGTCAACTTGTAAATAGAATCAGGCACATTAGAGAATACAGTAACATCTTTACTGAATGTTCCCGGACGGCCGATTGTAGAGTAAGTCACTTTTATCGATCCTGTTTTACCAGGCAATACAGGCTCTTTTGTATAATCCGGAGTTGTACATCCACATGTTGTCTGTACGCGTTGGATAATGAACGGAGACGTACCTGTATTTTTGAAAGTGAATTCGCATGTTATGTTTCCTACATTTTCAGCTACTTTGCCAAAATCATGTACTGTTTTGGTAAATTCAGCTTTTGGGGCTTTTTTGCCTTCCTGAGCAGCAATAAATCCAGTTGAAAGGACTAATGCTAATAGAATAAATCCAATTTTTTTCATACCTACTAATTGTCTTTTTGGTTTTTTATTATTTTATGCAGTTTCTAATTTGTGTCCATACGGCACACAAAGTTAAAAATAAAAATATGTATACATACACTTTTTTAGAAAAATTTCACACTACAGCTATTTCAAGAGCCTTTTGATATACTTAGATGTGATACATTATTGTTTGAAAATCAAATATATATCCACATCAGTACGGGCTTTTTAATTTCCTTCATCAATGCATCTACCTTTCTCATCGTTTCGTCACTGATAACAGGACATCCTTGGCTATATCCTAAAGGTAGGTGACGTGGAAATATCTCATGTTCGGGTATTGGTGTATGCGAATGCATTACTATTATACGTTTAAATGCATTGCTGTTCGTCTTTTCCTGACCATACATTTTGTAATGCACATTTATTCCCCAACTGCTATAAGAACGCGTGTCTACTTTATATTTTCCCAGCGAAGAACAATAGCTTCCTTCTACATTACTGAAAACAGGCTTCGTTGTCGTGCTGTTTTGTCCATAACCATGACAGCACAGACTCGAATACTTAATAGTATCATTTTCGAAATCCCATACAAAGAAACGTTTCTTCCCCGAATGAATACTAAAGTCGATCAATATACAATACTTTGTACTAAAGCCTTTTGCTTTACTATATAACAATGCCGAATCTGCTTTTGTTTTAAGTCTTTCCAAAGTAAGCTCCTTTTCTGTATTCTCTTTTGCTACTGCTTCTTCCTTTTCTTTTTCCTGTTTATCGTTTGCTTTGCATGATGTGGCAAATGATAGCGATGAAAATAAAAATGCCGCAATAAAAATTAATCGTGTGTGTTTTGTCATTATGTTATTGTATCAGCCCCCTCCCGACCTCCCCCGAAGGTGGAGGAGGTTAAACGAGACAAATTTAATTATGAGTTATAAATTATGAATTAAATCTTTTTCAATTATTAATTCTTTATTTCTTTTACCGCTTCTGCGCTAGTTCCTCCCCTTTGGGGAGGCTAGGAGGGGCTCTTATTTTTCTTTCACCACAACCTTAATACCTTGCGTATGCGATGTAAATTCAGGAGCATACAAGCATTGTATCGAGGTTATGCCATTAGCATACTCTCCGCTACGGTTCACATATACAGGGTATTCCAATACATAAGTTCCTTTCGGTAAGCGGTCGAAATAGAAGTTTGTAGAAGCATCTCTGGTGGTTTGGTAATAGATTGTGCCATCAGCCCACTTCACACCCGATACTGTTTGTATAGGCTCGAAACATGGAGCACGCATATCTTTCAATTGCACAAATTCCATATCCCTGTCCACACGGACTACCAGACGCATTACAACTTTATCTCCAACTGTCAAAGGATTACTTTCTGAAACAGCAACAAGCGATTTACCCGCAGCACCATTTGTTTCCTTATACAGTTCTTTATTTATGTTCAACTCGCCCGAGTGGCTTGTTATCTTATCCAGATTTTCGAAATATTGCCAGTACATAGCGCCATAAGCAGGTTGAGTTCCTTGTTGTTCTACCTCAACCTTACCCATATTATTATTTATCTCAGACTTATTCCAGCTTGTTTTGAAATATCCTGTTCCGGCTTCTTTATTGTCCGGCTCTACAGTTTTACCGCCTACCGATATTTTAGTTGCTGTAACTTCTCCGCCAAACCAATCATTGCCTGTACTCAACAAGGCATTTATTGCGTCTATAGTAGCATGAGTCGATTCCCACACCTGAGTTTGTTTTTGTTTCAGTAACCAACGTTTCATCATATCCATTTCTTTTTCTGATGCACCGTTTTCATACAAAGCCTCCATCAGGAAGGTATGCGTACTGATAGCCGACATCGACATAAATGCACGTCCTTTATTATTTGGCCAATACATTCCAAGGCTCTTATTCTGTACAGCATGTTCACGTATTGACTTCACAACTTTTGCAGCCAATTGTTTATCCCCGTTTCGTTCGAGAACAGCAGACAGGATAGACTTCTCATACAAGCCTAGTTTCGTCCAGTTTTTAGACGCCACATCTGTATAGAAGCGTTCAGCTTCACGTGTTTTCTGATCGATAGGAATATCACGGTAGAACGAACGTACATAGGCAAATTCCAACTGATTGGTAGAAACATAACTTGTTTTTTCCCAATTCTTATTGTTTTTCTTTAAGTTTTCGTAATCTTTCAGTATTTCGCCATCAATGTAACGAAGTGCTTTCATCTGCATTTCTTTTATTTCCTGCGGATACTGTACCTGTCCGGTCTTTTGCAGCGAAGCATAACCATAAAGAATATACTGGGTAACAGACCTGTTAGGGAATAATCCTTTATACCATGCCCAACCACCATCAGATGTCATCAGCTCCGACAGTTTACGAGTTGCGGCATCGGTTAGTTGCTTCGTATTATTCAGGTCGAATAGTAATGATAGGCGTTGCATCTGTACTGTTTCGTCTTTGGCATCTAATACCCAAGGAGTTTCTTCCAATAGAACAGCTTTTAGCTCTTCATTTTTTTGTAGGTTCGAAACCAGTGTCTCTTTATCTCCACCTTGTTTCTTCCAGGCCTGTATCATAGCTGCTACTTTCGGATACTGACGTACGATAGACGAGCCTAAAGTATTCACGTAATAGCTTGCAAACCAGTTAACAGCATTCTCGTTCGATGGATTACTCATTGTAGGCAATGCCTGAACTGCATACCATGCAGGATTAGAAGCATATTCCAGTGTCAGTTTATAATTCTGTAGAGTAGACGAGTTATTTGCTATCAGCTTATCAAATGTAAAGGTGCTTTTTCCTGCATCAGTAACATCTATAGGCATTGTTTCGGTAACAAGCATACGGTTTGGCAATACAGCCAAAACGTGTTGTTCGCCGTCACTGAATGTTTCACTTTCGGCTACAATACGGCAACCGATCATATCTATATCCGAAGGTATATCAATTGTCCATCTGGCAGATACAGACTCATTTACATCTAAAACAAATGGTAGTCCTTGTTTTGGTCCCAGATCAAGAAGCTTATCTGTAATGGGATCGAAAAACTCAATACGGACTTTACCTGCTGTAGGAATATTTGAAAGATTCGATATTTTTGTAGAAATACTGGTCTTATCTCCCTGACGCACAAAACGAGGCATATTAGGTGTCACCATCAGTTCTTTTCGGGTAACAACCATTTGTTCCAATGTACCTGTGCGGAGGTCTTTATCATGAGCCAAAGCCCTGAAACGCCATGTAGTATTGCTTTCTGGTACGGTAAACGAAATAAGAGTTTCACCCTTTTCGTTAGTCCGAAGCTGAGGGTAGAAGAAAGCTGTCTCGTTGAAATTCTGACGGATTTGCGGAGCAGGAGCAGCTTCTTGTTGTAGTGCACCTCCTTTTAATTCCATTTCATTAGGGTCACCTGCAGCAACAGCGTTCTCAGTCATAACAAATGCTGGGTCTAATGTCTTAAGGTCAGCTGCTACTCCCATCATTTCTCCTTGAGCAGCCGAAGGTACAGCCATTTCATTAGCTTTTACTACCGATGTCGAGCCTGTGAAAGACATTTTTCTTGCCCGACCTGCTACTACTCTTCCCTCGGAAGAGCTGATAACACCTTTAAGAATATCATTATTACCAGTATAAATATAGTCGAACCAATTTACAATATCAATTGTGCGTGGTGAAAATTCAAAATATTTATTTTGATAGTCAAGGGCAAATCTCTGTGGATAATCGCTATTGTACCAGGAGAAATTGTAACTCACCGGATAATAGTTCGAATATCCTGTATATGGACGATTCATCCCCCAAGGGCTATATGGATAAAGCTTATCAAGCGAAGTATCATACATCGAAGCTAGTAGCTCTGCAGCTACAGGGTTTTCTTTGGCATCCTTTACACTGATAGTCCATGTTTCCGCTTCTCCCGGACGTAGTTTGTCGCGGAAAACTTCCAGTTTGATATTCAAATTGATATCTGCTTTTTCTTCCTCTTTCATCAATTGAATATTCTGGCTGTACAACCTGCCATCTTTCACCGAAGTAAGCGACATATTCACTGCATCGCCATATTCTGCTTTATATGGTATTTTGATTAAGTAATTGCTATCTTTTACTTTAACAATACGGCGTTCAAATACCTGACCTTTATTTGTCAATTGGTAAAGTACATATCGTTCGCTTCCTAATGTCCCGAATATGATTTCGGCATCTTTTCCTTTCGCAAATTTCGTATTCTTTTGTACAAACCACTCATCGGTCTTTATCGGAGGTTTTTTATCTGAATAAGCATAAAGGATAAAATCTTTTTTCTCTTCTATCTCATTACCCTTGCTGTCGGTAGCTTTTACCTGCAGACGGTATTTACCCGAAGCAATTGATTTCAACTTATTTATAAGTTCGGCTTGTTCTCCTGTTTTGAAAGATGATTCAAATACTTTTTGTCCGGTCACATCCTTCTCATCCAATGTATAAAGGGCGTAGGTTCCAGATGTTTCTATCGGTTGTGCCTGTAAATTGCGAGCCTCTATATTGATCTTCGAATCGCTGCTTTTTTCTATCTGATCAGGGATATCAATATTTATCACCATCGATACATTTCCTACAGTAATCGAAAATGTGTTAGACTGTGTTTCTCCATTCAGGTCGGTAACAGTTGCTGTAACATCGAATGTATAGATTTGCTTGTCCGAAGCAATACGGAACAACGGCTTATTACCATCTCCCGCCTCAGGTGTAAATACTATTTCGAAAGAGCCATCCTCTTTTGTTTGCACAGTTCCATCTGCAAACGGCGATTGGTTACCGGAGCGCCAAGGCCACAGGCTGAATTGCTGACGGTTTATATTATATGTAACCTCTGCATCCTGCAAGCTTATCCCTGAGAAGTTTTTAGCATATCCTTTCAGTGTGATTTCTTCACCGAACGAATATGTTTTATCTATTTTATCAAAAGTAATTTCGAATGTAGGTCGTTTATACTCTTCTACATTGAAATAAAAGTCTGCTTCTCCATCAACATCTATATGATACTGACCTAATAAGCCGGATGGAGGCAGTACAAATTCGCCCGATATAGATCCAAATTCATTTGTGAAAATTTGCTTTTCGGCTACAACATCATCATTGACATTATATAACTTGACGTCATAAACCTTGTTTGTAATTAATTTCGATTTCGAATCAGTTGCAATGGCTTTGAAATATACAGTCTGTCCCGGACGATAAATTCCGCGGTCTGTGAATACACTTACATATTCTTCTGTATTCTCATTCGTATTATTATTATCTACCCACTGATAATCATTACCGTAAATATTTACTTCTTTCGAATAGGTATCATTACCCAAAGATACTTTGTACTTTCCCCGATAATAATCATTCTTATTTTCATTCTTGTCTTTGTATATGGCCAAGCCTAACTCATTGGTTTGAAGCACAGCTAAAGGACTGGATGAGTTATCGTCTGCTTTGTTGTTTGAATATATTTTTACCTCAGCATTTTTTACAGGCTTGCCACTTATACGGTCTACTACAAATATTTCGTACTCATTACGGGCACTGTTGCGGAAATAGCTGATAAGTGCCGAAACAGTGAAGTCGAATTTTGCATTACTCCTGTACTCTTTTGAATTTATGTCTTCCAGCACATCTTTGCTCAGGATGCTGAAACAATAATCACCAAAAGGTAATTCTCCCAGGCTTAGAGAAAGTGTATCGTTGCTATATGTAGTAGACGAGGCTAATGTTAATGGATATTCTCTAACTACACTATACTCCTTATTCTCTACTTTATATAGAGTGAATACAGGTTTCTCAGGCATAGCCTGTATATTTTTATGCAGTACTTCCAGTTTAATGTCTTTACCGGGATATTGCAACTCTGATCCTTTGATAGACAAAGCTGGCATTTCTAAATCGACTAGCCTGTTCTTCAGCTTATTAATGGCCTCATAATTGGGGTAGTCTTTGGTTCCTTTTTGCAACCATTCGTATATTTTCTTATTGTTCCCCTCAGGAGCTTTATAATTATATCCGAACGAAGAAGTAAGCCTGTCTATTATTTCCGCAGCTGTATCATTTTCCTTATAGTTTTCATATAATGAGGTATAGGCTTCGGCCAGCTTATCACCCGATAATGTTCTGGAATTCTGTCCCAGAAAAGCAATCCTGTCTATATCGAGCAGAATAACCGTAGGAGTCATATTGCGGCTCAGTAAGTCCTTCAAATACTCTTGATAATAATTCAATATATGCCCTTGACTTTCATTTTCTTTAATGTCTAGTGTGATATATTCGCGGGCAGGAAGGGTTAATTTATCAATTTCAATGCCCGACGTTAGTGACGGATCAAATTCATAGTATCCTGTCATCAGTTTAGCTATTCCTATCGAGCGCAGTTTCAGAAAATCGTATAGGGTAGGGTAGTACTTCTGTGCTACATTCCCAAGTTTTATTATATCATCATATTCTTTTGTAGTGTGCTTCTTAAGGGTAGCTTCTTCCTTTACCGAAAGAGCTATGTTTTCGGCAATCTTATCTGCAAAAATATTACGCGGCCATTCCCTTATATCTTCGGGAACAGTGCCTGTCAGATTAGTACGGCGGTTTATTTGCCATCTGTTATTATTGTAATAATCGGCATACAGCTCAGCCAGCATAGAGTGCAATAATGCTTTTTCAGACTGGTTTGTTGTTTTCCCGATCAGGTTTTGGAAGTCCGTAATCAGGTTCTCCCTATCATCTTTGTCTATTTGTTTTTTGTATTTATTCTTATATATCAGGGCTTTTATTGCCTGTATATTATTATTATCAGCAATAGCCTCCTGCAGTATCTTATCTACCACTTTCGAAGCCGATTGTGGCAGGCTCAGGTCTTCGTTTTCCGCTACCTGCTTCCATTGTTCTTCGTACTTATTATTTGTCATCTGTGCCGAAAGGGTTATACTTGTAATTAATAGTAAACCGATAAAAATTATCTTCTTCCTCATATTTATTGATTTTTCTATACGAATAGATTATTTTATGCTGGGATATTCACATGCTACAACGTTAATAGATTCTAAAAAAGTGTATTTATTTCGTCAGGTACATGCCCAGAGCCACAGCTCCGAAACCTATAACACAACTCAACAGTGTATAAACAATTGCCATTAGTATTTGGTTGCTTTCGAATAGTGTTATATTTTCGCTGGCAAAAGTAGAAAATGTTGTAAAACCTCCGCAAAAGCCTGTAATAAGTAAAAAGCGCAGATTGTTTTCCGGGATAAGGTTCGAAAACAACCCGATACAAAAACATCCTAATATATTTACTGTAAAGGTGGCTATAGGAAAAGGATATGGTTCTATCCTTGTAATAAAGACAGAAGTAAGGAAACGAAGTATGCTTCCTACAGCTCCACCAGCACCTACCAATAATATTTGTTTTATCATTCTTCAAATTTACATGATTAATTCAGAGTCTGTTAAATTTTTCGCAAATATTTTTTAGTATAGATGAAGATCAGAATAAAGTTGCTGCATTAAGGATAAGAAGATATTTTTGAAATATCTTTGTGGTTAAAAGTCAAGACGACTTCGTTATCAAATTTTTACAGGTAATATCAAAATGAAGAAAAGAGCCATATTCAACTGGAGTGGAGGAAAAGACTCCGCTTTAGCCCTATATAAAGTACTGGAAAGCAATGAATACGAAATAGTATCTTTGCTAACCACTATCAGTGACGAGACTCAACAATCATCCATGCACCTCATCCCCACAGGGCTTTTGGAGCAGCAAGCAGCAAAAATAGATATCCCTCTTTACAAAGTAATGCTTCCCTCTTCGGGCTTGGAAGGATATGAAAACCAGATGAAAAAGGCCATTCAACACTTCAAAGAAATAGGTGTAACACATGCTATATTCGGCGATATATTTTTGAGCGATGTGAAGTCCTACCGCGAAAATCAATTGCGGCCTTATGGTATAGAAGTTGTGGAGCCTCTTTGGAATAAAAGTTCGGACGAAGTAATAGAAGATTTCCTGGCTTCCGGTATCCGTACAAAGATTGTAGTTACACAAGCTGATAAATTAGATGAGTCTTTTGTAGGGCAGGATATAACCAGAGAATTAATAAACCGTCTCCCGGTCGGAGTCGATCCTTGTGGCGAAAATGGAGAATATCATACACTGGTTTATGACGGACCTATATTTAAGCAACCCTTAGACTTTACTCTTGGCAAGCCTCAAAAGCTAAGCTACGATATAAAACTGGATTCGGGCGAAACACAAACATTCGAATACTGGCATACTCCTATAATTGAATAATAAATTCTATTCATTTAATATGAGTTCGATATGATAGTATTTGATTTCAATTAGTTATATTTTTTTTCTTCGTGAACTTTGTGTAGAACTTAGTGGCCTTTGTTTTTAAATTTTAATTTTTACCACAAAGGGCACGGAGCTTTGATTACGCACAGCATATATAGATTAATAAAACTATTAATTGAAAAAAAATCACTCCCATTTATGGAATCCCGAAGACTATTCTCTCTATATAGTAGAAAAACCTAAAAAAGATGCGTTATGAGTAGATCGGCAATATTTCCAATATGTTTCTTTATCCTTTTGGCATCGTATCCATTATACCATTTCAAAGGAAAAGAACAAACCAAAAAGAGAGAAGCTTATATAGAGCAATTGAGAGCAGAGGGCGCAATACAAAACAGTATCGCAGCACCGCCCCAGACAGGACATGCCATACCTACTACCCACGCGGCAATACTTACCGCCGAAGCCATACTAAAAAATCAGTATGGTGAGGATGCAAAGAATATAAAGCCTTACAATGTGAGCTTGGATAATGATGTTTGGACTGTATTTGTTTCGTCCCCAAGCAAGAATAATCTAGCACCAATCTTAATCGATAAAATAAATGGAAAAATATTGAAATAAAAAGTTGCGGCTAACCCCTTAGCCTTCCAGTCCGGCAAAACACGAAATTCTCCCTGAATTCATCTTCGTCAGTTTTCCGGGCTGGTTTTTAATAATTAAAAATGAAGAGTGAAAAATGAAAAATAATGTGAAATGGAAATAATAATTTATTCTTCATTCTTCATTTTAAATTTCTCATTGCTCATCACCACATAATCATAATTATTCTTCGAAAAACGAATATCAGTTTCCTCATATCCGAATTTCTTATAAAAACCGGAAGCATCTGTACGCGCATTGCACCATAAACGGTCAAATTTCATATCGTTAGCATAATCTACAAGCCATTGCATCAAAGCCGAAGCATATCCCTTCCCTTGCATATTGGTACGGGTTGCCAGCTTACGGAACTGTACCTCACGTCCGTGTAAAAATATAGACATTCCGGCTACCAGCTCTTCGTTTTCGAAAACGCCTATGTGTAATCCCATAGGATCATCATCTAGTTTTACAAAATCTATATCCTTATCAGGATACATCACCTCTTGTCTGAGCTTCAGTATATCATCGTAAGCAGCTTCATTAATTATCATCGTATTTTAGAATTTATAGGTTAACATCAAACGCCCTTCCGATGTTCGAGAAAATACATCGTCAAAATAGCGGTAATTAGTATCGCGTGTATAATTATTGTATATTCCTGTCAGAAAAAGCCGGTCTCTTACTTTCAAATCGGTACGAAGGCTGAAAGCGTGAAGAATAGCTTGCGAACGGTCGCCCTGATAATTGAATTCATGAACATCTATAGCATCCCAGTCTATATCTTCGGGATACCCCTTCCATGTAAACATCCTGTATATTTCGTGCGAGGCGCTGACGCTGAATTTGTCACGATAAACAAGATTAGCTCCTATCTTAGTACTGAACCCGCTGGCAAGATTATAATTTCTTTGATCTACTACATAATGGTCGCTCAATGTACCTCCCAATATTACAACATTGGTATGCAGAAAAGCATTGAAATCCCAATGGCGAAAACGCTTGGTCTTATATATAAACCCTGTACCGGCAGAGGCAGGTGTACAAAATTTGTAAGGGATACGGTTGGATACACTCGAAATAGTATCCGAATCGTAATAATCGAAGTGCTGATAGAAACCAAAGCTCAGAAAATCATTCTTATCATCCACTACATCAGTTACGTACAAGCGTCCTATAATATTTAATTGGCTGAGGAAGGGTTGTGAGCTATGTATATTAAGGTTACCCTTGAACGAAAAATAATCGTAAGGCTTTTCATTTTCGGAAGAATAGCGGTCTCCATATTCAATATTTATGTCGAGAGCAGCTCCCACTCCTTTGTCCAGAATCTCACCTTTCAGCTCCAATGCCCGCACTCCGGCCGAAATTTCTACAGCTACATCCGGTATTCCGAATTGTTTACCCGAAGTAGGACGCTTACGCCATGCATCGCCATTAAGTATACGGGTAAGTCCTCTGGTGGGTGCAATAATCAATCCTGCCAACTCACGCCCAAATCGTTCTCTTCCGGTTTTCCGGTCGTCGAGTACCAGATCGGAAGTGCGATAAAGTGTTTCTCCCAAAGCAAGCCCTCCTATAGGTGTGGCTATAATATCGTTAAAAGAAGGATATTCGTTTTCCATAAACAACTCCCACATGGCACTTCCGCCGAGTGCAAAACCACCCGATTCCCAAAAGTTGAATCCTCTCGAACGTGCCGAGTTGAAATATAAACTACCATGATAGGGATGAAGGAACATATTGGTTCCCATTTGGTCGTTATCCCATACAAACTTATGTTTGAGGTTTGTTTTTATTGTACTCCAGTTGATATAAGCAAATTCTTCTTTAGCTACATAGCGGTTAAATCCCCATATAGTCATATTAAGCCCTACCACTTCTAACGCCGCACCTAAAGCGTCTTTTTTACCATAAAAGGCAATGTCGATGGAGTCGGCTGGTTTAGGATTTACAACCGTTCTACGCATTGTAAACTGTGCATAAGAAGATAGGGAAACAATAACAAAGAATAGTATTGTTAATAGGAGTTTTTTTTGCATTAAATGACTTTTTTCAGTTATGAATTATGAATTATAAGTTATGAATTGTAAGCAAAATAATCTAAAATATAGCAACTTATAGCTCATAACCTATAACCTATAACTTCTTCGCTTTGTATCAAAGAATCCATTTGATCTTTTAACAATTTAACAATTTTTTCATCCGATTGTTCAGAATGTATATGAGAAATGAAAAATTGAAAATGAAGAATGAAAAATGGCGCAAAACCACAATAAATTATTCATGTATAATTTATTTTTCATTATTCACTATTCATTCCTCATTTATATAAGTCCTCTCGCCTTAAACTCCAAATACTTATTAATGGAATTGATTGTCAGGCTTTCGGGTTTCGACAGCACCGTATGAATACCATGACGGTTTAGTTCTTTTACTATCAGATGTTTATCATTCGATAGCTTTTCCGCCATCCCTTTTCTGAAAGTTTCCTCTATATTGGTAGGCTGAGTATCAAGTACTTCATTGAATTCCGAATTGAGAAAGAATGCCACCAATACTAAATGATCCTTAGCCAGGCGGCTCAGATATTTTAGTTGTCGGCGCATACCATTCACTGTTTCGAAATTTGTGTAAAGGATAATCAGGCTTCGTTGCGATAGTTTACGCCTCACCGTAATGTAAAGCCTCTCGTAATCAGACTCTTTAAAGTCTGTTTTCTGGGCGTAAAGCGTTTCCAGTATGCTATTGCGTTGACGGCGTTGTTTGTCTGCAGGAAGTATCTCGTCTATATCCTTCGAGAAGGTTATCAGCCCGGCTTTATCACCCTTATTCAATGCCGTACTGCAAACCATCAATGTAGAATTAATTGCATAGTCGAGCAATGTCATCTCATTGAAAGGCATCTTCATCGTACGCCCCTTATCTATAATACAATAGACAGGTTGCGATTTCTCTTCCTGATAAGTATTTACCATCAACTGGTTCATTCGGGCAGTAGCCTTGTAGTTGATAGTACGGGGGTCATCACCGATAATGTAATGTTTGATATGGTCAAACTCTGTAGCGTGTCCCAATCTTCTTATCTTTTTCACCCCATAATCTGTCAGACGGTGCGATGCGGCAAGCAGTTCATACTTATGCATTTCTATAAATGACGGATATACAGCTACATCCTTATGATTATCGAATATATATCGTCTGCTGATAAATCCAAAAATGCCTGTTACGAATATATTCAATGCACCAAACTGATAAACACCTCGTTGAGTAGGGCGCAGGTCATAATAGAAAACCTGAGTGCGGTCTATGCCCAGCGATGTATTGAATATCAGGTCGCGCTTTTGGAACTGAAAAGGCACTTCTTCTACTATTGCTATCTTTATCTTGAACGGGTAGCGGTTCGATACCGATATCGAAATCGTATTCTGATCGCCATTCGACAGACGGTCGGGGCAGGTACGTGATGCTACTATTCCCTTTCGTTGACGATAAGCCGAAAGGATATCGAGCAGGATAAAGACCCCGATAACTCCCATTACAATCTGCATTACGAAATAGAAGTTGTCGAAGATAAAGCATAGGAAAAGCCCCAGCACACATACAGCAAGTGTGATGAAAAAAAGATTGGTAAGATACAGGCTTTTGAAAAACCGTATCAACGAGGGACTTCCGCTTTGTCTATAAGTTGGCATATGATAGTATCGGTAGATGTACCGTCCATTTCTTTTTCGGGTGTTAATAATACTCTGTGTCTCAGTACAGGCACTGCCATTTCTTTGATGTCGTCAGGTGTAATGAAGTCGCGTCCCCTGATTGCAGCCAATGCTTTCGAAGCATTCAGAATTGCCAGAGAAGCACGAGGCGATGCACCAAGCGTAATCCAAGGGCTTTGGCGTGTCGCTGATACAATCTGAGCAATGTATTCCAGCAAGTGGCGTTCTACATATACCTTGTCCACAGCCTGACGCAATGCATTAAGTTTAGCACCATCCAATACAGGGCGGATACCTACCTCAGCAGAAAGCTCACCCCTGTTTTGTCTGTCCAGAATAGAAATTTCTTCTACAATATTAGGATAGTCTACCACAATCTTGAAAAGGAAGCGGTCTAGCTGAGCTTCAGGCAGACGGTATGTACCTTCTTGTTCTATAGGGTTTTGAGTGGCTACTACAAGGAAAGGATATCCCATTTTGTAAGTAGTGCCATCATTAGTTACCTGGCGTTCTTCCATCACCTCAAACAAGGCTGCCTGCGTTTTGGCAGGGGAACGGTTTATTTCGTCAATAAGGACAATATTAGAGAATATAGGTCCTTTCTTGAATTCGAATTTCGACGATCCCGGAAGGAATACGCTTGTACCAAGCACATCGGAAGGCATCAGGTCGGGTGTGAACTGTATACGGCTGAAACCTACATCAAAAGTTTTTGCCAACAGCTTAGCCGAAAGTGTTTTAGCTACTCCCGGAACACCTTCTACCAATATATGTCCGTTTGCCAGTACGGCAACAATCATCTGCTCTATCATCTGGTGTTGCCCAACAACAACACGCCCTATTTCATGTTTTATATCTTGAACGCTCCGGCTAAGTTCGGAGAAATCTATTCTCGATTGAAATTCCAAGTCTGACATATCTTTGTTTTTTTATTTAGTTACCGCCCCCTCCCGGCCTCCCCCAAATGGGGAGGAGATCAAACGAGACGAATTTAATTATGAGTTATGGGTTATAAATTATGAATTAAATCTTTTTCAATTTTCATTATTAATTCTTCATTCCTTTTACCGCTCCAGCGTTACTCCTCCCCATTTGGGGGAGGCTGGGAGGGGGCGCCTTTACATTCCTATAAAATTCTTCGAGCAAATTATTATACCTCAAGAACAACTCTCCATCTACATATGCATAATGAAGAATATCAGCATAGAGGCCAAACAGGCTGGCTAAATTGCTTTTTTCTACTCCCGATTTAGCACTCAACGACTTCAAAAAGTCCTCATCCACCGATTCGGTAGAGAGATAGAAATGCTTCCTGATAAAATCGAGGAAGTAAGCATGCCTCTTCAAAGCTATGGTCTTAAAGTCTTTCTTCTGATAATATAAGTTGCTGATAGTGTCCAGAAACTCCAGCGAAGAGTTCACAGGTGGTTCTATTACAGGTATTATCCGCTGTATCCTCTTAGCCCTGAATATCATAAACAGAAGCAAGCCTCCAAGTATAAGGTATAATGCGACACGCAAAGGCGGACTCTTGAGCATCTCCTGGAAAGATCCTCCTTCACCCGGCGAACCTTGTGTCTGATATTCGTCCCACAGTACTTTTCCATTGCGAGGCAGATAAGATAGAGAACGGAAACCGAAATCGTACTTTTCTGTTTTCAGCATATTTATGTTGGCAAAAGCAGTAGGCATGGTATGCAGATAGATATTTCCTTTCCCAAATTTGATTTCTGCAAATACAACCTCTCCTTTGTTATTTGTAGCCAGAATCCTATATGGTTGAGTGCATTTATCCATCTTAAGCTCAACTCTTGCATACACATACGCAAAGTTGTACTTCTTCTCAGGATAGTCGGTAAGAGTGAAAGCCGAGTCTGCATCCATATATACACTTTCGGTTGTTACACCGAGGGTATCCAGCAGTTTCTTGTCAAACATTTCAGCTGCAACGAATACATTGTTTCCAATACCAACAAAGTCGAGCAGATACTTTCTGTCCACCTTATCCAGATCGAAGCGCGTATGTATAAATACATAAGATGTAGTGTCCCTTATATCTTCTATATCTACAAAACGGTCTAACGGATCTTCATCCTCCTCATAAGCCAGGTATTCATCTTCTCCATCGTAGCTTAGAGAATCTTCTATAATAGTATAATTACCATAATAATAAGGCTCTTCCTTTTCGAGGGTGTATTCATCATTATAATAAAAATACTCCTGCATACCCTTTTTCAGGTTGTTGTAGACCGGCAGGCGTGTACTTCTTATTTTTGCTTTGTCGAATACATCTTCCAGTAGCTGATAAGTGATATATGTTCCGTACGGGCTTGTTTTGGTATTTATAAAGTTATGGCTCCAGTCCACCTCTTTTGGCTCCTGGGTTTTAGCAAATGATAATCCTATCAATAAGAGGATGATCACTGCAATTAGTGCTCCGGTCTTCTTATCCATTTGTTATCATTTTACTGAAGTTATCCATCTTATTATATATTTCCGAGAATTGTGTCTCGTCCACAGAGAATTCTCCATACCATACATAGTCGAAAATAAGCGTATTTTCCAAAAACTTAGAACGCAATGCCTGATTGCTTATTTCGTGCTGGTAGCTATAGTTTGTCTTATTTATCTGCCAGTTGATATATTCTTTGTCTGACAGCAGTTTCAGATTTTTAAGATACAGGAATCGTGTAGCAAGACGGTAATCTCTATTCTTCATAGCATTAGCAATCAGACTATTGAAGTCCATCTCGTGTACATTCTCAGTATAAATATCTATTTCTGGTGTATCCAGCTTTTTCTTGCCGAGGATACTCCGGTAGTCGATGCCCAGAAACTTCAAGATAAGTAGGCAGAGAAGTATAATTATTATAATAACAACAAAATACCCCACTACACCCGAATCGAATACGCTACCAAAACTTTTGCCCAGCCATTTGAATATTTTGTACTTTAGTTGATCCCACCACGAAGCTTTGCGTTCCACATTTCTTTTGTAGTCGAAACGGCTGTCTTTCTGAAATTCTTCAATTTTAGACTTGTCCGGAACCCTGAAATCTACAGGTTGAGGAGCCGGAACCGGTACTGTAGCTACTACAGCCGCAACTGTATCTTGCTGTGCTTGTATTGTATCTGTTTGCGAAAATACTGGTATATAAAAACAGGCTAAGAGTATAACTGCTATACTCTTAACCCATTGTATATCTATGCTTTTTCTTACCACCCGTTCGGAGTGTTTTTAGGTTCGTTATTACCAATGTTGTCTATCTCTGTTTCCATATCCACACCTTCCAGCTTGTTGCGGTGACTGAAATACATCACACCCATTGCAACATACAAGATAGGATACAGAAGTAATGAACCCATATTAGCTATAAATGAAGCTATATAGAAGAACAAATCGCTGGTAAAGAAGTCAATGTCCAAAGCATGACCAAGCATTACCATATAAGTAGGTATTGCGAAAATTGCGCTGACGATGCTTATAATCAGTGTGATAACGATACCAAACCCGAATGTTGTCCACCAATTGTTTTTCACCAGTTCGTAACTGCGTTGGAAGCTATCGATAATACTTCTTTCCTCTATTATATATACATAGGCGTAAAATCCTAAATATACATATGCAATAATACCCGGTATGATACACAATACAGTACCTATACCTACAATAACACCATATATAATAGATGCTAAAAACACTGGCAATATAGCTCTGATTGCTTTTGGCCATACCTCTTTACTGTCTACAATCCCATTTGGCGACTTTACATATGCACCCAGATAAGATATTATATATGTACTCATTAATAGCATTACTACGGCAAGGAAGAAATACGCAATAAAAAATCCCGGAGTAAGCATATCCCTGTATATATCAAAAGGATTGGCATAGCTCTCTATATCGCTCATGTCCATTGTATTAGGCGTAAAAAACGCACTGATAAGCATTATTGGAATCAGGATAAGCAGAGGCTTTATAATAGCACCATAATTTTGCTTGATAAAGGCAAAAGAGGTATCGAAATTACCACCGAAATCACGCGATGCGAACAATTTAATTTTTTGAGGTTGTTCCATTTGTCTTTTTATTTAATTGATAAGGATAATAAAAAAAGTACCATATTATAAAGAGGGCCGACAGGCCTATAATGGTAAGATTAAAATACACAGGCATTTCGGTGAGCCGTGTCAGATAGCTTTCTATAAATGCAGCTACAATAAACACCGGAACCAAGCCTACCACAACTTTCAGCGCATCTTTAGCTGCTTTTTTGAGAGCATAAGCACGCTTATAACTTCCCGGAAACAACAGGCTGTTGCCAAGGATAAGCCCTGCGCCTCCTGCTATAATAATGGCTGATATTTCGAGTGTACCATGAAGCCATATACTCACGGCAGACGTAGCCAGCAATCCCTTTGTATAGAAAAAATACTGGAAGACGCCGAGCATCACCCCATTCGAAAAAAGCACATAAACCGTTCCTACCGAACAGAAGATCCCGAAGATAAAGGCAAGGAAAGCCACCCTTATATTGTTGGTAGCAATACCGAAAAACATCATCTCTTCACCCGACGATTTGTATATTGCCATAGGATCATCGTTGTCAATGTTTTCCAATGTCTGGTTTACATAGCCGTGCCCTAATATAGTATAAGCAAACTGAGGGTTCTGCTGCAATGAGAAAATACCTAATACAACCCCCGCAAACATAAAAAGGAACGAATAAAGCATATTCTTCCTGTAGCGGTACATAACCATCGGAAGCTCTGTCTTCCAGAAATGAAGAAAGCGTCCCTTCCTTTTTTTACGGTACTTGTATATATTGATAAAGTAGCGTCCGGTAAGCTGGTTGAGGTACTTTACCGTTTGCGAACGGGGATAGAACGTACGTGCGTACGATAAATCATCCGTCAGTTCTATGAAGTTGTCTGCCAAAGTTTCGGCCGGTATATCTCTATCTTGTGTCTGACCGTCTATTTGCTGCCACTTATCTCTATTTTGCTTAATAAACGCGGCTTCTCTCATTAAAATCAATTAGTTAATTCGATAATATGCCAATGTGCCAATGGCACGAAGCGACAAAAACTTGTCTGCTTGTATCTCGTCTGCCAGTAAATTAAAAACTAGTAAACTCGTACAAATATAGTCCTTTGAGTAAAAAGAATGAAAAAAATATGCTAATAATCGTTCAAAAAAATTAAATTTGCCAATCATTTTATCTATCACAATGATTATTGAAGTACAGACGACCCAAAATGTGACTATAGATTACGAAACTGCCGGTGTAGGACAACGGCTTGTAGCGTACATTGTAGACATTATCGCAATTGTTATTTGGGTTATTGGTTGGATATGGATACTTTCTTTCCTCAGCAAAGTAGGATTGGAGAGAGCTTTTGACGGAGATCTCACTGCGATATTCTTCATTATAGTGATCTTTTTTCCGGTTATTCTTTATGATTTCCTTTTCGAAACATTCAATAACGGGCAGAGCCTTGGTAAAATGGCCTTGAAAATAAAAGTGATAAATCTCGACGGTACAGCCCCTACCACAGGTTCTTATATGGTTAGATGGCTTTTCCGCCTTGTCGATTTTACGCTTACAGAAGGATTCCTAGCCATTATAATGGTAGCGGTTACTAAAAAATCGCAACGGTTGGGAGACTATCTGGCAGGAACTACGGTGATAGACCTGAAGTCGAACTTCAGGAATAAATCGTTATCACTTTCCGATCTGGACTTTCAGGTCGACTACAAAGTTTCTTATCCTGATATTTTAGACAGACTGTCCGATAAAGACATACAAACAATACGTTCGATAATAGAAGATCCGCGCATGCGCGACAACGATTATTTTAACCAACGCCTGGCAGACAGGATTAAAACCATCACAGGTTACACATACGATGGCCCAGACAGAGTCTTCTTGCGAAGAATTATAAGCGATTACAATTTCCTGGCTTTGCAGGAATATTAATTGCTGTACGCACTGGAATGTGCTGAAAAACTTTACTTAACAAACTTTAATCTATTAACAACCAAAATGTAAAAAATAGAATATAGACGGAACTAGCGCAATAATATTAACGTTTTATAATAAAAGGCTAACCTTTAATAGCACTTTTGAGTAATGAAAACGAAAGAAGACAAAAGAACTTACTCCTCAAGTGATGTCTTGGAAGACCAAATTGAGCATACTCAGGTAATAGTACAGGCCTATAATCACTTGTATCCATCGGAAACGAAAAAGAAATCGGATATGTTGAAGCTGCTATTCGATAAGATAGGGAAAAAAAGTATAATTGAACAACCTTTTTTCTGCTACTATGGCAAGAATATATCCATTGGTGAAAATTCCTATGCTAACGAAAGCTGTATATTTTACGATAAGGCAAAAATTTCTATAGGAAATAATGTTATTATCAGTACAAATGTAGAGATTTATACAGCAATGGAGCCAGTTAAGAAACCGGCTCAACCTGTAACTATCGGCGATAATGTGTGGATAGGGGGATGTGTAAAAATATACCCCGGTGTATCTATCGGCGAAAATTCATTGATTGTAGCCGGTAGCAAAGTCAAAAATGACATACCGCCCAATACAATAGCAATGGGCGATCCGGCTAAAGTTGTCAAAGAAATAGAAGATGTAGATGAGGTGGATGATTAGTTCATGTGCCAATATGGTAATATGCCAATTAGCTAATTATACAAAGTAGCTAAAAGCTAATGGCTAATAGCTAAAGGCTTAACTAATTTCTCCGCCAAAGCTTCCGCACATTTTTCACCATCTATAGCTGCCGATACAATTCCTCCTGCATATCCGGCTCCTTCGCCACAAGGGTACAGGCCTTCGATTTCGGGATGCTGCATTGTTTCCCTGTCGCGAACTATGCGTACAGGCGACGAGGTACGGCTCTCTATACCTATAAGGATGGCTTCGTTGGTGAGATACCCTTTCGAGCTGTTGCCCACTTTACGGAAAGCTTCCTGCAAACGGGAAGTTATAAAGTGAGGCATCCATTCGTGCATCGAGGATGATATTACACCCGGTATATACGATGTTTCGGGCAACGAATTACTCTTCTTCTTATTAACAAAATCGTACATGCGCTGGGCTGGTGCAACCTGCGTTTTACCACCCTGCATCCATGCTTGTTCTTCCAGGTCTTCTACAAACTTGAGCAACGAAAGTTCATTATATTTAGAATATTCAGGAAAATCTTCTGGGTGAACCTCAACAACTACGCCCGAATTAGACCATCGCGAACCTCTGTTCGATGGCGACATACCATTTACCACCACCTGACGAGGACCGCTGGCTGAAGGTACAATAATTCCGCCCGGGCACATACAGAAAGAATAAACACCTCGTCCTTCGGCTTGAACTACAAAGCTATATTCTGCAGCAGGAAGGTATTCTCCTCTTCCTTCATTACTATGATATTGTATTTGGTCTATCAGATGTGCCGGATGCTCTATGCGAAAACCTACAGCCAGTCCTTTCGCTTCTATTTTGATCTTCTGGTCGTGGAGCATATAATATACATCGCGGGCCGAATGGCCTGTTGCAAGGATAACCTTTCCTTCGAAGGCTTTGCCTGTATTTGTTTCTATTCCTTCTATGGCATTGTCTTTTATAATCAGCTTATCCATGCGGGTTTCGAAATGGACTTCACCTCCCGACCTGATTATTTGCTCACGCATTTTTTCAATAATACCCGGCAACTTATCCGTACCGATATGCGGATGAGCATCTATCAATATGGATGTATCGGCTCCATGTTGACAAAAAACGTTCAGTATTTTGTCAACATTTCCACGCTTTTTACTTCGTGTATACAATTTCCCGTCCGAGTAAGCGCCTGCACCACCTTCGCCAAAGCAGTAATTAGACTCGGGGTTGACTATATGTTCGCGGTTGATAAGGGCTGTATCTCGTTTACGGTCGCGGACATTTTTACCCCTTTCTATCACAACCGGACGGATACCCAATTCTATCAGGCGAAGTGCTGCAAATAATCCTGCCGGTCCTGCTCCTACAATAATTGCCTGTTGTGCATTTCTTACATCAGGATAATGGGTAGTAACAAAATCCGGATCGGCTTGATCTTCATTTATATACCCCCTTACTTTCAGGTTGATAAATATATTGCGTTGGCGGGCATCTATCGAACGACGCAGAATGCGCACCGAATTTATTTCGTTGAGAGGTATCCGGCTCTGAACCGAAAAAATACGTTTGACTTGCTCTATGTCCGACGCCTGCTCTGGCGTAATGCGTAAGTCTATATCTTGTTGCATGATATCAATATTATTATTGCTGCAAAGGTAGGATAATTTATCTTTATATTTTTCGATGCTGGCGAAAGGAATATGGAATATCGTTTGATCTGAGCTGGCTCATTCTTTTAGAAAAATGCTTGAAAGAGTAGGGTAGATATTCGAATTGTGTTAAAATGATGTGTAATGTTCTACCAAATTTCTACTTTGTTCTACCATATTACTACTAGCCTATAAATTAACGAAATGATGTTTTATATTTGCATCGGAATTAGAATACAGCGTTCTATTTCCTGTTTGCTTTATTGCTGCTGAAACAAGCGGGCGTGGTTTGTTTCAACTTTGCTGAATATGAATATTTAAAAGAAATTAAGACAAGATTCAACCTTTTGGTTGTAGTGTAGTTTTGTAAAGTTTGTGTTAAGGTTTGATCCTGCGCGTCGTGAGACATGCAGGATTCATTTTTTATCCTTAAATGGCAGAAAATAAAAAAGCCATGCGAACTTCACAGCTCACATGACTCCACACTTCACAAACTACACAAAACTTGCGGTTTTCTTTAAGCGACTAAGGCTATTTATATTTTACAACTATTATGTCCTATATTTGGTTTCTCAAAAAAAGTAATATCTTTGCCTTCGGAGAATAACGTTAAGTGCCGGCCACGTGTTGATCTAGTGTTTATTGGCATGGCCAATCACCGGCACTCTGGGCATTATTACTTATTTAGACATTATTGTAATAGTAAGTATTTCATTATTTAAGTTTCGAAGAGTACTCTTTACTCTCCCCTTTTCATTCAAGATATTAATCTTGGTGTTTCTTATTTTTATAGAAGTAAAAGTAGTATAAGCTTACAAAAATTATACGCTGAATTGTGACTTTTTTTACCTCAATACGTTTCTATTTTAACATATTCAAACGTTAATATTTCTGATTGTCGTAAATCGCCTTTATTTACGAGTTCTGATTTTCACAAAATGAAAAAAACTTAATTGTTTTGTTTCGTATTTCGAAAAATGTCGAAATTTAAGAGTATACGGAAAATACTATTTTTTTTATCAAAAAGTAGTTATCGAATCAATTGATAAGCCTTAAATTTTATTTATATGATTAACTGGTAGCAAACTGTTATGTTACTGTGCTGTTGTCGATGTTGGAAGTAAAACTATGATAAGGGTTCTGATATCCAAATCTTATAGTGGCCTTGAGTAAAAGGAGTGTGAGCTAATCAATAATTGCACGTAGTATAGAAATAACTAAAGTGTGTCTATGATTTGCCGTTGCGTTTTGAAGAATAAAATACGTTGTATCTCTCCGCTCTCTGAAATAAGAGTAGAAACTCTTTTTTGTGACAAAATCCAGTTTTTTATATGTGAAGTAGTAGTGGCATCCATCGATATTACAGAATTTAACGAGAAAGCCCATATTTGTCCCAGGTTTACATTGAGCGAAGGACTTTGCATATAACTATAGGTAGAGTCGAAATTGATATTGGATATATATAATTGTACCGGTTTTCCCGTATCAAATTTTCCTTTAGATGCAATCCTCTCTATATCATCCAGTAAATCAAACAGGTCTTTCTTTATCAATGATAATTCTTCTTGCGAAATCAACCGTATGCTAACAAAGTGTTTGATATCGTTGACCAGATATTGGATAATATGAAAATCCCATACATGATATGTATGAGGCATATATTGCATCAGACTTACAGTTTCTTCCTGCAGATTGATAAAACGGTCTTGGAATTTGAGCTCCTTGAAGTATTTGACTCCATTCGAAACTTGTGATTGGAATTGCCATCTGAATACCATGAACAGTGTAAGATGCTTATATCCAAAGAATAAATTTTGAGCGAGACTATTTCCCGAATAACCGACCTCAGTATCAGGTGCCTCTATAATATATTTAAGGAAAGCTATATATTCGTCCATTTGCAGATAGTCGCTGGGAGTAGGTTCTATATAGCTGGTCAGTTTGATCTGTAGGGGACGGCTCTTGAGGTTGTCGCAACCCAAAACTTCATCGAGCGATATTCCCAGCGAAGTTGCAATCAGCGATGCTTCCTCGAGAGTGAATACTACTTCGCTGCGTAAACGCCTGTATATGGCTTCACGCCCCAGACAGAGTATATCCATCAGTTTATTGGCTATATTACTTCCTGCCGGAAGCTTTTCTTTTATAGCATTTAGCAAGTTATTGTGTATCGTGTTTGCTTTCATATGGGAAAACGGTGGCGTGCATTTTGAAAAAGCAAAGATAAATGCATTTTGTGTCAATATCCGAAAAATTTTAGAAATTATATGGCATTTCTGTTCAAAATCCGAAAATTTAACAAAAAAAAATCCATAATAGAAAAAGGAGTATACTTAAAACTTGGAGAAAGGAACAATTAAGTTAAAATCTAGTGATACTTTTATGAAAAATCCATCAGGGATGGGTTGTGTTACGAGCAAATAATTTATAAGAGGAGCAAAAAAATCGCCGGATAACGAGTAAAGATACATACTTCCGGAGAAATATAGCCCTCTAAATAGCCTTAATAGTAGCAAAAAAGGCTATAAGTATCGTTATCGTTGAAATATGTGATGTTGCAACAAATCATATTAAGTTCTAGTAAAAACAATTAATTGTTTTTTCAATTCTACGCGTTAACCTTTTGTGATGTGTTACGGATTATTGGTCAAAAAAGTTCAAAACAAATGGGTATTCAAAAAAAACAGACTTACGAAGAGCAGCTAGTCAGTTTACAGGCAAATATGATGAGCTTTGCATTAAGGCTCACTGCTGATAAGGATGCTGCCATGGATTTGATGCAGGAAACCAGTCTCAAGGTATTGGATAATATGGGTAAATATCGTGAGAATGTGAACTTTAAGGGATGGGTAATGACCATCATGCATAACATTTTTATAAACAACTACAGGCGTACGGTTCGCGACCAGTTGCTTATCGATACCAATTGTAGTACATATCTGTTGAATATACCTCAGGATCAGCATTTCAGCTCGCCCGAAAAACGGTTTTCGGAAGGGGAGATTACAGCTGCCATATTCAACAATTTTGCCATCAGGTACCGGGTTCCGTTCCTGATGTATGTGTCGGGCTATAAATATGAGGAGATAGCTCATGAATTAAGGTTGCCGACCGGAACCATTAAAAGCCGTATTTTTTACATACGAAAAAGGTTGCAATCTATACTTTCCGATTATCATTATAATTAATTATATAGATAGACGCACCCTTTTCTAATCCGGGTTGCAGGTGATGTGGTGTCCTGCAATTCGGATTTTTTTTGTTTATTGGTTTACAAGCTAGTAAACTTGTACACTCCCATCTAGTATACTCCTAAATTTTAACTATATTTGCACTTATAAACTTAAAAGGCAAAACTATGATGCGATTTTTATCTTTCTTCCTAATATGTACTTTATGTCTGGGATTTGTTAGCTGTGGAGGCGATGATGATCCGGAACCTGAACCAACTCCTGATCCGGACGAATTTGTCTGGAACGGTGATTGGAATGATCCTGATGATAAGAATTATAAGCCTGAGGGGTATAATCCGATAGTAGGGGATTGGGTATCTGAGAAAAATCCAAATGTAAGACTAATTTTCACTGAAGATTTTGTTTTTGATGCTGCTTCCTTTGATGGATTTAGATGGGAAACGAAAACTTGGTCTGAAAACTATGTAATAAATAATAATGGTATAAAATATAAACGTCTTGATGTGCTTTATATTGAAGAATATAAGTTAGTGAAAGAAAGTGGAATTGATTATTTAATATTAAGATATCATTTATCTCCAGATGAATGGCGTAGATATAGGCGTTATCTGCAAAAATAAATAAAGAACCTCGGATTATACCGAGGTTTTATTTTGTTAGAATGTTTTGCGTATAAGTTTTAATGTTGTTTTTTTCTTGCCAAGAGGATCGTATCCGTCTATTTCTGCAACATAGTAGAGATCTCCATTTAGTTTTACATAACAGCTACTTAGTGAGTTATATTCATCAGATGTTAAGAATGTTTCAACTATAGTATAGTTATTTTCTACATTAGCCATTATTACAAAATAATTGTCCAGAATTGAATTTGCTGTATCATTGTTTAGCGCATCTCTTGTTTTATAATCTAGCCTTATCGATTGGTTATTTTTTATGAAAACATCTTTAGTTATACCGGCTTTTAAAGTATTCTTGTTTATTAAGATAGGGTAATATTCATTCCCATTTTTGTACCAAAAGCGTTGAGCTTTGTTATAATATCTTTTCGAAACCATTGAATCGTAATCTGTTGTAATATCACGCCATACTTCTTTTTCAGATATCAATGGGATTTTTATTATTGGTTCTATATCCGAATTATAAAGTTGTTTATACCAGTTATATGAAAAATTAGAAGTTTGATTTAGCTTTTTATCTTCGGGGCTTCCGGTTTGGTAAATACCGCCTCCACTTTCATTTGTTTCTATATATCCTTGTTCATTTTTATCAATAGTAAATCCTATTTCATATGTAGAAGGGAGTTGCAAAGAATTATTTCTTCTGTCCAGATTTATATTTGTTTTTTCATCCAGATCAATAATTGTAGATGTTGATAATTCTCTGTTTCTTTTAGTATTAAGTTCAAAGTTTGTAAATCCGGTTTGTATCAGATCAAGATTAAATGCCTTACAGAAATTATCTATCCATTCATCAACCTTCGATTCTGATGGCAGAAAACGTATCAGGTTGATATTATTAAAAAGCACTGATTTTCTTTCTTTCCAGTCTATTGTCTCTGTGCTATTGTTATGTTCATCCATCTTTAGCCAATCGGGATCTTCCTGGAAAGCACTGATATTGAGAGAAGCACTAATGTGATGACGCAACCAGCCGTATATAGTTTTATTTTGCACAAACATGTCCCATTCATACTGAACTCCTTCATCAGAATTAGTAACAATGGTTATTTTATCTCCTTTTTCGAGCCATACTATTTGTGATATATATCCCTGTCCTACCGAATTATCCATACCTCCAATATTTGTTTCAGGATGATAAACATTTTCCATATCTATCTTATAAATATCTGATTCTTTATATTTTTCTACTCCATTTTCTGTATAGGCTTTCATATAACCGGGGCTATAAGTTGCAACATGCTTTATTTTGTTATTATATTCAGATGACCATGAAGCCCCACCTTTTAAAGCTATAGGATTACAATACAACCTTTTCTCATCAGCAGGGTTATAATCTCCATAGTTATCCCCAAAGGAAAAACCGCAAAGTATATTTTCATTTTGTGCCTGATCAATAAAATTTACACAGCCTGATTGAGGGAAGATTTTATTTGTTGAATTTCCATCTGTGTCTTTATCCTGATACTGATTATTTTTATAAAATACATTATCATATTTTACATCTTCTAATTCTACCTCATCTTCATAACTGATAACTTTTATCTCAAATCTTCTATTCTTTAATGTCTCATAATTATATTTACCTGCAGCTTTAGAAGTCGGAGAAATTATTTTAGGATCATCACTGTATATTTGGCTTATCCCTTGCTGATCTAAAGTTATAGTAGCATTAAAATCAATTTTATAATAGCAGGAATATGGAATCGTAATAATTCTTCTTTTTCCCTGAATTGTTATATTTTCTTCCGAATTGTGATCATAAACGCCATTATCAGTGTTTAATAAATCTACAGCATAAATAGCCCTGTCATGTTCACCTCTGACATATTCTTTTTCGGGAGTAATTGGATTTGCCATATTACCGGGGCGTTTTGCATTATCCCATGAAACGGCTATATCTATATTCCCTATTTTTCCATAGTTCCAGGGCATTTGATATTCAACAGGATTTTTATAACTCATATACAGGTTAGTGAGCCTCTCATCACTAAATGCTGAGCCCGACAATTTATATCCCTGTTCACTAAATATCTGCTGCAGAGCTTGTAGGCAATTGATAGACGGAGGAAAATCATCTTGCCGGAATGTTACAGTACTATCTAGTACATTCTTAGGCGAATACCTATTGTTTATCGGTGTTTTCGGCAGCAACCCATACATCACCAACGGAAAAAAGCAAGGAGGAGTTTCTCCCTTTTCCCCTGTATTATAAGCTGATATATCATCTATCTTTTCGAAATCGATGAGCCATTCGCCCGCCTCGTTCATCTTCATCTCCCCAAAAATATCCTTAATAGTCTTCTGTGCCGGAATACCCAGATTGCCCTTGTACCAATCCTTTGTAATCTCACTCATCTTAAACTTTCCGTCAAACACCTCAACACCATTCACTAACAGGCGGGCATCATAAAGCTGCGAAAATTTACCCTTTACCTCTTCCGTATTCAGATATCCGAAAATTCCATTGTTCCTGTCCGTAGCAGGCAGGGTGATGTCGTAAGATCGCTGCGCATCCTTCGTGCTAAGCTCTGCCGGATTAAGTAACTGACGCTTGAGATATACCGAAAAATTCTCGGGGTCTTCTGTTTCACACAATTGCTGATTGATGTATAATTCTATACTTGCCATAAAAAAGATTTTATATTTAAGTATAGATAAAGAAGTAAGGAATTAATAATGAAAAATGAAGAATTAATAATGAAGAATTTTTTCATCCATAATTTATTCTTCATTTTTCATTATTAATTCTTCATTCCTCATTCCTCATTCCTAAACAGGTATGTAAAAAGGGCTTATAGCACTTCTTTTATTACTATAAGCCCCTCTACACTTAAAATTTCCATTTTGCAGCTTTCACAAGCTTGGTTAAGGTCAAAAAATCATACAAGTGTTAACTAATTGAGAACAGGCCTCACGGCTTTCAATGGCCCAGAAAGGATTATTATTACGCATCGTCACACTAGAAAGCATTGGGCCATTGTTTCAATGGTAAATTTACTCAATAAATACATCCCCCGAAAATTTATTGCGTTAAATGAACACAATAAAAGTAATGAAGAATTAAAAATGAAGAATGAATAATTGTAAATCTGACTGCTCTTCCTTATTTATAGAGGGCTTTTGTAGGGGCAGGCCTATGTGTCTGCCTGCAATACTTGTCAACTTATAATTCATAACCAATAATTCATAACTCAAATTCCCTATCTTTGAATTATAAAATCATAAAACTATTGAATCATGAAATTCCAAAAACTTCGCTTCGGCGTTATTGGCACCAATTTTATAGTAGACAAAGTTCTGGAAGCTGCCCGCCTCGATCCCCGTTTCGAACTTGCGGCTATTTATTCCCGTACCCAAGCTCAGGCCGATGCCTTTGCCGAGAAACATAATATACCCCACACATTCACATCGCTCGAAGAACTGGCTGCCAGCCCTCTGATAGATGCCGTATATATAGCTTCGCCTAACTCGCTTCATGCCTCACAAAGCATACTGATGATGAATCATGGCAAGCATGTACTGTGCGAAAAACCCTTTGCATCCAATGTGTGCGAAGCCAAAGCAATGATAGAAGCTTCGCAGCGCAACAATGTAACCCTGATGGAAGCTATGAAGCCTTCTACAACGCCTAACTTTATGGCAATAAAAAATAATCTGGATAAGATAGGGACTATCCGCCGTTACTTTTCGTGCTACTGTCAATATTCGTCACGTTACGACAGGTTGAAAGCAGGAGAATTGATGAATGCTTTCGATCCTAATCTGTCTAACGGAGCAGTGATGGACCTGGGGGTATATACTATTTATCCGATGGTGGTGCTCTTCGGACGTCCGAAAAAAATAAGTGCTACAGGACTGAAACTCTCTACAGGAGTAGACGGACAAGGTGCTGTCAACTTCGAATACGATGGCATGAATGCTACCATCCTTTATTCTAAAATTGCCGATTCGGCTCTCCCTTCCGAAATACAGGGCGAAGAGGGAACTATTGTTGCCGACCGCATTAATATTATCAATGAAGTGACTCTAAAAATGAGAAACGGTGATACTAAAGTAATAAGTACGCCGAATCCGACTCACGAATACTTTTATGAGATTGCCCAATTCATTGATTTGGTGGAGCAAGATAGGATAGAATCAGATATAAATACTCACGAAAACTCTCTGATAACCATTGAGATAATAGACGAAATAAGGCGGCAGCTAGGTGTGGTCTATCCGGCAGACAAGTAAAGAAGAGTTATAAATAATGAGTTATGAATTATAAATTGAATTGTTTCATTCATATCTTATAACTTAAGCCAATCAGTGGTTAAATAGAAAAATAGTTCTATTAATATGCATAAAGGCAATCTTGTTCTGATATTTAATCTTTAGCTAATTACTGTCGTGCCCTCCCGGGTTTGCCCCTTCTTATGGCATTGGCTCCGCTTTGCTCTGCCGAACGCTGTTTGCCCAAAAGAAGGCAAAAGGCTAGTGCTGGAAGCCTCATCTGCCTAAGAAGTAAAGTTGGTTAAACAAAATACCTGTGAATCATCACGACTCACAGGTAAGACTTTACAAAACTACACATAACAATCCTGGGCGGATCGTATGAACCTAACATTAATTAATATATATTGCTTTCTTTCATGGTATCATAATTTATTCTTCTATAATCATTGCTGTAACTTATCTGTTTACCTGTCCTGTACTCGGTAGGAGTCATACTGGTATGGTGTTTGAAAAAACGCCCCAGAGCCGCCTGATTCGAAAAATTGGTTTCGAAAGCTATTTCCTGAACTGTAAGTGTCGAATTTTTTAATAAAGACTTCACATCAAGTATAATATATTCGTTTATCCAGTCTTTGGCAGGACGCCCGCTTACCTCTTTCACTACAGATGTCAGGTATTTAGCTGATATGCAAAGCTTATCGGCATAGAATGCTACATCTTTTTTTTCTTTATAGTATTTCATCACAAGAACAAAGTAATCGTACGATATTTTCTCTTTCCGGGTATCTACTTTTTTTGCTTTTTGCAGAAGGCTTACCTGATAACAGTTGTACATATCGAGATAGAAAAGCCTCAGCAGATTGATAATATATTCCCAACGGAAAAGATACTTTTGGGATCTTGATTTTCGTTCCAGAATATTGAAAAACTCCCAAAAACGAGCTATATCTTCACTCTTGTTCAACCTGTAATGGAGCTTATCCCCTTTATGAACGAGAAACAACGGAGAAAAACGGTAAATACCACTTAGTACCTCATTGAAAAGAGGAGGAGATATAACGAAATAGTTTATGATAAAATCGTCGCTTACTTCATCTACTTTGACTAGCTGCCCCGGAAAAATTACAACGATATCATTTTCCGTTATATGATGCTGAGCTGTATATACAGTTATCTTAAAACTTCCGCTGCTACAAAAAGCGATAAAGCCGGACTCTGCATACGACAACCGAGAACCAAATGGCATATTGCCGGCACCCCGATAGACCTCGAAATTATTTTCCAAGGGCAAAGCTGTTATATTAGCGTCCTTCATTATTGTTTAATTTTGTCTTCAATCTTATGTTGTGTATGCAAATATATAATATCATTTTTTACAGACCTACGTTTGTGGATTTTTGGTATAATATTGGGGAAGTATGGTACAATATAAGAGAAAAAGGGCACCTCATACCCTTTAGAATTAGTGTATATGCTTACACTTTTCTTTTTTCTTATTAATTTAATTTTAACAAAAAAAATATTGAAATAATTATCTGGAATTAAAAAGCTACTTTAGCATTTATGGAAAAACCTTATATATTTTCTCTATATAAAAAAGCTATACAGCTATGAAAAAGAGATCGTACCATATATTGTTTCGTATATTCTCCTACCTGTCGGACAAAACGAACGGCGCACCCTTCTTTGTGAAATATAAGCTGATAATAGGCACTTTGATTATTGGCTTAACGGCAACTTCGTGCTTCAAAAAGAAACCGGAGCCTACATGTTATGTACCTTTACCAATAGAACCCGAAGAGGTAAAAGGACAAGACTCAGTAATTCCCGGAAAGAAAGATACAATAGGGATAACCCCACCCCGAATTGTAAAAACAGATATACCAATAGAGCCGGAACCTCTTGTAACATGTTATGATGTAGCACTAGTAGAAGATACAATAGTAGAAATAACGACATGTTATATTACAATTGAAGTGCCAGAAGATAAACGTCCACCCAAATCTGAGCCTGCTGATTTCTTCATATATGGCTTTTCCGAAACACCACCTATTCCTATCGAAGGCGACCTTGATAAATTTGTAGAATGGGTACAATCTAATATCCAATATTCAGAGGCAATGATGATTAATAAATCGCAAGGCCGGGTAACTACTCAGTTTACCATTGACACTGATGGCAAACTTACTGATATAAATATCATACGAGGTATTTCTCCCGAAGCTGATGCCGAAGCTGTCAGGATATTATCATTGTCGCCCCCATGGACACCAGGAACAAATAAAGGTGAAAAAGTTAAGGTAAAAATAGTAATCCCTGTAACTTTTAGATTGCCTGATAATTAAAATTCTTATCTTCGTAAGAATTAACCGACAACCTAAAACTCAAACAGGAAAACTATGAAGATAAAATCATATAATCTGCTATTTCGTATCTTTTCCTATCTTTCGGATAAGACAAACGGCGCACCTTTTTTTGTAAAGTACAAACTAATGATAGGTACTTTGATTATAGGGCTGACGAGTGTATCGTGTGGTAAGGCCAAACAAGCCGTTACATGTTATGATATGCAGCCTGTAGAAGCTGATTCGGTGCAAATTACTTGTTATGAATCAATGGAAATCAAAATAGATGATACAATAGAACAGAATGGCTCATCGCCAGCTATCAGGCCTGAAACACAGGGCGACTCTATTCCATTTGTCAGTTGCTACGACACAGTTTTTATAGATAGTACAGAGAGACAGCCTGATAAAAAAATGAGTAAAAATCAATGAAAATAAAATCCTATAACCTGCTATTCCGCATCTTTTCTTATCTCTCGGATAAGACTAACGGCGCACCGCTTTTTGTGAAGTATAAGCTGTTGCTGGGATCGTTGATTATAGGAATGACAGCAACCACAGGCTGTAAAGCCCTGAAAGGGGAATCTTCCGAATATGAGTTTAGACCTGCCGCCATTCGCATAACTGATTATGTGCCTATTGGAAACGGAACTGATAGTGTGATGTTGAAAGGAAATATTATCGACGATCGCGATGAACCTCTGATAGGGCTGATTGTAGGGAATAAAAACCTGCCTATCTCTAATCGGTCTCTCACCGATATTGATGGAAATTTTGAGATAAAGGCAGCAATTAACGATATTATTGTTTTTTCTTATGTTGGTTACGATACCGAAGAGATTCCGGTTAAAGACTTAAGGAAAAACAACAGTCAATTGGTGATAAATCCAAGCAACACAAAGCTTTCGTGCTATATTGTAATAATTGGAAAAACATCTTATTAAAAAACAATCGGTATGAAAACAAACAATTTTTTTTATCTAGTAGTTCTTTTTATCCTTATCGCTGTAGGTTGCACCAAAAAGAATACCACACCCCAAGTGAGCGATATTAACAATTCTCCTATCTCTTCTTTCGTTATGGAGCTTACAAACGATACCCTTGCATCCGATGCTAAGTTTATAGAGGGAACTGTTATGAATAATACCAGTTATGAAGTTGAATTTGGTGAAGACTTCAAACTTCAGGTTTATAAAGATTCGTTGTGGGAAGATGTAGTACCCAAAGAGCCTGTCCTTGTTCATTCGTTAGCATATATTGTCAGGGCTAAAGGATCAGCCAGTTTCAAGCATCCGCTTTTGGCCGAGTTTCGCGATTATGAACTGGGCAAATACAGGATATTAAAAAATCTGAGTTTGACACTCGAAACAGACTTTCATGTTACGGACACTCTTTTTCCGGAAGAAAGCAAAAGCACACCTGCGAGTAGCGAAGCCGAAGATTTTTATATACAAATGAGCCGGGATACGCTTCCTGTAACTTCAGATATGCTTACCTTTACAGTAGGAAATTATTCTACAGTTGATATATTTCCCCTCGAACACTATTTTCTGTTGAAGTATGATGAAAAAGAAGATAACTGGCTCGACTTTTACCATCCTGCTTATGACAGCGAACCGAAAAGAAAATTAGCAGCCGGAGAAACAACCAAGTTTGAAATACTGTTCAATCAGAAAAAAATATTCCGTTATAAAGGAGGAGTACATATAGGTAAAGATTTTCTGAGTCCGGGTAAATTCAGGATACGCAAATATGTAGAAATACCAATAAGTTACGAATTCACTCTCATAAAAAAATAATTGATGAAAATAAGGTCATACAAGCTCCTTTTCCGTATATTTTCTTATCTGTCGGATAAGACGAATGGCGCACCGCTTTTTGTGAAATACAAGTTACTGCTGGGAACCATTATCATAGGGCTTACAAGTATGACAAGCATGACAGGCTGCAAATCGAGGTGGGTAGTTATGTGCTATGTGCCTCCTGCCCAGCCTCCGGTAGAGGATATAACCTGCTACAAACCTGCTATAGGAACTACGCCTTCGGAAATGGTGGAAGTAAGAGGTAAAATTATAGAAGAAACAGATGAACCGCTGATAGGAACTGTTATAGCAGTAAAAGGCAAGCCGCAACAAGGAGTTGTTACCGATCTGGATGGCATCTTTTCGCTGAAAGTTTCGCCAACAGATACCCTTGTAATTTCATACATCGGCTATAAGACGGTGGAAGAATCGCCTGAACAGCTGAATGGGAAAACAATAAAGATGGTTCCGGATGAAGATGCTATAGAACCTATAATTACTATTCGTCAGCCTGTTACCTGTTATATGGTAACCAGAATATCACTGACTGAGCAAATAAATACAATAAAAGGAAAGGTAATGGACGAAACGGGGCAAACCATGCCGGGCACAACCATAATCGTAAAAAAACGACCTACTAACGGCACTGTTACTGATGAAGAAGGCAATTTCGAACTCCGTAATGTGCAACCCAACGATGTGCTTGTATTCTCCTTTCTGGGCATGGATACGAGAGAGATTCGTGTATCGGAGATAGACGACAAGCCCATCGTATTAAAAGAAGATAATGTTGTCCTATGCTACGAAGCTACCATTGTAAGCTACAATCCGCCTCCTGTAACAAAGTTATCATACTCCGAAATACAAGTGCCTCCTGTATCTCCTGTGGGCGACCGCGACAAATTCCAGCAATGGATGGAAGAAAGCATAGTCTATAACGAACAGATGCTCAGCAAGAAAACGGAAGGGCAACTTATACTCAGCTTTATAATAAACGAAAAAGGCGAAATAACCGAAGCAAAGGTACTGAGTAAGCTGTCGCCGGAAGCCGATGCCGAAGCGTTACGCATACTTAGATCATCAGACAAATGGACAGCCGGCGAACATAACGGTAAGAAGATAAAGACAGTGGTAACAGTACCTGTCAGATTCAAATTACCCCAATAGAGATAAACATAGAAGATGAAAATAAGATCGTATAACATACTATTTCGATTTTTCTCCTACCTCTCAGACAAGACAGACGGAGCACCCTTCTTTGTGAAATATAAGCTGTTGCTGGGCACACTGATCTTAGGGGTGGCAAGCGTATCGGCAAAAGGAGAAACAGCCGGCGACAAACCCAAAGATACAACTGCAAAAGCTGGTAATGTAAGGAGTGAATCCGATAGTATTATAACTATAAAAGGGAAGGTAACAGATCAGTCGGGCGAACCTATAATTGGCGCGATTGTATTAAGAAAAGGCAGTCTGAATGAAGGTGTGTGCACCGATTTAGATGGAAATTTTACCTTAAAAGTAAAGATAAACGATGTATTGGTTTTCTCCTATGTGGGTTATGAGCAAAAAGAAGTGAAAGCAATAGATGTCAAAGGTTTGCCCATAGTAATGCTCGAAGAGTCGGTAGTCCTTTGCTACGATGTTGTTATTATCAGTCAACCCTTTTATGACGATATATATAGGACCGACCGCCGGGAGCCCCGAATAAAGAAAGAGAAAGTAAAGGAAATAGACAAAGTATCGTATAGCGAGGTGCAGAAAGCTCCGAAGTCGATAGTAGGGAATCCCGAAAACTTTGCCATATGGATAGAAAAAAATGTGAAATATAGCGAACAAATGCTTAAGGATAAAGTAGAAGGGCAGGTTTTGCTTAGCTTTACCATCGATAAAAAAGGAAGTCTCAAAGATTCCAAGATACTTAGCAGCCTGTCGCCGGAAGCCGATACCGAAGTGCTGCGCGTACTATTGTCGAGAACAGAACGCTGGACTCCGGGTGCGCATTATGGCAAAAAGATAAATACTGTGGTGACAATACCAGTGAGGTTAAAATTACCCCAATAAATAAGTATACCTATAACTCATAGAAATAATAAATAATTAAAGAATAAACTTGTTTAATTATATTTTGTTTATTTTATTACTTGTAACTCATAGCATAAAAGATGAAACTGCAACTACCTAATATAGCCTTCGAACTGACCGACAAATGTAATCTCGGCTGTCGCTACTGTTACAATATCTGGAAGATACCGGGAGCAGAACGCAAAACATTCGACTCGTACGAAAAAGCCATACAAGCCCTTGTACGCCTTTTCTCTCAAGCCGATATACGCAATGTAACCCTTACGGGCGGCGAGCCTTTTGTAGCTCAACGGGTAAGGGAGATAGCGCTCTTCTGCCGTATGGAAGGTAAAACTGTGACTGTTATCAGTAATGGCTTTAAAGGGACGACGAGCGATTATAAAAGCCTTGTGGCAATGGGAATAACTCTTTTTGAGTTCCCTATCCATTCGGCAAACGAAGCCATTCACGACGATATAACGCAGGTGAAAGGAAGCTGGCGAAAGTCGATAGATTCGATACGTGCCGTGCAAAGCCTGAAGGGTTATCCGGTGCCAGTGATAGTACTTACCAAATATAATGTGGATGTATTGGGCGACACTCTTGACTTTATTGATGCCCTCGGACTCAGGCGTGTAATGATGAACCGCTATAATATAGGGGGATGCGGTACGGCCGAACCGGCATCTGTTTCGGCTACACATTCGCAGTTGAAAAATGCTTTTGAGACAGCTAACCGTAAGGCTAAAGAGCTAGGAATGGTGATCTCGTCGAATGTATGTTCGCCCGACTGCCTGCTCGATCCTGCCGATTATCCGAATATCCTCTTCGGGCATTGCTCCGACAATGTACTGCAAAAACCTATCACAATGGATATAAACGGAAATATACGTCTGTGCAACCATTCGCCTGTAGTGGCAGGAAATGTATTTAAGCAGCCGATAGAAGATATACTGTATTCATCGTATGCCCGTTCGTGGAATGAGATTGTACCTGAATATTGTGCCAAATGCCAGAAGTGGGATAAATGCCGAGGCGGTTGCCGCGCGGCCTCGGAGCAGTGCGGCTTGGGGCTTGGGCATGTAGACCCAATACTGACAGAACCTGAAATTATGTATTAAATGGTGTTTTAAAGATGTATTAAAAGAAGACTTAATAGTATGGGAGAATATGAAATATTAGGGTTATGCATCTCTATTTTTGCAGCGCTAACCTTATTTGTCAGTATTTATTTTCTTCTGAAATTTTATGTATTAAAGAAGCAATGTAAAATAAAAACGACAGCCAAGGTTGTGAAATACCGCAAAAGAATATTATGGGGCAAGGGTGATCATTATCCTTCTAATACGGCTCGCAGCTACTACCCTGTACTTGAATATACGGTAGGGCAAGATGTTTATACTGAGGCATACTTCATGTCAAAAACATGGAAAGATTTTAAGATAGGAGATATAGTTGATATTTTTTATAATGCAAACAATCCCCGTCATTTCTTTATCTGTGCGAAGAATTATCATCGCTCGATAAATGCCTTTCTTGTTTGTGTATTTATTGCCGGATTATTCCTATCATTTTTATCTGTATGTGTTTTTTCCGGATTGATATACAAAATAGGTATTTAGAAAATAGAAGCGAAGATTTAATGGAATTTAATTTTGTATTTCATAAAGCTTCATTATAAGCTTCAATTAAAAGCAAATAGAAGCGCAATAAAAATTATCCCCAACAAAACGAAAAAGACTATGCCGGGAATACCGGCACGATGCTCATCGGACGTATTTTCGCTATGATCGAAATACTCCCAGTAATCGAGTTTACGCCACAATTTTTGTAAAAATTTTCTCATAGATGCAAATGTAACAATATCTCGTCAATCCTTAAAATTCAAACTATTCACTTCGCCTAATCGTTTACAATATAGATAATTATATTGTCAAACCTTTAACACACCTACGATTATGTTGACCAAAGATGAAGAAAAAATAGTAACCAGTCAGGACGAAGACCAAGTTTTCGGTGACAACGACCGTGTGGCAAGAATTAACATTAAAGAGAGGTTGAAAAAGATAGTGTCCAGAAAAATATCGGGCCGCCATATCAAAAGCATACTGAATGCCGCCAAAGATGTCCGCAATAAACTCAACCATCATAAAAATGAAGTACGTGATTATTGTCGCGACGCACGCCAGACACCAATGGCATAGTAAAGAAGTTATAAGTTGTGAGTTATGAGTTATAAAAGCTAAGTAGATGGGATGCTGAATACACATTTTTCTGAAAACTGATAGCTCACAGCTTCTCTTTATAGATAGAATCCCTGTCCGGTTAATTCGGACAGGGATTTCTTATTCACATATGCGACATAATATATTTCCGTTCTTTCGGATTTGAAATCCGATGAGACGAAAGAGGCGAAAGAATTAATAATAATTCACTAAACTATCTTCTTTCTTATTTGTTTAAAGATCAAAGGAATAATAATATAAACATATAAATTTCACAGGCATGTTAAGCAAAAAAGAGGAAGAAGAAATAACCCGTCAGGATGAGGATCAAGTATTTGGTGCTAACGATCATGCTACAAGGATAAACATCGCAGAAAGGGAAGAAAATCTGGCACACCTTGGCCCCGAAGATGAAGCGAGGCGCACAAGGGATATTCTGAGTGAGGCTCAAAGTACAAGAGACAAACTCAACAGCCAGAAGAACGAAGTCCGCAACTACGGCGAAGACGCCCGCGAGACTCCGTTAGCGTAAATTAAGGACAAAGCTGGTAAGAATAATCCCTGTTTTCACTTGTAAAAGGATGAAGACAGGGGTTTTTGTTTTATCCGGTATTGTATAAATTATCCTTAACTTTGCTATATGCAATTTACTGATATAGAATATCTAAAAGCAGGAAGCATCAGGCAACGAAACTGCTACCGGATATTATGCGAATACAAGATGAGGGATGGTTATGAGTTATGCGAATCAGTAATTGAAATATAGTTCTATTAAATTATACTACGCGCAATCATAGATTACTTGTCTTACTTTTGACTCGTCTTCACTTCGTCGAACGTTGTTTGGCCAAAGACCCAAAAGTAAGCAAAAACTCTTTTGCGCCACTCTTCGCCGTACGGCCCACCATCATCTTATCAGCTGAATGAACAATCTTTCTGATGTTTAGGTAGATTTGTATAATAGACACCCCACTTCATTCTACGCCTTCTTTTGGGCAAACAATGTTCGGCAGAGCAAAGCGGAGCCAATGCCAAAAGAAGGGACAAACCCGGGAGAGCACGACAGTAATTAACCCCCAATACAGAGATTATTGGTAAGATTGCTATTATAAAAATTAAACGAACAATTCTTAATATCAACCAACTCCTGATTGACATTATTCTACAATTTATATAAAAATTCGCTATAATTTTCTACCTTTAATAGCTGTTTAAGAAAACTATTGATAAAAACTAAAATCTATGAATCCACGATTAACACAGGTAGGAAACCAATTTACTTTTGAAGGCACAGTTAAAGAAATACGTCCGTTGGGAGAAGGACTGATCAATGACACTTTTTTTGTAGAAACAGAAGGTAATAGCCCTAACTATATTCTCCAGCGCAAGAATAAGAATATTTTCAAGGATATTCCTGCCATGATGGACAATATACATAAAGTAACCACTCATCTGAAAAAGAAAATAGCAGCTCAAGGAGGTGATCTTATGCGCGAAGCGTTAACCGTTACCCCTACCAAGGACAATAAATTATATTATAAAGACGAAGACAGCGAATACTGGGCTGCTTGTGTATGTATAGAAGATACAATAGCTTACGAATATGCCGATTCGCCCCAACTGGCTTCGCAGGGAGGAAAAGGTATAGGCAAGTTTCAGGCTATGTTAGCTGATATGACAGAGCCTCTGACCGATATCCTTCCGGGATTCCATAATATGCGTTTCAGACTGAAACAGTGGGACGAGGTACTGCAAAAAGACCCTGTAGGACGCAAAGCTGAGGTAGCCGAAGAAATAGGATGGATAGAAAGCCGCCGTGATGAAATGTTGGCTCTATGGGAGAAATTCGAATCGGGCGAATTGCCTGTGCGTGTGACGCATAACGATACTAAGATCAGCAATATTCTGTTCGATAAGCAGGGTGAAGTACTTTGTGTTATCGACCTCGATACTGTACTCAGCAGTATGTGCCTTAATGACTATGGCGATGCTATCCGCTCATATACAAATGCAGGAAAAGAAGACGACGAAAATCTGGATAATGTATATATGAAGATGGATATTTTTGAAGGATATACCAGCGGATACCTGTCGGAAGCAAAACAGTTTCTTACACCTTCGGAAGTGGATAATCTGGCTTTTTCTGCCAAATACATCACATACGAGCAGGTGCTGCGTTTCCTGATGGACTATATCGATGGCGACAATTATTATAAGGTAAAATACGGCAATCACAATCTTGTCCGCACACGTGCACAGTATAAATTATTGCAGTCGATGGAGGAAAACTATGGCGAAATGTGCAGAATAGTAAAAGAGTTATAAACTATAAATTATGAGTTATGAATTTTTAAGTAGACAAGTAATAAAGCACTTGTCTATTAATTTCATTCATAACTCATAACTTATAATTCATAATTTATAACTTCTTTGCTTATCTGAAAAAACGCGGCATAGCACTAATCCTGCCCGCTGACTTGTTGCGTGTTACAACAAAGTAGTTCCCATAGGCTTCTATTTTCGAATATTTGATAGGTATCAGGATTTTTCCTTTTTTATCTATAACACCGTAACGCCCCTTTTCCTGTACAATAAAGCAATTGTTGATATAACTGATAGCGATATATGATATTCTTTTTATTATTTGTCCGTTTGTATCTAGTATATGCCATTGGAAATTATGGTTGCTGGCAAAACAAACTCCGGAATCATCTTCGTAACTACGATTTATATCCCGGTAGGCAGTTTCCGTTTTCTGTATCTCTCCATTTACTATCCTATTGATATACCAACGTGAACCTTCTTTACTGAACAGGCTAGGGGGAGTATTTATACTGTCCTCCCGATTTCTGGCTGCAACCTCTTCGGGCTTGACCGTATTACCCAAAGTGTCAACAAAAATAGACGTTTCACCATTGCGCATTTCCCATAATCCGTTCGAAGGAATATAGTCAATACGGTGATATCGGCGGGGAGTAATCCGCTCATTTCTGCTGTTTACCACTCCCCATTCGGCATAAGTAGATGGATGGCAGACAGCCCAGTATCCCTCCTGCAAAGGCTTTAACCATACTCCTTCGGGCAGTATAACATTTCCGTAAATGTCGTAAACCGCACCTTTCAACTTATCGTTCTTCATACTGATATAGTCGCCTTGTATGATTATATCTTTTGCCGACTTATATACATACTTGCAGGGGACAATTTCCGGTTGAGGGGCATCCAGATTGACAAGCCCCCATTTTCCTTTCGATTGTACGATGAAAAGCTTTTCCCTTTCGTGATACACCTTATCATACTTTACAGGGGTGATTTCATTCCCCAATGTATCTATAAAACCGTATTTATTATCGTTGATGGCTACAAAAACAAGCCTTTGCGATGCTTTTCCTGTACTTTCCTTTAATGGATTCGCTTGCTTTTTATAATCGAACAGGCAAATATTATCGTATTTCTTAAGGTCTACACTATCTGGTGTATTAGCAAAGAAAGCCATAATATTAGTGTATGGCATGCGTCTTATCTTTTTTCCGTTATATTTATAAACTTGCAACCGACCTTTCTTCGAAGCAAATATATAATTATCTGCTATTATCAGTTCTTCAAAAGAAATGGGTAATAGCTTCTTCCCTTCATTGGTATATAAGCCACATACTTGTTGTGCGCACAATGAAGGCAACAAAATAAAAGACAGCAGCAGAATAGTAAAAATACTTCTCATATCCATCATAGCCTGAATTGTATTTGTAAACGCACATACGATTTCGCAGGCTTACCGTTATAAGTTGCCGGAATCCATGGTGGCATAGCCCTGATTATTGCTATAGCTTCTTTATCGCACGAAGGATCGAGGCCTCTTAATATCATTTCATCGTTTACATATCCGTATTTGTCTATTTCGAATTGGATGACAACCCGCCCCTGAATTCCATTTTCTATTGCTATAACAGGGTAGGAGATATGGTCGCCAAAGAAGTAAAGCAGACACTGATAACCGCCTTTGAATACGGGTGCTGTAGTATTGACCAGACCGGCAGCAACGCTGTCTTTATCTACCATCAGTCCATCATTAAGGATGCTATAGTCGATGAGGCTGACACTTACCCTTGCCGAATTATTCCCCCGTTGGGCCGAAAGAGAAAAGAGGCACAAGAGGAGATTGGCTAGTATTAGTGTGCGTTTCATTGTGTGTTATGTTTTTTCAAAGTTAAGAAATACCCTCTAAAAATCAAATCTAATTTTTAGAGGGTATCCTATTCTACAAGCTTCAATGCCTGTATCTTATTTTGCCAGTTCCTTCAGTTTATCGAAAGTAAAGCCTGAGAAGTCATTGATTACTTTTACAGTATTATTTTTGAGTTCTCCTTTTGGGTGTGCGCCGGCTAAAGCAATCACTTTCATCCCCGACAGGTGAGCTGTTTCGATGGCATTAAGCGAGTTCTCGAAAACGAAACATTCGCTTGCTTCATATCCTAATTCTTTAGCAGCCAATTGAAACGGATTCATTTTCGAATGGAATTTTTCGATAATTTCTACCGATACTATTGTATCCATTTTTTTATCAAACTGGGTTTCTTCAAACACTTTCTGAAGCTGCGACTGAGTAAGGTTTGTTACCAGTCCTATTTTTACACCATTGTCTTTCAGGTTTTTGATAAAAGATCCGACTCCTTTTACTTCATGAAATCTAAACTGGGCTTCTTCAGCTTTGAGGTTTTTTGTCAGTTCCTGCTTCTCTTCATTCGATAGATGCGAGAAGTATTTGGTAAGGATGGTATGCAGACTTTTTTCGCTTACAATCATTTCTATATTACCAGTTTCGGCACCGTATTTGTCACCAAGGTGTTTCCAAATAGTATTATATTGAGATTCGGTATCTATCAGCACCTCATCCAATCCGAATAGAACGCAAAATTTACTTTTCATATCTGTTATAATTTGGGGATTAGTTATTATGTATTTACCTAATTAACTTATAACAGCCTAATAAACAGTATGTTTAATTATTGTATATTTTTAAGAACCGGAGATATTAGAGCAAAACAAAAAAATCTACTATTTTTATATCGAAAGAAATGTTTGCAATGGATATAGAACCTTCGCACAACGAATATAAGTATAGCAAAGCATATGTCGAATCTATGTATGGTTTCATAGGTATGATTATTGCGATACCTTCTGAAGGGTGCTGCGTTTGCGCTGATATAATAGGTGGTTGTGCTGTTCTTGTTAATAATAAGGAAATAATCTGCGTTGATGTGTCACAACTGGAATCTACTGATTGTCATTACTATACCTCTCCTTTTATCTGGGGCGATATAGTTAAAACAAAGAATGGCACTTACATAGAGGGTGTTGTAATGCGACTGGTCTATCATTTTAATGATAAGGAGTTCAAATATTTTATTGCTGACGAAAAGGGTAAAATAAGAAAACGAAGATACAACCCCACCGATTTGGAGTTAATGGAAAGGACACTAAATATAGCTGTAGATAAAATACAAGATAACGACAACCCTTAATATTGCGACCAACTCCATACCTTACTCAACTCGTCCCATCCTTTAGTTGCTGCTTGTATTTCCTCTGCAAGAACTACTCTTACCTCTTTGAATAATGCGGTTTCCTGTTTTTTGTTTTTTACAAAGCTTGCATTGTATTCTTTTTCAATCGTTTGCTTATATTCTTCGAAGAGCTTTTTGTCTTCTGCGGTGCGAGGTACCGAGTCTAAAAACATCTGCCCTTTATAGCCGTCGTAAGAAGCCATCATATACCCTGCATCCAGATAGATAAGGTTTTCGGTCATCTTCACTTTGCCATTGGCTTGTACATTATATACTTGCTTACGTGCCCCATAAGGCGAAACCGGTGCATCGCCAACCTTCCCCCAATAAGAAAAGAATGTAAGGGTGGAATCTTTTATCTGATAATTACCGACTTCAACGGCAATACTATTGCTGTCAGACGATTTATCTTTTAGCCTATGAGTAAGTAGCTTTCGACTACCTCTGTATAATTCAACCTCCTCCATATTATCATAGAAATCAGTTGGCGTTGAAACAAACTTAAAAACAAAATCGTGTCCGTTTATCGACTCTGTTTTATAGCTTATTTTAGGCTGAGGTTCAGCTTCTTCCTGTGCTATAAGGGTAAGTGGCAGTAGCAATAATAAGGCTAATATTATTTTCATGAGTCTTTGCTTTGAGGTTCCTGAGGTTCGGTTAATGGTTCGCAGTAAGTTTTATTTACAACACGTTCGCGCATCAGGGCTTTATCTTTGAAATTGCGCGAAATATTCTGTACTATTTCGCTGTAGTTGTCACTTCCGTCTGCCCGTTTGTGATAGAATGGTTTTATAGATACGCAGTTCTTATGCTCGAAAAGTGTATTGAGCAATGTTCTGTCCGAATTTCCGCACGAATGTCCCATCACAAATATTTGATATGGCTCCGACTCGATAAAGTTCAATAATTGTCTGTAGTTATCGGTTTCGAGATAGCGGATCGATTTTACATTTTTGAGATATTCGTTGTCGTTCAGGTTTTCAATCTGTTTGTAGTCTTCGGCGAGCTCATCTCCATAGCCGAAGATCATAGGGTTTTCTTCGCTGTTTAATTCGCCGTGGATATGGATGGTATTGAAAGGTTCAGCATTTTCCGGTTGGTAAAAGTCGGAAGTATTTGTGTAGTTGAAGTTGAGAAAAAGGATGTCATTAGGGGTTAGAAAATAGTCTGGTATTTTTTCATTATGTACTTCATCTATAAGATATTCATAAGCATCATCTTCATTTTCTGCTTCATCCAAGTATTTAGCAATAAAATTTTCGATGTGCACAGGATTACTGGATAAATTTTCATGTATCTTTTTAGTCTCATTATAAGTATCCATAAATTCTTCATCAGCCCAATTTTCTATATCATGTATTTGATTTTCTATCTCCTTTATAAACTCATTCTCAAAAGAATTGGCTAAGTCGTTGATATCTATAAGAGAATAAATGTTTTCTTTAATATTTTGATATACAGATGAATCAGGTTGGGTTTCTTTTTCTACTTTGGTAAGGTATTTTTCAAGGAGCTTTTCTATTATTGAAAATTCTTCGTTTAATTTCCGGACGTTATACCTATCGAAGAAATCTTTCTTTTTCAAAAAAGTATCCTTTAATTCTTGGTAGTATTCATTTTCTATATCGACCCAGCTCTTATTTGATGTAGAATCTGATATTTTCGTTAAAAGCCTATTGTTGATAGAGAAGTCTGTTGTTGAAAAATGAAGATGAACACTACTCTTCAATGCCCTATAAGTATTTATCCCTTCAGGAAGAATATCTACTAAATTATATGTTGTAGAAGTTGTTGTTATATTCACACATTCATCTTCGTGATATTTTTCTTTTTTCCTCGCCCCCTCTATAAACTCCCCCCAATACCCATCAATAAAATCCCTATAGCTTGTCTTCATCCCATGAGCCAAGTCAAAACCATTCCCTATCAATATTATCCTATTCATACCTTATATTCAATTTTAACAAATATAAGCTTTAAATATACACAATACAAAAAGCCACAAACAAAAATAGCCACCCATTCCTGAGCAGCTATTCTTTCATCATATCGTATTTTTCTATTTCTTTTTAAACTTCATATAGTAGCCGAACTTGTCTTGTCCGTAATGCAGAACCAGTGTATGCCCATCCACAGTGTACGAATTTATTTGTCCCATACATTCAATATAGTTGTACTCATCTACTATCGACTCATCTTCCATTGTGCTGTTGCATTCTACATTGAATATCGTAATTATTCTCTTATTCAGATTATATTCACCTCGATATTGATGGTAAGATGTAGTACCACTAAAAGTGTTGTTATCATGAAATGCAATTGTATAATACGCTTCAGTTCCTTCCGGTATTTCATTGTAGTAGTGGTAGTTGCCAAAGCCAACTAATTCCCACGAAGAGCAGATTTCCTGCGAAGGGCCGTCATTTTCGCTGCACGAAGAAAAAAGGATTGCGAATACAAATAATAATAGGGTAGTTTTAAGTCTCATAGTTTTGTTTTGTTAGTTTTTATTTATAAGATGTATGGTCTGATCGGATGTTGCATATACCAACATAAAAGATTTTCCACCTTATCGGATGTGGTAACCTTTATTTTACCTCCTGAGAGAAGGTGTTCGTTTGTCCTGAGCGCAAGTAGCCGAAAGTCAGTGCTGCAAATTTAATATATTTTATTTGTTTTATTGGTCATTATCTAAAATAGTCATTACAAAAAGTCCGTAACAAGTGTCCATCGGGTATATATTGCCTGTATTGAACGATATGGCAACACCGCCACCCCCTGTGCCGATAACAGCCCCTGCTGGCATGATAGAACCTCCACCCAGCGCAAAGCATCTGGCAAGTCTGTGAGCCTCGCCCCTTATTTGAATAGAAGTGCCAAGAATACCTCCTATACTTACTTTAAACTTTTCACCTTCATCTACTTCATATTTTTCGTAGTGGTAAGGCAATACCTCTACTTTTTTACCATTTACTTTACAGGTTTTCGGCTTGTCTAAGTTATTGGTATTAAGGTCGCCAAAAAGCACAATGATATTTTCTTCGTAGTGCGAAAAATTCTCCTGCATTTTTTCACTATCCAGATTGTAGAGGCTTATAGTTACTATATATTGAGACTCTTCAGCTTCTACATCTTCTATGGTATATGAATTGGCTCCGGCATCGATTCCCATTTTGGTAAACTTATTAAAAGTCTGTGCGAGGTTGTTTTTACCATTTCTATTTATAGTCAGCTTATATTCAGCAATTTTTATCTGATCCGAAACATCCATGTTAGCATCTATAAACTCCCATATTTCCGACTTGGCAGTAAACTTATAATCTTCGTTTTGGTACAATATTTCTACGTTTTCCTGGGCATGAAGTGAGATGGAAAACAAAACCAGAAAGAAAAAGTGAAGTTTTTTCATATCTATTAGTTTCTTACTTTTTAATAAAATAGATGGGGCTAAGGTATAAAATTATTTTTAAGTACAAGATAGGATTTACTACAGTTTATTTATCAGTACCACCAATAAACTATATACTCCGAACATATGTAATCTCTAAATTCGTAACATGTAAATTCAAGTGTGAGTTCCTTATTCTTATACTGTAAATCGTTTCCACGCCCAATTTCCCTATAGCCAAATATTTTTCTTATTTCGTCGGCATGCAGACCTGTATATAGTGTATCATCGACATTTTTTTGCTGTAATAATTTAGGGGCTCCGCGTTTCACTCGTATAGTATATATTTTATTCGTATCCTTATAGTAGGAGAAAGATAAGGCAGGTTCGTCGCCAAAATTATAATAAACAGTATTGAAGGTATATGTTTCATCATGTTGTTTGTGTTCGTTCGGTTCACCGTATATTTCGAAAACTCTTTCTATTGTATCGCCTTTTTTCAATCCTACAACATAGGTTACGAATTTACGAAGAGCCTCTCTTTCCGATTCTATCCTTCTGAGATTCTCTTTTTCTATCAATTTCTTTTCGTATGCTAATCTCTCTTCATTAGACAGTTGGCTGGTCTTACATGCCGGAAAGAATAGTGCGGTAAATACAACAAAAAATATAATTGCCCTCATAGTTGTTTGTTTTAGTGTGTAGTTGTTAATGGTGATAAAGATAGGAATAGTTTTGGGAAAAAGAAAAAGCCTAGAGCTTCTGTTAAGAACCCTGGGTTTTGTATTAACTTTTATAGTGCAGTACTAATCCTTGAAAACAATATTAGCAGGGCACTTTTGTAATGCAAACAAAATATGTTTTAGCTTAATATTTAATATATTTTATTATTTTTGATATAAAAATAACTTAAATATATAATTATGACTAAAAGTAAGAAGGAAGAAGAAACTCCTCTTGAGGAGGATCGTAATGAGGTTTTAGATAATCCGTGCAAAAGCTGTTTTATAATTACCCCTATAGGAAAAGATAACTCGGAAATAAGACGGCAAGCTGATGGATTAATTACTTCTGTTATTGATCCTGTATTAGTTGAATTTAACTTTAAGTCATGTGTTGCTCATCGTATAGATAGTCTGGGCTCGATAACTAACCAGATTATAAGTCACATTTTAGATGATGAATTGGTTATTGCAGACTTGACTGGTCTTAATCCAAATGTGATGTATGAATTAGCAGTGCGCCATGCAACAGGGAAACCTGTAATCTGTTTAGCTGAAAAAGGAACGAATTTGCCTTTTGATATTACTACGGAAAGAACCATCTTTTATACAAATGATATGCAAGGGGTTGAGGATTTGAAAAATGCTTTAATAAATATTATAAAGATTATACCTCTAGAAGAGAATGTCATTGATAATCCTATATATCGAGTAGCGAAAGAGAAAAGCATTATAAAGAATTTGGGGTTAGATAGGAGCAATTCACCAGAGGATGATGCAATGACGTATATTATTCAAGAGATAAATAACTTAAGTAATAAGGTCGATAGATTAACGGTAAATAATGATATATCAAAAGAATTACAATATCTTAATCATATTCGAAGGACAGAGGCTTTATCTCCTAAGAGAAATAAAACAGAACTAATAAGGTATGTTGAACATTGTTTAAATAGTACTGAATACATAGAATTTAATAGTGCTTTGATTACCAAATTCCCTTCCTTAGATGAAATTGAAAGAAAAATATGTATGTTATCTATTGATGATTTTAATAATACAGAACTATCGATAATACTCAATTTATCAATAAATACTATTCAGATGAAAAAAAGTAATATAAGAAAGAAACTTGGAATTGATGGCTATGGAGATATACGAGATTTTTTGATTAAATTCCTTAGAAATTAGTGATAATTATATTTGACCAAATTTATAAACAAAAAAAGACCGCCCCATCCAGAGCGGTCTTTCCATATCTATATGGTAAACTTGTATCTTGTCTACTCGTTTACTTGTCAACTGATTTTCAATCTGCCAACAATATCTCCATTATCTGCACAGCAGCCTTAGTTACCGAAGTACCAGGGCCAAAGATGGCAGCAACACCGGCTTTGTACAAGAAGTCGTAATCCTGAGCAGGAATTACACCACCGGCAATCACTACGATATCTTCACGACCAAGTTTTTTCAACTCTTCCATCACCTGAGGCACAAGTGTTTTGTGTCCGGCAGCAAGAGAAGAAACTCCAAGTACATTTACGTCGTTTTCAACAGCCTGACGGGCAGCTTCTTCCGGAGTTTGGAACAATGGTCCCATGTCCACGTCGAATCCACAGTCGGCATAACCTGTTGCCACAACTTTTGCACCACGGTCGTGTCCGTCCTGACCCATTTTTGCGATCATGATACGTGGTTGACGACCTTCTTTCTTCGCAAATTCCTCAACAAGCTGTTGAGCCTGAAGGAATGTAGGGTCTTTCTTCGTTTCTGATGAATACACGCCTGATATTGTTCTGATTATTGCTTTATAACGTCCTACTACTTCTTCGCAAGCATCAGAGATTTCTCCCAATGTAGCGCGAAGGCGAGCAGCCTCAACAGCAAGCTCCAATAGGTTACCTTTCTTAGTTTTCACACATTCGGTGATAGCAGCAAGCGCTTTTTTCACAGCTTCGTTATCACGTTTTGCTTTCAAGTCGTTCAAACGCTCTATTTGCTGACGGCGAACTTCTGTGTTGTCCACATCCAGGATATCGATAGGATCTTCTTTCTCAAGGCGGTATTTGTTAACACCGATGATAGTTTGGTTACCAGAGTCGATCTTAGCCTGAGTACGTGCAGCAGCTTCTTCGATACGCATTTTAGGAAGGCCTGTTTCGATAGCCTTAGCCATACCACCAAGTTTTTGAATCTCTTGTATGTGCTCCCATGCTTTGTGAACAAGCTCGTTAGTAAGCGTTTCCACATAGTAAGAACCAGCCCAAGGGTCGATTTCTTTAGTGATATAAGTTTCTTCCTGAATGTATATCTGAGTGTTACGTGCGATACGTGCAGAGAAGTCGGTAGGCAATGCAATAGCCTCATCCAATGCATTGGTGTGCAACGATTGAGTGTGACCAAGAGCTGAAGCCATAGCTTCGATACAAGTACGGCCAACATTGTTGAACGGATCTTGCTCGGTAAGCGACCATCCCGAAGTCTGAGAGTGTGTACGAAGTGCAAGCGATTTCGGGTTTTTAGCTCCGAAGCTTTTCACAATCTTAGCCCACAACAGACGTCCGGCACGCATTTTAGCTATTTCCATAAAGTGGTTCATACCGATAGCCCAGAAGAACGACAGGCGAGGAGCGAAGGCATCTACATCGATACCTGCGTCGATACCAGCTTTCAGGTATTCCATACCATCGGCAAGGGTGTAAGCCAACTCAATATCTGCTGTTGCTCCGGCTTCCTGCATGTGGTAACCCGAGATAGAGATAGAGTTGAATTTAGGCATCTTCTGAGATGTATATTCGAAGATATCAGCGATAATCTTCATCGAGAATTCTGGTGGATAAATGTATGTGTTACGCACCATAAATTCTTTAAGGATATCATTTTGGATTGTTCCCGCCATTTCTTCCAGTTTAGCGCCTTGCTCAAGACCTGCATTGATATAGAACGCAAGCACAGGAAGCACAGCACCGTTCATTGTCATCGAAACTGACATCTGGTTCAACGGAATTCCTTCAAACAATACTTTCATGTCTTCTACCGAGCAGATAGATACCCCTGCTTTACCCACATCACCTACTACACGAGGGTGGTCGGCGTCGTATCCACGGTGAGTAGCAAGGTCGAAGGCTACAGAAAGGCCTTTCTGTCCCGAAGCAAGGTTACGGCGATAGAATGCATTTGATTCAGCGGCAGTAGAGAATCCTGCATACTGGCGGATTGTCCACGGGCGCATAGCGTACATACCAGAGTATGGTCCGCGAAGGAATGGAGGAAGTCCCGAAGCATAGTTAAGGTGCTCCATGCCTTCAAGATCTTCTTTTGTATAAACAGGCTTAACCGGAATCAACTCAGGAGTCATCCAATTAGCTTCTATACCATTATCGGCAGACCATTTAGCAGCATCTGTAGCTGCGAAGCCTGCTTTGTTAATGTCTATATTTTTGAAATTTGGTTTCATCGTTTTAAGCTTTTAGCTGATAGCTTTTAGCTGACAGCTATTAGTAAAAGAGGCTAATAGCTAATGGCTAATGGCTAACGGCTGATTTTATTAGTTAATTCCCAGTTTAGCGTTGAACATTCTTAAAGTTTCCAATACATTGCTCTTCACATTGATGAAGTGCTCTATACCTACAGCTTTAAGGTCATCCATACAAGCAGGAGCACCTGCTACCACGAAGTGTTCTTTGCCTGCGATCAGCTTGTGAGCTTCAGGGGCAAGAGTTGCATATTCGTCGTCGCTCGAACAAAGAACGATAATATCAGCTTTCTTTTCACGTGCAGCTTTCACACCTTCTTCCACAGTCTGGAATCCAAGGTTGTCAATCACCTTGTAACCTGCACAAGCGAAGAAGTTGCTAGAGAACTGAGCACGTGCCAGACGCATACCAAGGTTACCTATAGTAAGCATGAATACTGTTGGTGCACCATGTTTTTCGGTAGCTAAGCGCATTTCTTCGAATGCCGTAGCAAGGCGGTCGGTAGGAAGAGCCATATAAGGAGCATCTTTACCACAACCACATCCGCAAGCTTCTTTTTCAACGATTTTGCTTCCGGCCTTTTCAGTAAAGTTAGGATACTGGTTAGTTCCCAACAATATTTCGCGGCGGGTAGCCAATCCTTTGAAGCGGGCGTCGGCCGATGCTTTAACAGCAGTTTGTACTGTTCCGGCTTTCAATGCTTCGTAGAAACCTTTTTCGTCTACCTCAAGGAATAGTTTCCATGCTTGTTCGGCGATAGATTTAGTAAGGTTTTCGATATAATAAGAACCCGAAGAAGGGTCAGTGATTTTGTCGAAGTGACATTCTTCTTTCAACAGCAATTGTTGGTTACGTGCGATACGCTCAGAGAAGTCATCGGCTGTTTTATACGTTTCGTCGAACGGACGTACAGTAAGCGAGTTGATACCTGCGATAGTTGCCGACATTGCTTCTGTTTGCGTGCGAAGCAAGTTAACGTGCGCATCGTAAACAGTCTTATTGAAAGTGGAAGTCTGAGCATGTGCATATATCTTAGCAGCACAACGGCAGATACCATCTTCTGTTTTGCTAGGGCACTCGTTAGGGCAGATAGGGCTGTAAGCATTTACAATCTCGGCCCACAACCAACGTGCAGCACGGAATTTAGCTATTTCCATGAAATAGTTTCCGCCGATACCGAAGTTGAATTTGATTTTTTTAGCTACCAATGTAGCATCCATTCCTGCTTCTACAAGAGCCGACAGTATTTGATTACCGTTAGCCAAAGCATAACCAAGCTCCTGATAGATATATGCTCCACCATCGTTTACAGCATGAGCATTAACAGCTAATACACGGAAGCGTGGAAGCGGAGCAGCAGCCTTTACTATTTCGGCAGCTTTTTCTACCCAGCCTTCAGCATCCTGGCCTTTTTTCAAAAGCGGCTTGAATGGATCGTAGTTTACCGAACCGAAGCACTTCATTACATCTGCTCCAAGCTCTTTGTAGTACTCTACCAAGATCTTAGTTAGTTCTAATGCTTTGCGGTGGCATGTGTTGAAGTTGATCTCCACACATTCGGGGCAAATGTCTTTCAACAGGGCTTTGATGTTTTCTGCGTTTACATCATCACCATCGATACAGAATCCCAGCGATGTGATACCTTTGTTCAGTACGTCCAAAGCCTTAGCGTTAGCTGCTTTAACATCCGACACACAGATATCCTGGCGAACATGCCAGTCGTTGTCTTTTTTTGTACCACGAACATAAGGGAACTCACCCGGAAGAGAATCGGCAGTTGCCATGCCTTCGATATTCTCACTTCTGTAGAAAGGGTTTACATTGAACCCTTCGTTTGTTCTCCAAACAAGTTTTTTCTCAAAATCGGCTCCTTTGAGGTCTGCCGTAATCTTTGCCATCCATTCTTCGGTAGAAACCGATGGAAAGTCTGAGAAAAGCTTTTCTTTTTGATTAGCCATGATTTATTTTTATTGTTTAATGTATATAGGTTATATTTTATTGATTCTTAGTTGATTATAAAAACCTAATCTATTTAGACATAAATAATATTTATATGTGCTTACAGTCAAATAGTTATACTTGTCAAAAATTCACTGCAAAAGTAAAGTATTTTGTTTGGTTAGTAAAGTTTTAAAGGTGAAATTTTTGCCTTTCTGAAGGGATAATTTGCCAAAGGAAGACAGATAGGTGTCAAAGTGTAAGTTGGGGTTAGCAAAAGCTTTTATAATTAGCAAATGTGAAGATTAGTATATTGGTGAATTGCACAGGGCTTTCCTCCGCTATCGCGCGAATCCTTTCGCTCTGCTACCGCGCGAATCCTTTCGCGTGGGAATATATATTACCACGTGATACAATCGCGCGGCAGCAGTGGCAGCAATGTGTCAAAAGTAGAATATGCTATCAAAATGTTACTGCCCTTTGTCATTCTGAACGGAGTGAAGAATCTCGACCCTCAAAAAAGAGATCCTTCACTCCGTTCAGAATGACAAAACGAAAGTGAAAATTACTTTTGATACACTCTCATTATTATTTGATACTCTGATTCAGATATTCCAATTCTTCTTTTGCTTTTCCGTTCACAACATTTATAGTAAGCGATTGCTCTTCGCTTTCCGGAAGGTCGTGTCTGTTTTCTAAATTCAGCAGGCGGATAACAAAAGACGAATTGTATGCTCCGCAGATGGCTCCTTCCAGCTGATTCTGCTTTATAATATCAAGCAGATGTGTTGCCGCATCCCCGAATTCTTCATCCTTCTCGTAATTCAGAAATGTTTTTTCACTGATACCACAGTACACACACATACCTGATAATGTGTATGGCCTTACGACAGGTATGTCTATCAGTTCCCCTTTGCGGTCGCCCGATTTCATCAACTCCTTTTTGTACAAAGGATTATCTTCGCACCAGGCAAAGTATTCGAATGCTTTGGATAAGAGCTTTTCGGCATCTGTATATATGCACTCTTTGCCGCCTTTGCGCGGGGATACGTGAAACGATTTTATTTCTCTTTTATACATTTTGTTCTGCTTGATTTTGATTGTTAAGCCATTTCTTCAACTCTTTCACTTTCCGTATCAGGCAGCTGGCGCACGATTGTGGCGCTTCAGCTTTCGTAAATACTTTGTTCGATAATTCGTAGATACGTGTCATGGGGTAAAGATGGGTTTTGTCTACATCTGCAATTAATTGCTCTACTTCTTTTTTCAGGTTTTCGTTATTCATTTTATAATTCTTTTATTATCAATTATTTTAGTTATTGCAAATACGATAAAGGCAAGGGGGAAGCCTATTGCAAGCACATATCCCGACCAAAGTATAAGTGCAGACAACAGCGATAATCCCCACATAAGATGAAATGTGAGGCATGGGCGGCAATTGAAAGGTTTACGGTCGAAACGGGAACTGAATTCGGGTAATTTGAGGGAAAGTAATGCCCCCCAATAGAGTGAAGTGATGGCGATGAGCGTTAAAGTGACGGCGATTCTGATTGTTTCCATACTGTTTTTTCAGTATAGATAAATGAGGAAGAAATTAATAATGAAAAATTAATAATGAAGAATGAATAATGAAGAATGAGGAATGAAGAATATATTTATCTGGTACCCTATTCTTCATAAATTATAACTCATCTCCTCCCCATTTGGGGGAGGCCGGGAGGGGGCGCACTATTGAATAGCTCAATCCGTTATTTCGTTGCAACAGCTTATTCAGGCACACATAACGCTGGGCATCGATAGAGTGGTTGAAGCGGTCGACAGGTGCATTGGTTGCATTACCAAATTCGTCGGTCTGCCAACAATAGTTGCGGTATTCGTTTATAATATTTGTGCTGCGGCTTGTAATATTCTTTTTGTAGCGGTTGAGGATAGACAAGCCCGTATTTATACTATCTTTCCCTTTATGAGCTGCCTCAACAAGCCAACCTTGCGAGGCTATCTCCTTGATACTCTTCGGTTCGGCTGAGTCGGCTATAACAGGAACATGATGCGGTACGCCTATTTTGTCCAGATGCTTGGCAATCATCAGGTTATCGTGCCCTTTGGCATACAGGAGCTCATCTATCCACAGTTCGCCCTCTGTCAGGCGTATATCCACTATGGCTGTAGGATCGTTGGTAAAGCCGAAATCGAGTCCCAGCCAACGGCTTTTATACACTTCGGGCATAGCATCCACTACCGCCCAGTTGCGCATAATCACGCCCTGACGCGAGCCTGTAAGCCCTTCGCCATACACTTTCCACCAGCCTTCGTCGTTGCGGTTCGACTCTATTTCCTCTATTTGGGCTCGGGAAAGGAACTCATTGTCGCGATAGGTGGAATGAATCAGTGTGGCATTGGCTTGCGGCAGAACCTTCTCGTCGAGCCAGAACTCGAAACATGGGTTACAATCCAGAAAGACTGTACCTGTAGTACGGATTGCCAATTGGCGGTAAACTTCATAATCGATATTGATACACTCATTTACATAAAGGATATCGCGCGAAGGCCCGTGTACTTTGCCGGGATTGTCGGCCGAAAAGAATTCTATCACCGAACTGTTTATCTTATAGATCTTGTCTGTAGCATTCCAGTTCTTTTGTTTCCAAAGATTGTTCTTTTGCAGAATATCTTTGAAATCGCGGATGCATCCTCGCTTGAGGTGTGGCAACGACTCGGAAACAACGGAAATAGTCAGCGGATTTTTGGCCGAATAGGCGATAACAAGCAAAAGCTGCAAGATGCTATACGTTTTAGACGAACGTGTAGAGCCCTTGTTTACGATATAACGGAATCCCCGGTTATATGCGCTCAGGTTGTGGGTGAAAACGGATGTTGTGTTCATTGGTTATTAATTAGTTAATTGTTTAATGTGCCAATATGCCAATGGTGCAAAGCGATAGAAAATTGGCATATTGGCACATTCTGTTATTGGCACATCAACCAATTACCTTTCTCCAAATCATGTAACCAGCAAGCAACAGCAAAGCTATGCGTCCGCACCATATCTGGAACGATTGGAAGCTACTGAGCTTGTTTACCTCCTTGTACTCGGTAACGGGATAAGGTACTTGTATAGAATCGTGGACAAAAACCGAGTCTTTTATTACCTTGTCCCTATACAGATATTTGTACTTTTGGTAAAAAACAGTGTCATTCTTTTGCAGAACAAATATGCTGTCGTACATAAATACAGAGTCGCGCCGGAAGACGTCTTTATATTCTGTCTTTACTGTGTCTATGGGAACGTAAATAGTTTTGCTTTTACAACTTACAAATAAGATAATCAGCAAATAAGCTATTATTATATATTTCATTTTTTTAGTTTTGAGAGTTCTGGATTTTAAGAATTCTAGTTTACTAGTTTTGATGATCTTCGTCTCTGTTGCTGCCGCGCGATTGTATCGCGTGGTAGCAGACTAACAGCAAAATCATTGGCACATCGGCATATTCTCACATTGGCACATCAAAACTCCTCTTCCACATCAAAACTAGGGCAAGCTTTTGCCGCAAACTCGTAATGCCCATGCACAGTAGCTTCGGCAAAACAGGCTCTAAGCCCTGCAACAAGGGCATGCAAGGCCGTTACCTGTTCCGGCGTTCGGGTATCTTTAGGATTGCCGTCAGCATCCACCCCTCCTATATAGCAGATGCCTATCGATCGGGAGTTGTGCCCTTTGGTATGCGCTCCGGCTTCGTCGAGTTGCCTGCCCTGATGCACCGAACCATCGAGATAGATTACGAAGTGATAACCAATCTTTGCAAATCCCCGGGCACGGTGCCAGCGGTCGATATCCTTAACGGTGAAATGCTGTCCTTCTTTGGTTGCCGAACAATGCAGTATGATCTTGTTAATCTTCCTCATCGGTTTCGTCCACTGTTTCTTCTTCTTTCTCTTTGTTCATTTGCTTTTTAAGCATTTCTCCGAGATTCTTTATCACATCTTTATCGTTTAGGATATCGATAAAATCTTCAAGGTTTTTGCTCAATATGCGCCTGTCTTTTTCGTGAGCCTTTTCGAGTATCGATTTACATTCTATAAAAATGAGAAATGCTGCCGCCACAAGCGTAATATAAGGCAGGGGATAGATAAACATGCCGATAGCATCGAACATCAGAGCAAAAAGCATCAACGCATAATACAGTACCGCCTTGCTTACTGTCCGCCGGAAGCCATACGAGGTATGTACTTCGCCTCTTTCTTTTGCCTTACTCAGTCCGCTAAGCAGGTCTATAGCAATGGCAAAGGCAACCATCAGCCATATGATGACTACTATTTTCAGTTCGAATTCGAAATTGGCATAGTTGCCGGATAGGTAGGATTGGATAAATAGGTTCATAGGTTTATAGTTTACGAGTTTTTTAGTTTACAAGTTTACGAGATACCTCTGCTGTCGCGCGATTGCATCGCATGATTTGATTGACCACGCGAAGGATTCGCGCGGCAGCGGCTTGATTTGATTGACCACGCGATACAATCGCGCGGTAGTAGGGATAAAATGGATAGGTTAAATATTTGATATACATGCTATTAAAATATAAATCATTCATAATTTTCATAAAAATTTTACCCGATAAGTCTATTTTATGTAAATTTGCACTAAGACAAAATAGACCTTCCTCAAACAATGATAAAGCAAAGGAATCTTTATGCAGATTTTTTAAAAGGAATCTTAATTATTTCTGTAGCAATAGGACACAGTATCCAGTACCTTCAATATGAAAATAATTTCTTGTTGTTTTGGAATAATTATCTGTTCAAAGCCATCTATACTTTCCATATGCCTCTCTTTATGGCTGTCAGTGGTTATTTCGCCTATTCTTCTATAGCCAACCGGACGACGTCGGATTTTATAAAATCGCGTATTAAATATTTACTTATCCCTTTGATAGCATGGTGCTTTATCAGGGTGTTGTGTAGCAGTATCGGCTCAGATACAACAATCATCACATTTTTCGATAAGTTTATTTATACCTCTTTTCATTCATACTGGTTTGTATGGACCGTTATACTAGGTTCGGTAGTAGTCTGTATACTAAAAAGATTTTCTTTGGATAAAGCATGGATTCTATTACCGGTTTCGATACTTGCAATGTTATTGTCTACTAGCGTTATGTGTATACATGTAGGGCGTGAGTATTTTATCTATTTTGCCTTAGGATATATACTTGGCAGCCGCGATTTGTCGAAATACTATGAATTTTGCCGGAAATATTTTCTTGTATTTGTCCTCATATTAATACCTTGCTGCATCGTCTGGAATCCTTTTTTACCATCTTCAATATTATCGATAGAGGGGTGGGCTGTCTATCTTTTCCGTGTCTTTTTAGGTATTATTTCTTCTATTGTCTTTTTAATCATATTCTACGGAATTTATACAAAAGTGAAGGAGCGTCCTGTTGTTTCATATTTATCAAATATAGGGCAGGAGACTTTAGGCATTTACCTGATGCATGACTTTTTTATCGTAGCATATCAGCGATGGATTCTACCTCATTTTTCCTTGCCTCTGCCGGGAATTTCTTACACAATCTTAGCCTTTGTGATCGTTGCGGTTAGTTATTCTATAATTTATTTGCTGAAAAAGAATAAGATAGCAGGCTTTGTTCTGTTAGGGAAGAGAATATAAGAAATAAATTATAAGTTATGGGTTATGAATTGACGATTATAACTCATAACTCTCAACTATTCTCCTCACTGTCGCGCGATTGCATCGCATGACTTAATTGACCACGCGAAAAGATTCGCGCGGTAGCAGCGAATATTTAGTTCCTCAACATGACAAAATAATAGAAAAATAAAAAGTCCGGATGACTTCTACATTTATAATTTTCTTAAAAATTTTATTCGGTTAACCAATTTTATTATATTTGCTATTCTAGTAAATAAACCTTACACAAACAATGGCAAAACAAAGGAATCTTTATGCAGATTTCTTAAAAGGAATCTTGATTATTTCCGTAGTGATCGGGCACTGTATTCAGTACCTTCAGTGCGAAAATGATTTTTCGTTATTCTGGAACCATTTCCTGTTCAAAACCATTTATACTTTTCATATGCCGCTTTTTATGGGTATCAGCGGTTATTTTGCCTATTTTTCCATAGCAAAACATTCTATAAAAAGCTATGCAATATCGCGTATCAAATATTTGCTCTTGCCTTTGGTTGCCTGGTGTCTTATCAGCGTTTTGATTACAGGTTTGAATACCGAAATGAGTGCCGCTGCTTTTCTCGGAAAGTTTGTTTATGCGGTTGACCATTATTACTGGTTTATCTGGGCTATTATTTATAGCTCGATGATGATTTGTGTGATGCAAAAATGGTCGATAGACAAACCATGGATATTGCTTGTGCTGTCGGTGCTTATTATGTTTGCTTCTACAAGTCACCTGAGCCTGAATATTGGACGCGAGTATTTTATTTATTTCGCTTTAGGATACATGCTCGGAAGCCACGATTTATCTAAGTATTATCAGTTTTGCCGGAAATATATATACCTGATAGCTGTTTTATTTGTAGTCTGTTATATCATATGGGACCCTAATTTGTATTTTTCGCCATTCACTATCGAAGGGTGGCTCACCTACCTTTTCAGGGTGTTTTCGGGATTAGTGGCTTCTGTGCTGTTTCTGGTAGTGATGTACTTACTTTATGGGAAAATAAAAGAGCGTCCTGCTATTTCTTACCTGTCCGGCATAGGGCAGGAAACACTGGGCATTTACCTCATGCAGGACTTATTGATTACTGCCTACAAAGTGTGGATCATGCCTCATGTTTCCTTGCCTTTACCGGAGATAAGCTATATAGTACTTGCTTTGCTGATGACAGGCTTATGCTATTTGATGATCCATCTCTTGAAACAAAACAAGGCAACAGGTTTTGTCTTGTTAGGTAAAAAGATATAAAGCCTGCCTTACAAGAAAGTACACCAGTTGGCTCCGCTTACACTTTCTTTACTCATCAGTACCGAGCTGATAACAGGATAGTTATCTTCAACATACTCCTCCTTATCAATATTGATCGAAGATATTAGGCTGATATTTTCTGCTAAAGCTTCATCTTTCTCTATATTGATAGAAGTGAGCTGGTTGACCGTATTCTCGTTATAATCTTTTTTTTTGATATTTACCGAGTTAAGGTTGCTGTCGGAAAGTAAACCATTATCAAAGTCTGCCATATTACATAGGATTTTGGGTTGTTAGTAATATTCTTACCTGCATATAAGTTCCCTTTATGGGGTAAGTTGGTAATGTCTTGTCTGTCATGATTCTTTTATAAAAATCAGGATGTCCCGAAGCAATATACTTTCCATCATTTTTTTGCATTTCTATTTCCTTAGGATTATTGTTCTTCATCAGGCAGCGCGGATCGTCGGGAACGATGTCTATCCATTCGGGTTTTTGTTCATTCATCCAGAAGTTTTGATCCAGCGTTTCGCCGCTTGAGGTAAAGTCATGGTTCCAGCAACGGCGAAGATGTACATTGCCTGATGCTGTGAAGCTTGCAGAGGAAGCTAAGAGGGAATCGCCAACATAATATTTCTTACCATTATAAAGCACATAATCTGTTGTATTGCTTTGGTCGGAGTCATGCTCTACAAGATACCAATAGTTAGCAACCAGAGCTTTAGCAGGAGTTATTATATCAGTCGGTATTTTGTTTACAATGCGTATCTGGATAGTTTGGTATTGTATTTCGTCCAGTATCTGAAAGACTTCGGCATTGGGCGATTTCCCATATGCGGAGATATTTTCCACACTTTTTATAATATTGTTTCTATTCGTCAAAGAGGAGCTATATACCGCACTGTTGTAGGTGGCTGTGGCTTCGCTGTCATCTTTGGAACGTACTATATAATAGTTGGGTGTGCCGTCTTGCTTCATGGTTATAGCAGTTATGTCTGTAGTTCCTAATGTTGGCGTAGAGTCTAAAGCAACACCATATTCTTTCGGAAAATTGTGATTGATATCCAGCTTGGTTATGGCTTTTTTACCACCCAGCCACATTATGTTGGAAGTCGCAATTGCTGTTTTTTTATCTGCTATATCGAAGTCGGCAGGCAGGCTTAACGAATTATCTGCAAATTCGAAGTTCTGGTTAGGATTGCCTGAGTGGAAGGAATTTTTCTTGTTATTTGCCGATACCGAAAAGCCATCTCTTAATGATGTGTATCCGAAGTAAATTAACCGTTTTTTTTCGAAGTTATGGATAATAGAATCCGGTAGTACAACTCCTTCGATAGATGAATTACGGGCAAATACCCAACGCCCGGCTTTTAATTGTTCCCCGAATTCATTATAAGTGGCAATATTAGAACCAAATCCTTGTGCTGTACATCTGGTCACAAAATCGGCGCGGAGTTCTTCCTCCGTGTTTCCATTTAATGGAGTGAATCCCGATTCGGCACCAATACTAAAGTTACAATCGTCAAATGCACAATAATTGCTTTGCCTCTGGAAAGTATAAAAGTCAGGAATAATAATATTGCAGTTTTTGAACAGATTGAGATTACCAAACTGCCTGTAAGGATCGCTAATCTGTGTACCTATACATGAGTTTGAAAATCCTTTGGAAACATCATTCACGTAGTATCCAACTCTATCTATACAATAACGTATTGTGTCAATGCCTCCGGTAGTATTCAACTTCTTAATATCACAATTATATAAAGTTACAGGGGTTGATCCATATCTAAAATCCATATCTAATGATAACTGGAGATTCTTAAACCTGAAAAATTCATTACTGTTTACAGAGATGGCATTTGCTGATAAATAAGTGTCTTTAAGATCTGTAGTATTGCCAATAAATTCGAAGTAAGCATTTTCGTACTGCCCTGTAGAAGTCTTTATATTACTTCTCGAATAGCCACTATTTAATATAAAATATACTTTTCCGACTCCATATTTTGCAGTAGATACATCTTTGGTGCTGGCAGGATGCTCTTTGCTGCCGTCGCCATCCGATAGGTGGGATAGATATTTTACATTATATTCGCCCGGAGCTGCAGATGTTAGTGCTACACCTGCTATGTTATAATACTCTTCTCTCCAATTATATTTCATCATCCACCTCCTTTTCTGTAATAATTATTCTTCCGGTATCTAGTAGCAGAGCTGTGCAATTGTCAAATTCTGCCATATTACCCCGCCTGATCTGGTTAAATTTATTTTGGAACTTTCTGGTTTGCTTCAAAAACATCTTTGTGTCTTCCACTTCGTAAACCAGAATTTTATCTTCTGTGTCTTCCTGCTGTTGTGTGTGGGTTATTTTGTATTTCATTTTTTTTTAAGTTACGAGTTACTTCGCCCTGCGGGCAGTTACGAGTTACTAGTGTACTGGTTTTGCTGCTTTGCGCCATTGGCACATTAGCATATTAACTAATTAGTCAATTAGCTTTGCTTTTGCGAAAACGAAAAGATAAGCTGTAGAGTCGGTCAACGGGCGTGTAATATGAAATTTGGCAACTGTTCCCTTTTCCAACTTTTCGTCGAGAGGTTTGGTATTGAAATTTTCTATCTGTTTTCCGTTTATGCTAAAGCTGCTTATATTTTTCGATTCCACTTTGTAAATAGTCATTTCCTCTCCAACAAAGATCTCGTGATCATCTGTCTCCATCGTTATCGAGATACGCCTTTCGAGCTGCATCTGTCGGGCGAATTTCTCCAGGTCGTCGAACAGGTAACGCCCCGATGTCATCACTCCGTTATCTTCTCTGGAGACAAATACCCAAAAGCCCGAAGGCTCGTCTATCACGTCGAGGCTCGAAAGCTCTACAGGAGCTAGTTTTCTTGTGTCATTTGTCATTTTTTTTTAGTTTAGGCCCCTCCCAGCCTCCCCAAAGGGGAGGTGAAGGCTGGCGCTAGCTATTCCTCCCCTTTGGGGAGGCTGGGAGGGGCCGCTTTTTATTAAATTAATATTACATTCTTCCCATCCTCGGTAATTACCATTGCTTTACTTTCGGTTCCCAATACAGGAATGGTATTGAAGCGCGAAGCATCTACCTCAAACAGGGGATAGACCGAGTTTTTGCTCAACACAATCTGATAACCTGATGTTTCGCCCATCTGCCCCGATATCTGGCTAAACCTGAGAGAGGCTCCGCCATCGCTGCCGAATGTGAAAACCGTTCCCTGCGAAGTACGGAAAGCCACCAGATACCTGTTAGACTGAGCGATAAGCAGGTTAGACAGCTTCGTGCCCGACAGTGTACGGACAAAGGTTGTAAGTTCCTGTTTGTAGATACCATTTTCGTGGCTTTCGCTAAAGGTGCTTTCGCTCACGGCATCCAGTTCCAGAAAGGGTTCGGGTGTAAGGATGCTTTGTACATAGCACTTGTCGAAAAGCCCCTCTTCGGCAAAACGGTAGGCCTTAAAGTCGCGTATATCGAGCAGATAAACGTTGGTAATGCCCCCGGGATTGTAGTCGAATGTGTGTTTTATATGTTGTAATAATCTGCAAGTCATTTTTTTAGCTTTTAGCTTATAGCCGTTAGCCATTAGCTTTTATAAAAGAAGCTATTAGCTAAAAGCTAGCAGCTAATAGCTAACAGCTGATTAATTACTTTTCCGCCACAGCACTTATCACACTGATATCCTTAAGCAGGCGTCCCATTTCCAGCTCGGTGGAAGCCATGGTTACTGTCCAGCCGTAAGCGTCGGCTTCGGCTGCTCCCGATGCATAGTTGAAAGCGGTGGCATTCAGTCCGTTGTTACGTCCTAAGACTACTGCACGCCCTGTTTTATCGACTACCACTGCGGTAAAGCGCCCCAGGCTCAGGGCTTTTTCCTGGTTCAGGAGTTCGTAATCGTAATTACTGATTGTAAAATTGAGGGTATGAGTGCGGTATTTGCCACCGTTTCCGTTCTGGGCAAGTTCGTCGGAGAATGACGCTGTGTTGTCTACAAAATCTATTTTGTGCGCTTTGGCGGTGTCGGGCAATGTGATCGCCTCTACTGCGCCATCGGTATCGAATGTGTATTCGTTGTCGGCGTCGTAATTGAACAGATATACTTCTTTGATGCCGGCAACTGAGTACTGGCAGTTATTTTTGGTAATGTTTGATGTTAATTTGCAAGACATAGGTTTAATGAATTAATAGTTTGATATGCCAATGTGCCAATGATGTAAGACAGCTTAGAAAGAAATTGGCAAATGATTTGGCATGTTGTTTATTTTTTGTAATTATTAATTATTTAATATACCGATATGTTACTTTTAACTTTGCTTCATTGGCATATCGGCACATTAAAAAATTGGCATATTCCCCTTAATTATTCGGACTATAAAAGACTGCTTCGTCCTCGAATGGTATGCAGAAGCCGATTCTCAGCCTACCGTCCACAAAGATTTTGTTATCATCCGGAGCAGGGTACTGTCCGAGGCGGATTTCTTCGAGGTCGCGTACGAGATCGGTTCCGATGAGGAAGTTGCGGGCATCGGCAGCCACCATATCATCGTCGTCCAATCCTTTTACGGGAACTAGTTCTACGCCCATATAGCGCACTACATCGCCTTCGATAGTGAAGTTGGGATTAACCATCACATTGTTTCCGTAAACGCCTCCTAAAGCCATTTTTACTTTCAAGAGGGTTGGGTAAGAAACATAAATATTAAGTGTGCCTTCCTGCAAACCGATTGCCAATACATTTTCGGGGATAGCTGTAAATACTTTTTCTATCTCTGCAAGGACATTGGTTTTGGTAAGGAAATCGCCTGCTACTTTTACTGCTTGGGTGCTGTCGGTAAGTACTTTGATCACTCCGTCGAAATCGTCAGGATTTTCGCTGGAATTGCCTCTGAAAATCTTTGTTTCTATCTCGCTGCTCAGTTCGGCGGCAAGGATGGTCATGGTAGCTTCTTCGAGTGTGTCGGGCAGTTCCTGGTTGCGCGCGCCGGGGCTAAGCATCCATACGGTGCGTTTGCGTTCGAGGTCGTCGATACATTGTATCAGGTTGATTTTGTAGGTTTTAACTTTGAGTTCCTTCTCCGTCAGTTTGGCTATTTGCTGAGGATTCCATGAGCAATCTTTAGAGTCGCCTTGCAGGATATTGCCGGCAATGTCGATAAGGTTTAGTTTGGTAGAGTCCTTTACGCCGATAACGGGCGTGATTTTACCTTTTTCTATTAATTTTCCTCCGAAAATGGCTTTGGTAAACCAATCCATGTTGGAAGAAGGCTGGTAGGTAAGTGTTGAAATGTCGTACATGTTTGCCATAAAATTTAATTGTTTAATTATAAAAGTTACAAGTTACTTTGCCCTAAAGGGCAGTTACGAGTTCTTGATGTTTCGTCTCCTTCGTTGTCGCGTGATTTTTCTGTATTCTCACGCGAAAGACAAAAAGAAATGAAGAATGAAAAATTAATAATGAAGAATTGTCGCGAAGGTTACGAGTTGCGAGTAAATGAGCTTTTGTTGCTTTACATCATTCTTCACTATTCATTCTTCATTTCTTCCTCGCCATTGTCTGATTCAATGCCACTGCCATACGTTCGGCGGTAGTCATGTCGCTGAATTGTTTCGAAGAATTGGATAGCTGCACGGCAGGGCGTGTAGAGGGTGTTTTGCGGCGCATCTCTTCCACTTCGCCTTTGGTGTCTTCGAGCATTTTTTGTGCTTCGTCGAGGGCGGTATTTAGCTGGTCGATAGTCTGTTGCATTTCCGCAATTTTCGCTTTTACGGCTTCTGCTGTTTTAGGATCGAATGAGAGGGTTGCTTTTTTCTTTCGTAAAGTCTGTGGAGCTTCTTTTTGTTCGGGATCGGTGTTGTTTTCCGACGGTTCGCGGGTTTCGGTAAACTGTCCCTGTTCGTCTACTATCAGCAGGTTGCCGTTAGCTAGTTTGTGCTCGCCGGCAGGCATCTGTTCGCCTTCGAGTGTGCAGAAGGCATCTTCGTCCACAAGGGCTTCTTTGCCGTCAGCCAGCACAAAAACGACGTAAGGGGTGCCGCTGGTGGTGGCGTCGGCTTTTTTCACGTCTTCGATGTCGAGCAACAAGCGTGCAATACGTCCCAATAGTGTTTGTTTTGGTTTTTTGTTGTTCATTTTTTTACACTTAGTTTGGTTTTTAATGTTTGAAATATCGGGTTGTTGATTAAAAAATCCTTCGAGGGAGAAGCCTTTTACATTGCCGGTCATTACTTCGTTTTGCCAGTATGCTTTGTCTTCTATTTTGTAGCTGCACATGAGGGTTCCTTTGGGCAGGTCGTCGAATCCCAAGGCTTTGGATTTGTCGGTTTGAGGGTCTTCTACAATCCAGAGTTCGGTAAGGTAATTTCCTCTGAGCTGGCTCTGGTGCTGATGGCTGGTGCTATGGAGGGCAACTCCCGAACGCATCATTTTGTGTGCTATTTTCTCTATTTGGCTAGCTGAAAACTTGATGTAGTAGTCGCCTAGTTCTTCGCTGTGGCGGTAGATCAGCTGTTCGGGTTTGAGCACTACTCCGGTGAGTATCTGCTTTTTGGTGTTGCGGTTGAGGTTCACTTTCTCGGATTGCTTACGGAGCAGGATAAACTCTTCTTCGTTGGCCGGACAGTCGACAAAGGAGATGGCAAGGATGCCTGTGGTGTCGTCGTTGTCGTCTATCAGGCAGTTGTAGATGGGATATTGGTTCATGGTGTCGGCTTTTTTGCAGCATAGATAATCGGGTTTGGCAAAAATGCAGATTTCAATATTTTTTTTTCAGCTTTCTAAAAACAGACCTCAACCCCGAAAATTTCTTTTAGATATTTTCTTTTAGTCTTGTTTTGTTTAGTCTTTAGTATAGGTATCGGTATGTGTATCGGAGTGTGTATTGTTTGTGTTGTCGGAAGTGTATTAAAAAAGATACACAACTAATGAATAATGAATAATTAAAAATGAATAATGAAGCGAAGCAACAAAAGCTCATTTACTCGTAACTCGTAACCTTCGCGACAATTCTTCATTCTTCATTTCTTTTTGCCCTTCGCTACCGCGCGAATCCTTTCGCGTGGTCAATAAAGTCACGCGATACAATCGCGCGACAGCGAAAGGAGAGCCCCCCTCCCTGCTTTCCCAAAATGGGGAGGAGTGGCGCAAAGCGACAAATATTATAATACTCTCATTTCATCTGGTTTGATCTCCTCCCCATTTTGGGGGAGGTAGGGAGGGGGTGTCTTAAAAAATCTGCATCAAAATGAAATTGATTTATCTATGGGGTGAAAGGGTAAGATATTACCTGTTTGTTTAATTTCAAAAATGTATATCGGTATGAAAAAGATTTTGTTCTTTTTGTTTACGGTTGGCTTGTTTGCGGCAACTGCCAGTGTATCGGCTCAGGCGTCGGCAACACCCAAAGTAATCCTCAATGGCTATTGCGAAAATTTTGATGACTCTTTCTGCGAGCTTAATGCTTATGGAAGTGTTGGTTGGAAGATCAATTTTGCAATGCGGTCGGATATTCCTGCTACGGCTTGGGAGTGGGAAAAGGTCTCGGGTTCTTTCATCTTTACTTCGGGTAATGGTGTAACTGCAGAGCCTGTCAACAATGGGGATAAGAATGTATCTCAGGCTGCTACTATCCAGATCAATGGTTCGGGGCATATCATGTTCAAAATCAGGGCAAAGAATGCTAATGGCTGGGGACAGTGGAAGTATGTGGGATGGTATCCGAAGTAAGGGAAATGAACGAAAAGACAGGCGATAGGTGTATTGCTTGTCTTTTTGTAAATAATTTAATTAAAATTGATGAATTATTTGATAAATTTAATTATATTAGTATTTAGTTTAACTTAAAAAATTGGATGCTTATGAAGAAATTATTACTCGTATTGTGTGGGGTGTTGTTTGTGTGTTGTGGGGTGTTTGGGCAGGATGTAAAGAGTTTATCAGGACCAACCACTGTTTCAGCAAAGAGTGTTCATAGATATACATTGTATTTTACTAAAGCATTGGATAGTAACACTAAGTTTTGCTTTGAAGTTATACATGGGTATTTCGGAAAGCAAAATGGAACAATATCAGTAAAAAAGGAGGCTTATACAGGGGATACTTTCGTAAATATCGATGTTTATTGGGCAGATGTCGAAATAACAGGAGCCTATTTATGTGCATATAAAGAATCACATTCAGGAAATAAGGTGTATCTAAGAAATATAAAAGTAACAAAAGATGGTTCTGGGGCTTCCGGCGGTTCCGTTGAAGGTAATATCGAAGGACCTATTATTTTATATTCATCAGAAATAGGGAAATATAGTTTAGAAGTAGAAACCTCTGATCAGTATGTATGGATTTTTGATTCTAAGTTTTTGGATAGGGTTAATAATAAATCAAATTACTATTATTCAAAAGAGGAATATTTTCAAGCAAAAAATATATATGGGGTTGAAAAAACTAAAATACGAGCTTATACACTTGATGCAGCTGGAAATACTAAAAATTTAAGTGATTTTATTGTAACTCTGGTTGGCACTCCTGTCATCCAATCTGCTTCTAAAAATATATGTAATGATGAATCTGTTTCATATACTTTAGAGCATTTAGAGTATTTTCCAAATGCTACAATAAGCTGGCAAGCAAGCACAAATATGACTCTTGTTTCAGGACAGGGAACATCAAATGCAACATTCAAAGGTATTAGTGGTGGCTCTGCTGAGGTAAAAGCTATAGTAAACTATAATGGTAAAGAATATATCGCAGAAAATTCTAATGTATGGGTAGGCAGACCTACCACCCCAACCATATCATGCAATGGAGGAACCAGACTTTCTCCAAATTCATCTTATGTACTTACTGCTAAAGCAGGAGTAGCAGATAGATATACCTGGAATAATGGTTCTTCTGATTACTCTCTTGATGCAACAACAACTACGACTAACGAAAATGGCATGAGAACCGGTTATGGAAGCCCGGGTATGAGTTCTATGGGAATTATCACATGTGAGGCAACAAATATGTGTGGGACGAGTGCAGCCGGTAGGATAAGGCTTAGCTTTACAGCTCCGGCATATAAATCAATGAGTGTTCAGGAGGTTAGCGAACCTACACCTATCTCCGTCAAAATCTACTCTTTCCCTACAGGGCGACTCGTATATCAGGATAAGAAAGCGATTGATTTCAATATCAACAATACAGGGCTTAAGAAAGGAATATATTTCATAGAAAAAACGGATGATTCGGGAAATACAACCACTGAAAAGGTAATGAAGACTGACTAATTTTCATTTTTTTCGAGCTTAATACATTCTAAAAACCCTGCATCTATACCGATTGCAGGGTTTTTTACTGTTACTAAGTTAATTTACCATATATTACAATATTTTTTCATTCTTTTTATAGCCGCAATTTGTTATATACGATGCTAAAAAGAAAGTAATGAAATTTTCTTTGTATTTGTTGAGCCGTTACAGAGCCCAGCTGATGGGGATTGCTATATTCCTGATATTGGTATATCATATTCCTCATAATTGGTTTTACTTCACATTCTCACTCAAACTATTGAGGGATTATATTTATTTTGGAGTTGATATTTTCTTCTTCCTTTCGGGGTTTGGTGTGTATTTTGCTTATTATAATGCTCAAAATCTGAAAAATTTTTACTTGCAACGTATCCGGCGTATTCTTCCTTATTGTTATCCGGTTATGTTGGTAAGTGCGTTTGTGCTTTATTATCTGGGCAGGACGAATATAGTGGAGCTTATAGAAATGATTTTTGTGGTCGATTTCTGGATAGAGGGCTTTCTTTACGATTGGTTTATCCCTGTTATTTTGTTATTCTATCTGCTGACACCTCCTCTTATTAAGTTTCTGAAGAAAAACGGATGGCAAAAGCTTTTTGTTATTTATATCTTGTGTAATATCCTGATTTTGTTTCTTTACCAGGATAATAATTCGCTTGTATTGGCAAGGTTTCCTCTCTATTGTGCCGGTATTGTGTTTGCTGATATGCTGGCTAACGGGCGCGAAATAAAGAGCCGCTATTTATTTATGGCTGTCGGTGTCGGGCTTCTATTATTGGGTGTTAACTATTGGTTCGGAATAACAGGTAATATTCATTGGGAGTATTATTCTCACTATACAGCTTTTTTCTTTTTGGTGCCTCCCATTTGCTTATTCATCGCTAAGATTTTTTCGCTGACGCGCTATTACGATTTTCCGTTTCTTGCATTTTTGGGGAGGTATAGCCTTTGTATTTATATTATTCACCTGCGGGTGTTATTTGCTGCTGATGTGTTGATAACTAACAGGTTGTTGGCTACAGTTTGTGTATTTGTTATATCGATAGCGTTGGCATATGTATGGCAAAATCTGGTTTCTGCGATATTGAAACGATATTGGAAATAGGATAATAGGGTGGTGGCTGTGGTTTTCTTGTTAACTAAAATCCCTATATTTGTAAAAAAAGCCTCGACACGTATGCTGACACCACTAGCCACTGATTACCTCCGACGACAGACACGCGACACGAAATGGTATGCCGATGAGGATAGTACGGTGGAATACTTTATCGGTCAGGATGTGGAGGATACAAACTTTTTGCTCGAACTGCAACTCGAATATTCCGGTTATGTGCTGAAGATAAAGGGACGGGAAAGGGATGCTTTCTACCTTACTCTGTTTTCGGCTAAGGATATAAAGAATAATAAGCCAATGCATTATGAGGAGGCGGAAGGTCTTCGCTTGTTTCAGACAGAAGGGTTTGGCACGGCTCAGTTTGGGTTTTATATTACTGATAAGGGCGAAATAGTGATTTATGGCTATGAGACCAGAGGCAAAATTGTGCCTGTTGCTACTTCGGTAGAAAAACTGATAGAGAGGCAGGCTATGGCTGATGACCTTGCACGCAAAAATATCGTTTCCAATAACTTCTATAGGGTGGAGGATGGCGAAAAGATGAAGCAATACCTGATGAGGGCAGGGACGAAAATCAATGACTGTAGCGACCGTTATGATAGCTGGTATAAGGCAAAGGACTGTTACCTGAACCTTGGGCCTATGTTTGATGGAAGTGCGCATTGCCTGGGTATTTATACCAAAGAGGGAATTGTGGACAAGAAGCTGATGGAGACGCTGCGAGGTAATGGAATGAGGAATTAAAAATGAATAATGAAGAATTGAAAATATAAAATACCTCTGCTACCGCGCGATTGTATCGCGTGGTCTTATATTTCCACGCGATACAATCGCGCGGTAGCAACGTAACAGGAAAAACTCCGTGCAACTCCTTTTTCCGTGGTTAACTCATTATGTTAATGTAAGGTTTTAAGAAAGGATGCATAATAGACAACATAAATACTTCAAAAACTAACTACATACAATGAAAAAGACAGGATTTTTATTTATTTCGTTAATCTTAATTTTACTTACTGCCTGTGGCGGAAGTACACCTAAAGAGACTCCCAACAATATAAACCGTAAAAACATTGTCGGAAAATGGAAAGCTATTTCTCTGGAAATAAGAGACCTGCCTCCGCTTGTGGAAGAGCATATGGGTAAGGATGACCTGAAGCAAATGTTGAATTCGAACAATATGGATTCTGTATGGATTGAGTTTAAAGGCGATAATACATTTACGATGTCGGAGAGGCAAAGGGAATCTTTTAAAGGGAAATGGAAAATGACAAGGCGGAAAATGGAGCTGGAAAATTCGGAAATAACTATTTCGGTGAAAGTTTTGTCGCTGTCGAAAAAGGAGATGGAATTGGATTTTGCTCCTTTTTATCAGGAACAAATGCCTATGGTGAAGAATTTTTTTGGTAAAGCAAAAATCGTTTTATCATTCGAAAGGGTGGAGTAAGGAATGAAGAATTAAAAATGAAGAGTGAAAAATGAGATATTTATTATATAGTTTTTGTGTGGCAATTACTTTTATTGCCTGCAATCCATCTAAATCGTATGAACTGACAGAGAGGGAAAAGCATTTGTGCGACTCGTTGAAAATAGATCAGGAAATAATAAAAGAGTTGAGAGAGGTAAGTGCAAGTAATGTGGAGGCTTTCCATTATTCGCTGTCGAGGATGTATAGCGAGGGTAAAGAGATAGAACTGGATCCTGTTTATCTGGAAGGATTGGTGTTTGATGAGAAGCACTCGGAATCGTACGAAACGGTGTTTGCGTTGAAGGATAAGTTCAGAGCGAAGGGGTATTCTATATTCCTGCTCGATAATAATTTTGATATTGGTGGTAAAGCGGATCGTCTGGCTATTCTGAAAACTACTGATAAGTATGAGATACTGAGTAATATACGGACGAATGGTGCCAATTACAATATTGACCCTGACAGCCTGATTACGATAATCAAGGATTTTGATAAGAAATACTCGCTCGAACTTATCGGCGCTTCGGGCGACTGGTGCGAGTTTATCGTACATAACGAAAAAACTGATTGGCGGCAGTTGGCTAAGGAGGCTTATGCTGTTTGTCCCGATATAGTGGATCAGGGAACGGGTACGATACTGGCACTGGAAAGGGAGTTGAGGATGACGAAAAGGCTTTATTTTTGGTGGGATTAGGACGATATAAAGTAGAGGATTAGTTATAATTCTCTACTTTTTTATATAAGAGCGATTCTTATTTCTAATTTCGAAGCCTTTGCATATTACTGTCGCGCCCTCCCGGGCTTGCCCTTCATTTTGGCATTGCCCAAAACGAAAAGGCTAGTGCTAAGCCCCTCAGCGACCTGTTATCGGTTTGCCGTCTGAATCAAACCTACGGGCTGTCGCCCCGTTTGATTCTACGCCGCCTTCACCGGACAGGTGCCCGCTTGCGGAGCTTTATGCACAGGAGGCTGTCGCACGATTAGGTTTTATCTATGGAGATACCATTTTTTAATAAAAAAGCTGTCGCTGCTACCGCGCGAATCCTTTCGCGTGGTCAATAAAGTCACGCGATACAATCGCGCGACAGCGAGGGGATTATGAGTTATAAATTATGAGATATGAGTTATGGGTTATAATCGTCGATTCATAACCCATAATTCATAACTTATTTCACTTGTTTTTTTTGCGTAAAAATATTTTTGCCAGATATTTGCGAACCGGCTCATCGTAAAGCTTAAGGCAGGCATAGGCTAATGCAATACTTCCTAAAACTAAAGCTATGGCTCCGGGTAAGGACTCTACGAATGTGAGGTTGTTGTTTTTTACCCATGCATAATATATGTAGATGAAAGGGTAATGCACCATGTATAAAGGATAGGATATATCTCCTAAAAATTTGCATATGCGAACTGTGTATTTGTCTGTAGTTTTGCCCGAAGCGCCTAAGAAAACGATAAGCGGGAAGAATGCAACACAGCACAGCGTGTCATATATTCCGTTCATCCAGAGGTGTTCGGCTCCTCCTATACGGGGAACGGCCAACAAAGCAATTACGAGTAAACTACATATCCAAAAAGCTCCTTTTATATTAACCGGCTTAAAGATGCGGGATAAGAGCAGACCTGCCGAGAAAGAGAAAAGCAAACGGAAGAAACCTCCGGTAAATTCTGTTCCTGTCAGCTGGAATCCGGCGCATATATCTCCATAAGGTCCGAATATGGCAAATGTAGCTAATCCGCATCCTGCAAGGATAACCAATGCCGTAAGGGCTATGGTAGGAAGCCTGCGAATGATGAGGGCATAGAGGATATTTCCGATATATTCGAAAAATAAAGACCATGTAGGCCCGTTGAGAGGATACATTTCGCCTAAGCCTCTGACTTCTAATCCCGGAGTAGATGGCAGCATCAGAGCGTTAGCTAATGTGGCAACTAAAAGCGCGCCTATGGTAACTTGCGAAACATCCCATACCGAACACTCCTGAAGATAGAAGGTAAGCCCTCCTATGATGGCTCCTATGACTACCATGGGTTGAAGGCGTATGATACGGCGTTTGATAAAGTCTATTGTTTTCATGGTTTTCCAGCGGTCGTCGTAAGCGTATCCTACTACAAAGCCGGATAGTATAAAGAAAAAATCCACGGCCAGATAGCCATGGTTTATGCCTTGATCGAGGTGGCTTGTTGCAAAAGCCTCGAATAAATGAAAACAAACGACTGTAATAGCTGCTATTCCACGCAATCCGTCGAGGATATTATAATGTGGTTTTGTATCTGCAAATGCAGCAGATGAAATCTGTTTTTCTGACATTAAGGGTATGTGTTGATTATCAGGTTTTTCTTATAAAGAATATCTTATATGTAAGTTTCTGTCTTTCGTGCACAAAAGTATGAATAATGAGACAGATACAGTAAGTTAAATTTGATAAAAGTAGTAAATAATTGTTAATGAGTTAGGGGGATGCTGCGCACAATCAAAGATTGCTTGCCTTACTTTTGACTCGCCTTCGCTTCGTCGAACGGTGTTTGGCCAAATTTTCACGCTGTCGCGCGATTGAATCGCGTGACTTAATTCACCTGATGTTTGGCGTTGGCTTTGCCTGCGTCATTATTAATAGCAAGGTTTTACCTTGCGAAAAGCGAAGCTTTTTTCTAACACGACATAGGTAAAACCTATGCCGAACACCCTCATCTCATCGGGGGTGAGATAACAAAAGAAACGCACAACCAATATTAGCTGTACGTTTTCTTCATTTTTCAAATATCATGAACTTAGACAATATAATATTAGAGTGGTAGCCCTTGGGTATCTTTTTCTTCTTTTTTGAACATTTTAGTAAGGCTGTATTTATACACAGGTCCTTTATCGTGCCCCATAAACACCAGCTTGGCCTGTATATAATATTCGAATCCTTCTTCATATTCAAGACCTTCGAATCCTTCTTCGGGAATGATGAACCATTCATCTTTAGCCATATATCGTACAAAGAAAGATGTTGCCTCGGTTCCTATAGGGCGTTTGGAGGCTATGATCATATGTGCTGCCTGTTCCGGAATATTTTCGGAAGTTTTTTGTGTTTTTGATATTATTTCCAACAGTTTACACTTGTGTGTAGGGGCATCCATAATACTTCCGTTGTGCCACTTTTTTCGTTCTACTTCGAGTACATATTCGTATCCGTCTTCATGCTCAAAACCTTCGATATATTCCAGACTTGCCCAATCGGTTGATCCTTCTTTTTTTGCAAAATAGGGATAGGTAAGTTCATTACCGTTTTCTACCTGCTTTACTGAAGCGATGGTCACAGTAAATATCTGAGTGTCGTTGTCATCGTCGTCAGAACAGGAAGTGAATCCTCCGAATACTAGTGGTAGAAGTAAAAGGAAGAATAAAGTTTTTTTCATTGTTTTAAATTTAGGAGTTATTATATTCTTAATTAATATGGTTTCCTTTATCGGCTTTGGCATTTATATATAAGATGTAATATTGATACTGAAAGCTGCATTCGAAATAAAATAAAAAAGATGGGCTGCGACATCTTTGTCTGCAGCCCATCTTACATCTAAGTTTTATTTAAAAGAGTGATTTCAGAATAATTTTATTCTTTGTCCCACCATACGCGTGAACTCATATAGTCACCACCTTTGAGCCTGCTGACAGCCTCTTTATAATTAGTGCTATTGATTTGAGATTCGTTAGACGGATAAGTAAAACGGCGTGGAATCTCGGAAGTAGCACGGTTAGGATATTCAGGGCGGTTGTAAGGTGGCTCATATACCGATTTAAGCTCAGGGTAACCTGTACGGCGCCAGTTGGCGAATGTTTCGTATTCGTCGCCAAATGTGTTTACATAATATTGCCAGTTGATTTCTTTCAACGGATTTGCGTCGAATTCTGCAAGGCGGGCAGTAACATATGCATTTACATTAGCAGCGCTGAGATATGTTTCGTATTCGGTACGGGCAGCAGTATAGTACGAGAATTGCTCCATAGCTGCTCTTACACCTTTTTCGAAGTAAGTTTTGGCTGCGGCGGTTCCTCCTGTGATAAAACCACGCTCGGCAGCATCAGCCAACAAGAAGCAGGTTTCGGTGTATGTAACAAGCATTGACGGTACATCAGGGCGCGCATAAGTTTTGCGGTTGACTAATGCATAATGGCTTTTCCAATAATCATCGCCCGGATATCCGGGAGCATTTCCAATATTCCAGTCTCCGTCTGCTGTTTCGTAACCGATAGGCAAACCAATCAGTTTAGTAGGATCGGAGCTGTCTCCAAGGTCGAAACCGTTGCCGCTCGACCATTTGCTGTCGGGTACAGTACATTTGGTTGCGATAAGCTGAAGGCGCGGATCGGCAGTGCTCTTAAGCGCATTGATAAAGTATTCGCTCATATAGAAGCCAAGAGGTTCCGATTCGGATAAAATCTTTCCGAATGGTTCGGCAGAGTCGTCACCGGATGAACCCTCTACATGTTTCAATATAGCATTGTCGTCCATGTCGTCGATCACTCCGTTTGCCACAGCTTTGGTTGCCCATGTTGTTGCTTTGGCTGCATCTATTTTGGTTAGTCGCATTGCCAGGCGAAGCATCAGTGAATTAGCGAATTTGCGCCATTTTTCGGCATCTCCTCCGAATATAACATCGGCTGCGCCAATGGTATTGGCAGAAGAAGGGTTGCTTAGCTCGGTGTTGACCTCATCCAGTTCCTTGAGCATATCGTTGTAGATAGCTTCCTGAGTGTCATATTTAGGATACTTGATTCCCGAAGTAGATTTTCCGGCATCGAAGTAAGGTACATCGCCATAAAGGTCGGTCATGCGGTGGAACATATAAGCCCTGAGTACACGGCTGTATTGATATTCGTTAGCGTATGTAGGATTGTCTTTCCAGTTGTCCATTACTTCCACAATATTGCGGATAGCGGCGCGTCCACCTGAATAGTAACCATCCCAATAGGCAGCATTATAACCTTCGGACCATGTGTAAAATACACCGTAACTCCAAGTGGCAGAAATTGTATGTTGCAACATGTTTCCGCAATAAATCAGTCCGTTTCGCCAGATGTCCCAGTCGGAACCTGCTATTTGCGATTCTACTTGCGTAAACATCAGCGAATAGTTCATGTTCCCCGGATTTAAGTGTTCGGGGTCGTTGTTCACATCTCCAAAGTCGCTACAACTTGTGTTTATCCCCATTAAACAAATTGCTGCGGATATATATAAAATAAATTTTTTCATTGTCATCATTTTTTTTGAGATTAAAACTTAACGTTCAAGTTAAATCCGATACTTCTGGTTGCAGGATATCCGTTCAGCTCCAGACCTTGTCCGTTGGTATTGTTGTAAGCCGACTCAGGATCAATATTGTCTGTATGTTTCTTAATAGTCCAAAGGTTACGTCCTACCAGTGTAAGCGTCAATCCTTTAACACCTTTCATCTTGCTTAAGATAGACTGAGGGAATGAGTAACCCAGAGTAAGTTCACGCAACTTGATGAAGCTGGCATTGTAAACAAATTCTTCGGCAATGTTATTACTTACTATACCTCTCCAGTATGCCTGAGCGCTTAACCCTACATCATTTTTTACGAAGTTACCTTCATCATCGAGCATTACTCCATCGCCTACGATGTTTCCTACAGGATCATTTTCGCGGCCTTGAAGAGTATTTTTATGAAGGCCATTGCTATATAAGCTGTAATTTGTACCTGAGAACAATTTCGCTCCGAATTTGAAGTCGATAAGGAAGCCCAGCGACCAGTCTCTGTACGTGAAATCGTTTCGCCATCCTCCGGTTAGGTTGTAAACACCCGATCCAAGATTTTGAAGCTCGTCGGTACGTTGTGCGATACCATCTTTGTATACTATCTTGCCGTTTACACGTTTGTATTTGTAACCTACGAGTTCGCCATAAGATTCGCCTACAATATTTTGTACTGTTACGTTTCCGCTGCGTGAGGCTGCGCCATCTATATTTAATCTATCGGCACCTCCCAGATATTTCACTTCGCTATCATTGTGAGCTATGTTGAAAGTTGTATTCCACATAAAATCATTCGTTTTTACAGGAATAGCATTCACCATAAATTCAAATCCCGAGTTGCGGATTTCACCTACGTTTTCGATACTCAAATTGAATCCTGATGCACTACTTGTACTTACTTTAGCGATGTCATCTTTGGTATTTTTTACATAGTAAGCCATATCGAATGACAGGCGATTGTCGAAGAATGCAAGGTTAAGACCACCTTCCCATTCGGAGATACGCACCGGTTTGAGGTTCGGGTTAGGACTTACTTCATTGTTTACAGTAGCATTGTTCTGACCGTTGATTTTATAGTCATTCAGCTTGTAAGCCAGCATGTTCTGATATGGTTCTGTTCCGTTGGATGCAGAAGCATAAGATGCACGTGCTTTACCGAATGTAAACCAATCGGGAGTTTTGAATGTATCTGTAAATACCCAAGATAAGCTTACTGACGGATAGAAATAGTTGTTGCTATCAGGGTTGAGGGTCGAGAACCAGTCGTTACGTCCTGTAAGGTTTAAGAATACTTGGTTTCTGTATCCCAGTTCGGCAGTACCATAAATAGAGTTTACCTGATATTCTTTATACGATTTTGTAAACGGACGGTTGCCCACATTGTTTACAGAAGGGAAGTCAGGTACAAGGAATGGGCGAACACCATCTGCAATCCATTGCTTGGTGATATTGCGTTGACGGTTTCCTCCGAAAGTGGCACTTACGTTCCATTCTTCTGTTATTGCCTTATCGAATCCGAACAGGTAGTTTACATTTATTTCGGAGAATGTTTTTGAGTACTCTGTCATAAATCCGGCAGCATCGGCAGCGGCTCCCATTGGTTGCACCTGCTTGAAGTCCATATTGTAACCGTCGCGAGTGATAGCTCCCTGGGCGTATAGCCAGTCTGTGATATCATATTTAAGGGTAATACCTCCTGTCAGACGGTTTTTATTTGCGTCGTTAGTCTTTCTGTACTGCAGCCAGTAAGGGTTGTTGAAATATTCGTTAGTTCCCCCTATCATTTCTTTTCCGTCTGTGGTGGTTCCCCAATCAGATTCGGGGCTTCCACGTTCGAGCCAGCGTACATCGAAACTGTTGGCACGATATAGTAGCGAGGCATTGGTGTTACCATTACCATCCGATAGGTTGGCACGTCCTTTCGATTTTTCGAATACATAGTTGGCATTTACAGATAAATGCAACTTAGATGTAATATCGAACGTTGTGTTCATATTGATACCTTGTTGGCTGATATAAGAGTTAGGCAAGATACTCTTATCATACATATTGGAAATACCAAAGCGATAAGTGTATTTGTCGGCTGCGCCACTTACTGCCAATGAAGCGGCATCGTTTATACCTGTACGATAGAAATGATCCCAGTTGTCGGTATAAGAGTATTTATACTCGTTGCCTAAGAAGTTAATGGCTTTGCCTCCATCCATCTTTTCTCCCCAGCTGGATGTTTCAGAAGATCTGGCACTGCTGGCATTAGATGGGCGTACTCCGTTCAATCCTTGTCCGTACACTTTCTGGAAGTCGCGGTAATCGTAGATTGTATTGAACGTAAGGTTGTTGTTGAACTCGATGCTGGTAGGTTTCCCTTTTTGACCACTCTTGGTGGTGATAAGGATAGCACCGTTACCTCCGCGATATCCGTAAAGGGCAGAAGCTGCTGCTCCTTTTAGTACCTGGATGTTGGCGATGTCGTCGGGGCTGATATTAGATAATCCGTCTCCCATATCCATACCTCCCCACTGGCCTGCACTACCGAGGTTGGTGTTGTCGAAAGGTACACCGTCTATTACATAGAGTGGCTGGTTGTTGCCTGTAAGTGAGGCATTACCACGGATGATGATACGGCTACTACCTCCGGCTCCGGTGGCATTACCTGTAACGCTTACCCCTGCAATTTTACCGGAAAGTGCATTACCGATATTGATGTCACGCGCCTGAGTAAATTCGTCTCCGCCCACTGTTGTGGTAGAGTATCCCAAGGCTCTTTTCTGGCGTTTGATACCCAGAGCTGTGACTACTACTTCGTCTAATACTAATGTGTCTTCGCGTAAAGTAAAGGTTATCGGTTGTCCGTTCCATGTTATTTCCTGAGCAAGGAAACCAACATATGTAACGTGTATAACGTCACCTACTTTTACGTTGTTGAGAGTAAATGTACCATCTATGTCTGTCATAGTACCGTTGGTCGTTCCTTTCACAGCAACAGATGCTCCGATTATAGCTTCTCCTGCTTCATCTTTCACTACTCCTGTACATCTTCCATCCTGCTGAGTAATAGCTACCTCAGCATTGTCGTGCACAGGATTAGCATAGATTGCTCCCATACCGGATACGGATAAGAGCAACAATAAACTTGCTGATCTAAATAATTTTAACATAATATTGATTTTATTTAAGTAAAAAGGGTTTTTACATTCTACGCACTACTACAATGTCTTCTCTTTTCTGGGTTTAGAAACAGTAAATGATTTATTGAATAAATTAAAATTACATTTAAACAAAAAAATAACTAAAGAGTTATAAGGCTCTGGTTGACATGATTTTGTTTAGATATTTTATAGAAATGATACTTTTGTTAGGTTAAATTATACGAAATAGTTAAATTTTAAGGTTGATACTTTGCAAAAAAATATCAATGTGGACATATTTTTTTCATAATCACACGGCATTCTTTTAAATTTACAGTCTTCACGTTTATATTAATAAAACATAACAACTTTGTTATTGTTCACTAATTGGCCATCTTTATTTAAAAAATAATAAAGAAAGAGAGGTCGTTTGTAAGCCTTGAGGTGTGTGGATAATGGCTTCGAAATGAATATTCTATATAAGTATTGTTTGTGTAATTGAAGGCTGGTGCTAGAAATGAATTATCAGCATCCTGTCGAAACGATCCATATAGCGGTAGAGGCGTTTGCCGAGAATACGTTCCTGTTCTTTTTTCGAATTGGCTTCCATTTCTGCATATTTTCCTGAACGGGTGTATGCATAGTTGTATTGCCGTGTGTTAACTTGTATCAGAATCAAAGTTAATGTGAGTGTTAGTACGGCAAAAGTGAATGTTTTTCTGTGTTTTTGCATATACTTTGAGAGGGCTGGAGCGATAAGGTTTATGGCAATGCACAGCACAATGAGCAGAAAAATATCATAGTTGTTCCACCACCATATACTGCCAAAGCCTCCTATGTATTCCTTTGATGGCCAGAGTAGTGCCACGCCGCCCCACGATGAGGATGGGGTAGGGAGGTCGCCTGCCAGATGTGCCCAGTAGCCAAGTATAAATGCGACGAAGTAGATAAGGTGGCTTTTTATAAACTGAATGAATGAGGTGGCTTTTTTCCGCCTTATTATATAGATGAATAGCAGAAGCAAAGCGGCAAAAAGGATACTGGCAACGAGTGAATGAAAGAATGCATGGTGCGAATACCAGAATTTGGCACTGTAGATCTCGCGCCCTGTATGCGAAAGGTGAAACAGGCGTCCGATAGTAGAGTCGAACCGCGACCACATGCTGACAGCGTCAATATCGGGCCAGAATCCGCCTAAAGCTCCGGCGAATAGTATTTTTGCCCTGCGCCAGGGTTTGGCAGGGACAAATGCTGAGGCGCATGTTGCTACTGCAACTCCGGATAAGGCATGGGTGAGGATATCCATTGTCCTTTATTCGGGGTTCTCTTCTTTTTGTTTATGTTGTTCTTCTGTTTCGTTAGGATTGTCACTGTTTTCATTGCCTATCAGTCCGCCTATTGCACCAATAGTTCCTTCTATAGCTGTTTCTGCTACACCTTTTACTATGCCTCCTACAGCATCCACAACTACACCTCCTACGGTTTCTAAAACATCATCAATCATACTCGAAGTATTTGTTAGTTATATTGGTGAGCTAATATAGTAAATGTTTTGTTAATCTGTGATTGCACGTAGCACAAATGGGTAGAATATATGCTCTAATTTCCACTATATATATTTTAACAAAGATAAACCTGTATTTTAACTATTGAGACTGTAACTTTTCTTTTCGCTGACTCGTCATATTGTAAAAGCGCTTAAAATTAATTTTTTTTAAAATCCTATTAAAACAATAGAACAATATGAAAACAATAATTATATCTACAATATTTTTCCTTCTTTTTTCTGCCGGTTTATATTCTCAGAATAAAAATAATGTACGGCTTGAAACTTCTGAACTCGAAGATGGAGGAATGAAAAAGGAGTATATCCAATTGGATAGAAAAGGTGCGAAAGATGTTTCAAAGGTGGTTTATATATACAGTCCTTCGGGTCAGTGTACAGAAAGAATATTTTCTATGTGGAACAATAGAGCGGGTTGGGAGCATAGCCAGAAGCATGAATATACTTACAGTGCAAGTGGAAAGCTGGCAACGATTATTCATACCCGTTGGGATAAATCGAGCGGGGACTGGCAACGCACAAGCGATCTGCTGACTCATGTATATGACGAAAATGATAATCTGAAATCTGTTATCAAATCGGAAAAAATGGATGCTGGTTTATATTATACGCAATTACGCAAATAAGTAGAGAATTATGAGTTATAAATTATGAGATATTGCTCGTTCACTCATAATTTATAACTCATGCGAATCAGTAGTTAAATAGAACTATTTTTAAATTTAACTTCGGATTAACAACCAACGGTCAACGGAGTGAAACGTAGTTAAATTCGAAAAAACACTGCAGATAGTTAACTATCTATTTGAAATAAGGGCGAACACATTGGTTCGCCCCTACAACATCTGAAAATTGATATATCATTCTCTTGTCTTTAGCGTTTAGATCCGTTTGTTTTGCCAGCGTCCTCTCATCATATATAATATGGAGAATATCAGCAATGGACCCCAATAGAAATATTCGACAGTCCAACACCACGCGACTGACATCTGCTTGTAGATAACAATCCAGAACATAGCAAGAACATAGATCACCATTGTTATCATTTCCAGAATGAGTGCAATACGCGTATTACCTGTACCCGATATGGAGTTGAATATAACTGTACCTAGGGATGATATAGGTAGTGAAAACAAGAGCACATACAATGGTGCAACGGTTTCGCCTACCAATGATAACTGATCTTGTGGAGCAATAAAGGATATCCAGAATTCAGGTGCAATCATTGTTAGCAATATCATAAAAATGATGATGCCTAAATTGAGTAAACATATCTTTTTGATGAGAGGGATCACTCCCCTAGCATTACCCGCCCCTATTGTATTACCGACTAATGTATTGGCTGTGGTAGCCAAAGCATTCATTGGAATAAAGTATACCATATAGAAGCTACGCACAAGATTGGTTATCTTCAGGGCATCCTCAGAATGTTGCTCTATAGCCACAAAGAAGATGAACCATGTAGACATTGATACCAGATATTGAACCATGGTAAAAGAAGAGATATTCAAAATATTACGAATAATAGACATTTTGAATTTCATCTTTACAAAACCATATTTCTTGAAATCGACTGTAATAAAAGTATATATACAGAAGAATAATACAGAGACTATTTCTGATATAACTGATGCTATTGCGGCTCCTTCTATCCCCATTTCGGGAAATCCGAATTTACCGAATATAAGCACATAGTCGCCTACGATATTTGCTACAGCCATTGCAATGGCATTGAATGTTAAGACCTTCGTACGGGCAATACCAACATAGAAAGCCCTAAACATCACATTTATTGCAGCAAAGAAAAAGCCATAGATACGCCAGGAAAGATATTTCTCGGTGGCAGCAAATACATCCGGCGATTTAAGGAAAGAAGACAGTACATTGTCTATCAAAAAATTAGATACAAAGAACAAAACCAAAGCAAAAAGTTGAAGAAATATTGCGCCCTGAATTACGATTCCTCCAATTTTGTCATAGTTTTTTTCGCCATTACGACGGCTTATCATAATCTGCCCTCCGATACTAAAGCCGAAACAGATAATAAAAATCGCTACATAATATATTCCGGCCAACCCGGAAGCACTCTGCTCTATACCACCAACATGCCCCAGAAAAAAAGTATCTGTGAGCTGAACAACATTTTGCGCGAGTAGACCTAACATGATAGGAATACTTACCCGCCATATATCTTTATATGAATATGAAAACATGGGAATAAAATCTTTAAAAAAAATTGCTTAATTACCGGATGAGTCGACGTATTTTAAATCCGGATTTGTGTATGCCTTCAGAAAATTGGCAAACTGATAGCGTTGCTCTAAATCTCCTATATAGTGTTTTGGCAAAATGAATACTGCATTTTCGGCATAATAAATAATGTATCGTAAGCCATCGTCATACACCTTTATTATCTGTGGCCAAAGCGCTATATAGTGTTTCTTTGTTGTTTTATATTCAATTCCTTTTTCATTAATCAGCACCTCAATATTAACGAAAGTATGGGAACTCAATTTATAAGCTATATACAATAGCAAACGATGCAACATTCTTACCAATAAAAGAAACAGCCATATCGCGGCAGAAATGAATGCATATAAGAAAACAAAAAAGAAGATAGCAAATAAGACTCCTTTATCCGAAACCCTTCCATCAGTACTATATCCGATACAAAAAATAAAAATCGTAAGTAAGGATATAACAAGCCAAATCCAACGAGGCTTAACTCTCAGCCTATTGAAATGGATTTTATTAAATGCTATAAAATCAGCAAATGATATAGTTATAGTTCTGGAAAGGTTGAACATTATATCGGTTTCTTATTTAACCAGTTTATTGGTTTTCGTATCAGGAAAAGCAACCCAAGGTTTAAAACTCTTAGCTTCTTCGAAATCCATTTGAGCATACGACATTATAATAACAACATCGCCAGGTTGAACCCTTCGGGCAGCTGCGCCATTCAAACATATAGAACCGGAACCTCTTTCGCCTTTAATAATATATGTTTCGATACGTTCTCCATTATTGTTATTTACTATTTGAACCTTTTCACCTTCTATCAGGTTTACAGCATCCATCAAATCTTCATCAATAGTAATACTACCTATATAATTTAAGTTGGCTTCAGTTACTGTAACCCGATGTAACTTTGATTTTACAACTTCTACTATCATTTTCGTTCGTTTTTAACTTTTTGTTCGATATATAACATTATCAATAAGGCGAACCTCACCACAAAAAACCGCAATGCATCCTACTATAAAACTTGATTCGCTCCACTCATTTATAGCCTGTAGGGAATCGCCATCTACAATTTCGAAGTATTCGACTTTCAATTCTTCAAATGAATTGATATTGTCCGTTACTTTCGTTATCACTTCTTGTACTGTATAGTTTTCTTCCCACTCTTTACTTTGGAATAGTGTTTTGGAAATATTTACAGCAATCTCTTTTTGTTTTGGAGTCAGCCTTTCGTTTCGGCTACTCATAGCCAATCCGTTAGATTCTCTCATAATAGGCATCGGCACAATCTGAACTTTCAGACCTAATTGCTTTACCATTGCCCTGATTATAGCCAGCTGTTGAAAATCTTTTTCTCCAAAATATGCTTTATCCGGCTTTACAATATCAAACAGTCGACTCACTACCTGTGCAACTCCGTTGAAATGTCCCGGACGAAAACGCCCTTCCATCACTTTGTCTAACTGCCCAAAATCGAATTGACGGGTATCGGGCTCAGGATATATCTCGTTCTCGGTAGGAGCAAATACAATATTTACACCCACTTCCTGTAATAACTGACAATCCTGCTCCAGATTTCGGGGATATTTTACAAGATCTTCTTTATTATTAAACTGGGTAGGATTTACAAATATGCTAACTACACATATGTCATTTTCGGCAAGACACTGTTTTACAAGGGAAAGATGCCCTTTGTGCAAGGCCCCCATTGTAGGGACAAAGCCAATTGTCTTCCCTTCGTTGTGCAAAGATACTACTGTAGCTTGCACGTCTCTGACTGTTTTTATTAAGTCCATTCTAGCTAATAATCAAAAAGCGGATACAAAGCAAGTAAATATTTATGGAATGGCGAAATAATGATGCTTTTTTGTTTTATTTTTTATGTTGTTTAGTGTTTTAGTTGTTAGAATTCTAATTAGCTAGATTTTTATTTTTCTCAGTTCGTTTATCTATGTTATAAACAGTAAATAAATTAATATTAAGTAATAGTTGGAGTTATATGTTCATTTTATTCTGATTTTGTATTTTTTGCTTATTATTAACCCAATTAAGCCACGCGATACAATCGTGCAACAGCGCTGGGCAAGCCCAGGATAAAAGATTAAATATCTGAACAAGATTGCCTTTATGCATAATTTAATAGAACTATTTTTCTATTCAACTACTGATTGGCAACTCATAGTTTTTTATTCACAGTCTGAGATACGAAAAATAATGCTTTTCTACTTTTTTAGAAAGTAGCTGTATGTTAAGCATGTCCGAAGCTTCGGATATATCTTTTATTGTTCCATCGTTGTAAAGAATATCGATGCTGTCATCCACCTCATTATACATATTGGCATGGATTATTCCCGATGAGTAGAAGTAGGAAGCTTCTTTAGGGCTTACATTCAATTCGGAGATGTATTGCTCTATATATTTATTAATGTGCTCTTTTGAAATTGGTTCTGTGGCGAGTTCCATCTTGAATAGTCTCCTGTTTATCAGGCAGGTGCTGAGGATAGACAAAACTTTATCTTCGTGACTTGCCCATACTTTGAGGGCACACCAGAGGTCGTTGTCGTCAAGGGTTACAAAGTGTTTCAGTACCTCCTCTTCATTTTGTAGGAAGAACGGCTTATCCACTTCATTTTCGAGAAAATACTGTAAAGCAGGCGATGTAAAAAGCTTCTTGCCTTCTGCTGTCAGCATTTTAGCTCTGGAGAGTGTTTTTGTCAGCATCTTTTCGGCAGCTACGGCTGTTTTGTGCAGATATACCTGCCAGTACATCAACCGGCGCGACATAAGGAAGTTTTCGATAGAATAGATTCCTTTGGCTTCTATTACAAGCTTATCGTTGCGCAGGTCGAGCATCTTTATGATACGTGCCGAACCTATATTTCCTTCTGTTACGCCTGTAAAGAAACTGTCCCGGCGAAGATAATCGAGGCGGTCTACATCGAGCTGTCCGCTGACCAATTGGTGTAGAAAGTGCTTCGGATACTCGTCTCTGAAAATAGAGATACAAATATCCAGTTGTCCGTTCAGTTCTTTATTCAGGTACTCCATCAGAGCGAGCGAAAATTCTTCGTGATGAATACCATTTGTTAGTGTATATTCAAGTACATGGGAGAATGGCCCATGCCCTACGTCGTGGAGCAGGATGCAAGCTAATGCTCCGTTTGCTTCTTCGTCAGTTATCTCATGTCCTTTGAGGCGGAGGCTTTTTATGGCTTCGTCCATCAGATGCATGGCTCCTATGGAGTGGTGCAGGCGTGTATGTTGCGCACCCGGATAGACGAGTGAAGCCAGTCCCAGTTGTTTTATCCGTTGCAGTCTTTGCAGGAAAGGATGTTGTATAAGGTTGTATAAAAAATTGCTAGGTATAGTTATAAATCCGAATACAGGATCGTTTATTATCTTCTTTTTATTATTCATGCTGCAAAGTTAAGGCTTTAAATACTACATTCTTGCAAATCCTTTATAAATTCGTCCACCACAGATTCGGGGGTAGCCCATGAAGTAATAAAGCGCACCGCCGAATGGTCTTTGTCTATAATGCTCCATGTAAGGAATTCGTATTCTTCCCTCAGTTTTTCTATTAACGCATTGGGTAATACCGGAAATATCTGGTTTGTATCCGACTTTATTAATAAGGGATAGCCTAGGGATGTAAATGCATCACCTATTTTTGCAGCCATGTTGTTGGCATGTTTTGCCAGATCGAATATGAGGTTGTCTTTGAGCAGACATTCGAACTGGATGCCGATTGTACGCCCTTTGGCTGTAAGGGCTCCACGCTGCTTCAGGTGGTATTTGAAGTCTTTCTCTATTTCGGGATTTGGTATAACGATAGCTTCGCCAATCAGGGCTCCGCACTTGGTGCCTCCGATATAAAATATGTCGGTATTGGCAGCAATATCGGCAAGAGTCATATCATTAGAGGGGGCAGTCAAGCTCATTGCAAGCCTGGCGCCATCCATAAAAAGGAGTAAGTTGTTCTCTTTGCAAAACCGGTACAGGTCTTGCAATTCTGTTTTAGTATATACCGTACCTAGTTCTGTTGAATTGGAGATATATACCACACGTGTGCGAACAACATGATGCCCACGTATTTTATTCAGGAATGGGAGAATGTCTTTCGGGCGTAGTTTACCGTCCTCCGTAGGGGCAGCTTCTACTTTATGTCCCGTAGCCTCTATGGCTCCGGCTTCATTTACATAGATATGCCCCGTGTCGGCGGCAACGACAGACTCGAAAGGTTTAAGAACAGATGACAATACAACCAGATTGGCAAGAGTCCCTCCTGCAACCATATAGACACCTATTTGGTCACACCCTGTTTTTTTCCGGATCTCTGCAGTAGCATTCCGGGAATGCTCATCATCACCATAACCTGCCTGCTGGATAAAATTTGACTTATCCAATGCTCGCAATATAGACGGGTGGCAACCTTCGCTATAATCGTTGGCAAAACTATACTTCATCGTTTTCGAATTATTAAGATGCGCAAATTTAAGCAGCATTATAACAATTCACGATATTTTTTCAAAGTAAAATGATGATAAATGTTTCTTGTAATGAAGATGTAAAGATTTGAGATGAAAAATAAATGGTTGTTGTTAAATAGTTCTGTACCCTGATACGATTCCCTTGTCTATAAGCTCCTGAATAATGTTGTAGTCCTGAGTAGTCTTAGCCCTTCGTCCGTGTGCCAAAGCACAAACCCGTACAGGACCACATTTATTCCGCCTGGCTATTTCAGCATACAGCTCTTTCTTTCTGCTGAATAAATAAGATATTAATGCCTTCATTCTTGTGTATATTTATAAAAGTGATAGAATAAGTTAGTAAGGGCAAATATATTTATTTTATATGTATTATTTCATTTTTTTTTGTGAATTAACTATCGATTTTTCACATAAAAATGCATAATCGGAAATGAAGGTATATTGTTGACCGCTAGTCTTATAACCGGATATATCGAAAGACTGTTAATTTTTTCGGAAAAAGCGCTATCTTTATATGATAATTCGCACTAATCAGTGATTGGATAGTGATTGAAATCGTTCTTTTACTTTATGCATAGCAACGCTCTTAGCTATAATTTTCAGCTTTTAGCTAATTACTGTCGCGCCCTCCCGGGCTTGCCCTTCCTTTTGGCATTGCCCAAAAGGAAGCAAAAGGCTAGTGCTGAGCCCCTCGGCGACCTGTCAACGGCTTGCCGGCTGAATCAAACCTATGGGCTATTGCCCCGTTTGATTCTACGCCGGACTTCACCGGACAGGTGCCCGCCTGCGGAACTCCATGCACAGGAGGCTGACGCATGACAAGAGCTACACTATACTTTCTCTTGTCAGGGCTTTGCCATGGCGCCGTTAGGCGAGCGTACGGGGTACACCGCTACCGCGCGAATCCTTTCGCGTGGGTAATTAAGTCACGCGATGCAATCGCGCGACAGCAAAAGCAAGCAATCTGCGATTGCGCGCAGTATAATTAAAAAGAACTATTTTTATTACCACCCAATTACTAACTCGCATAATTCATCTATATATAATATGGCAGAACAAAATACTTCTACAAATAGCCCGTTTAAACGGATATGGGAAAAGGTCAGCAAACTTTGGAAAAAAGAAACCAATGTATATTTCATTTCCGGTATGTGCTACAATTGTAAAGTATTCGATAAGTTGCGTTTACCCAAAGGTTTCAAGAAGCAATATATAGAATGGCATATACCCCGTGCAGATGAAACGTTGCGGGAGTATGCAAAAACTATGGCAAAAAAGATAGATACCCGAAGTCCGTTTATTCTGGTGGGGTATTCGTTTGGGGCTGTAATAATGCAGGAGATGAGTTATTTTTTATCGCCTCAGAAAAGTGTAATCATTTCGTCGTTTAAGAAACAGGAAGAGATTCCATTGCTTTTTCGAGCAGTGAAGCGCATCAACCTGATAAACCGTATACCCGAAAGTTTGTATTCGTCTACCGATTTTGTTACCAATGCTTTTAACCAGATGGTTTATCATATGCCAACATCGGAACTGGCAGAGTATATGACTTATATCGACCCTATCTATATAAAATGGGCGGTAACCCAGATTACGCATTGGATTCCTGACAATGAGTTTCGCCACTTATACCATATTCATGGCACAGAAGATCAGATATTCCCTTACGAAAATATACAAGGCGCATATCCTGTTGAGGATGGAGATCACCTGATGGTGTTGAAAAAAGCGGGCACGGTTAGTTCTATTCTGGCCAGTATATTGTTGATGAAATAAGATTTTTTGGGAATTATGAGTTATAAATTATGGGCTAACGGCTAATAGCTATATGCTAATGGCTAAATATATACAAAACAATGAACATATCACTTGTAGAAGATTATATAGTAAGAAATGGTTTGCTCCGGGGGGGTGAAAAAGTAATTGTAGGAGTTAGCGGCGGTGCAGACTCTGTTGCATTGCTCGATATATTGCATAGTTTCAGGATAGAATGTGTGATTGCCCATTGCAATTTTCACCTCAGGGGAGAAGAATCGAACCGGGATGCCTTCTTTGTGGAAGATCTGTGCCGTAAATACAACCTCAAATACGAACGTATCGACTTTGATACGGAGGCCTATGCCGAAATCAATTCCATTTCGATAGAGATGGCAGCGCGTGAGTTGCGTTACAACTGGTTCGAAAAAATCCGAGTGATACATATGGCAGATAAGATCGCTGTAGCTCATCACCGCGACGATTCGGTAGAAACTGTGTTGCTAAACCTCATCAGGGGAACAGGCATCAGGGGGCTGACAGGGATTGCGCCTATGAACGGATATATTATCCGCCCTTTGCTTTGCATAAGCCGCGAAGATATACTGGAATACCTCGAAGAACGTAAACTCTCGTATGTGGATGACAGTACCAACAATGAGGATACTTATACACGCAATAAGATAAGGCTGAATATACTTCCGATGATGGAAACAATCAATCCGTCGGCAAAGGAGTCCATTATGCGTACCGCCCGCAACCTGTCGAAAGTGGAAACTATTTATAATGCTTATATAGAGCAGGTAAAGAATAATATTTTTGCTGATAATAAGATCAATATTGCTATGCTGGTGCAATATATAGAGCCGGAAACAATACTTTTTGAGATTCTGTCTCCTTATGGCTTTAATGCGATTACAGTGAGGTCGATATTCGAATCTATAGTAGCTCAGTCCGGCAAGATTTTCCATTCCGATACGCACGAACTGCTGAAAGACAGGGGATACCTTATCCTGAAAAAGAAATCAGCCCTTTCGCCCAAAAGTTTTACGATTGGCGAAGATGACAAGGTACTTACTCATCCTATCCACTTACAAATAGAACGACTAAAGCTCGACCGTGATTTTATACTGACAAAGGATGCCGGTATATTATATATAGATGCCGACAAGGTTACTTTTCCGCTTACCCTGCGCCGTTGGCGTCGTGGCGACTGGTTTATCCCTTTTGGCATGAAAGGGAAAAAGAAGGTGAGCGATTATTTTTCGGATAAGAAATTCAGTATATTTGACAAAGAAGAGGTATGGCTGATTTGTTCGGGCGAAGATATAGTCTGGATAGTAGGCAACCGCTCCGACGAACGATTTAAGGTGACAGCAAAAACAGAGAATATATTGAGGATAGTATTGGGGTAAGCAATATGGAAAATAAAGAACTAACTATGCTATTGAAGCAAATAGCACAATTAAATAAACATTATGATGAAATATCAGCGCTTTCGGGAGAAAAGTTTAATATATTTCAAATTATAAAATTAACTACGGAAGAGGTTCGGATTCATTCAGCTTTCCTTGCTGAGTTGCTAGATAGTGCCGGATCGCATGGGCAAGGTGCTGTTTTTTTACAGTTGTTTATTCGGCAATTGGGTTTAGCAGATATTGATTATTCAAATTATACTGTTTCTGTAGAAAAACATATAGGTACTATAAATGAAGACCGGACTGAGGGAGGGCGTATCGATATCCTTATTGCGGATAACAAGGGAAATTGTATAGCGATCGAAAATAAAATATATGCAGGAGATCAGGATAAACAGCTTCTAAGGTATCGTAATTATTGTAATAATCATAAAAATGCAGTACTTCTTTATCTTACCTTAGAGGGAAAAGATGCGGAAGATTATAGTAAAGACAAGTTAGTGAATGGTACTGATTTTATAGCAATATCATATAGATCAGATATCATAAAATGGCTTGAAGATTGCAGAAAAGAATCGGCAATGCTACCTACCATCAGGGAAGGCATTACTCATTATATAAACCTAATAAAACACCTTACAAATCAGTCGATAAATAAAACTATGAGAGAAGAAATACTCAAAACTATTATGCATAATGCTGAAACTTTTAAGGCAGCAGATGTTATTGCCAATAACATAAATAATGCCAAGCATGCTATTCAATGGAAGTTTTGGAAAGCTCTCAGAGCAGCATTGACTGAGCAAGGGCTAATTGTAAAAACTCCGGAGGAAGACCATAAAACCGTTACTTCCGAAAAAACATATAACTATCATGTAAGGCAAAAGTATACTTATCCTAGTTTATGGGTTTTAGTGGATACTATAAACGATATATCTATTCACTGGGGAGCAGAAATCAAAGATAATTTTTATATAGGTTTTACGATAGAATACAAAGGTGAAGGAGGTATATCAGATAAACCGGAGTATGCACCATACCGGGCTTTGGTATTAGCTTTAGATGATACTTATTTTACAGATAGCAAATATTGGTTAGGGTGGAAGTATACGAGCCCTCAACTCAATTTTCGCTCATTCAATACTGAGGAAACATATAAACTGGTAAATGAAAATTATTTATATTCTATAGTGAGTGATATTGCTAAAAATGCGGCAAAAGAAATAGAAACTCTTAAAGTGAAATTTTCAACTAAATAAACAGCCCAATTATGAAACATCTTCTATTCCTATTATTCATACTATTTTCTTTTTCTATAAGTGCTCAGGAATCAAACGCGGTCAGAGTAATGTCATATAATATAAGGAATGCAAAAGGGCTTGACGACAAAACCGATTACAAGCGGATTGCAGATGTAATAGAAGCAGCAAAAGCTGATGTTGTTGCTGTGCAAGAGATAGATAGTGTAACGCAAAGGAGCAAACAAACAGATGTACTGAAAGAAATAGCCACCCTTACCCATATGCATCATACTTATGCCCCTGCAATAGACTATGATGGAGGAAAGTATGGGATAGGGATATTGTCGAAAGACGAGCCGCTATCCTCGATAAGGGTATCCCTGCCCGGCAGAGAAGAAAAGCGAGCACTGCTTATCTGTGAGTTTGAGGAATATGTGATTTTTGCTACTCATTTTTCTCTTAACCAAGAGGATCGTTTGTCTTCGATAGAGATTATCAACAGGGAAGCTTCGCGATATAATAAGCCTGTATTCCTGGCCGGAGACCTGAATGCCGAACCAAAATCGCAAGAGATAAAAACTCTGAAGCAAAACTGGAAAATACTGAACAGGACGAATGATGCTACTTTTCCGGCAAACAACCCTAAACGGGTAATCGATTATATTGCAGGGTATACTACTAACAATCAGCCGTATCAGGTGCTAAAGGCTAAAGTAGTGGACGAAAAAACGGCCTCAGATCACAGGCCGCTCTTTGTTGATATAAGATTTTTTAAGCCGTTAGCCATTAGCTTATAGCTATTAGCCGTTAGCCCATAACTTATAACTTATAACTTATAACTCAGCCACCATTCCTTTCCATGTATCTGTTGCCCAGCGGATATCTTCTTCTTCATCGAAGTAGAATGCCGCCATTATTATCTGATTTTCTATAATGGAGAATCCATAGATTACATCATATGCCTTATCTCCATCCTGTTCTTTGATGCGGTAACCTACCTTATAAACCTTTTCATCGGAAAAATCGTATTTTTCGAGTGTTTTGGCGTGCGATTGGTCACGGTTGTCAGTTATATCTTTATACTCTTTGTAGATATCTTCTTTCGATGTGTTTTCGCGGTTCCATATAGTTAGCCTCAACGACTTATCGCCTGTGGTATACATCAGGCTGCCATCTTCTTCGAGGCGTCGTTCGAAAAGGTTGTTTATGTTCAGGCTCCAGATATTAGTCAACTTATGAGTTACCATGTAATCGTCTTCCATCTCGAAGTCGTAAACCTTGTACCAATCCGATTTTTCGCTTGTCCGTTCGTATACCGATCCTATGCCTTTCATCAGGAGGGGGGCAATAGAGGCATCCATTTTCAGGATGGTAGAAGGGGCGTAAATACCCACATTGTCAGGATTATTAGTGTATTCTTCGCTCTCTTCTGCCGAAAATATGCGCCATCCGCTATCTTCGGGACGTGTTCTCTTTTCGCGATACATAAAACGTGGTTTTTTGCCCTGATCGGTTATCATCTTAGAGACCATCAGTCCCCCGATTGGTGGAAAATTGTCGAAATTCTCCTTTTTCTTTTTCTTACTGAAAATTCCCATGTACTTTGTATTTGTGTGAATAGTGTGTTAGTTTCCGGTTTTTACCGTAAGCTTCAAATTTAAATAAAATATATGGGAATTTGAATAACAAATAAAAAACTACAAGTGCTTTTACTTGTAGTCTCTAATTCTTTTCAACCTCTGTCGCGTGTATTTTCATCAGGGTTAATCCATTTGTTAGCTGCTTCTACTTCTTTGTCTCCCACTGTTTTAGGGTCTTCTTCGGGTTTTTCTATTCTTGCTTCTTCGTACCCTTCGAAGTCTTCGTTCAAATCTTTATGGTCTTTCTCTTTCATAACAATACTATTTTAATTCAACTTTAATAACACTCCAAAAGCAATCCTTGTTCTGTATATTGTATAATTTTTGGATTTATCTGCACCTTAAGCTCAAATACATCCATAAATATAGATTTAATTGGTGGCAGGTACCGATTAAAACGTTTGCAAAGCTATTGTTAATATAGATTTACCTTCAAAAGCCACCTCAAATATCTCCATTTTTAAATAAATGCTAAAAAAATAAAATACTTTATTTAACGAATAGCAAATCTTTGATAATAAAATAACTTAATTTAGTATTATCAAACAAAAACTGTATTAGAAAGCTGTTCGATTGCTCAAACATCCATATCGCCTAAATTATGATAAACCCAAAAATCATAACATATGGATTTGCATCACATTATTACACGGTACATGGTGGGTATCGTAATCGTATCGAACCGGGGCGCTCATGCTAATGACATTTATTTTGTCCGGTAGCCCAAAAATGCTCAATTCTTCACATGATTGATTAAATCTCAAACTGTAAGAAAACTGAAGGCTGCCTCACTTAAATGAAGCAGCCTTCTAAATTTAACCTACTCAAATGAATAATGAATGTTATGAAAAAATGAATCTCACAAAACAAACAAGTTATAAATAACGAAAAATCAATACAGATACAAAATTAATATAGTAATACTATATTGTGCTTACATTTTAAGAGCAACATAACCTATATTTTAGGGTAAAATATATAACAAGCTAACATATTGATATTTACTTTATTCGTATAAATAGGAATCTATAGATTTTTTTTAGATATTATGCTTTTCTTTCATTTAGTCATTTTAACACATAATAGGTCGGAAAGTCTTTATTGGATGCTAAATAAAATATTCATAAACAGTAAAATAAAAATGGATAGAGGTTCAATAATCTATATTTTAACATACTCCCTCCGAAAATGTATTTTGTGATTTTAACTTAATAAATGGAGAAAAAAAATCTATAAAAGATAGTATGTATTAAAAAGTATTTGTTAATTTTGTAAAATATAATGTGTTTTGTAAAAAATAACATTTTGACTGTTTATTATAAAATATAAGCTGGTCGGTAATAAAGAAGATAATCTATTTAAGCTGTTTCACATTCTGCATCCGGAATATAAAAACTGGGTATTTATTATTGTAATGAAGAATCTAATCATCATATATACAGGTTAGTATTTTGTATGTTAGCACCATTTGTTATTAAGTAATTAAAATATTTAATTGTCAGATGTGGTATAGATATCTTGGGCATTTCTGGAGGAAAGGCAATGAAAAGGACAAAACCTAAGTAGAATTAAATAAAATAAAGGCTTTACATTAGAAAGAACTTAACTTTCTGCAAACCAAGGGAGAAAAACGAGCCAGGGAGAATAATCTATCGGCGGAAAAATATATGTGAATTTAAATATGAATAGACAAAGTTAAAAGATAATGTCAATTTGACACAAATCATTAAAAAAGGGAGAAAAAGATCGGTATAGGATCATTCTAAAAGTAATTAATATCTGTGCTTTAATCTGAGCAGAGAACATAAATTGTGTGTATTAGAAGAAAATAATCTATCAAATAATATTAAAACTTAATAAAAGAATAAGATATCCAAATATCTTATATTCTGTTTAATTGGTAATTTTTTTAAACATGTGTAGCATTGACGGACACTGAGTAGCGATTATTCGGTGTTCGTCGTTTTTTATTAGATACAAAAAGGATACCAGAATTTTTTTGGCATGAATATTATTAATCTTTTTTTATCTTATAAACCAAATTTTATATTTTCGTAGCATAAAACCATATACATACATATTCAGATGAATGAAACTACGATAAAAGAATTTTTTGATGCATATTCGCAAGTCGCTATTCTGAAAACGCCATTTCGGCAGGGTATGGCAGAAGAAATGATCATTTCGGGCGAAGACCAGGATGGCTGGGTGGAATGGAAGATGATAAGAGGCACATTGCAGCGAAGGGATTACAGGGCAATAGAAGAAAAATATAACCTCAACTTTCCCGAAAGTTTTATGGAATGGCACATGGCATACCATTTTTTCGAATGTGAGACGCCGTTTGTGCGTCTGCCCGAATCTAATCCAAAACAACCATTGGAGGCTATTGCCGGCAATCTGGATTGGGCGGCTTTGCTTATAAAGCAGAAATTGTATCCTTTTGCCGATGAGGGTAATGACACCGGCCCTCTTGTATTTGATGCCCGGGAAGCGGTAGAAGACAACGAATTTCCTATCAGGGTGTACGATCATGAATATATAGATTTCACAAAAGGGCTTGGCCCTGTTATCTTCTCTTCATTCACGAAGTTGATTGAATGTATGACACATTATTTCAGAAATATAGGTAAAAAGCCGAAAGCTGAAATTATAGAGGACTTTTTCTCTATTGATCCTGCGGGAGCCGGCACGACAGGTGTAGGCTATTGGAAAGGGTGGATGGGGATGTTGAGGAATTGATTTTGTTAATGTCTTATTAGATTATGAATCGGAAAGGATAAATAAATTCCGTGGTAATGCAAAAGTCACGCGATGCAATCGCGCGACAGCAAGGGTAATCGTGGCATTGCGGATTGTTGGTAGTTATTGCAGCCATTCTTGTGGCATATTTTTCAATGAAGCTGTATGACCTGTCTGTGAGGGAATGGCTGCGCAAACGGTTCTTGAGATAGAAGATTCGGAGCAAACGGTATGGCAGTACTTCGTAGGGGGCATAGACCTATGTATACCCCAAAAGTGGTTGATTATATGGGCTAGCCTCTACGATTAACTTATAAGAAATACACTTGTTAGAATAATTTTTCCTGTTTCTTTTTTACTGCTTTTCTCCGGATTTCCTATCATTTTAAGATATAGGATATAAACTATATTCATTACTACTAGTCCATTGAGCTAAACTAGCTATTCGAGTAGCTTTAGCATTATTATTTTTTTATGGAAACTTTTACATAACTATCTCCATTTTCTATAGCCTTTTCAATTGTCACATTTACATTTGTTTGAGCCTCTATTTTAATAGAGTAACTTATTAAAAACAAAGTAATAGTTAATAATATGATCTTTTTTATAGCCAAGGAATTAGTCATATATATTTATGGGAAAGGAAAAGCGGTAATTTAGAAACTACCGCTTTTGTATTTCCATTTATATCAGAGAGTAATTATATTAGAAAATATTACCTCATTATACGAAGATTTTAGATCGTATATAGATTGAATTGAAGCTTTTACTTGCAATGTTTTAATTTGATTTTTACAAGAGACTGGGAAAGACCTGAATCCTACGAAATCTTCTCCAAATAATTTGTATTTTACTACATGAGTTGCTCCGGCTTTTAGAGTGATATATAATGGTGTTCTCTCAGAAGACCTATCATCGAATATATCTGTCATTATAATTTTTCCTGTTTCTTTTTTAGTTGACAAACTAGCTGGATTTCCAATAAAAGCATAATAAGATATTGGAGAAACTAAGTATTCTGTACCTCCCCATTGAGCGAAACTTATAATTTTTATTTCTTTTGGATTAGAGTTCTTAAGAGAAATTTGAACGAAAGTTTCTCCCTTCTCTGTAATTTTTGCAATTGATAAACTTATATTATTCTGTGCCTTTGCTGTAAAAGTAAATATCAAAAATGATATTAAGATATATATATATTTTTTCATAATATTATTTTTTTGTTCCATCCGGGTTTAGTCCATTCTTTTTTTCATATTCTAAAGCCCTTTCATAGCTTGCTTTATACTGATCCAGCCTATTTTGGTATTCCTCTCTTTCTGTATCAGTGAATGTCCACCATCCATTTGCCTCTCCATCCAATTGTGATTGATAAGCATTTATTTCATTCCATTGATAGTTTGATGGCATATAAGTATAATCTTGATTTATAAATGATTCCAAACATATCCTTTCCACTGTGGTAGCTATGGCTGGGTCTAAGTCTTCATCTTTGCAAATTTGTTTAAAAATTTCAATTTCTCTAGCTGTCCAGTTTATTGGTTGGTCTGTTTTAATCATAATAAATTCTCCTGTTTCTGTTCGCCCCACATGCTTATCCTGTTTTGAGTGTGTATATTCATGATAAAGGATCGACATCTGATCATCTTTACTTTTCAAAAACCACAGCTCTCCAACTACAATCTCTCCTGTTTTAGAATTGTAAAGAGCCATAGATTTTATATTGTCTATTCTCACTTCTTGGGCTTTTATTCCAGTTTTTCGTTCTAAATTTTTGACTATATCATCTAAAACTTTTTGTTTCTGTGCCGTTTCAGTATCCTCATGTGAATCGTTATCATTATTACTATTGCTTGGTGGATCATCATAATCGTCCCATGTCCAATCTTCGTCATAGTCATCCCAATTATTGTCATCAGGAAAAAAATTATCACTCCAAAAATACCATGAGCCATCGTCATAATAGTCATCATTGTAATAATTATCCCAATAGTCATCCCAGAAATCATCCCAACTATCATAGCTAAAATCATCCCAGTAGTCCCAATCATCATATGCCTTCAAGTTGTTAGTAGGCAGCAGAACAAATATACAAATTAAGATTGTATATAATTTCCTTATGTTAAAATTCTTCATATATCATCGCTTGATTAAGGTTGTTGAATTATTAAAATTTTCTCCTACTACTTTCAGAATATAATTACCAGAACTAAACGATGAGGTAATAACATCTAATGAATGACTCCCTTCCGAATACGATAAAGGCTTTTCGTAATAAATTCTGTTTCCTTTCATATCATGTATTGAAATGGAAACTTTTTGATCTTTGTTGGTTGAGAATTTAATCGTAATAATATCTTTGAACGGATTTGGATAGGCCGATAGGTGGGTATCTTCATTTATTGAAGTTATAATGTCTTTAGATTTACGTTCGAGGACTAACAGGCTGGGTGCTGAATATTCTTTCACCCTTTCGGAATAGAATGAGAGATTGCCTATCAGATAATCTTTACCGTTTTGCTTCTCTACCTTAAAATGCCCACTTTGCATCTCCACTATTCTTGTATCTTCATGTAAAATAGTATTGCTAAATGTCCAAACTGAGTCTTCGAATACTGCATCAATCCGAACCGGATTAGAATTATCTTCTATCCATAGGCCATTTATCCTATCATTGGAGTTTTGAAGAGTTAATTTTAGGCTTATTTCATTTTCAATTTCTGTTCCCGACCAATCATAATTTATTATTTTCCCTTCCCATTCTCCATCCAGTTCTTTAATGCTGTTCGACAGGGTATTTTTTACTTTCTTATGTGTGGATGGAATAAATGCATTTATAGGCTCTAAACTCATGGATTTTAATTGTCTTTTTTTCTCTCCGTAAGTCTTCGAATCGTTATGAATAATAAAGTCAACAGCTTTGCTTAAACCTTTTTCTGCAGCTTTTTCAATCCAATATTTGCCTAGCTCAGCGTTTCTTTCAACACCTCTTCCTTTATAATAACAATATCCTAAATTAAACATACACGACGCATTGCCACTTTCTGCTCCGGAGATGTAATATTTTACTGCTTCTTTATAATTCTGTTTCCGTCCCTGCCCCTTATAATATGCATATCCAATATTATAATCAGCTTTCGCATACCCCATATCTTTTGATTTCTCAATCCAGAGTATGGCAGAATCCTGATTTTGGGCTACATAATAACCAAACTTATACATCAAACCTATATTGAAGGCAGCCTTGGCATAGCCTTTGTCTGCCGATTTCTGAAATAAACAGAAAGCCTTCTCATCATCTTGTTTTACGCCTAAACCTCGTTTATACATCATACCCAATGCATTGAAGGCTTCCATGTCATTTTGTTTTGCGTAAGCTGAAAATATATGATAAGCCTTTTTATAATTTAATTCAGTTCCGACTCCATTAAGATAGCGATAAGCTATTTTTATACCCTTATCCCTGTTCGGCAATTCTTTTTCCTGTGCAACGATGTTCCTTAGAGGTATTGCAGTAAGGAATATCAAGAAAAACAGGTACATCTTATTTTTATTTATCTGTGTTTTCATATGATTATTATTTATATTTTACCATTGAAAACCATCTTGATACTTTTTACCTTGATGTTTTACTTTCTGAAAAGAATTAGCTGTTTTTAAATATTGAGGCTCCAATCTTTTTAATTGCGCGATATTCTCTTTTTGTTTTTCTATGTCAAATTTTTGAGTACTGTAAACGATTTTTTCTAACATCATATATTCAAAAATTTTATCATATGCGTCTTGCAGTTCTTTTTTAGTATATTTTCCTGATTTCTCTAAAATATCAACTTTCACTTGTGCTTTTTCCATTACTTCCGGTGTTGATGTCGATCTTATATACTCAGTTTTTTGTTGCTCCGACAATAGATCGAAGAAATAATTGTCGAAGTTTTTCTTGGTTTTGCGTATTAGTAGTGCAGCTTCTCTTTTATCAGAAATATTGTATATGGCAGAATCCATAATAATTACATATCGATCATGATATTTCTGCAATTTTTCTTTCTGAGAAGAGTTTAGTGTTACCATTTTGCTGATCTCTGCTAGTTTAAATGGCATTTTGTCTGTGTTTTGTGCATAAGAAAGAGATGTATTACCTAATAAACAGAGTAATACGACTAACAATAATTTGTTTTTCATAAAATAAAGTTTTAGTTAAACATAAATGATTTGATCAAATTTAACTATTGTTAAATGGAGAGGATGGTGATAAATTGATTAATGTTAGGGGAGATTTTTTACGGTTGAAATCACAAAAAAAAGTATGCCTGAAATTATAATAAACGCATTGATTAAAGATTTATTTCTATTCCTATTATCCGAAACACCTTGATAAACAATGTTTTTACAAACTGATAATATTATTTATATATAGATTTTATTTTTTGAATTATAAATTTTAGATGATCAAATCCTTGAAATGGACTGAAAATATTTTCCTTTTTTCTATATCATAAATTCATCTTAAGACACAAATTACTTCACTTTTCACCCAATAATTGCCCCTCATTTTCAAAAAAATTATAACTTTAGTAGGCGTTAACAACTGATATAATCTAAGAGATTCGATAAGATTACTATATATAACTTATTATCTGCATTTTACTATGAAAAATAAGACCTTCCTGTTTGTGTTTTTCCTTATGCTTTGTTGTGCGCTGGCAGCATCTAACCCAACACATTTTGTGACAGCTACTTCCTTAAAAGTCAGGGCGGAAGCGCATCCTCAGGGAGCCGTTTTGGGGCAACTGGCCAGCGGCGAAAGGGTAACAGTTCTCCGCACGGGATCTTCGTGGGCAGAGATAGAATACAGGGGGAGTGTGGCGTATGTAAGTATGGATTATATCCATCCATTGTCCGAAGCCGGCACGGGTAATGAATCTAATCAGAATTCATATTCTAAAGGTAGTGATTTTTTAGAAATGCGGTATTATTCAGGGGGTTGAACTATTAATATTTAGCGATAGGTAATGATTTAGAAACTACTTAGCTGCTTTATCTCGCTTCATTTTTCACCATTTCAAATACCCAGTAGGAAAAACGAAGAAAGGAGAAAATAGAGATAATTGGTTGATTGTCAGGAATGAGCGTCTTTAGTTGTCTGTAAGTGGCTGATGGGTAAAATGCGATTTTTAGCGGATCAAAGCAAACATTCCGTCTCTATCCCGTTACCCTTTTTCAGTGGAGCAAAACACGGTAATATAGTGTCTTTAATGGGCTGTTTATGACGCTGTTTGTCTGCGGTTTACATTGTTCAAATAACTCACAAAGGAAGTAATTTTATAAACTTAAAAATGTGAGTGTTATGATAAACGAATTGAAAGTATCATTTTACCTGAAAAGGGAAAGCAGACTTGAAAAAATCAGTAATGGCGAGAATGTAGCTTATCCCATTATCGGGAAAATCATCATCGGAAACAGCATTGCCCAATTCAGTACCAAACTGAAAATAGAAGAACGCCTCTGGCATGTCAAATCAGGCAGGGCGACCGGAAAAAGCCGTGTCGCTGTAGAACTTAACCGGGAGATTAATTCTATTAACCTTAGAATCCATTCCCATTATAGGGATATCTTAGAACGTACCGGAACTGTAACCGCTTTGGATGTAAAGAATGCCTATCAGGGTATCGCATCAGAACAGAAAACCCTGCTTGTCCTGTTCGGAGAGATGATGCGGGAGTTCCATTCAAGAATAGGTATAGACCGCTCCGCTTCCACCTATCACAGCTACCGGAAAACACACAAACACCTCGAACGCTTTATCCGGGAAAAGTATAAAGTTCAGGACATACCTCTTGTTCGGTTGGATTTATCTTTCATTGAATCGTTTGATTTTTATTTGCGGGTAGAACGTGGGTTGAATCCGGGTTCAACACTTATATGCACCATTTACCTACAGAAAGCAGCACGGTTAGCCCTGCACAGGAATCTGATCAGCCGTCCGCCATTTATGGGATATAAGCCGGAAAAGCCCGAATTGCAAAAACGTTCACTGACAAAGGAAGAACTTGAACGGATAATATCCAATCCTATCGAGTCCGCAAGCCAGTGTCTTATCCGGGATTTATTTGTCTTTGCCTGTATGACAGGCATATCCCATGCTGATTTGAAAAATCTCACATGGAAGAATATCATCACAGAAGAGGACGGCAACCTGTGGATTTCCATGTCAAGGCAGAAAACAGGCGTACCCTTTAATGTGAAACTATTGGATATACCTATCCGGATTATGGAAAAATACAAGGGGTTGGCAGAAGACAATCATGTATTTCCGGTATTGGGGCAAAGCAGGATTAACTATGTATTAAAAATTATTGGCAAACATTGCGGAATAACTACCCCTCTGACCTTTCATCGAGCCCGCCATTGCTTCGCCAGTCAGGTCTGCCTGTCACAGGGCGTACCCATTGAGACCGTCAGCCGCATGTTAGGACACCGGGATATCCAAACCACCCAGCGGTATGCCTGTGTTAATAATGAGAAGATAGGGAATGATATGAAACTGTTATCCCAAAAGCTTGCCGGCAAATTCAACTACATGGAATCAAAATAATAATCAGAAAATATATAATCATGGAACATAACAGAAGTACATTCAGCATATTATTCTACCTCAACACAAGTAAGAAAAAGAAATCCGGTAGATGCCCGGTAATGGGGCGCATCAGTGTGGACGGAAAAAGTACGGCATTCAGTACAGGAATGGATATCCTGCCCGGTGAATGGGATGCGAAAACAGGATTGGCAACAGGCAAATCCAAAGAAGCAAGCGATAACAACAGGCAGATAGGGAAACTCCAAACACAATTAGCCCGGCATTATAAAAGTTTGGTAGAAAGCAATGGTTATGTAACTGCCGAAGCCTTGAAAAATGCACTCCGGGGAATCGGAACAAATCAAAACACACTGATGCAGGAATTTGCGGAACTGGTAGAAGAAAAACGTAAAAGTGTCGGGATAAAGATTCAGGCAAGTACATTCTCCGGGTATGTCCCGGCATTTAAGCATATGAAAGATTTCCTACAGCAAAAGTATGGGGTAAGTGATATTCCTTTCGGGCAGGTAGATATTTCCTTTATTGAAGCCTATTCCCGATATCTCAAAATAGACTTGCGGATGATGCCCAGAACAGTAAAGTCCCATATGATTCCTTTTCGAACATGCGTAACGAGGGCTAAACATAAGGGATTGATCCGGCAAGACCCTTTCTTTGACTATACCCCTGAAAAAATAATCCCAAAACGTCCATGGCTGACTATTCGAGAAATTGAACGTTTGATGCAGGTACATACAAAATACGCGACATGGAATTTCACACGTGACTTGTTTATTTTCTCGACCTTTACAGGTATAGCAATTGCAGACTTGAGAAACCTGAAACATGACAATATCCAACGTCAGGAAGACGGTAGTCTGTGGATCGTGTTGAACAGGCAAAAGACCGGAACGACTTCTTATATTCCAATGCTGGATATTCCAATCCAAATAATGGAAAAGTACAGGGATTCGGAATTTTCCGGAGAAGACGGACGAGTTTTCAAATTGCAGACCCGGGTAGTTATGAACTGGCAACTCAAACGGCTTGCCAAAGCTGCCGGAATTGACAAACGGCTGACCTTCCACATGAGCCGTTTTTCCTTTGCAACAACCATTTGCCTCTCACAAGGCGTTCCGATTGAAACACTTAGCCAGATGATGGGGCATTTATCTATCAAGACTACCCAAATCTATGCCGAAATTACAAGAACAAAAATTGACGAGGATATGACTAATCTGGCGGAGAGGATTCAGGGGCAGTATGAATTTTAATAAGACCAGATAAGAAGATTGCAGATAGAGCCGTTCCATAAAAGGGCGGCTTTATTTTTTTACATTAAATACCCTCTCCATATTAGCTGCTGGAAACAACCAATCCCAAGCATATTTTTTTCCTTTTTTTATTTGATATACTTTTTCTTCATTCAGGGAATAGATAAGGCAACACTTTTTAGAAATTTACTCTTTCGACAAGGGAGAAAGGAAGAAATTTCTAAAAACCGCTTGCGGCTTGGTGTTTCCGTTCTATTACCTGTGTGTATTTTTGTATTTCAAATGAATAAAGGATTACCGCCTAAACCCTCGTTTCGGCTTCTTCTTTATTTTTTTCTTCATTGGAATCTGTTCGTCCTCTGTATTTCCAATATCAGGAGTAAACAAGCCTAATGCAGAGGATAAACTTGTATCGGGGAGATTGAAAGAATGCTTATTATCAGTTATTTCTGCCTGCTTATCTGCATATATGCCGACCTTCCTATCCGAATCTATTCTTTTTCCTTCATCGGTTATCTGTCGTTCTTGCATGTTAAGTTGGTTGGCAATCGTTCCGTTCTTCATCGTGTTGTAGTATTCAAAGGATTCGGATAGAGGGCGACTGTAAGCGAATAGCTTATCAAAACCTTTTTCCGCTTGTTGAAACATGTTCTTTCTATCAAAACCGCCTTTGATCGCTCCTTTCTTGGTATTCTTATGGTTGGTAAGTGGCGATAGCTTCTTTTTATTACTCTGGTCTTTTCGGCTGACAATCAAATGACAGTGCATATTCAATTCATTATTTGACCTATCCCTATCGAAATGTATTTTGCCGTAGAATTTTATATCTTCTGCCGATAGTCCTTTGTTGAAGTTCTTGGCATATTCAGGAATTACTACTTTACGGATATACCGCTTCATGCCTTCGGCTTGTTCCTGTTCTGTGTTTCCCATTGCTCGAAGTTCTTTTTCTGACGGACTAACGTGTATAGCGTAAAACTTAGCATCCGTTTTCAGGAGTTGTCCGATATTACTGTCTATATCTTTAATGACTTGGGATTTATAGATATTATCTTCCGTCAGGTTAAAAAAACCTTCTGTATAGATTCCCTGCTCCATACGTTCCAAATCTTCATGTTCCATGTACGAGGCTAATTGTCGGCTACTTCCTGCATTGTTGTATGTGCCTTTGGATGGTGGCGGGAAATCTATATTCATTTATTTTTCGTTAATAAGGTTGATTATTTCAGCCTTTAGGTTCTCTTTCCGTTTGCCATCCATTACTCCACAAGTAGCCAGTTCCGAATAGAGGGAAACCAGTTGCAGAAGTTTATTAGTATTCCGTTGTTGCACTTGGGAAAGATCATTAATCTGTTTGGCTTGGTTATTAATTACGTTTGCTACCTTGCCGAACTGTTCATCCAGTTTCTTCAATACATTGATAAGGTTTTCATTTGAGGTCTTTATCTCCAAATCAACTTTTTCGGACAATGATTTTACAGCCGTATCGAATTTACTCGCTATCGAATGGCTCGTCCGTATCATCGGATTGAGTTCTTTTTCCTCGTAGTTTCGGATAAAGCGGATAACATCATCCTGCCGTTTGTTAATCTTGGCAAGTTCCGACTTTACCGATTCGGGAGCGTCCGCAGGGTTGATGTGAGCTTTCTCCAGATACAGAAAAGCCAACTTTACTATTTCCCCTTTTTTCAGCGAATAGCGTTTGCATAGTTTTTCGATAAGTTTATCCGTTGCACTCTCTATGGCAATTGTCGTAAATACGATATTTCGATTCTGTTTTGTCATAGTTATAACTATTTTATAGCTATTTATATATTTAACTTGCTGATATAGAATTGTGTAACAATTCAAGTTATAGCAAGTGTTATAACTGTGCTTTAACATAAAGCACTAAAGCCGAAGGCTTTGCCCCGCAGGGCAAGAGGAAGAACAGGACGAAGTCCAGTTCCCTCTTGCTTAATTCAGCCGGATTAATGCTGCACGGAAGCAGCGTTGTTCCGGTTGAATGCGGAGCCTTAACAGGAGGCGTAAACTAAAACAAGCCTCCGTCGTTTGCTCTATTCTGCTTAAATCATAAAAAGCAGAATCATTCTTTATTTTCCTCGTTTTCTTCCTTATCTTTGGGCTTCGGGTGCTTCTTTTCAAAGTCCTTCCATGTTTGAAAATCCATGTGCGAGCGTACAAACTCCCGAACATCGGAAGTGCGGTAATAGGTTTTATGACCAACCGCAAAATAAGGGAGTTTCTTACTGGCTCGGTATCGTTGGAGAGTACGGTACGACACTTTTAAGAGAAATGCTAAGTCCTGATTGTCGAGTAACTTTTCGTCAGGATCGAATACTTCGTTGGTATTCATCATGGATTTTATATCTTGCCCAATTTCACTCAATTTTTTGGATAGCTTCTGCATCCACATCTCAAAATCTTCGTTATTGATATACATATTGCTTCATTTTTCAAATTAATACTCTTTATTTTCAATCGATTGACGAAGCAAAGGACGGCAGAATGGGGAAACAGAAAAAGAGGAGTAGTTAACTACTCCCCCGAAAGTTTTTCGTAATAATCTAATTATAAGAATATTGCAAAATGATTATTTTTCATCTTGTTTATTCTTTCTTTCCTTATCCTGTCGGATTATGAGATTACGCAGGAAATCGAGTGCTTTCGTTCGGTTGAACGGTTTGCGGTCAAAAACCTTTTCTTGCTGGTCGTAGATAGTGGCGAAACTGCAATTAAATATCTTTTCAAATGCTACTGCAATTTGGTTTAGATGTGCGGGTTTTCCATTTCGTTGGAATACTTTCTTTGACAGGAAAAGAGCGACAACGATTTCCCCTAATGCAACAATCCCCAAATCTTTCGACTTAGGGAGAATGTAAAGATCGGATTCAAATTTGGGTTGTTCGACTTGTGGAAATTGTTCGGGATAGCAGATTTTTAGGTTTAGCAATTTCAGTTCGGAATCAATGACCGCTAATACTTTTTGCAGATAGGCAAGTTTTAGGGCATTTTTCCCCCTGCTCGTACCGATGGAGTGCCTGTACTGCTACCAACTCAATACGAGTAGTATTCAGTGTCCGAAAAATAATGGAGTAGTCTTTCTCGGACTGGGTGACAGCTTCTACTCTTTTCATAAAGCATCCATAGACACTTTGCATTTCTTCGTTTGTGACTGCCGAAGAGTCCAATAACAATTGGAAAATCTTCGTTTTCAATAGTTCGTTCATAAGCATAAATTTTAATAGTGAATATTAAGAATCAGACCGAAGTCCTGTTTCATGCTGTATGAATTTATCAACTGTCTTACTTGATATTCTTAATGAGAACCTACTCATTAATTTTCAGTTGTTGTTACATTTTTTTGATTATATTAGTTTATTGTAAATGGTGTACTGACAAATTCTTTGCTCCCATCAATAAGCACTTCTTTCCAGACCCTATATTGCCCCGGAATGTATTTTATCATAAGTATTTCCCTTATTTCAGAAGCCTTTATATAGGACATCCTTTTTGCAAATTGTAGCTTCATACCTCTTTATGCTATTATATGTTCTCAATGTACTTTTGGAAATCATTATCATTCCGGAACTTTAAATGAAAAGTTTATAGGATTATTTGAATGATCCACGAAATTGTTTATTTGGAAATCAACCATGTATATATTTTCCTTGGTGTTTTTGATCGTTTCTATATATGATGTTATAGCTTCTAAACCTCCTTTTTTTGTACCTATATCATGGTCATTGGAGAAATAGACGTGAGTAATATCTGCCGATTGGATATATTCCATTTCTTCATTCGTAGGCACTTCCCCTCTCGATACTTTGCTGACGATTTCTTTGATGGTGTGAGGTTCAACGTTAGACTCTACAATCAAAAGCCCGATTCGTCCATAGCTTATGGAGCTAACATACGAAACGCCTTTGGCTAAATCATTATCTCTTATTTTTTCTTTGATAAGATTTATTCCATAATCCATTCCGACTCTGAAAAGGATATGTTTGAATGAGAATATCATTCCGTATGACTTTGTCATTTCTTGTTGTGAGAATGAATAACCGGATGCGAGTTCGTCGAGTTTAACTCCTAAGTTAATCATGCCTATCGTATGCAGTTGCTTACGTGTGTAATACTCAATACCGCCTCCGTCTATATTTAGGGTTCCACTTTGGCGGGGATTCTGATCAATGATACTTTCAACAAAAGCATCTTGGGCTTCTCTTGATGGGGAGAAAGTGATGGTAACATTCTCTATTCTTGCTGTTGTGTACACATCAATGGGATTGAATGTATATCCCGTAAAAAAAGGAATATCAATGTTCGATCCGGCATTATGACTGAGTAAATTTCCTAAATAAATATCATTTTTTATGCTTGGGTTGACAAATAAGTTAGCGGCTTCAATCTCGTACTCTTCCCCTATACGATAACTTACCTTTTCGAATGAAAACATAGGAAGAGTTGGTATACGAACCACACCTTTCAGTCCCGGTTGAGTTATCTCCAGTGTTTTTCTTGCATTGTCGGCAGTGATTGTGAGAGAAGCCGATCTTCCTTCTGGCAGCTTGTTCTCCTTCACCTCGATAACGAGTTCGGCAGACTGCTCTCCGTATGTAGGATCTATCATAACCCAGCTGGGTACACCTGTGATTTGCCACGGACGGTTTGTTGTTAATTGTATCTTCTGTTTACTCCCCAGAATATTTATGTATACAGCTTCCTGTTCTAATTTTATAAAAGGAGCCAGCTCATTTATCGACAGTTGTTCAACTTCTAAAGTCCGGCTTATATCACCACAGGTAAAAACCAGCGAAGTCGTCCGACGCTCATTTCCATCATTCGGATGGACAGTGATAAATACTTCCATAGAACCTTCTCCTGAAATCGGAGATACTGCCATCCAACCAGGTATTTCCGAAATTTCCCAAAAACCATTACTCAATACATTTATAGTCTCTCCACCTCCTTCTAGGTCAATCGTTATGATATCTTTATCTAATTGAAGCGAATACTTTTCTTCATCGTCACAAGAAGCTACTCCTATCATGAATAGAATGGGAAGGATCAATAACTGAATAATTTTAGTTCTCATCTTAACATAAATTTAATGCATATATTTTAAATGCAAAGGTATGACTGAAAGATGAAAAAGGAAAATTAACTATACTAAAGAATAGCTTTATTGATGAATTTATTATCTTTGTCGCTAACAAATAAAAAGCAATATGATAACTAAATCCATGTTTGTGCAACCGCATCCTTCCCACGTATTTGCCCCAGAGAAAAGTTCTGTTTATTCAGAAAGAAATCAACATTTTATCCAGTGTTTGAAAGCACTTGAATCTTTGATGGATATCGATGCTTATGTTTTGGATTATGAGAATGAAAAGATACTATATGCCACAAAAGGCAGCTCTCTCTTTTCGGGAAACCATCTTGAAGATATCAAGAGGGAAGGATATTTGTATTTTGAGAAATTCATGCATGAACGTGATGTTGAAATGTTAGCTCCGTGCAATGCGAAAGTTTTTGAATATTTCTACTCTTTACCATTACACAAAAGACTGAAATTCAATGGATATTTTACGCACGATATGAGGATAAGAGATAAAAGAGGCAAAATGATCCTTATAAACCAAAAGATAACCATACTTGATTTAACTAATGACGGTGTAATAAGATTGGGGCTTTGTGTTCTCAGTTATCCTACCGCAGAGAAGCCGGGCAATGCCTATTTGAAATTAAACGACAATTCCGTCGTTTGGCAGTATATGCCATCTACAGATAAGTTCGTGGAAGTAAAAACCCAAAGGCTTACCTCAAAGGCGATGACGATTCTGAAACTCGCAAGTAACGGAAAAACCGAAACTGAAATGGCTGAAATACTTGGAATATCACTCCCCACAGTCAAATACCATAAGAAAAAGATATTCGCACGTATCGGAGTAAAGAATACAGCAGAGGCTATCCAGTGGATGAATAACCAAAAGAAAATGGTAAGACGCTGACTTTTCGTAGGAAAATTCGATTTAATTTTCTATATTTGCATTCAGTTAAGGAGTTATTTGAATTGATGATAAACTAAAGCAAACCGAAGAGTTTCATTCGTTTCTTTATCGTTACCCATTGTGTTCTTATTTTTCTCTAATCGTCTGTATTCCAGTAGATAATTTTCATACTTTCCACTGCTTCAAATAACTCTATTCTTAAATACAAAGTTAATAAAAGGTTTTTGATTTCAAAGATATACCATTGTTATAAGAATATATTTCATACACCCACATTGAAAGATAGTATTATATAAATAATGCCTCCCTTTCTTACTAACATTCAAAGAGTAAATTTGTGACCCTTACTTTTCTTTATTGTAGTAACACGTATAATAATACATGCCAGCAGCTTCATCAAATCCATGTACTAAGAACTCTTTTCCTCCATACACATTGATGTCAAAGTTTGAATCCAAATGTAAGGTTATTGAAGGAAAAGAAGACTTACGTTTAGCCATCCGTGTTTCTATAGGAATTGAAGAATCAAGTGGTATATCAACCTGTTGTGTAGTAACAGAAGAAATAAATTCCTTAGCCTTAAGTTCATCTTCAAAAACTTCATTGGCAAATTCTTGGAGAGTAACTTCTTCGGTTTCAGATAATATTTTTTTAGCGCGTGCAATAGAGAAAGCTTTATCTAGTTTTTCTGTTTGCTCACACTTCTCCTTAATAAAGGAACGACAAAAGTTAATCAGAGTGTTTGTTTGATGACGAGCACTTTGACAATAACGGACATGTAGAAACTCATCTTTCCAATATTTGGCTTCTTGCCCTTTAGTTGCCTTATCTACTATAATTACTCTATAACCAGACTCTTCCTCAACATCCAATATCAAACAACCTTTCTCTATTTTTGAAAGACTGATTACATCAGATTTTTCAACAGAGTAACCATCATCGGTACGATTGTAACGCATAACTGTTTGTTTATTTTCCGATTTGAATAAAACAATACCGTTTACGCTTTTATCATCAATCATACAATCAGTTAAGTACATGATTGACAACTCTCCAGCCTTAATTTTTGGATGAGTGCTTTTCTCATACAAAATTTTAGCTATAAAATTAGATTGTTCTATAAAACGTTTTGGTTCTTTAAAGATTGTTCTAACGAAAGTGTATATTGGATTAAGCTCAAGAGTACTCTCAAAATAGAATTCACAAAAGTCATCTAATTTAAATGACTTAGAAATCATATCCTTAAAATTATTTTCTGCTATTTTGAAATCTAATTCTACTTCTGAGAACGAAACACCCTCCTCTCGTTCTTTGTTGCCAACCATATGGACTATCATCTTGGCAATATTCCCGATTTTTAGTTTCATTATATTATTATTTGTTCAGTACATACTCAGGTATCAACGCATCACCACCAGTGAAAGTGGCCTTAGTAATAAAATGATCAAGTTTATTGTTACCAGTCCAATAAGACTCTGGCGCATGTTCGATTAGTATTATTTGGAATTCCTCTTGTTTTTCTTCAATGACATATTCCATGAATGTATTAATAGTCTTAAAGGCATCCAGTAATTTTTCTCTATCTGTTGTCTTTACATTTTCTGAACCTGCATAATATGGAATACTAGGCTGGTCAATAAACAAAAACTGCCCTACCTGAGATGTAACATTTTCAAAAAAATAGCGGTGTAGCCCCAGAAAAAAGCACAAATGTAAAAACATATAGTTTGACTGACTACCAATCACATCGTAGTTGATAATTGATTTGCCATCATTAAGCATCAAACGTTCTTGGTTTAAACTATACTTAGTATAACAATTATCATAATGCTCCATATAACTCAGACCATCATAAATGACTTGAATACACTGATTCAAGTCATTAATTATAGAAGCCTTCTTTTGATCAAGATTCTCTAATTTTTGTTCAAGAACTTTCATGTGAGAATTTTCTTCTGGGGTAAATGTCTTTTCCGGTTTGCCATCAGTTTTATCTTTCTTGGTTTTATAATCACGTAACTGACTGATACTTGCTTCTATTTGGCCTATCACTTTCAATGCTTCCACCTGTTTATATAAAGATCCTTTTTGCTTAGTTATTTCTCCAATCTGATCATCTATATCTGCTATTTGTTTCTTTAAAGAGGATATTAGACTTAAACTTACTAAAGGACGCTGCTGAATATCTTGCTTATTTTCAGCTACCTTTGAAAGGGATTGTTTTAATGAATTAATAATGTGGGATGTCCACATATTGGAGCCAATAATATCCAAATGTTGTTCTATGAATGTTATGGGTTTTAAACTATCTTCTATTTGATTGAGCGTCTGATAATAACCATTATATTCTTCTTGCGCTCGTTCTATATTTTGTAGCTGAATAGTTTTTTTGAAATGATCTTGTTGTAAAGATTTTAATTTATTATCCAATTGGCTACTTTGCATCTTCTCTGAAGACATTTCATTAAATAATCCCTCAATAAATTCCAATTTAGTAGTAGAGTCTTGAGATAAAATTGAACTATCACTCAAATTTGCTTTTACACATTTTTTGATTAAATCATTTAGTAATTTATAAAAATTATCATTGGCATTTGTCACTTTTGACTGATAACCCTCTGCACTTTTTTTCTTCGCCCGTAAAGAATCTAATTCTATTTTTAGATTAGCATATTCTTCCATACGGGGTGTTAATACAAATTGTAAAAGATTTTTTCGTTCATCTTTGGAATCATACTTTTCATCACCAAAAAACTTAAAATTTAAGAAATCATAAGGTGAAGTAATAATACTTTCAGTCAATGCATTGAATACAAATGAGGTCCGATACAACATATCTTGATTATTATGGTATCCAAAGGCTTTATTCAATTGTTTACGAGCATCGTTAACATGTGCGTTGGTGTTTGAAGGATAATAGTCTGATGAGAATATTTCATTCTGTATATACACATCTGATGGTATAGTTTCTACCGTAGGTTTTTTTCTAGCTATGGCAAATAAAGTGCCGTTAACCGAAAATTCAAGCCCATACCATTGCGCATTCTCATTTATCACTGGAAATACAATATTTACATTACCAGATAAGAGACAATAGTCTATAATAGCATATATATTACTTTTACCTGTTGATGAACTACCTGTCACCACATTTACCTTATTATTTTCAAATTCGAGTGTGCGAGGTTTAACATCCCGATCAAACCATATATATAATTTTTTGATATAAAATTTCATAATTCAATATTTAATCTGAAATACATTTTTGATACATCCATATTTTGAGTAACCTTTATAAGCCTATCTGCTGCTATTGAAATAGCCCGTAAACGCCTACTATCAGTTTCTTTCAGCATTGAATCACAAATGTTTGGCTTTAAGTTCAAGATAACTCCTTTTCTAAGAGATATAGCCTCCATGTCCAACAATATGGATAATGCATTCATTAATAGAGGTAGCATATCACGGTATCGTTCATTATAATTACTTATATTTAATGCATTTAATGATACTATATTTTCAAAGTTATAATCACTTTTTTCATTGATTTTGCTGACAATGCTATCATCAAGCAAAAGAGGCAAAAATAAAGCTGTTTTTGCCAAATCAATACTTTTAGAAGAGTTTAACATCGCCATTAAAGTTCCTGTAGTAATAGCAATGTTGTTATATAAATAATATGAAGATTTATTCATAAACTATTCATTTATCCAATCACAGTGCCAATGTATCTGTGAATTTGGTTGGTTTGATAAATTAAGAAACCATCCTGATGAAAATGGCACTTGCAATTTGTGCAATCCTTCACCGAAATCCTTTTCCATCATTTCATAAAAACATGAGGCCCCAGCTGCAATTTTAGTTTCATTATCAGAATTAGCTCGTATGCTTTGATGGCATTTATTATAAGAGAGCTTCCAGTGTCGAAGGGCTTTGATATCTATAGATTGTTCCAATTCTGGGGTCATCAATTGAATTGAATAATAATACTGTTTTGAATTCTCACAACAATACCAAAATCCATAATACATTATCAGCCTCCCATCATCCGCATGATTAGGATCAACGACCTGTATTTTCTCCATTTGGCGAACCATAGTCCATTGATTGATATTTTCAGGAAGAAAAATCGCAGCCTCATCATAGGGAAGGGCGGTTAGACTTTCATCTCCCACTTTATTCAGAATACTTTTATTAGCGACCAAAAAGTCTTCCTTAATATACTTTAATTCTAAACGATTATCAGCAGCACATTTTTTTTCACGCAACATTTTACCTAATAATTCATTTACTATTTGATCCGCTTTTGTAGGACTATGGAACTTATCGAGAAATATGCTATATAAATTAGCTAAAGGATCACCTGAAGCCAAAACCTCAACTTTTAACAAAAACTTTCGCAGTTCAGTGTCGTTTAATTTTAAAAGGTTTTGTACAATCGGAAAATATGAAACAGATTGTTCTATCCTCTGGAGGAAAGTTCTTACATCGGAGCTTTCAATGTCTCCATTTTTCAACTCAGATATTTTTTTTACAAAGGAATTCTCAACAACCTTATTTGTATAAATAATAAAACGATTGTCCTGCTTTAAAAATAAATCTTTCTTGTCTTTTGTAGTACAATAACTATAAAGAGAAAGCCAATTATCAATCGTTTTCCAAAAATCAGAATCAGCATCAGTCATTCGTGTATTCTGGTCTACAGAATGCTTTACCTGTATTAGCCATCTACAACCATCAGCGCGGTTAACTACAATATCATCTTCTTTTTCGTAAACGATTTCATCCCCACCCTCTATACTCAAAAGAAAGTACACAAAACAGCCAAACTGGTCATCGAATCCAGCCTGTTGTAAATCAGCCTTGTGGCGACTAATAAATTCATCAACTGTTGCAGGTTTCCCCATTTCTTTATAAAATTATAATTTAGGTGATTTCCCTTTTAACTTTTACATACTATAGCATATATTAACTAAACGCAAATATAACATTATTTTTATATATGCAGTAAATTTCAATCAGTTATACTACAAATATTTAGCAATTTATTATACTAAAAATTATTTCATGATTTAATTCAATGGACAAACAATATATTCTATCCCCAAAATAAGCAGAATAATTTCATCTGAATCCGATCGATTTCAACTCCACTGCTGAGCTGTTGTTAAATTTCATTATCATTTCCTCATTTCCCATTCCTCATTGTCGAAGCATCCTGATCGACTGTTTTTAGTTCGATTGGCAAAGGTATCCCAGAGCTGTGAATCGAAAAATTCGGGCACTAAAGTGTTTTGCTCAAAATCTTCCTCTTTCTCATACTTCGGGCGAGCGTATTTTATGCAAAAAATTTTGTCTGTATCACATCTCTGACCTTTTGCCGCCAATACGAAACAAAAAACAGCCGATCTGACGGATGCCGCAGAAAAAAAAAGTCATGGAAAAGAGAAACGATAGAACGAAACAAAAGAACAACCTCACCTCTGGAATTAACATAAAATTGGTGCTTAGGTTGGCGTGTATAGTAGTATGTGTATGGTTACTGACAAAGGTTAGTCCTGTAGCTTGGTCGTTGCTTGGAATGGTGGTTATATACCTATTTATCCGCTTGCTGGTTAAGTGTGTATTTCACCTTATAGGCATACTTATATCAGTTTTTCTTTTCCTGCTTATCGCTTCATTAATCGTAGTATTCATATTCTAAAACTTACCATTATGACAACAATATTATCAGAAAAGAAAGACATTCAATCCCCAACCCTATATTTTGAGATAGTTGATTATTCGGAAAAGGCTATTGCCTTATTCGGAGACACCAAAGAAATCAAAGACTTACTTAAAGCTATGGGTGGAAAATTCAATCCCCGATTAACCTACAATGGAGGTAAAAGAGCAGGGTGGATATTCGGACTATCAAAACGAGGAGAACTAAATACAATCATCAACTTAAAATAAGAAACGCCATGAAAGGAACAGATATTTTCAAGAGAACAATACATACCTATTTAGTGAAACGTGCTGCAAACGATGAACTGTTTGCTGAGAAATATGATAACCCTGACAAGAACATAGACGATTGCTGTACCTACATCCTTAATCAAGTACAGAAAAGCGGTTGCAATGGTTTTGCAGACGATGAAATTCACTCAATGGCGGTACACTACTATGATGAAGATAATATAGAAATAGGTAAGCTAATGAATGCACATATAGTAGTTAACCATGTAGTAGAACTGACCGCAGAGGAAAAAGAACAGGCTCGTAAAGATGCCATACAAAAAGCACAGGACGAAGCATACAGGAAAATAACACAGCCTGTAAAGAAAACGAAGAAAGTAACACTTAATCTCCAACCCAGTTTATTTGATTTTTAATCCTTTTAATCCATTGACTTATGAAACCGCAAAATAAATTCCAAGCAAAAGTATTAGAAGCCAGTAAAACCCTACCCAAACTCACAAAAGAGCAGATAGAATGGGGTTACAAGAACGGTATAGACCATATCGGACACCGAACAGAAAAAGGTGTGATTACCTGTACTAAATGCGGTCATTCGTGGCAAGGCGCAGGATATTTAGTATCTATCCTGACAGATTGCACCTGCCCTAAATGCAATACGAAGCTAAAGATAGAAACCACCAGGAAGCGAAATTTCAACAGCCGTTATTATATGACCATCATAACCGCACACAAAGGGTATCAGGTATTGCGTACCATAGTGTTGTTTTGTTCGGCAAAAATCGGGGAAACCGCCAAATATGACTATTCGGAAGTTATGCAACGGTGGATAGAGCCAAGCGGAAAGAAGCATTGCACATTTGCAAAACTCCGTCAGACAATGGGGAATTGTTACATTGATTCGTGGATATACGGCACTCCGTTGGAATTGCGAAGCGAGAACGCCAATAACAAGTTTTATATGAATGTCTATGACAAAATCCACACAGGTGTTATCTATCCACGTCAAAAACTTATTCCCGAACTAAAACGAACAGGTTACAAAAAGGTATTATACGGGCAAAAGCCGTTAGACCTATTCCGTACCCTACTCTCCGACAGTAGAGCAGAAACCCTGTTAAAAGCAGGGCAAACCAAACTATTGAAACGATTATTCGATATGGGTTGGCAAAAGAATATCGACAACTATTGGACATCTATCCGCATCTGTATCCGTAACAACTATAAAATCAAAGATGCAACCCTTTGGTGCGATTATATAGACTTCTTACGTTTTTTCGGGAAAGACTTGCATAATGCAAAATATGTATGTCCTGCCGACTTACACGCAGAACATGACAGATATATGAAGAAGAAGGCAAAAGCCGATGCTCAACAAGAACTCGAAAAGCAACTTGAAAAAGAAGCCGAGTATAGAAAAGTAAAAGAGAGATTCTTTGGGCTGATTTTTTCAGACGGGCTTATCCATATCCGTGTACTTGAAAGCGTGGCTGAAATCATATTGGAGGGTAAAATGATGCATCATTGCGTAGGCGGTTATCATTCAAAAACCGATAGCCTTATCCTATCCGCTTGTATTAACGGTGAGCGGATTGAAACCATAGAAATATCCCTCTCTCAACTACGGGTAATTCAATCGAGGGGCGTATGTAATAAGAACACACAATATCATAATCAGATAATAGACCTTGTAAATAAGAATATACCTCTTATTGAGCAGAGATTAGTAGCATAAATATTAATATTGCACTAATCTGATGAAGTCCGGGATAATTTTTTGCATTGTTACTACCTTCGCAAAAATAGCCTATTGTTTGACAACAGTATGCCAATATGATCAAATATTTAAGAATCAGCACATCTATTCCACAAATATCTTAACTTTGTGAAAATAAAAACCTTAAAACCAAAAAACGATGAAAGAGAATGGATTTTCAACCGACCAGATATTTCTTGAAAATGAAAGCAGGTTTTCATACGAAGAAACAGTAACATTACTTTCAGACAGGATTCTAAATGTTGGGTGGAAAATATCAGCTATCCATGATTTGCAGGCTACTCTAAAAAAGAACGGGAAAGAAGTACTGCCTATAAAAATCTTCGAACTGTGTAATCCCGTTTACTCAGGTCAATTGCTTGAAATTGATTCATTGCGCGTTTATTCACCAATGATGCCCTGCCGCCTGTCCGTGTATGAGAAAGAAGATGGAAAAGCTTATATTGCCCGTATGAATTCGGGGATTATGGCTTCTATGGTTGGCGGAATAACGGAAGAAGTTATGACAAATGCTTTTGTTGATATAGAAAAAGTACTTGAGTATTTTATAGGTGATTGATCTACGGAAACTCTGTGATGCGATATGGGCTTATCGCATAAAAGGCACCATTTCTCATAACTGAAAAGATACATCTTGTTAAACAAGGTTTTCAACAAGACAAATCCTGCCCCTTCTCCAAATACATATACCCCCATTTTCTCATTTCTTTGATAATAGGACAAATCGTCTCTCCATACTCCGTTAAATAATATTCAACGCGGGGAGGAGTCTCATTAAAAGATTCTCTTCGTATGATACCATCCCGAACCAATTCAGTAAGCTGGGTTGAAAGCATTCTTTCGCTAATAGTAGGCAGCGAATGCCTGATCTCACTAAATCTGTTTATCTCTTTATGTATCAATAGTAAGATTGTCGCCTTGCATTTTCCCTTTATCACTTTCAGGAACACATCCGAAGGGCAAATATATTCGGGTTCTATCATTTTTTTATAATCGTTTTCTACCTGTAAATCAGCAATACTGAAGTTTTATTCCGTTACGGAAGAAATTGTAAGTTGTTGTTATACAAATAATAAGTCTGTAAATTTACGCAAAAAAAGATGAAATCAGATTATAAAGCATTACTAATTGCAGAAGATAACGGTACATATAACAAGAAAGTCGTTACGTTAAACACAGATGATTTACCCAAAAACGACCTGTTGGTAAAAGTAAAATATTCATCCGTTAATTATAAGGATGCTCTATCGTCAAACGGTAATAAAGGGGTAACAAAACAATATCCGCATGTTCCGGGTATTGATGCGGTAGGAACGGTTATAGAATCTGCTTCCGACAAGTTTCCGGTAGGAAGCGATGTGTTAGTTACGGGTTATGATTTGGGTATGAACACTTGGGGTGGATTTGGTGAATATATTTCTATTCCTCAGTCTTGGGCTATCTTATTACCGGAAGGGTTGTCGCCTAAAGAGGCAATGTGTTTCGGGACTGCGGGATTAACCGCGGCTTTATCTGTCAACCACCTCATCGCGAATGGAGTATTACCCGATAGCGGGAATATTGTTGTAAGTGGTGCAACGGGAGGTGTAGGCAGTATTGCTGTTTCTATACTGGCCAAACTAGGTTATGGGGTAATAGCTGTTTCGGGCAAATATGAAAACACTTTTCTCACAGAAACACTGGGGGCGAAAGAAGTCATCACCCGAAATGAATTTATAGAAAGCTACAATAAGAAGCCATTGGCTAAGCCACAGTTCGCAGGGGCGATAGATACCGTTGGTGGGGAAATACTATCGGGGATGCTTAAGTCGAGCCAATATGAAGGCGTGGTCACCTGTTGCGGAATGGTTGCTTCGGACGAGCTTAATACAAGTATTTTTCCCTTTATTTTGCGTGGGGTACGTTTAATTGGCGTGGATTCAGTAGAAATATCCCTCTCAAAAAAAGAAGAAGTGTGGAAGAAGCTGGCTAAAGAGTGGAAACCGCTTAACCTTGAGAAAATTACAAAAGAGATTTCTCTTGAGCAGTTGCCCGAGGTGCTTGATGATATTCTGAATGGCAAAGCAAAAGGCCGTTTTATTCTCAAATATTAAGTATATTTATTTTTACCTTTCTCCATAACCCCGGGTGAACGCAGTGTAACCCGGGGGTGGGGATAATGTTTCGGACAGCATCATCACTTAATACTTACCTCTATTAATTGCTCTGCACGAGGCATATCATTTCCGGAGATACTCACATCCGCGGTGATATTATTCCTCTGTAACGCATCAACGGGCGTATTATTTTGCATGATCGAAGAATGCCCTATCATAGCCGCAAATGCTATCTTTTCACCCTGCCGGGCGTTATAAGAAGTTTCCGCTGTCTCTCCGGGTTTAGTGAACGAAGAGGTTGTATGTACACTCTTTACATCCGGATTATTCTCCATCGCCTTTTTAAGGTTATCCAGATTTCCGGATTGCGCCCACTCTTGCGTGTTGCTATTCATTTCGTTTGCGATGGTTGCTGTAAGAGGATTCCGGTCGCCTTTATAAACAACGACGATAACCGGCGAAAGAGCTGTGAAAGCACCCGTGTTGGCAGCCAGTTTATCCCCTAAAGGCTGGTTATTACCCCTTTCGGCCAGGGCAACCAGCTCGGTACCTGCCTTCTCACCAGCGTCGAAAAGGGGTTTTTCATTTACCGGCTTGCCGTCAAAGGCATTGGATACGGCCCATACTCCGGTTGAGAATGGCGTTTGCACCTTTGTGGCATTCGTATTGTTGCGTATGGTGAGTGTAAAGCGCGAAGCGGCAGCGTCATACGCCAGGTTCAGCTTCATCATTTCGCCCGCGGAGGGATAGTCGTAAGTTCCGTCCTTACCATTTATTTCCGTCACTTGCTGGTCTTTATCTTCCCGGGGCTGACCTTTTTTACTGCGGCGCGGGTCGTTATTCTTTTTTGTTCCCGCATCCCATAATTTCACCTGGTTGGAGATGTCGCCCGTAATGGGGTTTCCATTGTCCTCGAATAGCTTGATACCGGGATTTTCGGGTGCGAAGAAAAGGTCCCAGGAGTTTCCATACATGGTTGCAAACATCAGGGTTTGTCCTTTCATGGCATTGAAAGTGATTTGTATTTCCTGTCCGGGCATTACTTCAACGTTGCTTCCCGGTTCCTGAAAGGTACCACTCTGCGCATAATCTTTCACTGAACTGTTATTCTTAAAGGTGATTGTTCTTTTTTCTCCTTCGCTGTTGCACGAAACCAGCATCGCACTTACGGCGGCAAGCAGAAGGAGGGGTAATGTTCTTTTTTTCATTGTTATTCTTTTTTTTATTTTTGTATAACAATGGCTCAGGGTGGTTTGTTTAGGAGGCTACATGCTACACCTTCACCGTCTGGAATATTATTCCGAGGTAGAAAAACAAAAGTGGAATAATCTGGATTCCTGGGTATTGAAAGATTAATAAATATAAGTTGGGATTTAAAGATAGTTTTTTAAAAGAATCAATACTAAAAATGCCTCAATTAACTAAAGGTGGAAAATTTGTCTTTGGGTGGTGTATCATCCGTGAAGACTTGACAGTCACTTTGCCGGAACAAACCATACAGGAATACGGGATTGAAAAAGTAAATCGTTTATTCCTTATTTCAGGAAGTAAAACTACGGGAGGATTTTCTGTTTCCCATAAAGAATTACTTTTAAATTCAGTTTTTGAAAATATCACAGGATTATACCCGGATTTATGCATTAATAATCCCACCATGAATAAGATTATTGACCATAATGGCAGGAAATATGTATGGGTATATATCGAAACCGGAGTAGTTCAACTTACAAGAGATATTCTATCTGCTTATAATTTGAAAACGGGTGATAAATTGATGTGTATCCGGAGTAGTAACATCGCTTTCATGATGGGCGCAAAAGGGCCTTTATTAGAAGCTGCAAAAGAGTATAAAGGGGTTATAGGGGAATTTTAAGAATTTAGATAAATTTAATGCAGATCCCCATCACTCTATACTTCCTTCATCCAGGGTGGTGGCGGTAACAGGCAGAACGGATGTCCGCAAGGGTCAATCATCACCCGCCAACCTTCATCATATTGGGTTTCAGCCATAGTAGCGCCACACGAAAGAGCATATTTTACTGCTTCTTCCACATCCTTGACATGGAAATCCAAATGTTCCATCTGCTGTTGCTCGTCCGTTGTCGCAGGCCACACAGGCGGTACATAATTATCTACTTGCTGAAAGGTTATCCAGGTTGGAAATCCTTTCTGGTTGATATTAGCTAAAACTGTAAATTCCTCGCCGGGAAATCTCGTCCAGCCAAGAAGTTTTTCGTAAAACGCAGATAATTCGTCTGCATTATCGGAATCCAAGACAACATTCCATCCCACAAGATTAGGTGCCATACTAAAATACCTCTGTTTTTTATTCGTTTTATATTTGACTGTAAAATTAATAAATTAATAGTAGGACTTATAAATCAGGTGGTTAATTTTACTATTATACTTTTAGGTGGATGATTAAAAATTAATCCCCAGTCCATATTCCTGCGGACTGTACACCTATGAAAGTAACGGGTAATATATATTTCCTACGCCTGCATCTTCCTGTACTCATTCGGAGTATAACCCACATTCTTTTTAAACAAACGGTTGAAGTGTTGCGAATACTGAAATCCCAGTTCAAAAGCAATCTGGCTCACGGTTTTATCTGTTCCCAGTATCCACTCCTTTGCCGTATCAATCAGCTTATTCTGAATGTACTCCTGTGCCGTTTTACCCGTTTCTTTTTTTATCAGGTCACCAAAGTAATTCGGTGAAAGGCAAATCTTATCAGCAATATACTTTACGGTTGGCAAACCTTGCTGCCTGAGTTGTTCGTCTTCAAAATATTCATCCAGTAAGGTTTCAAACCGGGTTACAACATCCTTATTGGCCTCGTGGCGGGTGATAAACTGCCGTTCGTGGAAACGCATACAGTAATCAAGCAGCAGTTCGATATTTTTGGAAATAAGACGTTTGCTGTGATTATCAATAGCATGTTCCAGTTCGAGGGAGATTTTATCGAAGCAATCCATAACAATCCTGCGCTCTCTTTCTGAAAGGTGCAGCGATTCGTTGGATTCATACGAGAAAAAAGAATAGTTTCTTATTTCCTTCCCCAAAGAAGTTCCACGTATTAGATCCGGATGGAAAATCAGACCGATGCCCGAAGGCTTCACCCCATTATCAAGCTCGGTAGTAGCTACCTGCCCGGGAGCGAATCCGATGATAGAACCTTCCTCAAAGTCATACATCTGGCGTCCGTAGCGTATTTTTCCGCATATATTATCTTTGAGGTACAGACAATATACACCATAGTTGAAACGGTAGTGCGACGGCCATTTTTCAGCCTTTGATAAATCGACAACCGCCACCAGCGGATGAAGCGTTTCCAACCCGAAAAGCTTGTTGTACTGGTTTATTGTATCCACTTTTATCACTTCTTCCATAACGTGTAAATCTGATTTCTTTTTCAAAGATATGTATTATAAATGAATGATATACACCTAAAAAACCGGAAACAGTAATAATGGTACAACAATCCGGAATATGTATACAAACCCATTGGCTGATACCCTGTAATTTTGTAAAATGAAGTTAGAGTATGATATTCAAAAAATAAAGATGCTTATGAAAAAGTTAGTATTATTCCCTCTTATGCTATTACTGGCAATGACGGTAACAGCTTGCGACGGAGATTCGCCCAATATGGACAACGATGATACCGAACAATCCGGAAACAACTCACGTATGATAACTATCAAAGTTGGCGATCAAACAATTACCGCCACTATGGAAGACAATGTTGCAGCCCGCGATTTCCTGTCGCGCCTGCCCCTCGAAGTAACACTGAATGATTACAGCAATACGGAAAAAATATTCTATCCTTCTCCGGCTCTTGATGTCAACGGAGCCCCAAGAGGATGTACCCCTGCACCGGGTGATATAACCATTTATGAACCGTGGAGCAATGTGGCTATTTTCTACAAAAGCTTTTCGAGCAGCAACTCCCTTATTAAGATAGGACATATCAACGATTCGGGCATAAATGCCCTTAATGTTCCCGGCGATGTGAGAGTAAGATTTGAACAGAAAGTCGATTAAAAGCATTATAATACTAACCCCAATGACAAGAATAAAGATGAAAAAGAAAAAAATAATATCCCTCCTGTTTGCCTCAATGATTGTACTTACAGGATGCAGCAATCAGCGTAAACAAGAACAAAATCAAAAAATAGAAAATATGAATACAGAAATACCCAAAATCAGCGACTTCCCGGTAGGCGAAGAAAACACCGCTTACGCACAATATTTCTCAGGTAAATCATGGCTTGCCCCACTTACTAAAATGAGTGAGTTAAATGTACCCATGTCGAACGTAACCTTCGAACCCGGCTGCCGCAACAACTGGCACAGCCATACGGGCGGACAAATACTTGTAGCCGTTGGTGGCACAGGCTATTATCAGGAAAGAGGAAAAGCTGCCGTGCGAATGGAGCCCGGTGATGTTATCGAAATAGCTCCCAATATTGAACATTGGCATGGAGCCGCACCCGACAGCGTGTTCTCCCATCTGGCTATCGCCTGCAATCCGCAGACCAACGAAAACACCTGGCTCGAACCTGTTTCGGATGAGGATTATGCGGCAGCAGTTAAATAGAAATATTCAAATAACAGAATAGCAATGAATAGAGACATATATAAAATAAATTGGATAGCCATAGCGGTTCTCACCGCTATACTGTCTTTTAATATACATCCGATAAATGCCCAAAATATGGATAACAGTTTAAACCAAAAGCAACAAAAGATAGTAACCATTGCTGCCAATACCGCAACAGGTAACCTCGATATACTGAAAACAGAACTAAATGCGGGTTTGGATGCAGGACTGACCATAAATCAGATTAAGGAAATACTCGTTCAGATGTATGCCTACGCCGGATTCCCCCGAAGCCTGCAAGGAATAAACACCTTTATGTCGGTAATAGAAGACCGCAAAGCCAAAGGAACAAACGATGCCGAAGGTCCGGAAGCGTCACCAATAACCGATAAAAGGGACAAATACACCCGAGGACGCGAAGTATTGGAAAAGCTGACGCTTACCGACCAGAAAAACATCTCCGGTGCTAATGCCTTTGCACCTGCCATAGATGTTTACCTCAAAGAACATCTCTTTGCAGATATATTCGAACGGGATGTATTGACTTATCCGGAACGTGAACTGGCTACAATCTCAGCCCTGGCATCCATGACCGGAGTAGACCCCATGCTGCAATCGCACATGAATATGGGAATGAATGTGGGACTTACTGAACCACAGCTAAAGCAGGTTGTATCTATTATACAAACATCAGTAAGCCATCGGCAAGGTGCTAATGCCTCACTGATACTTGATAAAGTAGTTAAAGGAAGATGATAAAGAAAGTATTTCCATTTTTCATTGCCACAGTTGTGCTTATGGTAGTCTTTGCAAACTGTTCATCAAATAGTGGGAACAACAATAAGGAAACTACTATGAACGATAATTCCATTCCGCCAGAAAATAACAAAGTACGCCTATCCATGATTACGGTAGATTCTACCCGGCTGAACGAATACAACGCTTTCCTGAAAGAAGAGATTGAAGCCTCGATGCGTTTGGAGCCGGGAGTGCTTACCCTATATGCCGTTTCGGAAAAAGATAATCCCAATAAGGTGGTTATCCTTGAAATTTATGCTGATGAAGACGCTTATCAGAAGCACATTAAAACACCTCATTTCCTCAAATATAAGGAAGGAACGCTGGATATGGTTCAGTCATTGGAATTGATAGATACGACCCCATTAATACCGGGATTGAAGATAAAGTAGATAATCGTCGGTCAGGATATTTTTGGTTGGAATAAAGTACTGGCTTTGATGCTTGTTATGGCAGGCGTTTATCTGGTTTCGAAAGTGAAATAAACTTTTCCCCGGACAGAGTTGTTACAACAACATTAAAACTTCCGAATCATGAAACGTTATCTTCTTATCGCTCTCTTGTTTTGCTTTGCCATACAGGTAGAAGCCCAATCCGGGTGGCAGATACGCCTGATGCCGCAAGTGGCATTCGGCACACGTAACACCGTACAGCGTCCCAACAATGAGGAGGGCACACGCATATTCCTCAACGACGATTATAACCGGAAACATAATGCCTCCTTTTCTCCGCGTATAGAGTTGAAATACAACTACAAACGCCATTATGTGATCCTGACCGCCGCTTGGGTGAGCGACAGTTTCGAAGGAGTAGCCAAAGAAGACGTTTTATACGACCGTGTACTTTTTGCCACAGGCAGCCCGATTGAAGCCGATTATAGTTTCAACACCTATCGCCTGGGATATCGTTACCGGATCGTGGAACGGCCGCGCTTTAACTTCGAACTGGGTGCGACGCTCTTGTTAAGGGATGCCTATATTTCATTGGAAGACCGGGACAAGAAAGCAAAGTTTTCGAATGTCGGCGTTGCCCCGCTGTTATCCTATTATATCGAATGGAAGGCAACCGAACGCCTGAGCCTGCTCTCCTATGGCGATGCTTTCGCCGTGAAAGCCGGCAGGGCCGAAGACGTGTTTGCAGGTGCGAAATATCAAATCACTCCCATGATTTCTGCCACAGCCGGTTATCGCTTACTTGAAGGTGGTTCCGACTCGGACAGGGTTTACACCATGTCGGCTTTTCATTTCCTTTCTATGGGGATCGGGGTTGAGTTTTAGAAAAAAAACTATTAGAATATGTATTGGTCCATCGTCATCAAACTCATCATCGGTATGATTGGGGTACTGCTCTTCCTGCGCATGACCGGCAAAACGCAAATGGCAAACCTCACACCACTCGACACCGTAAACACCATCGTACTTGGGGCATTGGTGGGTAGCATTATCTATATGCCCGATACCCGTGTGTGGATTCTGGGCTTTGCCATGCTCGTGTGGTTCGTGCTTAATATGCTGGTCAGGCTGTTATTGCGTATAAACTTCTTCAGTAAACTGATTCACGGTGAACCCGAAACGCTGATTAAGGATGGCAGGATAGACCTTCAAATGCTCAAAAGGAACAATCTGGGTATAGACCAGTTTCGGGCGAAGTTGAGGGAAAGCGAAATCTTTTCACTGCTGGATGTTGACGAAGTGGTGTTTGAAACGGATGGCGAATTTACCATCATCAAAAAGAGCAAAGGCTCGGAATCTTACCTGTTGATTAGTAACGGCGATATCGTAAAGGAAGAACTAGAGAGTTCGGGACATGATGAAGATTGGCTGAACAAGCATCTGGGTGAGTTGGGATATGATAAGTATGACGAGTTATTTGCTGCCGAATATACCCCTGAAAGAGGATTTTATGTGATTGATAAGGAAGGAAACATTATGAATAAAAATAAGGAGGGCGAAGTAAATAAGGTGGATGAGGTGGATAGTATCGTCGGCTAAACGTGCGCAGTTCGTGGTTGCAAGGTTGCCTGAGTGGCATTTTGATAGTTTCTTCCTGGGAAATCAATTACAAGTCTTTCAAAACATTCATCCCGTTGATTGCTGCCGGAAAACCTGCATATACTGACATTAAGAGCATCACTTCCTTAATTTCATCTTTCGTCAGTCCGATATTTAATCCTGCGCGGATATGAAAATCCAGTTGGGAAGAAGCATTTCCCAGCGTTGTCAATGCTGCAATGGTGGCTATCTGGCGGTATCTTTTATCGAGGCTTTCCCGCGAATAAATATCACCGTAGCCGTATTCGATGACAAAGCGTACCAGTTCGGGAGAGAAATTATCGAAAGTTTCTTTCAATAGCCGCTCTTGATTTGCGTCTAATTGGGAAAGATATTCCGAACCTTTTTCGTAGCGTGAAAGACGATCGTTTACGACGGTTCCTTCTCCCTGCGTATCATTTATGCCCTCTGCTTTGCGTTCTGCCAAGACTTCTTTCAGGGTATTCATGGCGCAGATGGCTTTCGGGAAGCCCACATAAACGGATAGATGCAGTACCAGTTCTTTTACTTCGGTCACGGTACAGCCGGAGTTTAACGCTCCGTTGAAATGGACTTTCATTTCTGGAACGGCACGCTGTGCTATCAGTGAGGCGACGGCGGCTACTTCTTTGGATTTGTTATCGAGCAATGGCAAACTGTAAACGTCTCCGAAGGAATATTCTATAATAAATCTTCCTAAATCGGGGGAGATATCTTTTAATCCGTTGACTACTCTTTCTCCGGCTTCGCCGTCTATTTCCTGTAATTTGTTCCAACCGCGGGCGTAGCGGTCGGAAAAATATTTCTTCATAAGGCGTTATGATTTAAAAAGGCTGTTAGTTCATTGGTAAACAACTGTGCTGCCTCTATCGGTGCATGGTGTCCAACTCCGGGGATGATTGCTAACGAAGCATTCTGAATCTTGCTTTTCATTTCTTCGGCAATCTCTATGGGGGTAGCATGGTCTTCCGTGCCGACAACAATGAGTGTTGGACAGGTTATGTTTTCTAATTTTCCGCTGACATCTGTACGGTTGATTACGGCGGCTTCTGTTGCTGGTATCATTGCCTGAAAGTTGTTATTTTTCATTACCTGCAATTCTTTTTCACGCAGTGCCGTATGATTAGTAAGAAAATGTTTTCCGACTATTGCTTGTTGGACTCTTTCAATCATCGCTTCAATCTGCCTTTTATCGCCGTTGCGAAATACTTCTATTCTTTCTTTCCATAAAGGTATCCGGTCTGGATATTCGGCAAGGTGGCTGCTGCCTACCAATACCAATCGTCCGACCAATTCCGGATGACTGGCAGCAAGAAGCATAAATACCATTCCGCCTTGAGATAAGCCAACAAGCATCGGTTTCTTAATGTCATTGTCGATTATAAACTTCTTAAAATCCTCCGCAATATCTTCAAGTGTCCAACCATCGGGATTAAATGTTGATTTTCCGTGAGCGGGCAAATCGAAAGAGTAACAGGTATAGCTTTCCTGCAAACTTTCAACCTGTGTATCAAAAATAGTATGGTCAACAAACAGACCATGAGCGAAAATAACAGGAATTCCTTCTCCTGTCTGTTGGTAAAAATAATCAGCTGCTTTTCCTTTATATATAAGCATAAGTTTAATCTTTTAAGAATGAAAGGTAAAGGCCGTAAGAATCTTCGAGGATTTTATAACCTGTGATTTTGCTGTTTTCCAATGTGAATTGAATCATCCAGTCGCTGATTATCAGCTTTTGGGTGGGTTTTACCAAGTGGGTAAAGTTACCTGTAACGAAAACTTTATCATCTGTCGTAAAGTAATGAATGATATTAAATTCTTTTGGTTCGAAATTCTGAGAAAAGCGGTTGAAAAATGTTGCGATCTGTTCTTTGCCTTCCCATCGTCCGACTGTAGGAACATTATTGGAACCTTTTATTGTCCATACGGCGTTATCGCTAATCAGTTCGAATGCTTCCTGTGTTTTACCTACCAGGAACAGGGAAAAATACTTTTGTACGATTTCTAAATTATTCATCTTTTTTGTAGCTGTTTAATTAACAGTACAAAGGTAGGGCGATGAGCAGGTGTAGGGGTAGGACTTTTTATAGCTGTTTTCTGTACTTTCTCAGAAAAGCGGAAGGTGAAAGATTGGTTTTCTTTTTAAATAAGCGGGTGAAGTATGACGGATCTTCGAAACCAATATTAAAGGCAATTTCGTTGATATTAAACTGCGAATAGATTAACTGACGTTTGGCTTCGGTTATTTTCAAGTCGAGGATATATTGCTTGGCGGAGATTCCGGTGGATGTTTTTATCAGTGTGTTGAATGTGTCTTCGGGGAGGTTCATTTTACGTGCATAGTCTTCGACTTTGTGGAGGGTGTGGTTTTCGTAAACGAGTTTCCTGAATGTATCAATGGTTTGGTTTGCGGCCGGATAATGAGGGCCGTTATCGTTGGCAATGCGTGCGAGTACAGCGTATAGATAGGATATGCCTGATTGTATGGCTATGGAAGAAAGGGTATCGTCCTTGCTGCTTTCGTCGAGCAGGTTAGTGAATAATTCTTGCAGAAAGGCGTTTTGTGTGGTAATATCTACATAAGGATAATGTGATTCGAGTTGCAGCTGACGGGCGAACATGAGGTCGATCATCAATACATAGCCGCGGCTGTTTTCGGAATAATCCCAGTTATGCACTTGCTTGGGGTTTACAAAAAATATCCGGTCTTTCCTGATTTCGTACTCCTGAAAATCTACCACATAAAAGCCGGTTCCTTCGGTAAACCATACCAGCGAATAGAACGTATGGCGGTGAGGCCACTCGATGTTGGGGTCGTCCGTTCCTTCGAAGGTGCCTATGTAATAGGGGATGGTTTCCTGCGGGGATTGGAGGATATCGGCTATGGTGTATTCTTTGAGCATGGGGCAAAGGTACGTAAAACAGCAATATTATTCCGCATCCTGCCTGCACATTGTACAATACCTTCTTCGTCCTTTCTGTCAATTAAGAACAGCATTTCCATTAATGGCAAAAGTTGTCGTCGGATGGCGACTTTTTCTCTTAGAACTTCGTCGCCGCCATAAGCTACTATTGTAGCGTCTAACATCGTATCATCTTCGAGTCCGGTAAAGTCGTACGACTTTTCGAAAATACCGGCATCGCCAAAATCGATTATCCCTACTTTGCAATCGTCGGTTAATAGTATATTATTGTAGCCTAAATCACAATGGCAAAAAACGTATTCTGTGCCCAGATTTGCGGATTTTAGAGGCAGACTTGTTACGAGTTCTTCAATGGCGTCCAATTCGCTTTCATTAAAATGCTTTTTTAATGTGCGCTTTTTCTTAAAAAAGGATTTTTGGAATGATTCTATTTCGCTGCTTTCATCCGTTGGACTATCTCCTTTGTAGTCAATCGTATGGAGCTTTTTCAGGAACAAACCTATTTGAGTACCCACATCTCTCTTCTGTCTCTCGCTTAACTTATCTACGGATTTTGCTGTAATTGATTTTCCCTGAACGCCATGAAAACCTGCATAAGAAGTGTCCTCACCAAGCCATTTAATTACCGGAAGATTTACATTGAATTCATATTCGCTGATGAGTTTTAAAATGCTAAATTCGTGTTCACATTCTTCCTTATATTTTTTGCCTCTGGGGAATTTAAAAACAAATTTGCCATTGTCAACGATATAGACGCGACTTGTCCAGCCAATTTCATTTAAGACAATACGGTGTTCGTCATCTATTTGGGTTAGTTTTTTAACGATGGCTAATTCTTGAGGTTTATTCATGGTGTCAGGATCGATTCAATTAATTTTCAAGTGCAAAGGTATCGGTTTTTATTCCTTTTCTTATAGTATATGGTTATCTTTACCGGAAATTATTTCCTCTGAATTATGGCTGAAGTATTTTACAATATGTCCCATCTATCGACTGATGAACTTCGGGAGTTGTTTACATCTTATCGGAGGTTTGGATGGATAGATTATGAATATGAAGTATTAGATGAAAATTTTCCTCCAATAGAACCACTTACGGATGCTGAAATCATTTTGAATATCCAAGCTGACAACGAAAAGAATTATTTTGTTTTCATGCTGAACCATGAAGATGAGGAAGACGGTGTAATGATTGGTTTTGGACTGAATTATCACGAAGATTTTTCAGCATATCTACACCTTTCTCCTAAATACCTGAAAGAGTTGATCAAGAAATATGGGTTGGTAAGTAAAGCTACTGATGCCCAGAAACTAACAGTTGAGGAGTATTTGATTGCGCAATCCAGAAACTATCCGTTGAATTAATAAGAACATAATGAGTTATACTATGAAATTTCCATCAGCAGATAAATGGGTAACCAGCCCACAGAGAAACGGTATTATGATAGAGTTAAATGCATCGGTCGATGAAGTGTGGCAGTTTGTGGGCAACCCGGCAAATGTTTTTTCTGACTGCTGCGGTGTAAATAGTGTCGAATCAAAAACAAACGATTCAGGTAGATGCACCGAATATACTATCAACTATGAAGCTGAGGATGGTGGTGAGGATATGGTTGCTCGTTCCGCAATGGTTTGGTATGAATCTAATCAAGGTTGGGCTTCTCTTGATGAAGAACCACATCCTATGGGTTTTGAACAATCACTTTTATTGGTAACAATAGAAGAAAAAGAGGAAAAAACCGTATTGAGCTGGAATATGTATTATGACATTGCAAATGATGAAATGCTGCAAATGTTTATCACTGGATTGGAACAATCGCTGAATGAAGAAGTAGCCCAGTTGTTCATTCAGAAATTTGGTGGCAGAATGAAATGATAAATTTCATAAAGCATCAAATATTTAATTAAAAAAATAAACCGGACAAGAGAGATTTCCTGCCCGGTTTTATTTGCACACAATTATATATTTCGATGCAGTGAAAAAATAATTTCAATGCAGTGAAATGTTTTTTCGTTAAGTATCATCATTGCTTTCCTCTTTATCTCCCTGCTCATTATTAAATGTAAAAGAAAGCATAAACTCCTTCCCAAACGAATCAAAGAAAACCACCTCTACATTATGTGCATCTTCTGATAACGAGCGGAAGTAAAGCCGGAATGATCTATTATTCAGCTCATAAGTATCATTCGGCAGAAACGGTTCTCCGTCATCCATCCATAACTGACCCTCTCCATCATATTGGAAGTAACGCAGATAATACTGGGTATTATTATACTCCCCCTCACGATGCAGTGTACAACGTATTTCAGCTACCTCATTTACTTGCAGCTTTTTCGGCACAGGCAAGTGAGTAACCGTGAATTCATAATCCTGCTTAATATCAATATTGTCGCTACAGGCACACGCTATTGCGGCGAGCAATAGCGTAAATAGTATGTAAGAAAAAGACCTTCTCATTTTTATGAATTTTATTTGTTAAACTTCTAATTAATAATGAATTTTATCCCTGCTCCGATTTGGGTATGGAACAGGTTTATGGAAGAACCACCCAGAATACGTTCCCGAACGTTAAGCAGTAACACAATGCGATCGGATAGATATGTCTCAATCTCAAAGGTTACTGCTCCACCATACAGGAAATTATCATCATCCGTAATGGTCGAACCATCAAAAAGCAGCGACTCTCCCCAATTTACCGTTTCATATCCAGCCATAGCCGAAGCCCCAACAGAAAAGAAAAATATCTTACGGGGATCACTCAGGAACTTATAGTAATATCCTCCTTCCAGTGTGAATTGAGCAGTAGGTATTAACTCCGTTTTATACAGGTGGGACTTCTGGAGATATTCTCCACCGAACACCCAGCGATTACCGTTCTTTGTGTAAGTTGAAAGGGCAATACCTCCGGCAAATGCTTGCTTATCGCCTTTTTCCAAACGAAATCCATCTACTGCACCTACTGAGAATTGTAACCCTTTTTGTCCTGGCAAGTAACGCTGGGCATGTGCCTGCCCGATGAGGGCAAGGCACAAAATCATTAATAATACTATCCGCTTCATTATCGTACTTTTAGTTCGTTGATTTGTTTAGCGCGAATAAGGTCTGCGTTCTCAATAGTAAAAGTTTGGTTCCGGCCACCATTCTTTTCAAACACTTCGATAATAAGCAACTTATCGGCAGGAATGGTTATTTTGTCCAATGCAAAAACCGTTCTTTCCGTACCATTGGCTCCGACCGTAGTTATGAAATTATAGGCACGAAGCGGATAGATAACCGTTTCCTGAATGGCGGTACGTTTGGTTAATTTCTTATCAACGACTTTCATGCGCACAAAATCAATATCAAATGGTACGTTGGTTGAATTTTTGATCTGAGTGTGCAAATACAATAAATTATTATGCGAATAAATTCCTTTCAGCGTGTACTGGATTCCAAAACGTTTCCCTCCGATATGTTTGATATGCCGTTTGTTATCCTTATAAATGGCACGATTGATGAGGTACACGACACGAGGCGACTCGCTTCCGAGTTCCTTCAGGTAGATATCAAGCGAATTGTTAGGGCGGTTGGTTACAATGCCATCATGCATAAAATCCCGCATTTCGATATTGAGTTTTTCCGGCTCATCTGCATATTTTACATTATAGGTATAGTAACTTCCTTCATCCGTAATTACTGCAAGGTTGGTTTCCGACTCAAATCCCCTGACAGATGCTTTCACACGAAGGATATTTTCCGAACTCCCTGCTTTCCCCGCAATAATATTCGATGAACCCAGATCCACATAACGAATGGATGACGGGAAAATAATATGCGTTGTTTTATCGAAAGTCACTTCCAGCCCGTATGGAGGAATCATTCGGTCGAAAGTTATTTTCTTGGTCAGACCTTCATAATAGTCCCCGAATGTTGGGTTTAATACCTGATGCAAATCCTCCTGCATCTCTTCGGATGACTGGTTAACCGTTACAACCTCTTCACTTATAGTTTGTGCATGAACAGACAGCACTGTACTCGCTACGATAGCGAACATTAAAAAATACTTTTTCATTTTCTGATTTTACTTTCAATAGATTTAGTCGTTTGTCGTGACTTGGCATACCCCAAGCAAGCTTGGTTTCTGCTCTCGCTACTTCAAACGTTGAATTAATTTGTGGATAAAATAAATTTGTTAGTTCTGCTTAGGTAACAAAAGCACTCTGTAGCCACTTTTCAGATGAACTTTGACCTGCCGGATTTTCTTCTGCATATACTGGCTGACACCCTGTATTGCCCCCTTAGTCAGATCTGATGTTATCTGTGCTCCGGCATTGTCGGTTATTGTAAAACTTGAACCAACTGAACTTCCCATATTGGCTGCAATCTCTTTGACTGCATCCAATTCCAATGAGTTCGGAATAAAAATTCCTCTTTGCCCGTCAGAATCATAGACAAGGATTTCCACTGGAATAATGGCTCCACCTATTTCTATGGAGTTGATAGAAATGCCCAGCCTCTCACCTTGCAATGCAGCCGTTCCCGTCAAAAGAGAATTGATAGGAATAACCGTTGTTCCCGCAATCATGGCTTCCGTGAGCCGTAGCCGCACACTTTGACCGCTAATCAGTGTCTGGTCATCATGGATTACCGCCGAAATAGTGTTCTTTTCATTTACTCCTATAGAAGCATCCATTGTATTAAAACCCAGATTACGAGGCTGATTGAAACTTGCTATAAATTCCGAATTGGGAATATGCTGAGCCAAAGTCGAAACCGTTTGCTCGTGTACCTGTTTGATGACAGATACCTGTGCCTTATCATTCCTACCACCATTATTATAGGAAGAACTACCTTTTGCACCTCCCGCTTCAAGGGTTATATCGTCTTCTACTGGTTGATTTTGGGTTGCCTGCTGTCCGCTTGGCATATACTTTGCTGCCAACTGATAGGATTTCTCCATAAGGGCAAGTTGGTCGTCAACGGCATTCTTCTTTGCAGCTTCTTCTTCCAGTTTCCGCTCCAGCTCCTGAACACGCCACTGAAGTTCCAGCTGTGCCTGCTCATCTACTTCGGTGGCAGGCTGTTCATAGAAATGGCTGAGTGTACTGCTGATATTCCGGTAAGAAGAAGCCGAGTTCCGAATAGCATTATCACTACGGCTTGCCTTCTCTTCGGTTATCTCAATCACATTTTCTTTTATCACATCTTTTTCATCCCCAATGAGGGAAGAAAAGTCCTCCAGCGATTTACGTTTATCATTCCTGTTACGCATCAAGGCTTCCTGTTCATAGGCTTTCTGTTTGTCGCCGATGATTCCCTGATTGTTCGGGTCAGGAATTTCTGTGTTAAAGCCTTTTCCCTGTTCCTCTTTTTGCTTATCCGAAGAAGACGGAGCAAAAATCAGATACAATGCGCCCAGGAAGATAATCCCAATCAAAGCAAAGAAGCCATACTTTTTGAGTTGCTGCCTCTGCTTTTCTTTCTCCTGCTCCCGGGCAGGATCTATTTTTTCATGTTCTTTCTTCATTGTTTATTACAAATTTGTTGTTTATACTATCCGTGTCTTGCAGATAAATATCAATCGGAGAATCTATCCATTCCAACCGATTCATCGTATCATTCTCAACATCGTGTCCCATAATACCCCAACCCTCGATATGTTGTACTTCGGGCATCTCATGCTTTCCATCTTTGCGTCCCCAGTTATATATGGTGGAAATTGTGAAATAGAGATTTCCAACGGTGAAAATCAGCATCATGGACAAAATGACGGTTAGGCGTGCATCGGGAGAAAGCCCTCCGCAGATCCGGCGTAAAAAGTCACTGATGCTGTAGCCTATCTCTTTAAAAATCTGTCTTATATATTTCATCATCTTTAAGATATTAGCGGTCAACAGTCATGATATCCTTGTTTTCTTTTATGTCGAAGTTCTCCATAAAGAAACCGTGAGGGTTATCGTCCGAACGGGATGTATTGAGAAGCTGACAAGTAGTAACCAGCGAGCGTTCCGTCAGGTTACTTTCCCTGATGATGATCTGCCGGGCATAAGTCGCTACCTGATACGGATATACATCGTAATTACATCTGATACTGTCCACAATTACATTCTGAATGATATTGCCGGATATTATTCGGTTGTAATACCCCTTCTCCGCCATATCTTTATAGTAATTGAAGGCGGTCTTATCACAAAGCACCATTGCCCGCTTAATATTGTTCTCTATCGCATTCTTATCCGGCGATAGCGTAAAGAACAGCTCATGAAAGCGTTTGACGTGTTCCCTTGCTTCTACCGGACGGTTTTGTGACAGGTCTTGCGAAAGGGCGAGCATCAATGACTTTCCATCGTCCAATACGTAAATCTTCTCCCTCTGTTTCTCGGCAAAGTCGTAGGCACTCCATACGGAGTACCCTGCGACTATGGCGCACAAACAAAGAAATATGATGCTGAAAAGCCTTATCTGACGAAAACTGGTTTCGATATTTTTTAATGACTTAAATTCCATTTTCTTTTATTTCTTTTGAATGTTTGATTTTTGAATTAATACTCATGATTTAAGTAGTTCTATCCGAAGAACCGGAACTCCCGCCTCCTGTGGAATAGTTCCGTCCCCGGGGTTGGCTTCCATTTCCACCATTATTGTCAGAGTTCCCGCTACTGCTTCCGGAACCGCCACCGTTACCTTTCAATCTTCCCATAATATTTCCGGCTGCCGCACCTGCGCCTGCACCTGCTACAGAAGCACCTTTGGAAGTGGCTTGATTAACGTTTTTACCGAAGTTCCCCATTCCTCCTGCCTGGATAATCCATCCGGCAACAGTCGGAATCGTAAAGAATCCCACAATACCGATAAGCAGGAAGACCACATACACTCCGTCCGAAGCATCCAGTGAATAACTAGGGTCGTTTTGCATACGGATAATATCACTTTCCAACATACGTGATTGCAGGCGAGCCATGATGGAACTAAATAAATCCGATACGGGAAGCCACAAATACACGCTGACATAGCGGGTGAGCCATTGCACAAGTGTCGATTGGAAGCCATCAAACACAGATATGGCAAAGGCTATCGGTCCGAGAATCGCCAAAACAATCAGGAAAAACGTTCGTATCACATCCACAATGAGGGCAGCAGCATTAAAGAGCGTTTCTAAAAATGAGCGGAAGAGGTTCTGAAACCATTTTTTCATGTCATAGAATGCACGTTCTATATACATTCCTGCCATTTCAGGTGCATCCATAATGCCGAGTTCTTCCAGCTTTTTATCAAACTCTGCCTGATCGACCAGATAAGCGGTTTCATTATTCTTCTTTTTCTGTTCGATTTCAAGCTTGTCTTTGGTTTCTGCCAACTGTTTCATATCCAGTGTCTGTTGTCCGAGTATCCCATGCGCACCTCGTACAACAGGATTCAATACACTGTTTATCGTACCTAATACCAATGTGGGGAAGAACATAATACAAATGCCGATAGCGAAAGGACGAAGCAACGGATATACATCAATCTGCTCTGCCCGTGCTATACTTTGCCACACACGGGAAGCGACGTAAAGCAACGCACCGATTCCGGCAATCCCTTTGGCGACCCCGATAAGGTCGCCGCAGAGAGGCATCATGTCATTGTATAGTTCACGAAGTATCTGATGAATACTATCAAATTCCATAGCTTACCAGTATCTTTCGTTTTCGGTTCCGTACAAATCCAATACACGTTGGGTAGAGTTTTTTTCTTTTGCCCGGAGAAGTGATACCGAAATATTTTTATTGGTATAATACTTTACCAGACTGCGGTATTCCGACATCTTACTGTAGGCGTTGTCTATAACTTCCATCCGTTCCTTATCGGACAGGGACAGGGTACTGGCATTGACAACACCTTTAAGTTCCTGCAATACATCGTCGGATTCGTTAAGCAGCTTAGTATATCCGTTGGCTATGGCAGCCAGTTCCTCCACTGTAAAATTGTCGTCAGTGAGCATTTTTTCAAAGCTGTTCACGTAGATGTCGGTAATATCGCCGACCATCAAAATCGTTTTCTGAACCTTGCGGGCATCTTTTACCAGGTTGTTCACTGCTTTCAGCGCATCGTAATATTCGCGGCCTTGATTATAGACCTTTTGAACCTCCTTAAAATTGTTCAGCATATTACTGGCGGTACTCGAAGTATGTACAATGTTTTTTGTGGCATTGATGATACCTTGTGCCAGATTTCCCGGGTCGGCAACAACCCACTGGGCTTTCGCCCCGGTTATGGCAAGCATACAGCTCACGCATAACATGAAAATTTTTATCTTCATATTCATTTCGAATTTTAATTAATAAATTATTGATTGATAAATACTTATTTTTCTTCCTTCATGGAGAGCCGTTTGATGGCGAGTTCCAGATCTCCTCCTAATTCTTCAGCAAGTCGGAAGACTTCTACTTTTTCCATTTCTTCGGTAGTATATGTCAGATATTCACTTCGTGAAACCTCTGTCGCATAGACTGCCGACTGTGCACCACCAAGTCCAATCCACACTTCTTTATAGAATCTTGCAGGGTCATTTGCCATGTTAATGGAAAGTATCTGCCCGCGTTCTTTGTCTGTCAGCCCGAGCATATTCTGGATACCATCGAATTTATTCATATACTTTCGCTGGTCTAACAGAATTTTACAATCGCTGTTCGTGATGATGGCTTCCTTGACAATAGGGGAATGGATAATATCATCCACTTCCTGCGTAACGACCACTGCCTCACCGAAAAACTTACGAACCGTTTTGAACAAATATTTCAAATACATGGCCATGGAATCGGTAGCGATTGCTTTCCAGGCTTCTTCCAGAAGTATTACCTTTCTGACCCCTTTTAGGCGACGCATCTTATTGATAAACACCTCCATAATGATAATTGTGATGATGGGGAAAAGAACGGCGTTATCCTTCACTTTATCAATTTCGAATACGATAAAGCGTTTGTTCAGCAAGTCCAGTTCCTGATCGGAATTCAAGAGATAGTCATATTCACCCCCTTTGTAAAATGGTTCGAGGATAAAAAGGAAATTGTCAATATCAAAATCCTTTTCCCGTACTCTTTTGCTGTCAATACTTTTGCGATATTCATTACCAATGAACTCATAAAACGTATTGAATGAGGGAACAATGTTCTTGTCGTTTTTTATCAGGGTGATGTACTCGTTTACAGCATTGGACAATGTAAATAATAATTGAAAAGTAGTCCACTAAAATAATTGAAAAGTATACCACCAGTTGAGTAAGATATAAGAGTCTT
>USOX01000002.1 GCA_900556485.1 uncultured Dysgonomonas sp.
ACTGAAGTATGTGAAATTCTAGGAATTACACGAAAATCATTCTACGAATGGAAAGATTCAAAACCCGGATTTAAAGAGGCTATAGAAGATGCTCTGGCACATTGTGATGAAAAATTATAAGCAAAGCATTGGCTCGCTGTTCACTCAAACGCAAACTGGAAAGATATGTCGTAACAGAAGTGCGGACTGTGTATACTCCTGACTATAATGATCCTTCAGGATGGAAGGTAAAGGCAAGGATAGTAAAAGAAAAGGAATATGCTCCAGATGATAAAGCAATCCGTTTTGTATTGCAAGATAAGAGTTGTAAAAAGGATGAATTGGAGGGAAATCAGGCGGTTTTCAATATAACTGTTACGAATAAAGATGTATCGGAAATGCTGGTAAATTTGGGTAAGAGTTTGAAGGGAGCCTCATCCCAGCCACCTCCGGTTAGCAGTAGCCCCCTCCCAACCTCCCCCGAATGGGGAGGAGTCCGCGAAGCAGATAAATTTGAAGAACAAAATGAATTAACCACGCAAAAGGATTCGCGCGGTAGCCCTGAAACAATTCAGAATAAGGAAGTGAAAATTACCAAATCAGAAGAACTTGAAAAAGATGATAAAGACACACCGATTTTAGAAGAGGGTAAGGTAAAGGGAAAAAAGAAGATATTAGTAAGGGATTATTGTTTGCCTCCGGGGTATCTTTATCGAGTGGAGGAAGTAGATGAAGAGGAATGAAAAATGAAGAACTAAAAATGAATAATTTGCTTGTAACTTGTAACTAAAAACTGTCACTTTTGTCACTTTTTGTATTTCATAGTGATTACTTCATAATGAAAGTAAACCAAAACCACAAAGGGCACGAAGACTTATACTAAAGACACTATATAATTAAAATGGCAATAGTATAAAGTGTTACTTTTTGAGAGAATCATATTTGAAAACAAACTCTAAAAAATTGAATAATAAAAATTTAAATAAACCCTTAAAAAAGATTGCATTCAATTTTGTCAAGCTAAAGTTGCAAAAAACAAGATTTTTTTTTATTATCTTTGTAGTCTCAAAAAGAAAGAGGATTTAATAAATGGGTACAAAAAAAGTTTTATACATTACACAGGAGATTACTCCTTACTTACCAGATTCGCCAATTGCCACAAATTGCAGATACCTACCACAAGCTATACAGGAAAAAGGCCAGGAAATCAGAACCTTTATGCCTAAATTTGGTAATATCAACGAAAGAAGGAATCAGCTTCATGAGGTTATCCGACTTTCGGGAATGAATCTGATTATAGATGATACAGATCATCCTTTGATCATAAAAGTGGCATCTATACAAGCTGCACGTATGCAAATCTATTTTATAGATAATGACGATTACTTCAAAAGAAAGCATATGATAGCAGATGACAATGATGTAGAGTTTCCAGATAATGACGAACGAAGCATCTTCTATATAAGAGGTGTTTTGGAAACAATAAAGAAGCTACGTTGGATACCGGATGTTATTGATTGTCATGGTTGGATGACTGCTCTGACCGGATTGTATATAAAAACAGCTTATGCTGACGATCCTTGTTTTAAGAATTCAAAGATCGTATATTCTTTATATAATGATGACTTCAAACAGACCTTCAATAATAGCTTCATTAACAAATTGAAGTTTGACGGAATCAAAGATAAGGATATTGCAGACCTGAAAGGAGAGGTTAACTATGAAACCCTTTCTAATTTTGCGGTAAAATACGCGGACGGTATAATTCAAAGTCAGGAAAATATTAACCCGAACATACTTGATTGTGTAAATAAATCAGGGAAACAATTCCTTCCATATCAGGGAAATTGGGAATCTTCGGCTGACTCTATCAATAATTTTTACGAAAATCTTTAAAGTATCTAAAATAAAAAGAGAAAAATGCTGTTTTACTTTTAATGAACAGCATTTTTTTGGATATTTGAAACCCAATTTAAGGTCACAGACCCATTTATTGCTTCTGTGTATAACAACAATTAGTTATATTTAAAAAATGTTGCATTAAATACTTCTGTTACTTATTTTTAAACATTTAATTTAAATGAAGATTAAAAATTTACTGATTCTGGCAGCTGCCTTCATTGCTCTTATATTTGTAGCCTGTGATGACGATCTCAGTGAAATAGGAAACAGCATACAACCTGGTGGTGATGGTATATATGCAGTAGGCGATACAATTCCGATAACAGCTTCCACCTACTCTTTTGAAGATTCGGTATATGCCCGTACAATATTTGGTCTGTTAGGAGAATATGATGATCCGACATTCGGAAAGATAAAATCTGACTATCTTTGCGAATTCCGCTGTCCGGATGATACAATATTCGAAAAGAATACATTTGCAATAGACTCTATGTTTCTGGCAGTCTATTATTCTTCATTTAGTGGAGATACGACATCACTGATAGGTCTCAGTTCGTATGAAGTAGTGAATAGTTTAAAAGCTAATTTTTTCACAAATGTAGACCCTTCAAAATATTATGATCCTAACAAGATGTTAGGACAAAGTGTATTTACAATCCAATCCAGTCCGCTAGATTCATCTTTAACAGCTTCTACCGGCACAAGGATCAGAGTTGTAAAAACCAAATTAAATGATGAATTGAGCAATAGATTCTTTAAGCAATTAGAACAGAATTATGATACATTCCTTTCTACTGATAAATTTAATGAATTCTTTAAGGGAATGTATATTACTACAACATTTGGTTCCGGTAGTTTAGTTGAGGTTGATTATACTGAGCTCAGAATACATTATAGATCTACAGTCAGAAATGTTGCTAACACTGAGGATTCTATCGTAAAGAGAACTGTTGCTATGGATGTTACCCCTGAGGTTATACAGATGAACCATGTAGAGAACAAATTTCCGAGTGGTATAGTAGGCCCTAGTCCGGAAAAAGCTTATTTAAGAGCTCCGGCAGGTGTGTACACCGAATTACAAATACCTCTTAAGAAGATATTAGAGAAAGCAAAAGAGAAGTATGGAGAAAACTATACTATCAATGCAGCGAATCTTAAAATAAAAGGTCATACAGAGGCTGAAGAAGGATTTACCGCAAGTAAACCTAGTCGCGTCTTACTAATAAACAGAGATTCATTACCGAACTTCTTTAAAGACCGCAAGTATAAATCAGGTGAAAAAACATACACTGTTATAACACGTGATGCCACTACTAACACTTACAATTTCAGCAATTTGGCTACAATTATAAATCATTATGCCGATCATTATAAAGATGCTGCAACAATCCCAGATCTATATTACTTAATGATTCCTATTGAGTATACACAAGAACAGCAATATGTAAATGGTCAATATGTATGGGTAATGACTGATATATATAACTTTATGAAGCCTGTTTCGGCGATACTAAGGACAGATGAACCAAATATGCAAATGCCATTAGTATATAGCTCGTATAGTAGCCGGGATTAGATATAAAATAGCATTCTTGTAATGTCTATCAAGAAAATAAAATACACAGCTCAGGTACTCCTGTTTTATATATAGGTTACTTTAGCTGTGTATTTATTTTATACATAGCCACATATACAATGGTGTGATATATGTACATTCACACCCATATAATAAGCTGGCAAAGGAGAATAAAACCGGAGATAATAAACCTCCATTCGAAACCCAACATCATACTTCTGCCTGTTCCTTTACATTCAATTAGTTTATCTAACATAGCTTCTCTTGAGGCTGTTGATAGCAGTTATATTGAAGATATAGATGTTCCATTCCATATTGTTCAATATAAGCAGTTACTGCCTCAACCCATATAACAAGCCCTTTTATTCATTACTATCAACACAGGGCTCCTCCACACTTATCTTAGATCATATTTCAGAGAGCTAAATACCTTTCTGATAAAAGATCAGGACAGGCTCTCTATCAATAACTATATTTTCAATAATCATAGTTCATGATATCTAAAGTTGTAGATATTATGGGCTGTTTTTATATGAATATGTGCATTATTTATATACATCTTTATCTATAAGTAAATATGAAAATTGAGATAAGTGGAGGAACACGGAATATATTTAATCAAATACAAAAAGATTATAATAAAGGGGCCAAACAGAGACTCAAAATATATTTATGGGCTATCATTACCCAAAACATTCTTTATTGGATTGAAGATAAATTCATTATAAATTAAGATCCAAGAGCCATAGGTTTAAAAATGTTTAAGGCTCTTGGGCTTTTAGAGCTATATATGCCAATTTTTAAGATTTTGATACTATCTTTGCAGTAGTAAAGAGGTTTTCATATTGATTTTTTATCAAATTGCCATAGGTAAATAAAGCCTCGATAAAAGATTGTGAATGATATCTATCATTATAAAAGGTTTATTTATTGGTTTTCTATCCTCTGCTCCAATGGGACCAGTGGGAATGCTATGTATACAGCGTACCTTAAATGAAGGTAAAAAGAATGGTCTCATTACTGGTCTTGGTGCTGTTGCTGGTGACATGTTAATAGCCTTGTTGGCTATTGTAGCTGCATTAGGTTTAGGATTCAGTACCGAATTTATCCAGAGGCATGAAGGTCCATTAAAGGTAGTAGGGAGTATTGTACTTATAGTATTCGGATACATAGTCTTCAATAAGAATCCATCGAAGAACTTAACTAAATTAAGAGAGAATACAATATCTTCTTGGAAAGTATTTATTTCTTCACTTATACTCACAATTTCAAATATAGCCACTCTATTTCTATACATTGCTCTATTTGCACGCTTTAATGTTATAGATGCAAGTAAAAACTTTGGTTATGACCTTATTACAATCTTCTTCATTGGATTAGGTGCTTTTCTTTGGTGGTTGATAGTAACTTACTTTGTTAATAAGCTCCGAAAACGTTTTAACCCTAGAGGACTTCAAATATTCAATAAGATAATAGGTGTACTCCTTATAGGATTAGGTGTAGCAGGGATTATCACTGGTACTTTGATGGGTATCGAAATATTCTAATCGTTACAAGGTTTCAGCTTTATTTTTATACCATAGTAACGACTTAGCAATTGCTCAGAGAATGGATCTTCTCCATGAATGTATGTACCCCCATCAAATCGTTCAAACTGACACTCCACTTTATCTTGCTCCTTAGCCTCTTTTATTAAGACTTCGCGCTCAGTTACCATCCCTCTATATCTATTAATATCTTTAGCTGCTAAGTAGAAAGTAAATGCAAAACAAAATATGCCACCTACTATCAGCACCGATCTAATTTGTTGAAGGAGCCTATTACGATGGTCCAAATTATAAAACAACATCCCCACGCCTATAATCAAAAATGTAACCACACCAAATAATGCTCTACGTGGAAATGTTGGAGATAAAGCCATTGCATATACTGCTGCAAGAGCAGCAATGTAATATATAGCACTTTTAGTCAAATATGCCCATTTATCTTCATCTCTACTTGAAAACCTATTATAGATAAATGGAATAATTAAGGCTATGATAATAAGAGGCCCACAATAATAAACAAATGTCAATGTACAATTAAACAAGCGATAGAGAATGAGATATAAACTATAGGAAGTCTCCCCAGCTCTTTCATAATTACCTGGAGCAGCAATCATTATAATATATCCTATAATTGCCCCAAACAAACCAAAGATCAGATAAGAAGGTATTTTCCAGTTCTCAGACCGATAATAGAAGAAGAACATTATAGCAATCAATAGCATTGCTCCTGCTGTATTTTCATTTGTCCATCCCGAAATAAAACCCAGAATAAAGAAGATTATAGAATAAAAAACTACCCTTCCTAAACCAACCTTTATATTATTATATAACCGATATGGTAACAAAAACAACAATATGAAAAAAGTACCCCATAGATAATTAGCCGATCCGGTTATCCATAATATCGTATCTCCAAATACAGGCTGTAAAAACCATATTGCCAGATTAATCAGAAGAAACAATGATATACTTCCCCTCCCCTTACCTTTAATATGATAATAAATAAGGAATACATATCCTATATAAACTAATGCATTCAAAAAATCTGCAACATATGGAGGCAGCAATAACAGCGCCTGAGCAATACCATGAACTACACTACGCCCTCCCCACAAATAGTAATGATTAACCTGTGAATGAAAAATATCTTCCAAAGAAGTTATCTGAATATCATGCCCATATACAAACAAATATGCATAATCGTCCGATATTAAAGGAGTAAGAATATTCAAGAAAAGCAATATAGAAAAACAGACAAAAAGTACAATCCCCCAAAGAAATATTCTATTCCTTTTAGATTGCATAATTTTTTCCGAATATAAATCGAATCTGTTGTAAGCAGTTTTCAGTAAACGAACACCTTTTTCCAGCATTTTCATCACGTATTACTTAAGACAAAAGTACGATAAAAAATATTAGTGACCAATCCTTCATATAAACAGCTAGTTAATTAATTCATGTTTAGAATACTAAAGCCTTGTTAAATTTAATCTTCGACCTTAAACAGGTAATTTATATATCTGTTATATTTGTAAAGCATCGTTAGTTAATAATATAAATTACACAAAAATGACTCTGATTTTTTTCATCATATTTTCTATTATAGTATTTGGTTTGCTATTTCTATTCTCTATTATAAATGGAATCACATCCTTATTCCGAAAACCATCATTCTCTGGAAATGGAAGATCGTCCAATTATACATCATCATCTGAGCACGCCAATGCTAACTCAAAAAGTAACTATCCTCACAGAAAAATATTTTCTAAAGATGAAGGAGAATATGTAAACTATGAAGAAATTAAAGACTAATCATGATATAGATAAAGTTATTTTGATCTATTAAGAATTTACTTTGTTTTTTTAGACCTTTTTTACTAATATTTGGGGTATTCATATTATTTTTGTCGCTCATTGGAAAATGAATATGAAATCTAAAACTAAATATATTATTATGTTAAAAACAATTTTATCGGTTTCTGGTAAACCTGGATTGTACAAACTAGTATCAAACAGTAAAAACATGGTGATTGTAGAATCACTGATAGATAGTAAAAAAATGCCTATACATGCTCGCGACAAAGTTGTATCTTTAGGCGATATTTCTATCTATACAGATACTGAAGATGCCCCTCTTAAAGACATTCTTATTTCCATCAAAAAAAAGGAGAATGGCGAAAAAGCCTCAATCAATACAAGTGCAAAACCTGAAGAATTGAAGAAATACTTTGCCGAAATACTTCCTGATTTTGATAAAGAAAGAGTTTACCCTACAGATATCAAAAAAATCATTAGCTGGTACAATATACTAACTAACGCCGGAGTTGATTTCGAACAAGAAGACAAAGAAGAGGTTGAAGAAGCTGAAAGCGCAGAATAGCCAGCCAATCTTATAAGATATAAAGAAAAAGAGAGTGAATTATCACTCTCTTTTTTATATTAAAACTCTGCGTTATTCGGAGTCCTTGGGAATGGTATTACATCCCTGATATTTGCCATACCTGTAATAAACAGAATAAGTCGTTCAAAACCCAATCCAAAACCTGAGTGAGGAGCTGTACCGAACTTACGGGTTTCCATATACCACCAGATAGGGTCAGTATTCATGTTCAATTCTTTTGTCCTGTTCACTAATTTATCATAGTCAACCTCACGTTCCGAACCTCCAATAATCTCTCCTATTTTAGGGAAGAGAACATCCATACCTCTCACTGTCTTTCCATCTTCATTTTGTTTCATATAGAAAGACTTGATTTCCTTAGGATAATCAGTCAGTATTACAGGACGTTTAAAGTGTTTTTCCACTAAATAGCGTTCATGCTCAGATTGCAAATCAGCTCCCCAATATACAGGGAATTCAAATTTCTGACCGCTTTTTTCCAATATTTCAACACCTTCAGTATAAGTCAAACGAACAAAGTCATTTGCTAAAACAAAATTCAAGCGTTCCATCAATTCCTTATCAAACATATCGTTCAGGAATTGAATATCATCTTTACAATGCTCCAATGCATAACGGATAAGATATTTAAGAAAGTCTTCCGCTAAATCCATGTTATCATGAATATCATAGAAAGCAACTTCCGGCTCTATCATCCAAAATTCAGCCAAGTGGCGAGGCGTATTCGAGTTCTCAGCACGGAAAGTAGGGCCAAATGTATAAATAGCTCCTAATGCCATAGCTCCCAGTTCACCTTCGAGCTGCCCTGACACTGTAAGATTCGTTTGACCTCCAAAGAAGTCTTCACTATAATCTACTTCTCCGGTCTCCGTACGAGGAACATTATTCACATCCAGTGTTGTCACCTGAAACATAGAACCTGCACCTTCTGCATCCGAAGCTGTTACAATCGGTGTATGGAAATAAAAGAATCCATTATCATTAAAGTACTTATGTATTGCATAAGCCATATGATGACGAATACGAAATATCGCACCAAATGTATTTGTACGTGGACGCAAATAAGCAATCTCTCTCAAAAACTCAAGAGAATGTCCTTTCTTCTGTAAAGGATAAGTTTCGGGATCTGCAGTTCCATATATTTCTACAGAATCTGCCTGAATTTCCATTGTTTGTCCCTTTCCCTGCGATTCCACCAGCGTTCCTATAACATGTATACAAGCTCCTGTAGTAACCGGCTTGAAGAAGTCTTCTCCGAATTTTTCTACATCTGCTACAATCTGAAGATTATGAATTGTAGAACCATCATTCAGGTGGATAAAATTTACATATTTATTACCACGGATGGTACGCACCCAACCTTTAACATCTACTGTCGATCCAAACTTAGGATCGCTTAACAAATCTACGATTTTTGTTCTACGAATACTCTCCATTTTATTACATATTACAAAAAAGTGACAACCAACGGTCGACGAAGCGAAGCGTAGTCAAATGTGACACTTTTCTAGTTATAAGTTATCCACCTTACAGGCAGCTATAAATCACAAGTTCCTCCCTTTTCCTTTAGGGAAAGCTGAGAGGAATATTTACTAAAAGGTGACAAAAGTAACACTTTTAATTGTCTTTTTAAAATCTTACTTATTTGTCACCTTTATTTTTTTTATATAGATAAACTATTTATCAATAATTACTCAAATGCTCCCATACGAAGCATGTTTACTTCTTTTTCTGATAGATAACGCCATTTTCCGCGCAATACATTTTTCTTTGTCAATCCGGCAAAATATACACGGTCTAGTTTTACCACCTGATAGCCTAACTTTTCGAAGATACGGCGTACAATACGGTTACGACCTGAGTGTATTTCAATACCAACAACATTCAGTACTTCTTCTGACTGATATGCGATTGAATCAGCATGTATTTCTCCATCATCAAGCTCTACACCATCTGCAATAGCCTGCATATCTTCAATAGCTACATCACGATCAAGTGTCACCTGATATATTTTTTTCTTCTTGAATTTAGGATGCATCAACTTCGAAGCCAAGTCTCCATCATTAGTTAGCAATAAAACACCTGTTGTATTTCTGTCTAAACGGCCTACCGGATAGATACGCTCTGGACATGCATTTTTAACTAAATCCATCACTGTCAGACGATTTTGAGGATCATCTGAAGTTGTTACACAATTTTTTGGTTTGTTTAGCAATACATACACCTTGCTTTCAAGGCGTACCGGCTGATCTTGGAAAGTAACTAAATCACCTCTTGTTACTTTTGCTCCCAACTGATCTACAACCTCACCATTCACCTTCACCACTCCTGCAGTGATATATCCATCAGCCTCACGACGCGAGCAAACACCAGCATTTGCCAAATATTTGTTCAATCGTAATGGCGTACTAGGATCTATATTTTCTTTATACTTAACCGGTTTAACCAATCTCTTATTAGCTCCGCCGCCACCGGATGGGCGTCCTCCACCATATGATGAACGACGATTATCATAACCACCACCGCCACGATTATCGTAACCACCGCCGCGATTGTTATTATAACCACCACGATTATTTCCATAATTACCACCGCCGCCGCGATTGTCTGAATATCCACGTCCGCCTCCCGATGATGGGCGTCCACCTCCTGAGTTATAAGAGCGTCTCTCTCCTCCTCCACTGTTTCTGTCATATGACCTTGAAGGACGATCTGAGTTATAACCACCTTGTCTATTGTCTCCACCTGAACGATAAGGTGTTCTTTCACGCTGCTCGCGTCCACCCCTATCCTGATTTACATCATAAGCTTGCTTACGCAAATCTCCTACTCTTGTGCGTTTCTTTTTTGCAGGTTCTCCTCCTGCATTGTTTCCTGATGAAGAGTAACCGTCCCGGCTTCCTCTTTCATTTCCATTGTCTGTTACCATTGTTGTTGTTTTGTTAAAAAATAAAATACAAATTACCTGTCTTTAAAAGTAACCTCGCGGTTACATCCTTAGTTATACACCAGTATAAGAATGAGGTGTAATACTTCTCAATTCATTTTTCACGGCATCACTTACGTTTAAGCCATTTATAAATTCACTTATAGATTTTTCTGTTATTGCTTCATTCGTACGGGTCAGAGCCTTCAATGCTTCATAAGGCTTCGGATACCCTTCTCGTCTCAATACTGTTTGGATACCCTCTGCTACAACTGCCCAGCAATCATTCAGATCCTTGTCCAAAGCTTCTTTATTTAATAATAGTTTTTCTAAACCTTTCAGCGTACTTTGTATTGCTATCATAATATGCCCCATAGGAACACCAACGTTACGAAGCACTGTCGAGTCAGTCAGATCTCTCTGCAAACGAGATATTGGCAGTTTGGATGCCAAATGCTCTAATATAGCATTTGCAATTCCTAAGTTTCCTTCCGCATTTTCGAAGTCTATAGGATTAACTTTATGAGGCATTGCCGACGATCCTATCTCTCCTTCTTTGATCTTTTGTTTGAAATACTCCATCGAAATATATTGCCAGAAATCGCGATTCAGGTCAATCATTATTGTATCGATGCGTTTCAATCCATCAAAAATTGCAGCCAGATTATCATAGTTAGAGATTTGAGTTGTCCACTCTTCTCTTTTCAAACCTAATTTTTCTGAAACGAACTTATTTCCAAAAGCTTTCCAATCATAAGATGGGTATGCTATATTGTGAGCATTATAGTTTCCTGTTGCTCCACCAAATTTAGCAGATAACGGAACTTGTTTCAATTGCTTAAGCTGAGCATCTAAGCGACTCACAAATACCATTATTTCTTTTCCTAAGCGTGTTGGTGATGCTGGCTGTCCATGTGTTTTTGCCAGCATGGAAATATCTTTCCAATCTTCAGCCTGAGCTTTTAGTTTAGCAATCAGTTCTTCCAACATTGGATAGTATACTTCGTTTAAAGCATCCTTCAATGATAGAGGAATCGATGTATTATTTATATCTTGGGAAGTTAATCCAAAATGAATAAATTCTTTATATTCTTGCAGTCCAAGCTGATCAAATTTTTCTTTTATAAAATATTCTACAGCCTTTACATCATGGTTTGTTACTTTTTCGGTGTCTTTTATCTGCAACGCATCTTTCTCCGAGAAATTTTTTACGATATCCTGTAGCTGAGGTATAACCGCCTTATCAAATTTTTCAAGTTGAGGTAATGGTAACTCACAAAGAGCTATAAAATACTCAACTTCTACCAGTACACGGTATTTAATAAGTGCATATTCGGAAAAATAACCAGCTAGTTTTTCTGTCTTATTACGATAACGTCCATCTATTGGAGAAATGGAGGTTAAGGGTGTTAATTCCATTATGTTGTGAGAATTTTGTGTTCTTATTTTTAAATAATTGCTTTTCGATATCCCTATTTACTTTCAGTACTACAAAGATATAACAAAAATCATTGAGATAGTGTTTTATTAGGGTTTATTGTATTCGTTTTTTAATATTTTTTGCCTTTATTTATCAGTCTTCCTTATTTTTCCTAAAAGTGAGTATTTTTTATTCTTGAGAAACCTGTTTAATCCATTCTTTAGCTTGTTCCAGATTATCTCCTTCCCACACATCAACTTTACTACCTTCTTTATAGTAATTCTCTATAAAATCATCAGCAAAACTAAGAGGATCATAATCATACCCTTGCTGTTTCAATATCATTTTATTCTTATACCAAAGATGTAAAATAGCTATTTCGATGGTATCGGACAAAGCTAATACTTCTTTTGTTATCACTCTCCAATCTTTTGATTCTGTACCAAAAATAGAGGATAAATCGGTCCCCAGCGTTATCATTTGTTCTTTGGTCTCTTTTGGCAAATGGCCTATAGTATCCAAAACAAAACTCTTAAAAAAGATCATAATGGGCTGACCAACTTCATTTGTTTCTTCAGCCTTCTTTTTCTTGAAAAAATCAAATAGCGCCATAGTCATTCAATGCTTCTACGATTTTTCTCAATTCATCATCTCTCAAAGAGGGGTATATAGGCAAGCTCAATATCTCATTCTGCAACATTTCCACATTACTAAAACTCAATGAAGCCAATTCATTGAATGCTGGCTGTTTATGAATAGGAACAGGATAATGAATTTGAGTTTGAATCCCATGTATCTCCAAATATGCTTGTAACTTATATCTATTTCGGGTACGAATTACATATTGATGATAAACATGGCTTCCATCATCCTTCATCTCAGGCAAAATAATATTCTTATTTTGTATATTCTCAGAATAATAAGAAGCGATCTCCATCCGTCGCCAGTTCTCCTGATCTAAATGTTTCAATTTTACGATAAGAAAAGCAGCTTGCATCTCATCCAGCCTCGAATTTATCCCCTTATATTTATGATAATACTTTTCTTCCGATCCATAGTTTGATAAATCCCTCACTAGCTGCGCCAGTTCACCATCATTAGTAGTTACAGCTCCGGCATCACCTAATGCGCCCAAATTCTTTACCGGATAAAAGCTAAATGCTGCAACGTCAGCTAAAGATCCTGTATTTTGTCCTTTATATGTAGCTCCATGCGACTGAGCTGCATCTTCAATTAATTTTAAATTATATTTCTGGGCTATCTGCTTTAATTCATTCATTGGAGCTACTTGTCCATAAAGATGAACTGCAATAATAGCCTTTGTCTTCGGTGTTATATTCGCTTCTACCGACTCAGGCAGAATATTATAAGTTTCTAAATCGCAATCAACCAAAACGGGTACTAAACCACACTGGACAACTGCCAATGCCGTAGCAACAAATGTATTTGCTGGCAGAATAACCTCATCCCCTGTCTTTATTATACCTTGTTCCTGGTAGGCTCTGAGAATAAGCTGCAATGCATCTAAACCATTCCCCACCCCGATACAATATTCTACTCCGCAATAGGTAGCAAACTTACTTTCGAAAAAATCCTTTTCCTCCCCTAATATATACCTCCCGGCATCTATCACACGCGATGCCGCAATCTTCAATTCAGAAGCATATCGGGCAACCTCACGTTTTAAATTGAAAAAAAGAATTTTATCCATTGTTATTGTTCTTTAAAGTCTTTTCCTCTAACTAAGCTGGTACTAAAAGTAAAATATGCTATCAAAGCCTTATCCTCTTTGTCATTCTGAATGTAATAAAAAATCCCGATTCTATTAAATAAGAGATGTTTCACTCCATTCAACATGACAAAGAAATAGTAAAAAATACTTTTAATACAGCCTTTGCACTGTCGCGCGATTGTAACGCGTGACCTAATTACCCATATATAAACATATAATATTTGTTCTACTATCAAACTAGTGAAAGAATCAAAACTCCATGCTACTCCTTCTACTCTGTGGCTTTAATAAGAACCATTAAAAACCTAGCATAGCCTTTGCATTCTGAACAGCAGCGTCTGTTACAACAGAGCCACTTAACATACGGGCTATTTCTTCCAGACGCTCATCATCTGTTAGTTGCACAAGATTAGTTACTGTCCGCTCTTCGTTATCATATTTATATACCCTATAATGCGTTTTTCCTTTTGCTGCAATCTGAGGTAAATGTGTAATAGCTATTACCTGCATACTTTGTCCAAATTCCAGCATTATCTGTCCCATTTTGTCTGCAATTTCACCTGATACCCCTGTATCTATCTCATCAAATATAATAGAAGGCAGTGCAGTAGCTCCGGCTATCATCGATTTCAGACACAGCATCAAACGTGAAATTTCTCCACCCGAAGCAATCTGAGAAACCGGTTGTAATGGTATATTTTTATTTGCAGAGAAGAGAAACTCCAGATCATCTCCACCTGTAATGTCAATATTTTCTTTCGGAGTAATTTTACATTCAAAGCGAATATTAGGCATTCCTAAGAAAGTAATCTTATCTATTAACGATTTTTCTATCCCTTTTATTGCCGACTTACGCTGCTTACTCAACTTGGTCGAAAGCTCATCAACCTGAACTTTATTTTTCTTTACCTCCTCTTCCAATTGTTCTATTTGTTCATCAGAAGATTCTATGTTTGCTATTTGTTGTCCCAGCTCTTTATATAACACCAACAACTCCGAAACTGTTGATACTCTATGCTTTTTCTGCAAGCTATATATTAAATCCAGACGAGAATCAACCTCTGCCATTCTTTCCGGATTGAATTCTATATCTCCAGCTTGTTTCTCAACCTCGGAACTCAGATCTTTCAAATCTATATATGCTGTCTCCAACCTCTGAGAGATAGATTCAGCCACCGGATATACTTTCATCAACGTTTGCGATGTATTGAAGCTTTCTTTTAAGGAAGCTACTATACCTCGTTCATCATCCGATAACAATGAATGTACCTTATACAAAGCAGATTTTATATCTTCTGCATGATTCAGTGTTTCCTGTTCAGCTTCCAGTTCTTCTTGCTCTCCTTCTGATAATGAAGCCTCACGCAAAGTATCAAACTGAAAACGCAAATAATCTTCCTCTTCTTTGCTTCTTCGAATCTGTTCCTTCAATTGAGACAAAGCCCTTCCCGACTGCTGATACTTTTTAAAAGCTTGCTGATATTCTTTCAGTATATTCCTGCTTCCAGCTAATATATCAATTACCTGCATCTGGAAATGATCATCAGCCAATAGTAAATTCTGATGCTGAGAGTGTATATCTATCAATTGCCCTCCCAACTCTTTCAAGTCGTTAAGCCCCACCGGAGAATCGTTAATAAAGGCACGTGATTTTCCTGTAGACAAAACCTCCCTGCGAATAATATAACTATGAGGATCATACTCAATACCCCGTTCTTCACAGAAAGCTTTCAGATCGTAGGCAGAGACATCAAAAACTCCTTCTATCACACATTTACTTTCTCCTTGTTTTATGGCTTTAATGTCGGCACGTTGTCCTAATATCAAAGACAAGGCTCCTAGTATTATTGACTTCCCGGCTCCTGTTTCTCCTGTTATCACAGAAAATCCTGAATTGAAATCTATTTCCAGACTGTCAATTAGTGCGTAGTTTTTTATATAAAGTGATTTTAGCATAGCTAAAGTTTTTTATCTTTTATCAAATGTCACATTTAGTACTACTATTTCCGAAATAGTTCCTATCCTATATTGAGGACCGGCAAGACCTAATCCGGAAGACACATAAACATGTGTATTTTCCTTTTGCTTATATCCATATGCCAATTCGTACATAAAATGGATCAATATATTATTGGGAAACATTTGCCCATTATGCGTATGTCCATATAAGGCAATATCTGCACCGGCATCTACCTCTTCCTGCAAACGGTGTGGTTCATGGTTCATTACAATAACAGGATACTGTTTATCCACCCCTCTCATAATTTCGGGTAAAGCTTTACGCGTTACACACTGATCATCTTCCCGTCCTACAAGATAAAAAGAATTTGCAACCATCATTGCCGTATCCCTCAATAAAGTTATACCGGCCTTTTCTGTCAGCCATTGCATTCTTGGTTCATAGCCCTCTCCCAGGTCAATATATTCGTGATTGCCTGTCACACCATATACACCATAAGGAGCTTTCAATCGTAGGAATTCAGTCTCCATTCGTTGTTCATATAATGACTGCGTATCGTAATCAATAATATCACCAATTAGGAGAATCAAATCCGGTTTTTGCTCCATTATCTTATCCACATACATAGATATTATCTCTTTATCTATAAGATATCCCGCATGCAAATCCGATGCTACAACAATGTGTAAGTCTTTTATATCAGGCGAATACTTCTCTATCTTCAGATCCATCTCTGTTACCACCGGATTATAAAAGCGGTAATTACCATATTTCATCACCCCACAGACCAATAATACAGATAGACAGAAATAAATCAATCTGCTCTTCTTTGCTGTTAAATCCACAGATGGAGGGAATATCTTCTTTCTTTTATCAATATACTTAAACAGATCATAAAGAAGCAATAAAACAGTCATATAGATCGTGAATAGCATCCATGTAGTACCTGTCCAGGCAAACCAATGCAATGCATCAAATGGTAAATATTTTGAAGTAAAGAATCCTATAAAATAAATGATCAATTCAATTATATAAATCAAGGCATAAGGTATTTTTATATAATTCTTATTTGGCAGTCCCTGCCATCCACGCCAATAGATATAAGCGCTAAGAAATATCTGTACTATTATTGCATTAAAAAATACCCTCATACTTTTCTTATTTTATATCTACAACAACATATTCCGATTGCGTACCAATACGAAACTTTCCTCCCCAGATACCAATGCCCGAACTTACATAAATATTAGTATTTCCTTTTTTTATAAATCCATGATCGCTCTCATATATACTTTTAGTTATAAGCGAAATAGGCCAAACCTGTCCTTGGTGAGTATGTCCCGAAAATTGAAAATCAATACCATTCACCTCAGCCTCTTCCAGATTGTAAGGCTGATGGTCGAGCATAATAATTCTCTTTGATTTATCTAGGTTCTCAACTAAATCTTTTAACGGCTTGCGATCGGGATTTGTTCGATCATCCCGTCCCACAATATAAAAACTACTATCTATTTCAGTTACAGTATCGCGAAGAAGATGTATACCTGCCTGTTTATAAAAATCTATACTTCCCGAAAGTCCACTTATATATTCATGATTACCCAAACATCCATAAATACCCTTTGGGGCTTTTATTTTATGAAAACTATCGGCAAAATTACCCTCTACTAATGGCCTTAGACTGTTATCAATAATATCTCCTGCTATGATTACAATATCCGGATTTTCTGCATTAATTGTATTAACCCAGCCTTCAAATTCTTTCTTACCTATTCCATAACCTAGATGAAGGTCACTAATAGCGACAATTCTTAAAGGTTTAGGGGAAATAGAGTCGTTAAGTGTTTTATATGTTTGTATAGGAAGTTCTACTCTTACTTTCCATTGATATTTAAGATATCCACATAGCATAAGCAATGCTATAAAACCAACCATAAATCCTAAACCAACCCAGTTATCTGTTGTGTAACGAGTCAGTGCATCACTCGGCATAAAATGAAGGATCCGATTAGTTAGTCCAAACAAATCTCTTACAACAAGAACTATAAAGAAATAAATTAAAATAAAGATCCATGCAGTACCTACTGTATATAGGAAAGAAGTTAGCCCTAATGGCAGATTATCCCCAACAAGAAATGATAAGAAAAAAGAGAAAGTAGCTAATATGGCAAATGCAATAAGTATAATGCGCCCTATCATATTAGGAGGCATTGCAACCCACATCCGCTGAAATACATAAAAATTAGCTAATAAATAAACAATAAAGACTATTATAAACATTATACTTTTCATTCAGTTTCTGATCAAATAAATGTACTTTACGCAAAAGGTACAAAGATACGATTCTAAAATAGAATAAAATGTGCGGGATTAAAAAAGAGTAGCCTATATAGGTTACTCTTTTCACATTTTTTTATATATTTCATTTCTTAGCTTGATGAATTTCTAATGATTCTGATATCATCCACAATCCATCAAGATCGATTACTAATGTTCTGTTATTGGCAGTATTGTTTTCTAACATTTCTACTTGCAGTTGTTTTGGCTCTTTTTTGATAATTTTATACCAATCACCAATAATAGTATCTTTTAGTGCTGCCACATCAATATGTGTATCATCAGAGTATAGATAAGTTTCATTTTCGAAATTTATAGTATCTCCGGTAATGATGATTTTTCCCCCTCTAACAGACCATCCTGCATTTTTTGTAGTAATGATAGATTTGTAGCTTTCAGAACCGACTTGTATTTGTTTTGTTTCTAATCCGATCTTAGTCAATTTTCCTTCTTCCATTTCGGAATCACAACTTATCAGACAAATACAAAATGCTGATAAAATAAAACTGATTAAATTTTTCATAAGCTGTCAATTTATATTACAACTACATTATGGTTCAAATTTATAAAAATTAAACATCTAATCCCTATAGTTTTCTTCAAAATTGACGCTCATATTTAACTATCTGCGATTTCCACTCATAGCTATCAATATATAATATATCAATGTTGCCAACGATCCTATTGCAGCAATAACATAAGTATATGCAGCCCATTTTAGAGCATCTTTAGCCATATCATGATTTCTGACATTGGTAATACCTGACGTGTTTAACCAGGCTAAAGCCCGCTGACTCGCATTTATTTCTACAGGCAGTGTTATAAAACTAAATATTGTAGTCAGAGCAAAAAGACCTATTCCCACCCACAATAATGCAGGAAATGTATTGACAACAAATAACCCGGCAAGAATAATCCACATTACCCATTTCGATGCAAAGCTTACCATAGGAACTAGATTAGAGCGCATTTTCAAAGGGCCATAAGCCTTAGCATGTTGCACAGCATGCCCACATTCATGCGCAGCTACTGCCGCCGCAGCTACACTATTCATAGAATATACATCCTCACTAAGGTTTACTGTTTTATTCGATGGATTGTAATGGTCGGTAAGTGATCCATTAGTAGAAATCACTTTCACATCAAAAATACCATTATCGTGAAGCATTTTTTCTGCCACATCACGCCCGGTCATTCCACTATCCAGAGGTATTTTCGAATATTTATTAAACTTACTTTTAAGCATCTGGGACACAGCAAAACTTGCCAATGTTACTAATCCCAGGATAATCCAACCTATAGTCATTTTTATTATTCTTTATTGGTTTACTCAGTAGTTAAAACGCAAAAAATGTGCCAATTGTTTACAACTGACACATTTCATATATTCTTTATCCTATTTATTTTCTTACTATCGTCTGAGCTCTATCTGGCCCTAAAGATACAATACTGATAGGCACTCCCAGCTCTTTTTCCAAAAATACAATATAATCTTTGAACTCTTGAGAAAACTCATCTTCTGTTCGCATTTTTGCCATGTCCGTTTCCCATCCTTTCATTTCCTTATAAACCGGCTTGATAGAATCATCTACTTCAAATGGAAAATCCGAAACAGTTTGCCCGTCCATTTCATAAGCTACGCAGGCCTTAATAGTATCAAATGTATCCAACACATCGCTTTTCATCATTATAAGTTGGGTTACACCATCCACCATTATCGCATAACGTAAAGCGACCAGATCAATCCACCCACAACGACGTGGACGCCCTGTTACCGATCCGAACTCAAAACCGAAGTCTCTAAGTTTATCCCCCGTTGCATCAAACAGCTCTGTCGGGAATGGACCACTCCCTACACGGGTACAATAAGCTTTGAATATACCATATACCTCTCCTATCGCTTGTGGCGCAATACCAAGTCCTGTACAAGCTCCTGCCGAAATAGTATTCGAAGATGTAACAAAAGGGTATGATCCAAAATCTATATCAAGCATTGTGCCTTGAGCACCTTCTGCTAAAATCTTCTTTCCGGCTTTTACAGCTTCATTTATATAATGCTCGCTGTCGATAAATGTAAATTGTTTAAGTTTAGCAATTCCATCAAACCATTCTTTTTCGATAGAAGCTAATGAGCTTGTATCAAAATTATATTGTTCCAGCATCTTTAGATGCTTAGTTTTAGCTATACTATATTTTTCTTCAAAATTGTGCAAGATATCCCCTACACGAAGCCCGTTTCGGCTTATTTTATCTGTATATGTAGGGCCAATGCCTTTACCTGTAGTTCCAATTTTAGAATCTCCTTTTGCAGCTTCCAAACAAGCATCTAAAAGTCGATGTGTAGGCAAAATCAGATGGGCCTTTTTCGAAATCAGCAATCTTTTAGTCAGGTTGTGCCCTGATGCTTCCAATGCCTCGATCTCTCCTTTAAATAAAGCAGGGTCAAGAACAACTCCATTCCCTATAATATTTATCTTATTCCCCTGAAATATTCCGGAAGGAACAGAGCGAAGCACATACTTTTTGTCTTCAAATTCTAATGTATGTCCGGCATTAGGACCTCCCTGAAAACGAGCTACAATTTCATAATCCGGAGTAAGGACATCTACTATTTTTCCTTTTCCTTCATCACCCCATTGCAGGCCTAGCAATACATCTACTTTCATTTCTTTTTAATACGTGTATTTTTACTTTCTGTTATTTTGTTTTTACTTTCTTCTGATTTCTTTGTCCGCAGGCATTTATTGCATATACCATAAATATACATGCTATAATAACTTACCTTAAATCTTTGCAATTTTTTCTGTTGAGCAGGAGTAAACAGATTTCCATTTTTATGTTCCTTCACTTCTCCACAACTAAGACAAATCAAATGATCATGATTTTCGTTTCCATATGCCCTTTCATATTGAGACACATTTGCTCCGAACTGATGTCTTACAACCAAACCACAATCCAATAACAATTCTATTGTATTATATAATGTAGCACGACTTACCCGAAATCCGGACGTTTTCATAGAATTGTAAAGCGAATCCATATCAAAATGCCCTTTCGATGAATAGATGTGCTCTAATATAGCATATCTTTCAGGAGTTTTACGATGCTTGTGCAGATTCAAATAATCTGTAAATTCATTTTTGACCTGGTCTTTCAATTTAGAATTGTCCATGTAATAAAATCGATAAATCCGACACGAACAAAAATACATCTTTTTTAAAGAATATCAGGCAGACTAGCATAGAAAAAAACAAAAAACAGGAAAACAAAAAGAGAACTCTCACGAGCTCTCTTTTTCAGAAAGGAAATCAAAAAGAATATTATAATAAATATTCAGGTTTGCTTTATTTTTTCATGCTCAACAATCGGCTATCCTTCCTCCTGTTGATCTTCCAGTTCATATTTGTATTCTATTGTATATACCTTAGTTTCTCCACTAAATTCTTTAACTGATATCTCAAAAATCACTTTATCCCGTCCTTCTATTCTATATGGCTCCAGATCGAAGCTCACATAACCTCTTCTAGAATAATCTTGAGGATCATTTTTCTGATTATGACGAAATTCAAGTTTCACTACTTCATCTCCTGCCGAAAGTTCCGGATCAGCCGAAATCAGATTCAGCATATGTGCATTACGTCCTCCTGCATTATATCCAAAATGAATATTCAAGTATCCGCCTCCTTCCCAGATAGAATGAATCTTTACTGGGTCATTACCAATACTATCCTGCTTCGCTTCATCATCTTCTGCAATATAAATCGGCTTCTTTGTCAACACATCATAAAATGCATTCAACCTGATCCAGTGAGCATACTCACCTGTCTCATCCGACAGTATTGTATAATTGATTATTGCTCTTTTATAATCAGGCTTAAGACTAAGTCCTGCGGGAGCTGCAACCCATAGCTTTTCTCCATTGTCAAGGGTAAAGTCATATGTATTATCCCCTATTTTATTCACGGTTACTATGGATTCCCAATATTTGTCTAATGAATAATCATCATCATCCGAACATGATGTAAAAGACAAAATGAATATCGAACATAAAACAATGACTGAAGACAGCTTTAAATACCTTTTCATAACTTTTTGTTTAATAAACGAATGATTACTGTACTTGATAGATACATGCCAAGCCCGAAAGCTGCATTCTCAAGTCAAAATAATTGTTAAAGTGAAACTTATCTCCGCTCCTTGAAAAAATCTCTCATCAGAGTAGCACATTCTTCTTGCAAAACGCCTGAAACTATCTGGGTTTTCACATGCAGTATAGATGGAGAAAACTTAGAATACCCTTTCTTCTCATCCTTAGCACCATATACAATTTTAGATATCTGAGACCATAATAGTCCTCCCGCACACATAGGACATGGCTCCAATGTCACATATAATATACAATCAGTCAAATACTTTCCACCCAATACATTTGCTGCACTTGTTATAGCCTGCATCTCGGCATGCGCTGTCACATCATTCAGAGCCTCCGTCAAGTTATGTGCCCTCGCTATAATACGCCCCTGACATACGATAACCGCTCCAATAGGCACTTCACCCTTATCGTAAGCCATACGGGCTTCGTTAAGAGCTTGTCGCATAAAATATTCATCATTCAGAATAGAAGTCATCGGCGCATTTCATTTTCACCAAAGAGTGTTGGATAATCCTGATCCAGATTCTTAAGAATATGAGCTATAATTGTTTCGCGACACCAGCGCGAACGATTAGCTATCTTATATTTTTTTATGTAATTGCATACAAGCGCATACTCTTCTTCGTTCAACGAAAAAAGCAGATGTTTTGTCCTATTGCTTTGTATTCCTTTCTTTTTCGATTTCATTATTACAAAAGTAAACACTAATCTGAATATCTGAAAGACTTTTAAGATGAATATTCCTATACTTCTTCGTCCTTATTTTCGTTTTCTTCAAAATTGATACGCAATTGTATAGCATCACCCCAATCTGTTTCATATTCACTATTCTTTACTCCTATCCCGATCAATCTGACTTTCGGAGTTACATCCACAAGCTGTAAAAGGTCGAAACCTGCTTTATATAATGTTTCATAATCGGTTATATAAGTCGAAAATGTTTTGCTTCTTGATATATTCTTGAAATTAGCGTACTTAATCTTTAAAGTTACAGTCCTGCCTTCAAATTTCTTTTTCTTAATATACTCAATAGTATCGCGCGTAACTGTATCCAATTCTAATGCAAGTTCCTCCAGATTATCTATATCCCTGTCAAAGGTAGTCTCTGAGCTTACCGACTTCCTTATACGATGCGATTCTACAGGTCTATCATCTATTGCCCTAGCATTCAGATAATAGACAGAGCCTACCTTTCCAAAATAAGCAACTAATTCATGCTCCTTAAACCGTTTCAGATCCCAACCGGTTTTTATCCCTAGTTGATGCATCCGTTGCGCCGTTACTTTTCCAACTCCAAAGAACTGTTCAATTTTCAGACTCTCCACAAACTGTTCTGCATCCTTTGGTTTTACCACAAATAATCCATTTGGCTTATTCTGATCTGAGGCAATTTTTGCCAGAAATTTATTATAAGATACTCCTGCCGAGGCCGTCAGTCCTGTTTCGTCAAATATCTTCTGCTTTATCTCCCTTGCTATCTGTGTTGCTGTAGGAATATCAAAATGGTTTTCGGTCACATCCAGAAACGCTTCATCCAGAGAAAGAGGTTCTACCAAGTCGGTATACTCATGAAATATATTCATTATTTGCCTCGACACAGCCCTGTAAACATCAAAGCGGGAATTTACAAATATCAAATGAGGGCATTTACGCAAAGCTGTTTGTGACGCCATTGCCGAACGCACTCCATAACGGCGGGCTTCATAACTGGCAGCAGCAACCACACCACGCGGACCGGCATACCCAACAGCAAGAGGTTTCCCTCTATACTCCGGGTTGTCACGTTGTTCAATTGATGCATAAAAAGCATCCATATCTATGTGGATTATCTTCCGCATTGGATTACCTCTCTCTTATTTATAAAAAGCATATATTAGCTGTTAACCTTTAGCTTATAGCTATTAGCCAATTTGTATTTAATACCTCATCTATCCGCACCTCTCACAAAAAGTGACAAAAGTGACACCTTTTTGCTACTTTTTTACTGTAACTTTTCCTACTTGGAACTCGTAACTGCCCATAGGACGAAGTAACTTGTAACTTTATTATAGATAAAGTTACCTCCCCCAAAAACACTCATTTCCGACTACAAAGTACTAAAAACTCAGTGAAACTCCTTTTACTCTGTGGTTAAAATAAAACATCAAACACAAAAATCATTTTTTTTAGTATTTATGACAAATCGTTAAATAAAAAGCAACATTTATTATTTATATTTACAATTCTTGCCGGAATTAAAGAAAAACACATCAATACAGAAAATTCCACTTTTGTATCATCATACTTATTTTAACCCAATTGATATAATATGAGAAAGTTATTATTTCTAAGTATTTGTCTATTATCATGTATTGTACCCCATGTATCCGCAAAGATACATGTAAAAAATCTCCGGACAGAAATGAAAGTCAATCCCATCGGAATAGACATTCAACAACCTCGTTTCATGTGGCAAATAGCATCAGACAAAACAGATGTATACCAAACTGCCTATCAAATCATTGTTGCAGAATCTGCCAAAGACATCGAATCAAAAAAAAACTTACTCTGGGATTCCGGTAAAATCAGAGACGCCAGATCCGTTTTTATCCCATACCAGGGAAAAAGCCTTAATCCTCGTCAAACATATTATTGGAAAGTAAAAGTCTGGACAAACAAAGGAGAATCATGGAGCGACACCAATACATGGACAATGGCTCTATCCGCTAACGATTGGGAAGCAAAATGGATAGGTCTTGATAAGTCTGTTAATAAAGGAGACAAATTAGAAGGCGAAACCAGATTAGCTGCCAGATATCTACGAAAAGAATTCCGGCTACCATCACAAATAAATAAAGCCAGAGTTTATATAACAGGATTAGGTTTTTATGAATGTTATATAAATGGGCAAAAAGTTGGTAATGATGTATTTGCCCCTACCGCAACTGACTATACCAAACATGTAAACTATAATACCTACGATGTTACCAACCTACTCTCCCAAGGAGTGAATACAATAGGCGTCATTTTGGGTAATGGCCGCTATTTTTCGATGCGAAGCACTGGTGTACGACATTTTGGCTTTCCTAAAATGCTGATGCAACTCGAAATCGAAGACAAAAATGGTAAAAAAATAACATATATCAGTGACGAGACCTGGAAGATCTCAACAGACGGTCCCATAATAGCCAACAATGAATTCGATGGAGAAGAATATAATGCAAACTATGATTTGAATGGCTGGAACAAAAACGGATATAACGATGCCAGATGGTCAAACGCTTCAATAGTAGATGCTCCGGGAGGAAAACCTATAGCCCAGACCAATCCCAACATACAAATAATGAAAGAATTAAAGCCTATATCCATAACGCAAACTGCTCGGGGTAGTTACATTCTGGATATGGGACAAAATATGGTGGGATGGCTTGCAATAAAACTAAAAGGGAAAAAAGATAAACCCATCAAGATGGTATTTGCAGAATCTCTTAAAGACAATGGCGACCTATACTTAGCGAATCTGCGAAGCGCCAAAGTAACAGATATATACATACCTGCCGAAGATGATGAATTCTCTTGGGAACCGAAGTTTACATATCATGGATTCCGCTTTGTTGAAATATCCGGACTAGATTATACACCAGAACTCAATAGTTTCACCGGAAAAGTGATTTATGACCAAATGCACGATGTTGGAACATTCGAGTCTTCTGATAAAACCCTAAACCAAATATTTCACAACGCATATTGGGGTATAATTGGAAACTATCGCAGTATGCCTACCGACTGCCCTCAGCGTGACGAACGTATGGGATGGCTGGGCGACCGTGCAATGGGATGCTTTGGCGAAAGTTTTCTGGTCGATAACGCCTTGTTATATGATAAATGGATAAGAGATATTAAAGATTCTCAAAAACCGGGAGGAAGTTTACCCGATGTCTCTCCTGACTTCTGGGATATACGTACCGAAAACGTAACATGGCCATCTGCCTACATTTTTGCAATAAATATGCTATATGAGCAATATGGCGATATCCGTCCCATCAGAGAGCATTACGAATCTATGAAGTTGTGGATAAATCATATGACGTCAAATTATATGACCGATTACATCTTAACCAAAGATAACTTCGGCGATTGGTGCATGCCTCCCGAAAGACAGGAGCTTATCCATTCTGAAGATCCGGCAAGAAAAACGGATGGAGCTATACTCAGTACTACTTTCTTCTATCGTCTCCTGCAATTAATGAGCAAATTTGCCATATTAAATGGAAAAATAGACGACCAGCTTGAATTTGAAGATTTAGCTCTAAAAATGAAAAAATCATACAATGAGAAATATCTGAACAAAGAAACAGGACAATACGGTAACAATACTGTTACAGCCAATATCCTTTCCCTGATGCTTGGGCTTACACCTCCCGAATACGAAAAAAAAGTATTTGCCAATGTTATAGAAAAAACTGAAGGAGAATTTAATAGCCATGTTAGCACCGGATTGGTAGGAATCGGATATCTCATGCGTGGATTAACCAAATACGGAAGACCTGACCTTGCATATACAATCGCTACAAACAAAACCTATCCTAGTTGGGGCTATATGATCGAAAATGGAGCCACTACAATATGGGAGTTATGGAACGGAAATACAGCCGATCCTGCAATGAACTCGCACAATCATGTCATGCTACTTGGCGATTTACTTATTTGGTATTACGAATCTTTGGCAGGAATCAGTACCGACAAATTTATAGTAGGATTCAAAAAGATAGTAATGAACCCTATTTTTCCTGACAAACTCGATTATGTAAAAGCATCTTATGAATCAGTCTATGGTAAAATATATAGCGATTGGAAAAAGGCTAATGGTGAAATTCAATGGATAATAGAAATTCCGGCAAACACCTCTGCCAAAGTAAATTTACCCAAAGGTATGATTCTGAAAAACACAAAGGATGCTAAAGTCGGAGAAATAGAAATCTCTGATGGTATAACATCATTTGTGCTTACTTCTGGCAAACATACTTTATCTATTCAATAAAAGATTAGGTAATGATATATAAGTTTGGTGTCGCCTTATATATCATTACCTAAAAATAATCATTAATGATTTTCGTAGATTAAAATTCGTTTTATTTATAAATTAAACATAAATTTATATATTACTTAGAATTTGTATAATTTTATAGATCTTTTTAGATGAATTCTTAGCAACAAACAATTTATAAATATATTACTATGAAAAAAAAATCTATTTTCCTTTTTCTTTTCTCCTTATTGCTATTAGGTAATGATAATTGCTTTGCCCAATCTTTCGGCCAACGTGATGGAAGACGATCAAAGAAAGAGTCGAGAGAATCAAATGAAACAAAAAAAACAGATAATCAGGAAAAGGAATCATCTGGCATTGAAATCAAAACCCCTCATTCAAAATTGGAAGCAAAATTTGTGAGCCTCGAAGTACAAGGAAAAGATGCATATCTAACTTATACAGTAACAAGCAAGGGTGGTGACCTGCAATGCGAATTCAGAGGGCAAGCTTACGACGATTTAGGGAATGAGTGCAAAACAGGAGTAACTGTTGGTGGAACACAGGGATATTACTCATACATTAACGGAAAGTTACTTGCTGATGTACCATTGAAAGTGGAAGTGAGAATATCGAACATTAATACGTCAGCTACAAAACTTTCGAAGATATTAATAGCAGGTAAAAGCTATGGCAACTCCGACTATACCGTCAATGGCAACTTTACATTGCAAAATATAGAACTTAAAAATCAAGAGGCATCTTCAACATCTTCTACAGAAAAGAGTACTGTAACTGACAGTCAGGAAAAAAAATCGTCAAGTATCGAAATCAAATCACCACATTCAAAATTGGAAGCAAAATTTGTGAGCCTCAAAATACAGGGTAGAGATGCATATTTAACTTACACAGTAATACGTAAAGGTGGTGATCTCCAATGCGAATTCAGAGGCGAAGCTTACGATAATTTAGGTAATAAGTGCAAAACAGGAGTGACCGTTGGTGGGACACAGGGATATTACTCATACATTAATGGGAAGTTACTTGCAGATGTACCACTGAAAGTAGAAGTAAAAATATCTGACATTAATACATCAGCCACTATGCTTTCTAAGATATTGATAGCAAGCAAAAGTTATGGCAACTCTGACTATACCGTCAATGGCAACTTTACATTACAGAATGTGCCTTTAAAAACACAACAGGCAGTGAAACAAGAGCCTTCGAAGCAAGAAAATTCGGACCCGAAAGCACCAGGGACAATCAAGAGAAAAAGATTCAAATAAAATTAGAAATTCTGTTTTGAATCAAAATAATTTAAAAAGGAGGCTTGTTCCCAATTGGGACTAGCCTCTTATTCCAATAAAATTCGCTCAACTTCAATCTCCTTATTAAGAAATATTGTAGCTGCTTCCGAAAATTTCTGAGGCGATTCTGTTGTATAATAAGTTGTTGTTTCACCTTTAGTACATACACTATCCATTTCAGGATGACGAAACAAATAATCTTTCAGACTATTAGCCACATAAGAACCCTGCGCCACAATCTGTATATTTTCAGGTAAGAATTTTCTTATTTTATTCAATAATAAAGGATAATGAGTACACCCAAGTACTAGTGTATCTATCTGAGAATCTTTAGATAATATATTATCCAGATTCTTTTTTATAAAATAATCTGAACCCTCATTTTCATATTCCCGGTTCTCTACCAAAGGTACCCACATAGGACAAGCCTCTCCTACCACATGAATATCCGGATAAAGTTTCTTTATTTCTATAGGATACGATTCCGATTGTATTGTACCTTGTGTACCCACAATTCCCACATGGCGCGATTTAGTAATTGTTCCTATTATTTCGGCTGTAGGACGAATAACTCCTAAAACTCTTTTTTGAGGATTTATCAAAGGGAGATCTTTTTGCTGAATAGTACGAAGTGCTTTCGCAGATGCTGTATTACATGCAAGAATTACAAGGTTGCAACCTCTATCAAAAAGCTCCAATACCGCCTGTTTCGTAAACTCATATACAATATCAAAAGAGCGGGAACCATAAGGTGCCCTCGAATTATCTCCAAGGTAGCAATAATCATATTCGGGCATCAATGCCTGAATTTCCGATAATATAGTCAACCCTCCATAACCAGAATCAAATACACCAATAGGACCAGGACTCAGCATTAGCAATTACTCTTTATGTTATTATATTATACAAAAAATGCTTCTGAAATTAGAAGCATCTTTATTTTATTATTATAGTTTCTTATTTTACTCCCAGCTTATGTTTTACCAGTTCTGTTGCATTTGTTGCATCTGGCGTAACAAAGGCAATAGCCGGATTAGCCAGATCATAGATACACACATATCCCTGTTCCATCCCAACCTGATAAATTGCATCTTTCACCTTCTGACGGAGAGGTGCAATAAGAATTCTTTCCTGACTTTCAATATCTTCTTGGGCTACTTTCATAAACCCATTGATTTGTCTTTCTAATTCATACAATTCCTGCATACGGCGAAGCCTTACATTTTCAGCCATCGAATTCTGATAAGAAATAAAATCTGAGTATTTCTTATTATAATCGTTTTGCATCACTTGCAATTCATCCTTATATTTCTTATTCAGGTCATTTATTGTTTTTGTAGCAACAACCTTATCCGGAATCGCTTCCAATAACTCATTAGAATTCACAAATGCTATCTGTTGAATAGTTTGCGCAAACATATTTCCTATAAACAAGGAACTAAATATAAAAATGGAAATTAGGATTGTTCTTTTCATCATGATTATTGCTGTTTTGCAGTATACAACTTTTACATCTGACGAATACCTCGGATAACCTTTAAACCTGTTGATAGTTGTGTGTTTCGGTGGCATGGTTAGTACCACCGACTTTCAAGGCAAGATTGCTTGTCAACAACTATCAATTGGTTTTTCTTTAGGTTATTTTTTAATTGTACAAATGTAATACAATATTTTGAATACTACAACGTTTTCTTCACTTCTATTTCTTCAAATGGCTCAATTACGTCGCCAACTTTAATGTCATTGTAGTTATGGATGTTCAATCCGCACTCATATCCGGCTGCAACTTCCTTCACATCGTCTTTGAAACGCTTCAATGAACCCAGTTCGCCCGAATAGATTACAATACCATCTCGTATCAAACGTATCTTATTCGCTCTCTTCAACTTACCTTCTTTCACCATACATCCGGCAACAGTACCAACTTTCGTAATCTTGAATACTTCACGCACTTCAACATAACCTGTTTGTACCTCCTTAATCTCTGGCGACAACATACCTTCCATTGCAGATTTAACTTCTTCAATGGCATCATATATAATTGAATATAGTCGAATTTCTACACCATCCTTCTCTGCAGCTCTACGCGCAGCTTGCGAAGGACGTACCTGGAAACCAATAATAATTGCATCCGATGCTGCCGCAAGTGTAATATCCGATTCAGATATCTGCCCCACTGCCTTATGGATAACATTTACTTGTATTTCCTCCGTCGACAATCTGATTAATGAATCGGATAATGCTTCTACCGAACCATCCACGTCTCCCTTCACTATCACATTCAACTGCTGGAAGTTTCCGATTGCTATACGGCGGCCAATATCATCAAGGGTAAGTATCTTCTGCGTACGAAGCCCCTGCTCACGCTGCAACTGCTCACGCTTAGTTGCTATTTCACGAGCCTCCTGTTCTGTTTCCAGCACATGGAATATATCGCCTGCCTGAGGTGCACCATTCAAACCTAAAATAAGAGCTGGTGCTGCCGGTGCTGCCGCTTCAATATTTGCATTACGTTCATTGAACATAGCTTTCACACGGCCAAAGTACGTACCAGCTAAAACAATATCTCCTTTTTTCAAAGTTCCATTCTCTACAAGGATAGTCGACAAATATCCTCTACCCTTATCCAGGGAAGATTCAATTACCGAACCTGTTGCACGCCTGTTAGGATTTGCTTTCAGGTCTAGCAATTCTGCCTCCAATAAAACCTTTTCTAACAGTTCGTCAACACCTAAACCTTGTTTTGCCGAAATATCTTGTGATTGGTATTTGCCACCCCACGATTCCACAAGGTAGTTCATACCGGCAAGAGTTTCTTTTATTTTTTCCGGATTAGCTCCCGGTTTATCTATTTTATTAATTGCAAACACAATAGGAACACCTGCCGCAGAAGCATGGTTTATAGCTTCTACAGTCTGAGGCATCACATTATCGTCAGCAGCAACTATAATAATTGCAATATCGGTTACTTTTGCTCCACGAGCACGCATCGCAGTAAACGCTTCGTGTCCCGGTGTATCGAGGAATGTTATACGGCGACCCGATTTAAGTTTCACATTATATGCACCAATGTGCTGAGTGATACCTCCGGCTTCTCCGGCAATAACATTCGTTTGACGAATAGTATCAAGCAAAGAAGTTTTACCATGGTCAACGTGTCCCATCACAGTAACAATCGGAGCACGAGGTTCCAAATCTTCTTCTCTGTCTTCTTCTTCGTTGATAGCTTCTACAACCTCTGCACTAACATACTCGGTTTTAAATCCGAATTCTTCAGCTACAATGTTGATAGTTTCAGCATCCAAACGTTGGTTGATCGATACCATGATGCCGATACTCATACATGTAGATATTACCTGAACAACAGGTACATTCATCATGTTTGCCAGATCGTTAGCTGTAACAAACTCTGTGATTTTAAGAGTTTTGCTCTCTTGCTCTTGCAATTCGAGCTCTTCTTGTTGTCGTTGAGATACAGCTTCACGCTTTTCTTTCCTGTACTTAGAGCCTTTATTTTTTCCTCCTTTACCGGTCAAACGGGCCAGAGTTTCTTTTATTTGTTTTTGTACATCTTCCTCACTTACAGCTTGCTTTATAACAGGCTTACGCACCGCATGTCTGTTCTTATCTCCATGCTGATGATTATTGTTGGAAGGTACACCTTTTTCGATGTCAACTTTGCCTTTTTTGATACGGCTACGTTTCTTTTTAGCTGCATCATCATTAGCATCGTTGTTTGCTTTACGCTTTTTAGCCTCCTCGTCAGTTTCCTTTTTAAGTAGCTTTACCGTATTTTCTTTTACCTTCTTTTGATCTTGAAGTTCTTTTTCCTGTCTTTCTTTCTTCTTCTCGGCTTTTGTTTTCTTTGCCGGACGAGTCTTATCATTGATAGAGCTAAGATCAATAGTACCTTTTACTACTATATTCGATTTGATTGTTGCCTTATTCAATCGGAACACATCATCACCTGAGCTATCTTTTTCACTAACTTCATCTTGCGATTCAGCCACAGGCTCTGCTGTCATTGTTGGCTCTTCTTCTGGTTGAGTAATAATCACTGGTTCTTCTTTCTTTTCTTCTGGTTGAGCTAAAACTTCTTCCGGTTTCGGTTCTGGAGCAGGTTCTATCTTTTCTTCAACTTCGATAACCTCTGCTTTTTCTATTTCAACTTCCGGTTCTTCAACTTTTACTTCTTCTACCTTTCTCGGTCTGTTCAAAGCATCTAAATCTATTTTATCTACAACCTGAACATGAGGTTTTATCTCTTCTGGTATTTCTGTTTTAATTTCTTTAGGCTCTTCTTTCTCTACCGAAACAGGAATTTCTTCTTTAGGCTGCTCTTGTTCTGCAGCTTTTTTCTCTTCGCGGCGACGACGCAAAGCTTCAAGGTCTGCATTGCTCCCAAATTCTTTTACAAGCAATTCATGTTGTTCACTGTCAACTTTTGTATTTGGATTCGATTCGATTTCAAAACCTTTTTTATGCAGAAATTCAACTAAACTGTTGATTCCCACATTCAAATCTTTGGATATTTTTATTAATCGTATAGACATAAATTCTTTTTAATTCTAAAATATGGACAGTGAACTCAGGTAAATATTAGTATCAATGCTATAAACCAGAAATCTGATCAAACACAAAAGTATTAAGAAATCAACTAATAAACAAATCAGTCCTGTCCCTCGTCTTCAAATTCTGCACGCAGAATACTTAAAATTTCATCTACTGTATCCTCTTCCAGGTCGGCATCTTGTACCAATTTATCACGATCTGTAGATAAAACATTTTTAGCAGTAACGCAGCCGATCTTCTTCAACTGGTCGATTACCCATCCGTCAATTTCGTCACGGAATTCATCCAAATAGATATCTTCTTCGTCAAAGTCGTCTATATCGCGATATACATCAATTGTATATCCGGTAAGCATGCTTGCCAATTTGATATTAAACCCACCTTTACCGATAGCCAAAGAAACCTCTTCCGGACGAAGCAATACTTCCGCACGTTTTTCTTCTTCATTCAGTTTCACTGAAGTTATTTTTGCCGGACTAAGCGCACGTTGGATGTAGAGCCCCATGTTAGAGGTATAGTTAATAATATCTATATTCTCATTTCGCAACTCACGTACTATGCCATGTATACGAGAACCTTTCATTCCCACACAAGCTCCTACCGGATCGATACGTTCATCATACGACTCAACAGCAACCTTTGCTCTTTCACCCGGGATACGGGCTATATTTTTGATTGTTATCAAACCATCATTAATCTCCGGCACTTCCAGCTCCAACAATCTCTCCAAGAAAACCGGAGATGTTCTGGATAAGATAATCTTTGGGTTGTTATTTTTATTATCTACTCTTTCTACTACAGCGCGCACATGCTCTCCTTTGCGGAAAAAATCGCTAGGAATTTGCTCTGTTTTTGGCAATAAGAGTTCTTCTTTTTCATCATCCAGAAGCAATATCTCTTTTTTCCAAATCTGATAAACTTCTCCTGATACTATTTCTCCTACCTTTTCTTTATATCTGGTATAGAGACCTTCTTTTTGAAGTTCTAATATCTTAGATGTCAGAGTCTGACGTAAATTCAAAATAGCACGGCGTCCAAAGTCTTCAAAGAATACTTCATCTGTTACCTCTTCCCCTACTTCGAAATCCTCATCTATTTTTTTAGCTTCAGAAAGAGATATTTCCGTATTCTCATCTTCCAACTCATCGTCTTCTACAATAGTACGGTTACGCCATATTTCCAAGTCTCCTTTATCAGGATTGATAATAACATCATAATTATCGTTCGAACCGAACAGCTTCGCAATCACATTACGAAACGAGTCCTCTAGAACACTAATCATTGTCATTCTGTCGATATTCTTCAGCTCTTTAAATTCTGAGAACGTATCAATCAGACTAATAACTTCCTTCTTAGCCATAACAGTTATTTAAATCTTATTAAGTATTTTGTATATTTTACATCTTCATACGCAAAGGATAAATCTTCCTCCATTGCGATTTTCTTTTTTGCACCTTCAGGCTTCACCATCTTTGTAATAGTGAGTACAAAGCCATTATCATCCGAAGTTTTAAGTATTCCCGACAGTTTTTGACCAGCTTTTGTCAACACTTCAACCTCATTGCCCTCGTTCTTCTTATATTGACGTGGAATTTTAAAAGGAGAAGTAAGACCTGCTGATCCAACCTCTAATTCGAAATCTTCAACTTCCCTATCCAATCGAGACTCAATATCCCTACTCAGTGCAATACAGTCATCAATGCCAATATTACCATCGCTATCTATTTCGACAACAATAATATTTCCTGGCCTAATTACAACATCCACAAGAAACATGGGTGTATCTTGCAAATATTGCTCTGTAATATCTTTTATTAAATCTTTTTCTATCATTTTTTCAACGAGGTGAACAAAAAAAGGAAGCCCCAGCCTCCTCTCTCCCTTTATTCGGATGCAAAGATAATAGAAATTATCCCTTATTCCAAATTTTAACAATATTTATACATGAGTGTATACGAAAATGGAAACTGCTCTGCAGTAACTTATCATTAACAACAGAGCAGCTTTATATATCAATTGAAAATAATCAGTCTAGATCATATTCAATTATCAGATTTTTTTTAGTTGAATTTATTGATAAAGTCCATCCATTGACTGATAACATTATCAAAACCTTTTCCAAAATACACACCTGCATCTACAACCGATTCATCTGTAAATTTGAATGCAAGAACTTCCTCATATTCTTTATAACTACCATATGTTTCTTCCTTCACTCTGCAAACAGCATCTGCAAATTTTTCATTTTTGTTATCTTTTTTAGATACCAATTTACCTGTAAGATTATTGTTATATGCTGCAGCAACCTCTTCTACATAAGCTTTTTCTCCTGCCGAAGTCCACTCGTTAACGGCGTCCCATTTATCCTCAGCAGCTTGAACCGCCTTAAGAGCTTTACCTAAATCGCCTGTTGCCTGAAGAGAAAGATTACCCAAAATATTAACTTCTGCAGCTGCATTACCAAGCCCCACTAGGTCATCATTTTTAATTGAACCATCAACATCAGCAGTCAAATTTGCATACCCATCTATTAATGTTTCCGAACCATTTTTGAAAGAGAATGTAGACTTAGATTCTGCACCTTTAGTTACATTCATATCCAATACATAAGCTTCCAGTGTAAGTTTCATATCTACCGAAGCAGGAGCCTGCTCTAGGCTGATACCTGTTGCAATCAAAGCTATAGTTCCCACATTTATGTTATTTACATAAAGAACAGCATTTACACTTTTAGGTATTTTATGTCCATCTTTTTCAACATCCGAGTCTACTCTCGTAATCTCTATTTTACCATCATTCTCCCCTGCTTCCATACTAGTTGACGAAGCTGGCAATACAAATACTAGCTTGTCTGCTAATTCTTTTGACAAAGTCCATTCACTATTAACAGAATCCCAAGAATATTCACCATAAAAGTCGCTATCCAAAAGAATATCGCCTGTCGATTTTTTTACTTTACGTCCATAATCTGGAGTTTCCTGATTATTAAATGCTTCGAAAAGATTCGCAAAAACACTCATCAATTCTAAACCTTTAGAATTATTCAAGCCTTTCATTTTAGTCAATAATGCTTGAGCATCATTAGCTATCTCCGTTTTAATCTCTTCTGGCGTAAGATCTGTAGGAACTTCTTCTCCTGGTTTTGGATCATCATCATCCGAACAAGCTACAAAAAATGATGCAAGAAACACTGTCATCATTAAGAATAATAGATACTTTTTCATAAAAACATTGATTTATTTATATATGTGTCAATAAAGTTTAATATAAGGCGCGGCAAAGATAACAAACTTATAAAGAGATTCACAATAAATTTTTAAATTATTTTTAACAATCAGGCATTCTATATTTACTACTCCTCAATATCCTGCAAATTGAGTCTATATACAGAAGTTCCATAACCACACCAAACCCCTATTCCACCCTTTATATTCGAAATCAGGCTTGTATTTGCCGGAAAAATGGGATTCTGAGTATTCAGAACTTCATTCTGATAACTCGTCCAGAAACGATATCCATCTTGCGAAATAGTACTAAATTTAAGTAATACAAAAGATGAGATACTATAATAAGTATCATAACTCGTTTCGGGTAAAATTGTTGGCCCTTTATTTATTTGCATAGATATAGTCTCATTATCTGAATATAAACGACTATCAACATTACCATACAAACATGGAGTTGTAACCTTTTCTCCTGGAAATACACGGGTTGCCACTTGATAGTATTCGTTCGATGTATTCTTGAACCGAATATGTATATACCCTGTAGTGTCTTGGGGAGTTTCTCTTTTAAACCATATTTTTTCCAAAGAGACAGGCATAGGAATATATGTTTCACCTGTTACTTTCCTTTTATCATAATCTATTTCCAAAAAATAAGTTTTTCCTACCTCTCCTTTCAGTACACTTCCTCTATATTCGTATGGAGGTAACTTATCTCTATTTGTTTGTAATGTTAGTATCTCAGTTATTTTTCCATCAGAAACGGTTACCTTTGCATTTCTTATTACATTATTTAAAAGACTTAGCGTATCTTTCGGTCCTGTCATCGAAGCCGAAACAGAAAGCAATATCACCGGAGACTCTCCATATTCAATAGCACCTTCCACTACGACTTTAGGCTCATAAGCAGCCATTTCTATATCATCATCCGCACAAGATTGAAAAAGTAACAAAAGTGATAATATAAACAATATATGGATTAATCTCTTCATAATTTTCAGAATTTATATTTCCAACTTACAGAAGGAACTATACTAAACAGGCTTTTTCTTTTTGTTTTCAATGCGATCTCTCCATTTTTTTCATCTTTGTCTACCAGCAGAAAAACATAAATCGGATTTTTCACCATAAACATATTATAGACTGAGAAGTTAAGCCCATTATCTTTCTTAAACCAATAGTTTACACTTATGTCCATTCTATTATAGTCAGGCATACGTACACCATTATACTGTCCATATTCTTTCACAGGCGTATTATTTATAAAATACCATGACGATGGCTGTGTATAAGCATTACCCGTAGCATAAACAAATGTCAACGAAGCATCCCATCTATCATTGAACATATATGCTCCTACCAGCGATAAATCATGTGTTCTATCATATTTTGCAGGAAATGATTTTCCATTATTTATTTCTTTAAATTTTCTCCTCGACTGACCATATGAGTAACTCAACCAACCAGTAAATTTATCCATATTCTTTTTCAGCATTGTTTCTAGTCCATATGCATAACCTTTACCATACATTATCTTCTCCGAAAAAGGGATATATTCATTCTCCAAAAAATTCTGGTTAAACTCTGATACATTCCTCATTTTCCGGTAATAAATATCAGATGAGAACTCAAACATTCCGTCCAAAATAGATTTATATACCCCAACTGATAATTCATCTCCAGTCAATGGACGAATTTCGCTGGAAGCCATTACCCAAAAATCTGTAGGTAACCCAAGGCTCGATGGAGTCAGTTTACCTATATACTGATTATTATGATTATAGTTCAATCGCAAGAATACCGATTCATTCAACTGATACCTGTTAGCAATACGCACATCTATATTCTGAAAAGTTTTAGTATCCTCTGTTCGCTTAATTGCGGAGGTGAAAATATTATAACGTAACCCTGTTTCAGTATAAAGTTTCGGAAGAAACCGAAATTTAGCTAATGTATAAAATGAAAGATTATCTCCTCTATGCTTTCCTAAAGTTTCTGTCCGATAAGTCATTCCTGCATTATTAATCTCTGTTTCCTGAGGTAGCACCCGATGATGCTCATATTGTACGCCACTCTCAAATGGAATATCTGAAATCATGTAACTAAGACGATTTTTATATCCAAAATCCTCAATCTTAGATATAATATCTATATACATTTCAGCTTGCCCTGTATGCATTTTATTTCGGAAATGGGTAAAAGTCACCCACTGATCTAAATTAAGATCATCATTTATCCCTGTCTCCAATTTAGCTGACAAAGATGTATTATTCCATGCTAAAAAACCATTAAGAGCAATCTCGTCATCATTTATCTTCAACTTATCTTTACTAAAAATGCCATTTATCAACAGCTTATTCCTTTCGGATAATTTCCCAACCAAAGTAATATTGGTATCCCAAAAATCATAGTCCATCTGATTTATATCTCCTGCCGATTTTTCATCAAGTATATTATCCAACAATGGTTTCAGTACTAAATCTAAATAAGTTTTTCGCCCCGAAATGTATGCACCGAACTTATTACCAATAGGTAATTCTATTGTTGTCTGAGAAGACAGTAAACCAATATTCCCCTTAATTGATAACTTACTTGGTATATCCCTCTTACTCTCCACAAGAATCGCTGAACCAAGAAAACCTCCATACTGGGAACTAACTCCACTCTTAACCAATTCTAATGAAGACAAATGATCTGCATTAAATAAAGGAAAGAAACTCAATAAATGCCCTGGGGAATATATAGTAACGTCATCATATAATAACAAATTTTGCCCTGCGTCTCCCCCTCGTATATATAAGTTAGAATTTCCATCTCCGGAAGTCTGCACCCCGGGTGTCAATTCCAGCATTTTAAGCAGATTAGTATTCCCTAATAATGCAGGGAGGCTTTTTACACCTTCTACATGTAGTCTAATCTTACCTGATAAAGTTCCTGTTAATTTACGCTGTTTATCTTGCTCTACTGTCACTTCTCGCAAAACGACTGTATCCTTTGAAATTGAAGTCTCATTATTTTGAGCTACAACCTCAGAACACAAATCAAATAGAAATAAAGTTAATAGCGTTATGAAAAATCTCTTAGAGATTAATGTGTAAGTCATATAAAAATGTGCAGTTAAAGTATATAAGGTGTTTAGGTGTTTAATTTAAAAAGTGACAACTAACGGTCGAAGGAACAAAGCGTAGTCAATAGTGACACTTTTTATGAATTTTCGGCTCTGTTACTTTTTCTCTTTACAGTTAATACACTTGTATACTAAAAACCAGTAAACTCAAAAACTAACAATATATAGATAAAAATTTTATAATAAAATCATCGATCGACTATCCCTCAACGATATATAATTCAATTACACCCCACTCTGCTTTCTATTCACAGCCTTCACTCCCTTTATCTTCGCTATCCGCGAGCACAAGGTCTGCAAATCGTTCACATCATGCACATTAACAACTATACGTCCATCAAACACACCATCATTTGATTCTATACTCAAACCTTTAATATTCAATGAGCCTGCTGTTATAACCTTCGTTATATCATTCAACATCCCCATCCGGTCTATACCTGTTATTATTATAGTTGTAGTAAACGGAAATTGAGTATAGCTACCCCATTCCAGATTTACAATCCGATCCCCATGACTAGCTTTCAGCTTAAGACCTACAGGACAATGCATACTATGCACAATAACCTCATTATCATCTGTCAAGTACCCAAATACTTTATCTCCTGGTATTGGATTGCAACAAGTTGGCATTTTAAAATTCTTATTGAAAGAATCTTCTTCCAGCGTATATGTCTTTTTAGGATTTATAGGCTCGTATTCATTTGGCTTCTCTGACTTTTCCTTATCCGATTTTTTCACAACCTGAAATGCCTGTTTCATGTATTTCAACAATACATTATCCTTACCCTGGCTTTTCAAAGTCAGAAGCTTCTCTATCTTTTGAGGGAGAGAAATATCATGATTTCCGATTGCATAAAAGAGGTCTTCTTTGCTCACTCTTTTATAATAATCAAGCATACGGTCAAGTATCTGAGGTGTCAGTTCTATATTTGCAGTATCCAGCACTGTCATTAATAATTCTTCACCCTTCTTCGCTACTTCCCGTCTCAATCTTCTTAAAGCATATTCTATTTTAGTCCGGGCCTTTGCTGTTGTTACAAGGCTCAGCCATTCCGGTTTCGGCTGTTGTGTCTTAGAAGTCAGTATTTCAACCTGATCCCCACTATTTAGCTTTTCACTCAATGGAACCAGTTTATGATTCACTTTTGCTCCTATACAATGGTCTCCAATATTAGAGTGTAGATCATAAGCAAAATCTAATGCAGTTGCACCTTGTGCCAATGTCCGAATTTCACCTTTAGGCGTAAATACAAAAATCTCCTGAGAGAAAAGATTAAGCTTTATTGTATCCAGAAAATCCATTGCGTTAGGACTCGGACTTTCCAGAATCTCCTTAATTGTTTTCAACCATCGGTCAAGCTCTGTATCTTCTTCTATTTTACCTTCCTTATATTTCCAATGAGCAGCAAATCCTTTCTCCGCAATATCATCCATCCGGCGACTTCTGATTTGTATCTCTATCCACTGTCCGTCCGGACCCATTACTGTTAGATGTAATGCCTGATATCCATTTGCTTTAGGACGGCTCACCCAATCTCTTATACGATCAGGACGCAATTTATAAATATCTGTAATTACAGAATAAATATCCCAACATCGTTTCTTTTCATCAACACCGGGCTCATTTTCAAAAATAATACGAACCGCAAAAATGTCATATATTTCTTCGAAAGGAACTCCTTTCGCTTGCATCTTATTCCAAATAGAATAAACAGATTTCTCGCGAGCTCTTATTTCATATCTAAATCCTAATTCATTTAGCTTCTCTATTACCGGTTGTGCAAAATGATCATAAACATCAGCCCGTAAACGATGGGTAGCTTGAAGCTTCATCACAATATCCTGATACACCTCAGGGTTTTCCCATTTAAAGCTCAATTCCTCCAACTCAGTCTTTATAGCAAAAAGCCCCAGGCGATGAGCCAGAGGGGCATAAATATACATTGTCTCTCCTGCTATTTTATATTGTTTGGCTGGAGTCATCGCACCTAAAGTACGCATATTATGAAGTCTGTCTGCAATCTTGACTAAGATAACCCGGATATCTTCCGACATCGTAAGAAGCAGCTTCCGAAAATTTTCGGCCTGTGCAGATACATTATCTCCAAACATACCACTCGATATCTTCGTCAGGCCATCAACAATCTGAGCAATCTTTTCTCCAAACAACGCCTTTATATCATCCACAGTATATTCTGTATCTTCCACTACATCGTGAAGAAGAGCTGCACAAATAGATGTTGAGCCCAACCCTATTTCACCACAGACAATACGTGCTACAGCAAGAGGATGTAGTATATACGGTTCGCCCGAACGTCGGCGAACACCTTTATGAGCTTCTTTAGCAAATAAAAAAGCTTTGGTTATTATATCTACTTTACGTCTGTGATTTGTTTTTAAATAGTCATCTATCAGAGCATTAAATTCATTCTCTACCAACAAATCATCCTTAATATATGTATCCTCTTTTGCCATAAAATCTAAGTAAGTGAACAAAAATAATAAAATCAATTTTAATTGAAGCGAATAGCTTCGAAATAAAATTGATTTTACTATTGATAAAGCCTTTTATAGCTTATTATTATATTATTTCAAATTATGTTCCTGCAGTCAATGTCCTTGAATTTTTATCGTTTCCGGAAACTTCATCATCTCCAATATTTGACTCATTGTTATTCTCCGGCAATAATATTAATAAACGCTGACCAACCTTCGCCATATTAGACGAAAGCTTATTCCATGTCACTATATCTTTTTTGGAAACATTGTAACGAGCCGCAATCTGGTTAATAGTCTCACCAATCTTTACTTTATGATAAATTATTTTATTATCATCCGCTTGTCTGCGTTCCGAAACTTCAGCATCTGAGTCCGAATCTGTAGCTGATATATGAATCCTTGGAAGAGAAGCCTCATCCCTGTCTATATTTTTTATATAGTTATCTATAATATCAACTGTATAAGTAGAATCAATATAAACTACAGTTTGTTGCGGTTCTGGCAATTTTACAGGTTCTTCTATCTGAACATATTCTATTTTTTCAATCTTCAGACTTTTGCCTGCAATCAAATTATTTGATTTTATATTGTTCCATCTTTTTATATCTGCAACACTGGCTCCATTCTTTTTCGCAATTTTAGCCCATGTATCTCCCTTACGAACCTTATAATACGATGTCACTGTCTGAGGAACTGAAACTGTTTGCGTTAAGCCGGAAACAGAAACAACTGTAGTATCTGATTGCGTATTCGAAGTATTTGATGCCAATTGTACTTCTTCCTTCTTTTCCTCTGTTTTTACAGGTGTACGATATATCTTTAATCGTCTCCCTACAGACAGCTTATTAGAAGACAAACCATTCCATTGCTTTATCTGACTACCAGTCACTCCATAACGGCTTGCAATACGAGCTAAAGTATCCCCCCTTTTAACCCTATATGTAATTGCGCTTCCCGAAGAGCGGCTGCCACCTACAGCGCTTACTCCGGCAACCTTACGATGAGTAAGATACTGATCTGCCTTATATGCATAAACTTCATCCTTCTTATTTAAGAAAGCAGATAGTTTATCTATAGGTAGGTTTAAAGAATAATTCTTGTAACTACCAGGAATCATATCATCCTTAAACTGAGGATTATACTGGCGGATATCTTCTACCGGCACACTTATCATTTCAGCAATTTGCTGAAAGTGAACATTTTTGTCAACCATCAAAGAATCTAACGATGCAGGGTTTTTACATTCTGCCGGACAAATATTATGCTCATTATAATAATTCATAATATATGTGGCTGCAATAAATGCAGGAACATACCCTCTTGTTTCTCTCGGCAGGTGTGGATATATAGCCCAATAATCTGTTTGTCCTCCACTACGACGAATAGCTTTATTTACATTTCCCGGGCCACAATTATATGCTGCAATCACCAAATTCCAGTCTCCATATATCCTGTATAGGTCTTTCAGATAACGGGCAGCGGCATCCGTTGATTTATGTGGATCGCGTCGTTCATCCACCAGGCTATTTACCTCCAGATCATATATCTTACCTGTAGCTGCCATAAACTGCCATAGTCCTGTAGCTCCTACCCTTGAGCGGGCTATAGGATTAAGTGCAGATTCAATCACAGGCAAATATTTCAATTCCAAAGGCAAACCTTCTTTGTCTAAAGCCTCTTCGAAGATAGGGAAATAGTATTTGCCCTGCCCTAGCATATAACTAACCTGATTACGTCGACGACCTGCATACATTTCTATATAATCGCGCACAACAGGATTAAATGCAAGCTCCATCTTTGTTGGCAATGAATATAGTCTGTGGATATAAACCGAGTCGTGAAAAGTTACCGCAGCATCACTTGTTGAACGGCAATTATCCGAAAACTTTACATTTTCGCTCCATTTAGTCAGGAGCTCATCATAATTGCGTTCCATCTCTGTAGGATATACAATAGAATTGTCTGTTATCGTATTCTGCCCCGATTGAGCCGACACAAAAACAGAACAACTTAGCATAAATCCTGTAAATAATATTTTTTTTAGCATAAGTTCGTCTTAGAGTCTATTTAAATTTTATAGCAGAAAAGCTGCTATGAATCAATATATTGGAGTCTAAAATTAAAACAGACTCCGTATAGTTATACAGAAAAAAGTATTTCTGTATTATTAGAATGTCACATTAAGCTGTATCCCTATAGTAGCTTTCGAATACGAAGTAGGAGCCATAAATACAGGCGCTACACTCATAGAAAGGTCGGGCGACATGTCAAAATCATAAAGTTGTGCATCAACATATGCATCTATCATACAAAGGGCATATACTCCTACAGCCACAATAATTGCTAAATCCCGGTTCCTTCTATAAAAGTCCTTTTTTTTCCTCAACGAAGAAACCCAGTAATCCTTATTACCAAGAATCTCATCCTTATCTCTTGGTATAACGTCCAGATAGCTTTCTCCTACACCCAATACTAAATCGCGATAAGCACCATTGTAGTCATTGTATGTGTTTCCATTCCAGGTTATTGCATATGTTAGACCAAGTACTCCTCCATAAACAATGGGCAGTTTCCAATATTTTCTATTGTATAACTGACCAAGTCCGGGAAAGATAGCTGAATATATGACTGCTTTTTTTGAGTCAGGTTTAAATTCAGGTTTGTTAAAAATAACAGAGTCTTCTAAAACAATCTTATCGGCTCCTATCAGAGGCTGAACTGTATCAGCCTTATTTCTTAAAGTTCTATCTAACTGTGTAGAATCTTGAGGAAGAAGAACCTCCTGTGCATGCAAGGTAATAAAACCTCCCAAAACTACCAACCACAGAACAATAATTAACTTTTTCCTCATACATATACATTAACTACGGAAATATTCAATTTTTATTTTTTCAACTGATCGAATATTGCGATTATCCGCTCCAATTCTTCTTCCGTTTTGAATGGAATACTGATCTTTCCTTTTCCTGTCTCATTACAAGTAAGTTGTACTTTTGTTGAGAAAAATTTAGAAAGATGAGTTTTTAATATTTCAAATTCTTCGGGAGTTGCCTTTTTTACTCCTGTTTTTTTAACTGTTTCCACAGTTTTTTCTTCTTTCAGAAGGTCTTCCAGTTTCTCACCTTTACTTATCGCACGTACATATTCTTCTACTTTACGTACTGATAAGCCTTCTTCAAGAATCAACTCGTAAACTTCTAGTTGAGCAGTTGGATCATCCAAAGCTACTAGCGTACGGGCATGTGCCATATCTACCTTCTTATCTCTGATCCCCATTTGAATCTCAGCCGGAAGCTTTAACAAACGCAGATAATTGGCTATAGTAGTTCTTTTCTTACCCACACGTTCGCTCAAACGTTCCTGTGTAAGATTATAAGATTCTATCAGGTTCTGATATGCCAAAGCTATTTCAATAGAGTTCAGGTCTTCGCGCTGAATATTCTCTATCAAAGCCATTTCCATCACAGTCTCATCCTCTGCAGTCTTTATATATGCCGGTATTGATGTCAGTTCAGCAAGCAGTGAAGCTCTGTAACGTCGCTCACCTGCTATAATCTGATATGAATCATCGCTTATCTTTCGCAACGTAATAGGCTGAATCACTCCTATCTGACGAATAGATGTAGCCAATTCCTGTAGAGCTTCCTCATCAAAAACACGACGAGGCTGATCAGGATTAGCCTGAATTTTTGATAATTCTATTTCGTTGATCGAAGATGATCCTTCTGTCTTTACTTCATCAATGGTAATGAGAGCATCAAGCCCCCTGCCCAAAACCATTTTTTTTGCCATATTATTATTTATGTATTAGAACAGAGTTACAAAGTTACGAATTTTTATCGATAAGTTCTTTTGCCAATTGCATATGGTTGACAGATCCCTTTGATGCAGCATCATAAACCAGTACTGGCTGAGCAAAACTTTGCGACTCGCTCAGCTTCACATTACGCTGAATAACGGTTGTGAATACCAATTCCTGAAAATGGTTTTTCACCTCTTCATAGATTTGGTTTGCCAAACGCAGGCGCGCATCATACATTGTGAGAAGAAATCCTTCTATTTCAAGAGCCGGATTCAGTTTATTCTTTATGATCTTAATAGTATTCAACAGCTTACTAATTCCTTCCAATGCAAAATATTCACATTGTACAGGAATAATAATAGAATCGGCAGCCGTCAATGCATTTACCGTAATCAATCCTAAAGACGGAGAGCAGTCGATAAGGATAAAATCATAATCATTCTTTAGTGGGCTCAATACTTCTGCCATCTGCTTTTCCCTGTCGCTCACATTTAGCATTTCGAGCTCTGCTCCTACCAGGTTTATATGAGAGGGAAGTACAAACAAACGCTCTATCTCTGTTGAGACAATCGCTTCTTTCGCAGTAGCTGAACCTATAAGACACTCATAAATGGTTTTACTTACTTTTTTGATGTCTATCCCCAAGCCTGACGAGGCATTTGCTTGTGGATCGGCATCAACCACCAACACTTTTTTCTCCATTGCGGCAAGTGAAGCAGCTAAATTAATTGTAGTTGTAGTTTTTCCTACGCCACCTTTTTGGTTGGCTAATGCTATTATTTTACCCATAAAAAATTGCAAATATATTTTTTCGATGACAAATTAAATAATAAAAAACAGGAATAGAGTGTTAAATTTGTGTAACAATATATTTCTTGTTGAAAACTCCGCCTTATTGTTAATAACAACAAGTAAAGTATTTCAAACACAGAACGTGCTAAATTAATAAATTATCTACACTTTTCAGCCATCCTTGATAGTCAAATCGTGCTACCGCGGCATTCAGATCCGTACTATACTTCACAGACAGAGTAGGGTCGTTCATTACTGCTTTCATACCTTTATAAACCCCTTCTCCGTTATTTTCTACCAGTAGTCCATATTTACCGCCATCTACAATATCGCGTGGACCGCCGCAGTCAGTAGTAATCACAGGAGTGTTCAAAGCCATCGATTCCAGCAAAGCCAAAGAAAAACTTTCCCTTTCGGATACACATAACGACCATTTACATTGAAGAATGTAAGGAAAAGGATTTTCTATTCTTCCTAATATGGTAATACAGCCATCAATATCCCTTCCTTCCAACTCCTGATCAATTTCCTCTTTTTCAACACCTATTATATAAGCATGAAAATCATATCCTTCCTCTTTCAAACGAATTGCAGCATTAATCAGCCTGTCAATTCGCTTTTCCGGAGAATTTCGTGTTATCAGTATAAAGTTGGTCTTCCCCTGAGGTAAATCCAAAATTGGTTGTTTTGCTTTCTCCCTTACTATAGACAAGTCAATAGCATTGTATAATACCTCCACATCTTGTTTTGGCATATCCCCATCATAAACGACATCAATAAAAGCAGCTTTTGCGGCATCAGACACACAAATGACCTTTTCAAATCTTTTATAAGAATTTTGCACAACTTTCAATTGCTTTTTATTCAACCAGACTGCAAGTCTCTCTTTAAATGAACGAATTTCATAACGCCGCTTGTAGATAATATTATGAATCCATAGTATTTTAGATATTTTCATCCAACTGAAAATACGAGCATAGAATGTTTCTTTAAAGCATACAATATGGTCGTAATCAGCCACATCTATTCCTTTCTGTCGAGAAAAGAAACGAGGAAAAAAAATCATTATATTTTCCCAGAACTTCCTATTCAGATAAGAATCATCTTCTGTATAAAGATATTTTATCGAAATAGAGGAGTATATTTTATTTAATAATACATCATATTCCGAAGGTTCGGGCAAAAGCAATGTAACTTCATACTCTTCAACACTCAGATGGTTTAACAAATCAACTAAAAGTATTTCGGTTCCTCCTACCTGAAGACTATCATTAAAAAATAAAATCCTCTTCATTCGATTTTATGATATTATTTTTGCTACACTATCTACCCAATAATCAGAAGCATTAAGACATGGTACAAAAGTAAAATCTTTACCACCATGCTCAACAAATAATTTTCGAGCAACAATATTTATATCGTACAAAGTTTCCAGATTATCTGCAGCAAAACCCGGGGCTACAACAATTATCCGCTTATCCCCACTTTCGGTCAAACCTTTTATTGCATCATCCAAACTAGGTTCCAACCATTTGCTTCCCATCGCAGAATGATAAACCAAACGTGTTTTTTTTACATCTATATCCAATTCTTTCAATAATAAACGAATTGTCTCCTTTACCTGATAGACATAATCAAACTCTCGTCCTTTTTCCCATCCTTTTTCCACATGAGTTAGAGGTAGACTGTGAAAGGTAAATATCAACCTATCATAGTCAGTTTTTATATAAGGACGGATACTTTCAGCCAGAGCATCTATATAGGCAGGATGATCAAAATAAGGTTCTATAAACTTCAAACGAAATGGATATGGTTGCTTATAAAAGCATTTACCTACATAATCCCTTACTGTTTCGTATGAAGATTCTGCATACTGAGGGAATAAGGGCACAACAACAACTTCATGTAGCCTCTCATTCTTATTCATTAAACGTTCCAAAGCAACCCTTATATCAGGCTGTCCATACCGCATAGCAACCTCAACAGGCATCTCTGTCTGCTCTTCCAGTTTACTGGCTAATTCTTTTGCATAATGGAGTAAAGGAGAATCTCCCCATTCTTTGTTCCATATCATGCGATAATGAGCTGTGGAACTAAATTGACGTAAAGGTAAAATAATACCATCTACCAAAATCGGCCGAAACCAATCCGGAACAGTCATCACATATGGATCAGAAAGCATAGAACGAACAAAAAATTTCACATCTTTCCGTTCACATGTCTTCGGACTTCCGGTATTTACCAATAATACACCTTTCATATCAGAATAAAAAACGATAACCACTTATTCGCTTTATGCAAAAATAGTGGTATCGCTTTTATAAAGTTTATATCGTTAAAAATATGATTCAGACGTAAGTTTCAAGAAGCAACACATTACCTCTCGGACTAATGCTTACTGTTTTAGTATCAGCCGGAATAAGGATAGTCTCTCCTTGCTTCACCGATAGGTCATTGCCTTTATCATCCCTGATATCACATGCTCCTCCCATACAGATGTAAGCTACAAAAGAATCAATATCAGAATAATCTCTTGTTATATCTTTTGTTACCTCTAATAGATTAGTTGTAAAATATTTACATGACTCTAGCTCTACAGGTTGATTTTCTTTTCTGGTATATGAGTTCTTATAATCGTCATATAATTTGAAGTCGATTGCATCTTTAGCTAACTCTGTATGCAATTCACGTGCATTACCATTTGCATCTTTACGGTTGTAGTCATAGATGCGGTAAGTTATATTAGATGTCTGTTGTATTTCTGCTATAAACGTACCTGCTCCAATCGCATGAACACGACCAGCCGGAAGGAAAAATACATCTCCGGCTTTCACATCATGTTTAGCAAGAGAATCTACAAATGTATTATTATCAATACTTTCTACATATGACGCTGGAGTCATTTGCTTTTCGAACCCTGAATAAAGAAAAGCTCCCGGAGCAGCATTAATCACATACCACATTTCTGTTTTACCAAAAGAATTATGTCTTTTCTTTGCTAATTCATCATCAGGGTGAACCTGAATAGAAAGATTATCTTTCGCATCAATAAATTTGATCAATAAAGGAAAAGTTGTTCCAAATGTTTCAAAATTCTTTTTACCAACAAGCTGTTCCTTATATGTTGCTATAATTTCTGTCAGATCCTTATTTTCTAGTTCGCCATTTGCTACAACAGAGACATTGCCTTCTACACTCGAGACTTCCCAGCTTTCGCCGATTCCTTTTTGCTCAGGTGTTACACCTTTAAATTTACATATTTCATCACCTCCCCAAATAATAGATTTGAGAATTGGTTTAAATTTTAATGGATATAATTTCATCTTAATATTTTAGTTATACGATAATTCTTAATTACAAAAATAGCTAAAGTTATTGGAATAGAAAAAGACTCTATTCCCGAGCCTTTTCCTTTAATTTATTTAATCTAATTTCTTCAATACAAATGCGGTACGTGCCGGAATATATAGTTTAAGCCAGCCCTTACCATCTTTACTGTACAATTCGTCGTAAACTGTAAGATGTTCTATCGACTCATTTATTAGAGCGTTACCTCCGAAATCAATGTTATCCGTGTTCAGTACTACTTTGTATTTTCCTTCCGGTGCCAAAAAGCCATAATCTACATATGAATTATTAGGACTAAAGTTAAATACAAACACAAGATCATTACGCTGATATGCAAGCACCTGATCCTCATCTTTATCCCAAAGCCGGATGATAGGAGTCTTTTCGAACCCTTTAGTAGAAATAAGAGATAACATCGCCTTATCAAAATCACCAAGATAATGATACTTTAAATCTTTATTATCAGCCAGCCACCATTGTCTACGGGCATATTTATACGACCATCCATTTCCTTCGCGCGGGAAATCAACCCATTCAGGATGCCCGAACTCATTACCCATAAAATTGAGATAGCCACCATTGATAGTAGAAGCGGTTACTAAACGTATTATTTTATGAAGAGCCATTCCCCGGTCTGTCGCATACGAAGTACCATAATGCTTCGACATATACCAATACATGTCAGAATCAATCAGACGGAAAATTATTGTCTTATCTCCCACCAATGCCTGATCGTGACTCTCAGCATAAGATATAGTTTTTTCATCTTCGCGACGGTTAGTCAATTCCCAGAAAATACCGGTAGGATGCCAATCTTCATCTTTTCTTTCTTTTATTATTTTTATCCAATAGTCAGGGACATTCATTGCCATACGGTAGTCAAAACCATAACCTCCATTCTTCACAGGAGTAGCCAATCCTGGCATTCCACTCACCTCCTCTGCAATAGTTATTGCTTTAGAGTTTACTTCATGAATCAACTTATTGGCTAGAGTAAGATAACAGATAGCATCTTCATCTTCATTTCCGTTATAGTAATCCTCATATCCCCGGAAATCGTCCCCTAAACCATGACTATAATACAACATTGATGTCACTCCATCGAAGCGAAATCCATCAAAATTATATTCTTCCAGCCAATATTTACAGTTAGACAAAAGGAAATGCAGTACTTCATTCTTTCCATAATCAAATACAAGAGAATCCCATGCAGGATGCTCACGTCTGCTCCCTTCATGGAAATATTGTGTGTATGAGCCATCAAAACGTCCTAAACCTTCCACCTCATTCTTTACAGCATGAGAGTGTACAATATCCATTATAACAGCCATACCCATTGCATGTGCGTCATCTATCAGATGTTTCAGTTCGTCTGGTGTTCCAAAACGTGAAGATGCGGCAAAGAAGCTTGATACATGATATCCGAACGAGCCATAATAAGGATGTTCCTGTATAGCCATTATCTGAATAGCATTATACCCATCTTCTTTGATGCGAGGCAATATATTTGTCCGAAACTCTTCATATGCCCCTACCTTTTCCTGCTCTGTCGCCATTCCAATATGACATTCATATATCAACAGAGGATCGGTATTGGGTTTATATTTTTTCTTTTTAAACTGATATGGTTCAGCAGGATCCCAAACCTGTGCACTAAATATTTTTGTCTGATCATCCTGAACCACTCTTGTAGCCCATGCCGGAATACGTTCGCCTTCGCCGCCATCCCAGCAAACGATAAGCTTAAACAAATCCAGATGTTTTATTTTTTTTGCCGGAATTTTCAGTTCCCATTCGCCATTTTTCTTTGACTCTAATTTAAAATCTTCCGACTTTTGCCAGCCATTAAAGTCACCAACCAAATATATCTCAGTCGCATTTGGAGCCCATTCCCTAAATACCCATGAACTTTTAACTTTATGCAACCCGAAATACAGATGCCCTGAAGCGAACTCGGATAAGGAAGTTTTTCCACTATTAGTCAGTTCTGCCTCTTTTTTCAAGACATAGTTGTAACGCCCTTCTATAGCTTCCGCGTAAGGTTTAAGCCAGGGGTCATTCTTAATCAGTTTAAGCATAGGCACTTTTATTAGATAAATTGTAAATTATTAAATAGTAATCAACTAATTCCAATCTACATTTTATATTTTAATTTTTACTACTACTTTTCTTATCTTACCTTCCCCAATACAAGGAACATGGCCATCCTGAGGAAAGAATATTACAAAATCTCCGGGTACCGCAGTAAATAATGTAGTAGCCTTATCTTTAAAAAATTGGATATCTTTTTCTTCATTGAATGGATCATACTCTTCTTCCAACGAACTACGACCTTTCCATCCGAATGTTTCCGGTTTGCTTATAGGCAATTGTATATCAATATATCTATTGTGAACTTCCATCTTTGCTGCAGACTCTGTCTTCAAGTCGCTATCGCTTACTGCCACAAATAAATCTTTTCCCTTTAATTCTATTTTACCCACTTCCATATTGGAAAAGTCTGTAGCCTTTATATACTCAAAAGCTTCTGCAAACAAAGGATGAACAGATGTATAAAGCTCTGCATTTTCTAATTTATCTAAAATCATATTTTCTTATTTTTTAAAGAGTTTGTTTTAAATTTTATAGCAAATCTTTTTTATAGTTATTTTTAGATGGATTTAATTCTTTTTGATTGCCGGTTTAGCGGGCTAAACCAAAAGAGAAAAGAATTAAATACGCTCAAAAGAATAGAAAAAAGTTGCTAAGAATTACCAATTTGCCCTATAATAAAAATTTTCGCTAAAATTTAGACAGGCTCTTATATTGTTCAGGTGCTATTATAATAGAAAAAAGATAGTTTTTGTTCTGGCCATTATATTGATATATTAACGAAACTTCATTTTCTCTAAAGAATTTCATTTGAGGATCAGTTTTTACCATACTAACTATTTGTGGCGCAAAATTTGCTTTAATCAGAGTCGTATCTGTCACTACAAGGTTTTGGATCGTATGGTAATACTTATATGTTTTATTAGGTAAAGCCGCGCAACTATCCAAACGGGTATACTCATCCAACATTTTAGGACATTCTTTTTCATTCACATCCTTGGCTATCGATTTCAATTTGCTATCAACATTTTCCGAACATTGAGCAAAAACAAAAAAAATAACAAATAGAAAAAAGTATTGATTATTACGCTTTTTAAAGAGTTTTTCCATGAATTATCTAATTAGATCATACAAGTTTAAGAAAATTAATTCATTTTTTTGTTAATCTCATTGCTTTTATTTTCCTGCAAATAAAAATAGTTTTAGTCTCAGATAAATTTTATCTATTTTTGCCATTAAAACATAACATTCACATAAACATAGTTGTATGAAGAAGCTTCTTTTAATTTTTAGTATTTTAATCATGGTTTACTCCTGTAATACTACCTCAAACAAAGAATCTGAAAATCCTTTCTTTTCAGAATTTAAAACACCAAATGGTGTTCCTCCGTTCGACCTTATAAAGGTAGAGCATTATATGCCGGCTTTTGAAGAAGGCATGAAACAGCAAATGGAAGAAATAGATGCTATCGTAAATAATGTAGAAACACCAACTTTCGAAAATACTATAGTAGCATTGAACAACTCAGGCAGAATGCTCGACAGAGTAAACGCTACATTCGGTATAATGACCGGAACAATGTCTGATTCTACATTCCGTGCCATGCAACAAGAGATAATGCCAAAATTGAGTGAACATTCAGATAATATCAATCTGAATGAAAAACTTTTTGATCGCATAAAAGTAGTACACGACGATTCTACCCGTACAGATTATACAACAGAGCAGAAGATGCTTATTGATAAATATTATAAAGACTTTGTACGTTCAGGTATATTACTGGATGGTTCGAAACAAGCTCGCTTGCGTGAAATAAACAAAGAATTGGATATCTTATCCCTAAACTTTGGACAAAATCTACTAAAAGATACTGAGAGCTATTTACTTATCATCGACAAAAAAGAAGATCTTGCCGGATTACCAGAAGACATCATTGCAGCGGCTGCAAAAACAGCACAAGCAAAAGGTCATGAAAGCAAGTGGGTTTTCACATTAAGCAAACCTAGCTGGGAGCCATTCCTACAGTATGCCGATAACAGAGATTTAAGAGAAAAACTATACAAAGCAATGTATAGCCGTGGCAATAATGGCAACGAAAATGATAACAAAGAGATTATCAAAAAATTAGTAACTCTACGCCTTGAAAAAGCAAACATTCTGGGATTCAATACACATGCCGATTTTGTACTTGAGCAAACAATGGCAAAAACCCCGGATAATGTATTCAAACTATTAAATGACGTATGGAACCATGCTTTACCTCAAGCAAAGAAAGAGTTAAATGAACTTCAAACCTTGGCAAAAAAAGAAGGACAAAATATAAAATTTGAATCTTGGGATTGGTGGTACTATGCAGAAAAACTTCGCAAAGAAAAATATGCTTTAGATGAAGATGCTTTAAAACCATACTTCCAAGCCGATAATGTACGTGCAGGAGTATTTGCTGTGGCTAACAAATTATACGGTATCAACTTCAAACAACTTACCGATATCCCTGTATACCAAAAAGATGTAAAGGCATATGAAGTAACAGATGCTGACGGATCATTAATTGGTGTTATCTACTTCGACGATTTCGCTCGCGATGGTAAACGTGCTGGTGCATGGATGGGTAGCTTCCGCAAACAGGAAATATATAATGGCACTTCTGTTCATCCATTAATCTACAATGTAGGTAACTACAACCCTCCTACTGATGGCAAACCAGCATTACTAACATTGGATCAGGTAGAAACTATGTTCCACGAATTTGGACATGGCTTACATGGCCTTCTTTCTAAATGTACATATCACAAATTATCTGGTACATCTGTTTCTCGCGACTTCGTAGAGCTACCATCACAGGTAATGGAGCACTGGGCTTTCGAACCTGAAGTTCTGAAAATGTATGCAAAACACTACGAAACAGGTGAAGTTATTCCTAGCGACTTGATTCAAAAAATAGAAAACTCTTCTAAATTCAATCAAGGCTTTATTACTACCGAACTTGTAGCTGCTGCCTTACTTGATATGAAATGGCATACTATCAATGCAACATCAGGCTTTAACCCACATCATGTAGAAGGAGCAAAGGATATTGACGTTCGCAAATTTGAAGCCGATGCGATGAATGAAATTGGTCTGATTTCTGAGATCATTCCTAGATACAGAAGCACTTATTTCTCTCACATTTTCAATGGTGGCTATTCATCTGGATACTACAGCTATCTGTGGTCAGAAGTTCTTGACTCAGACGCTTATCAGGCTTTTGTTGAAAAAGGTAATATCTTCGATCCGGAAACAGCAAAATCTTTCCGCGAAAATGTACTATCTAAAGGCGGAACGGAAGATCCTATGGTATTATATAAAAAATTCAGAGGTGCCGAACCAAATACCAATTCATTATTAAAAAACAGAGGTTTTGTTAAATAATTATTCAACTCTAATTAGAGGTTATGATTGTTAAAGAGTTGACTGATAACTGTAATTTATTATCTTTGCAACTCGAAAAAACAGAATTAATATTTTAACAAACAATAAAAAATAATTAATGGCAACCACAGCAGATATAAGAAACGGAATGTGCATCGATATAGATGGACAGTATTACGTTATTATCGAATTTCTACATGTAAAACCGGGTAAAGGTGCAGCATTCGTTCGTACCAAAATGAGAAGTGTAACTACAGGCCGTGTTCTGGACAGAACATTCAATGCTGGAGTGAAACTTGACGAAGTACGTATAGAAAAACGTCCTTATCAATACCTTTATCAGGATGATATGGGATATAACTTTATGAATACTGAGACTTTTGAGCAAATATCTTTAGCCGGAGACATGATCGAAGGTGTAGCCTTCCTTAAAGAGGGTGATATGGTTGAAGTACAAGTACATGCCGAAACTGAAACTGTATTGACAGCAGAAATGCCTCAAAACGTTGTTCTGGAAATTACATATACTGAACCCGGACTAAAAGGTGATACAGCAACCAACACACTGAAACCTGCAACTGTAGAAACAGGAGCTGAAGTACGTGTTCCTCTGTTTATCAACGAAGGTGATAAAATCAAAATCAACACCAAAGACGGTTCATACGTAGAAAGAGTGAAAGCTTAATTGCTCTTATAATAAACAGTAGGCCTCATAGTTAAAACCATAGACTATGAGGCTTTTATTTTTTTAATTTGCTACACTTTTTTATATTTGCATACTTTAATACTTACACTTATAATATTATAGAAACATAAACTACATGAAAAACACAATAGCCCTTATAAACCAAATAGAAGAAATACAACAAAGATTAAAAGCTGATAATCTTTTCGAATCATATGAACGAAATTTCAACCGACTATTCAATATAATTGAAGAAGAAGGATATACTTGTAAAAATCCTCTAGGAGAAAAATACAACGATAGCCGTACCGACTGCGAAGCCAATATAGTAGGGAAAGAAGGGAAAAATATGGTTATCACACAAGTAATAAAGCCAATTATATACAAACAAGAAGGAAATGAAACCGTCCTTGTGCAAAAAGGAATAGTTATTATTGAAAAAAAATAATATAGCAAATGAAAGCTGTAAACTTCGGTATTGATCTTGGAACCACTAATTCGTTAATTGCAAAATATGATGCCAACACGGGAGGCTTAGTTACTATTTTTAAAAATCCGATAGGGCATAAAGAAAGCCTTGCGTCTGTTGTTGCATTCCGTAAAGACAGAGTTCTGGTTGGAGATAAAGCAAGAGAATACCTGCAAAAAGACCCTGTAAATGTTTTTGGAGGATTTAAAAGAAGAATGGGTACAGACGATAAATCTTATGTTGTAAATATAGATGAGAATATAACTCCAATAGAACTTTCAACTTATATCCTACGTGAGTTGCAGCAATTTGTCCACACAGGAGAGAAAGTAGAAGCTGCTGTTATTACCATACCGGCATCTTTCGATACAATGCAAAGTAACGCCACCAAAGAGGCAGGATTAAAAGCAGGACTGCAAGAAGTCTATCTTCTGCAAGAACCCATCGCTGCCAGTTTAGCATATTTCAATCACAAAAAAGAAGAATCTACAAATGGCTACTGGCTGGTATACGATCTTGGTGGGGGCACTTTCGATATTGCATTGATAGAAATACGAGATGGTGAAATGAAAGTAAAAGACCACGAAGGGAATAACTTTCTGGGGGGAGTGGATTTTGATCGCCTAATTGTTGAGAATATTATATTACCGAAAATTATATCTGAAACCGGAATCAGCAATTTTGAAGATTTACTTTTCGAACCACATGGACCATTCGAAAAACTCCTATATCTATTATTATACAAAGCAGAAGAAGCTAAGAAAGAACTATCTTCCCATAACGAAGCTGATATAGATTTTTCACTTGAAGTTGATGGCAAAGAATACGATCTTTATATAACAATCACTGTTGATCAATTCAATTCATTAATTGAGAAGCATATAAATGATACCATAAAGATGTTGCAGAATATCATGACCAGAAATAATCTGCAATCTTCTTCTATCAAAGAGATCGTTATGGTAGGCGGAAGCACATTTATACCTTATGTGCGGGAACAACTTCAAAAACAAACATCAGTCAATATCAATACATCTATAGACCCTACATCCGTCGTTGCTATTGGAGCTGCATATTATGCTGCAAATAAATACTATCAACCGAAAGAGGAAGATATTATCCCAGTCGAAATAGATGATATACTGGAAAAGGTAGCACAAGAAGACTACCAAAATCGGCAGGAATCTGTATCTGTAGACTTAGTCTACAGTAAAATGAGCAAAGAAGATGAAGAGGTTTTGCTTATCAGGCTCGATGGCGATTACGATGAGCTAAATCTTAATTACCGTATTATCAGAAGCGATGGCGGTTTCGATACCGGTTTTGTAAAGACAAAGCCTAAATATACTGAGTTCTTGCCACTCCTGTCTGGCATCACAAATAATTTTACTTTAAAATTCTATGATATCAATGGAGAGGAAGTAAAATCGCTGAGCCGCGATATTGCTATTTCTCAGGGACAATTTAGTATATCGGGACAACCTCTCCCAAAAGATATATGCATAGAAGTAGATGACAGGGATAATAACACCACCCGGCTGGAGGTCATTTTCAGCAAAAACAGTATTTTACCTCTTAAAAAGACACTATACAGGGAAATATCCAAAACAATTAAGCGAGGAAGCGCTGACAGTATTATTATCAACATACTGGAAGGTGATCAATTCACCCGCGCCCTTTCGAATCTCACGATAGGCTGTATCGAAATATCAGGAAAAGACCTGACTTCTGATCTACTGAAAGGATCAGATATCGAAATACAAATATCCATTTCTGACAATCGTGAACTAAAAACTGAGGTCTTTCTGGTGATGACCAAGCAAGAGTTCAAGAATGTATTTTCAATTTCTAAGAAAAGTATTAATATACAACGGCTAAGAGAACAATATTATAATCTGGAAGATGAGATACGCAATTCATTAAAAGATTTCAATAAGCAAAATGAATCTATTTGGACTATACAGACTGATAATCTGCTCAATGAACTAATCAGTTACAAATCTGATTTAATGAAACTGAAACTAAATGATAAATCCGATAAGAAATATATAATAGCAGAAGCCATATCCCGTATATCGCAAGAATATGATAAAATTGGAGGAAATGACAGACTCGAATCGTTGCAAAGCGATTATCTTACAATGAAAGAAAACACCAAAGCTAGTATTGACAATGCTTCTTTCGATAAAGAAAGTCTTTTATCACGCTTCAATAAGATTATCCAATCGGAAAGTAATTTTCTTCGCTCCCGAAATCCATCAGTAATAAACAGAGTTATCGAGAGCTTGGATGATTTATCCAGAGATGCATCTTTGTGTACAAACAGCACTATTATTCATTATTATTTATATTTCAGAAATCTGGATATTAAAAGCTATACAAATGCCTCAGCCGCAAAAAATATAATACAAATGGCTGACAGAGCAATGGATAATCAGAAATATATAGAATTGCGTCAACACACTATCAATCTGGCAAACTTATTACCATACGAACAACAATATATACCTAACACCGAATTTAAAGGAACAGGAATAAGCTAATAACTAACACATGCGCTACTTATCACCCATACGCTTCTACACATATTGCGGCATTGATATAGAGAATGATTCATCGATAGATTTATCAAGACTGAAAAAGATAGTTTCTGCCGAATTTGCAATGGCTACAGACGGAACTATAAGTATAGATAATTTCAGCTACAATAAGAATGATATCCTATTGGATCTGGAAAGTCCGGATTGGAACAAGAACCTGAGTTTCCATATCTTAATATGGCAAACGAAGAGTCTATTAAACTATTTGGAAACCGATACTATTAATACTTTCAAGTCTCGCAAAGAATGGATTAACTTGTCGGAAAATAAGGATTTTGTCAATTTCACTTCCCCTTATTTTGCCACTTCTTACAACAATGTAATGAAGTATTTTCTTAATCCTGTAGATTTTGACGAAGCCCGTTTTTGGTTGTTATTCCTCCCTTTTATAAATGACAGCGACAGGGAAGAAGCAATGTCTTCTACTTGTAGCTTTCTGGAAGAATCTATCCGGTTATTTAAGAATACAAACACACAATCTTACTGGACAGACTTTCTGCAAATACAGCCTTGGAGTCAAAAACAATGGCATCTGTTTATTAATGATTTACCAGATACATTATTCCATTATAAAGAGCCTCTTGCTAATGCTTTAATAAATCTTACTGTTGAGATACAAAGTACTGATGTTGGCATTGCCTATATGATAAGTACCCGTTTGACTCAACTAAAGGGGTTAAGTGCGAATTTGCAAAATATAATACAAAAGAACCACGAAGTATTTTCTCATAATCATTCGGTTTCTATCAATGCGCACGACAACTCATCATCCGATGGTGGCTCCAATTACGGATGTAATATCATCGTTGCCATTATTGTAATTATAAAAATAATCTTACTACTAACCCGGCTTGCATCATAATGGAAAATAAAACAAGGCTCAATATAAAAGATTGGGCCGAGGAAGACCGTCCCCGAGAGAAAATGCTACTGAAAGGAGTGGCTTCTCTCTCAGACGCAGAACTACTTGGTATACTAATCGGTTCAGGAAATAAAAACGAAACAGCAGTAGAACTGGCTCAACGTATATTACATAGTGCATCTAACAATCTGAATACACTTGGTAAGCTGGAAATCAAAGATCTCATCAAGAACTTCAATGGCATTGGCGAAGCCAAAGCTATCACTATTGTTGCAGCTTTGGAACTAGGTAAGCGCCGAAAACTCTCGGAAGTTGTTACACAGCCTCAGATCACATGTAGTGAAGATGCTTATAATATCTTTCACCCAATACTTGCCGACCTCAAACACGAAGAAGTTTGGGTACTCCTTCTAAACAGGGCTAATAAGGTTATAAAAAGATTACAAGTTAGCAAAGGCGGAATATCCGGAACTGTTGTCGATATTCGCATGATTATGAAAGAGGCAATAGAATCTCTGGCCGTTGCCATGATATTATGTCACAATCATCCTTCAGGCAATACAAATCCCAGTGGGGATGATGACCGGATCACAAATAAACTAAAAGAAGCCGGTTATATAATGGATATCCGATTGCTCGATCATATTATTGTATGCGATCATTCTTATTACAGTTATATGGATGCCGGCAAAATATAAGAAAGTTACATCTTTTTTCATTACTTTTGCATCGCAATATAAAGCTGTTATAAAACTATAAGACATAGATAAATGTTTATAGCAGACATACAAAAAAAAATTCAATTATGGCTGATTTACTAGAAATGGAAGAAAAAATCGTACTGATGCTCAAAACTGTGTACGATCCCGAAATACCAGTCAATGTATACGATCTCGGACTTATATATGAGGTAAATATTGACGATGACAAGAATGTAACTATTACAATGACACTGACAGCACCAAACTGTCCGGCAGCCGACTTTATTCTCGAAGATGTGAGATATAAAGTAGAATCGGTGCCGGAGGTCAATAATGTACTTGTAAACCTTACATTCGAACCTGAATGGAATAAAGATATGCTAAGCGAAGAAGCAAAGCTCGAACTAGGATTTTTATAATATTAAACTATTGTCGTGGGGAAAAAGGTCTATTTCTTATCTGATGTACATTTAGGTTCTGCCTATCATAAAAAGAGGCTGAAAGAACAAGGAATGATAAAAACTACTTCAGAAAAAGCAGACGAAAATTATCTTGCCCGCCACGAAATTGAGCGGAAGCTATGCCGATGGCTGGATATTGTAAAGCAAGATGCAGAAACTATTTATTTACTTGGCGACATTTTCGACTATTGGTTCGAATATAAGAATGTTGTGCCTCGTGGTTATGTCCGTTTCTTCGGGAAAATCGCTGAGTTGACAGACTTAGGAATCAATGTTCATTTCTTTATTGGCAATCATGATATTTGGGTTAGCGATTATCTGCAAAAAGAATGTGGTATCACCGTACATCTCAAACCCCAGATTACAGAAATCTATGGCAAAAAATTCTTTCTTGCACATGGAGATGGTCTAGGCGATGAATCTCTGACTTTTAGAGTACTGCGTAAAATTTTTCATAGCAAAATCTTACGTATTCCTTATGCAGCTATCCATCCTCGCTGGACTGTTGGTTTTGCTCATTGGTGGTCTAACCATAACAGAGAGGTACATGTAACCCCTGAATATTTTGGAGAAAACAAAGAGCATCTGGTCTTGTTTGCCAAAGATCATTTGAAAAAGCAACCGGATATAAACTTCTTTATCTTTGGTCATCGCCATATCATGCTCGATCTGATGCTTTCTGTAAACAGCAGAATCGTGATTTTAGGAGATTGGATTGATTATTTCTCTTATGGTGTATTCGATGGCGAAAACTTTACACTTGAAGTATTTGAAGGAGAAGAGTAACTAAGGACTTATTATTCTATAAAATAAAAAAGCTTTGAAAACCAATTCCTCAAAGCTTTCTTTATTACATAATATATTCTTTCTTAAAAACGAACTCCATACCCTAACATAAAATATGCAGGATCTTTCCCTTCTACAAATGTATATTTAAACTCAAAGTTTAAATAGCCATTGTCCATTACATCATATTGTAAACCTCCACCTACATTAAAACCAAAATCCGTCCAGCTTGTACTCTGTCCCGAATTTGACCAGCGATTATTCAACATAGCACCTCCTGCTAATGGGTAAAAAGCGAAACCACCTTCCATCGGAAATACATAATGAACATTTACATCTATATCGAGCCCAGTTGTATGATCTTTAGGAAATAGTACCGAAGCACTAGGTGCCAGACGGATATTATTTGTTAAAAAATATCTACCTTCTACACCAAACAATACTCTTTTATACTCTGTTTGGTAGCCTATCTTAGGCATAATAGCTTTAGAACCGGTTTGTGCAAAAGCCCCCATAGAAATAACTGCCATTACAACAGCCAATACTAACTTCTTCATATCTTTTGATTTTAATTTATAATTCTATTGACTAAAACAGACAAACTGTTAAAATGTTCATTTTCCTAAGTAATGATACTTCTATAAAAAATACTTTCCCCCTTATTATAAATAACTTCCAACTTATATTTACCTTTGTATCCGAGTTAATTTTAGAAGGTTATCGTTATGAAAATGGTAAAAGGTATCTTTATCATTCTTCTGTTTTATTTCTTAGGACAAGGACTCAGTTTTCTTATCAATGGGTTTGTCCCCGGGAATATTCTCGGAATGATTTTATTATTCCTCAGCCTCTACTTCAAAGCCCTGAATCCTGACAATATAAAAGATGTAGCCAATGCTTTCACCCGTAATATGGCCATATTCTTTATACCTGCCGGAGCAGGACTACTAGGTTCTTACGGACTGATTAGTAAGTTCTGGATGTCTATACTGATTGTCTGTTCTGTAAGTACTATCCTTGTTATTGCTGTAGTTGCCATCATTCAACAACAAATGGAAAAGAGAAGAAAATGAAAGCCTTATTTGAATCCACAGAATTTATCCTCCTCCTTATTTTCGGAAGCTATCTATTCGGACAGTGGGTATTTAAGAAGACCAAGATAGGCCTCCTACATCCCCTTATTATTTCCATAGCCATCATTATAGCTTTCCTCAAAATATCAGGAGTTAGCTACCTTACATTCGAAAAAGGAAGCCAGTTTGTTAGTTTCATGCTCGGCCCTTCAGTTGTAGCGTTAGGCTATGTGTTATACGAACAACTATCTTATCTAAAAGGCAATGTAGTGTCCATACTCACATCCATTTTTATAGGAAGCGTCGTAGGCATTATGAGCGTTATTATTCTGGCAAAAATCACAGGTGCTGATCAGGTATTGATTCACAGTCTGGAACCAAAATCTGTTACTACCCCTATAGCAATGAGCATTGCTGAACAATCAGGCGGTAATGTATCTCTCACAGCGGTGATCGTCCTATTCTGTGGTATCTTCGGTAGCATAGTAGGCCCTCCTATCCTTCGCCTGCTGGGTATCCAAAGCAGTGTTGCCAAAGGCTTGGCTATGGGCGCCTCTGCTCACGGAGTAGGTACAGCCAAAGCCATGGAAATGGGAGTAATAGAAGGAGCACTTAGTGGGCTGGCAATCGGTCTTATGGGAGTTATGACAGCCCTACTTATCCCTATTATACATCAATTATTCTCATAAAGAGACCAAGATAAAAAAGCCATGAAAACACATAAAATCATGGCTTCCTTATTATATTTACTTCAATGAAGACATATCAATTACATATCTGAATTGAACTTTACCATCAAGTACATTTTGGTAAGCATCATTCACTTTTTCGATAGGTATAATCTGTACCTTAGGATAAATATTATTTTCTACCGAATAATCCATCATTTCCTGAGTTTCTCTAATACCACCTATCAGAGATGAATATATTTTCTTTCGCCAACGCAATGCTGCTGAGTTTAAGGATGGTATGTCTTTAATAGCTGGTACCCCTAACAATACCATCGTTCCATCCACCTTTAGCATATGTAAATATGTTTCTACTTCAAATGAATAAGGGATAGTACTAAGCACTAAATTTAAAGTATTGTTCAAACCTTTAAGTTCATTCTCATTTGTTGTATTTACATACTTCGAAGCTCCCATTTCCATAGCAACCTGACGCTTTTCTTCAGTTATATCAAAAACTGTAACCTCTGCACCCATTGCTATTGCATATTGAACTGCCATATGTCCTAACCCTCCAAATCCTGCAACTCCAATTTTATCTCCCTTTTTTACTTGATTGTACTTCAATGGAGAGAATGTAGTTACTCCTGCACAGAGTAATGGTGCTACTTTTTCTAAAGGTGCTTTATCCGGTACTCTTATTGCAAAAGACTCTTTCACTACAATATTTGTAGAATATCCTCCTTGTGTAATTTCATTTCCGTCATAGCTGTTATAAGTATAAACAGGTCCTCCCTTGCCTATACAAAACTGCTCTTCTCCCGATATGCAATACTCACATTCACCACAAGAAGCGACCAAACAACCAACCCCGGCAATATCACCAATTTTAAATTTAGTGACATTTTTGCCCACTTCAATTACACGCCCTACAATCTCATGACCCGGCACACAAGGATAATTTATCTGTCCCCAATCACCCTTTACCGTATGGATATCAGAATGACATATACCAGAATAAACTATTTTGATGAGAATATCATTGTCCGAAACTGCCCGACGCTTAAATTCATATAATCGTAAAGAACTCTCTGCATCAAAAGCCGCATACCCTTTGGTACATATATGTCCTTCACATTTATATTCAGATTGAGCCTCGACACATATAATACTTAATAGAAAAAATAAAGAAAATGATATAAGTTTTTTCATAGTTATTAGTTTATTGTAAAAAATTACTTGTCTTTTATATAAAGACTGTTTAATAACTAAAAACCCTAATCATTTTTTCATTTTTATTATATTTCCTGAGTTGGAGGAGTTGGTGGTGTTTCTGATGTTAGCCTCTTTTTCTCCAGGTAATGCGCCAATAGTATTTCTGCTGCTGGAATAAGCAGACCTATAAAGAAAATCAATAAAGCATTCATTTTAAATCCTCCGGTAATATTCTTTATATGCTTTTCTATCACAGTGTTTAGAACCCCATCATCCAATAAATTCTGAATCTTTACATCCAATACAGCATGAGTCAATTCTTTATCCATCAGAAGCTGCTCTCCTAATTTCTCTACAATGTGATTCACTGCCATATCTTTGACAAAGTTCGTTTTTGTCAGATAAGCCGAAAGTTGAGTTTCGAGCTTATCATCTGCGGTCTGCAATAGTGAACTTACTGTATTAGCAGCCATATCTACACCTTTATCCAGCACCTCATGCCCTGTCAGTTTTAAATGCCTTTCAGCAACAACTTTTTCCACCTCTGCTTTTAGGTATTTATTAAATGCAGAATTAGCATCTCCTAAGTAAGTAGGAATATTTTTTACAAGTTCTTTCTCTATAGCATGTACTCCAAACCATTGAGTAAAGCAATAACCTGCAAAAAGAGGCAAAAATACCATATAGACATAAGATAGAATTTTCAGACTCCAGTGACGGCGATTTATCAGAATTTTCTTCCGCAGAACAATCATTGTTATAAGAACAATCAAAAAGCCTACAAAACCGCCAATAACAGCCTGCTTCACAATTGTTATCGGATTTACATACTGCGTTATAGTATCCCAATATTTAAAAATATCGGAAACAGAAAAAAGGAGTGTATTCATATTAGTGTGTATATAAGTGTGTTATGTTTGCTAAAAAAGAGAAATAAGATAGGGCTAATCCCATTCTATCTCATCGCCTTCCTCTTCTACAATCTTGTATATCTTAGACTCATTCTCCACAAGGTCTTTTATTATTTCCACCAGTTTATCTGCTCTTTTATCATCTTCTGCAGTTCCTTTATAATAAGCTACATACATCCCTGCTTCAGGATCATGCCCCATTCCTTCCAATACTTCCGCATGATTCTTTTTCAGATAATAATCAAGAAATGCTTCCCAGTTATAGCCATTCATATAAGCCATATCATTTATAGCTTCCATTTTTTCTCCGATAGACATGATCTCATCCTGTTCTATATAAAAACAAACAGATATACTACCCGATCCTTCATGTTTAATTTTTGCAATGTAGTCTTTCATTTCAGTTGTTTTATGTTGTGTTTGAGTGTTTTTTTGAGCACAAGAGACAAATGAAAAACTCATTAAAATAATTAGAAATAATACTATTTTCATAGGCCTTCAAAATACTATATCAGCAAAGATAATTTTTCCTCCCCTAAAAATGACACAAATGACACACTTTTTGAATGTTTTCGATTGTGTCCTTTTTTGAGGTTATAAGATTATCTCTTTAGAGTCTGTTTAAATTTTATAGCAAATATTTTTTATAGCTATTTTTAGATGGATTTTATCATTTTTGCTTGTAGGTTTAACGAGCTAAACCAAGAGAAAAAAAGTAAAAGACGCTAAAAAGAGCATAAAAAATTGCTAAGAATTATTCATTTAAGCTCATAAGAATAAATTTCGCTAAAATTTAAACAGGCTCTTATCTCATTAATAAAGATAAAGTTTCTCTTTTTCCTTACCTTTGCAGAAAAAATAATAGAAATGAACATTCCTGATTTCTTGGAATCATTGACTAGCCAAGACTGGTTTATAGACAGGACACCTGTCGATCCGTCCAAAACAACAATAGATGCACAGGCTAAAGAGAAGCTCAATACTGCACCTGCAGAATTGCGTGATTTCGTTTGTTCATTTTTGGAATGTACCAATAATGACGAAACTATTTGGTTCCTTTCCTATCAGGATTATCGCGATGCATCATACGATATAGCTCATCCATGGAATACATACGAACAACAAAGTATAGAATACTCTGATGATGACATGCATGAATCTATACATGCTTTCTGGAAGGATCATATACCTTTTCTTATGTCTGTTGCAGGAGAATATTCATATATAGCAATGGGCATTGGTTCTGAAAACTACGGGAAAATATATCAGGGCTTCGAACCCGAATACGAAGAGGCAACACTTATTGCGCATAACCTTTTTGACTTTTTCCATAAATTCAGTAAATCATTAATTAACTTCTAAATAAACAAACCCACAATATGGCATCTTACTTACAAGTAGAAGCACTAACAAAATCATTTGGCGATCTGATTCTTTTCCAAAATATCTCTTTTGGAATAGACGAAGGTGAACGAGTTGGACTAATTGCCAAAAACGGTTCAGGAAAAACAACCCTTCTTAATATACTTACAGGAAAGGATTCCCCTGATAACGGTTCTGTTGTATATCGCCGCGACCTTCGCGTTGCATATCTGGAACAAGATCCCGTTTACCCGGAAAATCTAACAGTAATTCAGGCCTGTTTTCAATCAGGAAACGAAATAACAGACCTGATAGCTGAATACGAAAAGGTTATCAATTCGAAAGATCATTCTAATCTGGATGCCATATTACAAAAGATGGATATTCTGCAAGCCTGGGATTATGAACATAGGGCTAAGCAAATTCTGGCACAGTTAAAGATTACCAATTTCGAACAGAAAATCTCTGAACTTTCCGGAGGACAATTAAAACGTGTTGCTTTGGCAAATGTATTGATAACAGAACCCGATCTTATCATTCTGGATGAGCCAACCAACCACCTTGACCTAGATATGGTAGAATGGCTCGAAGGTTATCTGCAACGTTCACGCTTAAGCTTATTAATGGTAACACACGACCGTTATTTTCTGGATAGGGTTTGCAATGAGATTATCGAAATAGACCAGCAACAATTATATGAATATAAAGGAAACTATTCATACTATCTGGAAAAGAGAGACGAACGTGTAAATGCTCAAAATCAAGAAATTGATCGAGCCAATAACCTTTTAAGGAAGGAGTTGGAATGGATGCGTCGCCAACCTCAGGCAAGAGGAACAAAGGCGAAGTCAAGGATTGATGCTTTCTACGACTTGGAAAAGAAAGCTCAACAAGCACGTGATGCCGGGAATGTACAACTACAGATGAAAGGTTCGTATATAGGGAATAAGATATTCGAAGCCCAACATGTATATAAAGCTTTTGGAGATATAAAGATTGTTGAAGACTTCAATTATGTCTTTGCCCGTTACGAAAAGCTGGGTATCGTAGGAAATAACGGTACCGGAAAATCTACTTTCATAAAAATGCTGATGGGAGAGGTTGCTCCTGATAAAGGTACTTTCGATATCGGCGAAACTGTCAAATTCGGTTATTATAGTCAGGATGGGCTGAAATTCGACGAACAAATGAAAGTTCTGGATGTCGTTCAGAATATAGCTGAAGTTATAGATATTGGGAACGGGAGTCGACTTACAGCATCTCAATTTCTCCAACACTTCCTCTTTCCACCTGAAAAACAGCACAGCTATGTCTATAAATTATCAGGAGGTGAAAAACGTCGGCTATATCTTTGTACTGTATTGATTACAAATCCAAACTTTCTGGTACTAGACGAACCCACTAATGATCTGGATATTGTTACTCTAAACGTCTTGGAAGAATACTTGCAACAGTTTAAAGGATGTGTAATAGTTGTTTCGCACGACCGTTATTTTATGGATAAAGTTGTGGATCATCTGCTTGCGTTCCAAGGAAATGCCAAGATAAAAGATTTCCCCGGAAACTACTCTGAATACAGAGAGTGGAAAGAAATACAAGACTCTATAGAAAAAGAGAAAGAACAAGCGGCTAAACCAAAAGAAGATAAACCTCAGCCAACAGCACCTAAGAATGAAGAAAAGAAGAAGCTTTCATTCAAAGAAAAGCGCGAGTTCGAAGAACTAGATGCTTTAATACCCAAACTGGAAGAAGAAAAAGCTCAACTGGAAACCGAATTATCGAGTGGCTCCCTTTCTACAGACGAATTATTGGCGAAATCGAACCGCATAAGCATACTGATTGATGAAATAGATGAGAAAACAATGCGTTGGATGGAATTAAGTGAATTAATATAAAGAAATTTGAAGAATGGATATAGATACCCTCTTTAACAAAAGAGCATACTCTGTACTACATACATTAACACCCCAAGAAATAGAAAATCATTGTGGTTGGTTAGGTGGTGAGCCTCCATTGATATTTGAGAACAAAGAATACAGGGATAAAGTAGGAAAAAAACATCTATTTTATCTAACCTTTATTCTAAAAGATATTAACAAACAGATTTCCATTTTTCTGCCACCATTTGAAGTGTATTTATACAGTTCACAATATCCAAATATCCCGATTCTAGTTATAGAGCATCCGTTGTCATTAGAATCTTCAAATATTGAAGAACTAAAAATGTCAGAGTTCAATAAACACTTCATTATTTCAAAAGGTGAATTTTCTAATGAAATAACAACTGATGAGCCTTACTTCATAAAACTAGGCGGAACACCCGATTTAGTCCAAGAAGAACCTTCTTACTATAAAGAGCTGGAAAAGGATAATTTCAATTTTCTAATGCAAATCGAAGAATTTGGATATATTGATGATTCTTTGATCGGATCAGCCCCTTTCTGCTATGGAGCATTCTATATTTATGGAAAAATAGAGAATGAAAATATTTCAGATATAATTGCCGGATATTGGCAAAGCTCATAATAGGAGATTAATATGCAATCCGATTTATTCCATCGAACCTAATCCCCACTCAAACGTTAAATTAGTCTATAGATTTATTCAAATTATTTGAAATGGAGGCTACAAAACCAAAACTTTGGTCACTAAATTATTTAAATGTTTGTATAGCAAACTTTTTGATGGCATGTTCTTTCAACCTTTTGATGCCATCAATTCCATTATATATTACCGAACAAATGGGAATAGCCCAATCCAAAACCGGTATTGTATTAGCCTCCTATGCCATTGCCCTTATGTTCGTTCGCCCTTTCTCCGGATATATAGTTGACCTATATTCCCGTAAAAAAATACTGTTATTAGCATTCTCATGCTATGTACTTATCTTTTTCGGCTATTTCTGGGCAACCACCGTTTTACTTTTTGTAGTCGTCCGCTTTCTCCATGGCATCACTTGGGGACTCTCTACTGTATCATCCAGTACATTGGGTATAGACGTCGTACCTTCCGAACGCCGCGCCGAAGGCATTGGCTACTATGGCACATTTATGAATGTAGCTATGGCTATAGGTCCATTCATTGCCATTCATATCTACCACGAATATAGTTTTCAGGTATTACTATGGTGTGCAATAGGAATGGGAGTACTTGGTATCTTGGCTGTAGCCTTTATAAAAGCGCCTGAACGTCCAAAAATTGAGCAACCTCAAAAACTATCTTTAGACCGCTTCTTCCTGGTCAAAGGGTGGCTGATATTTCTCAATCAACTCCTTCCATGCTTTGCATGGGGAACAATCGGGCCTTTTGTTGCACAATACGGAAAACAGATAGATATCCCCAATGCCGGCATCTTTTTCCTTTTTTGGGCAGGAGGAATCATTGTATCCCGTGTATTTGCCGGGAAACTCGTAGATAAAGGAAGAATACACGAAGTCAATGTCTCCGCAATGGCAATAGTAGCGATAGCATTCTTTACTTTTGCTACAATGCACAATATCTATGCATTCTGTATATCAGGTCTGTTTATAGGAATCGGGTTCGGGATGATGTTCCCAGCTCTCCAGACATTATATATCAATCTGGCAGAGAACAGCCAAAGAGGAACAGCCAACTCTACTTACCTTATAGGCTTCGACCTAGGTTTAGCTTTAGGAATGCTTGTTGGTGGTTATATTACCGGATTCTTATCTTTCGAATCCTTATATTTGGTTGCATCAGGGCTATGCCTGCTCAGCGTTATAGTGTATTGGTTCTCATCCCGCATTATATACGAGCGTAAAAAGCTGAGGTAAAGCACAACACTTATATCAATCTATAATTAAGTTTATATAATCATCGCTTTTTGATGCCTAATACGCGTTAGCCTTATGTGCATTAGCGACGCAGGCGGGCACCTGTCCGGTGAAGGAGGCGTAGAATCAAACGGGGCAATAGCCCGTAGGTTTGATTCAGCCGACAAACCGTTTGACAGGTCGCCGAGGAGCGAAGCACTAGCCTTTTGTTTCGTTTTGGGCAATGCCAAAATGAAAAACAAGCCGAGAGGCGCGTTAGTTATTCGCTTTATTTATCTATCCTAAACCAATCTATATCAACCCTTCCTCCATCATTTTTTTGAATAGGGCGGGTACAAAAAGTTCCTATTTTAGCTCCAATCCATTTACCTTCTTTTGCTGTAAACGACTTACCTAGATTGGTATATTTCTTATCATCCAGACTATAGCTAAAAGTACATGTCGCATCTGCTTGCACCTTAACGCGAAGATAAACAGTTGGGTCTTTCAATTCTACCGAACCATTAACAACTTCTTTAGCTCCTTTTTCGGCTTTTATACACTCAGCCTGAGACAATATAAACCCATTCTCTACACTTTCGAAAGATAACAAAGCATAATCTAATCCCATCATTATCAAACCTGTTCGTTCTCCATAGAAACGGTCATCAGGCTTTAATGTCAGTTTCATTGTTGCTGTAAACTGAGGAGCAGGAGTTTTTTGTAACAAAAGATTAGGTACATCCCATAAGCTTTTATAGTCATCCGGTACAGGAACAGAGTACAAACTCATACAATCTTTTTCCTTATTTGCAAAATACCACCACGACTGCGGATTAGCATGCCATTGCCATTGCAGACCTAGACTATTTGTAGAGAATTCATCGCTCTCAGCAGGAGTAACTATCGGATATGTTTTACCCACATTTGGCTTCTTATATGTCATCACTGGATAGCCGCAACCATCACCATCTTTATCTTTGCCTATTACAGGCCAATCATTTTTCCACACCATTGGCTGCAAATGCATGATACGCCCAAAAGCTCCAACATCCTGAAAATGTAAAAACCAATCTTCCCCGGTCTGAGTATCTACCCATGCACCTTGATGTGGGCCATTTACCGATGTATTTCCTTGCTCCATTACGACTTTTCGCTCATAAGGGCCAAAAATATCTTTTGAACGCATAGCCAATTGCCAACCTGTTGCAACACCTCCGGCAGGAGCAAAAATATAATAATAACCGTTCCTTTTATAAAACTTAGGGCCCTCTATTGTAGGGTCTATATCATGTCCATCATAAATTATACGAGATTCGCCAACAGCTTTCTTCCCATCAGCAGTCAGACGAGTTACAGCTAACAGACTCTTTATACCTGCGCGGCTTCCGGCATAAGCATGGGCAAGATACACCTGTCCATCATCGTCGAACAAAGGGCATGCATCAATCAGCCCCTTTCCTTCTTTCACCAAAACAAGTGGTTCCCAGTCTCCGGCAGGATCTTTTGTCTTTGTCATAAAGATTCCATGATCAGGATCACCGTAGTAAATATAGAATTCTCCCTTATGATAACGGATAGCAGGTGCCCAAACTCCTCCTCCATGTTCTACTTTCGAAAAGATAGAATCAGGAGTTAGCCTATCAATAGCATATCCTATAATTGTCCAGTTTACCATATCTTTCGAATGAAGTATAGGGAGTCCTGGTATACAGTTGAAACTGGATGCTGTCATGTAATAATCATCGCCTACCCTGCAAGCATCTGGATCGGAATAATCAGCATAGAGAACCGGATTTTTATATTTTCCATTCCCTAAATCCGAAACCCAGACTTTCGAAACATAGTTATTTTGTGCAACTGCATTGAAAGTTACAATAGATACAAGAATAGTGAATAAAATGTTTTTCATTGTACAATCGTTTATTTACCTAATCCCTTCATTAATATATTATCAATAACCATAAAATTCTTCTCCCCTGCCCTATCCCATGGATAGATTCTCAATCGGTAAGTACTACCTTTAGGAATGCTTATCATCGTATCGAAAGAATATGATTTCAGATTCTTACTGCTCATCGACTCCATCACTGCATACGAATCTGTTTTCACAAAGTCAGGATCAAGTGAGCCCAATGCTGTAAACTGCATTTTATCTCCTTCTCCAGCCTGCAAACTATACGAAATATGATTGATATACACATTATAGGATGTTGCTGTTAAAGATAACTCTATATATCGGGAAGAGTTAATATCAATTTCCTGCTTAGACCATTTTCCATCAAGGGTTGTCAATTTATAACCCATTGTCTTAACTAATCCTACCAGGTTTACATCTGCAACAATATTACCTTCCACTATAGGTCTCACTCCATTTGTTGATGCCTCTTTGGGAAAAGACAAACTCACTGTCACAGCCTTATTTTTATCAGCAGCGATACCAATACCGCTTAAAGGAATATCTTTCGATTTGCTATCAACTAATAACCTCAAAGGCTGACCATATACTATAGCCTCTGTAGGGAGAAACCTTACAAATACAGATTTGTAATAATCGCCTGTCGTTTCTACAGACAGACTTTGACTATAACCCCTGTCAGGATATAACGAAACCTGAAATGGCTTATCAACAGTCACTTCTATTTTTTGTCCGGCAGATAAACCAATACCACCAATTGAAATCGCCTTTGCTATAGGAGTAGTAACTAATTGCGAACCGAAATCAAGCTTATTTGGACCAATAACTACTTCTGCCGGATATTTTATATATTCTGTTAAGATATTCTGTTTAATCAATTCATCTACAAACAACTTTGAAAAAAGCATCCCTCCTGTACCTTTCAGGTGTGTATTATCTTCTTTACAGAAAATCACCTGCTTCGATTTATCCGGGCCATAACTTTCTACCAGTTGTTGAGTTAAGGCTGTCATATTTATTAATGGTACATTCAGCTCATGAGCTACCGATTTCATTGCCATTACATAATTAAGGACAGAATCGTTCTTTACCTCCGAATATTCAACCAAATTGTGTTTTCCCCGTTCTGATAACGTTTTCCCATCCGAATTAAACATCCGGCGGACAACCGGAGTTACTAATACGGGAACAGCTCCTTTTTCACGGGACTCAACTATATATTTACGTAGATATTTTTGAAATTGTCCCCAAGGAGCTGTACCTCGTTCTTTAGTATCTGATTCATCTGTATCTTTTCCGTTATTTTTTTCATCGTTATGTCCAAACTGAATAAATACATAATCGCCTGACTGAAGTCCTCCTCTCAAATTACCCCAGAATTCAAAGTAAAAAGATTTCGAACTTCTGCCATTCCGTGCTACATTATGTAAGGCTACACTATCGCTCAGAAACATGGGTAACATCTGCCCCCATCCTCTCATTTCTTTGTCCTCACTTTTCTTTACCTCATCATAATCAGCCATAGTAGAATCTCCTAAAGTAAAGACTCTAACCTGTGCATTTACCGGCAAAAAAAGTAACATTACAGCTACAGTACAAAAGACATATATCCTATTCATTATCAATTTATTTTATATAAAAGGTGACAACCAACGGTCGACAGAACAAAGTGTAGTCAAATGTGACACCTTTTGTATACTTTTTTATTGTAACTTTTTTCTCTTTATCGTCAGTACATTTGTATACTAATAACGCATAGATAAATAATACAAAGAATAAATCTTACATTCTATCGTCTTTGCAGATTTGAAATCCGCCATTATAAACTTTCGAATTATAAAATCGAAAGGACAAAAGGGTAAGGTAAACTCACCCCTTTGAACAACAAATAATTTATCTTAATATTGATTATGGTACCCAATTATCACAACCGCCCAAAACATTAGAAACAGTGTATTCTTTGGATTCTTTTTCAGTCAGTATTTTCGACCATTTTACACGTTTAGAAATATTGGCTCCTTCCCCCGAATTATTATACTCCATATAACGTGCAGTTTTTTCATTCTCCGGATTACGCCAGTTGTCCCAACCTTCAGGCTTTATACCCTTTGGTAAATTACAATTCATAAATAAAGTCATCGCATAAGGACGCCATGGACGGCCTAGATATACAGCATTAATCCCATCAGCTAAAGTTATAGTACAATCATTGAAAATATAACCATATTTGATATTTTCAGGAGTATTTGCCGCAGTTATGTATGAATTCCTTTTACAGTGAATAACACATTTTTCGAACCACACTGTTGCAGGTCCGAATATGAAATCGGTAGTTCCTTCTATATAGCAATTCTCAAAATATTGTCTTGCCCCGTCTCTACCTGTATATATAGTATCTTGATTTCCTAAAAACCGACAATTACGAAATGTCATGCGATCACCCTCTATATGTAAAGCTACAGCCTGCCCCATAGGTGCTGATGAATTTTCAACAGTAAGATTCTCCATTATTATATCATTGCCGCTCAAAAGGAAAGTATAGGTTTTGAATGTCCCCATCTTGTCGATATTGGCATGATCGTCATAATTGATTATAGTTTTCTCTTTATCCTCTCCAATAAAATGTATTTTACTTACATGAACCGGAAGAATTAATTTTTCCTTATAAACCCCATTCTTAATTCGAATTGTAATCATACCTCTGGGGTCACCCGTACGAACAGCATTTATTGCCTCTTGTACATTTCTGAAATCTCCAGTTCCATTACGATCCACAATATATTCTGTCTTTTCCTGAGCATTTAATAATAAGGAAAAAGAAAGGAGACAAAACCAAAAGATATATTTCATAGTAATATTATTTTTTTGCAACTAAGCTATTCAGGTAAACTTCCAGATAAGTATAACCTTCTTCATTCAAATCATTTGCAGTTTTTCCCGGATAGTTTGCTTCAAGCCATCCGTCAGGAATACCATCCATATTCGAATCAACCGGAACATCTGCTTGGTTATATGTATATGTATCCCAGCCGCCCACATCGCTCTGAGTATCTATCAGTCCGGGCTTTGTAGCGTTATTAGCTGATGCTCTTTGCGGGGTCAGTCCATTTTTAACTTCATCAATAACACGTATATCGGTCTTATCCCTCCTATAATTTGCTCCTGCATCAGCTAACACACGCTCATATGCTGTCTTGGCATCATCCGTATTCACAAACAGGATTTCAAATGGCTGATCTGCCAAAAGATCCTGCTTTGACTTAGAAGATGGATTCGGCTGAAACCCGATCCGGTTGTCATTATTCACTTTCTTGTTATCAGGAAAATAATTTCCATCAACATAAAAAGTACCCCAAACCCCTTTCGGTTGTTTATTTTTTCCATCATCCCCATTTGGAGAGAAAATTCTACTTCGATTGGAAGAAGTAAGAGAAGGTTTATAGTAGTTGTTGACAAAATTATACCTGCCACCTTCTCCGGCATAACCACTGTTACTTCCCCAATTATATATCACATTATTTCTAAAATCTACTAATTCCAAATCCGGACGATTGCTATACCTGCTTCCACACATACGCGGATTCCGGCTATCGTGATGAGCTAAAAGATTGTGATGAAACGAAGCTTTCTGACCGCCCCATATACCGCCATAACCATGGCTACCTTTCTTGTGAACAGATGTACGGAGACTTTCAGAAATAATACACCATTGCATGGTGAAATTCTCATTTCCATAAAATGAAGCACATTCATCGGTACTCCAACTCATCGAACAATGGTCTATAATTATATTCTTATTTCCATATCCTGACAGGGCATCATCTTCTATCCCGGTCAAATCGCCCATTCTGAAACGCATATAACGGACTATCACATTACTACCACTTATCTTCACATTATTATCCGCAATGCATATCCCATCGCCGGGAGCACTTTGTCCGGCTATTGTTGTACTATCCGTAATATGTAGTCTCGACTTTAAATGAATAATTCCCGCAACTTTGAATAATATTGTTTTGGCACCCGGTCTTTTCAAGCACCAACGAAGAGTTCCTTCTCCGGTCTTCTTATTCCCCATGATAGTATCCTCCAGTGAGTTGACATAGTAGACCTTTCCTCCCCGTCCTCCTGATGTGTACATTCCTCCACCCTCTGCACCGGGGAATGCCGGAGTTTGAGCAAATATGAATACAAAACCAAAAAAACCAAAAAATCCAAAAAATCCAAATAAGAACAATATTATTCTTTGCATAAGAATTAAGAGTCTGTTTAAATTTTATAGCAAATCTTTTTTATAGCTGTTTTTAGATGGATTTTATCATTTTTGCTTGAAGGTTTAGCGGGCTAAACCAAAAGGAAAAAAGGTAAAAGGCGCTAAAAAGAGCATAAAAAAATTGCTAAGAGTTATTAATTGAGCCTATATGAAAAATTTTCGCTAAAATTTAAACAGGCTCTTATCTATTTAATAAAATACTTACCATTATAAAAGGACCAACCGCCTTAGGATCATTATCTCTAACCGGTTCGTTTATATAATACTCGTAACTTCCGTCGCGATAGACTTTTTCTCCTCCAAGCCCGGCAACAGCACAGCCATCTATGACAGAAATAGTGCCATCATTATTTTTAGTAACAAAACGTTTTACAAACTGATCATACGCTTTCTTTCCTTTTTTGGCATAGCTTTTATCCAGATATCCTTTCTGCGCACCTTTCACCCACGAATAGATAAACATAGCTGAAGCACTCGATTCAAGATAATTACCCTCACGTCCCATCTGGTCTGTAACCTGATACCACATGCCTGTCTTTTTCTCTCTGTACTTTTCTACAGAAAGTGATAGATTCTGAAGCAAAGTTATTATTTCATCACGTTTAGGATGCTCTTCCGGTAAGAAATCAAGAACGTCTACCATTGCCATCATATACCAGCCAATGCTACGCGACCAAAAATTAGGGGAAAGCCCTGTTACCGGATCAGCCCAACGTTGTTCACGGCTTTCGTCCCAACCATGATAGTACAATCCTGTTTTTGCATCATATAAATATTTATGGGCATCCAATATTTGTAGAATTGCCTCATCAAATAGTCCCGGCTCATCAAAAGTCTTTCCATATTCAGCAAGGAAAGGACATGCCATATAAAGACCATCAAGCCAAACCTGATGCGGATATATTTTTTTATGCCAGAAGCTGCCATCAGCCGTGCGTGGATGGGTTCTCATCTGATCACGCATCAAATCTAATGCTTTTTTAAACCGTTCTTCCTTTGTCTGGGCATATATAGGGAAAAGCATTTTCCCCGAATTAATACGGTCTATGTTATATTCAAGAGGTTTGTATGTCTTTATTTGTCCATCAGGCTGAACCATTAGGTCTGCAAAACCATAGGCATAATCATAATACTTTTTATCCCCTGTCTTTTGCCATACTTGCAGTATAGATTGTAACTCTAAACCATGACAATAGTTCCATTTCGGAGCTTTCGAAAAATCGAGCATCCAAGCTTCTGGATTACGTTTCATTTCCGAATCCGACATCTGAACATAGTACTTTGTTTTGGCTTCTGAAGGGAAAATAGAAGCCAAAAGCAATAGTACCAAGAATATATTAACCTTCATAACTCTCTCTTTATTTTATCTCTTTAATAAGATCCTCATTCAATGTCTCTGGCAATTTTATATTATCATTTTTATTGCCACTTATATTTACCACCTCTGTTAACGAAGCAGGATATTCAAAATCTGACAAAGAGAAATTCTTCACATTTTTAAGAATCAATGCAGCACCTTGTTTAGGAACAATCTTCACATTCTTGAACTGTATATCTTTCGATTCTACAATCTCAGCTCCTATTGTTGCTGATATAACAACATTCTCTACATTTATATTTTCGATATTCTTTTCCGGCAATCCATTAAAAAACATCGCTCTACGCGCATTGCGAGAAGTCAGATTCTTAACATAAATATCCTTGAAAGCAGGAGTAGTTTCATCTACTGCCGGTATAATTTCTTCTTTCGGAGTTGTATCTCCATCTTCTAATGATTCGCTGGCCGATTTACCACCATAATAAAGATCGAACAAGAATGAATCTGTTTCGATGTCAAACATATTTATATCCCGAATATAAATATTTTCTACTACACCACCTCGTCCTCTACAGCTTTTAAATCTTAAACCTACATCTGTTCCTAAGAACTGGCAATTAGCCACAGAAATATTTCTTACACTACCCGACATCTCACTGCCTACAACAAACCCTCCATGACCTTGAAATACTTTACAGTTGTCAATAAGGACATTTTCCGTAGGACGGTTACGTCGACGCCCGTCTTCGTCTTTTCCCGACTTTATACAAATAGCATCATCCCCTACATCGAATGTACTATTTACGATGATAGAATTAACGCACGATTCCAAATCTAATCCATCGCCATTTTGGGCATAGCCTGGATTACGAACATATATATTATCTATAATTACATTCTCACACATCAGTGGATGAATATTCCAACTTGGAGAATTTTCGAAAAGCACACCTTCCAATAATACATTCTTACACTCGATAAAACTGATCATTACCGGACGTAAAAAATCTTTTATCTCTAACCATTGTGCTTCTGTCAAATCTTTTCGAGGTACATTCATGTCACTCATCTCCAGTCCTTTTAAAGAACCCTCAGATGGGAACCAATAATTATCATCTTTAAGCACGCCTCCGGAGTTAATTACCTCTTTCCAATGCTTTTCTGTCACTTTTCCTTTTTTCAACGGACGCCAAGCCTCACCCGATCCGTTTATAGAACCTTCTCCTGTAATAGCTATATTTTCAAGGTTACGTCCCGAAATTGGCGACTGGCAACGACGTGTATCCAATCCTTCGAATACTGTATTTACCAAAGGATATAAATCGAAATTGGCAGAGAATAAAATTAGTGCACCCTTCTCTAAATGCATATTAATATTCGACCGAAATACAATCGGTCCGGTATACCAAATACCAGAAGGAACAATTAATGTACCACCTCCTTTTTCCGACAAAGCTACCATTGCCTTTTCAAAGGCTTCAGTATTTAGCGTAACTCCATCTGAGATTCCACCAAAATCTTTAACAGAAACCTGATTTGATGGGAAAACCGGACGTTGTACAACGGGCATTTCGAAAGGAAGACCGTTATAAAGATACTCATATTTATACTCGTTATTTTGTGCGCATCCAAACTGAGACAAGATCAATAAGGATAAAATAAAATAGTGAGTTAATCTTACTTTTCTCATTATAATTTTGAGTTTTACATTCATTAATCCTTTCGTAATTGTTTTCAGCAAAGGTTAAACCTGTAAAAAGGATAATAAAGTTTATTATTCAGTTATTCTTTTTTAATCATTCGCAGGACTGTACCAACACAGCCCTGCATGATTATATTCACATTTTTATTGTATCCATCTAGGGTCACCTACTCGCACACTGGAGTTTCCGACAGTGAAGTCTCCATTTGCTGCATTTTTGAATTCTGGATCAAAAGTTGTTTTGTTTCCAGTATCAGCACCAGACATGGTACTCGCGTCGAAATAGTTATTTCTATCAGAACTTGTCAGATTAGTAGAATTATGTTTCAATGCTCCAACTGTATTTGTTATTATATTATTTGTTAGAGTAACAGAATTATTTTTCCAACGGATATATAATAAACGATATGTTGAGATATTTGAAACACCAACCAAAGTATTATTCGAAATAAGTACCGTTGGCGCTACTCCAGCAAAGGCTGAAGATTTATCATCTATACGGAAAAGATCGCGAGCCCCAACTGATTTATAAACTGTATTATTCGTAAATGTTACTGTTTTTGGTGTACCCGCACGACAATCAAAGAAATCTCCTCCATTACATTCTATGTTACTAAGTATACAATTATCTATAGTTACCGAATTCGCAACAGCTGCTACATTCAAATAAAGTAACCCTTTCAGATAGTTCTTAATCTCACATCCCACAATAGAAATATCACCATAATCTACACCTGCTGTATTAAACTGAATAGCCTGATCGCCATTTACTCCGTCCTTACCTATACCAGCACCATCCAAGATAACATCCTTCAATTCAAGAGACACACCCGCTTCCATCGAAATAATAGTTTTCAATACAGGTTTATTCAATGATTTAGCAGCCTTAATTGAAATATTCTTAATAATAGATAGTTTACTAACTGCATATTCCCCCGGCATCAGAGCAAATACATCATTATCATTTGCATTTGCAATAAGTTCAGATAGATTATCTGTAGGGAATACTTGTATAGCATCGCCTAAATCAAGTGGTGTTACGAATGTTAATGTTCCGCGTACCTTACTACCATTCATTAAAACAGCAGTATATTTAGTTTCACTAACCAATCCTTCGATAGTAACAGTACCATTGCTCACCTCTGTTGAAGTCACCGGATGAGTAATACTTCCTGGATTTACGACTATAGTTGTTGCCATTTCTCCTTTTGGCCAACGAAGAGTTACTCTTGTTTCTTCAAGGTCTTCATCACCTAAAGCATAAAATATTTGCTCTGCTTTTGTATTAAATGATTTGTTCTCTGATGGATAAGACCATTCTGACTCAGGTTTTGCAGAAGACATAGCTTTGACACGAAGAAAATATTTAGTATTATCTTCTAATCCTGTTATTACAAATGGAGATGAAGTGATAGTTTTATCTTCCCCATAAACCATACTACCATTACTTCCCATTGCTACGTCATTATACAATGTATCCTGACTTACTTCTATTATGTAATATTCAGTGCCTGGTGTTTTTGTCCATTTCAATTCTGCGGTATTTACATCTGCAGAAAGAGATATTGAAGATCCCAATACACTAAACAAACGATCGTAAGAACTATCTACATCCCAATCATTTCCATCTGTACAAGAAACAGTGGTTAAGGTGGTCAGGAGTATTACTACTCCCAGACCTATTATATATTTAAACTTCTTCATTTTGTTCATTTTTAATCTTTTAACTCAGTAATTAATTACTGTATCCATATGAATTCTGTATTTTTCCGTTAGATGCAGAAATAGTAGTAGAAGCTATTGGCATCAGATAACGGTTTTTCACTGTACTATTCAATCCAGATGAAATGGAAGGAAGATTAGTCAATAGTTGAGTTTGAGTAGAGGCTGTCAATTCATCTCCATAATATGTTTTACTATCTTGATAATCTGTAGTAACAGAAGGCACTGCATACCATGTCACACTCGACATATCAATAACTGTTTTCGAAGCATCTGTATAATTAAAATATATTTTTTTAGGATATACGTTTAGTTGACTTATATAATTCGCTTTAAATTCATCTATTTTCTTGCTTAACAAATTCCAACGAATCAAATCAAATTTACGAAAACCTTCTCCGGCCAATTCCCATGCATTTTCATTTACAATAGCTTCAAAAAACTCTTCCTTATTTGCAGAAAGGCCCTTAATATAGTCATCAGATATAGTTATATCTGCTTTGTCAAAAGCGCGTTTATGAACTTCTTCTAATGCTTTACGGGCTGTTAATCCTGCAGAATTGGTATGACTACCATCAGGACCAGCCAATTCATTCATAACCTCAGCATACATCAACAACACCTGTGGATAACGCATTCTTACAGTATTGATACCTGTCATATATTTTGTATTACCTGCAGCAATTGCAGCTAAACGCCATTCATCATTCATCTTACGGATATCCCATTTTCCGCAATAGATACCAAATGGAGCATTACCTAACATCTCTTCTTTCAACACACCACCAGTTTCTTTCAACTGAAGCTGAGCACAAGTTATATCACGACGTATATCTTTTGGATTATATGACCAGAATAAAGGTGCCGTCATTTTTTGTTTACCCGAAGAATTACCTTTATCTCCATAATGAGAACTGGCACCATTAATACGAACACCAATAGTATAACCAAGCTCACCACTCACACCTAATCCCATTGGAATTTCAAAGATATTTTCACGATAAGTTCTATCAAGAGTGCGTTGGTTTATTAAGTACCAATGATTTTCTACTGAAGGATTTATTGTATGAGTGTTATTTGTAATAACAGCTGATAAATGCGTTAACGCCAATTCATACATAGCTTTACGAGTTGCATCATCACAACGTTGAGTTGGATAAGTAGGATCACTGTTTTCTGTTGCTGTTACATAACCATCTTTAGCTTTTTCACGGATAGCCCATCCACCGCGAGTCAGAGCTATATTTGCCAATAAAGCATGAGCATAACCCTTTGTTACACGTTCTGTAGTGTATTTAGAATTCTCGTAAGCCCAAGGAAGAAGTTCTATCGCTTCATCTAAATCAACCATCAATTGATCCATAATTACATCACGATCTGTTTTTTCCAGGTAAGCATTACTTAAGTCCGGCTTCGAAGATTCCATTTTCATGGGTATATCACCAAAGAAACGAATTAGGTCGAAATAAATCATAGCACGTATAGCCAATGCTTCTCCTTTGAAGCGAAGCATAGCTCTTCCATCTGCACTTTCAGTCTGCGCTAAAGCACTATTATTAACACCTTCGATAGCAAGGTTTGCATTTTCGATAATACCATACATATAATTCCAAAGACTAGCAATATTCGCCCATCCCGGATTTGCATTATAGTTCATATTACCACGTTCGTTGGAAGTATTTGTCGCATCCGAACCTAATCCATCGATTAACTCACAATCCGTATTTGTACCCCATATGATTGGAATATATTGCGAATATGTTTGGTCACGAGTCATTTCTCCATAAAGTTTGTTTATGGCCAACTCCGTATAATATACCGATTCGTAAACGCTCGGATGTGTTTGTTCTGAAGGTGAAGTCTGATCCAGAAAATCTGAACATGCAGAAAAGCCGAATATACCTGCAGATAATATTATTATTTTAGCTATATTTTTCATCATTATTTTTCTTCTTTTTTATTAGAATGAAACATTTATGCCTGCTACAAATGAACGACTCTTTGGATATGAAGCATAGTCAACACCCGGAGTCATAGCATTTCTCTTACTACTTGTATCCACTTCCGGATCCGGACCTGAATAATCAGTGATACATAGTAAATTATAGCCAGTCAAATAAACTCTCACATCTGACAAGAAAGCTTTCTTTATCCAATTTTTAGGAAAAGTATATCCAACAGTCAGTGTATTAAGGCGTAGGAATGAAGCGCTCTCCACAGCATAGTCTGTCAATTGCATAGTTGAAACACCTGCAGGATTATACATATTAGCACCTGTATTTATTTCATTCAAACGTTGCACAAGAGCTTCTGCTCCTCCATAATAGCTCAAAGTAGTATTACTTGGACGACCTATATTTAACCCTGTTGCCGGATCAATCCATGTATAACGGTTACCTAAAGCAAAGTCTTCGTTCAGATTATATCCTTTTGCTGATCCTTGATAGAACGAAAGAGCCAATTTACTACCATTAATAATCTTGTTTCCAAGAGAGTAGTTGCAGAATACGTTGAAGTCGAAGTTTCCAACATTACCATTGAAGCCAAAACCTCCGGTTACAGGAGCAATTGTATTACCCAACTTTTGTTTAAGTGGGTCACCATTTTCGTCACATTCAACTTTCAATGCTCCCGGATAATAATTACCTCCAGTGATTGTTGGACTCTTGTCTACAACACCATCTCTCAGTTTCCATGTTGTACCATCCAGTATCAACTCTCCATTAGGATTATTTACTGCATCATAAGCTGTGAAATATCCATTAGTCTTGTAGCCCCAAACTTCACCCAGACGTCCGCCTTTCTCTACACGGAAATCTTCGTATTTAGAAATAGTGCTACCTGCCCAGTTACTGCTTTGCCAAGGATTTTCTGTTGCCAGCTTGTCAATTTTATTTCTGTTATAAGATATATTAAAGTTGAAATTCAAACCAAAATTTCTCTGATCAACCAAAACTGTATTCAATGTCAATTCAACCCCTTTATTTGAAGTCTGTCCAAAATTTTGATATTGATAGCTGTAACCTGTATTTGCAGGAATTTCCGTCCTCATCAACAAATCCTTAGTTGTGTTCCAATAGAAATCCAAGGCTCCGGAAATACGGTTATTCCAAAAACCATAGTCAATACCTAAATTACGAGTAACTGTTGTTTCCCATTTCAAATCAGGATTATATAGATTATCGCCTAATTCTAACATACTTGCACGATCTCCATCAAAGAACGGGGCTTTAGAAGAGTTGCTTGCCATCGAATATGTAGTAGTAATCAATCCTGAATTAATACGGTTATTTCCGGCTGTACCATAACTCAAGCGGAACTTCAAGTTAGATAGCCAATTACTAGTGCTTTTCATAAATTCTTCATCAGACATACGCCATGCGAATGCAGCAGAAGGGAAAACGCCCCATTGGTTGCCATCACCAAACTTACTGGAACCATCACCACGAAGTGTTGCAGTCAATATGTATTTATCCATCATGGTATAGTTAGCACGACCAAAAAAAGATACCATATTATCATCTGCAGAAATTGTTGTAACTGTAGGTAATGCTGTTCCAGCTGCCATATTAGCTTTAACCTCATCTATAGTCATTGATGAATGGAAAGCTACAGATGTATTCTCAACCAATTTCTTCTTAGAACTAGAAACCTCGTGTCCCAATAATACATTCAGACGGTCACGTCCATCAAACAATTTCTTATTATCATAAGTAATAGTATTTGCATTACGCCAATTTTGAGTAGTTGTTCTGTTCATCACAGCCTGAGGTTGCCCATTATAATTCAATTTTGAATTTTGAACAGCATCTGAAGACCAAACCTGATCCGTGTCATCGTATTTCCATCCATAACCAAATTCAGTGCGAACAGTTACATTTTGGAACGGAGTCCAGTTTAACCCTGCATTGTAATTCTGATTGAATGTAGTACGTTTCTTATATGTCGCCAATATACGCTCTAATGGGTTCTTCTGAGATGATGTACTATTTTCATCATCATCAGTATCATTAGTTAGTGGATTAATAGGACGGAAACGAGCTGAATTAGCAACGATTGAGTTCGCAGCATTCGATTCATTTGTATCAGCACCACCACTTAGACCATCAACAGTAGTATAACTTAATCGAGCATTGAAGTCTAGACTTAACCATTGATTTAGATTTGTATTAATTTTTGCATTAACATTATCTTTTCTGAATCCGGACCCGATCATGATACTCTTTTCCTCATTATGAGCATAACCTACATTATACTTTAAGTCCTTAGTACCACCACTTACATTTACATTATACTGAACCTGATTTCCTGTACGTCCGAAGATTTCATCTTGATAATCTGTACCTTTTACCGATTTCCAAATATCTAAATCCTGAAAATCACCATAATCAGTAGATCCTAACTCATATTGATAATAAGCATAATCATAAGGACTCATTACCTTATTCATCTTAGCAACTTTTCTTATACCAAAAGATGCTCCGAAATCTACTCTTGTTTTTCCTTCTTTACCACTTTTAGTTGTAATAATGATTACACCATTTGCTCCACGTGCTCCATATATAGCAGTAGAAGAGGCATCTTTTAAAATATCAATGCTTTGAATTTCAGAAGGAGCAATATCGCTAATACTTGATACCGGAAATCCATCCACAATATATAAAGGAGAGTTATCTTGCGATAGAGACCCCCCTCCACGTACGCGAATTTTAATATCAGCATCTGGAGAACCCTCTGTAGTTGTAATATTTACCCCAGCCAATTTCCCAGCCATAGCCTCTGTTACGCTTGATACCGGTACAGAAGAAATATCTTTTGCACTAAGAGAAGCAACAGCCCCTGTCAAGTCTTTCTTTTGTACTGTTCCATATCCGATTACAACTACTTCGTCCAATTCGGAATACATGTCTTCCATTACGAAATTGAGAACATTGCCCGAGATTGGCTGCTCACTGGTTTTCATACCAATGTATGTAGCTGTCAAAACCTTGTCGTTATTACTAACCGAGATAGTATAATTACCGTCTAAGTCGGTCATTACACCTTTTGTTGTACCTTTAATAGAGATAGTCACTCCTATAAGAGGATCCCCTTGGGAGTCTGTCACTGTTCCTTTTATTTCTTTTTGCTGAGCATATACACTTTGCCCGCACAAAAGAAAAAACGAAATACAAATCAGAGACAACGTTTTTCTTATCGCCTTTTGCATAGTTTTTAGATTTATAATTCTACTGTTGTTAATAATTTTCTTTATTTTTATTCAATGGTTTTAATTAAATCTAAGAGTTATATAAAAATATTGGTATTAGAGTTTCATTTATAGTTTTGCTTAGTCAACTATAACATAGTGTTATTTCCGAGTGCAATTTAGTCGTAATTCTTTTATTATATAGGGGATAAAATATTTCAAATAGGGGGAGAGATTGACTTAATGACAAAAAAAATAAATATCCCGAAAAAGTATTCTATTTTTGTACTAAATCCTAAATCAACCATGAGACCAAACTGTTTATACTACTTTTTAGTTAGTTTACTATTCAGTATATCATCTTTTGCTCAACAAAAATGTTTCTTCGAACATTATGGGACAGAGGATGGTTTGCCGCAACATACGGTGATGAGTATACTACAAGACCGGAAAGGTTTTATGTGGTTTTCTACATGGAATGGATTGTGCCGTTTCGATGGATATAATTTCTACACCTACAGAATGCAACAAGGGGACAAATATCACATGAGGAGCAACCGTATAGACTTCATCATGGAGGATAAATATGGCTATATATGGGCCCTCCCCTACGATATGGAACCACACCGATTTGACCCCCGTACCGAGCAATTCATGGGTATAAGATCTTTGCCCGGCTACAAAGACTTCAATTTTTCAGCTACCAAAATCATAAATACACCATCCGGAAAAATATGGCTTCTTTCGGAAAAGATGGGATGTGTAAATGTTGTTGATTCAACCTTCAATATTGAGCTATATAATATCGAAAATAAAAAAATAAATGGTAACTGTGTATACGATGTATTTGAAGACAAAGAATATAATTCATGGATATTAACAAACAATGGATTATACTCTGTTTCCAAAAACAGGGAAAATATCAACAGTTATTTTTCCGGAAAATCTACAGATTCTCAACCGGGTCAAAACTTTTATTCTGCAATAGAGGTTGATGATAGTATTTGGTTTGGTTCGAGCAACGGCAGGGTCTGGATTTTTGATAAGAAAAGTGGACAACAAGATTTACTACAGACAGAAACTAAGGCAAATATACGCTACCTCAAACAAATAGGATTAGACTATATATTAATTGCTACAGCCAATGATGGATTCTTTATCTATAACAGAATAACCGGAGGAATGGATAAATATGGAATATCCAATCTTCCTAATATGAAATCGAATCAAATCATTCACTGTTATGTCGATAAATCGGAAAATATCTGGTTTGAATTAGACTATGAGGGTGTAGCCAAATTCAATATAGAAACCCGAAGAATGAAACATTTCGAAATGAAAATAGAAAGTACAATCTCTACTGTATTTCCGTCTAACTTTTTCATTTTTGAGGATAAAGGGAATAGATTATGGGTACATCCCAGAGGTGGAGGTTTCTCCTGGTACGATGCCAAGGAGGATAAATTAGTACCTTTCTATAACGAACCTTTCTCTCCTACATGGCGATTTTCGAATATAATGCATACTGCCTTCTCCGACAAACAGGGAAATCTTTGGCTAAGCACACGTTCTCATGGGCTGGATAAAGCAATATTCAATGATGATGTTTTTAAATCTATCATTGTAGACCCCAATATTCACTCCACAATAAACAATGATATACGAGCAATTTTTGAGGATAGCAAGCAAAAATTATGGATATCTACCAAAAGGGGTAAAATTTTCGTATATGACTCTAACCATAACCAACTCGGTTACATTTGCAGCAACGGAAGAATTGAATCCGGAAATCCGCTGGAAGGCATAAGCTATTGCATCACCGAGGACAGCAACCAAAATATATGGATAGGAACCAAAGGAGAAGGAGTATACAAACTCATTCCGGAAAATGGACATTATAAAATTGAGCACTTTAAACACAAAGAAGAAGATTTATACAGTTTAAGTCATAATAGTGTTTACTCTATATATGAAGATAATAAAAAACGCATTTGGGTAGGTACCTATGGCGGTGGTTTGAATCTGCTTGATGACAATGGCAAAAGATTCATCAATTACCGAAATAACCTTAAAAACTATCCGGCTCAGTATGGTTCTCAAATCAGAGTTATATCCGGCGACAAACACGGAAATATATGTGTAGGAACAACTTTGGGATTGATCATGTTTTCTGGCGATTTCAACAATATAAGCAATGTAAAGTATAATTTCTTTACCCGTACGCCGGAAGATAAAAACAGCCTTAGCGATAACGATGTCTATGATATTTGTACTACACAAAAAGGCGAAACATATCTTGCTACATTTGGTGGTGGCCTGAATAAAATAGTAACTGTGGACAACAAAGGATTCCCTACTAAATTCTCATCTTATACAACCAAAGACGGACTTCCTGCAGACGTTATACTTACACTAACTGAAGATACCAAAGGATTACTTTGGATTGCGACTGAAGGAAACCTCACAAAGTTTGATCCCGAGAAGGAATCATTCGAAACATATAGTGAAATTAACAGGTTAATAGATGGGCAAAATTTTTCGGAAGGTGCCAGGTGTATAGCAAAATCAGGCATCATTTATTTTGGTTATTCGAAAGGAGTTCTATCTATCGACCCTGATAACATCAATAAAAACACCTATAAGCCATATCTGGCCTTAACCAAATTCCAGATTGCAAATAAAGATGTTCCTATCGGGGAAAACTCCCCATTAAAAGGGAATATCGATGACCAAGACTATATCAAATTAAATCATAAACAGAATTTTATTAATATTGAATTCGTTGCTTTGGATTATATCGAACCAAAGAGGATTACTTATGCATATAAGCTGGAGGGGTTCGACGAAGACTGGATCATTACTAAAAAACAACGGATTGCCAATTATACTAATTTATCTCCCGGCAAATATACATTTAAAGTAAAGTCCACCAATAGCGATGGTATATGGGTCGATAATGAACATATATTAGATATTGAAGTTACACCTTCTTTCTGGCAAACGGGATGGGCGTATTTTCTTTATTTTATCCTTATTGTCGGTATATTGTATACTATACTGCGTGTCTTATTCGTATTTTACAGACTTCGGGATAAAGTAAAACTCGAACATGAGCAAACAGAGATGAAGACTCGTTTTTTCACCGACATTTCGCATGAGATTCGCACCCCCCTTACAATGATTGTATCCCCGGTGGAAAATATTTTGGAAAATGAATCTACTCCTATAGATATAAAATCCCAACTGCAATTGGTACTTAAAAATTCCAATCGTATGCTGCGAATGGTAAATCAGATATTAGATTTCAGAAAAGTTCAAAAACAGAAACTAAATATTCAGGAAACTCTTATTGGAGAGTATGTATCTGACATTTGCAACAACTTCTCAAAAACAGCTGAAAACCAAAATATTAAACTCAAATTTAGCAATAACACGCCTGATGCTAAAATATGGATAGACAGGGACAGTGTAGAAAAGCTTGTCTTCAATCTTTTATCCAATGCGTTTAAGTTTACACCTGTAGATAAAACCATCGAGGTAAATGTATCCTATATAAAGAAAGATAATGCTGTCGCCATTCAGATAAAGGATGAAGGGCGCGGAATGGGGAAAGATATATTAAACAAACTATTTACCCGCTTTAGCTCCTTCAATAAGGACAAGAACAAGCCAAGTTCAGGAATCGGACTATCAATTGTAAAAGAAGTAGCAGATAAGCATCATGCTAAAATAATCGTTGATAGTGAAGTCGATAAAGGCTCTAGTTTTACAGTACTATTTCCTACTGGTATAGATCATTTCAAAAATGATGAAAATATAGCCTTTGTTCACGGAGAAGCAACCGATGATATCGTCATTCAGACTGTAGAACCTTCAAAAGAGATTGAGGAGCCTCTGATAATAGAAAAAACTCAAAATACGGATAATCAAAAGGAAACAATCCTTGTAGTAGAAGACGATCCTGATCTGAGACGATTTATTGTTACCATCCTTGAGCCATTCTATAATGTCATTGACGCTGCAAATGGAAGAGAAGGATTTGACGCTGCTGCTAATAACATTCCGGATTTTATTATAAGTGATATAATGATGCCGGAATTAGATGGTGTAGGTCTCTTACAAAAAATAAGAACTACCGCTGAAACCAGCCATATTCCATTCATCTTGCTAACAGCAAAAACAGATATGGAAAGTAAACTGGATGGGCTGGATTATGGAGCTGATGATTATATAACCAAACCTTTTAGTGTTAAATATTTAAGAGCAAGAATCGAAAATATTATCCGCCAGCGAAAACTGCTCTACAATACCTTTACCACAGGTAAACAACCTGAGCCAAAAGAAGAGAAGAAAGAAGCAGAGCATAAAATCACGGAACAGGATGAATTATTCATCAAAAAGATAAAAGACGAAATAGAACGAAATATAGACAATAGTAATTTCGTTGTAGATAATCTTGCTTCTGCTATGGCAATGAGCCGTACTGTCTTTTTCAAAAAGTTGAAAAGTCTTACCGGACTTGCACCTATTGAGTTCATACGTGATATAAAAATTAAACATGCAGCCAAACTGATAGAAACACAACAGTATACTATCAAAGAAGTATCTTTTATGATAGGAATATCCGATACAAAATACTTTACCCAGTGCTTCAAAAATATTTATGGAATGACTCCAAGCGAATACAAAAACAGAAGTAAAGAGTCCTAGAGACAGCTTGAGCCACTTATATAAAATACGGGGTTAAACTAATTCAGTCAAAACATCCCCCATTGTAATAAATATATTTATATATATTTGTCTGAAACTATATATTTTCATATTTTCACATATTCTAAAAAACTTATGAGAATCTTCTACCATATTTGCATATTTATTTCCTTTTTTATGTGTGCGCACACACTGCAAGCTCAGTTGTCGCAAACAATTTATCTAAAAAATAATTCTTCTCTTAGTGGAACTGATTATGTTCTGGAGATACCTGTCAATGATTTAAAGATATCGCAAGGAAATCACATAGCAACTATAGGCAAAGAAAATGTTCCTATCGAAATAGTACAAAACATTCATGGAAATCAGCTGGCTATTTTTCCTGTGAGCAAAATAAAGGGAAATGAGGATTTAAAGATATCGATCACACAAGGTGTAGCTACAGATTATCCAAAACGTACTTATGCTGAACTTTCTCACAAAATCGGAGGACATTTCGAAGGGCACAAGTATGTAGGTGGTTACTCATGGGTTAAACCAAACTATATCACTTTGCCGGGTACTTTCAGAGATCATTCTTACTACATCAAATATGAAGGTCCGGGATGGGAAAACGATAAAGTTGCTTTCCGTTTCTATCTAGACAACCGTAATGCTATAGACGTTTTTGGTAAAAAAACTTCTGATATTGTACTTCCGGCTGTTGGAGTAGATGGCTTCGACAATTATCACCAAATGGCTGATTGGGGTATGGATAATATGAAAGTAGGAAAGGCACTTGGAATAGGCTCAATTGCGATCTGGGATGGTGAAAAGGCCGTACGAGTAGAGAAGAAAGACAGTATGACCTGCTTTATTCCTGCTGATGGTAAAATCTGTTCACAAGTAAAAACGATTTATTATGGATGGGATGCCAATGGCACAAAATGTGATTTAACTTCCCTTATATCTATAGATGCCGGCAACAGAGCCTCTCATATGGAGCTATTGACAGACAAGGCTATAGATAATATTACAACTGGGGTTATCAAAAACAAAAATGCAGAACTGATAGTAGGACATAATCCAAATAGTACATGGTCTTATATCGCCACATTTGGAAAGCAAAGCCTAAATGATGACATGCAGGGACTTGCTGTTTTTGTTCGTACTAAACAAATAAAAGAAATAACAGAAGATACACTTAACCATGTGATTATTCTTTCTCCTGAAAATAATTATACTGAATACTATTTTATGCCAACATGGGAGCTTGATAAAGAACCTGTGGTAACAAAAGATGATTTTATGAAGTGTGTAAATGAGGTTTTACACAAGCTAAATAATCCGATTTCTTATTCCGTTAAATAATCAATTAACTACATACAAAATATAATACCAATGAAAGAACTGAATAAAACCACTGTAGAAAAGAAAGATTTACCAGTAAAAATACTTCAATTCGGAGAAGGAAACTTCCTTCGCGCATTTGTAGACTGGATGATAGACAAAGCCAATAATGCCGGTGTAATGAACCATGGTATCACTGTGGTACAACCTATTGCACAAGGTGAAGCTATTGCAAATATTTTCAAACAACAAGACTGCTTATATCACGTTTACCTAGAGGGAATTAAAGATAAGAAGCCTGTAAAAGAAGTAGCATTGGTGAAAAGCATAATGGATATAATGAATCCTTGCTGCCAATACAATGAATACGAAAAACTATTTCTTAGTCCTGAGCTGGAAATGATTATTTCTAATACAACAGAAGCAGGTATCCGCTACGAAGAAGGTGATGACCTGAACGCAGAACCGCCAAAATCGTTCCCTGCTAAAATGACAGCGCTTCTACACAAAAGATATAAAAAATATGATGGAGCAGTAGACAAAGGATTGCTTGTAATCTGCTGTGAACTTATCGAAGACAATGGCTCCACACTTCGCGAATATATAATCAAGCATGCAGAGTACAACAATCTGGAAGAAGGTTTTATCAACTGGATAAATACAGCATGCCACTTCTATGACACACTTGTAGACCGTATTGTACCGGGATTCCCTCGTGAAAATATAGACGAAATCAAAGCTGAGATCGGATTTAATGATAACCTTGTTGTAAAAGGCGAATATTTCCACGTATGGGCTATCGGTGGAGATTCTGTAATTAAAGAGAAATTCCCTCTTGATAAGGCTGGATTGAATGTCTTATTTATGGATGATATTAAAGACTTCCGTGCTAAGAAAGTACGCATATTGAATGGTTCGCACACTGCGATGGTTCCTGTTGCTTTACAACTAGGATGCGAAACAGTTATGGACGCTTTCAATACTCCTGAAGTAGAAAAGTATATCAATCAGATGGTAGCACAGGAAGTACTTCCTGCTATCGACGAAGACCCGGAAGAATTAAAAGCTTTCGCCGCAAAAATATTAGAGCGTTTCTATAATCCATATTTGAAGCATTATCTGAAAGATATTTCTCTTAATTCTATCTCTAAATGGGAGACTCGTGACTACCCTACTGTATACGATAACTATAAGAAGTTAGATAAGAATGCTAAGCTTACAACATTCTCTTTTGCAGCTTTATTAGTTCTTTATACAGGACAATCAGAAGCGAAAGGATTTACTCCAAATGATACTCCTGAATTCCTAGAATTTATCCAAACATCATTTAACCAAAACGATGTTAAAGGATGGGTAACAGCAGTAATAAATAATAAAGAAATGTGGAAAGAGAATTTTGCAAAAGTACCTTTCTTTATTGACGAAGTAACAAAAGATGTGGAAGCAATACTTAATAAAGGTATGCTCAAAGCGTTGAAAGAAGTTATAGCTTAAATACAACTATTATGAATAACGATTGTTTATACTGCAACACGAATCAAACCCAGTTAGACCTTATGATAAAGGTCTGCGATCTGAATGTTTCTTCGGTATATCTTTTTAGAGAGCAAACTTATAGAGGACGCTGTATAGTAGCCTATAAAGATCATGCAAAAGAATTGTATGAACTCAACGACAATGAGTTATTAGCCTATATGCAGGATGTAAACAAAGTGGCTAAAGCAATGAAGGAAATATTCAATCCGGCTAAGATTAACTACGGAGCTTATTCTGACAAACTGCCACACTTACATATGCACCTAGTACCAAAATATATTGATGGCACAGATTTTGGCTCTACATTTACGATGAACCCTCAAAAGGTTTATTTATCAGACGAAGAGTATATGGAAATGCTTATAACCATCAAGAGTAAATTAAAATAAGACAAAGTATTAAGCAATGAATAAATATCTAAAAATAGCCCCTACAGATAATGTCTGTGTAGCTATAGAAGACCTGAAAACCGGAGATACACTAAATATGGATGGTTTGTCTGTTGTAATTAAAGCAGACATCCCTACCGGACATAAATTTGCGGTTGCAGAAATAAAAGAAAATGAAGATGTTATCAAATATGGTTATCCTATCGGACACGCAACAATGGATATACATATTGGAGACCATGTGCATACGCAGAATGTAAAAACAAATCTTCACGACGATTTGCAATACTCCTATATTCCGGTTCATCCTAAACTGGATATACCTAAGAGCGATCTGAAAATAAACGGATACCTGCGCTACAATGGTGAAATGGGTATACGCAACGAATTATGGATTGTTCCTACTGTTGGTTGTGTAAATGGACAAGCTCAGGCTATTATCAACCGTGTAAAATCAGAGTTAGATGTATCTCATATAGACGACATACGGGTTTATACTCATAACTATGGTTGCTCACAGCTTGGAGATGACCATGTGAATACCCAAAAGGCACTAGCGGCTTTGGCTAAGCACCCAAATGCAGGGGGCGTTCTAGTTCTTAGTTTAGGTTGCGAAAATAACCAACAAAAGGACTTTAAGAAAGTTATGGGCGAATGGGACGAAAAACGTGTCCGTTTCCTTATCTCACAAGAAGTTCAGGATGAAATAGAGACCGGATTCCAGATGATGAAGGAACTGGTTGAAAATATGCGTAAAGATAAGCGCGAACCATTACCATTATCTAAACTTAAAGTAGGTTTGAAATGTGGTGGTAGCGATGGATTCTCTGGCATTACAGCTAACCCTCTAGTAGGTCAGTTCTCCGACTGGCTGATAGGTCAGGGAGGTACAAGTATACTGACAGAGGTTCCTGAAATGTTTGGAGCTGAAACAATCCTTATGAATCGTGCAGAAAGCAAAAAAGTGTTTGATGATACTGTATTACTAATCAACAATTTCAAACATTATTTCAGAAAATTTGATCAGCCGATATATGAAAACCCATCACCGGGAAATAAAGCCGGAGGTATAACCACCCTCGAAGATAAATCGCTGGGTTGTACTCAAAAAGGCGGAAATTCGGAAGTAGTAGATGTTCTTGACTATGGTCAACCTGTTACCAAGCATGGCTTAAATTTACTAAATGCACCGGGTAACGACCTTGTAGCAGCATCTGCTTTAGCAATGTCCGGTTGTCAGATAGTTCTGTTCACTACAGGTCGTGGTACTCCATTCGGAGCATTCGTTCCCACAATGAAAATATCTACTAACTCTAAATTGTACGAATTCAAAAAGAACTGGATAGACTTTAATGCAGGAGCATTACTGGAAGGAAAAAGTATGGAAACTGTATTAAATGACTTTATCAATTTTACAGTTGATGTATGCAATGGTAATCACCTGAAACATGAAGAAACCGGATTTAAAGAAATAGCTATCTTTAAAACAGGAGTTACATTATAAAAAGCATTGATTTAATTATATCTGGGTTAAGAAGAGAGTCCCTTATTTTCTACGGAAGGTAAGGGGCCTTTATTTTTCGTCTTCCTGACTATTTTCTACAGGTTGTTCTTCTTCGGTATCTTTGATATAAGTCTCGCTATGTACACGCTGTTGCTCTTCCTGCAATTCATATATATGATTGCGGAATGTAATATTATGCTGAATCTTATTATAAGCCTCTTTTGCAGCTTTTTGTTGTGACTCCTTTTTCGAATAACCGGTGCCAAGACCAGCTTGTTCTCCAAGTATTATAACAGCAGTTTTAAATATAGGAGTATTATTTTCATCCACAAAGCTATCTATAAGATCAAAGCTTATTGATATCTTTTGTTTCTGGCTCCATTCTATTAGTTTAGACTTATAGTTACCTTCTATCTCAGCGACAGTTTCTATATTCAGGTATTGTATAATTAGACGTTCGTGAACAAATTTTTTGGATGCCCGGTATCCCTGATCTAAATATATAGCACCAATCAGAGCTTCCAATGCATTCCCATACATATGTGTATTGGGTGTGGTATTGCGTGTAGATGTTTTTATCAGCTTATCTAATCCTAATTCTAAAGCCAAACGGTTCAGCGTTTCACGTTGCACAATTTTAGAACGCATATTAGTTAAGAAACCCTCTTTTTTATACTCAAATTCTTTAAAAACTATATCAGCAACTATGGCATCGAGAATAGCATCTCCTAAAAATTCGAGGCGTTCGTTGTTTATCCATCTTCCATCTTTCATTTTTATGGAAGATGATTTATGGAGTAGTGCTTGTTCGTAGAGAGTGATATTACATGGATAAAAGCCAAGTATTTTGTAAAAAGACACATAAGGCTCCTTCCCTCTTTTAGGAAGAAGCCTTATATTCTGATATATCTTTTTCAGCACGCTGACTTATTTCTTAAACTTCTTAACAATCACACAAGCGTTATGTCCACCAAAACCAAATGTATTAGATAAAGCAGCATTAACTGTTCTCTTCTGAGCTTCGTTAAATGTCAGATTCAATTTATAGTCTATCTCTGGATCTTCGTCTCCTTCTGTAAAGTTAATAGTAGGAGGAACGATATCATTTTGAACAGATAAAACACAGAACAAAGCTTCTAATGCTCCTGCGGCACCCAGCAAATGTCCTGTCATTGATTTTGTAGAACTTATATTAAGGTTGTATGCATGTTCTCCAAATACTTCTTTGATAGCTTTTATCTCAGAAGGGTCTCCTACAGGAGTTGAAGTTCCATGTACATTAATGTAGTCTAAGTCTGTTGGCTGCATATTTGCATCTTGCAATGCATTTCTCATCACAAGCTTAGCTCCTAATCCTTCCGGATGAGATGCTGTCATATGATAAGCATCAGCCGACATTCCACCACCTACTACTTCGGCATAAATTTTAGCACCACGAGCTAACGCATGCTCCAATTCTTCGAAAATAAGACAGGCAGAACCTTCACCAATCACAAATCCGTCGCGACTCTTACTGAACGGACGGGATGCTGTCTGAGGAGAATCGTTACGTGTAGATAATGCTGTCATAGCGTTGAAGCCACCAACTCCGGAAACTGAAATTGCAGCCTCTGCTCCCCCTACAACCATTACATCTGCTTTTCCTAAACGAATATGATCGAATGCAGAAATAGCACTATGTGTAGACGATGCACATGCCGAAACAGTACCATAGTTAGGACCACGAAGGCCATGACGAATAGAAATTAATCCTGCTGCAATATCCGAAATCATTTTAGGGATAAAGAAAGGATTAAACTTAGGGCCCATATCTTCGTGAGTATAATAGTATCCTACTTCTTCTTCGAAAGTACGGATACCACCGATACCTGCAGACATGATCACACCGATTCTGTCGCAATTAAGATTTTCGAAATCAAGTTTCGAGTCTGCAATTGCTTCTTCAGATGATCCTATAGCCAGTAAAGTATATCTATCACATTTACGGATTTCTTTACGATCCATATATTTTGATGGGTCGTAATCTTTAACCTCGCAAGCGAATTGTGTTTTAAATTTTGACGCGTCAAATTGAGTAATAGGTCCAGCTCCGCTAACACCTTTCAGCGCATTCTCCCATGTAGTTGCGACATCATTTCCTAAAGGGGTTACCGAACCTAGACCTGTTACTACTACTCTTTTTAATTCCATAAAGTAATATTGGAAAAAAAATTATTTTGCATTTGCTTCAATGTAAGAGATAGCGTCTCCTACTGTAGCGATTTTTTCAGTTTGATCATCTGGAATAGAAATACCAAATTCTTTTTCGAATTCCATGATTAATTCTACTGTGTCAAGTGAATCAGCTCCAAGATCGTTAGTAAAGCTTGCAGTGTTTGTTACTTCAGATTCTTCAACACCTAACTTATCTACAATAATTGCTTTCACTTTTGATGCTACTTCTGACATAATTTTTAGTTTTGATTAATAATAATTTTTTTATTTCTAATTTTGTCGGTGCAAAGTAACAGTTTTTTATCTATACGAAACAAATATTTTGCTTATAAAATAGTTAAAATTGCACATTTTTTTTATTTGTGTGCAGAACACCATCTAAAATTAAGGAATGATTAGAATAGCCATCTTTGCCTCTGGATCAGGGTCTAATGCAGAAAACATTGCCAAACATTTCGAAAACAACAAAGAAGTTGAGATTGCTTTGATTGTATCCAATAAGAAGGATGCATTTGTACACGAACGGGCAAAAAAACTTCATATTGAGTCTGTTACATTCCCTAAAAGTGACTTTGAAACAACAGAAAATGTTCTTACTTTCTTAAAGGAGAGAAACATCGATTTTATAGTCCTTGCGGGCTTTCTCTTGAAAGTTCCACAGAATCTTATTGATGCCTATCCTGAAAAGATAATCAATATACATCCTGCTTTATTGCCTAAGTTTGGAGGAAAGGGAATGTATGGAGATAATGTACATAAGGCGGTGGTTGAAGCCGGCGAAAAAGAATCTGGGATAACAATACATTATGTCAACGAAAATTATGATGAAGGAAATATTATCTTTCAGGCTAAATGTTCTGTTGAAAATAGCGACACTTACGAAGATGTAGCAAAAAAAGTGCATACACTAGAGTATATGCACTTTCCAATAGTTATAGAAAAATTGTTGAAATAAATTAGTTCTGGCTTTTATGCCGCTTTTTTATTCGCCTCACCGATTTCTTAGGTGTGCTTTTTGAAGCAGGATCCTCCTGCTTTTTCTCTTCTATTTGTTTTGTATTTGCTTCTTCTACATTATTATATTGTGTCTGTTGTCTAACAACAGGTTCTGAACGTTTTTCAGACATACTAGATGTACTGACCGGCATTGGGGCTATATAACCTTCACTTCCTGTATTTGTACTATTTACTGTTCGTTTCAATACTCTAGTACCAGATGGAGTTGTTGATAGCTCTTCCTGTTCTTTTTCCGGTTTCTTAGTTTTCACTTCCGGTTTATTTATCTTAGGTGCTTCTGTTACAACTTTATCTATTGTTTTACCATCGGCAGTCACAGTTCTTCTCACAACAGGCTGAGCCTTCAAATTAGCTTTAGTTTTTTCCTTTTCTTTTTCTTCCAGATATGTTGCAAGTTGTTTTGCTTGTTCTTCCCTACTCGGACTTTTAGTTAAAGGATTTACACGATCTTGCATAAAGTCCTCTGTCATATTAACCGGAATCTTTACCCTATGTAAAGCCTTCTCCGTCACTAAATACCAAACCTCTCCATTAGGGTTACCTGAAGCTGTATCTGCAACCTTCATAGAGCGCTCTATCACTTCGCCAGGACGTAATAATGTTGTTACATCATACGGCACCTCAACTCCATTTATATAATAAGTAGGTTGATTTCCAAAACGTGCATAATCCAAAGCCAATTCTTCTACAGGTTTGCGAGAATAGAGTAAGCTATCAGCCATATTCTCTGCTACTTTACGTTTGGCTTCGCCTTCTTTATTTTTTCTGATCAGGCGAACACTTAATGCATCGTTCCCTAATTTTGCTCTTTCGGTAAGTTCTATTTCATGAAGTAATCTGGAGGTTTCGATTATTCCGCTCTCCAAAGTTTTAAAATTAGGATCTAATTCTTCAAATATAGAGTCGATCACAGGATCTGCTTTTTTAAATAAAAATTCAGAGTCCTTTCCTTTCAATTTATCGCTAAGCGCATTTGATACATACGTTGTATCACCTGCACTTGTAATATACATGGTCTTTCCAATTTTATCCGCCTCACGCTTGGTTACAGGACGATACAAGTTCTGCCCGAATACAAAAAGAGGCAATAATATAAATATGGAAAGCAATATGGATTTACTTGTATTCATTTGTGTTTGTACTTCGTTTTGTATTTATCTTCTAAACAGAGGTCACAGACCTATTAATTACTATCATTATAACCACAGCAACAACTAATTATAATCAAAAACAGCGTTGCTTCAGATACCGTCTATTACTTATAAAGTCTTGTATAACTAAGAAATATATAGCAAATATACGAGTTTTTTCTTGAATGGTATTTTTAATTACATTATTTAGTATAAAATATGTTTTCCTATTAAATCTTTTAAAGGAGCAAATATATCTGATTACGACCAATAATAACAGCTGGTTGTTTAAATTTTAAAATATGGTAATTAAATGTTTTCTTTTACTTTCTTACTATTGAAAGGGTAGTTTTATTTGTTATTTTTGCATATCAGAAACATCAACTAATAAAAATTAATCATGGCAACACCTCCTTTTAAGTATCAAGAGACTTTCCCTCTTGGTAAAGACACTACAGAGTACTACCTATTATCGAAAGATTATGTATCTACAGCAAACTTCGAAGGTCAGGAAATACTAAAAGTTGCTCCTGAAGGGTTAACATTACTTGCTCAGCATGCTTTTCATAATGTAGAATTTTTGCTTCGTCCCGAGCATCAGGAACAAGTAGCTAAAATTCTATCCGATCCTGAAGCCAGTGACAATGATAAGTTTGTAGCATTAACTTTCCTCCGCAATTCTGAGATTTCGGCTAAAGGAATACTTCCTTTCTGCCAGGATACAGGGACTGCTATAATAATGGGTAAAAAAGGACAAAATGTATGGACTGGCGGAAATGATGAAGAAGCCTTATCCAAAGGTGTATACAATACTTTTACGGAAGACAATCTGCGCTACTCGCAAAATGCTCCGTTAGATATGTATAAGGAGATAAATACAGGGACGAACCTTCCGGCACAAATAGACTTATATGCTATACAAGGCAACGAATATAAATTTCTGTTTGTAGCTAAAGGTGGAGGTTCTGCAAATAAAACATACCTCTATCAGGAAACTAAAGCATTGCTTACCCCTGAGAAACTGGAACCATTCCTTATCGAAAAAATGAAATCGCTGGGTACTGCCGCCTGCCCTCCTTATCATATTGCATTTGTAATTGGAGGAACTTCGGCAGAAACAAACCTGAAAACGGTCAAACTAGCTTCTACTAAATATTATGATAATCTTCCTACTACCGGAAATGAGGGAGGCCAAGCTTTCCGCGATCTGGAAATGGAAGCTAAACTATTGAAAGCTGCACAAGAGCTTGGTCTAGGAGCCCAATTTGGAGGCAAATTCTTTGCTCACGATATTCGTGTTGTACGCCTTCCTCGTCATGGAGCTTCTTGTCCTGTGGGAATGGGAGTCTCTTGTTCAGCAGATAGAAATATTAAAGGCAAAATCAATAAAGACGGTATCTGGTTAGAAAAAATGGAAGATAATCCTGCACGATTAATTCCCGAAGAATTACGTAATGCAGGCGAAGCTGGAGGAATAGCAATAGACCTTAATCGCCCGATGAAAGAAATATTGGCTGAACTGAGCAAATATCCTGTTTCTACACGCTTATCTCTTACCGGAACAATCATAGTAGGACGTGATATTGCCCATGCAAAATTGCAGGAAAGAATAGATAAAGGAGAGGACCTTCCTCAATATATCAAAGATCATCCTATCTATTATGCGGGACCTGCAAAAACGCCAAAAGGATATGCCAGTGGCTCGATGGGACCGACTACTGCCGGACGTATGGACTCGTATGTAGATTCGTTCCAATCGCATGGGGGCAGCATGGTTATGATAGCTAAAGGTAACCGTAGCCAACAAGTAACTGATGCATGTAAGAAACATGGGGGATTCTATCTGGGAAGTATTGGTGGACCAGCTGCGATCCTTGCTCAGAATAGTATCAAGAGTCTCGAATGCATAGAATATCCGGAATTAGGCATGGAAGCTATCTGGAAAATAGAAGTTGTTGATTTCCCTGCATTTATACTTGTGGATGATAAAGGAAATGATTTCTTTAAACAGTTGAAGCCTGTAAATTGTACATCATGCTAAACATCTGATATTATATTATACAATAAAAAGCTGCTTCTTCACAGAAGCAGCTTTTTTGTTTTATAAATGGGAGAATGTCTTTTTCTTAGTTATCTGAGTACAACCCAATTCGATTACCCTCACTATCTGTAAAAACAGAGAAATATCCTCTATCTTCTGCTTCTATTTTTGTTTTAGGGATTACAATCTTCCCTCCATTTGCCTCAATCAAAGAGATTGTTTTTTCCATATCTTCACAGTTCAAGCTGATGAGTACTCCGCCTTGTGAAGGAAGGAAGTCTTTTGCCCATGATATTGCTCCGGGAGCTTTTCCTTCTTCATTTGGGAAAAAAGCCATTTTTTCATGCTCGCAATCATACTTAGGCATCGCTATATTTAATATAGTCTCATAAAATTTAACTGCTCTGTTAAAATCGCTTGCCGGAATTTCGAAAAACGTAACTAATCTTTTCATAAAATCTGTTTTAAAATTGATACATTAAATTTGACTTTACAAAGTTACGAATCACCCAAACCCGAATCTTGTATAAAAAGGACATTGTTAAACAATGGTGAAGTAATCGGAGTAAGGATTACAAATGGCAAGAAACTCTTTAGGAGTATACCCGGAAAATAATTTAAATTCTCTTATTAAATGAGGTTGATCGTAATAACCGGATTCGACTGCCAGTTCGACAATATTAATATGTGGATTGTTTTGTAGAATATATAAAGCTCTCTGGAAGCGAATTACACGGGAAAATTCCTTTGGTGAGGAGCCAACATACTCCGTAAAAATACGGGTAAACTGTTTATAGCTTAAACAGGCAATATCAGACAAAGATGTGATATTTATTTGATTCTGTTTATTTATTGCACCGATAACTCCTGATATCCTTTTCAAATTGTAATGGTTATTGAAGCTATAGAGGCGCGAAATAAGAAATTGCTCTATCATCCCGATAGCGGACTGATTGTCTTCTGTATTGCATATTTTGTCTTCGAGTTCTGACAGAGAAGGCTCGCCAAGACAATCTACAGCTATATCTGTATTATGAAATTCATTCATAGGAATACCGAAAACAGCTCTGGCACCAAAAGGCTGAAAGACAACAACAATCATATTAACCCTGCCTGTAGACTGTAAATCTGAAAATCCGACTGATTGTCCGCAAATAAACGATTGTGGCTGTAAATCTCCTTTCGAAGATGAAAACATTCGTTGCCCCCGATGAAATACCAGTTGTGAGAAGCCAGTAGGAATAACTCTTTCTGTAACTACAGAGAGATTATTCACATCCAGTATCCAGTAATGCTTAATATATGAGGCTAATACAGGTGATGGTTTTATAAATTCGAATGATTCCATTAGGATTTAATAACTTTGCCAAATATACAAAGTACTATTTATTTAGCTTTGTAAAAAAAGGACATTCTATTTAAACATTTTGTCTAAAAAGTTAACTGCATGCTCCACTGTTTGTCCAAACCATGGTTCGAACAACCAGAATGGATGAGGAGTATCGGGTATGGTATGTACTTCTGTATATATATTATATTCCCCCAACTTTTGAGATACCTCATCACGACCATCATGAAAACGAGGGATAGAACTATTTATAAAACAAACAGGAGCAGAATCAGGCGTTACATGATAAACAGAAGAAGCTGCTTCCCATGTATCACCTTTATCTTCGTAAGTGCCTCCCAACCATTTTACGGATGCAGGAGTTTTTCCTTTTTGCAAAGCTTCGTCTACTGATTTTAGATTGTCTTCTGTTATAAAAGTGGTTATGCCATCTATATTTATTACAGCATGTACTTTACTTGAAAATTCAGGATATTCCAACTTTTCTTCATACTCCGGTTGATTATTTGTAGTACCAATCAACGCAGCCAATTGCCCTCCTGCCGAGCAACCGGATATAGCAATATGTGTAGTATCTATTCCGTACATATCTGCATTTTTCCTTATCCAGCGTACTACCGTTTTGAGATCATTTACTGCCGCCGGATAAATGGCTTCAGGTGACAACCGGTATTCTACAGGGATTGTCACATAGCCTTTTGATGCTATCTCCTGAGCCATAGGCACCTGCAATGATAAGTCTCCTGAACTCCATCCTCCTCCATGAACCATTAGCAAAACAGGATATTTGTTGTTATCCTTTGGTCGGTATATATTAAGAAGTAGGTTTCGGTTTTTCACGGGGCTTGAATAGACTATACCTTCTATTGCTTTTACATTAAAAGGTAAAGAAAATATCCGTTTTTCTATATATGATCTTTTCTTTTGCTCTTTTACAAAAGCACTATGTAATGTAAAAGATGTATCACGAGGAATTCCATCTATTGTTACGACCTGAGCCGGTAAATAAATTAGACCTAAAAAGAAGAATAGAGTTGTATAGAAAAATCTCATTGAAGTGCTCATTATTAAATATAAAAATACAAAGTTGTTTCTATAACTTTATCTATATAATATTAATATTTAAGAAAATGAGTATACATATTTACGAGTAAAAAAGAGAAAAAGTTACAATAAAAAAGTATACATAAAGTGTCACTTTTGTCACTTTTTATTTCGACTTTATTTATTGTTTATTGATAATCAAGTCCATAACCTTTGATGTCCTTGCTCCGGTTATTCCTGTAGAAGGACAGGCTCCTATTCCTCTCAACTCATCTACTATTGTTTGAATGAGATCTTGTTGAATATGCTCAGGACGAGGAAAGTCAAACGTTTTGGCGTCTGTTTCAGTCATTAATCGAATAGGATTGAAAATGAATGTGTTGAATAATATACTCCCTTTTGTGCCTGTTATAAGGATAGTATCTTGTCTTGATTTTTCAGAAGCAACAAAGCACCATTGCCCGGTTCCAACAACTCCTGATTTAAATTTCAGGTTGGCAGTAATTGTATCAGATACATCATAGAATCCTCCTAAATTGGTACTATAACCATTGGCCTCTGTGATCTCTCCTAAGAGATAGTCCAAAATATCTAAAGTATGAGGAGCCAGATCGAAAAAGTAGCCTTCGCCAGCAATATCTTTCTGTATTCGCCAGGTTTGCTTTGTTTTATCCTTATCTGTTTCGCTAGCTGGACGGAAGTATTTAATATCAACGGTTAATACTTTGCCAATAACTTCGTTATCCAACAATTCTTTGACTTTCAGAAAATAGGGTAAAGCTCTGCGATAGTATGCTACAAATAGCTTTTGATGTGATTGCTCTGCAGTCCGAACCATTTCTTCACATTCGGGATAATCCATTGCCATTGGCTTCTCCACATATACAGGTTTACCTGCTTTCATTGCCTTAATAGCATATTCCTTGTGAGTGCTTGGCGGAGTAGCAATATAGATGATATCAACATCCAGATCATCTATAAGTTGGTCTGCATCTGTATAATACCTGGAAACATTGTGACGAAGCGCAAAGTCCTTCACTTTTGCTTCATCTCGCCGCATTACTGCTACAAGTTCTGAGTGTTCTATTTTATAAAATGCAGGGCCGCTCTTCACCTCACAAACATCACCGCATCCTATTATACCCCATCTTACTTTATTCATAAACATCTATTTAATCAGGTAGAAATAACTCTGCTTCCTTACGAAAGCTATAAGCTGATTCGAACTTCCTCCTTACCAGAGTATATAAGAGCCCGCCAAACTTCTTAGCCTTTTTAGGGCATATTGTTATACAACGAGCACACGAAATGCAAAGCTTTTTATCCGTTTTCTTTGGATTATCCTCATTTATTGCCCCTACCGGACAACGCTTTACACAAGTTCCACAACTATCACAATTTGAGTTTGTTTTAGGAACAAAAGGTACTTTCGTTGGCTCTCGGTATGGGAAATTGCCTTTTACTTCTAAGTTTTCTGCCGAGCCTGACTTTAGGAAGAGATCATATAACTCATTGCATTTTTCTCCAAACTGCATCATAGCTTGCCTATCACCTTCATCAGGTCGTTCTGCCCCTACTTTTGGAAATATAGAATGTTGAGCAATGAAAGCAGCGCCTGCAATAGCTTTAAAATCATTCTTCGCGCATATATTCTTCAATTCCAATAGGGCATCATCATAATCCCTATTTCCGTATACACAGACTATCACTGCCGGAGTTTTCGTCCCCTTTATCTTTTCTATTATCGCAGCTGCTCCTGCCGGAACTCGTCCGGCATATACAGGGACACCAAAGATAACCAAATCATCGGCATCGAACCATAATGGCTCGGTCATAGCTTGTGTAATATCATGCTCTTTTACTAATTGTCCTGTACCTTTTCCTATTATTCTTAATACTTTTCGGGTAGATAAGGCAGGACTGTAATATACAAGATGTACTTTTTCCATGTTTAGTTTCTATAGTTGAAATTTAAAGGTACAAAATAAAAAGCCTTCAAGGTAAATCTTAAAGGCTATAATTTATTAAGTTGGAATTTTCAATACTATTTTATTTCATATAGATATATAGTCCAATGAGAAATATTATCATTATCAAAAACTTTCAGTAGTTCCAGTCGGGTATTTTTCTCTGTATTAATTGATGTCGATGAGATTATATATTCTCCTCCCATTTCTTTTAACAGGTCATAATTGTAATCCAGATAATCAATAGGAGGTACTTTATTATTTAAGTGATTAAGATCATACATACTACTCTCTGCTGAAAAAGCATAGCACCAAGAACCCCAAGTATCGAAAAACAAACGGGTTTCATCATTCCGGCTTAATTCTTTTTCGATAACTTTTCTGAATTTATGCTTATATGCTAATGAATAATTAACAGAGAATCCATCAACTGTATAAAATCCATTATATTGAGCAATTGCCGGATGTAACCATATACTAACGACTTTGTAAGAGGAAGCATCTTTTCCTATATATTTCTTTATATCTTCAAATTGGGATTGAGCATAAAATGCCTTATATGTCGGTTTATCCTGTTCTGTTATATAGGGTTGGGAGTTAATTATAAAGCATAGCTGTATAGTAATAAATATAAGGCATAGGTATCTTCCCCAACTGGTTATTTTATCTAAATAATAAAAAGCAATAGCTACTAATAGATACCAACAGAATGGATGAAACCATAAAATGCGAGATAAATCGATAGGTACAATTTGATTTAAGACATTTCTAAAAGAGAATAAACGCCATGAATATATACTGGAAAGAATAACAGATAAAACAACAAATGATATTACAGCAAGAAATAATTTATCTATTTTCTTATTCTTCAACATCAGAAATAAACACAGAATTATAGGAAATAACAAGAACTTATGATAGCTTTTAGAGTGAAACGTATTATAATCGTTATAAAATAATACATATATTGCTTTTTCTAAAAGAATCATACCTGGCTCGCCAGAAAACTGATAGTCAATTCGATGAGAAGTAAAGCCATTATCAATAAAAAATGAATAAAATAATGGAATATGACTTACAATATACATCAAGCTTAGAAAAATAATTCCTGCAAACAAATGTTTATTAACAGTCTTTTTATTTATAAGATCCCATAACCATATACACGAAACGCATATCAATAGAAAAAGACCTACAAGTATTAATGACGAAGAAAAAGCATATATAAGAAGTATCAACCAATTAATAAAACTAATATTGCCTTTTCTAAGATTTAAGAACCCATAAAAAGCAATCGGAATACCAGAAACGCTGGCAGTAAAAGACCAAAATGGTAATAATGCGAATAATACTGATACCATCAAAAGTATATATAATGGCGTGTCCTTGGGTAAAATATGCTTTCTCAGTAAAAAATACATTCCGAAAAAACCTATCAGAGCAACAAGATATTTACTAAAGACGTAACCCCAGAACATACCAAATAGCTTAAACCAGAGATAACTTATATTGTAAGAATCGCATAACGAAGATAAAGGTACCCCCTCCATCATTTGCTGAATAATAGTATCAGGCCATAAAAAAGGGCCTCCTTGGTCCAATACCATTTTTACCCATGCAATATTAGAATCCAAGTTATCAAAAATTGGAGTATGAACATCTTCTCCCCAATATATATATGGCAGAAATACCGCTGTTACAATAAAGAAACCTAGTAGCAGCAAAGAATTTTCATTTTTAATCAGCCCTTTGGGTAGTCTCTCAAACATTAGATTTAAACTTCTTTTACCCTTTCTATTACCTGATTAATATCCTCATCAGATAGCTCATAGTAAAATGGCAGACGAATTAAGGTATCTGCATATCGTTCACATTCCTGAAGTACTCGCCCATCATGTTTATCTTTATAAAAAGGGCTTAAATGTAAACTTAGATAATGAAAGACACTAAGGATATCATTCGATTTCAGATGATTTATTATATTGGTTCTCTGTTGCAGATCCTTACATACCATATAAAACATATGTGCATTATTAGTTGAGTAATCAGTAATAACAGGCAAACCAATACTATTCTTTTTTGCAAAGTCTGATAGTCCCTGGTAATATAAACTCCATATTTTCTTTCTTTTTGCTTGTATATCATCCAAGTTCTCCAACTGTGCCCATAAAAATGCAGCAATAATTTCGGAAGGGAGGAAAGAACTACCAACATCGACCCAACCATATTTGTCAATTTCTCCTCTAAAAAAGGCTGAACGATTTGTTCCTTTCTCCCATATAATTTCAGCTCTTTTTTCGAACTGCTTATCATTAACAACTAACATTCCACCTTCCCCTGATATTATATTTTTCGTTTCATGGAAAGAAAAAGCTGCTAAATGCCCAATTGATCCTAGTGCCCTTTTTGTTCCATCTTTTTCAATATAATAATTATCAATAGACTGAGCCGCATCCTCAATTACATATAATTTATATTTGTCTGCTAATTCCATTATTTTTCCCATATCGCAAGCTGAACCCGCATAATGTACAGGAACTATAGCTTTTGTTTTAGGAGTTATTAATGCTTCTATTTTATCGGCATCAATATTGGGATTATCTACCATTGAATCAGCAAAAACGATTTTGGCTCCTCTTAGAACAAAGGCATTAGATGTACTCACAAATGTATAAGAGGGCATAATAATTTCATCCCCAGGCTGTGTATCAATTAATATAGCGGACATTTCCAAAGCATCGGTACATGATGTTGTAAGAAGACATCTGTTAAATCCGTAGCGCTCCTCAAAATAAGACTGACATTTTTTTGTAAATATACCATTACCTGATATTTTTCCAGAAAATACAGCTTGATACATATAGTGGGTTTCTTTACCTGTAAGATATGGTTTATTGAAAGGAATCATAGTTTTGTTTTATCTTAAATTGAAAAGATTTTTATTCCTAGTGTTCTAAAACACAATTTAAATCCAAAAATGATATATATTATTAATTGTTTTTTCCGACAGCTTACATTTCCTATAAAAATGACAAGCATTTTCATTTTTTAATTGAGTAACTACTTCTAATCTATCAATAGCTTCATCATTTAAATATTTCTTTACAGAAGATACTAATTGTTTTCCCAAGCCTAGCCCTTGTATATTATTATCCACTGCGATCAGACCGATTTGTCCATACCCTTTTTCTTTCTTTACTGTAACAAATCCGACAATAGAACCATCTTTCCGACAGACAAATATTTTATCAGCTATTGTCCTATTTAGAGAATTATTTAACCATATTGTATAAAAATGCTCAAATTCTTCCTTAGTAAAATGCTGATCTAATCTGAAACGGGAATATTTGCCACTTAATAGAGTTAACTCTATTAAGTTTTCATTAGCACTAGTATCTGTATATTCTTCTACTAAAGGTGATAACATATTCTCGTCCAATGTAGAACCAGAAAATATAACTTTCTGATCTACTAATGTTCCATTATATTCCTCTAAAAGATTTTCGTTGATAAAAAAGTCATCTTTTCCGATGCAATATACTAAATCATACCCTTCTTGTCTTGCCGTATATAGTAAAGGAGATAGTATCTCATATTTAGATTCATTTGCCAGATTTATCCGACCTATTTTTCTTTTAAAAAAAGAGGAATCCCATTCTAGATATTCAAGCATTCTTTTTTATTATAAATTTATTTTGTCTGAAATAATATATATAGGCCTATTTTTTACTCCTTCGAATGTACGACCAACATACAATCCTACTATACCTAGCGTTATAATAATAATACCTGAAAGAAACCAAATAGAAATAATTAAGCTAGTATATCCCATTACAGCTATTTCACCTAACAACCAAAGTATTAATGTATATAATGCAGCCAAAATAGACAAAAAGGATATAAACACTCCTGTTTTAACAGCTAACCGAAGTGGTTTATCCGAATAAGCTAAAATTATACTTAAAGCAAGATTAAATAACTTTTTATAATTATAAGACGTTTTCCCTTCATATCGGGAACTATGTTCTACTGGTACTTTTGTATTTTTGAAGCCTACCCATTTAATCATAGTAGGAAAACTCCTTATTGATTCTCTCATTGAATTAACAGCATCTATAACTTTTCTGTTATAAATTCCAAAATTAGCTATCGTTCGATCCTGCTTTGCTCCAGTTAAATACGAAAGTACTTTATAAAATAATGATGAGGTAATTTTTTTAATGAAAGTATCTTGTCTATCATGACGTTCTGCATAAACAATATCATAACCCTCTAAAGCTTTCTTATATAATTTTTCTATCTCCTCAGGTTGATCTTGCAAATCACAATCCATAACAACAACCCAATCACCACTTACATGATCCAAACCTGCAGTTATAGCATAGTGCTGCCCAAAGTTACGACTCAATTTTATTCCTATAACCTTCTTGTTATTTGCTGCGATTTGCTCTATTACAGCCCACGAATTATCAGGTCCACAATCTTCTACCAAAATTATCTCATAATCTGAAGTAATCTTGGAGACAGATTTTTCTATTCGCTCAACTAATGTAGGGATTATTCTTTCTGCTCTATATACTGGACTAACTATTGATATTTTCATCCAACCGTATTTATAGATTTTAGTTTTTGTAAAGTAATATATTTAAAGATACAAAGTTACCATTTTATATTTAAAGAAGGAGAGAAGTTTTAATTAAAAAACTTCTCTCCTCCTTTAAATATAATTTGTTGTTAAAAGAGCTTCTAAAATTTAAAGTTTAGTCCCCCTAACACATTAAATCCTTGTAGTGGATAACCATACTGTAGTTCATACTTTTGAAATAAAATGTTATTAGCCCGAACATTCACTGACACCCAATCTGCAATCTGATATTCACCTTTTACGTTCAATTCATTTATATCCTTCATATTAACACTTTCTTGTTTGCTTTCAAAATCATTCATAAAGAATGTTTTTCGACCTCCAGCTAAAAGATAGTTAATAGAAAAGGTAAATCTATCAATCGGTTTTATATCTGCATTTAATTCAGCAGTAAACGTTGGACGTCCCCACGCTTTTTTCTCAGAAGGTATGACTAAAAAAGGATATGGATTATAAGAATCAACATATTTTACATTATAAAAATAGCCTACCATCCTTACAAAAAGATCTGTATATGGTATCAAGTTTGTTTTAATTAAGCCCCCTATATGACCCGTTCCAACATTTGCATACAAAGGTGTCCCTAAATTTCCCCAAGCCTTCTTTTCACTTAGTCCGGAGTCATCATATGCACCATATCTATATAGATACAAATGGTCCTTATCAGTCTTCTTATATCCACCAAATATATCAAATTCAAAGCCTGTTATAGAACCGGATTTGAATCCGACCTTTGCATCATAAAGCGTTTTGGAATAATCGATACGTGCATCCAAATTAACATATCTGTTTTCATGAAGTATATCAAGAAAGGTATTATTATTCACTCCTCCTGTCAATTCACCATAAAGAGTATTTTTTTCATCCAAATTAACCGAAGCTTTTAAATTAGGAGAGAATAATAACTTTGTCTTTACATCAAACATAGCACTGGCATTCACACCCAAATCTGCCTCCCAGTTACTTCCCTGAAATCGCACATAGGGTGTTCCTGTAATAGCTGTATAACCATGGTAAGCATCCTCCAAATAGCCAGTATTACCACTAAAAGACTGATTCATCAACCATCCTTTAACTCCTACTGTTTTATCGCCATCTAAAGGAGTAGCAAAGTCAACATCTAAATCCAACTGTCCACCTTTTGGACCTTTACCTGGTACTTCTGTTGTATATTTACTTTTAAAATTCTGGTAATTTATCTTAGCCATATATTTCATATACCCATCATTACTGTCGCTGGATTTAATACCTGCCCCAATACTGAATACATCTACATTCTGACGGGAATCTAAATCGAATGGATACACTACAGAGCTTACACTAGGAATAAATGTGTTCCCATAATAATTATATGATGTATTATAAAAGCCTGCATTAAAAGAAAATATAGAAGGATCGAAAATATGCTGATATTTCAAATTAACTCTTGATGCTGAATATTTAGCCTTAACATCCTCCAATGTATATCCTTTTTGAAGGTAATCCACTGTTCCACTTGTAGAACTGTGAGTCCCAAACAAATCTAACCTGTCTCTATCTTCATTTACAATACGGATACCCAAAGCTCCCTCCAGATTAGAATGACTACCTGTTGCCAGGTTAATATATCCAATCTTCTTATCAAAAGCAACATCAGTTCTGATATCCTCCGGTTCCGCTCCACCTAACTGATTATTCTTTAAGGTTAAGCGAGGAGCTGTATTAATAAACTTAAAATCTCCACTCTTTATCACAGGCGAATATATAGCCGGCTGTGTATTTATCTTCGATGCATCTTGTAATGTCGGATTATAATCTCGTTCCAACATCACCTGACGAATCAAGGTAGAATCTTTCTGGGCTGTAGCAGACAAACTGACAACCCCTAATACCATGATAAGGATATTTTTATATATTGTTTTCATTGTTTCTCTTTTTTGTATTTATTCTTACCTTATTTTAATGCATCCAAACGAGTTGCGATCATATCTTTCAAATCAGTTTCGCCACCTTTATAATTAGCCTGTAAACTTTCAAGATATTGACGGGCTTGGAACTTATCTCCCTTTGCAGCATATACATCTGATAATACAACTACAGCACGAGCCATCCAATATTCATGAGAAGTTCCTTCTTTCATAAAGGCTTGTACCTGCTTCTCTGCTTTTTCATACTCTTTTGCATTCAAATAAATTTCAGCTAATAAATATTGAGACTCTGCTCCAAATACGGTTCTGGTATCTTTTGCTACCTCTTGTAAATCTTTTATTGCTTCTGTCGATTTTCCTAAATTTTTCAACGATTGCCCTCTGTAGAAACGAGCTTCACTTGCTACATTCGGAGAGACTTTCGATCCTTGCAATATCTTATTTGCAGCGGAAACCACATCATTATCTCTCTTCATCAAATAAGCACATCTCAACATTCCTAGCTGTGCTACATCCCTATTTTCACTAGTTTGTGCAACTATATTGAGATGTTCGTATGCTGCATATGCGCCCTCATAATTCTTTTTATCGAATTCTATACCGGAAGCCAGAATCAAAGCATTATCAAGATATTTAGGATTATTTGAATTAATTACTTCCTTAAAGTTAGTGAGAGCTCTATCAAAATCTTTTGCATCAAATGCCATGTTTCCTAAATAGAAATGCGCATCGCTAGCAAAAACTCCATTAGGATATGATTGCAAATATTTAGAGAAAGCAGCTTTGGACTGTTCTTTTTGCCCTTTCATATATACATTTTCTGCGGCCTGATATGTAAGAGAGTCCTGGCGAGTCGCTGATAATATATTCCCTTTACCTAAAGAGTTTACATATGAAGCATATGCATTTATATCATTAATATCTTTATACACACCTTCCAAGCTCTGAATAGATGTACGAGCTTCTTCTGTATTCGGATAATTTTCAATCACTTGTTTATATGCTGATATAGACTTTTGTGATTGGTTTGTATTGAAATACAATTGACCTAATTGCACACCAGCCCTCTGAGCTAAGTTTGATTTTGGATAATCCTTCATTAGTTTCTCCAAAACAGATATAGCCTCCGTCTCTTTATCCAGCATAACTAAAGCACGACTTTTCTCGTATAGAGCATCATCATAATATTGCGATTCCGGATATTTAGACATCATACTATTCAATGCGCTCACCTTTCCATTATAGTTTCGTTGAAGGCCTAATACAAAAGCCTTCTGAAATTCAGAATAATCTGCATTCGAAGGGTTTGTATTTACAGCTTGCGAATAGTAAGTTTCGGCCTGAGAGAAATTACGATTATACAAATAGCAGTCTCCAATCCTATTCAATGCATCTGCATAGTTAGGCGATTGCCTATTTGTTTCTGCCGACACATATTTTCTAAAATCACTTAAAGCTTTGCTATAATCCTTCATCTGAAAATTAGCATATCCTAAATTATATAATGCTAATGGATAATTTTTCTGAGAAGAAGATACTGCATTTATATAAGTTGTATAATCACTTATCGCCGCTGAATAATTACCTTTTCGATAAGAAGTTTCCCCTCTCCAGAAATAAGCTTCGTTACGAGCATTTGTATTATAGTTACCCATCGCTATTGCAGATGTAAATTCATTTGCTGCTGTATCATACTTTTCATTAATAAACTCTTGTACTCCTATCTGAAATAAAATCATCTGTTTAGCATCTAGAATTTGTCTTCCAGGTGATTTTATATTATTAATAGCAGCTAAAGCTGTTGTATAGTTTTTAGAAGAAAGTAAAGTTGTAGCCAAAGCATTATTTACATCATCTGTATATTTCGATGCCGGATATTCTGTAAGGAATCTTTGTGAGGCTGTTATAGCCTGTCCAAAAGCAGATACCCCATCTTTATTCATCAGAACAACATAATTGTATAAAGCTTCTTCACTTATACTTGCATCAAACTTAGCTCTTGATGCTGCATCAAAAGCCATGATAGAATTTGCATTATCATTTATTTTCAGATAACACTGCCCCAACAGCATATATCCTGCCTGTCCTAACAAATCAGTAGATGCTGCCACATTCTTCAATGCATCGATAGCCTTTGAGTATTCTCCTGTCTGATAATGAGCATCGGCTAGTTGATACATATCTTCACGGAACGGGGTTCCTGTATTAGACTGAACATATTTCTCATAACTAGAAATAGAGTTTCGTATATCACCTAATCGATAGTAACTGCTTCCCACTAAACGATAAACCTCTGCCACATTCTTGCTTTTAGGATACGATGATATATAATTTTGTCCTTCCGTTATAGTTTCATTCAATTCTCCTTGAAGAAAAGCTGTTTGAACTAAAAAGAATGTTGCACTTTCTTTATATTCTCCTTTATTTTTCAGTTTCCTAAATATAGGTATAGCTTGCTCGTATTCTCCATCCTGGAAGTTCGCATATGCGAGATAATATGATGCAGGCTCTGCATATTTGTTGCTATTACGAGTCAACAAACCGAATAGACGTTTAGCCTCAGCTCTATTACCTGACTGTAAGTTGGCATAAGCAGTCCTATAACTATAATCTTCTTGCTCACCTACCTGCAAGTAATCAACATCAGACTGGGACAGCCAATAAAGAGCTTTCTGCCAGTCTTTTTCCTGAAAATGGATTGTACCTATAAAAAAGCATAATTGATTACGATGGTATGTTGATGGATACTTTTCCAAGTAATCTTTCAACATATTCTCAACATTTGCTCTCCCCTGATAAAAGAAAGAACTGACTATCATATAATCAGCTTCCTGCAGGAGTTTATGATCTCTTGTTTGACCCCTAAACTCTTCTAATGTATTGATACACCCGACATAATTGTTATCTAAAAACATCTCTTTACCTTGCGTAAAAAGCCTGTCAGGATATTCTGTATATACAGATTTTTGTGCATATGAGAACTGGATACAGCATACGAATCCCAAAGCTACGAGCAGTTTTTTCATATTTCCATTTTTTGAATTTTCTTTATCACTTCTTTTATAGACAATAACCCAAAAAGAGCAGGGTCTAAATCCTGCACTTTTATAAATTGTAAATTAGCCACATCATCTTCTGCTCTTAAGTTTTGTATATTCTTCACCTTACACAAATAAACTAAATCGAGCGTATGTACCTCAAAACCCGAATAGACATATATATTAGGTATCGAAAAGAGATACTTAACTTCTTCTACATCGAGATATGTTTCTTCTTTTACTTCACGTATAACAGCTTCTTCACCTGTTTCGTTCAAATCGACGAAGCCTCCAGGTAAATCTAATGTGCCTTTTACCGGCTCGTGAGCACGGGTAGCCACTAGTAATTCTCTATTATTATTTAGGATTAATGCAACAGTTGAAGAACAGGAATTAAAATAGTATATAAATCCACAGTCCTCACATTTTTTCGATTTAAAATTATTTTCAACGAAGCGATCCGAGCCACATTTTGGGCAATACTTAAACTGGGACAAAGGGTGTATTGTCATATTTGTCTATTTTATCATAAAATATAGAATAATAACGCCTTTCGTTAATATTTAATCGTTTTCCGATTTATTATATTCATTTGCAATCAGAGAGAGTTCCTCATACCACTCATTTCCAAATCGCCTGACAAGGGGTTCTTTCAAAAACTGATAGATTTTAAGACCTTCTTTTTTACCTAATACTACTGCAGCTTTACATACTCGCCAACGATGATAATTGACAGCCGTAAATTCTCTGTACCGCTGTAACCTGATAGGATATAAATGACATGATATCGGTTTATAAAAATTGACCCTACCTTCTCTGTAAGCTTTTTCTATAGCACACTTACAAATTCCTTTTTCGTCGTAATAGGTAAAGACGCAATCTTTACCTCCAACAATAGATGTTACCATCTCCCCATCTGTGTCTTTGTAAGCTACGCCTTGCTGATTTATCACAGCCTGCGCCTGAGGAGACAAATCATTCCAAACTTGTGGTAGTATATCTTCTATTATTTTGACTTCCTCGTCTTCGAGAGGAGCTCCGGAGTCTCCCTCTACACAACATTCACCTTTACAAACTGATAAATCGCATAAAAAACTCTCTTCGATTATATCTGAGGCGACTATCGTATCTTTTATCTGAAACATTACTGTTATTTGCAGTTTAAATTATTCAGCACAAATATAGGGGTTTTTATGTCTGTTGGCAATTCTAAATACTTCCTATTAGAGAAAAGTTATTATGGTTTTAACACTATTTGATTAAAATATCAAATCTATTTGTCCAATGTTATATTTTCTTTTATTTTTGTACCCTGTTTGATGGAATACAAACATGGCGCAGTAGTTCAATGGATAGAATAGAAGTTTCCTAAACTTTAGATTCGGGTTCGATTCCCGGCTGTGCTACAAAGAAAAACCCACTTTTAAAGTGGGTTTTTCTTTATTATGAGGAATTCCTTTTACTCCGTCATACGCTTAATTATACTATAAGCCTCCACAACGCCCATCTCTCCGGCTTTACGCATATCATCCAAAGCCCGATCTTTGTCTTTCACCTGGAAGCGACTGAGGCCTCTGTTATAATACCCTTCAGCAAAATGAGGATCGCGTCGAAGTGCTTCATTATAATCCAAAATTGCTGCACGGAAATCGTTTTGCTTATATTTTATTTCCGCCCTGTTATAATAAGCATAAATAAACTCCGGATTCAACTCTATAACTTTACTATAACTTTTCAGTATTAGGTCATATCCATATTTATCAACTTCTGGCAGCATAGTTCCACCTGTAATAGAAGTTTCTTTCTTTGTACCTCCTCCAATAGATAACATCTCTGTCGGATTATTTTTCTTCTCTAATTCCAGGCTTTCCTTCGACTCCAATTGTTTTGTACAAACTACAGCCAAATTGAAATAAGCTAATGTAAATTTAGGATTTAAAGATATTGCTTTTTGAAAATCTTCTATTGAGTTTGTAAAATCCTGAACAAGCATATAATCCATTGCTCGTGCAAAATACAAATCGGCATTCTCCGGGAATCGGGCAATTTGTCCTGAAAGTTCATCTATTGATTTAAAATGCTCTTGTATCTGGAATTCATTTAATGATGCTTCACTATTTGTTAATCTCAACTTCTTAGGCAAAAAGCCTTTCTTGTTAATTGCATCAATCAATTGACTATAATAAACGAAATGGCGAAGATCATTCGACTTTTCGTAATAAGTAACTATAAATTTAGGCTCTAAATTCAACCTAACCTGACGATTTTGAATACGTCCTCTAGTTTCATTATTATACTTGCTCTTTTCTTCTTCTGTCTTATCTGCAACAACCAGCAAGTTGAACTTATCTATATCTTTATCCGATTTCTCACGTGTTTTTACTTTTTCCTCTTCTGTTATATTAGCTGCAATAAGCTCTTTTTCTTTTCTGCTTTCCTCATTACGGGCATAATTAAAATCACGCTCAGCACCTTTCAGGTCATTCTGACGACGTTTAATCTCTGCACGTGCATAAAACCCATGATAGAACTCAGGATATTCAGCTAATACCATATTCAAGTCTTCTAGTGCTCCTGAATAGTGTCCTATATTGTTTTTTAACAACGATCTGTTATAATAGGCCATATAGTTATCCGGTTCGAATTTCAGAACAACATCAAAATCCTCAATGGCCCGGTTATCATCCCCTACCTGTGACCTTAACAACCCTCTATTGAATCGGGCGATAACATTATTTGGTTCCAGGTCGATCACCTTATCATAATCGGACATCGCTCCACGAAGGTTGTCCATCGAAAAGCGTATTAATCCTCTGTTTATATAATTGCCTGCTAAAAGAGGTTCTAAACGAATAGACTCATCCAGATCTGCTAATGCTTTATCATATTCTTTGGTATAATAATATAATAAACCACGCATAGAATAAGATTGTGGTAGATATTTATCCAGTTTTATTGCCTGATTGAAATTTTCGAAAGCCTGAATTGTATCTCCCTTTTCCTGATACATTGCGCCTCTGGTAAGAAAGCCCTGAGTATATGTTGGATATGTTTTAAGCAAATCATTCAAATATATTTCTGCTTGCTCAAAATCTTTCTTTTGAATATTCACTATACCTGTATTAACGAGGGCAAACTTATCATTAGGATATACCCCTAAAGTTGTTTTATAATCCTCTAACGCCCCATCATAATTATTTTGATTCTGACGGGCGTCGGCTCTCAGTTGATAAACCTTTGTCATGAAAGGATTCCTTTCCAAAGCAAGAGTACAATCTTCCTCTGTACCCCTATAGTCATCTAAATAATATTTAGCAATTGCCCTATAAAAATATGGTTCCGCTAAGTATGGTTTCGCTTTAATTGCCTGATTAAAATATTGAATGGCAAGTATGTAGTCTTCATAATACAAAGCATTACGTCCGATCATAACAACCCTATCAGTATTGATCTGAGCTGATACAGAAAGACCATATAATAAAATGAATATAGAGAAAATAATTTTTTTCACAATAGGTTCTTATTTAATCAATAAGGGGCAAATATATAAATAACAATTAACAAATATGGAAAGAGGCTCATATGAGCCTCTCTTTTTAATATATTTTTTAGTTTTCGAAATAATCATCATGATAGTAGGAGTTTTTCTTGAGATAATATGTTTTATCTCCATAATATCGGGATGTACCATAATATCCTTCTCTTCCCTTCACATCGTTAAATACCAATGCTACATTATCCACACCATCGTATCTCAATTGCGTAATGACACTTTTGAAGAAAGATCTGTTTGTTTTAGCACGTCTTACCACAAACAATGTTGTATCTGCAATTTCGGAAAGAATATAAGCATCTGATACTAATCCTACCGGACTACAGTCTACAATTACATAATCATAAACCTCTTTAAGATGTTCCAGCACTTCTCTGGTCTTATCCGTTTTAATCAGCTCACTCGGATTAGGAGGAAGAGTACCTGCTGTAATAATATCAAATCCATAATCAGGATGAGATATTATTATTTCATCAAGCGTAACCTGTCCAATCAGATAATTAGAAATACCTTTTGTAGATTCTATTTTTAAAGTTTTACCTACTGATGGACGTCTTAAGTCTAAGTCAACGATTATAACCTTCTTACCCATCAATTGATACACTGAAGCTATATTTGTTGCTATAAAAGTCTTTCCATCTGCCGGTTCTGTAGAAGTAACTAATACCGTAATCTTATTCTCCCGCTGAGCCATATATTCTATACGGACACGCATATTACGAAACGATTCGGCAAAACTTGACTTCGGATAATTCTTTACTAATACCATTCCATTTGCCAATTTCTTTGATACATTCTCTATTGTTCCAATAACTGGCAAACCTGAGATCTTCTCGCATTCTTCTTTTGTCATTATGGAGAAGTTTAATATTTCTTCTTTCAATACTACAAAAGCAAGCGGAAGTATCAATGATATCATCAAGAAATAAACATATGTTTCTCTCGTTTCCCCTCCATTAATGAAGCCTCCCACCTGACGTGGTTCTTCCAATATGAAGTTGTCAGGAGTATTTGATGCTTTAGATATCTGAGCTTCATATTTTCTTTGAGTCAGGAATTGATGATACATTTCATTAATCCGGTTCTCTCGTTCAAACTTTAATAAGTCACGTTCCTGAGGAGGTAAATTATCAATCCTAGCATCCAATACTTTATATTTCCGAACAAGAGCATCTTTCTTATTCTGCAAATCTACTTGCATATTTAAGAGTTCCTCTAGTATCTGCCTTCTGGCATCATTTATCAGTGTTGTCCTTCTATTATATAGTGGACTTTTAGGACCTAAATTTTTATTTTGTTCTATTAGGTCATTATACTCCTTTATATAGCGACTTAATACATGATTATTTATACCAATATTATTAGGATCAAGCAATCGTGTACTTGTAGGAATTGTTTCTTTTATTTTTTCTGTTGCAATTAATAAAGCTTTCTCTCTAACAGCTAAAGACTCTTTTTCGCGGTCTGCACTATCAAGTTCAAGTTGCAGATATGGTGATTTTATTTCATATACTCCTGTCTCTTTTTGAAATTTCTCTAATTTTACTCTGGAGATATTCAAAGAGTCATTGATTAAAGCTAGCTGTTTAGTCAAGAAATCAATCGTTAGTGTAGCCTGCTCATTCTTTAACATGAGATTATAATCTTGAAATTCATTCAGCAAGGCATTCATATAATCAACATCCCTTGCCGGAACAGTTCCGGTCATTGACACTGTCAATACAGTAGAATTGTTACGCAACGAAGAACCAACCCTCCCAGCAAACATCCCGGCTAACTCTTCTTGTGATAAGAATCTAAAACTAAAGCTTTTAATATCCGGTTTGAACTCATTCAAATCAGATCTGAACAAATGAGTTTTTTTAAGTTTAATTTTAAATAAATTATTCTCAAATTCCTGATCAAAGGGAACAACGACCGATATTTTAGTTTTGTCCTCAGCATGTTCTTTATAACTCAACTCACATTGATTCTGATCTATATATGTAAGATCATAAGTATAATAATATGCTTCAGGTTTCAGCTCTATTGTTTCAACTTCGACAGGGCTATCAGCATATAAACTAATTGTTTTAAATCGGGTTGTTATAAAGTAGTCAATAAACATTCTGGCTGGAATATCAGGACGTTTCACTGTACGTTCTGTCAATCCGAACGATTGCAATACAAATTGTTGATTTTCTGTATTCTGTAGCGACCCATGTCCAACACCACCAATTCCAGATGTCCCCCTGGATTCTAAAATAACGATAGATTGGATTGGATAATATGGAACCCATGATTTATTCTTAATATAAGCATAAGCCATAAACAAAGCCACAGAAATAATAAACAGATACCAATATTTCAAAATACGGTAAAACCATAAAACAAAGTCAAAAGAAAATGTAGTTTTTGATTTTACTTCTTCGAAATATGGATCTTTGTCTATATTATTGTTTTGTTTATTATTATTTATCTCCATAAAATGTATTTCTAAATTTTTATTAGAAATTATAAGTAATTGAGTAAAGAAAGAATGTTAAAGGTACCATCAATGCCGAAGTAAAGGCTCCTATAGAGCTAACGTCGAAGAACGCATTTTTGTTTGTTGGGAAGTATATTAAATCATTTGGCTGAATATAATAAAATTCAGATTGTATAACATCCTGAGTTCTAAGATCAAATGTTTTAACATCTGTTTTTCCCTGATCATTTTTTCTTAGAATACTAACCTTAGTCAAATCCATTGTACCTGTTGTTTGCTGAGATATTGCCAAAGCCTGATATATAGTCATATTATCTTTATATATCTGATAGGTACCTCGTTTTTCATTAGCATAAATAAAAAAGAAATTATTAGCCAGTGAAACTTTTACTTGTATATCCCGAATAGATTCTTCCATCATTTTTTGAAGCACAACTTCCGCTTCTTGAATTGTATATCCTACAATCTTTGCAGAACCAAAGAATGGTAATATTACAGAACCATCTTCATATATGGTGAATGATTTGGCAGCATTCTGGCTATTAGATATCACTCCATTAAATGTATATGCTAACTCTTCGTCACTTGTCAAAATTGTACAAGTAATCATATCCCCCACTTTGAGTTGATACTCCTCATAATTCTGCATAGGATATTGTTTATCTATAGCCTGAAGATAATTTATCTCTTCACTTGATATACATGAAGAAAATGCACTAACAGCACAAAGACTAATTAAAAGATAATATATTATATTTTTCATGACATCAAAATACTCTAAGTATGACTACTATAACCCCAGCTACAGATGTTAATAAACCAAAGACACCTGTAAATGATGTAGTCGATCCCAAGAATTTACGTTTCATCTGAGGCACATATATTACATCATTTGGCTGTATATAATAAAATTCAGTATCAATAATATCTTTACTTCGCAGATCAAAAGTCTTTGTTACAGAACCAGTCGCATTCTGACGGATAATTGTAACTTTCGATCTATCCCCGTAAGCCCCGATTGTAGTAGATATTGCCAATGCCTGAAAGATTGTCATGGAAGTACTGGTCATTGTAACCCGGTCAGCTCCACCTTCTCCTAATATACTAAAATATCTATTTGCCAATGTTACATCAGCAGATGTCCCTTCTGCAAACTGGTCTAATTTTCTACTTATAAGATTTTTTGCTTCAAGTAAAGTATATCCTTTTACATATATTTTCCCAATATAAGGAAATGTAATTGTACCATCAGCATATACTGTAACTGGACGAATATGCCCCACACTTTCTAAAGATCTCAACTGATAACTGGCACTAACTGCAGTACTTTCATCAAATCCCCGCCATGCAAATCCGGCTGAATAGCTAGCGAATAGCCTTGCTGTATTTGGATCTAAAGCATAGACATTGATTGTTAACAGATCACCTGGAATAATCCTATATTCCTCTGGTGGCACAGTCAGTTCAGGATGATTAGCTTTTATATCTTGTAATAAGTTTGTATCTTTACTTGTAACACAAGAACTAAGTATACAAACGAGACATATTACTAGTGTGGGTATTTTCACTATAATTTTCATAAGGGCGCGGTTTCTCAATTTTTACCTTCTATTGCTCTCACTTTATATCGGCAATTAGTCCTACCTTTTATCAGATTATTTAGTTTTGATTTTATTAGCTGTTTGCGTATTCCGGATATTTTATCAATAAATAATTTCCCTTCAATATGATCATACTCATGCTGAATACAACGAGCAAAAAAGCCATCATATTCTTCATCATGAGGAACGAAATTTTCGTCTAAATATTGTATTCGGATTTTTTCTTCTCTTTCTACACTCTCATTGATACCCGGCAAGCTTAGACAACCCTCTTCCATCCTAACAAGTTCACCCTGCCTTTCTGTTATTTGAGGATTGATAAAGACTTTCTTGAAACTAGCAAACTGATCATCATCATCCGCCAAAGGTTCTAAATCTATTACAAAAAGGCGAATATCCAATCCTATTTGAGGTGCGGCCAAACCAATACCATCGGCATTATACATGGTTTCGAACATATTTGTAATAAGTTCTTTGAGATTGGGATAATCTGGTTGGATATCTTTTGCTACCTTTCTAAGTACTGGCTGTCCGTATAAATATATCGGTAATATCATATTATGATTTTATATCATTTGTTTTGTAAACGCAGACTTTCCATATAGCCTTGTAATATTATGACAGCACTCACTTCATCTACAAGAGCTTTATTCTGTCTGTCTTTTTTCTTCAATCCTGCATCAATTATAGTTCTTTGTGCCAAGGTTGATGTAAATCGTTCATCGTAATATTCAACAGGTATATTTGGATAGGTCTTCTTCAGTTTCTTAACAAATGGCTGTATATGTTTCATATTTTCGGAATACTCATTATTCATTTGCTTAGGTAATCCTACTATTATACAGTCAACTTCTTCCTTTTCCAAATAGACTTTCAGATAGTCGAACAAAGTATGTGTTGGTATAGTTCCCAGTCCGTTAGCTATAATTTTCAAACTATCTGAAACTGCTATACCAGTCCGTTTTGTTCCATAATCTATCGCTAAAAGTCGCCCCATATTTCAAAGGCAAAGGTAGGCAAAAAATATTTATTTACCTCTAATGTAAATAGATAAATAGTATTAATATTAAGAAACTGTATATATAACTTTAATTCGGGATTAAGATATAACATTAGCCCCGATTCCTCATATCCAAAAATACAGTTTTACAGATATAATCCTACAGATACGCTAAACACGCCATTTTTCCCAGATGCGTCTCCGCTTTTTTTACTTTTAGGCTGCACATTGGCAACGCCTTGAGTATAAGATGCTGATACAATATACCGGGATAATTCAACTCCAAGCAATAAATTATATCCATAATCAAATCGCTTTAGATTGCTCCAGTGGTAAGGTTCCTGATAATCAACTTTCTTCGAAGTATAATGTATATTTTTATCTATATTGACTTCCTCTCCAAAGAAACGACCTTCAATAGTGGTTTTACCAAATAAACCAGCAGAAAGATAAGGGCCTGCTCCCACATAAAATTTAAAATTATCGGACAAAGGGGCCTTGAATAAAAAGTTAGTTTGTAATTCAGCATAATAAGGAGTGACTTTTATTTTACCATGGTCACCATCCTCCGATTCCTTTAATTTATACTCTACTCCTTTTCCACTAAGGCCAAGAGATGGCTGAATGCAAATAATATCCTTATGAATTGGAATATCTACCAAACCGCTGAGATTAAAAGATGTTAACCTGTCTTTCACTGTATTACCATGCTCATCACACGACATAGTTGAAAAGTTTAACCCTCCTTTTAATCCGAACCGAAAAGTTTTGTTGTCTTGAGCATTTAAAGCTGCACACAAGAAGCTTATAAATGCTATTGTGAATAGTTTTTTAATCATTGTTTTGTCTTACTTTGTGTCTGAGTACAAAGCTAATGAATAAATAAATGAGACTAGTGACATTTTAATATAAAAAAATGTCAACAATGAGTTAAAAGTTATAAATATACAATCGTGATTATTAACCTTTTAAGTATTCAAAATCCCGTCGTTTGAGTTCAAAATCTTTTCCTAGATATTTCTCCCTCACTATTTCATTTTCAGCCAACTCCTCTGCAGAACCTTGGAAAAGGACCTTACCTTCGAACAACAGGTATGCCCGGTCGGTAATACTCAAAGTCTCGTCCACATTATGGTCGGTAATAAGAATTCCGATATTTTTGTACTTCAATTTAGCTACAATCTCCTGGATATCTTGTACAGCAATAGGGTCTACCCCAGCAAACGGTTCATCCAACATGATAAATTTAGGGTCGATAGCCAAACATCGGGCAATCTCAGCCCTTCGCCTCTCTCCTCCGGATAATCTATCTCCTAAATTCCGACGAACTTTATGTAAACCGAATTCATCGATAAGGCTTTCTAGTTTTTCCTTCTGATATGCTGCTGATGTTTTAGTCATCTCCAATACAGAACGGATATTGTCTTCAACAGTCATTTTACGAAATATAGAAGCTTCCTGTGCCAGATAACCAATTCCATTCTGAGCACGTTTATATACCGGAAATTTAGTAATCTCCTGCTCATTCAGAAATATTTTACCTTCATTAGGCATTACAAGGCCTACTGTCATATAGAAAGTTGTAGTTTTGCCGGCCCCATTGGGACCGAGCAAACCGACGATTTCTCCTTGTTTCACATCTATTGAGACGTGATTAACAACTGTTCTTGACTTATAGCGTTTTACTAAATTTTCGGTGCGAAGCACCATGCTTTCATTTTTCTGTTCCATGCCTGTTATTCAGGATTCTTTAATCTAAAACAGTAATCCAACCATATGTATCAGGTTCGTCCCCAAGTTGAATAGCTCTGAGCCTGTTATACAACTTTGTACTTACAGGACCTGCATTACCATCTTTAGATATAACATATGATTTGTTTTCATCGATATCATCAACTCTCAATATAGGACTGATAACTGCTGCCGTCCCAACCTGCCCGGCCTCTTCAAATGTAGCAAGTTCTTCTTCTGCAACCTGTCTGCGTTCCACTATCATTCCCATATCTTCGGCTAACTGCATAAGACTTTTATTGGTTATAGAGGGGAGTATCGAAGAAGAAAGAGGAGTTACATATGTATTACCTTTTATTCCGAAAAAGTTTGCTGGACCACACTCATCCAAATATTTTTTTTCTTTTGCATCTAAATATAGAACAGCGGAATAACCCATCTCATGAGCCTTATTGCCAGCAACTAAACTTGCTGCATAGTTACCACCTATTTTTATAGTTCCAGTTCCTAATGGAGCTGCTCTGTCATATCCCCTAAGAATAGCTACCGGAGTAGGTTTAAATCCTTCTTTGAAATATGGTCCCACCGGAGTAACAAAAACAAGGAATAAATATTCGCTTGCAGGTTTTACTCCAACTTGAGCTCCCATTCCTATTAACAAAGGACGGATATATAATGATGCTCCACTACCATATGGAGGAACGAAACGCTCGTTTAATTTTACTGCTTTTACAACGGCGTCTTCAAAAATTTCTACAGGTAACTCCTCCATCATTATCCCATGACACGAAGCTTGCATTCTCAATGCATTTTCACGCATCCTGAAAATACGAGTTTTATCATCTTTACCTTTAAAAGCTTTAAGTCCCTCAAAAGCTTCTTGTCCGTAATGAAGACATGTAGCTGCCATATGAATATCAATAAACTCAGATGTCGTTTCAGTTGGGACACTCCATTTACCATCTTTGTAAGAACTTCTTACATTGTAGTCTGTCTTAATATATCCGAAGGACAAGTTTGACCAGTCTATTGTATTCATAACTTTAGAAATTAAATTGATTAAAATATTTATTTACATCGCAAATTTACAATTTTCAATTACAAACGAATGATATTTTCTTCACATTCTATCGCATAAATAAAAAGTATTCTATCTTTGATTTATTTTTCACAAAGTTTATCTATAAATAAAACTCCTTGAAGGTGGTCAAATTCGTGTTGAAATATAATCCCTGTAAAATCCTCATTTCGTGAGTATCCCGATAATTTTTCTTTTATCAGTTCGCCTTTTTCATTATAATACTCCACTTCTATCCATGGATAACGTATTGAAGTGCCCGACTCTCCCGGTATAGATAGACATCCATCATCCTCAAAACAAACTGTTTCTTTCGGAACATTTACAATTCTCGGATTAATAGCTACACAAATTGGGTAGTCAGGTCTATCTAATCGAAGAAACAGGAATAGATTACGACTCAGCCCTACTTGTGGTGCAGCTATTCCCACACCAGCTTCTTCTATCAGTGTTTGCTTCAAACGTTCTATAAAATACTTTAAAGGTTTATTTGTTGTAATAGTATTAACATCTATATCCATTGCTTTTTTTCTCAAAACCAATGAATCTTCTTCATTATCTACTGTTAATACTCTAAAAGGGACATCTATTTTTGCATCATTTATTAATGCAAGCTCTTGTATAGTCATATTCTTTGTTGGTTTGCAAGACATTAAAAAGGTAAATAATATAAATAGCAGGTATATATTCTTTTTGACCATTTTGTCGAAATTTATGGTGTAAAGATATAAAGGTAATAAGTAAATAAAAACTAAACAAAAATGAAAAAACTATTAGATATGTGATTTTTTCATTTTAAATTCGACATATAATAAACAATATTAAACTTAAAAGCTATTAATGAGGCAAGCAGCAGTAGACAATCAGTTTGTACAGATGATCCAGCAAAACGAAGGTGTCATCTATAAGGTTGTTTCGTTTTATGCTGATAAAGAGCACCCCATAGGAGATCTCTATCAAGAAGTAGTATTGAATTTATGGAAAGCTTTCCCTTCATTTAGGGGAGAAAGTAAATATTCAACATGGATATACAGAATCGCTCTTAATACTTGTGTTTCATTTTATCGACGTAACAAGAAAAATGTTACATATGTGGATATATCTTTTGATATACCCGAAACTGTAGAGAATAATGAACAAATACAAAAATTATATAAACTGATTAACCGTTTGGGCAAAATAGAACGTGCATTAGTCTTATTATACCTTGACGATAAGTCTTACAAAGAAATTGGAGAAATAACCGGCATTACAGTTACAAATGTAGCAACGAAACTAAGCCGTATAAAAGAAAAGTTGAAACAAATGTCGAATGAGCAAAACTAACCAATTATGGATTTAGATAATATAAAAAAAACATGGCAAGAAACCGAAATCAATCCGGATATAGGTAAGGATAAGATTCAAAAGATGATAGATAATGATGGACAAAGTGCTTTCAATAAGCTATTATTCTATGAGAAAATCGCAATCCTTGGTCTCGTTATTTGTATCCCGATAGGGTTGGGGCTATTTAACAAATATCTCCCTGTCAGCATTGTATATATACTGAGTATTATCTTTGGTATTGTCTGGCAAATATATAAATACAAAAGCTTACAAAGGATAAATGTAGCTGAAATGAGCATAACAGAAGTTGCCGCTTCATTCTATAAATACCGAAAATGTATACTTAAAGAATTCTATATAGGGCTGGTGTGGTTTGTTGCTTTTTTTGCACTTTTTGGTTACTGTGAGTTTATAGAAGATATAGAGTTATTATCTAAACATCTTTTTATCTTAGTAATAGGAATGATTATAGGATTAATCTTTGTACTAATCGTATATAAAAAGCTTTATTGGAAAAACATAAAAAAATTGGAAGCCTCAATAAAAGAGATTGAAGAATTCAATCAAGAAGATTAACTAATACAACATAATAATTATGAAAGCTATAACCTCATCTGTAAGTCTGTTTATTCTTTTTTTATTTACCCTTTTAACGGCATCAGCACAAGACAAAGATTATTCGGGTTCGCTTCTTTGGAAAGTATCGGGAAATGGACTAGATAAGCCATCATATATATTAGGTACTCATCACCTTATCCATGTCAGCTTCGTTGATAGTATATCCGGATTAAAAGAAGCTATAGAATCTACTGATCAGACTATAGGAGAGCTTGTTCTAGCTGATCAGGCAGCAATGGCTGCTAAAATGCAACAAGCAGCAATGATGCCCACCGGAGAATCTTATAACAAATTATTAGCAGCAAAAGACTATGAGAAACTTGACAATGGATTAAAATCTATGGTTGGTGCAGGTCTTGATAATCTAGGCATACTGAAACCCGGAATGATTTCGATGCTCTATACCATTACTATGTATACCAAACTATACCCTGAATTTAACCCTATGAGTCATGAAGCAATAGATATGTATGTACAGCGGGTAGCTAAAGAGAAAAGTAAAGGTGTTATTGGTCTGGAAACTATCGAAGATCAGATACATGCTCTATTTGACTCGGAAACATTACAAAAACAGGCTGAAACTCTGGTCTGCTCCGTAGAGAATAGCAACACAGCAAAAGATTTGTTAGACAAATTAAATGCTTACTACCGCAAAGGTGATATCGCTCTGATGTATGAATTATCATTCAACAATCCTGATGATCCATGCCCCACATCACAAAAACAACAAAATGCTTTAGCTAAAGATCGCAATCTCAAGTGGCTGCAAAAACTACCTCAGCTAATGAAAAATAACTCTAGTCTGATAGCTGTAGGAGCTCTTCATTTACCTGGCGAAGACGGACTATTGAAGCAATTAGCAAAAATGGGTTATAAAGTAGAGGCTGTTAAATAGAATCATATCAGATTTCGCACAAGCCAAAACACTAAAATAAGGACAAGAATTATAATTGCTGCCTTTTTGCCATAAGCAATTTGTCTGAGTCGGGGGAATCTCTCTTTTCCTCCAAAATATTCCATGTATATACCTATTATTATATATGGAATAGCTACAACTAATAATGGGTTACTATAAAGAGCAAATTTGAATTCCCTATGTAGTAAATGATGGATTGCCCGTTGTGAACCACATCCCGGACAATCAAATCCTGTCAGATAATGAAATGGACATTGAGGGAAAAATCGAGATTCTTCAGGACTAAAAAGATAATAGATACCTCCAGCAATAAGCAGGGCCAAGACTATTCCTGTTAATCTCTTTATATATACCGTTTTAGTTGATTGCAAGACCATTATAGCCCTACTAAATAAGTCATTGCCCCGAATATAGTAAGGATAACATAACAAAGTGGCAAGAAAAGAATTCCGGCTAATGTCCAGTTTTTAGCATTTTTAGATGCCCTTAGTGCACCTTCATAATCCTTTGTATAGTATAGAGACTCTACCTTTGAGGCATAAAATATACCAACAACACTTATTGGTGAGCAACAAAAGATAGACAATAGAATAGATTCTACCAACCAATTTTTAGGCATCGGCAAGATATCATCCCATTTATTAGATTCTCCGGTTCTGCTACTCTGTTGATTAGATTGCGTAGAATTTGGAGACGAACTTGAATTTCTATTGGCTTGCTCCTGTTGCTTACTTATATCAATACTTGATCTTTGTGGAGGATTTGGTTTATCCTCTAGGATAGGTAATCTGTCATCAAATAAGTATGCCAATTCCGAAACATTACGAGCCTCTGTCCAATCCGGCATCCCTGATCGCCAGACTACAGTTTCAGGGTGAATACCTTTCCCCTTCAAATCTTTTAATTCAAAAGGACCACATTGCTGTTTTGTCAGATTATCGATATAGAAATACTTCATTTAAGAGTCAAGAAATATTATTGAAAAATATTATCTATTCCAACCGAGTCCGAAGGCTCATCATCATCTGCTCCTGCAGGCCTATCACAAACTCCATAACCCCTCACCACTGGAAACTGGTCTGAATTTTTATATTCAAGTTTAGGGTCTGCATATACTTTCTTCATGAAAAGACCGAATATTGGAAGAGCCACTGCTGCACCCTGTCCCTGATTTGTTGTATCGAAGTGTATAGAACGATCTTCACCGCCGACCCAACATCCGGCTGCAAGTTTAGGAGAGAAGCCCATAAACCATCCGTCTGAGTTATTTTGAGTTGTACCCGTTTTTCCTCCAAGAGGACCTGTTATTCCATAGTTACGTCTTACACGTCCACCTGTACCACCATCTATAACACCACGAAGCATATCCAGCATTTTCACATATGTACCTTCACTAAATACCTCTTCCGATCTTGGTAAGAAATTGGAACCCGGAATAACATTTCCGAAAGTATCTTCAATATGTGTAACATATAATGGCAACGACCTGATACCCTTATTAGCAAAAGATGTGTATGCTGCTGTCATTTCTGCAACAGATACATCATGAGTACCTAGTGCCATTGATACTACTGCATCAATTTTTCCGGTAATACCAAAGGAATGTAATAAACGTGCAAATGTATATGGAGATGTTTGTCCCATCAAATATGCTGTAACTAAGTTATCAGAATTCTGTAATCCCCACTTTATAGTCACTTTTTCCCCATATCGGGATGGACGCCCCCCTCTAGGTGTCCATGGCTTACCTGTCTCGGTAACAAGTGTTTGTGGTTCATACAACATTTCGTCGCAAGGGGTCATTCCCTCTTGCATTGCTAATGTATATAAATATGGTTTAATTGTAGACCCTACCTGTCTGCGTCCCATATTTACCATATCGTATTGGAAGAATCGGTAATCAATTCCTCCTACATATGCTTTCACATGACCTGTATGTACATCCATAGCCATAAATCCGGCACGAAGGAAAGACTTATGATAGCGAATTGAATCCCATGGTGTCATAGTTGTGTCCACCTCACCTTTCCATGAAAATACTTTCATATCAACAGGCTTCTTAAATACGTTATAGATCTCCTTATCCGACAATCCTTCTTTTTTCAGGTTGCTATATCTATCCGAAAGTTTCATGGCACCATATAATAAGGAGTCGACCCTATTTCGTACAGAATAAGAGAATGGAGCGTACGAACGTCCCTTTTTCTCCTTATCGAATTGAGGTTGCAATTCTTTACTCATATGCTCCATCATCGCCTCCTCCGCATATTTCTGCATGCGCGAATCAAGAGTAGTATATATCTTTAGACCATCTATTGCCAGATTATAATTAGAACCATCAGGCTTCTTGTTCTTAGAACACCAGCCATACAACGGATTTGCTTCCCAATTGAGTGAATCTGTAGCATACCTATCTAGTTGCCAAGACTTATATTTAGACCTATCAGGCTTCTTCGCATTCATTGTAATACGAAGATATTCTCTGAAGTATGGAGCTAGGCCATCTTTATGGTCAACTTTCCTAAAGTTCAGTTTCAAATCAGTTTTTTTCAATGAATCTAATTGGGCCTTAGTTATATAATTAGCCTTTTCCATCTGCTCCAAGACTACATTACGCCGTCCTTTTGCCCTCTCAGGGAATCGTCTTGGGTTAAAGTAAGAAGGATTCTTACACATACCTATAAGAACCGCGGCTTCTTGTATACTCAGTTCGTTTGGTGTTTTATTAAAATAAACTTGTGCAGCAGACTGAATGCCTACAGCATTATAAAGGAAGTCGAATTGATTCAGATAAAAGTTTATGATCTCTTCTTTTGTATAGGCTCTCTCCAACTTTACAGCCATAACCCATTCTATCGGCTTTTGCAAAACACGCTCAATCACATTTTCCGCAGGAGGAGACCATAGCTGCTTCGACAATTGCTGAGTAATTGTACTACCTCCGCCACCACTAGATTGTTGTAAAATACCTGTTTTTACAACTGCACGAGCTAACGAATAAGCATCTATTCCTGAATGAGAATGATAACGCGCATCCTCCGTCGCAATAAGGGCATTTACAATATGAGGAGATAAATCATCATAGCTGGAATAGATACGATTATTTTTCGCCTGAGAAAAAGTCCCCAACAATTCCCCATCAGCAGAATACACCTGAGATGCATATTTATCTATAGGATTTTCGAGGTCGTCAATAGGCGGAATATACCCAATTACACCTGTACTGATAAGTACAAATATAATAACAGTTAGTCCGATTCCCGCACCAAATGCAATCCATAATGCTTTAACTATCTGTTTAGAACTAAATCTTTTCAGAAAATTTCCTTTCTTTTGTTTTGTTTTATTGCTCATTCTGTAAGTGTAAGACCTATAAGCTGCAAATTTAAACAAATCGTTTTAAATAATGTAAATAAAAAAACTTAAATGCTTAGAGTGTAAAATACAGGTCCTTCTGTTTTTTGTAAAATGACACAAATGACACACTTTTCTCATGTTTTATCTTGTGTCCTTTTGTTGTTTTAATTCATTTATCAATGTTAGGTAATAGTTGAAAATATATGTTCATTTATTTTATACTGCGCGCAATCAAAGATTGCTTGCGTCACTTTTGGCCTAAGCCCAAAAAGTAACCAAAAACTCTTTAGCGCCACGGCTCGCTGTACGACCCACCATCATCTTATCGGCTGAATGAAGTGAAGCTAAAAGCAATCTTCCTGATATTTAGGTAGATTTGCATAATAACCACCGCACTTCATTCTACGCCGCCTTCGATGGGTGGGTACCCCGTACGCTCGCCTAACGGCGCTAAGGCAAAGCCACGACAAGAGAAGTGCATCGAAGCTCTTCTGGTGCGTCAGCCTCCCGTGCATAGAGTTCCGCAGGTGGGCACCTGTCCGGTGAAGGCGGCGTAGAATCAAACGGGGCGATAGCCCGTAGGTTTGATTCAGTCGGCAAGCCGTTTGACAGGTCGCCGAGGGGCTCAGCACTAGCCTTTTGCCTTCTTTTGGGCAATGCCAAAAGAAGGGGCAAGCCCGGGAGGGCGCGACAGTAACTAGCTAAGGCTATATGAGTGCAGATAGGCTCGTTGCTATGCATAAATTAATAGAACATATACTTCTACTATTAATCCACACTACTATATAGATAAATAAATAACAGAAATGTAAATAATTGATATAAAATAAATACCCATCTACATAGGATCTACATCATAATGTAATAATACCGATTTGAATGCCGGATTTGAAGAGACTGTTGTTTGATGTGAATAGATAGCCTCTCTTATTTTTTGTATTGAAGCTGTATTTTCAATTTTGAGTAAAATATTTCGTATATAAAGCGATTGAACTCTGGATACAGGCGGTTTACTCGGACCTAAAACACGATCTCCAAAAGACTGCTTCAATGATTGAGTAAACTGTTTTGCCGCTTCTTCTAATATTCTTTCATCACGGCTACGTAATACTATTGATATCAATCTGAAAAATGGAGGATAACGAAAAAGCTTTCTTTCTTCCAATTGAGCTTGGTAAAAGGTTTCATAATCGTTTTTTTTCACACAAGTAATCACAGGGTGAGAAGGATGGGAAGTTTGAAGTAGAACCAGCCCTCTTTTATTTTTCCGTCCTGCCCTACCGCTCACCTGTGTCATCAATTGATATGCTTTCTCATAAGCTCTAAAGTCTGGATAATTAAGCAAATTATCAGCATTTAGAATACCTACAACAGATACATTATCAAAGTCGAGTCCTTTCGAAACCATTTGTGTCCCGATCAGTATATTTGTCCTATTACCTTCAAATTCTGAAATAATACGTTCATATGATTTCTTCCCCCGGGTAGTATCCAAATCCATTCGGGCAATTGCCGCTTCAGGAAAAACATTCAAAACTTCTTCTTCTATCCGTTCTGTTCCGTAACCTAGAAAGTCAAGAGTAGGTGTCTTACATTCCGGACATAACTCCGGCACACGATATACAGCCCCGCAATAATGACAAACCATCATGCGCTGGCCCTTGTGATAAGTAAGGCTTACATCGCAATGCGTACAATGCTGTGTCCATGAGCAGTTTTTACATTCCAACATAGAAGCAAATCCCCGCCTGTTTTGAAACAAAATGACCTGCTCTTTTTTAGACAATGCTTCTCTAACCTTTTCGGAAAGAGGGGGCGAAAGAATCGATTTCATTAGTTTCTTACGCCGTAATTCTTTTGTATTAACAACTGCTATATGAGGAAGCTCTATCTCCTCATGCCTTTTTTCTAATCTGACAAGTCCATATCGTCCCGATAAGGCATTTGTATAACTTTCGATAGAGGGAGTTGCTGTGCCCAGCAATACTTTAGCTTCACACATTCCGGCTAATACGATTGATGCATTCCGCGCATTGTACCTGGGGGCAGGGTCTTGTTGCTTATAAGAACTTTCATGTTCTTCATCAACAATGACCAAATCAAGGTTCGAAAAAGGCAGAAAAATGGCGGAACGGGCACCTAATACAATCTGTATTTCATCATTTTTCAGGAGGCTGTTCCAAACTTCACCTCTTTCGTTATCATTAAATTTCGAATGATAGACCACCAGTTTATTCCCGAACACTGATTTCAGGCGGTCGGTTATTTGTGTGGTAAGTGCTATTTCGGGAAGCAGATACAATACTTGTCCTCCTCTATTAATAGCCTCTTTTATCAGTTGTATATAAATTTCTGTTTTACCACTGGATGTAACTCCATAAAGAAGTGTTACATCTTTATCTTTAAAACTTTCTTTTATCTCTTCAAAAGCTTGTTGCTGATGTATATTTAATTTGAAAGCAGAATCAATGTTTGTTTCCCCATAATCGAAACGGCTTACTTCATAATCAAATATTTCCAGTATTCCTTTTTTCACAAGTTCGGAAAGAACAACCGACGAAGCCCCGGCCTCATTCAATAAATGTTTTTTGAAGATTGTACTTACTTCTGTTTTAAGATAGAGAAAAGTAGAGAACAGATGCTGTTGTTTTTTAGCCCTACTCAGATTTTCTAAAATATCATTCAGTTCTTCTTCTGAGTAATTTTTAGATAAACGTACTGCCGTTTTTGTCTTAGCCGAATAATCGTTTCGGATATCCTCACTTATATATATAGCTCCCTTGTCTACCAACGACTTTACAGCAGGAATAACGTTCGATAGTTTTGTCTTTTTCTCTACCTCGGCTATAGACATAGCTTTATCTGACGAAAGTGCATAAAAGACTTTCTGTTCATTTGCCGTAAAAGGTTCTTCGGCTTCAAATTCGGTATTAAGCAAAACATGTGTTTCACTTTCGAGTTTTAATACAGATGGCAACGCAGCTCTATATATATCGCCAAGTGAACACATGTAATATAAAGCCAACCACTCCCAAAAACGAAGTTGTAAAGGGGTTACGGTTGGATAATCATCCAATATGGAGACTATTTCTTTTAGATTTTCTTTCTCTTCCTCAGATTGATGAACCTGAAAAACAATCGCTGTGTAGAATTTCTTTTTACCAAATTGGACTATAACACGCATCCCCATCCGGATTGTATCTTGAAATTCGGATGGAACTGAATATGTGTATAGGCCTTGTAAAGGTAATGGTAGTACTACGTCAGCGTATAAATTCATTTATTAGAATAAGTATGCTAAACTAATATTCCAGGTATTGCGTCCTACTTTATAGAAGTCTTTTGCAGCATCATCTGAATAAGTATCTGTAAATTTATAACGGTAATTGATACCTAAGTCAAGATGATTTAGAAGGCTTACCCCTGCTCCAACCCCTGCTCCGGTCTGAAAACCTTTCTGTTTGTATTTATTATCACCTATTTCCAAATCGCCACCACTTACTTTCACATTTCCATAAACTCCTCCTGAAATGTAAATTCCGGCAAGACCAAATAGAGAAAATCTCTTTTTTAAATAAATAGGTACAGTAAGATAACTTAAATTAGAAATATCGCCATCAATTTCTTTATTATCTACTTTATAGCTTTTATTTCCATACTGAAACCCTGTTTCTACGCCAAAACCAGTTAGAGGAACAGAAGCTTCCATTGTAGCCCCGATAGTAAAACCTACACGGTTGCTAACTTTCAACAAATCTGAATTAACTTTATGATCGGCAACATCGATACCTCCTTTAACTCCCCATCTGAATATCTGTGCGGAAGCAGAATCAATATTAGCGATAGATATAAATAAAATCAAAACTGATGCTAAAAAATAATTTGTTTTCATAATTATAAGTTTTTGAATAATACTCACCCTATTAACAAACAGGTTGTTCAATATGTTCCCTAAAATATTAAAGCTTCACCCCACAAAAGTAACTTTTTCTTATGGTTTTTTATTCTTAAAATCGACATATACAATAAAAAACACGACAAACGAGTAATATTATATTCCTTTAATCGTCAATTAATAACTTATCCAATTATCTATATACCTAAGGGAGTAGGAATAGATTGTACTATACTGCAAGTACTATTCCGATATAAACAAAAAGGCTACAAGGTTGTTTTAAAAGAATATAAGTAAATTTTTATTCTAAAAAAATAACTATAAAAAGCGGATTCGATGAAAAAACTACTTTTATTACTTGCGGCTGGTATTTTTTTTACAAGCTGCCACAATTCAGATGATGACGATAATAATAATGATATTATCCCTATCAGATTAACAAGTAAGGTTGTTATAGAAGGTCGTGATGCATTACAGAATGTACAAATAGCTAACGGGCAAAGAGTTAGTTTTTTTGTAACAGAAGCATCCAGCACTACGGACATTGTATATGATAATGTTCTGTTAACAGCAGATGGCAACGGAAACTTTTCGTATCTAAACGGAGAAGAAACCGTATTATATTACCCTGTAGAAGCGGTAAATGTAGATTTCTATGCGGTACATCCTTATGCAGAAACTACTGATTTAAGTTCTGTTATAAGCTTCAGTGTAAACCAGGATCAATCTACATTAACGAATTATTATAATTCGGACCTTTTATATTCTCAGGTAAAGGATATTTCCAAAACCAGATCTGCAGTTCCGATGGTATTCAATCACAAACTAACTAAAATTTCGTTTGTGGTAAAACAAGGTGTAGGTATAAATTTATCTAATCTGACCAGCATCCAGATAATGAATCTACAACCTAATATAGACATGAATGTCGCAGATGGAGCTCTGGTTCCGGTTGCAGGAACTGCTGCAAATATTAATGTATATGGAGTAAAAGGAACCGGTGCGGGAGAAACTCAAGTGAGCGGAATGACTGCCATTGTTGTGCCACAATCATTTGTAACAGATGGGACAAAACAACTATTCAGATTGGTTATAAATGGCGTAGATTTTTACTATACTCCATCAGTAGGTATTCTATTTGAGGAAGGTAAAGCTTACAATTATACTCTTACTGTGAATAATACAGGAATAGAGGTTACCTCCTCTATTGTCGACTGGCTTCCGGGAGATGATATTGAAGGTGATGTAAGCTGATTGTAATAAGTAAACATTATAATAACAGTTTTTCGATGCGACGCTATTATGCATTCATATTGTTTTTGGTTTCAGTTCTATCTTTTGCATCATGTACCAATGATGACAAAGATTCGGATATTGTTGCTCTGAACCTGAATGTATCTATAGATAACCGGCAAAGAATTTCGAAACAGGCATTTACAGATGGAGACCGTATAGGTCTCTATCTTGTAAATTATACAAATGATAATCCTGGTATTTTAGGTGATGTTTTTGCTACGAGGTATTTCAATTCGGAATATATATTGAATGGAGCAGGCTGGTATGCAAATGATGGGAAAGAGATATTTATGAGCAATGCATATAGTGACTTATATGCATATTACCCTTATGACCCGGAAATGAGTAAAACCAGCGATAAGATGAATCTGACTGCCTATCCTTTCAGAATTCAGACTGAACAAAGTGCATCTTCTACCCAAAGTGATTTTTTATGGGCGAAGACCCCTAAATTATCTGTACTTGATCCTCAAGCAATCATTATATTTAAACATTTGATGAGCAGGTTTGAAATTAATCTGAAATTTAACAATCAATCAGAAATTCCTTCAGACCCTCAATTGAAGATTTATAACATGCAGACATTCTGCACTATCAACCTGAGAACAGGCATTACATCTCCGGCAGGAGAAGTCAGTGTTATAAAACCATACAGGACTTCGAATACCACAGAAGGATTTGATTTTACTTATGATGTCATTATCGTTCCTCAGTTTATAATGGGAGGCACACCGCTATTCAGCGTGACAACAGATAACTCTACATTGATATATGAGACTGAAAACGATATAACTGTTACAGCTCAGAACATTTATACATTTAATATGACTGTTGGCACAGCTCAGACTCCTGAAAATTAAGATAATCCGCCTGGAATGAAATAATGATAGACTTTTATGAACAGATTCGATATACGACATATTACATTTGCTATAATTCTCTTGTTAAGCGCATTTACAGGTTGTTCTACAGATGGAGATATAGATGAAGAAGATAACAGATTTATAACCATATTCCCATATATAGGACAAAATCTGAACAAAGTGAACGGAAACTCTTTCGAAACCGGAGACGCTATTGGTGTCTTTGTTGTTCCTTTCGATGAGAATAATACTATACCCGGAAACATAAGTGAATCTGACTATGCGCCTAATATTAAATTCATATATAACGGAAGTTCATGGAATACATCATCAGGAGATAAAATATATTGGCCTTCCCCTGCACGCAATGTAGATTTATATGCATATTATCCTTACGACCAAGAGCTAAGTAATAATAATTCACAAGAATATTATTTTAGCATAAAGCCCGATCAGCAGACAAAAACAAACTACGAATACAGTGATTTTTTATGGGCGAAAACTCCGTCCGTATCACCAACAAGAGAACCTGTCGATTTATCTTTTACGCATACAATGAGTAAAATACGCATTAACGTAAAATCGGAGATCAGTGGAATTAATGAGCAATTGAAAGATGGAACTGTAACTGTTGTAAACACAAGACAATCGGCTGGTATAAATCTTGCTGATGGAAGTAATTCTGTAGATAATTTATCAGACAGGGCAGAAATTGCGACTTTTAAGCATTCCAGTCCAGCGACAGATTATTATCTTAGTGCAGAAGCTATACTTATACCACAAACAATTACAAGTGGTCTCCCTCTCATTCGTATTGATATTCCTGCCAATAGCACAAGATATACCTATACTCCGTCCAGCGACTTAATCTTCGAAAAGGGCAAAGAGCGAACTTTTAATATTACCATTACAGAGTTCGGCTTATCAGTTACAGTTGGAGCTATAGCCGACTGGCAAGAATCAGAAATCATAGACGGAGAAATAGGTAAACCCATACCCAAAGTACTAAATATGGATGAAATAGATTGGAATGCTTCTTTGGTACAAAAGATTTATGACAATGGTGTGCAGATAGGGCAAATATGTAAAGAATATCTTTTCAAATCAAATACAATAGATGCGCAGGCTATTGTTGTTTACAGAATGGGAAATGAAGGACAAATAGACCAAAGTACAGGATTTGTTGCTCAAGTAATGAACCGGACACGCAATGCGGTTACCAATATATATGAACCTAATACTGCAAATATACATGGAGGAACTGTATCATGGGCTAGTGAGAACCAAATGGCTTCGTATACAGCTGGCACTCAATCATTATTTACAAAAGTAGAGATTTCTGACACAGAAACAAGTGCTGCTGCATCAAATGCAATAACAACTCTCAATATAGTGCCCGATAAGCTTACAGATATTGATGGTAATAGTTATTCTATAGTAAAAATAAGCAGTCAATATTGGATGGCAGAAAATTTGAAAACAGAACATTACAGTGACGGAACTTCACTGATATACTATTATTATAATGATAATATATCGAACAAAGAAATATTTGGAGGATTGTACAATTGGAACACAACAGTAGATAGCCGGAAAATATCTCCAAGTGGTTGGAGCGTACCGGAAAATAATATGTTCATTTCATTGTATAGTTATCTTACTCCTGATGCCGGAAGAAAACTAAAATCAAATATTCTGTGGAATAATCTGAGCTATAATGATAATGTTACCGGTTTTAATGGTCTTCCAGCAGGACGTCGAACAAATACTGGCACATATAACGAAATATATTATTATGGGCAGTGGTGGAGCACAACAGCAACAAGCACATCTGATGCTTACAGACTATATCTGGATTATGGCAATAACGCAATGCATAATGCAACCTTAAATAAGAATTATACACAGTCTATCCGTTTAATCAGAGACTAATTACGTAAAATTTGACTTGTAGTATTATTATAGCAAATAAATTCTATAACCATCTCTATAACAACAACTATACATGAGTAATAAAAAATGAGAAAACTGTCACTTTTGTCACTTTTTGATAAGACTTAAAAACAAAGAACCCAAACAAACAAGATACCAGATTAAAAAAACAGAACAAATGCTTATTAAGTCTATAAAATGCTTATTTTTGCAAACTGAAAAATAGCTTGTTTGTAGAAGCTATATAATATAAAACAAAAAGAGATGATAAAAATTACATTTCCAGATGGTTCTGTCCGCGAATTCGCAAAAGGAACAACATCCATCCAAGTAGCAGAAAGTATCAGTTCCCGTTTGGCACAGGAAGTTCTTGCCGCACGAGTAAACGGGGAAGTTTGGGACCTGACAAGACCAATAGAAAATGATGCCACGATCGAACTCCTAAAATGGGAAGACGAAGATGGTAAGCATGCATACTGGCACTCATCAGCCCACCTTATGGCCGAAGCAGTACAGATACTTTATCCTCATGCTAAATTTGGGATAGGTCCGGCTATAGAAAATGGATTCTATTATGATATAGATTTTGGCGACACCCCTGTCAAAGATGCTGATTTTCCGAAAATCGAAGCGAAAATGATGGAATTAATTGCCAATAAAGAAGAAATAAGACGCCAAAGTATATCTAAAACAGATGCTTTGAAAATGTTCGAAAACCGTGATGAGAACTATAAGGTTGAACTTATAAACGACCTTGAAGATGGTACCATCACAACATATACCCAAGGTGTATTTACCGACCTTTGTCGTGGACCTCACTTACCGAATACTTCATATATTAAAGCTGTAAAAATACTTAGTGCGGCTGGAGCATATTGGAGAGGTGATGAAAAGCGTAAACAGCTTACCCGTCTGTATGGCATAACTTTTCCTAAAAAGAAAATGCTGGATGAATACCTTGTAATGCTGGAAGAAGCTAAAAAACGTGATCACCGTAAAATAGGTAAAGAGCTTGAGTTGTTCGCTTTCTCCGAAAATGTAGGTAAGGGTTTACCATTGTGGCTTCCTCGCGGAACACAATTGAGACTTAAACTTGAAGATTTTCTGAAGAAAATTCAGAAGAAATTCGACTATGAGCAAGTAATGACTCCTCATATCGGGAGTAAGATACTATATGTAACTTCGGGTCACTATGAAAAGTATGGAAAAGACTCTTTCCAGCCTATCCATACACCGGAAGAAGGCGAAGAGTTTTTGTTAAAACCAATGAACTGTCCTCACCACTGTGAAATATATAAGGTAGTGCCTCGTTCGTACAAAGACCTACCGCTACGTCTTGCCGAATTCGGAACAGTATACCGCTACGAACAAAGTGGAGAGCTTCACGGCCTGACAAGGGTACGTGGCTTTACTCAGGATGATGCACATATATTTTGTACTCCGGATCAGTTGAAAGCAGAGTTTCTAAAAGTAATGGATATTATCTTCATTATTTTCAAGGCTCTTGACTTCGAAAATTTTGAAGCTCAGATATCGCTTCGTGACCCTGAAAATCGTGAGAAATATATTGGTAGCGACGAAAACTGGGAGAAAGCAGAGCGTGCTATCATCGAAGCCTGTGAGGAAAAAGGATTACCTGCCAGAGTAGAGCTTGGTGAAGCTGCATTCTATGGGCCTAAACTAGACTTCATGGTGAAAGATGCCCTTGGGCGTCGCTGGCAACTAGGAACAATCCAGGTAGATTACAATCTTCCGGAACGTTTCGAGTTAGAATACACAGGAGCAGACAACCAAAAACATCGTCCAGTGATGATTCACCGTGCACCATTCGGTTCTATGGAGCGTTTTATTGCTGTACTTATAGAGCATACTGCAGGTAAATTTCCATTGTGGCTAGCGCCCGATCAGGTAGTAATTCTTCCTATCAGCGAAAAGTTCAATGATTATGCTTACCGTGTATCAGGTTATATGAAGCAACAAGGTATTAGCTCACAGGTAGATGACCGTAATGAGAAAATAGGAAGAAAAATCAGGGACAATGAATTAAAAAGAATCCCTTATTTACTCATTGTAGGTGAGAAAGAAGCCGAAACAGAAGAAGTTTCTGTAAGAAAACAGGGCGAAGGTGATAAAGGTTCGATGAAATTTATTAACTTTGCTGCCCAATTGAACGAAGAAATTGAAAAAATGATGAATGCATGGGAACATTAATCCTAAGTATTCGTTATTTATGTATTTGATATTTAAATAATTAATATAAAAAAGATAAAGGAAGATTCTAACAATTTTTGAATGAGGAACAACAGATTTAATCAACAAAAAAAAGAAGATTTACATAGAATCAACGGTAATATCCGTACAAAAGAAGTTCGCCTGGTAGGTGATAATATCGAGCAAGGAGTTTATACTATACAAGAAGCCTTACGTATGGCTGATGATCTTGAACTTGATTTGGTAGAAATTTCTCCAACTGCTGTACCTCCTGTTTGTAAAATAATGGATTATCAAAAATTCCTTTATCAACAAAAGAAGAAGCAGAAAGAGGCCAAAGCTAAATCAGTGAAAGTTGTTGTAAAAGAAATCCGTTTCGGACCACAAACAGACGATCACGACTTCAACTTCAAGCTAAAACATGCTAAAAGTTTCCTGGAGGAAGGTGCAAAAGTAAAAGCATATGTATTCTTCAAAGGACGTTCTATCCTGTTTAAAGAGCAGGGTGAAGTATTATTACTCCGTTTTGCTACTGAACTCGAAGATTCGGCAAAGGTTGATCAGCTACCTGCACTTGAAGGTAAAAAAATGATCATGATGCTTTCACCAAAGAAACAGCCTGCAAAAGTTGTAACTCCTGGTTCTAAGCCAAACAAAGAAGCGAAAGAGAGCCAAGAGGAAAAAGGCCAAAAAGAAGAAGAATAACAGATTCATATAGAAATTGTTTTCAATTAAAAACAAATTAAATTAATTAACTGAGATGCCAAAAATGAAGACTAATTCCGGTGCCAAAAAGAGGTTCGCCCTTACCGGATCAGGAAAAATCAAAAGAAAACATGCTTTCAAAAGTCACATTCTGACTAAGAAAACGAAAAAACAAAAAAGAAACCTTACTCATACTGGCCTAGTACATAAGGTAGATGAGAAAGCAGTTAAACAATTATTGGCAATGAAATAATTGTATTTCGTTAAACAAAGCAAGTTTTAAAAAGATTTATTAACCGGATGTATGCAACAAAGAGTTTCCCCCGTGAAACCGCTAACATTCAAAACATTGTAAAATTATGCCAAGATCAGTCAATCATGTTGCTTCACGCAACCGTAGAAAGAAAGTATTAAAGCTAACAAGAGGTTACTATGGCGCTCGTAAGAACGTATGGACAGTAGCCAAAAACACATGGGAAAAAGGTCTTACCTATGCTTTCCGTGACCGTCGTGCTAAAAAACGCAACTTCCGTGCACTTTGGATACAACGTATCAATGCAGCTGCACGCCTTGAGGGAATGTCTTATTCTCGCTTGATGGGCGCTCTACACAAAAACGGAGTAGAGATCAACCGTAAAGTTCTTGCTGACCTAGCTATGAACCATCCGGAAGCGTTCAAAGCAATTGTTGATAAAGTAAAATAAAACAGATACTTATCATAAAAAATAGGATGATCAATAATTGATCATCCTATTTTTTTTCTACTAATAATATCTCCTTAAAAAAGAAATTCGGGAATCGAACTAAACTAGCTGACCCCCGAAAATCTGAACTATTATAACTAAAACATAGAAATCATTTACAGATCTGTAATCGGCTTATATTTAGGCACCAAAGATTTCATTATAACCCATCCGATAAGATAAGCCACCGCACAAATACAGAAAATAATAAAGTACCCTGCAGGTTTACCCTCAAAGCCCATAAATGTCATCTGTACCTCGTCAGAATAAACAAACAGTTTACCTGCCGACTTTTGCAATATCATAGAGCCTATACCTCCGGCCATACCTCCAATGCCTGTGATAGAAGCAATAGCCCCTTTAGGGAACATATCGCCTACTGTAGAGAAGATATTAGCAGACCACGATTGATGGGCAGCTCCTCCAATACCAATCATTATAACCGGCAACCATGGCGAAATAGTACCCAATGGTTGAGCAAATAAAACGACTAAGGGAAAGAATGCGAAGATCAACATCGACCGCATACGCGCCGCATACGGGTCTAATCCCGTTTTTTCCATAATTATAGTAGGCAGCTTACCTCCTACAATAGACAACATAGTGATGGCATACAACGTAAAAATAAGCGCGATCCCCAAACCTTCTGATGTCTTAATTCCAAACTGAGTATTGAGATAAGAAGGAGTCCAAAACAGGAAGAACCACCATACACCGTCAGTCATAAACTTACCCGCAGCAAATGCCCATGTTTGCTTATATGAAAAACATTTCCAAAAAGGAATCTTCTTTTCCTCTTCTTCTCTTCCACTATCAATAGAGCCATCTACATTCTTATCTTGTTCTATATAATCCAACTCCGCTTTGTTAACATGTTTGCTTTTAGCCGGAGCATCATACATAAATACCCAAAATCCCATCCAGATAAAGCCTAAGGCACCAATAACAATAAAAGCCATTTCCCATCCCCAATGCTTAGCCAACAAAGGGATAGTCAATGGTGCAACCAATGCTCCGATAGAGGCTCCTGCATTAAAAATAGAAGTAGCATAAGCTCTGTCCTTTTTAGGGAAATACTCGGCTGTCACCTTAATAGCAGCAGGGAAGTTTCCGGCTTCGCCTAGAGCAAGGATACAACGTGCAAAAAGGAAACAATACATACTAAAAGTAGCTATTACAACTGCTATATCTCCAGTAGCGGCTGCTAATTCTGCAGCGGTATGCAAGCCTACATGAGCCTCCGTTGCAACACCACAAAGCGCATGCAAACAAGCTCCTACAGACCATACTCCAATAGCCCACAAGAAGCCTTTCTTACTCCCCATCCAATCGATAAAGCGACCTGCAAACAACATACAGATAGCATATACAATGGAGAAGACAGATGTTATAGTTCCGTAATGGTCTTCATTCCAATGAAATTCGGGTTTAATAAACTCATCCCACGTCAGCGACAATACTTGCCTGTCTAGGTAGTTTACTGTCGTGGCGAAGAAAAGCATAATACAGATTACCCATCTGTAATTAGTCATTTTCTGATTATTCATGAAATTATATTTAAGATTTAGTGTTTCTTATTTATTTCTTGCTTTTGCAATAATAGCCAAAGACTCTTTACACAACTGAGTGATTTTGTCCCATTCCTTTGCAGCAATTACATCTTTAGGAAATAAGTTCGATCCCATACCAACACATGTTACACCTGCATCTACCCACTTAGTAAGATTTTCTTCTGTAGGCTCTACACCTCCTGTTACCATAATGCTAGACCAAGGCATAGGGGCTTTCACATTTTTCACAAACGAAGGGCCTCCTACATTTCCGGCAGGGAATACCTTTACCACTTCTGCTCCAAGTTCCTGAGCGTATCCTATTTCCGATACTGATCCACAACCCGGTATATATGCCACTTGGCGGCGGTTGCATACCTTAAATATATCAGGATTGAGTAAAGGACCTACAACAAAGTTTGCCCCTAATTGTAAGAATATAGAAGCTGTCCCAGCATCAACGATTGAACCAATACCCAAAATCATATCCGGACATTCTTTTGCTGCCCATTTATTTAATTCACCAAATATCTCATGCGCAAAGTCACCTCGGTTAGTAAATTCAAAAGCTCTTACTCCACCAAGATAGCATGCTTTTAATACTTGTTTCGATACTTCTAAATCATTATGGTAAAATACAGGTACCATTCCTGTTTCTGCCATTACCTGACAGGCTTTTATTCTTGAAAATCGTGCCATAGTTTTATATTAATTTATAATGATGAATGAAAAATGAAAAATTAAAGATTATTTTTAGATGTCTTTATCGAAGCTGTTAATAAAGCTATTAGTTCTTCACAATCGGCAGATAAACTATTGAACATTTTCTGATCTATATAATCAGTATCGTACAAAAGCGATATCCAATAGTGAGATTCATTTGCCTCTTTTAAAGAGATACTCAGCTTATTAATAAAATCAGCTTTACTTTGTCCATATTCAGACTCTCTAATACATGCTCCAACAGAAGTTCCACTACGTAATATTTGTTTCGAAAGGACAAATTCGTTTTTGTCTTTCTGTAAAAATTGAATCAATCGTACTACACGTATAGCAAAACCATAGCTCTTTGTGTTCAAGATAGAGTCATTTCTTTTCCCCATTATATTATTCATTCTTAATTCTTCACTCCCCATTCTTCATTTTTAATTATTCATTCTTCATTTATTTAGGTTGTTTTCCTATATATGCAAGGATACCTCCGTCAACATACAAGATATGCCCGTTTATAAAGTTTGATGCTTCTGATGCTAAGAAAACAACTGGTCCCTCTAGATCTTCCGAAGTTCCCCATCTGGCTGCTGGAGTTTTTGATATAATAAAGTCATTGAACGGATGGCCAGGTGTACGCAATGGTGCCGTCTGCGGAGTTGCTATATAACCCGGGCCAATACCATTAACCTGGATATTATGTTCAGCCCATTCGCATGCAAGGTTTTTAGTCAGCATTTTCAAGCCACCTTTAGCAGCAGCATAAGCAGAAACGGTCTCACGTCCCAACTCGCTCATCATAGAGCAAATATTAATAATCTTACCTGCACCTTTCTTAATCATTCCCGGAGCTACAGCTTTCGACACAATGAAGGGTCCAATAAGGTCTATATCTATTACCTCGCTAAATTCTTTCACAGACATCTCGAGGGCAGGAATCCTTTTTATTATACCGGCATTATTCACAAGAATATCAATATCTCCTATTTTGCTAGAGACATCTGAAACCATAGCCTGTACTTCTTCCTCTTTTGTTACATCACATTGATAACCATAAGCATTGTAACCTTCGGCTTTGTAATCGGCTAGTGCATTTTCTATCTGTTCTTTGCTTCTCGCATTGAAGACAATGGTAGCCCCGGCTTTGCCTAGGGCTTTAGCCATAGCCATACCGATACCATAAGTACCGCCTGTAACTAAAGCTACTTTACCATCTAATGAAAATTGATCTTTTTTCACCTTTATCCTCCTAATCTTATCTTGATACACGTCCGGAGCCATCACCTTTCATCAGGTTTTCAACTTCCGCTACTGTTACAAGGTTAAAGTCACCGTAAACTGTATGTTTCAAACAAGATGCTGCAACAGCAAATTCCAATGCTTTTTGGTCATCAGACGGATACGAAATCAATCCGTAGATAAGACCTCCCATAAATGAATCGCCACCACCTACTCTGTCTACAATATGAGTTATATCATATCTCTTAGATTGGTAAAGCTTATCAGAATATAAACAACCTCCCCAAGTATTATGGTTTGCATTGATAGATCCACGAAGCGTAATAATCACTTTCTTTGCACGAGGGAAACGCTTCATCAATTGAGTACATACCGACTCAAATTCAGCAGCATTTACTTCTCCTCCTGTATGAGCTACATCAAAGCCTTCAGGTTTGATTCCGAATACTTTTTCTGCATCTTCTTCGTTTCCTAAGATAATATCACAACCCTCTGTCAAAGCTGGCATAACTTCTGATGCTGTTTTACCATACTTCCAAAGGTTTTTGCGATAGTTAAGGTCTGTAGACACAGTAACGCCCATTTCATTAGCCACTTTGATAGCCTCAAGACAAGCGTCTGCTGCACCTTGCGATAAAGCTGGAGTAATGCCTGTCCAATGAAACCATTGAGCATCTTTGAATATTTCTTTCCAGTCTACCATTCCCGGCTTAATATCAGCGATAGCAGAATTTGCTCTGTCATATACCACTTTCGAAGCACGGGCTACAGCACCTGTTTCCAGGAAATAAATTCCTACACGGTCGCCTCCGCGAATAATATTATTAACGCCAACATTATATTTTCTTAAATCCGAAATACACCATTCAGCTATATCGTTTTTAGGCAAACGGGTTACAAAGTCTGTAGGAATACCATAATTAGATAAAGATACTGCAACGTTAGCTTCGCCACCACCGAATGTAGCGTTCAGATTGTTTGATTGTATAAAACGTTGATATCCGGGAGTTGCAAGACGCAACATAACCTCCCCGAATGTTACTACTTTCTTCATAGTTCTTATTTATAGTTGTTTCTTAATAGGGTTTTGTTTTGGTAAAGTGATTAGCGCAATTTATCGGCTGAGAAAGTATCCATATCATCATAGTCAAGATTCTCACCACACATTGCCCATATAAAAGTATAATTACTTGTTCCTGCCGCAGAATGGATAGACCACGATGGAGAAATAACGGCCTGCTCATTACCCATAAAAATGTGACGGGTTTCCTGAGGCTGTCCCATAAAATGACATACAGCCTGATTTTCAGGCACTTTAAAATAGAAATATGCTTCCATACGGCGAGAGTGTGTATGAGGAGGCATTGTATTCCATACACTACCTTCTTTGATTTCTGTCATGCCCATTTGCAATTGGCAGCATGGCACTATCTCGCTTAGGATAATCTGGTTCAGAAGACGTTCGTTCGATGTAGCCGGAACTCCTAAATCTCTTGTACGGCGCATAGTTGATGTAATTTGCGCAGTCGGATATTCTTTGTGAGCTGGAGATGATGCAAAGTAATACTTTGCAGGTTTAGAAGCATCTTTACTTTTGAAGATCACTTCTTTCGAACCACGGCCCACATATACTGCATCTTTAAAGCCCATTTCGTAGTCTTTTCCGTCTACAGTTACAATACCTTCTCCCTCTATACAAATAATTCCAAGCTCGCGACGCTCACAGAAATATTCAGAACGAATCAAATCTACAGTCTCTAACTTAAGAGCCTCTTTCACAGGCAACGCACCTCCTACAATCAGACGGTCGTTGTGTGTATATGTCATAAGCACAGCATCTGCTTCAAATAATTTTTCTATCAAAAATTCTTTACGAAGCTGTGTTGTATCATATCGTTTTACATCATCAGGGTGTGTACCCCAACGTTCTTCAATTACAGTTTTCATATCTTATTTTATTCTTTTCTTTTTATTATTAAAAAGTGACAAAAGTGACACTTATTACACACTTTTTCATTGTTACTTTTTCTTCTATAACTCGCTTGTTATCTATACTCTATAGATAAATATTCTCAGAATTTAAAAAACTCTTTTGCATTGTAATATGATACATTCTCTACCAGCTTACCTAAGAATGGTAACTCTGAAGAAGGAAGCAAGCCTTGCTCTACATCCGTACCTATCAAATTACATAATATACGACGGAAATACTCATGGCGAGGATACGACAAGAAACTACGCGAATCTGTCAACATACCCACAAAGCGACTCAATAATCCCAGGTTGGATAATGAATTCATCTGAGCTTCCATTCCTGTTTTCTGATCAAGGAACCACCATCCTGAACCAAATTGTATTTTTCCAGCAACAGAACCATCCTGGAAGTTACCAATCATTGTTGCTATCAGGTCATTATCACGAGGGTTCAGGTTATAAATAATAGTCTTAGCCAGTTTATTATCTGTATCTAATCTGTTGAAGAATTTAGACATTGCTTTAGCAACTGTAAAATCTCCGATAGAATCAAAGCCTGTATCAGCTCCTAGCTGTTTAAACAGGCGTGTATTGTTGTTACGGATAGCTCCATAGTGGAATTGTTGTGTCCAACCTTTTTCCCAATCCATGATAGCACCTTCGACCAACATAGCCGATTTGAACTTAATAATTTCCTCTTGAGTAAGTTCCTTACCACCATATACCTTATTAAAGATTGTATCAATCTCACTTTGAGTATAATCTTCTGCATAGAACTCTTCAATACCATGATCCGACAGTTTACAACCTGCACTAGCAAAGAAATCGTGGCGGTTACGCAAAGCTGCGATCAAGTCAGCAAAATTATTAATTGCAATACCCGATACTTCTGATAGTTTCTCTACATAAGCTCTGAAAACATTCGGGATCTCCACAGCCATAGCTTTATCAGGACGCCAGGTAGGCAATACTTTAATAGCGAAACCTTCTTTCTTCAACGCCAGGTGATACTCCAATGAATCAACAGGATCATCTGTAGTGCAAACGGCCTCAACGTTATAATGTTTCATCATACCACGGGCAGAAAATTCCGGTGTACGAAGCTTTGCAGTACATTCGTCAAAAATTTTCTTAGCTGTTTCTGGTTTTAAGATATCTGTTACGCCAAAAGCTGTTTTCAATTCAAGATGCGTCCAGTGGTAAAGCGGATTGCGCATTGTATATGGCACAGTTTCTGCCCATTTCTCAAACTTCTCCCAATCCGTAGTATCTTTACCTGTACAGAAACGCTCATCTACACCATTTGTACGCATTGCACGCCATTTATAGTGATCACCGGCAAGCCAGATTTCGCCAAGATTATCGAACTGATAGTCCTCTGCAATCAGTTTCGGATCCAGATGGCAATGATAATCTATAATAGGTAAAGACTTAGCATGCTCATGATATAGCTGCTGTGCAGTTTCATTTTGAAGTACAAAATTTTCGTCTAGAAATTGTTTCATTTTCTTATCTTTTTATCCTTAGCTTTTGGCCTTTAACCCGTTAGCCGACATATAATTGCCGGCTAACGACTAACAGCTATCAGCTGATTATTTATATAATGTTTTTGCAATACCTAGTTCCAACCCCCTGAGTTCAGCTAAACCTCTGAGGCGCCCAATACAAGAATATCCCGGATTTGTTTTTTTATTCAGATCGTCAATCATCTGATGCCCATGATCGGGACGGAAAGGAATAGAATGTCCACGCTTTTGAAGAACTTCAAGAAATCCTTTCATCACGCCATACATATCCACATCACCTTCCAGATGATTAGCTTCAAAGAAGTTACCTTCTACATCACGCTGAGTCGAACGCAAGTGAACAAAATAGACTCTGTCTCCAAGGCGTTTGATCATATTCGGAAGATCATTATCAGCACGTACACCAAACGATCCTGTGCAGAAGCAAAGTCCGTTAGACATATTAGGCACAGCCTCAACCAATTTATTGAAATCGGCCTCTGTACTCAATATACGAGGTAATCCTAAAATCGGATACGGAGGATCATCAGGATGGATAGCCAATACTGCGCCAACTTCATCTGCAACCGGAGCAATCTCACGAACAAAATCTATCAGATTAGAACGAAGTTGTTCTGCACTTATTCCATTGTAACGGTCTAATTGAGCCTGAAACTCTGTTAATGTAAAACTTTCTTCTGCTCCGGGAAGACCTGCAATCATATTGCGAACCAAAAGATCCTTATCTTCCTGAGTCATTTGTTCGTATCTTGCTTTTGCTTTTGCAATATCCTCTGCAGAATATTCTTGCTCTGCACCCGGGCGTTTCAAGATAAATAATTCGAAAGCCATAAACGCAGCACGTTCGAAACGCAACGCTTTCGATCCATCAGGCATTGTATATGCCAGATCAGTACGTGTCCAATCCAAAACAGGCATAAAGTTGTAAGTGATAACCTTCACGCCACATTTTGCCAGGTTACGGATACTTTCCTTGTAGTTTTCTATATATTGTTTGTAATTTCCTTCTTGCGTTTTGATATGCTCATGCACAGGAACACTTTCCACCACAGTCCATTCCAGACCAGCTTCTCTGATCATATCAATACGTTTCTGAACTTCTTCTACTGTCCATACCTCACCGTTCTTTATATGATGAAGTGCTGTAACAATACCTGTTGCTCCTGCCTGAGCTATATCTGAAAGCGCAACCGGATCATTCGGTCCGTACCAGCGCCATGTTTGTTCACTTAATATCATAACTTAATCAATTTGAAAATTTGAAAATTCGATAATTAGCAAATATAAAGAAGTGAGTTTACCCATTTTCAAATTTGCTAATCTGCTAATTTTTATATTGAGAATGCATCAAAGCCACCATCTATAACAAGTATCGTTCCCGACACAAACTTAGAGGCATCACTAATCAGATAGTGTAATGATCCCAAAAGTTCATCAGCTTCACCAAAACGGCCATACGGAGTATGAGCTAATATTGTTTTAGCGCGGTCTGTATACGAGCCATCAGGGTTTGTCAACAATGTTCTGTTTTGCTCTGTGATAAAGAATCCCGGAGCAAGAGCATTCACACGGAATTGTTCTCCGAATTTTGTAGCTAATTCGCCACACATATATTTAGTAAAGTTAGCTACTGCAGCCTTAGCAGCACCATATCCAGCAACACGAGTCAATGGACGAAGCGCCGACTCAGATGCTATATTGATTATATTTCCGGCCTTGTTATCTACCATTGCCTGAGCAAATACCATTGTAGGCAACACTGTTCCAAACAAGTTCAGATCAACAACTTTCTTAAATGCATCAACCTCAAGATCGAAGATAGTCTTATCAGGGGCAATTGTGGCTCCAGCCATATTTCCTCCGGCTGCATTTACAAGCACATCAATTTTACCATATGCTTTGACAATGTCTTCTCTGTTTTGCTCCAAAGTTTCTTTATTCAAAACATCTGTAACTAAAAACAAAGCATCGCCACCTTCTGCCTTTATTTTAGCAGCAAGCTCTTCTCCTTTGTCTTTCACTCTATCAAGTATCACAACTTTAGCTCCTTCTTTTGCCAGATATTGAGCCATATCAGAACCTAATACACCACAGCCGCCTGTTATAATCACGACTTTCCCTTCAATGTTAAAAAGGCTATTTTTCATGTTTTACAATTTATAGTTGTTATAATAATCTACGTTCTCCTTTATTAAGATATCAATCGGCATATAATTTGCCTTTTGAGGGACTTGCTTGAACAGGAAATAATTACCTAAAGCTTTTACAGCATCATACCCTTGAAATTCCGGACGTTGCGAAAGAATGAAAGATATCTTTCCTTGTTTCAAAGCTTCTACATTGCGTTCTATAGCATCATGCCCTATAAGCTTCAACTTCTCCGCATAAGGAATATTCATTTTGTCTAACAAATCTATCAATTCATAAATGCGAGAGTTCAAAACAATTCCTCCAACCCGCTTCGATCCATTATTGATAAATTGTTCAATATCCTTTGCACTCCTATCAAAATTGTCAGGATCCACCTCTATATGATGGATATTCCCTCTAAAATTCTTATTTGCCAGACAATTAAGGAAACCCTGCTCCCGGGTTTTCATTTGTACCGATATTTCCTTATACTTAAATTTTATGTGTACGATAATAATATCTGAATCAATATCAATTTCTTTCAATAAAAGATTGGCTGCAATATTCCCACTAGCCAGAGAATCTCCTCCAAAATAAGCCAGATCGTGTTGATTCGAAATATCAGAATCTATATATATATATGGAACTTCCTTTTCGTCTAATTCTTTTGACAGGTTTATTACATATTCTCCAAACAACGTAGCAATAAGCACTCCATCGTATTCTTTTTCTTTAAAACGGGCTACAGCCTTAAAAAATGAATTCCTATCATATTGGTTAAACTGGAAATACTCAATACCAATATTGAATTTTTTCATCTCAGCTTCAGCACGGTTTATTCCGTTACATACCAACTCCCAATAATCTCCTTCCGAATATGTAGGGGCAATTACAGCAAATTCGTAATTACGCTTAGAGGCCAAAAAACGAGCCACCATATTCGGCTCATAATTTATTTCTTTCAATATCTGCTCCACTTTCGTTCTCTTTTCGGCAGATACTCGTCCCCTATTGTGCAATACACGGTCCACAGTTCCCGTCGAAACCCCAGCCATCTTTGCTATGTCTACAATTCTTATATTTGATTTTTCTTTCATTTCTTTAAAACAAAAACGTGTGTGCGCACACATTTATATACAAAAGTAATCTAAAATTTGAATTGCGCAATAGTGTGTCCGCACACACAAAGACAGCTCGAAACAATAAAACATTAATAATAAACATTTTACAACATTTCACATGTTGTAAAACATAAAAAAATAAATGAACAATTATTTTTTATATCCAATCACAAAAAGTTAACAATCATCATTAATTAATAAAAATATCAATGTAACTTTAGCTTTCTTTAATTATAACCTATTTTAAGCATGATTCGGAAAGGAAAACTAAAATTATTACTTCTATGCTTATCCCTATTTTCTATCGGGCAAGCTTGGGCATTAGTGAAAATGCCATCTATTTTCAACAATGATATGGTACTGCAACGCGATCAGATTGTTAATATCTGGGGATGGGCAGACAAAAATGAAGCCGTTCAAGTTTCTTTTAACAACCAAATCAGAAAAACCAAAGCCAACAAAGACGGTTACTGGTCTGTACAACTTAACCCTATGAATTATGGAGGACCTTATAGAATGGAGATCAAAGGAAAATCCAATAGTATCGAATTCGATAATATATTAATAGGTGATGTTTGGATTTGTAGTGGACAATCGAATATGGAATGGACTGTAAGTAATGTTAATAATGCAGATGAAGAAATCAAAGCTGCAAATTATCCACTTATCAGATCGTTTAATGTTACTAAAAATATGAGTTTTGTACCACTAAACAATCTTGAAGGTGCATGGGAAGTATGCTCTCCAAATACAGTGAGTAATTTCACTGCTGTAGGCTATTTCTTTGCCCGAAAGTTAAACCAAGAATTGAATATCCCTATTGGCATTATTAATTCATCATGGGGAGGAACTGATATTGAAACCTGGATTAGCCAAGACTCTTTTCAGTCCTTATCAGAAACTTTTCAGAAACGCTATCAGGGTATTGCCAGAATAGACAATCTTAATGATTATGCGGAGGAAAACAACAAAGCAAGAACTGCCTATTCTGAGGCTTTAAATAACGATCCGGGACTAACTGAAGAGTGGTTCAATCCTTCTACAAATACATCTTCATGGCAAAAAATTACCGTACCTCAACCTTGGAGCAAATCTGACTTAGCACCTATTGATGGAATCATATGGTATAGGTATAGTTTTTCGTTAACAAAAGAACAGACACAAAATGCCACAATGTTATCTTTGGGTACTATAGATGATAGGGATATCACTTGGATAAACGGTACAAAAGTTGGTGAAAATGATATATATTCTACTTTCCGCAAATATCAGATACCAAAAGATATATTAAAAGAAGGGCTAAATACAATTACTGTCAGAGTATATGATACAGGGGGCGATGGAGGTTTTATGGATAGTTCGGCCAGTATCTATTTAGCAATAGGCGACCAAAATTTTCCTTTGGCTGGAGAGTGGCTCTACAAACCATCTGTGACCAATAAAATGTATAATTATGTAGATATAAACCCTAACCTGTATCCGTCATTATTATATAACGCAATGATAAATCCAATTATTAAATACAATATAAAAGGTGCAATTTGGTATCAGGGCGAAAATAATGCATCTGCAGCATACAACTATAGAACTTTGTTCCCTAACATGATTCAGAATTGGAGACAAAAATGGGGTACAGAATTCCCTTTCTATTGGGTTCAACTAACAAACTTTATGCAAAAAGATACTGAACCGGGAAGAAGCGAATGGGCTGAATTACGTGAAGCACAATCAATGACATTAAGTTTACCAAAAACCGGACAAGCAGTAATCACTGATATAGGTGATGCTCTTGATATACATCCACGAAATAAACAAGATGTAGGATTAAGACTAGCTCAGATTGCTCTAAATAAGGATTATGGTAAAACAGATATTATATATTCCGGTCCAACATACAATTCAATACAATTTGATGGGAATAAAGCAATTATAACTTTCGATAATGTAGAAGGAGGCTTTGATGTAAGAAGCAAATATGGCTATATAGAAGGGTTTGCCATTGCAGGTACAGACCAAAAATATCATTGGGCTAAAGCCTATGTAGAAGACGGCAAAGTAATTGTATACAGCAATGAAGTAAAAAAACCTATTGCAGTAAGATATAGCTGGTCTGATAACCCGGATGTAAACTTATTCAATACGAAAGGATTACCTGCAGCTCCATTCAGGACTGACGATTGGGTACATTAAGACTAATACTTCTCATCCATATATAGCAACGCCCTGCTAATTTAGAATTAGCAGGGCGTTGCTCTCTTATCTCAATATTATTTCATCAATACTTAAAGCTACTTCCACCCAAAAACTCACGCAACAAGGATGTTGGAGGCAATTCCCGATCATTTACATAATTAAAATATTTCAGGAATTTAAGCAAGCGGTGAGCCTCTGCATATTCTGGTGCAGTATTTGGCACCTGAGATAGTATCGGTTCCGCATAGCGACGCAAAGCAGCCAACTCATATATCATAGCTGAATTGAACATCACATCCGCATTTTCCTGATATGGAAATATCCATTTCTCTTCTCCCTTTCGTACACTTGGCCAACGAGATAGCGTATCAATAGCCGAATAGCTACGGTAACGATAATCCCTGATCAAACGTCTCAGAAGCCTGTTATCTGTAGTTGGAATCCAGTTATGGTTATCCAATGAAATTGTTGTCAGTGCTGATACATATATCTGATACTTCTGAAAATCAGGAATAGAGTTTGTTAAATCCGGATTTAATGCATGTATTCCCTCAATCACCAAAATTGAATGTTCATCCAATTTAAGCGTATGACCTTTATACTCTCGTTTTCCTGTGGTAAAGTTAAAGCTAGGAAGCTCTATTTCTTGTCCATTCAATAATTTGGACAAATCTTCATTAAACTTCGGAATATCTAAAGCATACAACGACTCAAAATCATAAGCTCCATCTTCATCCAGAGGAGTTTTTTCCCTGTCTACAAAGTAATCATCTAATGATAATCCCACAGGCTTTATTAAATTAGTCATCAGTTGAACTTCTAAACGCATACGGAAAGTAGTCTTTCCTGATGATGATGGGCCCGATACTAAAACAATCTTTACTCCATCCTCAACCCTATTCGCTATATCAGTAGCAATATTAGCTATCGTTTTTTCCTGAAGAGCTTCGGCAACCTTAATAATACCGGGAGTTAATCCTTCTTGATTGGCCTTATTTAAATCACCAACATTATCCAGCTTAATAATATTCAAGAAGTTCAATTGCTCTTTATAAATATTATACATCTTATGCTGAGGTATAACAGGCTCTAATTCAATTGGATTTCTGCGGTTTGGCACACGAAGCAATAATCCGTCATTATATATCTCTAATCCGAATAAATTGATATAACCTGTAGAAGGGACCAGACATCCATAAAAGTAATCGACAGCTCCATTCATCCTGTAATATTTAGAATAAAGGTCGCCTGAAGTTTCCAGTAGCAATGCTTTATCTTCATAGCCTCTTTCTCTAAACATATTCACAACCTTCTCGGTTTCTTCTTCTACTCCTTCGAAAGGTAAATCGGCATCTATATATTCCTGCATCTTTGCTTTAATAGCCTCAACCGTGTCAGCATTAAGCAGAGGAGCATCACTCAATTTACAAAAATAACCCAACGATATAGGATGTTCTATATGTAATTGGGCTTTAGGAAACACCTCTGAAACAGCCGTCGCCAGAATAAAGCATAACGACCTTACATAAGTACGCATACCTGATGGTTCGGATAAGTCTACAAAAGTGACAGTCTTATTATTAAATACTTCGTAATCTAAAGGTTCTACTTTATTATTTACTTTAGATGTTACGAATTTAAATTTTGGTTGTATATCAAAACCCTTTAAAACTTCAATTAGATTAACCCCAGCCGGGAAATCTTTGTAAGTTCCGCTGTTTGTGCAATGAATAGTTACTTTTTTTTCCATAAATCAATGAGTTTTGTGTGAAAAAACAAAGGATGCTTTTAATTTAAAAACATCCTTTCAATGATAAAGATACGGAAAAATTATTCACTAAAGAAATTTACTTTACCTGTTTCCATATCATAAACTCCTCCAACGATTTTAATTTCGCCTTTGTCCTCCATCTCTTTCAATATTGGGCTTCCTTTTCTTATATCTCCGATTACATTATGTACATTATGATCACATACAGCTTCCACGAATTTAGGATTTTTAGAAGTCTTCTCCCCCTCAAAATTCACTTTAGCTTTAGTTACTGCAGGTTGCACTTTTGACAACATACTTGTAATATTGCCAACTTTCACATCATCTATAGCAGACTTTATGGCTCCGCAATATTCATGTCCCAGCACTACAATTAACTTAGAGCCCGATACTTTACAAGCATACTCCATACTACCCAGAATATCCTCATTCACAATATTACCGGCTACTCTGGCTACAAAAATATCACCGATCCCCCTATGGAAAACATCCTCTACCGGCACTCTGGAATCTAAGCAAGATAAAACTACTGCTTTGGGATACTGGCCTAATGCAGCATGGCGAACTCTTTCCGAATTATTCCGAACAGTAAGGTTATCGCTGATAAATTCCTCATTTCCTTGTTTCAGTATTTCAAGGACTTTATCTGGAGTTAATTTATCTTGTTCCTCTTTTGTCAATACTGCATTTGTCAGGATATGGTCTGTTTCTATTTCAGTCCGATTTTCCGTTTTTATCTTGTCATTGTTTGTGCATGAACTAAAAAAGAGTGCAGAAGAAAAAATCCCAAACACTCCTAATAAAACTATAAATCTTCTTTTCATAAACTTATCCATTGTGTTAATTTGCAAATGCAAATATAATATCACAATACTGGTTTATAGGATAAATGACTATTTATATAATTCTTTTTAAGATCAGAAGATAATTATTTACACAATGATACTCACTTCTAATAAATAATATAAATTTAACATCACTTTAGATCAATGGCATCCCTAAGCTTTCGGCCTCTTTTCTCATCTTATCTGGCCATATTCCTGCTTGAATTTCTCCGATATGACCTTTACGAAGATAAAACATACATAAACGAGATTGCCCAATCCCTCCTCCTATAGATTGAGGTAACTCTCCATTCAAAAGACGCTTATGGAAATAAAGTTCCTTTCTGTCTTCCTGACCGGATAATTTAAGTTGCTCCAATAGTACTTCTTTATTTACACGTATTCCCATAGAAGACAACTCCATTCCTTGATTCAATATCGGATTCCATACTATCAGGTCTCCATTCAGTCCATTGTATCCATTTTCCGATTTAGTAGTCCAGTCATCATAATCGGGAGCACGCCCATCATGTGGCATACCATTACTTAGCTTACCTCCAATTCCAATGATAAACACTGCTCCATATTCTTTAGCGATCTGATTCTCCTTCTCTTTTGCTGTCAAATTCGGATATTTTTTAAGCAATTCCTCCGAGTGGATAAACTTAATTTCCTTTGGCAAAATAGGAGAAATAGATGGAAATATCTCATAAACCAAATACTCTGTACGTACCAATGCTGCATAGATACGCTGAACAACTTCTTTCAAGAACTCCAGATTTCGGTTTTCAGGGGACATTACCATTTCCCAATCCCATTGATCTACATATAATGAATGTAAGTTACCCAATTCCTCATCGGCCCTTATAGCATTCATATCTGTATAGATACCAAATCCTTCATTGATACCATAATCCGCTAAAGTCAATCTTTTCCATTTTGCCAGAGAGTGTACAATTTCAGCCCTCTCATCGCCCATATCTTTAATTGGAAAATTGACTGCCCGCTCTACTCCATTCAGATCATCATTTATACCCATCCCTTTCAGGACAAACAGAGGGGCTGTAACTCTCCTCAGACGAAGCTCTGATGATAAGTTTTGTTGAAAGAAATCTTTTATCTGCTTGATTCCCATTTCTGTTTGCTGCAAATCAAGCAATGCGTTGTATTTTTCAGGTTTTATAAGATAGCTCATTATAATTAATCTCTTATATATATTATCAAATAGTCACAAAGTTAACATTTAAAATGATAAATTGAAATATTTAAATCTTTTATTTCTCTCAAATTGACATCACATAGATAAATAAAAAACGGACTGATTACATTGTAACCAGTCCGCAAAAGATTTATTATTCAGTAATATCTACTTTTTAAGAATATACATATCAGCCAAATCACCTGTTATTTTGTTCCCATCCATATCTAGTTGGGTCAACGTATTTTCTCCAACAAAATACTTACTAGGTTCATCTTTCACTCCTTCCAGAGTTACAGTATTTCCTTCAGCATTCCAAGTATATTTTCCTTTTGATTCAAATTTGCTATTCTTTTTGCCGACATACTCTGTTTTCTTAACAAAAGTACTATCGTCTAAAGTTATAGAAACAATCATACCTTCGCCACTTGCTGTAGGCACTTTTCCCTGATATGTTCCTTTGTAGTCCAGAGAGTTTTTTGCATTATGTCCATCTCCTTTTACATCCTTAGCAATATCAGAAAATTCGCTAACCGAAGCTTGTTCTTCTTGATTTTGCTTTGTATTACCACCACAGCTATATAAAAGACCAATAGCTGCAACCATAATAAATAATTTTTTCATCTGTTTATTCTTTTTTCTGTCCCGTATTATGTAGCTTAACCTCATAACCCAGCTTTTCTATAGCCTTCTGAAGGTTATCTACTGTTGTTTTATCTTTTCTAAACTCAATTGTTACTGTCTTATTCGGCAGATCCACTACCATGTCTGTAACACCTTTCTCAAAAGCTATGTTCTTTTCAATACGTTTCTGGCAATTCTCGCATGTCATCGACACATCGAATGTTACTTTCTCTTTATCGCTTTTCATTGTTTTTTTATTCTGAGCAACAAGAGTTAAGCCAGCACCTAACATTAAAATAATAGCAGTAAGAAAAATCCTCATTTTCATAATAGTGTGTTTTGCGTTTATTTATATGATAAACAGATTATATAATTATTTTGTTTCAATTTCGCGGCTAATTTAAGGAATTTTATCCCATATCACACAAACATGTAATCAAATTTCTATCTCCGTAAGCATTATCTATCCGGGCAACATTAACCCAAAACTTATTATTTTTCACAAAGTCAAGTGGATAAGCAGCTTTCGAACGCGGATAAGCATGATTCCACTCGTCTGCGCATACTTCATACTCAGGGTGAGGAGCATTTACTAAGACATTATCTTCTTTTGTATAAGTCCCATCCTCTACTTCCTTAATTTCTTTCCAAATTTGATTCATTGTGTCTACAAAGCGATTAAGCTCTGCAAGGCTTTCACTCTCTGTTGGCTCTATCATCAATGTACCATGAACAGGGAATGATAATGTAGGAGCATGGTATCCATAGTCCATCAGACGTTTTGCTATATCTGTTTCTGTTATTCCGGATATTTCTTTCACTTTCCTACACTCAAGAATAAGCTCATGTCCTACCCGTCCTGTAATACCTCTATACACAATGCCATATGTATCTTTAAGGCATTCCGCCAGATAATTAGCACTAAGAATGGCAATCTTTGTAGCACGAGTCAATCCCTCTGCTCCCATCATTCGTATATAACCATAAGTTATAGGTAATATCCCGGCACTTCCGTATGGTGCAGACGAAACCGTATTAAGTGTGCTTCCATCCAGTTCAGGGTGATGAGGTAAGAAAGGAACCAGATGTTCTACTACACAGATAGGGCCCTCACCCGGACCACCACCACCATGAGGTATAGCGAATGTTTTATGTAAATTCAAATGGCAAACATCGGCACCAATATAACCAGGGTTAGTCAATCCAACCTGTGCATTCATGTTTGCTCCATCCATGTATACTTGCCCTCCATGCTGATGAACAATCTTACACATTTCTTTTATTTCTTTCTCAAAGATACCATGTGTTGATGGGTATGTAATCATACATCCGGCAAGGTTATCTTTATGCAAATCCGCTTTTGCTTGCAAATCCTCAACGACAACATTTCCGAGAGCATCACAATCGATAGTAACAGTTTCATAGCCTGCCTGAATTGCTGATGCCGGATTTGTTCCATGAGCCGATGCCGGTATCAATATTATATTACGATGGCCTTGCCCTATACTATCCTGATATCTACGAATTGTCATCAATCCTGCATACTCTCCGGCCGCACCTGAATTTGGTTGGAAACTGACTCCCGCAAATCCGGTTATTTCTTTAAGGTATTCACCTAACTCTTCTATCAACTCCAAATATCCTTGAGTTTGCGATTGCGGAGCAAAAGGATGAATATTCTGGAATCCGCCTAAAGATAAAGGCAACATCTCGGACGCCGCATTCAACTTCATTGTACACGATCCCAAAGATATCATTGAATGAGCTAATGATATATCTTTTCTATCAAGGCGTTTTATATAACGCATCAATTCTGTTTCGGTATGATATAAATTGAAAGCCTCATGCTGCAAGTATTCGCTCTTACGCAAGAACTTGTCCGAAATTGTTAACTTTTCAGGAAGATCGTCTATCATATACACTTTCATACGACCTGCAGCCAACGAAAATACAGCCAATAACTCATGTGCTTTATACTCTGTTATTGTTTCATCAATACTGACACCAACTTCTCCTGCCTCATAATAGCGAAGATTAATATCACGCATTTCAGCAAACTCCCTGATCGAATACTGAGAGACGCCACTAGGCAAAGCTATCTTAAGAGTATCGAAATACTGTTCATTTACAATAGTATATCCTAATTCTTTCAACTCATCAGCAATAAGAGATGTAGCAGAATGTATTCGTTTAGCAATATTTTTTAGACCTTTTGGTCCATGATATACAGCATAAAACCCTGCCATTGTAGCTAACAAAGCTTGTGCTGTACAAATATTTGAAGTAGCTTTCTCACGTTTAATATGTTGTTCGCGAGTCTGCAAAGCCATACGATAAGCAGGTTTCCCATAAGCATCCTTCGACAAGCCAATGATACGTCCGGGTACATGGCGTTTATTATCTTCTTTGGTTGCAAAGAATCCGGCAGAAGGTCCTCCATAAAACATAGGTATACCAAATCGTTGACTGCTTCCGAATGCAATATCTGCTCCCCATTCTCCGGGAGGCACCAACAATGTCAAAGCCATCAGATCTGTAGCTACTGCTACTTTACAATCTACACTATGTGCTTTCTCTGTAAATTCTTTATAATCTATAACATTACCATTCGAATTAGGATATTGGACAACCGCACCAAAAAAGCCATCGGCCAAATTAACAGAACCATAATCACCAACAACAACCTCTATTCCTTGAGGAGCCATACGAGTGCTTATTACTGCCAATGTCTGAGGAAAAATATTCCGGTCAACGAATAACTTATTCACCCCCGCCTTAATCTGATCACGGCTACGAAGATTAAACATCATCGTTGCAGCCTCTGCTCCACCGGTTGCTTCATCCAACAACGAGCAGTTAGATAACGGCAGTCCGGTAAGGTCACTCACCATCGTCTGAAAATTCATCAATGCTTCCAGACGCCCTTGCGAAATCTCAGCCTGATATGGTGTATATGACGTATACCAAACCGGATTTTCGAATACATTGCGAACTATCGGAGCCGGAGCAACTGTATCATACCAACCCATCCCGATATATGAAGCACAAATTCGATTTTTAGAGGCTTTCAGAGCCATTTCTTCTGCATATTCATGCTCGCTCAATGCCTCCGGCAATTGAAGACTCTGTTGAAGCCTGATATTATGAGGGATTGTTTGCTCTATTAATTCATTCAGAGAACTAACTCCGATTTTAGACAACATCAATTTTTCATCTTCTGCATTAATGCCAATGTGTCGGTTTTCGAATCTTTCGCTTTTCATGGATAGGTATTTTATTGTAAATAAAAGTTACTTTTCATCTCTTCTCCTATTGTAGTCAGAGGGCCGTGTCCCGAATAAACAATAGTTTCTCTTGGTAAAGTCAATAGCTTTTCTTTTATCCCTTGTATTAGTTGTTCGTGATTACCTCCGGCTAAGTCAGTACGTCCAATACTTCCCCTAAATAATACATCCCCAACAAATACACAACCGGCTTCCTGATTATAGAAAACAATACTGCCCGGAGAATGCCCCGGAACCTGCAAAACAATGAATTTTTGGTTTCCAAATGTTACCACATCATTCTCATTCAGGTATTTTCCTATTTTAGGCACTTGTGCTGTCTTCTCGTCAAAACCGAACATTCTGAGTTGTGTAGGCATTTGTTCCAACAAAAATTCATCTCCTTTATTAGCTTCAGTATCCAAATGAAACTGTTCATGGACAAAAATATTACCAAACACATGATCGAAATGGAGATGTGTATTTAATAAATGTTTTACCACCAAGTCATTGTCCAAAATGAAGTTTAGAAGAAAAGCTTTCTCATCAGGAAAAAAACATCCGGGATCAATGATAACACATTCTTTAGTTTCATCATATGCCACATATGTATTTTCACTAATAGGATTAAATTCAAATATCTTGACTTTCATATTATTATAAAATATCTTTTTGTAATAAAGCAAACAGGAATAGCCCTGTTTGCTAAATGCAAATCTAACGATTTTTATTGATAAGTTGCATTATAAACATACAAAAAGACAGCACAATAGTATTGGCTATCTTTCTATTTAGATATGCTTTAAAGCATCTACTTTATCAATCTTTTGTAGGTTTAATATCCCACTGTAAACCGTTGCCGCGAAAATTTATGGTTATCTATTTCATCAACAATAGCAACAGATAAGTCTTGCACCGAAATTTCGGAATCTCCCTTACCATTAAATACAGGGCTTTCTGTTCCTAACCGATATTTTCCGGTTCTCTCCCCCGGAAACATATCCAAAGCTGGCGAAAGGAAAGTCCAATCAAGATTAGTCTCCTTTTTCAACAAGTTAAGATAATCTCTTGCTGCTGTAGCCCCATCCTTAAATTGAGCAGGGAAACCCGGATCATCTACTATTTGTTTGCCATTAATAAAAAGGCTTCCACCACCACCAATCACAATATAACGCTTTATATCGGCTTTTTCTACAGCTTCTTGAATAGCCTTCGAACCTTTCATAAAATCATCATATATATTAGGATTCGACCATCCCGCATTGAATGCACTGATTACAACATCATTTCCTTTCAAAACAGAAGCCAAAGCTTCGGTATCTGTTACATCAACAGCTACTGTTTTTGGTTTTCCGCCTTTTACCGGTATTTTTTCTACTGACCGGGCAACAGCTGTTACATCGTATCCTCTATTTACTAACTCTTGCAATATATGTGAACCTACAAAGCCTGTTGCTCCAATTAATGCTACTTTCATATTAATTCTTGTTTTCTAATTTAACATTATCTAATTAACAAGAAACAACAAAGCAGTGTTCACTTATTTAGAAAAAGTAACAAGATACATTCTATACACCTATACATTTTCTATTAGATATCAATCAATTACGAATATCATTCATATAAAAAGTGACAAAAGTAACACTCTTCAAGAGTTTTTCATTTTCTCTCAAGTGTTACCTTTTATATTTATTATATAGATAAATCAGATTAAAACATATACGATCTTCTTCGTCTTGAAATATTCTTCTTCGAAAAACATAGAAAGATCGTCCGCTTCTGCCGTCTTTTTAAATGGATGTAGTTCACTGTCCAAATTACCTCCTTTAAGACATATCAAACCATTTGGCAAAGCGTTGCGTTGTTCTTTGGAGATATTTTTTCGTATTATTTTCACCAAATCTGGTAAAGTCATCACTGCCCGGCTCACAACAAAGTCAAACTTTCCTTTTTCTTCCTCTGCCCGACAATGACGAAATTTGACATTCTTCAAACCAATGGCTGTTGCTACTTCTGTAGCCACCCTTATTTTTTTACCAATACTGTCTACCAACAAAAACTCACATTTCGGAAAAAGAATAGCAAGAGGGATACCTGGGAAACCACCACCGGTACCCACATCCATAATTTTGCTGCCATCTGTAAACTGGATAAGCTTAGCTATTGCCAGCGAATGTAGAACATGGTGAGTATAAAGGTTCTCTATATCTTTTCGGGAAATGACATTTATTTTCGAATTCCAATCTAGATACAGATCATACAATGCCGCAAATTGCTTCTTCTGTTCCTCTGTTATCGATGGGAAGTATTTTAATATTATATCCATACTTATTTTCCTGCTAAATATGAAATAGGAGAATCATCCCGAAGAATCGCATTTATCTCTGTATATGTTAGCAATATACGAATGGCACCCAACGATGGCGCTGAATATTCACCCGGATTGAATATATATGTAAGTCCTTTTTGGTCTACATAAAAATTACTATTCGATGTCAGATCTTCAATTCCCCAATAACCAAATTCTAAAAGGTCTTCCGGCTTCATCACTTTATTCTGATCCAAAACCTTTCTTATCAATTGTGCATTAAGCATTTTCTTATAATCGGGAACAAAGATATCATCTTCGGATAAACGCTTTCCTGTCTGAAGGTCTATTACAACATTCCGATATACAGTCGAAGAATTAGCTCCACCCTTATAATCCATAGAGGATACCTGATACGAAATCAGGCCACCTTTATCAAATAAAACTTTACTATCCAATGTCTTATAGAACGAATAGTAATCTTCGGTATCTCCTGATGTTTCCCAATCAGGAAATTGTTCTTTCGCTTCACGTGTATAATTCTCTATATAATCCGTTATATATTTATCCACTGCCTCAGCAGGCTTTAATTGTTCATAACCTTCATCCTCCAATAGTGCATAATTAAGTTCCCTTTGAACTTTAGACAAGATGGTAGTATCAACATAGTTGACCGGATAGATATAATTTATCCTTAACGAGCATGATGGCTTAGTCGAATCATTCTCCAAATGATAAATGCGCGACACTGATATAGAATCATATATTATTTCGTTTGGTGTGTCACTCCTTTTGTCTGATTTACAGGAAAAGAAAGTAAATAGAACTAGAAAAAAAAGACCCATATGGGTAATTATGACTTTCATATCTTTAAATTATTTTGCTTCACAAATATACTATAAAAATAATAATCGGATTATCTATTCGAAACGAATCGATTTTGCCGGAGAGATTTTAGCGATTAAATAAGAAGGCCCCACCATTACCAACATAGACAACAACAGAGTTCCGATATTAATAAGTAAGACATAAAATAAGTTTATATCCACAGGCACTTCCGATACATAATATGTTTCTGCATCTAGCTTAAATATTCCAAAGTATTTCTGCACATATAATATTACAAGTGCAATAACATTACCCCACAACATGCCTTTCAATAAGATAAACGAAGAAACATACAGAAATATTTTCCTTATCCCGGTATTACGCGCTCCCATTGTCTTCAACATACCTATCATATTAGTACGTTCCAGAATGATGATGAGTAACCCTGAGATCATCGTAAAAACAGAAATCGCAAACATCAGCAGAATAATAACAACAACATTCATATCCAACAGGTCGAGCCAGCTAAAAATCATCGGATTCATCTCTTTAATCGAACGAGTAAGGAAAGTGTTGTCTTCTCTATCCCGATATGTCATCATCTCTAAAAATACATTCTGCTGTATTTCGTCAAGGTTATCATAATCTTTTACCAATAGCTCTAATCCGCTAGCCTGATCTTCTTCCCAGTTATTTAATCTCTTGATGATTTCAATATCTGTCACAACAAAGAGCTTATCATAATCTTCAAAGTTGGTGCTATATATGCCTACAATATTGAATTTTCGATAACGTATATTCTCTCCTACAAAATAACACAGAAAACTATCACCCGTTTTAAGGTTTAACTTATCCGCTATATTCTTTGACAGGATGGTCGGATTCGAGATTGTTGTATCACTTACCGTTAGGACAGAGCCCTCAACCATGTTTTGCTTGAAGAAATCCCAATCGTAGTCAGTGCCTACTCCTTTAAGGATTACCCCCTGGAAAGTTTCATCTGTTTTTATTATTCCCGGTTTTGTTGCAAAAGTTTGTACATGATCAATACCAGCTGTATTTTCCAATTGCTGCACTAATTCAGGAGAAACACAGATAGGATGAGTTTCGTATGAATTATTATTTCCCAGATTTGTTATCTGAATATGGGAGCCAAAGCCAATAACCTTTCCTCTAACTTCTTTTTTAAAGCCGATTACAATGGATAGAGCCAGAATCATTGTTGCCAATCCGAGTGCAACTCCGGCTATAGCAATTTTTATTGCCGGGGTCGAAGCCTTTTTTTTATTGTCTCCCCCACCAAAGTGAATCCGCTTTGCTATGAATAATTCTAAATTCAAATCTGTTATCTATAGATAATTATAGCTATGAGAATTTAAATTTCTCATAACTCATAATTTATAATTAAAACAAAAATCCTTGCTGACTTTCTCTTTTTCTACCTAAATGTTTATATGCTAAATCTGTTACCTCTCTTCCACGAGGCGTACGTTTCATAAAGCCCTCTTTTATTAAGAATGGTTCGTACACTTCTTCTATAGTACCACCATCTTCTCCTAAAGCTGTTGCAATAGTAGAGATACCAACCGGTCCTCCTTTAAATTTATCAATTAAGATCAACAAAATCTTATTATCGATCTCATCCAACCCATACTTATCAATATTCAAAGCTTCAAGGGCATAATTTGCAATTGCTTTATCTATTTTACCCGAACCTTTCACCTGAGCAAAATCCCTGACTCTGCGCAATAATGCATTTGCTATACGAGGAGTTCCCCGGCTTCGCGAAGCTATTTCTGCGGCTGCTTCTTCCGAAGTTGGCACATTCAATATATTAGCAGAACGCAGTATAATCCGGGTTAACGTTTCCATATCGTAATACTCCAGATGCAGGTTTATCCCAAATCGCGCGCGTAGAGGGCTTGTCAACAAACCGCTACGTGTAGTAGCACCCACAAGAGTAAACGGATTTAACTCTATTTGTACAGAACGGGCACTTGGCCCTTTATCTATCATTATATCAATCCGATAATCCTCCATCGCACTATAGAGATATTCTTCTACTACAGGCGATAACCGATGGATTTCGTCTATAAACAATACGTCATTTGGTTCTAAAGAAGTCAACAAACCGGCCAGATCACCGGGTTTATCAAGTACTGGCCCCGATGTTATCTTAAAGCCGACGCCTAATTCGTTAGCTATAATATTAGATAGGGTAGTCTTACCCAGACCGGGAGGTCCATGCAGAAGTGTATGGTCTAACGACTCTCCACGCATTTTTGCCGCAGTAACAAAAACCTGAAGATTCTCTACAACCTTACTTTGCCCGCTAAAACTTCCAAAAGTAAGCGGACGTAGAGCATTTTCAAACTCCTTTTCGTTATCGTTAATATCGCCTCTGTGTATGTTGAATGTTTCTTCCATAAATGTATGGATGCAAATTTACGTGATTATCTTTTACTTTTGATAATAAAAGATTTAAATTCTATATAAAAAAAGCACCCGAGCTTCACAGCTCAGGTACTAACCTCTAAAAAAGCTAATTTTATTTCTAAAATTAGTGTTCTGATAACCAAGTATTAATTACTTACTTCAAACGAAATACTTTTGAGTACACTCCCTGATCAGCATTCTTCGTCCACACACATATACGGCCATAAAGGAATTTAGCATTTGCTACCTTTTCGTTCCCTGTAAAATCCGCCGAATAAGTTACTGCACCTGTGGTCAGATTTTCTGTAAAATCTGTACGCATAACATTGTACTGATCATCTACAAAAGAAGTTGTATTCAATAATAAGATTATACGATCCATTTCTGCAGTTGATACTACCTGATCAATAGTGAATGAAGTATTCATTGTGTTTCCTGAAACAGAAACCTCTTCATTCGATATCGTAAAAAATGGGGTAACCTCCATATTAGCAGTCGTTGATCCCTTCACTGTTATTACTGTAGTATCGCGGGAATTCACCCAAGGGCCATTACCACTGCGGGTAACCATCTTGTATTCGCCATTGAATAATTTAGCAGAGAATGTACCATCCTGCGTTACAAATACTTCGATAGGGTCACGTTTGGCATATCCATCCTGGTATAGCTGAAGGCGTACCCGTTCATCCGTACCTCTTACATTTATAGCTTTTCCCTGATAAGTGACTGTACCCATTAAGTCTGATTTGGGTTCGTCATAATTATCTTTTCCACAACTACTGAATAAAGCCAGTAGTACGAAAGAAGAAAATAGTATTGTTATTATATTTTTCATATTCATTTTCTTAAAATTATTGGAATGGGTTTTTAACCAACTTCGGATTTCTGTTCAACCAATCGTTATCCATTTCTGCATAATAATGGTTCAATTCGAATCTTAAAGCATTAGGATAAAGGAAGTTCATATCTCTTTCTTCGAAATACCATTTACCATCATTTGCATCACCCGGAGCAACTACCTGATAAGCCCACAAGCCACGTCTTTTTGCTGTAACATCACTTTGGCTTCCTGTCCATAATGTATGAGCCAAACGCCAGCGTCTTAAGTCCCATATACGATGTCCTTCGAAAGCAAACTCTACACGCCTTTCGTGAACAATATTATCAAAAGTAACAGTTGTTAATGGTTTTACTCCTGCACGTATGCGCACAGCATTTATGTTTCTAAGTGTTTGAGCATGAGTTCCACCATTTATTTCCAATGAAGCTTCTGCTGCAATCAAATATGCCTCTGCCATACGGAAGCGTACTTCCCACATCTCCGAACCACGGCCAATAGTACCAGCACCAGTGGTTTCGTCTAAGAATTTACGGATTGTGAACCCTGTTTTATTGTACAATCTGTCGCGATTTGCGATAGGACCATTAGGACCTGTAATATAATTTCCGGCATCGTCTTTCGAACCTATTCCACCTTCTCTTTTCACCCAGTTGCCACCATCTTTATTCAGCTGCCCGGCCTGAAGAATTATTTCTTCACCTGCAAAATATCCACCCGGTATAATAGCAGTACCAGCCAAACGAGGATCTCTCTCTAAAAACGGCGCGCTTGGTGATTCATAAAATACCGGACTGGTAAGAGTACCCGTATTAAATGGCTCTCTCTGTCCTGGAGTTGCAGCATTAATCGGTTCAAACTCTTCTGCAAGATTTAACAATACAGATAAGTAACAACTGCCGGCATCTTGTGCCAATACTGTCGGTAAACAGTCTTTTGTAAATCCATGAGTTTGTCCCGGATATTTATAATCGCGAGCCCAGATCACTTCTGTATTGGTACTCTTAATACAAACTGCATTATAGAAATTAGTAGCTCTGTCATCCGGCATTTTATCTTGAAGAAGATATGGGCCATTAGCTATCACATACTCAGCCGCATCTAAAGCAATTTTATAATAAGCTGCAGCCTTTGTTGCGTCAATACTCACTTCTTTTCCATCTGTTGCAACTGTAGGAGTAGATGCTCCATATTTAGCTATCGAAGCAGCATACAAAGCAGCGCGGGCTTCCAGCATTTTTGCAGCCCATATATTCGGACGCGAAGCATTTGTATATTGTTTATCTCCTAACAAATCTACTTTAGCTACCTCTTGACATTCTTTTATAATATAATCATATATACCGGCTTCTGTCGATCGTGCTATTTGCAATGGCTCTACCGGATCTCCGGGTTTATAGTCAAACACCTCATCGCCTACAACAGGCACACCTCCTAAAATACGGGCAGAGCAGAAATAATACCATGCACGAATAAAACGAGCTTCAGATATCCATCTGTTTTTACCTTCTATTTTACCGGTTTCTTCATCCGGAAGAGTAGATACAGTTTTCAGTTTCAGAATAAAGTCGTTTATATTACGTACCAACTCATAATTATATTCTCTCCAACGATTACGGTCAAAACTGTTTACATCATCATGATCGTAACGTATAGCTTCGTCTATGCGAGTATAGTCATACAAATCGCCCCTAACATGCGCCCCATAACTGACACGGTCATAAAAGTTAGCTAATTCTGATTTAATCAACTTAGGGTCGTTGAATACCGATTCATCAGATAAAACACCATCTGGCTCTTGGTCTAGGAAATCGCTACAACTGCTTACAGACAGTAACAATACAACCAATGCTGTAAAAATAGATATTTTCTTCATCGATTTTTAAAATTTAAGGTTTACACCAAAGTTAAACATACGCATAGTAGGGTATCCCAAACCATTCTCGTCTTGTTGTTCAGGATCTACACCCCTAACATTTGTCAAAGCAAACAGGTTGGTACCTGATACATACAGGCGTAAACTTGATATATTCAATTTTTCTAAATAGTTTCTAGGTATAGTATATCCTAACTCCAAATTACGAAGTTTCATATAAGTTACATTCTGTTTCCAGAAGTCACTGTTCCAATAGTTACTATGGCTACCCATATCTAAGCGTACCATTGGATATTTTCCGGAAATCTCCTTACTGTTTGCATCCCATGGATCTTCCAGATGCCAACTATCATTGAATAAGAACTTAGGATTATTTCCGTTATTCTGGAATGGAATCTGTTGTTCCCATCTTTGATAATATGTCTGGAACGCCGATCCCGAGAAGTCAAATGCCAGATCAATTCCTTTCCATGCAAAAGCAAAGTTCAAACCAAAGTTCAAAACAGGTGTTGCATCCTGACGGAATCCAATAGGCCGTTCATCCATACCATTTATCACGCCATCACCATTTAAGTCTTTATACTTAATGTCTCCGGGACGTAGAGTTGTATTACCCTTACGGTCATTATCAATTGGGTAATTTGCAATTTCTTCCCAACTCTGGAACTGGCCATCTGACTGCAATCCCCAGTTAATGTAACCAAAACGCTTATCTATACTATTGCGATATACGTCCCATGAGTTACTTCTAAGGTGTCCGTCATATTGGAACCAGTCATAAAAACGTGCATATGTTGCATTACCACCAATACTATAATGAAGGTCATTAATTTTATCAGTCCACTTAATAGCACCATCCACACCGCGGTGTACATCCGAATTCAAGTTTTCTTTAGGCAAATCAAAACCTACTTCTTTTGCTATCAACACATCATAACGAGAAGCTGGTAAGCCTGTACGTTTACGGTTAAAATAGTCAAATTGTGCAACCAAGCGATTATTCAGGAATGATGCATCGAAACCAACATCAAAAAACTTAGCCTTGATCCAAGAGATATTCTCTACTGCAGGTTTACGCATCTTTGTTCCGAGAATATACTCACCATCCATCACAGATCCGCCTTCGTTATATGTATAACCTCCCATATAATCAAATGCTTTATAGTTATCTCCTAGATCGTCATCTCCGGCTAAACCATACGATATACGAAACTTAAGATCGCTAAATATATTAGGCAACTTGCTTTCCTGCCAGAAATTTTCTTCCGAAATTCTCCATCCTAGTGATGCAGATGGGAAGAATCCCCAACGATCATTTTTAGGAAATTTCCAAGAACCGTCATAACGTCCGGATGCTTCTAACAAGTACTTATTTTCATAATCATAGTTTACACGGCCAACCCATCCAACACGAGTTTCTGTTCTATTACCATAATCTTCATTCCTGTTCATATCAGGATAATAAATTTGCTTTATTTCATCGGAATATGGCTGAGAAAAAAGTTTCGTTTCAGGATTGCGACGGCGAATCGTTTCCCAACCCGCAACTGCGTTAACTGAGTGTCCTCCAAATTTCCCCTCATAGTTCAACTGAATATTTGTAGATATTTCTTCCACATGTGCTGTTACTCTTTCACGGTAAGGATTATCTGCTGTATAGTCTACCGGATAAGTATCTGTTGCTTTATCATACCTATATAAACTATAGATATATTCTTGTATATCGTCTACCCTGTTAGCAAAATAATAGCTACCAAGTCCTTTAGCCTTTAAGCCTTTAACTATCTCATATTCGACATTACCTTGTAACTGAATTACACGCCAGTCTTCTTTTCTGTAACCCGAATCACCATAGTTTAATACAGCAAAGTTTGTTTGAGTATCGTCTCCGGCTTTTTGAGGATAATTAGGGTTATCATTTGCATATGGTCTCATGGTTGGTAAATTTCTTAACACTGCAAAACGCGGCAACCATAAATCATCGCCTCCAGGAACACCCGGATTTCTCCGACTCTCGATACGCCCATTAAGTGTAGCACCAATTTTTAGTCGTTCATTGATTTGAGTATCAATGTTCATTTGAGCATTTGTACGTTTAAAGCCCCCATAGCTCTTAATTGTAGCCGCTTGATCTAAGTGACCTAGCGATACATAGTATGAAGTTTTATCCGACCCTCCCGACACGTTCACATTAACATAATACTGAGGTGCAGAATTCCAAATATAATCATACCAATCGAAGCCTTGATAACCAACCTCTTTTCCTTCCATGAATTTATCATACTCTTCTTTCGAATACCTACGTTGATAGTCTGATTTTTCTAACAATTTTAAGGTTTCTGCCTGAGCATAATTTCTTACATATGATTTAGAATCCGCAGGATCTGCAAATTTGAAATTATCTTGCCATCCATAATATGCATTCAGAGATACAGTATTCTTTGTATTGGTCTTACCTCTTTTAGTAGTAACAACAACGACTCCATTTGCGGCCCGCACACCATAGATAGAAGCAGAAGCATCTTTCAATACAGTTATATTCTCAATATCATTAAAGTCAAGGTTATTAAACTGTTCTCCATCCGATTGCACACCATCAATAACATACAAAGGGTTACCCATATTACGAATACTAATCTGAGTACCGGAACCCGGACGTCCGTCAGTCTGACGTGTATTTACTCCGGCAATCTTTCCTGTCAGGGCACTCGATACTGTTGAAGCCGAAGACCGGGAAATATCTTCTGCTCCAAGAGTAGTAATAGCACCTGTTAGTGTAGCTTTCTTTTGAGAAAGACCGAAACCTGTTACAACAACCTCATCTAAAATGTGTTGATCTTCTTTCAGTTCCACTCTAACGTTATCGCTTCCACTTACTGTTACGGATTGAGTTATATACCCCACAAACGACACCTCCAATACTGATCCCTGAGCTATACTTAATGTAAACTCACCACTAACATCAGTCATTGTAGCATTCATGGTACCCTTTTCCTTTACAGTTGCTCCAATAACTGGTTCGCCGGTATTATCTACCACCAAACCTTTTATTGTTCTCTTTTGCTGCTGAACTTCATTTGCGGACAAAACCGAATTAGAAGCATTTACTTCGTTATAGCTGGCACTATACAAAGTTGGCAGTAAAGAAAAAGCAACCGCACATAGTGGAATTCTCCATCTCCTACTACTAAAATTAAATACTTGCTTTTTTTTAAACATAGCCAATTAAATTTAAAATTAAATTACTCGTGATAATTTCTCACAAAACAATTTGTGTATCTATGGATACAATACAATGATGTTTTTTCTGATATTCTATACTTTAAAAGATTTATTAGTTTGGAAATAAATATGATTCTCTACAGTTTTTCAGGTATAACACAACGACAAAAGAAGGCACCCTTGTATCAGAATTGACACAAGAACACCTTCAATATAACTTTATTTAGTATATTTGAAGTTTTTCTTTTTTTACTTAATCTCTCTCTCTCTCTCTCTCTCTCTCTCTCTCTCTCTCTAATAAAATAGGCATAACATCCAAATATAATTGGTTAATTATATGAGCATTACTTATTTTATTATAAAAAGAAAAGATGTACATTTTTTTGTATGATTTTGTATTTAAATATGATATTAGATCAGAACATTTACAGTCCTTCCTTAGTCAGTTACAAATGTATGTTTTTGGAAAATTTAACTTAACCAATATCTGGTCAAAAAATGAAAAAATCTGAGCAAAAAGAATAAAAAATAGCATTCTGAGCCAAATTCATGTTATAGGCTTTTTGATCTTCCATAAAAAATCTGCGAACAAGATACAGTGCTACAAATCCTCAAAAAGATACAATTTACTATGTCGTAAATTAATACAATATTGTCATTTTTATATACAGACAACTCATCCTTTTAATAATTTAATTTTATTATCATATAATAATAAATTTTATTTACTTTAAACCAAATATAAAACTCGGAAAAATAGTTTCTTTGCATACTCTTATCAATAAAACAAAACAACTATGATAGACAAACTTATAGAATGGGATAGATCTTTATTTCTATTTTTGAATAGTAAGCATTTTGATTGGCTAGATCCCTTCATGCTTTTCTTCAGCTCTTATGGTTGCTGGATTCTTGCTTCCCTCATAATGCTCACCTTTATATATATCAAGCAGAAAAGATTTAGAAACTTATCTTCATTATTCTTTATAATTTCGATAGGGGCAAGTGCTTTATTCACCAATATTATAAAAATCATCATTGCTCGTCCACGCCCGATACACAATAGCGAATGGGAAAATATGATTCATGCAATAGAGGAATATGAGAAAAGTTATAGTTTCTTCTCCTCACATTCTGCAACAACTTTTACAATGGCTGTTTTCTTCCTCTTATTTTTCAGACAAAATAAATTATATGGCATTGTTGCTATTTTGTGGGCCACAATAGTAGCATATAGCAGAATATACTTAGCAAAACACTTTCCTCTAGATGTATTTTGCGGTATTCTGTTTGGTACTTTTATCGCAATAGTGGGTTATCGTATATTAATACATATCGAAAAGAAGAAAGAGAACGCTCTACTCTCTTAGTTCTTCAGCAAGTCTTTCACTTTTTTCTTTTCTAAAAAAGAATATATTTTCAGCATGAAAGGGAAAGCCCGACCAATAGGATAAAACATACGAAATAAGAATGAAGGATATATATTTTTCTTTCCATTCTCTATTCCTTCGATAATTTTACGAGCTACAGTCTTCGTCCTTTGCGAAGGAAATGGTAAAGGAGTATTCTCTTGACCCGTTGCCTTGTCAAAGAAACTCGTTCGGGTTGCTACCGGATACACAACTGTAAGTTGCAAATTATCCCTTTTCTCATACCTATAAGTCTGCATAAAATGATGCAACGCCGCCTTTGTAGAACAATAGAGAGAATATGCTGGTAAAGAGACCAGTCCTGCACCGGAGATTGTACAGGCAAAAGCAACCTTATTACTACCACTATTCTCTATTAGCTTCTCTAAAGAATAGATAGGAGAAAATACATTCAAATCATAAATAGATTCTATATGTTGCCAGTCTGGCTTTTCTAATCTTTCAATATAAGCGAATCCTGCATTCGCTATAAATAAATCGACAGTTCCAAGCTGTTCTTTTGCATATAGAAAGACCTTATCAACGCCTTCTTTTACACTAATATCAGCTGCATAAGGGAAAACGCTGTTATCTATAGGGGTAATATTTTCTATATGTCGTGCTACTGCAATAATTTTTGCATCCTTATATGTAGATAAGATTTGTAGTAGCTCCTCACCGATTCCTGATGATGCCCCTGTCAGAATAATATTCTTTCCATTCAGATCCATTCTAATTAATGATATTCATTTTGACAAAAAAGATCAGAAAGACTACAATAAATAAGGTAATCGACAAAAACAAAAAAGAAAACAAAATACTAAATGCAGCTTTTACCCCTGCTTTCATCTTTGAATCACCTCCAAACAACTGAATAAATACCCAAATAAAATATCCATAAGAAATAGTAGAACTCAGCAGATGTACCCACGAAGACCTTATATAGTAATATACAAAGAAGAAAAACAGCAGAACAAAAATCTGCATGCCTACTATATAGGAATTAACTACCAGATGTTCCCAATAATTATACCCATTTCTTCTGAAAAAGATATAGGAAGCCAGAGCTGCAAATGGTACCAATGCCAACATTACAAAAGAATAATTATCATAAACCAGCTTGATAGTTGTTCCATAATATTCTAAGAATTTTACAGAATTACCCTGCTCAGACATTGACAAAACTTCATTCTCCGGATATAAGTTAAAGAAGTGGGCAATAAAGCCATAAACAGCTCCCAGTATAAGTACAAAAGCAAAAGGTTTAAAGAAGCTTGACCTGTTACCAGCTATATAATTCCTCAATGCAATCCCAGGCCTTAAAAGCAACTCCTTAATTGTATACAGAATTCCCTTATCTACATGGAAAATACTATGCTGTATTTCATGTAACAAATAATGAAGATCAATCCGTTTTACGACAACTGGTTGTCCACAATTACTACAAAATTTACCGTCGACCTGAGACTTGCAATTTGCACAAGTAGAGGCCGACGGCAATAAATCTTCCATATATTATGATTATTTATAATCAGGCTTTAATATGATCAAAACCTTCTCCATAAACACCTCGGACAGTACTTTGCGAAATAAATGCTTTTTCGTCTATACTCTTTATAAGACGAAACATTTCTATTGCTTCCGTTCTTTTTGCTAACACAACAATCACCTTGGTCGGCTTCTTTGAATACCAGCCTGTTCCATCCAAAACAGTACATCCCCGACGCAATTCACGATTGATAGCATCAGCAATAATATCATATTTTTCTGAAAATATAAGTACCTGAATGGATTGACGAAGACCATTAATAATCATGTCGATGCAATATGTCATTACTCCCATAACGATTAATGCATAAACTATTTTTTGATAATCGTGGAATAACAAATAAGAGCAAGATATAATCACAAAATCGCAAAGAAGCATCCCTCTACCAAAAGCAATATTCTTATACTTATTGATAACTGCAATTATAATATCTGTACCTCCGGTACTGCCATTTGCACTAAAGACCAAGCCTATGCCTGTTCCACACATTATCCCTCCTATAACGCCAGAGAACAATGGCTCATCCTTTACAATAGGTCCCGTTATTAAAGCCTGACACAACGTAAGCAGGCCGGTCAACATAACAACTCCGAAGATTGTCTTAACCAAAAACTTCACCCCTAATAGTTTCAAGGCAACCCCTAACAAAGCCATATTAGTCAGAAAATAAGTGTATTGGAGAGGTATGTTTGTAGCATACTCAATCAAAAGGGCGATACCGGTAAGCCCCCCTGTTACAATACCTCCGGGTTTTATGAAACCAATCAGACCTATTGCATATATGGCAAGACCGACTGTTATTAAAGCATAGTCTTTCCAATAAAATTCTTTTAAATATCTCTTTGGCATATACTAATTATAAAACTACATTAATCATCTTTTTAGGCACAAATATTACTTTCTTAGGAGTCTTTCCATCCATCCATTTCTTTGCCAAGTCATGATTTAGTACAGTCTGTTCAACTTCAGACTGAGCTACATCAGCAGGAAATTCCAATTCGAATCTTACTTTTCCATTAAAAGCAACCCCATATTTGAATGAATCTTCAACCAAATATTCCTCTTTCAATTCCGGCCATACAGCATCACAAACAGAAGTTTCATTTCCTAATGCATGCCATAATTCTTCTGCGACAAATGGAGCAAATGGAGCTATAGTGATCAACAACTCTTGCAATACAGCTCTTTTTGTGCACTTTGCAGAAGTCAATTCATTCACACAAATCATAAAGGCAGCTACAGAAGTATTAAAAGAAAATACTTCTATATCTCCCGAAACTTTCTTAATCAACTTATGCAGAGACTTCAACTCTTCTTTCGTAGGCTCTTCATCTGTTACTGCAAACTCTTCTCCTTTGTAGAATAGGTTCCACATTTTACGCAAGAAGCGGTGTACACCATCTATTCCATTCATATCCCAAGGCTTAGATTGCTCTAATGGCCCTAAGAACATTTCATAAAGGCGTAGAGTATCAGCACCATATTTATTCGCTACATCATCCGGATTTACTACATTATGGTATCTTTTCCCCATCTTTTCTATAGTCCAGCCACAAATGTATTTTCCATCCTCTAGGATAAACTCAGCAGTCTCATACTCTGGTCTCCAAGCCCTGAAAGCATCAATATCTAATATATCATTGCTTACAATATTTACATCAACATGAATCTCTGTTGTCTCATACTGATCTTTCAAATTAACAGAAACGAACTTGTTCGTTCCATTGATACGATAAACAAGACTACTACGCCCCTGTATCATTCCTTGGTTAATCAGCTTTTTAAATGGCTCATCCTCACAAGAAACGCCTATATCGAATAAGAATTTATTCCAGAAACGGCTATATATCAAGTGACCGGTAGCATGTTCGGTACCACCTATATATAAGTCTACATTACGCCAGTATTCAACTTTTTCTTTCGATACTAATTCTTCCTTATTATATGGATCCATATACTGCAAATAATAGGCAGAAGACCCTGCAAATCCAGGCATAGTATTTAGTTCCAAAGGAAATATTGTTTTATGATCTACTTTATCCGTATCTACAACGACCTCGTTTACTGTATCCCATGCCCATTTTGTTGCACGCCCTAATGGAGGTTCACCTGATTCTGTTGGTAAATATTTATCTACTTCCGGAAGTTCCAATGGCAATTTATCGAATGGCAACATATACGGAAGATCATCCTTATAATATACAGGGAATGGCTCACCCCAATAACGTTGACGAGAAAAAATCGCATCACGCAAACGATAATTTACTTTTATACGTCCAAGGTTATTCTCTTTTATATACTGACGAGCTTTTTCAATAGCATCTTTAACTTCCAGTCCATTCAAGAAACCAGAATTGATCATGATACCTTCTTTAGCATCAAAACTTTCTTCCGACACATCGCATCCTTCAACTAATGGAATAATAGGCAAATTAAAATGTTTTGCAAAAGCATGGTCACGACTATCATGTCCCGGAACTGCCATAATAGCACCTGTTCCATATCCGGCAAGCACATAATCTGATACCCAAATTGGAATTTCTTTACCGTTCAACGGATTTATAGCATATGATCCGGTGAATACGCCTGTTACTTTTTTGTCAATTAAGCGATCGCGTTCGGTACGACGTTTTGTAGCCTCCAAATAAGCATCAACCTCAGCTTTCTGTTCGGGTTGAGTTACTTTTGCCACATATTCACTCTCAGGGGCAAGCACCATAAAAGTTACTCCGAAGATAGTATCAGCACGGGTAGTAAATATTTCGAAGTCTATATCCGAATCTTTTACTTTAAATTTCATTTCTGCACCCTCGCTACGTCCTATCCAGTTGCGCTGAGTCTCTTTGATAGATTCGCTCCAGTCGATAGTATCCATACCATCAAGCAAACGCTGTGCATAAGCTGATACACGCAAACTCCACTGACGCATCAATCTTTGTTCGACCGGATAACCTCCGCGCTCCGACAATCCATTGATTACCTCATCGTTTGCCAGTACAGTACCCAAATCCTGACACCAGTTTACTGTGGTTTCACTACGATAAGCGATCCTATAATTAAGTAATATTTCTTGTTTTTCTTTCTCCGATTTTGCTTTCCATTCATCAGCTGTGAAATGCAATTCTTCGCTACAGGCAATATTCATCCCCTCTGTTCCTACCTGTTCGAATGCCTGAATCAATTCTTCTATAGGACGAGCTTGTTGTTCATCATAACAATAGTAGCTATTGAACATTTTGATAAATGCCCATTGTGTCCAGTGATAATAAGCAGGGTCGCAAGTCTGAATTTCGCGGCTCCAATCAAATGAAAATCCGATTTTATCTAATTGTTCACGATAACGTTTAATATTCTGTTCTGTAGTTATAGCAGGGTGTTGCCCTGTTTGTATTGCATATTGTTCGGCTGGAAGCCCATAGGCATCATAGCCCATAGGATGCAATACATTAAATCCCTTCAGCCTTTTATAGCGGGAATAAATATCCGAAGCTATATAACCCAGTGGGTGCCCAACATGTAAACCCGCTCCAGATGGGTACGGAAACATATCGAGTACATAATATTTAGGTTTATCCTTATCTTCTGTAACTCTGTAGATATCCTTATCTATCCAATACTGATGCCAACGCTTTTCTATTTCTTTAAAATTGTATTCCATGACACTTTTATGTTGCTTTTTACTGGCGCAAAGATAGTTATTTCTTTAGATTAAAACATATTAAAAGAATAGCATTCTATTACAGAATAAAAATTTCAGTCTATAACCTCTTTAGAACAAAAGTAAACAAGTTAAATTTGAAAATATTTCAATTTTGCAACATAGACTTTGCAAAATAGTATATATATTTGCAAACTAAAGATTACAAAATATCGATTTTACTTTAATATAATATATGAAAAACAATAATTTCGCCGAAGTAAATATAGGTTATGATACTAAAGGAGCGATTGATGAAGCCAAACGTTGCCTCAATTGCAAAAACCCACAATGCGTACAAGGCTGTCCGATAGAACATAATATACCCGGTTTTATCAATCAATTATCGATGGGTAATATTGGGGCTGCAATGCAGATAATCAACGAGAAAAGCAACCTTCCGGCTATTTGCGGAAGAGTATGTCCGCACGAAAAACAATGCGAAGGTCATTGTATTTTGAATAAAAAAGGGAACCCTGTTAAAGTAGGGAAGCTAGAACGATTTATCGCTGACTTCGATAGTGATATGCTTTTAATCAAAGAACGCTTAAGACCCAAAACCAGAGGTAAGATTGGCATTATCGGTTCTGGTCCGGCAGGGCTGACTGTTGCCGGAGACCTTGCCCGCGAAGGCTTTAATGTAGTTGTATTCGAAGGGCAAAAGGAGCCAGGAGGTGTCTTGATGTATGGAATTCCGGAATACAGGCTTCCAAAAGATATTGTTAGGCGTGAGATAAAAAAAATAGAGGCTCTGGGCGTCACATTTATGAATGATTTTCTAATTGGTGAGAAGATGACAGTAGATGAGATGTTAAGCCATGAATTTGATGCTGTATTTATAGGCTCAGGAACAGCTGTTCCAAAAACGTTGAGTATTCCGGGAATTAATTTATACAAAGTCCTCCAATCATCTTACTTTCTCCGAATGGTGAATCTATATAATAATGGAGATATAAGCCGTATTGCCGTACCATTGGTAGAAGGTGAAAAGGTTGTTGTTATTGGAGCCGGAAATGTAGCAATGGACGCTGCACGCACTGCGTTACGCATGGGTGCCGAATCTGTGAATGTGATCTATCATCGTACAGAAGCTGATATTCCGGCTTTAAAAACAGAGTACAACGAAGCAGTTGAAGAAGGTGTTCAATTTATATGGCAGGCTAGCACTACCGAGTTTGTAGGAGAAAATAATACATTAACTCATATCCGTTTCAACACACCTGAGGGAGAAAAAGAAATCCCTGTAGATCGGATACTGATAGCTATTGGCTCCAAACCGTCCAATCGTATTGTATCAACTTCATTAGGTATTGAAGTAAATGATAATGGTTATGTAATCACCAAAGAGCATCCATATGGTATGACTACCCGAAAAGGTGTATTTGCCGGAGGTGATGTCGTCCATACGCCCCAGACTGTAGTATTAGCGATGCGCGAGGCAAAGCAAGTCGCCAAAGGTATTGCTCAATATGTGGATGCGGTTAAATTGCTGGAAGGATAATCTAATAGCGGCTATTAGCGTCTACAACGACATCCAACGCTACAACTCCAACTGTAACTGTTGCGATTCCTAATACTTCCCAGAATGTATTATTGGCTGGCTTCTCTACATAAAAAAAGTCTCCTCGGTCAACTACATTCACTGATAAGTTTTTAGGATTAATATCTCTTGTTTTTATAAGTGTAGATATATAAAATGACTGCTCGAAAACCATTGGCTTTTCGGGCTTTTCATATATAGTAAGATAACTTCTGAATTGAAGAGGAGATGCTTCTTCTTCAAAATCAACTCTTTTTACCTTGACTGCATTATGTTCTTTATCGCCCATATGCCCATTCCGGTACTTCTTTTTATCAATACCCTCAAAGTTCACCTCTAGCCTCAGAGGTATATGGCTTATCATCGTTTTAGGAGGAATAAAACTCACATTCTTAGGCAACTCTGCTGTACCGCCAAAATTACCTAAAGAGTATCCCATATCAGAGAATATCTCTAATCCTCCTTCTACATTGATTTCATTTCCTGTATATGAATAAGCTACATTATTCAATATAAGAGCCGAACGTTGCTAATCTACATACAGCGGCCTGTCCAGTTTATTAAATACAGTAATCCGCACCGGAGCACTTTCTCCATTATAGCAATATGCAATCCACAGACTGTCTGTTTCCAAAAGAAAGTCTCCATTATCCACTTTCTCTACATATTCGTTCGAGGTATTTAGAGTAGAGTAAAAATATGTAGAGCCACAAGAAGATAAGAAAAGAACAGATAGTATTATACAAACAAAATTCTTCATACAGAATATTATTTAGATTAATATAATACTAAATTAATACTTTTTTTCTTATTCCTACCTATATCTTTCTTCGCCACTTATTTATACCACCAATCAGATAAAGAAGGCCAATAAATAATGCTGTCGATGAATAGGCTAATTCCCTCACTACAGACACATCAGATATTAATATCTCTATTATACCTGCAAATGCTCTCAAAATGAATATTGAAGCGATACCAAATATACCGATTTTAAGTAATGGTAATTCTCCAATCTTCGTATCTGCAGAAAATGCATATAGCCCGAAAATAAAGAGTATAATAGCGACAAAAACGGTCAATAAATATGGAAGTGCAGGGTGAATAAGAGCTAATTCTTCCATCTCTTTTCCAACTCCTCCTGCTTCGAAAACCTGCTTTGCCCATATTAATGAAACAAGATGACCAATAGCTAGAATAAAATTAAGAATACCTGCAATTTTAAACATAATCGTATACTTATATAATTATTAGATTTCTTCTCAATCTGTAGACTGTGTAAACCATTGACAAGCTTAGAAATAAGCTTATCCAGGCAAACGGATTATCAAACATGAATATCACAGACAATATTCCATTTAGTAAAACAAAGACTATAACAATGAATGCCGGCTTAAACAAATATGTAATTTCTTTTATTTTGCTCATAAACAGGAATAACAATAAACCACTTAACATCAACAACGAGCCACAAGCTAAACTAAAAACCAAAGCCACACCTTTATAATCATCAGATAAACAAGAAAAACCATCTTCAATAAATGGAGTAAAAGTTGCTATTTCATGAATCATACCCAAAGCCAGAATTGATGTGGCCAAAGACTTATTTATGAATATCAATTTATCTGTTCTCATCGCTCATAGCTTATGAATTAATAATGAACAAATATAAGGTTGAGCAAGAATTGCATTATTGAAAATTAAGCCATATTTTTGTCCAAAAGCGACAATTTTATATTTATGTATATTTCTGCAGGATTATTAAATATTCTTTCAAAACAGTTTGAAGATATCAGGATTAACCTACCAAAAATATTTGCCGAATTCGGGGCTAATATTGACATATTAAAAAATCCGGCATCTAAGATTAATACAAATATTTTAGGAAAATATCTTGAACTAATTGTCCTTAAGAAGAAAAATCCTAGGGTAGGCTTACAAGCTGGATTTCAAATTCCATTTAATATTGCAGGAGCCATTTTTAATTTATATCAAGGTAGAGCTACAGTAAGAGAGGTATTTGATAATATTGACCAACTAGACCCTACAGAGAATGAGATTTGTCAATATTCAACAAAAGTAGAAGGAGATTTATTTCATTATGAGATAACGATAAATACTGAGTTTGCAAAAAAATATCCGATTGCGACCAGACAGTGGTACGAAATACAATATGGCATAGGCCTACAATATGCTAATTGTTTTACAGGACGTCAGCTTCACTGCGTTGCAGCTTATTCTGTTTATGAGAAAGAAGGTGAATCTGATATGCTTGAAGAATATTTATCTTGTCCTATAGAATTCGGAAAAGATCATTTTGCTTTGATTTTCAATAAATCAATATTAGACCTGCCTATCATTCCTCCTAAAAGAGATATACTACCCATCATAGAAGATCTTATGACTGGTATACAGTACAACTATCAGAAGAATAGCTTGCCGGAGGAAATAAAAAAATATTTATTCAAAAATATTTCGACATCCGATCTTAGCTTAGAGTCTACTGCACAGCAATTCAATATGAGTGTACGAAGCCTGCAACGAAAACTAAAAGCCCAAAACACTTCCTATCAGCATATACTGAACAATATCCGAATAGAATTATCGCAGAAATATATTAAAAAAGGATTACCCCCAACAAAGATTGCTTTTCTCCTCGGTTTCGAAAGCCAAAGCTCATTCAATAAATTTTTCAGAAAACAATTTGATTGCTCGCCAATGCAATTCGACAGCTAGAATCCTCTATTTTTTAAATCTGCAACCATCTTAATAGGTGTTAGCAATTATATTTAAATAAGCAATTCTTATTTTTTTTCATTTTTTTTAAAATTAATACAAAATGAGTACAGAATGACGAATTTGTTATTATCTTTGCAAAACAAAACATTGATGTATTAAATTATTGCGCAAAAATGGAACAGTTTTAGACAATAATAACATTTACTATAATTAGCAAACTGCACTTGACATTAAACAGAAACGGTAATTGTTATTATTTCAAAAAATATTGCACAATAGTTACATCACAAAAGAAAAGGAAAAACAAAACTAATTTTACAGCTAGATAAGATAAAACACAAAACTTAAAGAATAACCAGATCCCCTTTAAAGTATTCATTTAAAATCTACTACTGGATAGTGTAGCATTTTAATATGTAATTTTATCTGCCCAAAATTCATAAAAACCGATAAGATATCTATATCGGGTGTCCCCAAGGTATGTCTTAATGCAAGATTTTGAAGAACATAAAAAGGAATTAAATAGATGGTTTGCCATCAGAGTTACTTATGGCAGAGAAATTAAATTAAAGGCATATCTAGACAAATTTGGCATAGAAAGTTTCATACCTATGCAAATAACGGAAGTTATTAAAAGCGGGAAAAAGAAAAAAGTTTTACTACCAGCTATACGCAATTTAATATTTATTCATACAACTCGTTCTTTTCTAGATTCATTAAAAATAGAATTGGAGAGAAGTATTCCGATACGATATATTATCGACAGGGCAAAAAAAGCCCCAATCACAGTACCCAATAAACAAATGAAACATTTCATAACTCTATCAGGTTCCCAAGATGAGCAAATTCTTTATTTGACTCATGTTGAACCAATATTAAAAAGTGGGATGCGGGTTAAAGTTACAGATGGTATTTTTAAAGGAGTAGAAGGCACAGTAGTCAGGATAAAAAGAGATAGACGGATTATGGTCAATATAGATGGGCTAATTGCCGTCGTAAGTGCACATATCCATCCATCATTGTTGGAAAAGATAAATAATCCTTGAACGGAAGATAAACAAACCTCTATTTGTTAAATATTCACAAAACAAAGCCTTAAAAAATAGGAAGTAAAAAATGAAAGTATGCATTTACTGTTTTCTGCCTTTTATTATTAGCTTGTTATCTTCATGGTTTCTTATACCTCAAATTCAATTTGTAGCACTTAAAAAGAAACTATTCGATATTGTTGATGAAAGAAAGGTACATATAGGTATTGTTCCGCGCCTTGGAGGAGTAGCTTTTTTTCCAACATTCATGCTGGTTTCTTCTCTATTTTTATGTGCACACATTATTTGGAGAGAAGTACTAAATCTATCCATCAATATTGAATCAATAAAAGAATGGTTACTAGCATTATGTTGTAGCCTAATAATGTATCTAACTGGTATTGGAGACGATTTAGTTGGCTTACGATATCGACAAAAATTTACACTTCAAATCCTTGTCGCATTCATCTTTATCGCATCTGATCTATGGATAAACAATTTATATGGTATTTTGGGTATTCATGAAATACCATTTTACATAGGAGCTCCCCTTACAATGTTTATAATTGTTTTCATCCTTAATGCTATAAACCTTATTGATGGCATTGATGGTTTAGCATCCGGATTAAGTATGATTGCTTTCCTTTTTTATGGTTGTCTCTTCATGTATCTCCATTTATGGTTCTATAGTATACAAGCTTTTATTGCTTTAGGTATGTTGGTTCCATTTTTTTATTATAATGTATTTGGTGATGCTGAAAAAGGACGCAAAATTTTTATGGGAGATGGGGGTGCTTTAACAATAGGAATGCTACTTTCTATCTTTACAATAAAGCTATGCCATTTTGAACCCGAAATAGCACAAATGCAGATTCCACATTCTATCGTAATAGCATTTTCACTGCTTATTGTGCCTATGTTTGATGTTATAAGAGTCGTTATACATAGATTGCGTAGTAGATGTCATCCTTTTAAACCAGATAAGAACCATATCCATCACAAATTCTTAAGTTTGGGCCTATCCCATAAGTCCACAATGATAGTGATACTGTTAATTGCCGTATTTTTTGGCACAAGTAATGTTTTATTAGCTCCTTATGTAAATATAAATATTTTGCTAATTTTCGATATAGTATTATGGACTGTTATGCATATTTTGATAACGATAAAAATTAGAAAAAAATGCTTACCAGAAACAGCTGAAACATATGAATTATAAAATCAATTTATAACGCATTATTCATTAAAGACACTCTCTAATAATAACATGGTAGTAAAATATTCTGTTTCAAATTAGAAAATACACTTTTAACAATTAAATTGTAAATAACTTATTAAGTATAAAATCTTATGAGATCTTTGTTTGGACTTTTATTCATTTGTATTTTACTTCTTTCATCATGTAATTCATCTAAGAACATTGTATATTTTCAAGATATTCCTTTAGAAGAAAACATTGCAACGATTAAATCCTCTGATATTGAAATCATGCCAAAGGATATGATTTCCATCGTAGTTTCAAGTAAAGATCCACAGTTAGCAGCATTATTCAATCTACCTAAGATTAACTATCAGGCAGGAACTGTTCAATTGAATGAAGGAGCAAATAACCAGATACTAGGATATACAGTTGATAGAAATGGATATATTGATTTTCCTGTATTAGGGAACATTCTAGTAAAGGGGCTTACGCGAAAGCAACTATCTGAAATGATAAAAGGACGATTAATAACTGAAGATTTACTAAAAGATCCTATTGTTACAGTCGATTTTCTGAACTTAAAAATATCTATGCTTGGTGAAATAAATTCACCAGGGAAATATAGTATAGACCGAGATCAAATAAATATTCTGGAGGCTATAAGTATGGCTGGTGATCTCACCATCTATGGAAAACGAGACAGAGTTTTTGTTATGAGAGAGAAAGATGGAGGCCGTATTACATACAAAATGGATTTACGTTCGTCAGAAATATTTTCTTCCCCTGCCTATTACCTTCAACAAAATGATATTATATATGTAGAACCTAATAATGTGCGGGCAGGACAATCGACAGTAAATGACAATAATGTAAAATCTGTATCCTTATGGATATCGCTTGTATCACTAGCAGCTACATTAGGAGTTTTAATATTCAAATAGTTCAATAGAGGTTTATTTTCTACACAATATTACTGAAAAATGAAAAAAAATCCAGAAGAAGATTTTATCCGGATACAGGACTTATGGTATATGTCGATTGCAAAATGGCATTGGTTCGTAGTATCGCTGGCTATAAGTTTATTTATCGCGTTTATATATATATCAATCACAGCTCCTATATATACCCGTTCGACTTCAGTATTAATTAAAGACGATTCAAAAGGCTCCATGTCATCGAATGAGATGAGTACATTTGCGGATATGGGATTATTCAAATCAAATACTAATATCAACAACGAAATACAGACTTTTAAATCACCATTGTTGATGCAGGAGGTTATACAACGCTTAAAACTATATGAAAACTATAGTACAGATGGTTTCTTTAGAGAAAAAATATTATATAAGAATACTCCAATTTCCATTTCTGTTGACTCATTAATGGAAGTAAAACCTTTCTCTTGCTCAATAGAAATGTTATCTCAGAATGAAATAAGGATTTCAAAGCTTATTTTCAATAATGATGATTCCAAATCAGCTGAAACAATAGATGGTATGCTATCCCACCCAATTAAAACTCCATGGGGAGATATTGTAGTTTCTGCTACATCTCATTATTCCGAAGACTTTCTAGGTAAGCAAATACTATATTCTAAAGGAAATCCATCTAATGTTGTGAATCATTACACCAAGTCTTTGAATATATCTCTTGATGACGAAAAGGCCTCTATCATTAATATTGCTATAAATGATGTTTCTATCCAAAGAGCAGAAGATATATTAAATACATTAATAGCTGTGTATAATGAAAATTGGGTAAAAGACAAAAATCAAGTTGCGTTCAGTACCTCTAATTTTATAAACGAACGTCTAAATGTTATAGAAAATGAGTTGGGAAATGTAGATGACAATATATCTGAATTTAAGAGCCAGAACCTAATGCCCGATATTCAGGCTGCATCTAGTTTATATATGGCTCAATCAAGTGAAAATAGCGCTAAAATTCTCTCATTAAATACTCAATATACCATCGCTAACTATATTCTATCATATCTCAAAAATTCTAATACAAAAGATAAGTTATTGCCTGCAAATATGGGTATTGAAAGCGTAGGAATAGAAGGACAAATAACAGAATATAATACAATGTTATTGCGATACAACACCATGTTAGCAAATAGCAGCGATAAAAATCCTTTGGTACAGGACTTAACTCAATCTTTAGAAGCTTTGCGTAATGGAGTAATTAATTCTGTTGAGAATCTGTTAGTATCGCTTGATACCCAAATAAAAGATATCCAGAAATCAGAAAAACAAACAACCAGTCGTATTGCATCGAGCCCAAAACAAGCGAAGCACCTTCTGTCTATAGAAAGGCAACAGAAGGTAAAAGAAGCTCTTTATTTATTCTTATTGCAGAAACGGGAAGAAAATGAATTATCTCAGGCATTTACTGCTTATAATACTAAGTTAATCGTTCCTCCATCTGGTAGTATGTTTCCAACAGCTCCTCGAAAGATGTCTATATTACTGGTAGCTGTTGCTATAGGTTTTTTATTACCAATTGTCATCATATTCCTTTTGGAAAATATGAATACAACAATTAGAGGACGAAAAGATCTAGCTTCTCTATCTATTCCTTTCATTGGAGAAATACCTCAAATTATAATAACTAAAAAACAAAAACTTTTTGGAAGAAAGAAAGAACAGCTAAAAGATAGAAATGATATTATAGTGGAAGAAGGGAAAAGAGATTATATGAATGAAGCTTTTCGGGTGGTTCGTACTAATCTGGATTTTATGAAAGGAAATAAGGGAGATAGCAAAATCATAATGATTACTTCTTTCAACCCAGGAAGTGGAAAGACATTCACTACAGTTAACCTAGGAGTAAGTTTAGCGCTAACTCGAAAAAAGGTGGTTGCTATTGACTTGGATATGAGGAGGGGGGCGCTAAGTGCTTATGTAAACTCTCCAAAACAAGGGGTATCCAATTATTTAGCAGGGCTAACTGACAACATAAATGAATTAATAATAAGAGGAACTAAAGAATTGAAGTTAGATATTATCCCGGTTGGAGTGTTTCCTCCTAATCCTACAGAATTGTTATTAAATGAAAGATTAGAGTTATTGTTTAATACTTTAAAAGAGCAATATGATTATGTATTTATTGATTGCCCTCCTGCTGAAATTGTTGCAGACGCTACAATTGTAGGGAAATTGGTTGATTTAACTTTATTTATTGTCCGTACTGGATTACTAAATAAGAGGATGTTGCCAGAATTAGAGAGAATATATACTGAGAATAAATTTAATAATATGTCGGTGTTATTGAATGGGGTGGATTATAGTACTGGATATGGAAATTATGGGTATGGTTATACTAAAGAGGACTATAGAATGCCCTTATAAGAGATATTATTAAACATGAAGAAAGTTTTTGTAACATATGGTAATGAGCGATATTATAGTTCATTGGAAAGATTAAGGAAAGAAGCGGAAGCACTGCAATTTTTTGATGAGATACGAATTATAACGGATAAAGATTTACCGGAATACATAACGCAATCAGCACTATATAATTATAATAGAGGTGGCGGGTATTGGGTATGGAAACCATGGGTGGTATTGAATGTTTTAAAAGGACTTCAAGATGATGATATTCTTATCTATTCCGATGCTGGTTGTCAGCTTTTTCCAGACCGAGAATGGGATGAATGGTGGAAAACCATGAAAACCTACAATGGAATTTTCTTTAGTTATGGTGGTACAATGGAACAATTTTGCCGTTCAAATCTTTTGCGGTATTTCGGCAATGATTTATTAAAATACTATTATCAAATCCAAAGTGGATTTTTTATAATCAAAAAAAAAGCTGTATATATAGCTGAGGAATGGCAAGAGATAATGCTTAAACATCCAGAGATGGTAATGGATACGACAGAGGAAGAACATAAAAATGAGAGTTTTAAATACAGAGAGCATCGACATGATCAAGCAGTATTAAGTGGGGTTGTTTATAGAAACGAGTGCAAGTTAAATCTAAAGGTGAAATGGCAACGTATGGAGTCTAAGTTCCGAAGAGGCCAAGCTGTGTATGCCGCTAGGATTGCTACAGGTCGTCAGCGCCCTATGCCTCGCTTTGAACCTCTGTTTATTACTATAGGGAAAGCATTGGTATTCTCTCCCTACCGCAAAATAAGAATGAGATTCTTGAAGAGTATAAATAATACATGGTAAGACTTGCGAAGAGAAAAACATTCCGATAACAGCAGAAGTACAAAAAGGATAGCCAAGAATACTTTTTTCCTATACATAAGGATGATTGTGACTATGGCAATCTCTATCTACGCTTCAAGAGTAATTTTAGATGCCCTCGGAGTAGTTGATTATGGAATATACAACATAGTAGGAGGTATAATAGTTCTTTTTACCTTTATCAGTTCTTCAATGAATACAGCTACTCAACGCTATCTTAATGTGGCGATGGGAGAAGGAGGCGAAACTGCCGTTAGGAAGATCTTCTCAAACAGCCTAATATTGTATGCATTGCTTGTGTTATGTATTTTTATTGTGACAGAAATCGCTGGTTTATGGCTTATAAAAAATGAGCTGAATATCCCTGAAGACAGAATGGATGCTGCTATATTCGTGTTCCATTTTTCCGTTCTCACCTTTTGTTTGAATATATTCCGTACTCCATATAATGCCATGGTGATAGCCCATGAGCAGATGTCTTTTTATGCATACAGCAGTCTGGTGGAATCAGGATTAAAACTTGTAATTATATGGATGCTGCCACTTTTTGCATATGACAAATTAAAGTTTTATGCTGTCTTGGTTTTTGGGGTGGCTGTTTTACTATTACTTTGGTATTATTGCTATTGCAGGATACATTTTCCATCCTGTCGATACAATAGAGAGGGGGACAGGAAACTTATCCGTGAAATGATGTCATTTTCAGGATGGAATTTATTTGGAGGGATAGCTGATGTAGGAATGACACAAGGGACTAACATGATATTGAATGTTTTTTATGGAGTCACCTTGAATGCCGCTTTCGGTCTTGCCAATCAAGTGAGAGGGGCTATCTTTTCATTTGTAGCCAATCTGCAGATTGCTGCTAACCCTCAAATTGTAAAGTCCTATTCAGTAGGAGATATTAGTTACTTCAAGAATTTAGTATATTCTGTATCTAAATATTCTTTTTTTTTGATATTGTTGATAGCTCTGCCTCTTATTTGCAATGCCGAATTTATATTAGATTTGTGGCTGGTGGAAATACCGCCCCATACAGTTCAATTTCTAATACTTATAACCATATTAATTATATTTGATTCCTTGCACGGGCCTTTATGGACGGCTATGCAGGCGAATGGAGACTTAAAGATGTATCAGATAGTAATGAGTAGTCTGCTTATTCTCAATCTCCCTCTCACATATCTAGTGCTGTATATGGGGTACCGTCCAGAAGCAGTTATAGTGATACAGATTTTTTTGAAAGTAGTAGTACTCGCGGCAAGATTATTATTTGCACAAAATAAATGTGGTATTTCCATTACTCAGTATATATGCAAAGTAATCTATCCTGTAGGGCGTGTATCTATAATCACAGTTCCGGTTGTGGTTTATATGTCTTTTCATATGACAAATGGTTTCTTCAGATTGCTCTCAACGTTATCCGTTAGTACCACATTAATCCTTTGTTCGACATATTTTTTAGGAATTACTGCACAAGAGCGGAAATTGGTGCGTAAAAAGATTGACAAACTTATCTTTAAACGAGCATAAACAAATGAGAACTAAAAAGAAAATACTAATTATCCATTCATCATTGCATGGAGGAGGAGCCGAAAAGGTTTTAATTGATATACTTACCCATTTTGATTACAGTATTTATGATATAGAACTATTACTATTAAAAAAGGAAGGTGTCTATATGCATTCTATTCCCGACAAAGTAAAAGTCCTGAATGTGATAATAAAATCGTTCCCATATTGGTGCAATAAAATACTGATTAAAAGCAATCTATACGGTTTATATTTGAAGAAAACAGTAAGAAGCTATTTTGGGCATAAGCACTACGATACTATTATTTCTTTCATGGAAGGTCCTCCTGCTAAATGTCACTCGTATTTGCGTGATAAGGGAAATAAAAACATCAGTTGGATACACACTAATCTTCTGGAGAAACATTGGAGCCGACTATTTTTCCCTCTAAAAAATGAGGAGAAGAATTTTTACGCATGGCTAGATGAAATAGTTTTCGTATCGGAAGAATCGAAGACAAAATTTGATATCTTATTTGGATTAAAGAAGGGGAGGGTCATTTACAACCTGATTGATAGAGAGGCTATTCGAAACAAGGCAAAGAGAATAGCTCCAACGAAAGTTAAGTTCACAATTTGTAATGCGGGTCGACTCACAGATTCAAAGAGGCAAGACAGAATTGTGCATATCGCCTCTATTTTGAAAGAATGGGGATATGATATTGATTTCTGGATATTAGGAGAGGGTAAATTGAAGAAAGATTTGATAAAACTAGCAAAAGAAAAAGAAGTGGAAACGATGGTTCACTTCTTAGGATTTCAAGAAAATCCATATGCCTATATCAATGCTGCGGATGTTTTTTTGTTGACATCAGACTATGAAGGTTTCTCTTTGGTTGTAGCAGAAGCTTTATGCTTATGTAAACCAGTAATTTCCACACATATAACAGGCCCAATAGAACAGCTGAATAATGGGAAATATGGCATTCTTACAAACCATAATACAAATGAAATAGCAGAAGCAATAAAACGGTTGATTGATAATCCTGCTATTTTGCAAGAATATGTAGAAAAAGCAGATTATAGAGGTAAGACTCTCTTTGATATAAATCGAACCATGAAGCAGGTATATGAAACGATCTGAAATGAAAAAAATACACTTGATTCCTACAGCAGGATTAGGCAATAGATTACGAACCATATCTTCTGTGTACAATTTTTGTAGGAATAACCATATTGAATTGGTTATTCATTGGCATCGGCAGTATGGACTGAATGCCACTTTTTCCTCTCTATTTGAATCAATCCCAAATTCAGAAATTATTGATTGTAATCCCCTAGACTTCTTCACTTACAATGTTCCCATGAAGTACAATCTTTTCCTTCCACGTTTGCTAGATAAGTGTTTCCACAGAAAAGTTATCTATGGATTAGGATTAAATAAATTGGGTTCGCTGGACATAATAGAAAATCTAATAGTCTCCACTTACTCTCAACAGGGAGAGCTGTATCCGCTAGACAAATTGTTTCGTCCTATTATGAGAATACAAAAAATAATCGACGATTTCACTTCTCAATTTGGAGCATATACTATCGGATGTCATATCCGCAGAACTGACAACACTATCAGTATCAACAATTCTTCTGTCGATAAGTTTGAAAAAAAGTTTGAAGAACTTTTTTCTATCAACCCTACGGCCCAAGTGTTTCTATGTACGGATGATCTAGCCTTAAAATCGTATTTGACAGAGAAATATAGTGGGCGGATATTAACTTATAATTCTACTCTAAATAGGAATTCTACTATGGGAATTCGTGATGCAGTAGTGGAATTGTGGTTATTATCTATGACAAAAGAGATTTGGGGTTCCTATTGGAGCAGTTTCACAGATATGGCGGTGCTCTTACGGAATGTAAAATATACCATAATCAAATAAAAAGAAGAGAAACAACCTATGGCTGTATATTTGATTTCTGCCATTTTGTTCGCACTAGTTGGTTATGAGACTTTTAATCCTAAGTCTCAATTAAATGGTCAAAAATTTTTCTTTATATGGATTGTTTTATCCTTGTTCTGGGGATTGTCGTTTGTGTATGCGCCCGACATTCCTGGATATATAGCCTATTTTAATAAAGAAGTATATGATTGGTTTGAATCAGGATTCAAGCTTCCCAAAATCTCATTTGAATACGGATTTAATGTGTTAAGCTGTATATTAAAAAGCCTGAATAATGAATATTATGTATATCAACTTATTTTATTCTCATCTGAGCTTTTATTAGTAATGATAGGGCTAAAAAAATTACTAGATACTAATAATACAATAATTTTCGTATGTGCTCTATTCTTTATCTTACCACTGAATTTGCTGGGTGCTCTCAGACAAGGTATTTCCATATCTTTATTTATATTCTCACTACATTATATCATTGAACGGAATTTGTTGAAGTATATACTCATAATTGTTTTCGCTTCGTTTTTTCATAAGTCATCATTATTTTTACTACTACTGTTTTGGATTCCGAAATGCAGGTCTCTATTACTAAAGAAAAATATATTATTGGCTTGCCTTGTTATTCTTAATATATGTTATTTTTCTGGATTTTCGATTTCAAATTCTTTAAATACATTTCTTCTTATGTCCTTCGATTTGTATGAAGGTGTTGAAACATATGCCCGATATACGGACGCGGGTGTTATTTCGTCCAATTTTGGCTTAGCTAAAGTTTTTGAGATGAATGTTGTGTATATCCTATTCTTAATTGTTAATAAAGATGATTCGAAAGCAATAGAATTATTAAAACTATTCTTCCTGGTTTACTTCATGCTCAATATGCTCTTAGGGGGGATATTGGCTCACCGTATTGGGTACTATTTTATCCTTATCTATCAAATATGTTTAATAATGTCATTCTGTATGTTTGCTAAGCATTTATTAAAAAGGCCTGAAATAGGATTTTTATTTACATGTGTATACTTCATCTTCCTTAATCTGTTCTACTTTCAAAACTCGTTATCCAAAGAGATAGTTTATAGAAATCTATTTTGGGAACATATATTCAATGGATCGTATTAAAGTCTCATGAAGTTTTCATTTATCATTCCGATGTACAATGTGGAGAAATTTATCAATAAATGTCTTGACAGTGTTCAGGGACAAGTACATGTTTCTGCATCACAATTTGAAGTAATAGTAGTAAACGACGGCTCACAAGACAACAGCCTCCTATTGGCGAAAAAATACGAAAAGCGTTTTATGAATTTTGTAATCATAGATCAATCCAATCAGGGGCTTAGCGCAGCGCGCAATACTGGGTTTGACATGGCAAAGGGAGAGTATGTATGGTTCATTGATTCAGATGACTGGATAGCTAGTGATTCTCTGTCAATTCTCTTCAAAAAGATAGATATGGAAAAACCAGATGTAATTCATTTTAGAGCAGTTAATTCTTTTGAGGATAAACTGATAGAACGAAAAAAGCCATTTGAAAGCATTGAAAATTCATATTCGGGTATTGAGATTCTTAAATGTGGATACTGGAGTACTTGTGCTCCATTCTATGTATACAATCGTGCTTTTTTGCTTAAAAATGGGCTCCATTTTTTTTCTGGCATCTTTCACGAAGACAACGAGTTCACTCCCCGTCTCCTTTTTTTTGCAAATAAAGTTTGTTTGTTGAATGATGTACTATACTATGTTTACCAAAATCCAAATTCAATTACACGTTCTGTAAACTACAAGAAGTCATTTGACTTAATTATAGTAGCACAAAATCTCTGTGATTTTAGCAATAAATATATTTGCAATAAAGATGTCAAGCGATATTTTTATCGCTTTATATCTCTAAACATAAATAATGCTTTATATGGGACGAGAGGAATGGATAGCTGTACAAAAAGAAAATTCCAAATTGAATTGAAAAAACATAAAAAACTTTTTCAATGCTTACGAAATTCAGATGTAATGAAATATAAGATAGAAGGCTATTTATTCATGTTGACGTCTAACTACATTGGGGTTTACAATATGATGAGCTATATGAAAAGGGCTTAGTAAAAGTAATTACAATAAATAGAATACAATTTTATGAACAATCTTTGTTGTATATTCAATTTTGCTGCTCATTACCGTTCCTCCATTTATCATTTGATAGATGATGAACTGAAAGCGGACTTTTATATAGGTGACTCTGTAGGACAATTGAAAGCAATGAATTATCATTCATTGAAGGGTTATAAAAGAAGCTTGAAGAATGTGCATTTATTTTATTTATTCAATTGGCAGAAAGGTGCTATTACCACAGTATTCAAACATTATCAGCACTACCTTATCACAGGTGATTTTTTTTGTTTATCTACATGGATTGTATTGTTGCTTTGTAAAGTAATGCAAAAACACACCTATCTATGGACGCATGGATGGTATGGTCGAGAAGGAAGAATAAAAAAATGGGTAAAAAGAGTGTTCTTCAATCTTTCATCCGAAGTTTTACTTTATGGTGAATATGCTCGCGGGTTGATGATAAAAGAAGGTTTTAATTCTCAAAAATTACATTGTATTGCCAATTCATTGGATTATGATACACAGTTAAAGATAAGAAATGACTTAAAAAAAACTAATATCTATAAAGAGCATTTCAAAAATAATCATCCCAATTTAATCTTTGTCGGACGAATTACACAAATAAAGAGGATAGATATGCTGATTGAAGCAATCGTATGTTTACAAAAACAAGGAATACCTGTAAATCTCACTTTGGTTGGTGATCCAATGCCAGAATTTGATATAAAATCTTTTTTGAAGAACAGGAAACTTGAAAACCATGTATGGTTATGTGGGGCATGTTATGACGAGCATCGTTTAGGGGAATATTTTTATAATGCTGATGCATGTGTATCACCAGGGAATGTGGGTTTAACATCAATTCATGCTTTTTCGTATGGATGTCCGGTGATTACACATAACAATTTTTCCATGCAGATGCCTGAATTTGAAATAATAAAAAATGGAGTGAATGGTGCATTTTATGAGTATGACAATTTGGATTCGCTCACAGATACGATTCACAGATGGATTGAATATGCTCATGACAAAAAAAATAATATTCATAAAAATTGTTACAACATTATTGATAGTAAATTTAATCCTCACTATCAAATAGCTCTTCTTAAAAAAATAATTAATAAGTCATGAAGGTACTACAAACCATTCCCAATTTCGGTGCAAAATCAGGAGGAACATCTACATGTACATATGATTTATTAAATGCTTTACATAAACAAGAATGCAACATAAATTTGCTTACTTTGATGGGAAGCGACCCCTCAGATCGTTTGATGGGAAATAATGAAGAATGGATTATAACTTTACCAAATGACAGTAAAATCCCTCCCTATAGTTATTCAAAAGGAATAAAGAACTTTTTGGAAACAAGTGAATATGATCTTTACCACACCAATGGAATATGGATGCATTGTAATCATACTACCTGCTCAATAGCTCGCAAAAAAAGAAAGCCTTATATTATTACGACTCATGGTATGTTGTATCCACAGGCACTTGCAAGATCTGCTTGGAAAAAAAAACTAATGGCAAAGCTTTTCTTTGATAAAGATATAATGAAAGCTATCTGTATTCATGCCACTTGTCAACAAGAAATGGAATATGTACGACAGTTTGGCTATAAAGGACCTATCGCTGTTATTCCAAATCCAGTGAATATACCAAATTACATAGAAACATTGAACATCGCAAAAGAACAAACTGTTCTTATATCTCATCTTCCGAAAAAAATCGGTTTTCTAGGAAGATTACACCCAAGAAAGAAAGTTGAAAATCTTCTTTATGGAGCAGCAATGCTACCTCAACAAGATTTTGAAATTATAATAATGGGAAAAGGCGATGATATGTATGAGCAATTTTTAAAATCCGAAACAAAAAAGCTGGGACTGACAAACGTAAATTTTACAGGATTTGTTAATGGAATAAAGAAATACGAGATGTTATCAAAACTCTCAGCTTTATTTGTCCCTAGTGATTTTGAGAATTTTGGTATGATTATTACTGAAGCTTTGATTTGTAAGACCCCAGTTGTAGCTAGCCTTGGTACGCCATGGAAAGAACTTAATACCTATCAATGTGGGTGGTGGATCGACTGTACTCCTCAAAATATTGCCCAAACTATTTCGCAAATTATAGAGATGCCTAAACACAATTTGCTTGCTATGGGTGATAATGGGTATAAATTAATCATGGAAAAATATACTGCTGATAAAGTCGCCGAGCAGATGAAAAAACTTTATGAATGGATCTTAAATCAAGCACCTAAACCTAACTTTGTTTATGAGGACTAATCTCTCAAAATATAATAATTCATGGTATCATCCCGGAAACACGTTAAAATGTTTCCTTTGGTACTTTGTCAATATTATCGTCTTGAAGAGTTCAATAAATCCCTCTTCGCGTATTAGAGTAATTACTACACGTTTCTTTGGGGCTAAAATAGGCAAAGGAGTAACAATAAAACCTGGAGTAAACATCAAATATCCCTGGCTTTTAGAAATAGGTGATAACTCTTGGATTGGTGAAAATGTATGGATCGACAATTTAGCCACAGTCAAGATAGGCAGCAATGTTTGTATCAGCCAAGGGGCAATGTTACTTTGTGGAAATCATAATTATAGAAAGGAGACATTCGATCTAATCATTGGGGATATAATACTGGAGGATGGAAGTTGGGTCTGTGCTAAGTCCATTGTCTGTCCCGGCGTAACTTTACATTCTCATTCAATTTTAGGTGTAAACTCTGTAGCTAGCCATAATTTGGAAACTTATTCTATCTATCAAGGTATCCCTGCAATAAAAGTTAGAGAACGAATTATATCTTAATTTCATTTGTAGTGTCATGAAAATCTCCATTATTACCACTACCTTCAATAGTGCAACAACATTACGTAACACAATAGAGAGTGTACTTTGTCAAAGCTATCCAAATATTGAATACATTATAATAGATGGAGCATCGACAGATGATACGATGAGCATCATCAAAGAATACGAGCCTCTATTTGCAGGAAGAATGCGTTGGATTAGTGAACCGGATAAAGGGATGTATGATGCTATGAACAAAGGAATAGCTATGGCTACTGGTGAAGTGGTTGGAATATTGAACTCGGACGATTTTTACACATCAGACAATGTTATTGAAACTCTTATCCGTGAGCTTGAAATATCTGAAGTGGATGCTGTATATGGAGATATTCACTATGTAAAAGATGGTGATTTGAGTAAATGCGTACGTCATTATTCATCAGCAAATTTTCGTAGATGGAAAATGCGGATGGGTTGGATGCCTGCTCATCCATCATTCTATTGCCGAAGATCTGTTTATGAAAAATATGGGACATTCGATTGTTCATTTAAGATTGGTGCAGATTTCGAGAATCTATTACGATTGATTTTTGTGAATAGAATCCAAACAAAGTATGTCCCTATAAATTGTGTAACAATGCGTATAGGTGGAGTATCTACTTCTGGTCTCTCTAGCCACAAACAGATATTCAGAGATCACATGCAAGCATACAAAAAGAATGCTGTGTATTCTAATTGGTTATTGGAAAGTATACGCTATATAGAAAAAGTATGGGATATATTATTACAAAAAATTAGGAATCAATAATTGAGCTAAAAACCCTTGGCTTTTAAATCTGCAACCATCTTAATATACACTTCTATAACATCAAAATTCCTATAATTACCTCTTGTCAGGTCAATCATATCACCATGGGAGATTCCACGAAATCTTTTATTTGTAAATGTTTCTCTAAATTCGCCCCATTTTGCAGAATCTAATGTTACCAAGCCATCATTCTGTTTGTCTGAAAAACACATTATGAGATAAGGAATGGACAAGAGAGAGTGACTGAAACAGTTCTTCATAAGAGACATATAGCTTTGGTAATAAACACTTTCTGCGTCCAGAGTATTTTTATTAAATTCTTCAGCATATTCTTGGGTGAACTGGTGCATTGCAGTATAAAAATCCGGATTTTTGTCCCCTATTTTTAAGAAATATTTATCAAATATATTGGCTACTTTTCTGTACAGCTTATCCGATATATATTTATCCCCAAAGTCAGCTAAAGTGCTCCCCCTATGAGGCGTCGAAATAGTTGTAAGTGAGGCCACATAATCAGACATGCCTAATGTAGTAATAGTATAGCGAGCATCTAGCCCACCCTTGGAATGAGCTATAATGTTTACCTTATCGCAGCCTGTTTCTTCTATAATTTCCATTATCTTATCCTTCACCATTGCAGCATTATCCTTTATTGTGCCTAATGCTTCCTGATGCCCATAATAAACCCTAGCTCCATTCCTTACCAGATATTTAGGTATACGTCCCCAATAGTTGATATATTTAAAATCACGAAAGCCTACTCCATGAAGCATTAATAATGGGTATTTGGTTTCACAGACAAGTGAATCTTTCCTCATATTTTCATTATATGCTTTATTGCAGGCATGATCGTATTCTATAGCTGCCATCTTGCACATATAAAGAATCACAAAAATATTGATTACCGGTATCCAAATAAGAATGGATACAATAATGCGCCGTAATACCCTAAGCCTTGTTGAAAATATAAAAATACGAAACCATCCATTCAAGAAGGTTAACAGGATAGCGATAAATGCTAATATATTATTGTTTCGGAATTGCTCAGTTGTTATTGGAATAAGGTCATTAAGAATCGTATAATTAAATAATACAATCAACTGTATAAATAAAAGAATCAAAGCTAATAACAACAAACGCCGTCCCCTATATACAATTTTCACCATCCGTGAAATATCAGTATCTACTGCACATGGAATTAATTGTATTCGCAGCCATATATAGAGAAACAGTATTATGGAGAATATTTGACCTGTTAAATCCAAGGAAAAATCATTCTTTTGGGCAAATAGGTCAAAAGCAGATAAAAATAAAAAGCTATTATTTACCACTAACATCAGTATGATTGCCAATACCCAGTTATATAATAGCCCTTTCTTGATATCTATTATGATAAATATGGATATAATAAAAAAATAAATAATATGTAGAAATAAATCCATGCTATAGTTTCATCATGTATTAGTGAAGCAAAATAATATAAATACATCCACTCTCCCAAAAGAATAGGAATAAAAAAACCCTTATCAATAAATAAGGGCTTCCATTAGTATTTTAAATATTATTCTTTGCCATTCGTTTTCTGTCGTTGTCGTCCAGGTATATCTTTCTCAGACGGATAGAATGAGGTGTTACCTCCACATATTCGTCTTCCTTAATATATTCCAGAGCATCTTCCAAACTGAAAATAATAGGAGGGGCAAGTCTGACTTTATCGTCTGTACCTGATGCCCGCACATTTGTTAACTTCTTCGATTTTGTAAGATTCACAACCAAATCACCATCTTTATTATGTTCTCCAACAATTTGTCCCATATAAATATCGGTTTGAGGCTCAACAAAGAAGCGTCCCCGGTCTTGCAATTTATCTAATGCATAAGCAAATGCATTACCCGATTCACTAGCTATAATAGAGCCATTGGCACGTTTCTCTATATCTCCTTTCCAAGGTTGGAATTCTAAGAAGCGATGAGCAATAACAGCCTCTCCTGCAGACAAAGTAAGGGCAGCATTATTTAACCCGATAATTCCACGGGAAGGTATTGTAAATTCGAGATATACCCTATCTCTTTTACTACCCATCATTGTTAACTCTCCACGACGGCGAGTTACCAAATCTATAATCTTGCTCGAATATTCTTCCGGTAAATTTATAGTTAATTGTTCTACAGGTTCGTGTTTTACACCATCTATTTCTTTTATAATAACCTTTGGTTGCCCTACCTGTAGCTCGTAACCTTCACGACGCATTGTTTCTATCAGAACAGATAAATGTAGAATACCACGTCCGTAAACAATCCAGGCATCTGCACTATCTGTTGGCTCAACACGCAAAGCCAGATTCCGGTCTAATTCGCGAATCAATCGATCGTGAATATGTCGCGATGTTACAAACTTACCATCTTTCCCAAAGAAAGGTGAATCGTTAATGGTAAATAACATTGACATTGTTGGTTCATCAATATCGATAGTTGGTAATGGTTCCGGATTTTCGATATCAGCAATAGAATCACCAATTTCAAATCCTTCGATACCAACAAGAGCACATATATCTCCACATTGTACCGACGAAACCTTTGTACGACCTAAACCTTCGAATGTATTTAATTCCTTTATTTTAGTTTTTACGATACTACCATCGCGTTTACATAACGAAACATCCATATTCTCACGCAGCTCGCCACGATGAATACGGCCAACTGCTATACGTCCAACATACTTCGAGTAATCGAGAGATGTGATGAGCATTTGAGGAGTTCCTTCTAATACTACGGGTGCAGGGATATTTTCTACAATTGTATCTAGTAAAGGTGTAATATCTTCTGTTGGCTTATGCCAGTCTGCGGACATCCATCCTTGTTTTGCCGAACCATAGATTGTTGGGAAATCCAATTGTTCTTCGCTTGCATCTAGACTGAACATCAAGTCAAATACCATCTCGTGAACCTCATCGGGGCGACAATTTGGCTTATCCACTTTATTTATTACAACAATAGGCTTCAGTCCTATCTGAATTGCTTTCTGCAATACAAAACGGGTCTGAGGCATTGGTCCTTCGAAAGCATCAACCAATAACAGACAGCCATCTGCCATATTCAATACCCGCTCTACCTCTCCTCCAAAGTCGGCGTGACCGGGAGTATCTATTATATTTATTTTTGTTCCTTTATAGTTGATCGAAACATTCTTAGATAGAATAGTAATACCTCGTTCACGTTCGAGATCATTATTGTCGAGAATAAGCTCTCCTGTTGATTGATTTTCCCTAAAAAGTTGACCAGCAAGTAACATCTTATCAACAAGGGTCGTTTTACCGTGATCAACGTGTGCGATAATCGCAATATTTCTAATATTTTGCATATTTATTATTTGAGGCTGCAAAGATACGCTTTTTAAAATAAAAAATCCACTTAGATTTTCTAAATGGATTTTAATTTATATTTTATTGATATATCATCCCATATATCCCCGAACAATACCGCGAGGAGAGGATTTAATAAAATCTACAATGAAACGCATTTCAGTAGTTTCTTCAAACTCTTTTTCTATTTTATTTACTGCATCAGAAAAATTGTATCCTGCCTGATAAATAGTACGATAGATTTCTTGTATTTCATTTATTTTTTCATTCGAAAAACCATTTCGACGCAGACCTACTAAATTTACGCCTGAATAACAAACTGGCTCACGTCCGGCGATAATATATGGAGGAATATCTTTACCTAAACGGGTACCTCCCTGAATCATTACATGAGCTCCCAAACGGGTAAACTGGTGTACAAGTGTTCCTCCACTTAGTATGGCATGATGGTCGACTTCAACCTCTCCGGCCAACTGAGTTGCATTACCAATAATTACATAATCGCTAAGCACACAATCGTGGGCTATATGACTATAAGCCATTAATAAACAATTGCTGCCTACGGTTGTATGTCCTTTCGAAGCTGTGCCTCTGTTTATTGTAACACATTCTCTAACTGTTGTATTATCTCCTACTATAGCTAATGTATCCTCTCCCTTAAATTTAAGGTCCTGAGGTATGCCTCCGATAACTGCTCCCGGAAATATCCGGCATTGTTTACCGACACGCGAACCAGAACGCAAATTTGCTCCGGACATCACATGTGTGCCATCTCCTATTTCTACATTGCTGTCAATAAATGCAAATGGCTCTATAGTAACATCTGCCCCAATTTTTGCTTCGGGGTGAACATAAGCCTGATTAGATATCTTTGACATAATACTAAATTTATTTAAGGTCTCAGACCTATTTATTACTTTTATTAAGTACAACTGCAATAATTCATTGCAATTATCCACTGTTAGATTAAAGCTCTTTCGATTACTTATTCTTTACTATCTGTGCTGTAAACTCAGCTTCTGAAACAAGTTTTTCTCCAATGAAAGCATAGCCTTTCATATTAGCTATACCACGCCTTATTTCAGACATCATATTAAGCCTAAATACGAGTGTATCCCCAGGCACCACTTTGCTCCTGAATTTCACATTGTCAATTTTCAGAAAATATGTAGAATATCTTTCTGCTTCTTCTACTTGCGACAGTACTAGTAACCCCCCTATTTGTGCCATTGCCTCTACCTGTAAAACTCCAGGCATAACAGGTTCTTGAGGGAAATGTCCTTCGAAATAAGGTTCGTTTGTAGTAATATTCTTTACTCCTACAATATACTTTTGTCCTACTTCAATGATTTTATCAACCATCAAAAAGGGATAGCGGTGAGGTAAAAGTTCCTTAATTTTATTTATATCAAAAACAGGCTCTTTATTAGGATCGTAAATGGGAGGCTGAACTTCGTTCATCTTAATCTGTTTACGAACTAAACGTGCCAATTTGTTATTTATTTTATGTCCTGGACGAGTAGCTATTATACGACCTTTGATCGGCTTTCCTATCAAGGCCATATCCCCTATGATATCCAACAATTTATGTCTTGCAGGCTCGTTCGGATATTGAATTTGCTTATTATTAAGATATCCTAGTTCAGATGCATCTTTATGAGGAACGCCCAACAAATCAGCTAAACTATCTAAATCCTGCTGAGATATCTGGCGTTCATATATCACGATTGCATTATCTAAGTCTCCACCTTTAATCAACCCTGCTTCCCGTAGTTTCTGTATCTCGCGAACAAAAACAAATGTGCGGCAACTAGCGATTTCTTTATTGAAATCCTCTAAATTTTCTAATGAGGCAGATTGGTTAGGTATATATTTGGATTCGAATTCGATGAATGAGTTAATGCAGAAACGATCATCAGGCAGCAATGTTAGCTTCGATCCGGTTTCTTCATCTACTACTTCCATCTTTTGGCGGACAATAAAATAGTCCCTTTCTTCAATTTGCTCCTCCAAACCTACTTCTTTGATAGCCTCAATATATTGAATAGAGCTTCCATCCAATATAGGAAATTCCGGTGCGTTAACCTCAATAAGACAATTATCTATACGCGAAGCATATAGAGCTGCCATTGCATGTTCTACTGTACTGATATGAACATCTCCCTTTATGAGGACTGTCCCCCGTTGGGTATTCCCCACGTTCTCGGCAATCGCATCTATTACTGGCTGATCTTCAAGATCTACTCTTTTTATCTTATAACCATGATTATCCGGAGCCGGATTGAATGTTATTGTTATCGGAAGGCCTGTGTGTAGTCCCTTTCCTTGTAAGGTAAAACTGCTTTTCAGCGTATGTTGCTTGCTCATTTTTTCTGCTTAACTTAACTAGTCTTGTTTATAGTTAGATTTCAATTTTTCTATTTCTTTCTGTAGCTGATTGATCTGACGATACATTTCCGGTAGTTTTGGGAATACTACACTAGAACGGAAAAAATCGCGTACCGGGATTGCCGGAGCACCTAATATTTTGGCATTCGGCTCTATATTACTTATTATTCCCGACTGAGCCCCAATATTTGCATTATCACCAATGGTAATATGGCCGCCCAATCCTACTTGTCCTCCAAACATACAATTTTTTCCCACTTTAGTAGAGCCCGATATACCGACTTGCGCAGCCATTACCGTATTCTCTCCTATTTCGACATTGTGAGCTATTTGTATCAGATTATCAAGCTTAACCCCTTTATGTATTATCGTTGCATCCATTACTGCTCTGTCCACAGTAGTGTTTGCTCCTATTTCAACATCGTCTTCTATAATAACGATACCCATCTGAGGTATTTTCTTATAAACTCCATCTTCAGGTGCAAATCCGAAACCATCACTGCCGATAACTACACCTGAGTGTATTATACAATTGTTACCGATAATGCAACCAGGATATATTTTTGCTCCAGGATATATTATACAATTTTCCCCTATTTTTACATCATCCCCGATATATGTCTGAGGATATACCTGGCTATTATTACCTATTTTAGATGTATTACCAATATAAGCAAATGCGCCAACATATACATTTTCGCCTAATTCTGCTGTTTCTGAGATATACGACATTGGTTCCACTCCCGTTTTACGAGGCTTCATTTTTTCCATCATGTCTAATAAAACAGCAAGAGCTGCATATGCATTAAAGCATCTGATCAGCGTAGCCTCAATAGGATGCTCGGCAACAAAGTCGTTATTAACCAAAACGATACTCGCTTTAGTTGTATATATATAGTTGGTATATTTGGGATTGGCTAGGAATGTTAGTGTTCCCGGTTTACCTTCTTCTATTTTCGAAAAATTATTCACGGCAACTGAAGGATCTCCCTCAATTGTACCATTTAAGACTGTAGCAATTTGCTCTGCAGTGAAGGATATTTGCATAAGAAAATATTCAAAAAAAATATTTGGCGTCTTTTTTAAATGATGCGAAATAAGTAATAATTTTCCAAATATATCACTTTTCTGCTTAAAAAACAGTCGAAATAGTAAATATTATTATTTATTCAATCTTGCCAAAGAAAGAAATTGATTGTCTATTTTGCTCATTAACAGTAAGTGTAGCATTGCCAGAGTCTCCTATTATTAAAGAAAGATCGTATAGTCTGTTATTTTCCTTTACATTAATTTTAACATCCCATTCGCCTTTCTTTTTTTCAGAAATAGTGTATTCAAAATTTGTAGCAACAAATTTTACACCTCCTTCATCCATTGGTAGAGGTGCCGAATATGCCCTGCCAAAGTATGGAAGATAAGAACTGATTGTATCTTTAGAAACATCTAATGAATAAGAATAGCTGAGATTTATAGTGCGCCCACTCATAGGCATAGCAGTACGAGGTACAAATTTATAATTTTGACTTTCAATCTTCTCTGTAATTTGATCTATTTGCTCTTGTTTTGTAAGAGAATCTCCGGATTTACAACTAAACAGTAAAGCGGATATAATTATACTGATAGCAACTATAGTTTTCATAACTTCCTCCTTATTTTAGATTTCAAAATTTAAAGATTATATATACTAGATACTCAAGTATTAATACCTTCGCAAAATACAATAAATTCGCTATTGTACACTATTAGAAACGCTAAAAAAAGGATAAATGTTTACCCTAGAATGACAAAAAAGGTAAAAAACAAATGAAAAGATAGACTACTCCAAGAAAATAGAAAAGCATTGTGGTCACTTTTTGTTCTGCTAATGCAAAGAAATGCCCCAGAAGTAAAGCTCCTGCTGCTAATACCACATATAAGCTCATTAAAGGAGTGATATTCAATAATGCAAACAAGAGAAAACCAACGGACACAAAAAGAGCAAGTAAGGATAAATATGCCCTCACCTTTATTTTATCTTTATACCTGTTTACATAATTATCTGCCATTATAATACCAAATACCAAAAAGAAGCACAGGATAATAGCCCATTGTGAAATACTGAAGTCCAATACTGGGAAGTCCAACAGCTGTACTACAGCGAAAGATGAAAAACAATCGTAAAGTGTATTTAATTCCCCTACAAATAAAAAGATAGAATAAACAGGGAAATACACCATTACACAGCTTAGAATGGTTGCTAAAAATGATTTTAGACTAAAACATCGCATCAAAGCCAGACCTAACCATAAGACTAAGTAATATAATATCAAAACGGGGGAAAACAAACTCCCTACAGCCAGAACAAATCCCGAGGCAAAAGCAGCAATTGATTTATTTGTGGCATTATATGATACGAATAACAACGATATAACATACATCACAGCCAATACTCCAAAGTATTGAGGAGACATATAAATAAAAGATGGATGACAGCTAAATAAAAGAATTATTATAGCTGAAGGTAAAAGTGTCCGCCTGCGGATAAGCAAATTGGTAGTATTAATATATGCAGCCAAAAGCGCTAAACATACGACACTGATGCCTGATGCAATAAATGAGATAAAAGAATTACTAAATAGATTGAACAATAATGTCCCAATAGGACTATCTGACCAATCGACAGAAGGCTCTCCGCCCCATCCATAATACACAAAGCGTATAATGACTGCACAGACTATAGAAAAGACAAGGATACCTTTGCCTTCGGCTATATTGTTTTTATATGATTTTGGTATTGCCATTATTTTAGGTCAAAGCCTATATCTTTGCGATAATATTTCTTGTCAAAGGATACGATTTCTGCATTTTTGAAAGAGGTTGCTAATGCCTCTTCTTTTGTTGTGCCATATGAGCTAACAGCAATTACACGCCCTCCATTGGTAAGGACTTTACCTCCTGACAACTTTGTACCGGCATGGAAAAGGACACTGTCTGTAACCAATTCTAAGCCGGTTATTTCTTTATTTTTTTCATAATCGCCAGGATATCCGCCGGAAACGAGCATCACTGTAACAGCATATCTATCATCTGTTTCCATTGTTTTCTCAGCGAGGGTTCCTGTAGCGACACCTTCTAACAGAGATACTAAATCTGATTTAATACGCAGCATCACTGCTTCTGTCTCCGGATCACCCATACGTACATTATACTCGATGACCATCGGCTCTCCTTTTACTTCGATCAAGCCAAGGAAAATAAATCCTTTATATATTATATTGTCTTTTTTGAGTCCTTCTACTGTAGGTATAACAATCCGGTCTTCTACTTTTTTCATAAATACCTCATCGGCAAAAGAAACCGGAGAAACGGCTCCCATTCCACCTGTATTAAGACCTGTATCGCCTTCTCCTATACGCTTATAATCTTTAGCAACAGGAAGTATTTTGTATGAATCGCCATCAGAGAGTACAAATACAGAACATTCGATACCTGAAAGGAACTCTTCTATCACAACAGTCTTACTGGCATCGCCAAACATACCGCTTAGCATTTCTTTCAACTCACGTTTAGCTTCATCCAAATCGTTGATAATAAGTACTCCTTTACCTGCAGCCAAGCCATCCGCTTTTAACACATAGGGCGCCTCTAATTCTTCGAGAAAACTATAAGCTTCATCCAGCTGCCCAAGTGTAAAACTTCTGTAGCGAGCTGTAGGAATATTATGGCGCATCATAAATTGTTTGCCAAAGTCTTTACTGCCTTCCAATTTCGCACCTTCCATTGAAGGCCCTATAACAGGAATATGTTTTACTTCCGTATCGTTTACAAAAAAGTCGTATATGCCCCTTACCAATGGTTCTTCGGGACCTACAACCACCATATCGATTTTATTATCAAGAGTAAATCGCTTAATGGCAGGAAAATCAGTTATAGATAAGTCCACATTCTGTGCAATCAGATGAGTTCCTGCATTTCCGGGTGCTACATACAGATTACTCACTTTTACACTTTGTTTGATCTTCCATGCTAATGCATTTTCGCGGCCTCCGCTTCCTAATAATAAAATATTCATAGATGTGTTTATAAAAATAATTATGACAGTAAGTCTTTATTCTGGCTAGTAACCATATTCCATTGAGGGACAAAGATACATGATTATTTTCTTAACATGAAAATCAGAAATATTTATTGTAAGTTTACAACCCGAAAAATCAGAAAAAATTAATAATGGAGGAAGAGAAAGGAATTTTTAAGCGAACCGAACTTTTGCTTGGAAGTCAAATGATGGAAAAGATAGCCGATACCCGGGTTATTCTTTTCGGTGTAGGAGGCGTTGGCAGTTGGTGTGCAGAAAGCCTGATTCGTTCGGGGATAAAATATCTTACCATAGTAGATTCTGACCGCGTTTGCGAAACAAATATTAACCGCCAATTGATGGCAACAACAAAAACTGTAGGAAGACAAAAAGTAGATGTACTGAAAGAACGTTTATTGGAAATAAATCCGGATGCCAACATTACAGCTATAGCTCAGGTATATAGTGAAGAGAACTCTGATTCGTTTCAGATAGGTTCGTATGACTATGTAGTGGATGCGATAGACAGCCTGAAGCATAAAATTCATCTGATTAAAACTGCAACACATACAAAAGCAAAACTGTTCTCGTCGATGGGTGCTGCCCTTAAAATGGATCCAACCCGAATAAAAGTTGCTGAATTTTGGAAAGTTCAGGGGTGTCCCCTTGGTGCTGCATTACGCCGAAGAATGAAGAAAGAAGACAGACCAGGAAAGAAGTTTCTATGCGTATATAGTGATGAACTACTGGAAAACAAAGGGTTGAAATATGAATTTGACGAATCGAAGAGTTCGGAGGTTGCAAAACAGAATAATCCTAGTATCAAGGCTCAAACGAATGGAACGCTTGCTCATATTACTGCAATATTCGGATTTACATTAGCAGGGTTGGTAATAAAAGATATTTGTAATGAATAGATATATCTAAATAATTATCAACAAAAGAGATAAATATTCCGTTATATTTTTATCTATATAGGATGAATAATAAGTGTGTTGACAGATCGAAAAAAAGTTACAGTAAAAAACATATAAAAAAGTGTCACTTTTGTCACTTTTTATAAAAAACTAATAAGGATGAACGAATTAAATTTGAATTACGGTACAACGAAAACACAGAAGACAACAAATATTGTTTTGTCTGTTTACTTTATTGCTTTCGGACTATTTATTGGAATTAGTCAAGTTATTATTAAAAGCTATGGTATTGTTTTTATAGGTGCATTAATATGTGTTGTGTTTGCTGCATTAATATTATTGAGAAATACAGTGTGGCTGCCTGTTCCCATATTAAAAATAGATAATGAAGGAATTGCATCGCAGCTTTTCGGTAAAAAAAGTGAAAAGGTTGAATGGGTTAATGTAAGCAAGGTAAATATTGGTCCCGGATATATTATTTTCTTTGTTAATGGCGGACAAAAACAGAAGAATCTGGATCTTTCTGAACTGAAATATAATGATATAACAAAAGTAAAGAGTAAAATCATAGAACTTTGCGAGTATAAAAACATACCTTATCACAACGATTAAAAGAGTTCTGGACATTATATAAAAAGCTGTTTTTGAACAGCTTTTATGTTTCCAATAAATAATGTAGATTTGCAGTCATTATATAATTTACATTTCAAGATTTCATATTTCAAGATTCCAATATATTTAGGAGTCATAAACGTTGAAGTTTTACTATGTAAAGATTATTTATTTTCGCAGACTCTTAATAACCTATAAAAATACAACACGTGAGAACAGAAAACGAAGAAAAAGTAACCGGATTGCCGGAAAATGCCTTTCGGGAGCTGAATCAAGGAGAAGAATATAAGCCTATAATGTCGCCAGACAGACAATACAAGGAAGTAACACCTTGGTCTGTAATGTGGGGGTTGATCATGGCTGTTATTTTTAGTGCTGCTGCTGCTTACTTAGGACTGAAAGTGGGACAAGTATTTGAAGCTGCGATACCTATTGCCATAATAGCTGTAGGATTGTCCAGCGCATTTAAAAGAAAGAATGCCTTAGGTGAGAATGTCATCATCCAATCGATTGGAGCCAGTAGTGGCGTGATTGTTGCCGGGGCAATATTCACGCTTCCTGCATTATATATTTTACAGTCTAAGTATTCTGAAATAGCAGTAGATTTCTTTCAGGTTTTCCTTAGTTCTCTTTTAGGAGGTATTTTAGGTATCCTTTTCTTAATTCCGTTCAGAAAATACTTTGTATCGGATATGCACGGAAAGTATCCTTTCCCTGAGGCTACAGCTACCACTCAAGTATTAATTTCGAGTGAAAAAGGAGAGGGACAAGCTAAACCTCTTATTATAGCCGGATTAATTGGTGGCTTGTATGATTTTCTAATAGCTACTTTCGGTACCTGGGCCGAAACTTTTACATCGCGTGTACTTCCTTTCGGTGCTGAAATTGCAGATAAGGCAAAGGTGGTATTTAAAGTAAATGTAGGTGCGGCAGTTTTAGGTTTAGGCTTTATTATAGGACTGAAATATGCAGCTATAATATGTGCAGGTTCTGCATTAGTATGGTTTGTTATTGTTCCTATCCTTCCACTATTAAGCGATTCTTTACTTCAAATTATAAATCCGTCATTTGCAGGAGATATTTCAGCAATGGCTCCTGAAAGTATTTTCAGCACATTTGCCCGTCATATAGGTATCGGTGGTATAGCAATGGCCGGAATCATAGGTATTGTAAAATCGTGGGGGATTATAAAAGGAGCAGTAGGACTTGCTTCTAAAGAATTAAAAGGTGGTGCATCAGGCTCTAAACAAATAGAGAAACGTACACAGCGTGACCTACCAATGAAAATTATTTCTATTGGGGTAATATTAGCACTTATCGTCACTTTCTTATTCTTCTGGCTTGGTGTTATACATAATTTATTATTCGCTGTTGTGGGTATATTGGTAGTTGCTATTATTGCATTCCTATTTACAACGGTTGCGGCAAATGCTATAGCCATTGTTGGTTCTAACCCTGTATCGGGAATGACTTTGATGACCTTGATATTAGCTTCTCTTGTAATGGTGGCTGTAGGTCTTAAGGGTACTTCGGGAATGGTAGCAGCTTTAATTATAGGAGGTGTGGTTTGTACTGCCTTATCAATGGCCGGAGGATTTATCACCGATTTAAAAGTTGGTTATTGGTTAGGTTCTACCCCTGCAAAACAGCAATCATGGAAATTCCTGGGAACACTCGTATCAGCAGCTACTGTTGGCGGAGTCATCCTTATATTAAATAAAACATATGGTTTTACAGGGCCTAATGCATTAGTAGCTCCTCAGGCAAACGCGATGGCTGCTGTTATAGAACCACTAATGATGGGGCAAGGCGCACCTTGGATACTGTATGGTATTGGGGCGATAATTGCTTTGATTCTGACTTTTATGCGTGTACCTGCATTGGCTTTTGCATTAGGGATGTTTATTCCGATGGAGTTAAATGTACCTTTATTAATTGGAGGTGCAGTAAGTTGGTATGTTGGTAGCCGCAGCAAAGACAAAGCCTTAAATACAGCTCGCGTTGAAAAGGGGACACTACTTGCCTCTGGATTTATTGCCGGAGGAGCTTTGATGGGTGTAGTTAGTGCCACAATGCGCTTTGCCGGAGTAAATCTGGTAAATGAAGAATGGCTGAGTCATAGCGGTTCGGAAATACTTGGGCTGGGAATGTATGCAGTCATCATCTTCTATCTGGGTTACTCTTCGATGAAAGCAAAAAAAGAAATGTTATAATAAAACATCATACTTTGGTTGAGAGGGGACAGTGGAAAACTGTCCTCTTCTATTTATATGAGTATTCAACATCTTTTGTTTATCATTATAAAACAGTGTAACTTTGAGTCAAAATCCAGAATAATATGCAAGAAAACAATATAATAGTTGCCATATCTACACCTGCCGGAATAGGGGGAATCGCTGTAATACGTGTGTCTGGTAAAGGTAGTATCGAATTAGTGGATACTGTTTTCAAGGCTCCTAATAATAAAAGGCTAACTGAGCAAAAGGCGAATACTATTCATTTCGGCTCTATTGTTAAAGATAATACTGTATTAGATGAAGTATTGGTAAGTATATTTAAAGCGCCACACTCTTTCACAGGAGAGGATATTGTAGAAATATCTTGTCATGGCTCTGTATATATACAACAAAATGTTTTGCAGCTATTAATTTCACAAGGAGCATCCCTAGCTCAACCGGGAGAATTTACTCAAAGAGCGTTTCTTAACGGGAAAATGGACTTATCGCAAGCTGAATCGGTTGCTGACTTGATAGCATCTTCTTCGGCTGCCACACACCGTTTGGCCATGAACCAAATGCGGGGAGGTTTTAGCAACAAACTAGTTGAGCTTCGTACCGAATTATTGAATTTTACATCCTTAATTGAATTGGAACTGGACTTTTCGGAAGAAGATGTTGAGTTTGCAAATAGAGAAAATCTCAAAGAAACAGCAAAGCAAATAGAATCTCATATAAAGAAACTGGCTGACTCGTTTAGTATAGGGAATGCTGTAAAGAGTGGTATACCTGTTGCTATTATAGGAGAGACAAATGCAGGTAAATCTACCTTGTTAAATCTACTATTACATGAAGACAAGGCAATTGTATCAGATATACACGGTACAACAAGAGATGTAATTGAAGATATTATCAACATACAAAGTTTAACTTTCAGGTTGATTGATACTGCCGGGATACGAGACACAGTGGACGAAATAGAAAGTATAGGAATAGAACGAACCTTCAAGAAGATAGAACAAGCTAGTATTATTTTATGGGTTATTGATTCTGAAACATCGAATGAGCACACTATCGAATTGGCCAGTAAGATATTGCCGACGGCAAAAGATAAAAAACTAATCCTTATATTTAATAAGGTGGATATTATTTCTGCTGAACGAAAAGCTGACAAAGAGAGTCTATTATTAGAAGAAATTACTGAACGTATCTTTATCTCTGCTAAATATGACCAAGGAACAGACATGTTAGAAGATAGTCTTATAAAAGCGGCTAATATTCCACAAATAGGAGAGCAGGATATCATAGTTACAAATATGAGGCACTATGAGGCTTTATCAAATGCCTTATCTGCCATTCAAAGAGTACAGGAAGGACTTGACTTAAATCTTTCGGGTGATTTTATTTCTCAGGATATACGGGAATGTATGCATTATTTAGGAGAGATAACTGGGCAGATTTCTACGGATGAGATATTGGGGAATATTTTTGGGAAGTTTTGTATCGGAAAGTAAACCCTATTTTTGGTGCTGAAAATAAGAATAAAAATAGAGCCAAAAATAAGATAATATATTCGCTAATTTACAGCAACTTACAAATATTCATAACTACTTAAATTAACTCGTTACTTTTCTTTTGATTTGCTTTTATTTGTTGTTCTTTTGTTGTTACTTTGTTACCTAAAACAAATCGAGTAACAAAAAGTAACGATAATCATGGGAGCAAAATCAAAAACGGGCAGCAAAGGGCAAAAAGAACCTGTAAGGCTTAGAGAGAAAAATATAGCCAATGGGGGTATTAGTCTATATCTTGATATTTACCATAATGGAAAAAGAAGCTATGAGTTTTTAAAACTCTATTTGGTTGATGCCAAAACTCCGATAGAGAAAGAGCAAAACCGACAGACTTTGCAAACAGCCCTAAGCATAAAAGCCAAACGCCAAATAGAAATACAGAACGGCGAATATGGCTTTACCAATACTTTTAAAACCGACACTCCTTTTTTAGCCTATTTCAGAAAGCTATGTGAAGAAAGAAAAGCCAGTACCGGAAATTACGGAAACTGGTTTAGCTGCTTAAAGCATCTTGAAAAGTATTGCGATGAGAAAACCACTTTTAAACACGTTGATGCCAATTTTATAGAGGGTTTTAAAGATTTCCTCAACAACGCAGCAAAAGACCAACATAAGAGAAAATACAACCAACTGGATGATGAGGTTGCAGCAAAATCACTCTCCCAAAACTCAAAAGTTAGCTATTTCAACAAACTAAGGGCGTGTATAAACCAAGCCTATGATGATAGAATATTAGCCGTAAACCCATTAAGAGGTATTGAGGGCTTTAAACAAGATGAAACAGAAAGAGTTTATCTAACATTCGATGAGGTTAAGGCTTTGGCGAAAACGCCTTGTAGATACCCGGTATTAAAACGTGCTTTTCTCTTTAGTTGCTTAACCGGAATAAGAAAAAGCGACATTGAAAAAATGACATGGGGAGAGGTACAAACTTTTGGAGAACAGACACGGGTCGTATTTAAGCAGAAAAAAACAAAAGGTCAAGAATATTTAGATATAAATAAACAGGCAGAGGAATTTATGGGAGAGAGAGGGGAACCGGACAAACTGGTATTCTCCGGCTTTAGATATAATAGCCAAACTCTAACCGAATTATCAAAATGGTGTATGAAAGCCGGAATAACAAAAGATGTTACTTTCCATTCCGGGCGACACACATTTGCAGTTATGATGATTGACTTAGGGGTTGAAATATTTACAGTATCTAAACTCTTAGGGCATAAAGAGTTAAAAACCACACAGATATATGCTAAGGTTTTGGATAAAAAGAAACAAGAGGCTGTAAACCTCATCCCGGATATTTCATTGGATTAAGATAATAGCTATGAATATAAGGGATATAAAAATAGACAGCATATTATCGGATATGGATATAAGCCGGGTTGTTAATAGAATTTTTCAAGTTGGAGAACGAAAAGAAACAACAGCTATTGCATGGCATACCAGAGAGGAAATTGATGCGCACTACTATGATTATTCACTAAAGGAAATGATTGATAAAGAAGATTCTTTAGGAATTAGCAAAGAAGATTTTCTAAACCTTATTTGCCGTTGGATGCTACTAAATAAAGAAATACAGCGCATTGGAGAAAAACGAGGGGGTATAATGGATACCGACAAATTGAAGTATAGGAAGAGTGTAGAGCAAAGAAATTCTCTTTGGGTAGAAATAGAACAGATTTTTAACCTTGCTTCAATCCCGGCTCATTTTACCTCATCATTAAATGAAGATGCTGCGAGGTTGGTATATCAGGAACTAATTAGCAATAGTTATTTAGATGAAAAAACGCCGGAGAACGACTTTTTATATCGGTTAGGTATAATTGATATGCCGGATAGCAATAACCTCTTAAAATGGATAAAAACGAATAAAACCACAAAGGGCATAGTTCCCAATAAAAAATCACTTTTAAACTTTCTTTCTCTTATTGGTATATCCGACAAAGAAATTTCAGATAAGGCACTTATCAATAATGTTTTTGAAATTCCCAAAGGAGGGCAGTTTAAGGCAAATAACTATACATACACAAATAATAAACTCAATGTAATAAGTGAATATCATAACGAGTTAGAAACGATAGTAAATAAAAGCAAATAGGATAACGATTAGGTAAACCACTAAAAATCAGAATAGCTGATTAACTGACTTGTGATTATCACAGTGAAAAGTCAGATAATCAGCTATATTTTTTTACCCAAAAACCGGAGAAATTCGCACTATCAAATCAGACAAAGAAAAGTGCGCACTATTTCAATGTCTATTAAATTATTAGACAATGGAAGAAAAGATTTTAGAGAAATTGGATAAGATAGAAAAACTTACTATTCTATCAGCAAAAAATGTGCTTTGTTTCAATGATGTAGCGATTTTGACCGGATTAAGCAAAAGCCACTTGTATAAATTGACTTGTAGCCACCAAATACCACATTACAAGCCGAACGGAAAGCAGATATATTTTGACCGTACAGAGGTCGAAAACTGGATGAAGCAAAATAAAATAGCCACGACCGCCGAAATTGAACTCGCAGCAACAAGTTATGTTACTACGGGCAAAATGCAGAAAGGAGGTAAAGCATGATTCTTACAGATTATTACCGATTTGAAAAATCCTTAAATAATAAAAGTGGGTATAGAATTGACTGCATAGCCTCAACCCAAAGTTATCCGGTATTTGAGAATCTCCGAAACGACACAGGGCAACTATTCATGTATTTGGATGATACAAAAGGCTTGCATAGTTCTAAATTCAAAAGGGAACCAGACAAAATATTGTTTCATAAATACAATATAAGTGAGGTATTTATGCCGGATATTACACGACTGTTAGCGTTTGGAAATATATTTGAAACATTGGATGCTATTCTTATGCAGTGCAATGATGAGATTATAGAAATAATGATTGCAAGGGGACAAAAAAACAATCAACTCCAATTATACCATTTATTTGCAGATGAGGTGTTTTCTAAGGAAATTGAAATATTAAGAAAACAAGCTATTTCAGAAAAATAATTATAACAGAGATGGGGAGCAATCCCCATTCTCTATATTAAGATGTATTTTATTACTGATTGAGTAATGTATGACAGTTTGGATATGCGATTAACCAGTATGGAAGCCGAAAATGTCGATTTCTTAAATGAGATTCCACAATTTTGCGATAAGGTTATAAAACACACATACCCCAGTGGAGATTATTCTTATACCGGGATATTAGAAAATTTGAGTGTTTCTATTAGCCGGAATAGTGTTGGAGTTAAAGATGGTAGTTTTTGTAAATGGCTATTAGGGAATAATCTTCAAACGATGGGGCGTAATGATGTAAAATTTGGATTAGAGAAACTTAGTGATATACTACATTTGCCAATGAATAGGGCTATTGTGAGCCGGATTGATATAGCCCAAAATATCGTTCTGAAATACCCCATTGATGTATATTTAAATCATTTGGGATATTGTGGTAATATCAAACCGTCCGAGCAACCCAATGGGGTTTATTATCATCAAAAGAATCTTTCTTTTTGCCTATATGAAAAAATTAGAGAGCAAAAAGCAGCAAAGAATCCCATACCCGAACTTTTCAAAAAGCGAAATTGTATGAGAATGGAACTAAGATTGAAAAGCCGATTAGCAGCAACTCTGAAAAGAAGTTCTATAACGGGTGCATTGCTTTACGATGAGGCTTTCTATTTAGAAATGGTTAATCTTTGGGGGAATTATTATAAATCAATACAAAAAATCAATGATATACAAATAAATTTCAATACGGTAAAAACAAGAACTGATTTTCGGCGATGCAGTTCTATTGATTGGGTAGCACAGAACGGCGGGCAGACAGCAATCATAAACCAAATAAAGAATGCGCAAAAAATGAATGGATTAACCGCTAAGCAAGCCCATGATTTAAAAAAAGAGGTTGAGGCTGCTAACGATGTTGAGAATGGTTTTACCTGTCAAAGTGAGGCTATTATTGAACTTGACCGGAAAGTTGAGGAGGCAATAAAATATCAGTTTTAAGGCAGGGCAGGTTAACGCTATATAAGGAGGTTTACAAACTTAAAAAATGAGATTTCTGTCAACAACGCAAAAATAAGACCTAACAATATGTTAATCAGAGCATTATATATGTTTTTTTGCTTATTCCCTTATTTGACACTAAAGAGTTTTGACAAACGCAAAAAATAACAGGAAAATTATCCTTTCTCTAAATAGAACCAAAATAGTAGTTATTTCGCTGTATATAATGTATTTGCGTGCTTTTTTATCAAGATTGCTTATTGAACACTAAAGAGGTTGAACAAACGACTTAAAAATACAACTGAAAATGTAGTTGCTTTCTTTGCATTGCTACTATTTGATAATTCGCTATCTTTGTGCAAAATATTAGGAATTATAGCGTTTAGCTATTGTTCAATGGAGTAAAAACGACCAAATTAAATTACAGACCGTTGAATAATGAGCAAACGCCCGTGCTATGCGTGGGCTGTGCTTATTGTTGGTCTGTGGGTGCTTGGTCGTACCTTACTCCGATAATGTACAGACCCACGTTCTTTTTTGTAGTTGGTCTGTTTGAGAGCGATTAATAACAATTAAATAGACCAGCAATGAAAAAGATTTTATTCTTACTTTTAGCCCTATCCATATTCTTTGGATGCAGTAAAGACGAATCAGATGACTTTAACGAAAATCATCTAATAGAGTATGCCGCAAATCAAAATTATACCCAGACCTTTTACTATGGGGGTGGCTGTGGGTATCTTTCCGCTGACGGCGGGCATGACGGTAATTGGTATCGTTCCATCTGTGATAGATTAACTTTCACTCTTTACGATTATGATGAGGAGTTTAATACTATTACTCCATCAAAAGCATTAATTAAGGATTTAGAAACGCTCAATAAAGAAACAAAGAATAAAGAGCATAAATATTTTCTCATTTCAAATGTACAATTTCAATATGTTGGATTTGAAGCAATAACGAAACCTCAATTAAAAAATACGTGGGAAATTGTTATTGGAAAAATGGAAGAATACGTTTTTAAGGGACAGATATATAATCGTTTAGTTATTGTCGATGTTAAATAAATAATCAAATACAGTATGAAAAAAGTTATTTTTATGTTTGCCATATTGTTTATTAGCGCAAACTTATTTTCTCAACAATTATCTTATCAGGACACTATTCCGGGAACCTATCAGAGTGCTATGATAAAGATAGCACAGAACTACAATGATGCCAGTAAGGTTATTCAGTATAAAGACAAAGAGGACGGTTTTATTGTGCTTAAAGCCGCTTTTGACTTTGATATTCCGTTTTCATGGGGAGCCAACAAAACAGTTGATGGCTTAATATATTATTCTCTGACAATAACGGATATTGGAAATAACCAACTCACAATAAAGATGAATAATTTTGAGCATCGTTCGCATGGTAGCAAAAGTTTCGGTATAATAACAACCGATGAGGAACCCAATGTAAAGACATCACAAACGAAAGGTTGGAGAATCAAGGTATATAACCGGATGAAAGAATATAGCGAACAAAATTACTTATCCATAAAATCAATGCTTAGTGAGAATTGATTGAAGTTTACGAATAAATACAGGGCTATTTCTTAGATTTAGCCCTTTTTTGTATCCCAATATAAGTGAAAGTATGTATAATCTTGGCGAAATTATAGGCGAAATAACCACGTATAACATTAGTTCCAAACTTAGGAACTTTTCAACTTTCTCTTTTAGAAAGTAACTTGATTGATTATATTTGCAGATGCAAGAATACCTCTTAAAATGAAGTATTTGAACGTTTTTGTTATTGCGTTGTTACTCGCATAAAAATAAATAGTCGTAATTGCACTGTATATTAGTTTGTTATATACAATTAAGCATATTTTGTATCGGAAAATAATTAAAAATCAAAATCAATCGAAAATAATTATAAACTATCACTAAACCACTATCTTATAGTGATTTTTCTTTTTACTTATCTTATATTTGCTACTCAATAAATCGTGTTGTTTTGACTGATTTTCTGTCAGATTTGTACC
>USOX01000003.1 GCA_900556485.1 uncultured Dysgonomonas sp.
AGACTCTTATATCTTACTCAACTGGTGGTATACTTTTCAATTATTTTAGTGGACTACTTTTCAATTATTATTTACAAATATATCCTTGTTCCATAATGATTATTGATTTATAGCCATTTTTTCCTCCATACTTTTAACTTTTCCTGCAAAAGCATTCATATCGTGACTGATTTTTGCATCTGTAATTCTCGCATAAATTTGAGTTGTTCTTATGTTCGTATGCCCTAACATTTTACTAACACTTTCGATAGATACGCCCTTGCTAAGTGTCAGAGTGGCAAATGTATGGCGTGCAAGGTGGAATGAAATTTCCTTATCAATTTCACATAATGCACCGATTTCCTTCAGGTAAGCATTCATTTTTTGATTGCTTGGTACAGGAAGTATTCGGTTATCCGGCAAAGTACCTTCGTATTTTTCTAATATCCTTTTAGGAATATCGAGCAATGGGATTGAAAATGTCACATCCGTTTTTTCTCTTTTACCAATAATCCACAGATTACCGTCGAATGAGGTTCGGATATTTTCTTTGCGCAATTTCTTTACATCTATATATGCTAATCCGCAAAAACAAGAAAACACAAAAATATCACGCACGTGTTCCAATCGTTTTGTAGAAAACCTTTTCTCCATTATAGATTCGACTTCCTCTTGTGTCAGATAGCCTCTATCTACTTTCTTAATACGAATTTTGTAATTGACAAATGGATCGGCTTTAATCCAGTCATTGTTTTTTGCGATAATGACGATGCGCTTGAAAAACTGCATGAACTTGGCTGTTGTATTTGAACTACAGCCACAGGTGGTTTGTAAATAGACTTCAAAATCTGTAATAAAGAGGTAGTCAATTTCTTTTAATCCCACATCCGAGCGATTGTATTTCTCCTTAATAAAGTTGGTTAGATGTTTACGTGTTACCTCATATTTCTGATAAGTAGCCTTTGATTTGCTTATGCCCACCAATCTTTCAACATCTTCATTATGCCTTTTAAATAAGTCTAAAAGCATCTGTTGTTTAATTTCTACTCCAAAGAAGATGTTTTTAATACGTTCAGGGCTTACGGTAGTTTCCCGTTCCTGTAATTCACGGTAGATCTTTGTCATAGTAGCCTTGATACTTTCAAGGATACCATTGAGTTCTATTACTTCTTGTGTTTTTCCGACAGCTTTTCCTGATTTCGTATCCCAGATTTTGGGATTGACTTCTGTTTTTGCTCCAAACTGAACAGCTTCTCCATTGACGGTAATCCGTCCCATAATTGGCATTTTGCCATTTGCTTTTACTGCATTCCTTTTAACATAGAAAAGGATGTTGAATGTACTCTTTTGCATAACTCAAAATTTAATTTCAAAATTAGTTTTAACAATCAAATAATGAGATAAATACAGACCGCCAATAATGGACAACACACTGCCAATTTCGGACAATTCGTAACCTATTTCTAATTTTGGAGAGTAGGTTACGAATTGGTTACGCAACTATGTCCAAAATTGGCTTTTTTATGGCTTTACACCCAGACACTCTTAAATGCAAAAAGTCCCACAAATCATTGATTTGTAGGACTTGTCTGCTGTTTGTCGCCTTTTGTCTTAGGCTTTCAGCGGAGAGAGAGGGATTCGAACCCCCGGAACCTCGCAGTTCAACGGTTTTCAAGACCGCCGCAATCGACCACTCTGCCATCTCTCCAGTACATTTAGTACAACGCTTCCCTTCAAAAGCGATGCAAAGATATGTACTTTTTTTATTTCTTCAAACTTTTTTGAAGGTTTTTGTTGATATATTTTATAATAGACTATACATCAATAAATAACAAATTAGACAATATATCGACCAAGGTCACTATCCGGATCGAGAACAGTAAAGTCGAGCCCATAATCTACCATTCGAGCAATTAATTTGTTATATTCATCAATGGTTTCTAGTTCAATACCTATAAGTGCTGGTCCATTCTCTTTCTCGTTCTTTTTCATATATTCGAACCGTACAATATCATCACTTTCTCCTAATACCTTATTAACAAAATCCTTTAAAGCATTAGCTCTTTGAGGAAAACGTATAATAAAATAGTGCTTCAATCTTTCAAAAATGAGAGAGCGTTCTTTTATTTCTTGCATACGGTCTATATCATTATTGCTACCACTAACGATACAAATGACATTTTTACCCCTTATTTCAGGTGCATAATGGTTAAGAGCTGCTATACTTAAGACTCCTGCCGGTTCTACTACAATTGCATTTTCATTATATAATTTCAATATTGTAGAGCAAACCTCACCCTCTGGCACCAAACAAATATCGTCTACTACATCTTTACATACCGAATATGTTATATCCCCTACCCTTTTTACAGCTGCTCCATCTATAAATTTATCAATATGGACAAGAGTTACCGGATGATCTGCCTTAAATGCGGTCTTAAGACTTGCTGCCCCTTCCGGCTCCACTGCAATAATTTTAGTATTGGGCGAATGGTCTTTAATATATGCTCCAACTCCGGAACATAAACCACCACCGCCAACCGGAATGAATATATAATCGACAGGAGTTTCGCCCATTTGCTCTAACAGTTCTATGCCAATAGTCCCCTGCCCTTCTATTATACGACGATCGTCAAATGGAGGTATAAAAGTCATATTGTTAGACTTTGTATATTCTATAGCTGCCTGAGCACAGTCGTCGAAAGTGTCTCCTGTAAGAACAATTTCAATATTGCCATTACCAAACATCTTAGTTTGTTTCACTTTTTGCCTTGGTGTAATTTTAGGCATAAATACGACTCCTTTTATACCTAATTTATTACAACTATAAGCAAAACCTTGTGCATGATTACCCGCACTGGCGCACACAACACCTTTCTCTAACAAAGATTTACCCAAACTGCTTATCATATTATAAGCACCTCTTAGTTTGTAGGAACGAACAATTTGTAAATCTTCTCTTTTCAGATAGATGTTAGACTCAAAATATTGAGATAAGGAATTTATATATTGTAAAGATGTTTTTTTGACTACATCTTTTATCCGGTTTTGGGCTATTTCGATATTTAGTCCGTGCTTTTCAACTATTTTCATTTGTTCTTTATTTCGTTAGCTTTATAGGACAACAAAGGTAGCATATTTTTTATTTTTCTTTTGATTAAGCCATATTTTTCAATCTTCCTTATTTATTTACCACTATATTCAGCCAAAATGATGACATTTTTCCATTTCACATTAGCATCTACCCCCAATCTTATAATATTAAAATCAAAGCTCTCTTATATTTTATTAAACATTCCTATTTAAATCTTACTGATACACAACGAAGCAATAATTTTTCTATATCTTTTTAGTATATTTGCAGTCTAATTTGGGGTAGTGTACCTCAGAATAACATTCGGAATAAAAGGACTCAATATATATAAATGGAAAAAATACGAAATTTTTGCATCATTGCTCATATCGATCACGGTAAAAGTACCCTTGCCGACAGGCTATTGGAATATACAAAAACAATAGAAGGGAAGGATCTGCAGGCTCAAGTACTGGACGATATGGACTTGGAACGGGAGCGTGGAATTACAATAAAAAGCCATGCTATACAAATGGAATATATCTATAAAGGAGAAAAATATATATTAAATCTTATAGATACCCCCGGACATGTAGACTTTTCGTATGAAGTTTCACGTTCGATAGCGGCATGCGAAGGGGCTTTATTAATAGTTGATGCAGCTCAGGGCATACAGGCACAGACAATTTCGAATCTGTATATGGCTATTGAGAATGATCTTGAAATAATTCCTATCTTAAATAAAATAGATTTACCTAGTGCAATGCCTGACGAAGTAGAAGATCAGATCATTGAACTATTGGGTGTAAAAAAAGAAGATATTATCCGAGCTAGTGGTAAAACAGGAGAAGGAGTTTATGACATTCTTGATGCTATAATAGAGCGTATTCCTGAACCAAAAGGTGATCCGGATGCTCCACTTCAAGCTTTGATCTTCGATTCTGTATTTAATTCATTCAGAGGTATAATTGCTTATTTTAAGGTTGTTAACGGTTCTATTAAGAAGGGTGACCTTGTTAAGTTCTTTAATACCGGTAAAGAGTACGATGCTGATGAAGTTGGAGTTTTAAAGCTTACTATGTCGCCTCGGAATGAAGTCAGATGTGGCGATGTAGGATATATTATATCCGGAATCAAGACATCGAAAGAAGTAAAAGTTGGTGATACCATCACTCATGTTAAAAATCCAAGTAAGGCAGCTATTGAAGGTTTCGAAGAAGTAAAACCAATGGTCTTTGCCGGAGTATATCCGATAGATAGTGAAGACTTTGAAGATTTAAGAGCATCTCTTGAAAAGCTTCAATTGAACGATGCCTCACTAACATTCCAACCTGAATCGTCTGTTGCCTTAGGATTTGGTTTCCGTTGCGGATTTTTGGGACTTCTTCACATGGAAATCATACAAGAACGTCTGGACAGAGAATTTAATATGGATGTAATCACTACTGTACCAAACGTTTCGTATATCGTACACGACAAAAAAGGGAATAAGAAAGAGGTACACAATCCGGCCGGACTTCCCGACCAAACTTTGATAGATTATATAGAAGAACCATATATCAGAGCTTCGGTTATAACAAGTACAACATATATCGGACCTATTATGACTTTGTGCCTGGGTAAACGGGGCATCCTGATCAAGCAGGACTATATTTCGGGCGACCGTGTAGAAATAATATATGATATACCATTAGGTGAAATTGTGATCGATTTCTATGATAAATTGAAAAGTATATCCAAAGGTTATGCTTCTTTCGACTATCATATGCATGATTATCGTGAAGCAAAGCTTGTAAAACTAGATATTCTGCTTAATGGCGAATCTGTAGATGCACTTTCTACCCTTACGCATATCGACAATGCTGTTACATTCGGACGCCGTATGTGTGAGAAATTGAAAGAGTTGATACCTCGTCAACAGTTCGATATTGCCATTCAGGCTGCGATTGGAGCTAAAATTATTGCTCGTGAAACGATTAAGGCTGTACGTAAAGATGTTACGGCAAAATGTTACGGAGGTGATATTTCGCGTAAACGTAAATTGCTGGAAAAACAAAAAGAAGGTAAAAAACGTATGAAACAGGTAGGTAATGTAGAAGTACCTCAAAAAGCGTTTTTAGCAGTGTTGAAATTGGATTAAAGTTTATCTATATAACAGCCCCCTAAATTCACCCAAAGGGGGACCTATTACGAGATAGAGAAGAGTAAAAGTTACAATAAGAACATATAAAAATGTGTTACTTTTGTCACTTTTTATAAATATATAAATACAGTAAACTAATGCAAGATTTTAAAGAAATAAATATAAAAGACTTCTCTCCAAATCCTTTCGAAATTAAAGGAGAATGGATGCTTATATCAGCAGCAAAACCAGACGGAACAGTAAATACAATGACTGCGAGCTGGGGAGGGTTTGGCGTAATGTGGAACAAAGAGGTTGTTTTTATTGTTATAAGACCTCAGCGTTATACAAAAGAATTTGTAGATTCGACTGAAAGTTTCTCTTTGACCTTTTTTGATGATGCACATAAAAAAGCATTAGCTTACCTGGGAAAAGTTTCTGGCCGCGATGAAGACAAGATACAAAAGACAGGACTAACTGTCGTTAAGGATAACAATATTCCTTATTTCGAAGAAGCAAACCGGGTTATTTTTGCGAAAAAACTATTTGTTCAACCAATAGAAGAAACGGCTTTCCTTGATAAAGGAATTATCGACCAATGGTATAATAAAGACTACCATCATCTGTATATTGCAGAAATAACTAAAGTATTGGAAAAATAATGGGGCATGAAGTAGTTGTATTAGAAAAATTTACTGTTGTAGGTATTTCAGTACGGACAACAAACCAAAATCATCAGTCGCAGGCTGATATAGCCAAGCTTTGGGAAATATTTTTCCGTAACGAAGCAATACACTCCTTACCTAATAAGGTTTCGAATGATATATATTGTATATATACCGATTACGAAAGCGATTATACAGGAGAGTATACAACTGTACTAGGCTATAAGGTTTCTGATACTGATGGCATAGCATCCGGTCTGAATCTCACGATAAAGGAGATTCCCGAATGTACTTATTATAAATACATATCCGAAGGTGAGCTGCCATATGCCGTAGGCAAAACATGGGCACATATCTCGCAGTCGGATATAGACAGACGATATTTAGCAGACTTTGATGTCTATGGTGAAGAAGCCAAAGACCATAAGAATGCTAAAATAATTACTTTTTTATCCATTAAATAAATTATCACTTTACAAAGAGAATGAGAAAATGGCGCATCGAAGACTCATCCGAGCTGTATAACATCCCAGGATGGGGAATTAATTACTTTTCTGTAAATGAGAAAGGTAACGTTGTCGTAACTCCGAGGAAAAACGGGGTGGCTGTTGATTTAAAAGAACTGGTAGACGAATTGCAACTTCGTGATGTATCAGCTCCTGTCTTGATTCGTTTTCCGGATATTCTGGACAACCGGATTGAAAAAATATCGACGTGTTTTAAACAGGCAGCCGAAGAATACGACTATAAAGCGCAAAACCATATAATTTACCCCATCAAGGTAAATCAGATGCATCCTGTTGTAGAGGAGCTTATCAGCCATGGTAAAAAGTTCAACATCGGACTCGAAGCTGGCTCAAAACCTGAATTACATGCTGTAATAGCGATAAATACAGAGTCTGATTCACTAATCATATGTAACGGATACAAGGATGAAAGTTACATAGAACTGGCTTTGTTGGCTCAGAAGATGGGTAAACGTATTTTCATTGTAGTTGAAAAGCTAAATGAAATACCTCTTATTGCCAAAATAGCAAAGAGACTGAAAATAACACCTAACATAGGTATCCGTATCAAACTGGCTAGCTCAGGAAGCGGCAAATGGGAAGAATCGGGAGGCGATGGCAGCAAGTTCGGTCTGAACTCAAGCGAATTGCTTGAAGCGTTGGCTTATCTTGAAAAAAATAATTTGCAAGAATCTCTTCGTCTTATCCACTTCCATATTGGTAGCCAGATAACAAAAATACGCCGTATTAAAACGGCTCTGCGCGAAGCAGCCCAATTTTATGTGCAATTACATGCTATGGGCTTCAAAGTTGAGTTTGTTGACATTGGCGGAGGTTTGGGTGTTGATTACGATGGTACACGTTCTTCTTACAACGAAAGTAGCGTAAACTACTCGATACAGGAGTATGTGAATGACTCTATTGCAACAATGGTAGATGCTGCGAATAAGAACGATATCCCCCACCCTAACATTATTACAGAATCGGGACGCTCATTGACAGCTCATCACTCGATCCTTGTATTCGAAGTTCTCGAAACAGCAACTTTACCAGAATGGGACGAGAATGAAGAAATGAGTGAGGATGACCACGAATTAGTAAAAGAGCTATATGAAATATGGGACAATCTTAGTCAATCGAGAATGTTGGAAGCATGGCACGATGCTCAACAGATTCGCGAAGAGGCTTTAGACTTATTTAGTTTAGGCTTGCTAACTCTGAAAACGAGAGCACAAGTTGAGCGTTTGTACTTCTCCATTGCCCGCGAAATATATCAGATTGCAGGCCGTGCAAAACATGCACCGGAAGAATTGAAGCAATTATCGAAGCTGCTTCCTGACAAATATTTCTGTAACTTTTCTCTGTTCCAATCGTTACCAGACTCATGGGCTATTGATCAGGTATTCCCTATTATTCCGATTCATAGATTAGATGAACGCCCGGATAGAACAGCTACGTTACAAGATGTTACATGCGATTCGGATGGAAAGATCGATAATTTCATTTCGAATGGTAACCAATCGTCTTACTTGCCTGTACATAGCAAAAAGAAAAATGAGCCATATTATCTTGGAGTATTTCTCGTTGGTGCGTATCAGGAGATACTAGGCGACCTTCACAACCTATTTGGTGATACCAATGCTGTACATATTTCTGTAGACAGCAGCGGATACAAGATAGAACAAATGATAGATGGTGAAACTGTTGCTGAAGTATTAGACTATGCCCAATATAATGCAAAGAAACTGGTACGTACAGTTGAAACATGGGTTACATCCAGTGTAAAACAAGGAACTATTACGGTAGAAGAAGGGAAAGAATTTTTATCAAACTATCGTTCAGGTCTTTATGGATATACTTATCTAGAATGAGGTTCTCAAATAATTATAAGAAAAGCCTCTCTTAATTTTTAAGGGAGGTTTTTGTTTTATTGATAGTAAGACTTGTACCAAGCTATAAATGAAGATATCCCTTCCTGAAGTGGAGTTGAAGGAATATAGCCAGTTACTTCTTGCAGTTCCGTAGTATCAGCATAAGTAACAGTGACATCTCCAGGCTGCATAGGCAACATATTCAAGTGTGCTCTTTTCTCTAATGTACTTTGTAATGTGTTAATGAAATCCATTAGTTTGACCGGACTGGAATTCCCTACATTCAATATCCGATAATATGGATGCTGCAATTTTTCGTCAGGAACTTTATCTATAAGTAAAGATATGGCATTGACAACATCATTAACATATGTAAAATCCCTCAACATGTCACCATTATTAAATACTTTTATCGCATCGCCATTACAAACCGCTTTTGTAAACAACATCGGCGCCATATCGGGACGCCCCCATTCTCCATAGACAGTGAAAAGACGCACTCCTGTAGTTGGTAGATGATATAAATGACTATAAGTATGAGCCATTAATTCGTTGCTCTTCTTTGTCGCTGCATAAAAGCTGATAGGAAAATTTACATCAGCATCTTCCGAAAAAGGAGTGGGATTATTTATTCCATATACTGAGGAGCTTGAAGCATAAATTAAATGTTTGATCTTATGATGTCTACAACATTCCAGTATATTAGTAAATCCTACCAGATTAGACTGAACATAGACATGTGGATTTTCTATTGAATAACGCACTCCGGCTTGTGCCGCCAGATTGATTACAACATCAAACTGCTCGTTTTCGAATAGGTTATGTAATGAGTTATAATCAGCAATATCGATCTTTGAAAATTTGTAATTCGAAAATTGATTACTTTTTACTAATTGATTATCAACAATATTACTTTTATCTATTCCACATTCTTTCAGTCGGGCATATTTAAGATTTACATCATAATAATCGTTGATATTATCAATTCCTACTATCTGATATCCATCTACTGCTAATAATTGACAAACCTGATGGAATCCTACAAATCCAGCTGCTCCTGTTACTAATATCTTCATTCCGATTTACCTTTTGCTAACCAGACATTCCGGGCATAAGTTATAAAGCCAAAACTCTGTCCTATAATTAATACCGGATCTTTTCTGAAAATACCATAGACTATGGTGATTAATGAACCGATAATACTTAACATCCAAAAATTGACAGGTAATAATGATTCTCCCCTCGACTTTGAATACCACCATTGATATACAAACCTAAAGGTGAATATTATTTGTCCTGTCGATCCTACTATTAATAGTCCTAATGGTATATTTTCGAACAGACGTTCAAACGAACTATCTGCATTATACATAACATAACTGAGAGCAACAACAGGTGTGAGTATTAATGTAATACGTCCCGCCAAGAATATATCTTTCCAATGATTCTTATTATTAAGATTCCATATATAGATGTAATATGAGAATATCTGCCCAAGAATAATAGCAAAGTCGCCCCGAAGCCAGCCATATATAGAAAATAAAAAAGAGGCTAACAAACTCAATTGCCAGTAGATAGTAGGCGAAACTACTTTTTTAGCTTTTTCGGACAATATCCATTGAACAAGCATCCTTGCCGAAAACAGTCCTTGAGCCAGAAAACCCAGAGCAAAATACCAAATATTGCCTTCCATTTATTGGCTAATATTTTCGTTTCCTATAGTATAATTGATATATCTCTTTCTCATCCAACGATATGCAAAACAGTCCATAAAAGGTCCTGTTAATCTGTTCCATAAATGAAATTTAGAGACTCCTGCTGTACGCTCAAAATGCCGGACAGGTATTTGCTTTACTTTTCCATTCTGAAGCTGTATGAGTGCCGGTAAAAAACGGTGCATCCCTGTAAAAAATGGAATACGCTTAGCATACTCAGTTTTCATAATCTTTAATGGGCAACCAGTATCTTCTACTCCATCATTAGTCATCATACGACGAAAACCATTTGCAATCTTAGACGAGATACGTTTGCCAAAACTATCTTTGCGTCCAGCTCTGATCCCCATCACTAATTCATACTCATTTCTATGGGAAAGCAAGAGTTCAAAATCTTCAGGAATAGTTTGTAAATCAGCATCTATATAACCTACAAACGGCGATTCACAAACATCGATCCCTGCTTTTATAGCTGCACTTAACCCTCTGTTTTCGGTAAATGCTATATAATAGAAACCATTATTGCGTCTACATATTTCTTTTATATACTCCAGACTTTTATCTTTCGATCCATCATTAACAAATAATACACAGGCCTTTACAGATGCATCTTTCAAATATGCTGCGAACTCTTCTTCAAGCCTGTATATATTATCTTCTTCGTTATAGATGGGAACGACTATACAAAAATCGTATTCCTTAGTTTTATTCATATATTGTTTCAGTCTGTTTTTTCTTTATAATAGCCACTTCACGTGTTAAGTCTTTATTGTATCTTTTATGTCCGACTTTACGCCAATTATTGTCATAAACTCCAATCTTCTCCACTATCACATCCTTATTTATAAAGATACTATCAATAGGTGCTCCAGAGACTAACACGAACGGAAGGTTATCATATATCTGTTTATCCTCCAATAGATCCATCGGTTTTAAAATCTGGTTGGATTCATAAACTATTTCTATTCGTAAGAATTCTTCCTGATTATAATAGAAAGGAAGAGATTGGACTTCTTTGTTATTACGAAGTTCGCTTATGCTCTTTCTCTCTGTATTTATAAACATATGACCTATAGGGATAAGACATATAGCTTCAACCAAAATCATTGTTGCAATAATAGCCCCAAAAGCATAAGAGACATTCACTCCATTTCGAAAAAGGGCTCTGAAAATGAATATACTGATAGCCCAGCTACAGATTGCTGCTATTAAAAGTATAGGTAAAGAAAGAAGCCCCTCTTTATAGAACATTATATACAATACAACAGGTATTGCGATTAATATAACAGCTATAATAGTTGCATTTACCTGAAAAAGAATTCTTTCTGATTTTCGGGTAAATCCTTTCAGATACTGATAAATATATAATGAAACTACTATAGAAGCAGGTATTAGTATTGGTAACAGATATCTTGTTTTCTTTTCGGGTATTATTGATAGTAAGATTAATGAAATTAAAAGCCAAAGAATAGAAAATTTATATTCTCTCCTCAGTTCTTGTTTCTTAAACACAAAGAAACTTACAATGGCCGATACCAAAAATAATGCCCATATTCCGGCTTCGGCAGGAAATTGCCAATAGTAATACCATGGACGTACGTTATGATTGAGCCATGATGACGATTCTTTCTCAGCTACATTTAAAGCCATATCCTGATGGAAAAGAAGAATAAAAGATGACCACCAGAATGAGATTATAAGAAAAACGACAATCATAGAAACTAAAGGGAAAACTTTCCCTTTTAGTTTAGGTCTGTAAACAATAATATAGCTTATTAGAAAAGAAAGAAATAAGGCATATAACGAGACCGGTCCTTTACTTAAAAAAGACAATCCCATAAAAGTACCTGCTACAATAAAGTTTTTCCACTGTGCACCTTCCTTGTTGAAAGCTAATACAAAGAAGTAAATAGCTCCCACCATAAAACTATGACAATATATATCCCATGTAGCAGTCCGCCCCATAAGAATAATATTGAAACAGGTTGCCAATATTAAGGATGCCATCAATCCTACCTTTCGGTTTCTTGTTATAAAGGACACGAGAAGATATAAAAACACAATCATCAAGCTAGCCGATAACCCCGCTGCATACCGTTGTACAACTAGATTTCCCGGTATTATATTTTCTATACCTGCTGCAATCCATGTTGGTAATGGAGGTTTTTCTAATCTCAATTCCCCATTCATTCGAGGGATAAGATAATCCCCACTGCGCACCATTTCCTGAGCTGTTGCCAAATTCCGAGCCTCCATCAAGTCGGCAGGTATTACCTGATTATTGACGAAGAACGCAAAAATACAGACAATTGCAATTATTATAAAATGAGTACGTTGTTCTTTTACACTTATTCCTTCTTGATTCATCCTTCCTATTTTAAAGACAGGCTACACACTTCTTTTCAACTTACCAATAACAAGGCTACAAATATAACAATATTTGTATAAATTTATTATCTGAAAGATAGTACTTTTAACGCATTATCTTTTCTTAAAAACAGAATGACAGCATATACATACTGTCATTCCATCATATAAAATCTAGCTATAGTTTGCGGAATGGAGGTTTTACCACCTCTGCCTTCACTTTTTTATCCCTTATTTTAATAAATATAGATGTACCAATAGCTGAGTAGTCCGGTTTTAAATACCCAAGTCCAACTCCTATTTTTGATGTTGGAGACATAGTTCCCGATGTAACCACTCCTATCTTCTCATCATTGTCATTTACTATATCATACCCATGACGAGGAATTCCTTTTTCGACCATTTGAAATCCGCATAATTTACGGCTCACACCTTCCGCCTTTTGTTTTTCCAATATAGCCCTGCCGATAAAATCTTTCCCTTCGGCAAACTTAGTAATCCAGCCTAAACCTGCTTCAATAGGGGTAATTGTATCATCCAAGTCATTCCCGTACAGACAAAAGCCCATTTCGAGACGAAGCGTATCACGTGCTCCCAGCCCGATCGGCTTAATTCCAAACTCTTTACCAGCTTCGAACAAAGCATTCCAGATATCAACACCATATTGTGGATAGAAATATATTTCGAAACCACCAGCTCCAGTATACCCTGTATTTGAAATAATTACATTATCCATACCTGAACCCTCCAGGCTGCCTACAGTAAACGAATAGTAAGGAATCTTGGTTAAGTCTATTTTAGTTAATTTCTGTAATGTTTCTAATGCCTTAGGACCTTGTATTGCTAACTGTGCAATACTATCTGAAGCATTTTCCAATTCTGCTGATTCTGTATTATGATCGACAAACCATTGCCAGTCCTTTTCAAGATTGGATGCATTGACCACAAGCATATATTTTTCAGGTTCGTAATGGTAAACAATAATATCGTCTACTATTCCACCCTGATCATTCATTATACACGAATACTGAGCCTTGCCTATTTCCAAAGCAGCAACGTTATTGCTCATCATCCGTTGAAGAAAAGATAATGCACGAGGACCTTTCACCCATATTTCACCCATATGCGATACATCAAATACACCTACGCCTGTGCATACTGTCATATGTTCGTCTATTATACCCGAATATTCTATAGGCATATTATATCCTGCAAATTCATGCATTTTAGCTCCAAGAGCAATGTGAATGTCTGTAAATGGTGTTTTTTTCATGTTGGTATTTTATATTTTCAATTTACTCATTAAATGCTATTTACTTGCAACCAATTCTACTATCTTCACTATTACTTCCACAGCTTTCTCCATCGATTGCACAGGTACAAATTCGTAGCGTCCATGAAAATTATGTCCTCCTGCAAATATATTAGGGCAAGGTAGTCCTTTGAACGATAGTTGGGCACCATCTGTTCCTCCTCTTATTGGCTTTACAATAGGAGTCACACCAACCATCTCCATTGCCTCAAATGCGACATTTACAATATGCATTACCGGTTCAACCTTTTCACGCATATTATAGTATTGGTCCTTTATTTCTACTGTAGTACTGTTAGGATATAGCTTATTGATAAAATCAACAACTTCTTGCATTTTACGTTTCCGAGCCTCAAATAATTCACGGCTGTGATCTCTGATAATATATCCTACTGTAGCCGAATCAACTGTTCCCGACACATTTGTTAAATGGAAAAAACCTTCATAACCTGTAGTATGTTCCGGTCTTTCACTCTCGGGCAACATTGAGATCAATTTATTAGCAACAACCGAAGCATTCGTCATTTTATCTTTAGCATATCCCGGATGCACACTCCTACCTTGAATATTTATCTTGACCCCGGCAGCATTGAAATTTTCATATTCCAATTCTCCTATAGGGCCACCATCCATTGTATATGCCCACTCACAACCAAATTTTGCGACATCAAACTTATGCGCTCCCAAACCAATTTCTTCATCCGGATTAAACCCTACACGTATCTTTCCGTGTTTAATCTCAGGATGATCTATCAGATATTGTATAGCTGTAAGGATTTCAGCTATTCCGGCTTTATCATCAGCACCAAGCAAAGTTTTCCCATCTGTCACAATCAAATCTTGTCCTTTATATGCTAACATTTCCGGAAAATCAGATGGAGAAAGAATAACATTCATGTCTTTATTTAGTACAATATCTTTTCCATCATAATTATCAACAATACGAGGATTTACTCCTTTTCCTGTCAGATCGGGACTCGTATCAATATGAGCGATAAAACCTATCGTAGGTACATTTTTATCTATATTGGAAGGAAGAGTTGCCATTACATAACCATTTTCATCTAAAGAGATTTCAGTCAACCCTATCTGCTGTAATTCCTTTTCCAATTCTTTAGCTAGAACCATCTGTCCCGGAGTACTGGGTGTGATACCCGTTTCCGGATTCGATTCTGTGTCAAATTTCACATATTTCAAGAAACGATCTACGATTGTCATAATTTTTATTCTTTTTATATCATTTTTTCACTAAACGCACTCTTTTTATAAGTCTCTGATAGCTAACTTCTTTTTCCACAAAAGACTTTCAACACAAATGTAGTAAAAGAAATCAAAGGAAAAAAATCGAATCTATCTTTTGGAGATATAAAAAATTTATCTACTTTTGTGCCCGGGTAAGTCCTATACGGTCAGCTCCCGATTAATCCCCCAGGGTTTGATCGCAGCAAGGGCCGTCGGTTGTAGCGACGCGATATAGTAAGCTTACCCACCTGCCTCTTTAGCTCAGTTGGCCAGAGCACGTGATTTGTAATCTCGGGGTCGTTGGTTCGAATCCGACAAGAGGCTCAAAAAGAAGAATCTATCTGAAATTGATCAGGTAGATTTTTTTTAATTTATACACATTTCCACAAATTCTCTCCAAACAGAAGCAAAAAACTACTATACAACGATCTGCTACAGAAACAATAAGAAAAACATGAGACCGTACTTGCTGTTCATCAATAAAAACACTACATTCATCAATAAAACTTTGATTCATATCAAAGTTGAGGTAGATTTAAAAATATTTGGGTTTAAAATCACCTGACAAAAATATGGTACATTATTTCTCTAAATGGATTTCTCCAATAATACTAGCTGTTATATGCCAACAAGCTATCCGACTTGTCACTGATATTTCAATGGATAATACATTTTGGGTTACACCTTCGCAACATTCAGTTGAGTTTATTATCAGCATTCCATTTTATTATTTCATTAATTGGAGAATACATGTTTTTCAAGCAGAAAACACTTACGAAAATAAGGATAAAAAAGGCATTATCAGAGAATATGTTTTATGGGCCTTTCTTTTTCTTATTCTAATAAATATATATGTTATTATCGCACACCGAATATTGAATTTACCGGAATATTTCAGAGACTACATGTTTGCTACTGTAACATGTGTTCCTATTTTGCTATTCTATTATACTCTCATCAGAAATGAACATAACAAAAGAAAACTGGATGAACAGAAGCTGGAATTTGAAAGATTAAAAACCGCCCAACTTGAAACCGAAATGAAGTTTCTGAAAGCTCAATACCATCCACATTTCTTATTTAATGCACTGAACACAATTTATTTTCAGGTAGAGGAAACTAATATTTCAGCTAAAGAAAGTATCGAGTTCCTTTCGGGCTTATTAAGATACCAGCTTTATGACGCAGAAGAAGTGGTTACATTAGATGATGAACTTCAATTTTTAAACACATATATCTCCTTTCAAAAGCTTCGGATAGAAGAAGGTATAAGGGTGGATTTTTCGGAAGAGATTGATGATAAGAAGACAAAAATTCATCCATTATTATTTCATCCGTTGCTCGAAAATGCTTTTAAATATGTTGACGGAGAATTTAGTATTAAGATCAAAATAAGCCAACAAAACAATGTTATTGTTTTTGATATTGCAAATACAATAGTAAGTTATTCTGCGTCCGAACAGAAAACAGGAATAGGGCTCACAAACCTTAAGCAACGATTATCAATACTCTATCCTAATAAACATAAATTATTGATTGATAGCAGACAAGATATATTTACTGCAGCGTTAATTATTGAAGTAGAATAATATGAAGATTAAATGTGTTATAACTGACGATGAACCTTTAGCTCGTAAAGGGCTACGTGAATATATTGAGAAGATAGATATTCTTGAATTAGTTGGAGAATGCAAAAATGCCATTGAACTAAATAATCTATTACAAACAACAAAAATTGATTTACTATTTCTTGATATTGAAATGCCACGTTTATCCGGACTGGATTTTCTGGAAAATCTGGAAAATCCTCCTTTCACTATTATTACTTCTGCTTATGAAAAGTATGCTTTAAAGAGTTATGAATTTCAGGTGTCGGACTATTTGTTAAAACCTATTTCATTTACTCGGTTTTTGAAAGCCATAAATAATATTCAAGTTATTATGGAAAAAATTGGAAAGAAAATAGATCCACGTTCATATATTTTTGTTCGAAGCGATAAACAACTTAAGAAAATCATATTTGAGCATATTTTATTTGTCGAAAGTCTCGAAAACTATATCATTATATATACATTATCATCAAAAGAGATAACCAGCATTCCTTTAAAACAATTCTGGGAGATACTGCCACAAAATTCCTTTATACAAGTTCACCGTTCATATATTGTCAATATCGATAAAATTGAGGCTATAATAGGCAATCAATTAAAGATTGGAGACAAGATGATTCCTGTTGGACGCAGTCAGCGGGAAGATGTTATGAATGCATTAAATAATTATATTATTTCCCGCAAAAAAGAGTAAAAAAGATAAATCCGTAGTATATCATTAGAAAGATGTCGTTCACCATTATTTTTTGTTTGAAATTTTTATCCAGTATAATTTCATCCAGTAATTATTTAAAACAAAACATATTATGGTTAATCGATTATTTTTTTCTGCTCTTTTGTTTACTTCCTTTTTTCAGTTAAATATACATGCACAAGACATCTGTATATCGGGGTGTATTATTGAAGAAACAGGCCTAACTATTCCTTATTGCAATGTAATACTTTATGACAAACAGGATAGTATTATGGTAGCTAAATTAGTCTCCGATTCAAATGGATTATTTACTATACAGACAAATACAAACAACACTTATTTACTCGAAATCTCTATGTTGGGCTTTGATAAAAAGATTCTTCTTTTAGATGTTAAAGATAAAAATATACAATTAGGAGATATTCCATTAAAAGAATCTGTTATCAACCTGACAGAAGTGACTATTACAGCTTCTAAAAACGAGATTGAGTTTTCTCCAGGAAAGACAACAGTTAATTTATCTTCTCTTCTTATGAAAGCCAGTAGCAATATATTGGATGTTTTAAAAACAATGCCAGGAGTTTTTATTCGTGAAGATGGAATCGTATCCCTTAATGGGCAAATCAACTCACAAATAATCGTCAACGGCAAACCCACATATTTATCTGGCGACAATCTTATAAGCCTGTTGCGCTCCATGCCAGCCACTTCCGTAAGCAAAATTGAATTAATTACCCACCCCTCTGCACTGTATGATGCCGCAGGAAGTAGTGGTGTCATTAATCTGCATATAAACAGACATTTCTACAGAGGAATCAGCCTTTCTACACATATCCGTTACAATCAGGGAAAATATACTAGCGGCGATATTGGTTTTAACTTCGCATACCGTAATAGTAAATTGTGTTTATTCTCCGATTATTCGTACTATACGGGTAATGGTTACAATGATTTAAACGTTATGCGGGAGGATCTGGATTATATCACTCAAAAACCAATAGATAAATTCATATATCAGCATACATACAGAAAGTGGAAATACGATTCTCACTATTATCGCGTAGGGCTTGATTATGATATTTCATCCAAGACCTATCTGGGAATCTATACAAATGGCTTTATCATGGACCGCAAGCAAAACGGAGATATTAATTCGCGAATTATTGAACCGGAAAATCTATTAAGATCCAAACTGTTTACAAATAATAAAAATAATAAATATCCCTGCTCATATAAAGGAGGTATTGATATATCATACAAACCAGAGAAAGAGACAGAATGGAATAACTATTTTGATTTTGTATATCATAACCAGCCAGAAGATCACTTCCAACATGATACTTTCAATGACTTTGTTTCAGGCCGGCAAAAACAAGATACGCTTAAAGGTAATATGGGTGGTAAAATACATATTTATGCCGGAGAAAGTAATATTGCCTTTCCAATAGGCAAAAATAAAGTACGTGCTGGAGCTAAAACATCTTTCATTTCTGTTAATAATTCTTCGGTTTATCATAACCTGGATAACAATAAATGGATAGAGATGGCATCTTTAAGCCGACAATTCTCTTATAATGAGAATATAAATGCGGCCTATTTACAATTTGAAACACGTTTCTCTGACAAGTTATCTACACAAATAGGACTCAGGGTTGAAAATACAAATGTAAAAGGAACCATATCCCAATATAATACCAATACAGAATCTTCCTATTCCCACCATTATACACATTTATTTCCTTCAGTAACTTTAGAATACAAGCTTCAGAATGGAAATGCTTTGTCCGCTCTTTATTCCAGGCGTATCAATCGACCTAATTACAATGATATGAATCCTTTTGTCTACATATTCGATAATTATATGCACGAACAAGGAAATCCAGACTTAAAACCATCATTATCTGATAATATAGAACTGTCTTTCGTCTTTAAAAACAAGCTGAAAGCCAGTATCTTTGTATTACATGTAAACGAACCTATCAGTAAAAGTTTTCATCAAATAGAAAACGACCTGATTCTGGTTTATCCTGACAACTTATCATCCAGTTATTCGTATGGGGTACGTCTGAACTCTACTGTTTTTAATCCGACTATATGGTGGAATATTAGCGCTAATCTTACGTTGAATTATAAAAAGTATAAATGGTTCTTCTTTGACAAAGGAGAAAGAGTATCTGTCTTTTCGCCTCATATGGGTTTAAACAACCAGTTCGAGTTTGCAGAAAAATGGGCAGCAGAAGTCCATTTATCATATCGTGGGAAGAATGCCGATGGACAATATTCCTTCAAACCCATATTTATTGGTAATGTCGGGATACGCCGACAAATATTGAAGGATAATGGTACTATCTCTTTCACTATTGATGATATTTTCGAGTCCAACCTACAGAAAGGAAAAGTACAGATGCCCGGACGACTCTATATTAGTAGAGAAAGAGAGCTTGGACGACTTTTCCGCATTTCCTTCTCGTATCGTTTTCGGCAAGGAAAAGAGGCTATAAAAGCAAACCGAAAAAGAGGGATAGATGAAAGCGACCGTATCTGATTTTTTATAGTTATTCTATTTTAATAAAGTAATATTCTTTACAAATTTCGTATTATTGTTGTATAATATGATAAATCAAACTATAGATAATGATTGACGAGCTATATAACTACTATTTCCAACAACAAGAGCCCCAGAAAAGCTGTTTACTTGCCCTGCGCGATATTATCCTTAAACAGGACGTAAATATTTCTGAAACCATAAAATATGGGATGCCATGCTTCTGCTATAAGAAAAAAATGTTCTGCTATTTATGGACCAATAATAAAACCAAAGAGCCATATATCCTTTTTGTTGAAGGCAAATTACTTAACAATCCGAAATTAGAAACCGGCAATCGTTCCCGTATGAAGATTTTGAGAGTTAACCCAATAGAAGATTTATCTTTAGCCCTCATAGAATCTTTACTGAATGAGGCATTGGATTTATATAGAAATGGAATAATCAGAGTCAATAATTCCTAATCAATACTTTCCGTAAAATAAGTAATTATTTATAAAAAAATAATTCCAGATAATCTCCCATATTGATCATCTGGAATTAGTCTATTTTAGAATATTTTATTTAAGCACTCTTTATATTCTCTTCAAAAGAATTCAACTTATCCTTTTCCCCTGCAAGCCAAATTATATCACCCTCTTCGAATTCGAAACGTGGAGTAAAGTTTATTATTGATTCATCATTCCTATCAATACCGATAACCATACATTCTGTACGCTCACGAATACCTGAATTTATTATACTTTTCCCAATAAGTGATGAATCTTTCTCTACCAAAAACTGAGATAAACCAATATGATGTTGAGCCTCTTCTTCCATTTCCGAAATCTGTGCTCTTTTATCTTCTAAATATTGACTTAACTTCTGCATTTCTTCATCAGACCCTGATACTACAAGCTTATCAAATGGAAAAATACGTTCATTACCATCTGGTATATTTATTTTCTTACTTCCTCTGATAATAGTAACTACATTTACCCCCGTATTCTGTTTAAAATTCAATTCCTGGAGTGTTTTTCCTGCGCTTGGCGAAGATTGAGAGATTTCAAACTCTTCGATATGTATATCCTTAGAACGCAAATCATTAGCCACTGTAGGTAGGATAGCTGCCTTCTTTTCTGCTAATAATTGTTTTAAGTTTAAGTTCTCCAAGAAACGAGCTTCAATCCTACGAGACTGGCTTTTAAAGCCCTGAGAGAAAATAACAAAGGTTATATACCCTAAAGATATAATCACCATAAGTACAGTCCATTGAGGGAACAACGGAATCAAGACCATCAAGACTAAAACTATACAAATAATTATACGGAATGCAATTAACGAAATCAATGCTCCCCTATTAAAACGGTTATCTCTCCACAAATTACGAAACTCTGCAGACCGGTTCTTTTTCATCATAATAGCCCTTAAAAAAGGAGCCATCAATACAAGTGTTAAAAGCGCTGCCAATATAGCACCCCATACACCCGGAACATGACCGACAATAAATGGTGTTATAAAATTTTGGAATAGCAGTAGTATTGCTATTGATATACAGAAATATATAGCAACCAGATTCAAGATGCTTTTCAGTAATTTCTTCCAGTCATTCTGCTTATTTACTGTAGCATATCCCGTATTTGAGTAACCATGTATAAGTTTTTCCCATCTGGCCGGTATCCGCTTTACAAGCCAATCATAGACAGGATCCGATGCTTTTATGAAATATGGAGTAGTAAAGGTTGTAATTACTGATACTGCTACTATAATAGGATACAATGTCTCGCTAATAACACCCAGACTAGTACCCAATGTTGCGATAATAAAAGAGAACTCCCCAATCTGTGCCAAACTAAAACCTGATTGAACAGCAATCTTCAAACCTTGTCCTGATGCCAATACTCCAACAGTAGCAAATATTACGCGACCAATCAGTACAACCAAAGTCAGTATTACAATAATTCCTGCAAATTCCATAATTACCTTTGGATCGATCATCATACCAACAGATACAAAGAAGACTGCTCCAAATAAATTTTTAAGGGGCTCTATCAGATGTTCTATATGTCTAGACTCTATCGTTTCGGCTAAGATTGATCCCATAATAAACGCCCCTAAAGCGGCCGAAAAGCCCACAGCTGATGCAAACAACACCATCCCTAAGCAGAGGCCTACTGCAACAATTAAAAGCGTTTCATCGTTCAGGTATTTTTTCAGTTTCTTAAGCATTGTTGGAATAATATAAATACCGACAAGAAACCATATTAACATAAAAAACACCAGCTTAAACATACTGTTTGCTAATTCTCCACCTTCGAAGTGTTGGCTTACGGCTAATGTAGAGAGTAATACCATCATCAAAATAGCAGCAAGGTCTTCTACGATAAGCATACCAAAAACAATACCTGCAAACTTCTTCTTTTGCAGATTCATATCATTAAAAGCCTTGATAATAATAGTAGTAGACGACATAGACAACATCCCCCCCAGGAACATACTATCCATTTGCGACCATCCTAGCAATTGTCCTACAATATATCCTATGATGATCATCGATCCGAGATTGATCAATGTTGCGATCGAAGCCGTCCCCCCTACATCCATTAGCTTTTTAAAGCTAAATTCGAGTCCTAAAGCAAATAGCAGGAATATTACCCCTATTTCCGCCCAAATGCTAACATTAGCCATATCTGATATTTCGGGCAAAGAACTGAATATTTCTGCCACCCTCGATTCGGATAGACCCGAAACTTTCACAAAAAGACTTTCTACAAAGTTCTTAAAGTGTAAGCTCGCTATAAATCCTGCTACTATATATCCTAATACTACGGGTTGCTTAAGCCATTTGAAAACAATTGTTACAGCCCCTGCTGTAATCAATATTATTGCCAAATCACTCACAAAATGTGGTAGATGCGCCATAAATATCTTTTATTATTAAGTCTGAATATTAATCAAAAAAACTGTAGTTGCTTTCAGCATATAAAAATATCAAAAAAAACTGATTTATGAAAATAAAAATTCAAAAAGATATATTTTGGACATAAAAACAAGCATTTACCTTACTTTATGTCACTATTTTCCGAAAGTATCATTATATGATTCTCAGAAGCATATTAATTTCGAAACAAAATATCATCCACAGGCCTTTTAATATACAATATTGATCAAAAAGTGGCAACCAATGGTCAACGGAACGAAGTGTAGTCAAACGCAACACCTTCTCTTGCTTTTTCTAACCCTTTTTATTCCGTCAACACATTTACAACTACACTGCATAGATAAAACAACAAGAATAATCTTGACTACCTACATTTTCATATGTGTTAACTAACCAGAGCTATTTATAATATAATTTAAAGTAATGTTAAGGATATTATCATTAAATTTGCGCTTTGATAGAGTTTTTTTAATATTAGTGCTCTTATAAAAAATAAATGGTAAATTCAATGAGAAATATTAATGCCTTTTTCGGATTTATTTTACTCCTTTTTGTATTCGGATCAGCGAATGCTCAAAATACAGATCCCCAACAGGTAAAAAAAGACAGTCTACTTAATAAAATAACCAATATAACAAATCGTCTGCAAGAGTATTCTTCAAAAGATACAACAAAAGGCTTTTCTGCACCTATGCAAATAGATACAGCTTATGCAAATATGATGCATGGACTCAACCCTTATTCACTAAGAGATGAAAAGGGATTACTACGTTTCGATTACGACTGGACTCCTTTTGCCAATAATATTTCTTTTAGAGATACTGTGATTTTTGAACCGGCATACTTACCTGTTGTATTTGATGGACAGATATTACCTGCCGATTTGGACTTTAGGACTAAACAGTCTGATGATTCCACTTTCAGATTCCATTTAATTTCTCCAGACAGTACATTTGCTCCGCAATTGAGTAAGACAAAGCAGATCCAGTCAATAAGACGTTACTATTATACCAACAATCCTCAAAAGATAAAATCGAATGCATTAGCATTTGAAAATACTCCTGTTATAACTCAGGAAGTTGTAGAGCGAAAAAGTCCATGGAAAGAATTTATTTCAGCAGACAACCCTATTGAAATAAGTGCACCGGAAGTTGAAAAAACTAAAATCAAATATTTAAAGTGGATAAAAGAATTAAAAGGAGATCACAAATTGCAAGTATCATACAATCGGTTTTCGAAACAATGGGGAGGTGATGACAACTTTGATTTATTCAGCGATCAAAAATTTTATTTGAATTTTAAGAAGAAGAAACTAGAATTCAATAACCTGATAGAATGGAGGCTACAGTTAAAACAAATTACATCAGTTGATGATAGCGACAAGCCTGAAAATCAAAATAAAGATAAAATAAATATCATCGAAGATTATTTGAGGACATACAGCACATTCAGTATACAAGCATTTAAAAAATGGTCTTATTCTACAAATCTGGAAATGAAAACTCCTGTATTGAATAAAAGAGCCACAGATGAGCATAGAACGCGACAAAGGCAATTTTTAACGCCTTTCGAATTAAACTTAGGGGTTGGTATGCGTTATTCTACTGAGAACATATCAAAGAAAAATAAAAACAGAAAATTTAATCTTGCGGCAGATCTATCGATATTATCTGTCAATCATAAGTATGTACGCTCAGACAAAATCAAGGGTACAAACTTCGGAATAGAAGAAGGAGATAAACGTAAAACAGATCTTGGTTCTACCTACAATGTGAACATGAGTTATGCGCATAACAAATTCACAAAATTCAATTCACGTTTAAAGTATTTTACCAATTATGAAAGAGCATATGCTGAATGGGAAAATTCGGTAGATTTCGCTTTAAACAGATATCTGGCAACCACAGTCTATTTTTATTTAAAATATGATGACAGTATGTCTCCAGAAAAGAAAAATGATAATAAAGGCTGGGATTATTTTAATTACAACACAATGCTTCGTTTTGGCTTAACTTATACTTGGTAAAAAAAGTTTCAAAACAAACGATTGATAATCAACAATTAATCAAAATTCCATTATTTTTCTTTCATTTTAATACACATTTTATTTGGAGTGTAACAATATATTACTACCTTTGCACTCACAATATCGCGGGGTGGAGCAGTGGTAGCTCGTTGGGCTCATAACCCAAAGGTCATCGGTTCGAATCCGGTCTCCGCAACTAAACTGAAAGCAATCTCAAATGAGGTTGCTTTTTTTGTTTTATATCAATTGGTTTGTGTGTTCGATAATTAGGCATTTGTCCACCCTTCATAGTATATATACTTATCATCGGTTACTAAAATGTAATACTGAAAATTCCACTTATCTTTCACTTGAAAACATTCTTTTACCACAAACCCTTTGAGTGGATCAAATTCGTTTAACTTAGAACTATCAATTACATGATTATTTATAGATATCTGACAACAACTTCTATTTGTAGGTAAGTTTTCTGTTGATGAATCTATTAAATAAATATAATTTGAATGTGCCATAAAATAATCGATATTGCGTTCTTCTATGATATCATTATCATTATATTCTGAAATCGTCATATTAAATATATTCTTGATTTGTTCCTCTGAAAATGTATCATCAATATTCCATTCTTCAAATAAACAAAGAGTACGAAAAGTAAAAAGTGCGAATGCTTTTTCTATCGATATATTTTCTCTTTCCATTATAAGAAGATGACCTGTCCAACTTTCACCTCCATTACTGAAAGAGATAAATTCCATTGGTGTTGTATTTCTATCCTGCAATACAATATCAAAGTTCTTTTTCAATATTTCATTCGAACACTCTCCTATCATAAATCATTTTTTCTAAAAATATGAATTCTTTTCCAATCCACAATAAAATCGTTCGATAATTCGATAGAGAGTTCAACTAAAAAAGAAAGCAATCGACTCTTCGATTACTTTCCCTTTATAATTACTTATTAGAAAGATTCGATTAATGCCAATCATAACCACAATGGCGGCATTGTTTTGCATATGGAGTTCGGGCAAGTTTGTGACATTTAGGGCAAAGATTCAAAAATATATCATTAGAATTTTCTCTCATAATTCTCTCAGCTGTGTTTATTACAAAGGCCTCCTCTCCATCCTTTATTAAATCTAATGCTGGTTGCCATTCTGTAAGCCAATTAGCTTTCTTATACACTTTTTCAAAGCGATCAAATTTTTCACCATCTAAATCTTCTATTTTGATTGTAGAATGTATATGCCTCTGAGCTATTCTTTCTTCGTCTGTAAAAAACTGAGAAAAGAAAGTCGTAATATATTTTGCCGTCTCAATATCCATAACAACACCATTATCGTACAATCAAAAATTTATACCCCAATGAAACATACAAACAATTATTATTCCACTTATTAAATAAGTTACTGTATTCTCCTCCCGTCGAAATATTTCTATATCCTCTATCATAACCAATACATAACAATGCTTGCTTATATGACAGCTCAAGTTCAGCAGAAATTCCAAAATCCATTCTTTTCATACCAGAAGCATCCCAGGAACTTGAAGAATAAACTTCTACATTATCCTCTTTTAATTGCGATTTAATAGACACTCCTATATCTGAATATCCACTAAATATCAAAGAAATATTAACACCATTATCAATAGGGATAAAAACTCCCAAACCTAAAGGTATTGTCAGATAATCTAAATCGTAACTTAGCTTTTTTCCTGTATTATTGTATGTAGATCCCTTTTGGCTATATGTTGCTCCTGTTCTAAAAAACACAAATTCTCCCACACTATAATCTACATTTGCTCCCATTCGAAATCTCAATTTAGAGCCCCATGGTTCATCATCAAACTTATCCGAAATATTCAGTCCTCCTTTTACACCAACTGTAAATTTAGATTTTGCAAACTCTTCCTGAGAAAAAACATTAACAGATAACATCAAGAGAAGAACCGCCCATAATACTTTTTTCATAAATAGAAATTCAAAATTTGTGCAAATATAGCGAATTATTAACAGTTCTTTTAAACTTTCATACCTGTCCAATAACTTCATTCCATTATTCTTAAAAAAAGAAAAAGCACCGACTCTCCCCGATGCTTTTCCCATTATTTTAAAAATTCTCTCAACGCGTAACTACAGGAAACTGCGACACACGCAATGTAGTACACCCGTATGGAATCAATGTAACCTCCTTTATAGGCTCATCACTCCATCGGGTAACAGAGAGAGGCAAAGGGCCTGTCATTTCATTATACAACTTCCAATGCGATATAGTTCTTGCCTTTACCTTCAACTCAATTGGAGCATTTTCCAGATTCCAGTAATAATTGCTTTTGAGCTTCTCTCTATCTATTCGAACCTCGAATGCTTCATCTGCCTTATTATAGTCAAATTGAACAATTCCATAGTTCCAGTCTGTCTTAGGACGAATTTCCCAATAAGACTCTCCAAACTGTCTCACTTCATCCCCCTCATGTTGTTTCTTTATCCAATCCTCTTCTATTTTCAAACCATAAACCAATGGGCCCCTTTGCACCGAAATAGAATTCTCATACCATGTATTATCTATTTTAATACCCATAGGCAAATGCAGCTCTACTACATCTCCCGAATTCCAATCACGGCTAATAACCTCAATGTTTCCGCCCTTAGCAGTTTTTAGCATCTGCCCGTTCACACTTATAGTACCTTCTTTACACCATGATGGAATCCTTACATGGAAAGGAAAGTTTACCGACTTCACCTTTTTGCTCTCAATATTAAGCGTAAAACGTATCTTATCATCCATCGGATAATAAGTATCCTCAAGCATCTTTACCTCAACTCCATCCTTGCCAACCTTTGCCTTCATCTCCGATGGAGAATAAACCAATGCTGCTAAGCCATTATCAGCAGTAGCATACCATAGGTTCTGAACAAACTTAGGCCAACCCTGATGCATATTAGAGAAGCAGCAAGGATATCCATTTAAAGTACCAAAAACAACATCAGTTGCCCCATGGCTCACATCTTCATAGAAATTACGTTTATGACGTGTAGCCATTACCTGATTAGCTTGTTGAAAATACTGCTTATACATAAAATCATCGGTCACCTGGGTGGGCAATGCATTAAAAGCCACTTTTTCCAGATGCTCCATATAATCCATATCTCCAGTTATCTCCACCAGTTTCTCCAGCGAATACATCATCTCTACAATGGCACATAGCTCTACGCCCTGAGTCGGATTATTTCCATGCAAACCCTCATCTCCGCCATACATACCCTGAGCCTGTCCATTATAAGTCTTTATATCAGTAAACCCTTTCTTCAATGCATCAAGATATAACTTATCGCCCGACTGCTGATAGTAAACACCCGGTTCTTTAATCCCCTGGGCCAGATTTACACAGTGAATAGAATTGCATCGCTGCATATCATTTGTATGCAAAAACATCTTCGTAAAATCATGCCCCTGACTATGAATAAGGTTGCCCAAATCTAAAAGAAAAGATTCACCTGTTATATTATACAACCAATACACTGCCTGAAGATTATCTCCCGACCGGTAATTTGCCCAGAAAGTCCAGTTACCTAATGGCTTTTGAGGAAGTGTTTCTAACTGATATTTAAAATACTTGCTCATAAAGGAAATCACTCGCTGATCGTTTGTAGCAGAGTAATATTGCTGCAAAATCTTTAATAAGACCATGCGAGGCCACCAATCATGCGAATTATCACGCTGAATACCCGATTCATGGGGATAATCTTTTTCCGGACCAAAAAATCCATCACTACGTTGACTCTGCAAAGCCCATTCTACCCATGGCTGCACTTTTTCCTTTAATTTATTATCATCCAGAATATAGGCAAGAGGCAATAACCCATCTATCCAATAAGGTCCCCTCTCCCATTGGTCACCATCGCCACCAAGCCAGCCATTACGCTCACCCATCACCAGAGGATACAGCTTATCCATCTGTCCGCTGGCTCCACTTCTCTGACGCTCCAGCATTTCCAATAGCCAGCCTTTAGCTTTGATGTTGCCTAATGGCAATTCCATATACGGCTTACGCACCAAAGGATACCTGTTATTTGGATAGTTATCATTTGCTACCGCAATACCCTGTATTCCAAACAGGGACAAGATTACATATGATAAAATAATAAGAGCTTTGTTTTTCATGCTTTATTTTGTTTTAATTTAGACTCCGACAAATATATAGTAAAAGAATTTTTATAAAGTAACCATCTATGCAATTGGCATATTTATATACTACTTTGTCACACTTAGAAACCATAACATCCCACAAACAATAAAAAGTAACAATACAGCTCAAAGCACAAAATACTATTCACCTAAAAATCAGAATTATACATTTAAAAAGTGACAAAAGTGACACTTTTTTGGTTATTTTTTACCCTGTTACTTTTTTTAGTTCAATTCGTTTGCTGATACTGTAGTATAGATAAAATTATAAATACAACTTGTTACTTTTTCCATTACTATTGGTAAAAAATCTATAATACTTCCTTTATCTTAAGATTCTAAAATTAGGATTAACCCCATAATATAAAAGTAAATCTTTCATTTTCCAGAATACAGTATTTACTATTCAATAATTAACAAAAGACGTTCATATTTATAAAAAACTGCTAATAATGAACATCAGAATATATACTTTAAAAAGAAAGTTCTAATTTTAACAACTCAATACATTAATGCAAAACACTCATGTTAATGAAAAAAATAATTTTACTATTACTGCTATCATTTTCTATTCTTTCCATTCAAGCCCAAAAAGATCATTCCAGAGCCGAAACATTGCTTTACCAAGCCATAGCCGCCGAAGGTAATGGAGCCACTCTCGAACAAATGAGTGCCCTATATGAGCAAATCTTACAAATAGACCCCGAATATCCGAACATCTATTACGCATGGGCTGTTTCCCTGGGTACCAGGGCTAAAGAAAAAGATGATGAACAATTATACCGTCAGTCGTTCGAAAAGCTCGAAAAAGCGCTGGAAATAGACTCTGCGTACATCGGAGCATATCACCTATGGGGCATCTATCTGGCTGAACTGGCAAATTCAAAAAAAGACAGTGAACTTTTCGAAGAAAGTATCGAAAAACTAAGAAAAGCCACCGAGCTTAAACCCGATTATATAGAAAGTTATTGCCTGCTGGGTGGATTCATGGCCGAGTATGCTAAATTTAAAGATCATGATCCTTCTTTATACAAGCAAAGCTTTGAAATTTTCCAAAAATCGGAAGAAATACAACCCGGATACGACAATACTAATATCTTATGGGCTTCAGCTTTAACTCAGTTAGCTGATACCAATAATGATATATCATTATATAAAGAAAGCATCAAGAAATACGAAAAAGTTATTGATAATGGTATCAACCTGCTTGATGCTAATAACGGTAAAGGGTACTCCTATCTCAGGCTTGGTAAAGCAGAAAAAAATCTGCATAAATACAAATCACAAATAGAATCCTCATTCCATCAGGCCGAACAACTAAACAGCCAATCGGCAGCATACAATCTGGCATGTTATTATTCCCTGATAAAAGAAAACGACAAGGCAATACTTTGGTTAGAGAGGTCAATTAACCGAAATTATCATATGAAAATGAGCGTACTAACCAAAGACAGAATCGAAAAAGACGAAGATTTCGACAATATACGCAAAGACAAAAGATACAAGAAACTGCTAAATCAGTATTTCAAGTAAAAACGCAGGATTCTGTAACTGATAGCTGCTTTCTGTTGATTGATAAAAAAGAAAAGTGTATTTTTGTACTCATTTTATAAGATAAAGTATAAAAAATTGGGTCTCAGACCTCATTGTAATTGACATATGATTGACAAGATTAATAAATTACTGTCCGAAATCGACAATCTTAAAGCCAAATCGGCAGAAGAAGTTGAGTCTCTGCGTATCAAGTATTTGAGCAAAAAAGGAGAAATTTCTGAATTGATGAACGATTTCAGAAATGTAGCTGCCGACCAGAAACGCGAAGTAGGTATGAGGCTTAATGAGCTTAAAATAAAAGCTCAGGATCGTATCAACAGCCTGAAAGAATCTCTCGAAAATACTCAGGCAGGAGATGATACTATCGACCTCACACGTACAGCTGCACCAATAGAACTTGGAACGCGCCACCCACTATCCATTGTAAAAAAAGAAATCTGTGATATCTTCCGTCGTTTAGGATTCTCTATTGCAGAGGGACCCGAAATAGAAGACGACTGGCATGTATTTTCTTCCCTCAACTTTGCGGAAGATCATCCTGCACGCGATATGCAAGACACATTCTTCATTGCACGCGATCCCGAAATTGTATTGCGTACACACACCTCATCGGTACAGACCCGTGTAATGGAAAAACAAGAACCGCCTATTCGCATTATTTGTCCGGGACGCGTATATCGCAACGAAGCAATATCATATCGTGCACACTGCTTTTTCCATCAGGTAGAAGCCTTATATATAGACAAGAATGTATCGTTTGCTGACCTTAAGCAAGCACTGCTATTCTTTGCTAAAGAAATGTTCGGAGCCGATACTAAAATACGTCTGCGCCCATCTTATTTCCCTTTTACTGAGCCTAGTGCCGAAATGGATATATCTTGTAATATATGCGGAGGAAAAGGTTGTCCATTCTGTAAATATACAGGTTGGGTAGAAATCCTTGGATGTGGCATGGTAGACCCTAATGTGTTAGAAAACTGCGGCATCGACAGCAAAGTATACACAGGATATGCCTTGGGGATGGGAATAGAACGCGTTACCAACCTCAAATACAGGGTAAAAGACCTTCGCTTATTCTCCGAAAACGATAAACGTTTCCTTGAACAATTCGAAAGTGCACATTGAGATAGAAATAATATTAGTATATAGATCAAAGAGGGTGTTTTAATACCCTCTTTTTTATTCTCTCTCTGTCATTGATACACTTCGTCCCATCGAACGATGTTTCTGAATGTGATAAAGAATCCCTTATCTCTCAAGAGATGTTTCCTTTACTACCGCACTAATCCTTTTAAGTGATCAATTAAATAAAACGACAGCATAGGCAAGCATTGATACTAACTATGATCACATAAAATCATTCTATATAATACTCACTAAGAATATTTGCTATTAGCAAATAAATATATTATCTTTGTATAAGTCAAAAATAAAATAGATTCAAGATGGATAATATTATAAAAAGAATAAAAAAGAACTGGCTTTATTTACTAGGAGCAATAATAGGCGGTACAGGAGGTTATCTCTATTGGTTTTATATCGGATGTAGTAGCGGAACATGCCCTATCACAGCATCACCTACTATGAGCATCATTTGGGGGACAATAATGGGAGCACTTATATTTGGTTTCTTTACTAAGGACAAACAAAAGTGATGTATATATGAAAAAAACACTATTAGTACTCTTTTTAGGAGTAACTATTTTAAGCTCATGTGTTGGGCAAACAAAAAATGAGAATAAATTAAAACAAACAACAAAAACAGAAAATAAAATGAATACAATACAATTAACTAAAATAGATTTTTTAGCCAAAATAGCTAATTATGAAGCCAATCCCAACGAATGGAAATATCTAGGGGACAAGCCGGCATTAATAGATTTTTATGCTGATTGGTGTGGTCCATGCAAAGCAATCGCCCCTACTTTAGAAGAGCTAGCTAAAGAATACAAAGACGACATCTACATATACAAAGTAAACACAGAAGAAGAACAAGAACTGGCAGCATTGTTTGGCATCAGAAGTATACCCAGCCTGTTATTTGTACCGATGGACGGACAGCCACAAATGGCTCAGGGTGCTGCACCTAAACCTGAACTAAAAAAAGCAATAGAACAGATATTATTAAATAAATAATACGAAAGTTTGCATAAAAACTTAGAGGGATTGAACATTGATAAAATGCCAATCCCCCTAAAATTATATATAAAAAAGAAGCCCTGCACTATAGAGTTAACAGGGACTTCCAAAGCAACTATAATAAAAAAACACTAGATTTAGCTCACGCTAAAGTTATCTTTTTATCAAGATATACATCTTGAATTGCATTTATAAGTTCGATACCTTCTTTCATTGGTCGCTGAAACGCTTTACGTCCACATATCAGCCCCATGCCTCCGGCACGTTTATTCACCACTGCTGTATACACAGCATCTTTAAGATCTGATGCTCCATGCGATTCACCTCCTGAGTTTATCAAGCCTACACGCCCCATATACCCATTAGCCACCTGATAGCGACACAAGTCTATTGGATGATCGCTAGCAAGCTCTGTATACATACGCTCGTCCCACTTTGAGAAGTTTATAGCCTTGAAACCACCATTATTTGTTGGTAGTTTCTGTTTAACTATATCAGCTTTTATTGTAACCCCTATATGATTAGCTTGGCTTGTCATATCAGCTGATGTATGATAATCTACACCATCCTTTTTGAAATCGCTATTTCTCAGATAACACCACAAAATAGTAGCCATACCCAGTTCATGAGCATATTCAAAAGCTTCAGCTATTTCAACTATCTGCCTGCGGCTCTCTTCCGAACCAAAGTAAATTGTTGCGCCTACAGCTACAGCGCCCATATTCCATGCCTCTTTTATTGTTCCAAACAGAATTTGGTTGTACGAAGTTGGATATGATAAAAGTTCATTATGATTTATCTTTACTACAAATGGTATTTTATGCGCATACTTGCGGGCTACCGACCCCAACACACCATAAGTAGAAGCTACAGCACTACAACCGGATTCTAATGCCAGTTTTACTATATTCTCAGAATCGAAATAAATAGGATTCGGTGCAAACGAAGCTCCGGCAGTATGTTCTATATCCTGATCTACCGGCAGTATAGAAAGATAACCGGTATTAGCCAAACGTCCATGACCTAAAAGCTGTTGCAGACTGTTGAGCGTTGGTATATTACGGTCAGAATCGATCCATATTTTATCTATCGCATCCGGTGATGGAGCATGGATCAACGATTTGTCGATTGTCTTACTTACGTGATTCAATAAGTATTCACTTTGATCTCCTAAAATCTGAGTAATATTTGTACTTGACATATAACTTATATTTTAAAATTTCCGATATCCTCTTTTACTTGTCTCTTCTATTTGTATGTAAAACAACACAAAGCAAATATAGTTTGCACATTTTTGCTTAAATATCAAAAATCTCTTCAAAAAAATAATTAACAATCTCAACACACTAATAATACACAGATACAAACATCTATAAATCAAAGCAATAAACACGCCAAAGCTTTAATTAAGAAATACTAATTTATTTATTAACAATTACATAAAAACACAAAAAATATCTTACTGACCCAACACCTAATATTCTAACTGTTTATTTGAAAGAAAAATTAACACACCTCCCTTATTTATAATATGTCAAAATAACGAAAAAGCTAAAATATTTTGTTATCTTTGTTTGAATCGTTAAAAAGAAGTTTCTCTTTCGTATTAATTTAACAATAGATATATCATTATGTTACATGAATTTACGCTTTCCAGAGGAAGAGCAATGATCAACTTCACACTCAAATATTGTGACACAAAACAAAAATTATTGAATAGTTTTGGGTTTCGCCGTGTAGTAGAATCATTTATAAAGCAAGTCCTGAAAAAAGACGAAGTTGTTATCTATGATCACTATATTGAACATTTTGGCAGTGACGAAGAAGTTGTAAACTCTATAATCGAAGTATTCAAACTATTAACTGTATTCGATATAGACGAAGTTATTGCAGTAGATAATAAATACTCTAAATTCTTCGAAGATAAAGCACTGTTTATTGAAGTTACCGAACTACTCTTTGCATACTGGAAAAGGTTGGAAAGATATACAATAGTAAGAAATAACCGTGTAGGCGACGGTCTGCAAAACGTACGGTTTATTCAAGCTAACGACATGTTCAACGAACTGATACTATCCACCGGACGCCGCATACAAGCTACAGTCAACGGACGCGAAACTAGAATATATCGCCAATCTACAGCTGGAGCAAATGCCGGGCTTACACTGAATGAAGTAAACTGGAACTGCCCCATAGAATATAAAGGCTTAGCATCAATTCCTTTCATTAGTACAGTAGTATTCCAACCACCATATATATCATACACTAAGAGAAATACCCGTGATGGTATCTTCCAGGAACACCAACAAAACCCATTAGAAAAAATCGTATTAAACGAAGACGATTGGTTTGTATTTCCTGCCAAAGTTGGCAATATGCTTACTTTCGTATACTTCCACAAAGATTTTATGGTACACGGAATCGGTTTGGCAAACTTATTCGAACTGGCTACCGAAACAGAATATATCGGCAAAAAACCGGATATGATATATGTATTCGGATATCCTGACGGATACGAAGAAAAACGTACATTTTACTACAAAGACAAGAAAAACGATATCCTTATCGGTTATGCAAACTATTGCGACGATATCGACTATTTCGGATACATGAAAAAAATGCTTCTTACACTACACAATGTGAAGCAAATTGAAAACAAGAGCCTGCCTATACACGGAGCAATGGTAAACATTGTATTGCGTAACGGAAAAGAATCTAATATCATTATTGTAGGAGATAGCGGCGCCGGAAAATCAGAAAGCCTTGAAGCATTCCGCACCTTGAACGAAAACTATATTCGCCATATGAGAGTTATCTTCGACGATATGGGTTATCTCAAAAAAGAAGAAGATGGCACTATAAAAGCATACGGGACCGAAATCGGGGCATTTGTAAGAGTAGATGACCTTGATCCTGCTTATGCTTTCGAACAGCTGGACAAAGGAGTTTATACAAACATGGATAAAGTAAATGCACGTGTTACAATCCCTATCTCAACCTACGAAGTTATATCAAAAGGATACCCTGTCGATTATTTCTTATATGCAAACAACTATGCTGAAGCTGATAAGAAAATATCTTTATCTAACGATTTGGACTATGCAATAAAAGTTTTTGAAGACGGTGCCCGTAAAGCAAAAGGTACAACTACAGAAAAAGGTCTTGTAAAATCTTACTTTGCTAATCCTTTCGGACCTGTACAAGAACGTAAAGCTACAGAAGTACTTGTAAGAGAATACTTCAAAGACATGAAAGAAGCAGGTGTTAAAATCGGAGAAATGCATACTTCATTAGCCATCGACGGAAAAACAAAAGACGGCCCTAGAGAAGCAGCAGAAGAACTATTCACTTTGATAAACGAATAAGAGTAATTTTCTATATAGAGAAAGGTCAATGTTAATCCATTGACCTTTTTGTTTTATTCCGATAATTTAAGATAGAATTATTACAAAAGAAAAGTCCACAATAATTATTGTGGACTTTCTTTTGTGACCCCGACAGGATTCAAACCTGTAACCTTCTGATCCGTAGTCAGATGCTCTATTCAGTTGAGCTACGGAGCCATTGCTTAAATGCGTTGCAAAGGTAAGATAGTTTTAGTTATATTCCAAACTTTGTACAGCTTTTTTTATAAAAAATTTAGCATCTATAAAGGCTTTCAGACTATCTCCCTGATTATTTGATTTTTAACAAATAAGAAAACTAAACACAAATATCAACATTTGATATTCAGCTCTCGAAGCACATTTCTTATTTGCTCATAAGTAGTAATACGAGTAGGCACCAATGGAAGGCGAAGCTTATTTTCGATATATCCCATCATATTGAGCATACACTTCACTCCTGCCGGATTACCATCTACAAAAAGAAGATTAAACAATTCATTAAAACTATGATGTATCGACAGAGCACTACTATAATCCCCCTCCAGAGCCAAACGAGTCATACGACTGAATTCTCGCGGAAAAGCATTACCTATAACCGAAATAACACCTATAGCGCCCAGCGAGATAAGAGGAAATGTTACACCATCATCACCTGATATTACATCAAAATGCTCCGGCTTACGTTTGATTATATCATCCATCTGCGTCATATTACCCGATGCCTCCTTTACAGCTACTATATTCGGGAAATCATTTGCTATACGTAATGTTGTATCTGCTGTCATATTAACACCAGTGCGCCCGGGCACATTATACGAAACGATCGGCAGAGGCGATGCTTCTGCAATCGCTTTATAATGCTGATAAATACCTTCCTGAGATGGCTTATTATAATAAGGAACAACCGAAAGAATACCGTCTATACCCGAAAAATCATTTTCTTTCAACTGATTAACAATAGAACGGGTATTATTACCTCCCAAGCCCAGAATAATAGGAATCTGCCCATTTACCCTGTTCACTATCAATTCAACAACACGTTTCTTTTCATCCTCAGTCAGTGTAGGGGTTTCAGCCGTAGTACCCAGCACTACCAGATAATCAGTTCCGTTTTGAAGTTGATAGTCAACAAGTCTTAATAAAGCATCATAATCGACACTTTCGTCTTCTTTGAAAGGAGTTATCAGGGCAACTCCCATTCCTCTAAGGTTTATTCTAGACATAAAATTATTTAAGTAACTCCATCCTTTCCGGTACAGAAGGACTTCCTTGTTCAGTTTGTGCAAAATTAAGAATTAATTTTTCACCTCAACGCATATTATTCAGGTAAAATTTAATTTGGCCGTATGTTTCCTCCAAATTCATTGAATCTTCCCTCAATAGCGAAAAATCAAAAATCCGATGCTCCGATTCTTTAATACCTATACAGAATTCTGCCGAATTACTAGCCAACAAATAAAATAAAACCTTATCATCTTCTGTAGTCAGGTCTATCAAGGTATCGTAACTTAAAGACTTAAATTCTTCCACCACCACTGATGAAAGGCCTACGATAGGAAATACTTCCTTCTGAGTTATCACCCTCGCACTAGGAGGCAAAGATTGAACCTCATCCTTCTTGGTCTGATATGTCCACAATTGCACATCCTTTCGCAAGCTTCTCAAATCCTGCACAATAGGCTCTACCTCTTTCCAGTCCTTATATGTAAACAAAAGTAACACTTTGCGCATATTATCCAGATTATGGAAACTACGGTTACGAGTATTGCTTTTCAGGGCCGAACTTATTTTTTCTTTTGTACCTAAACCTAACATAGACTTGATTTTTTCTTATACATTATCCTCACATATCATCTTTTTAACACCCTACAGCCTCCATAAGTTCATTCGCAAGACCTCCTTTATTAAAACAAAGGTAATAAAAGTGACAAAAGTAACACTTCTTACATCCTATTTTATTGTAACTTTTTAAACTGCCATTTTACCCAATATTCAATAATTCCATCTATTTATAACATAGATAAAGATTTTTCAAGTATAAAAAACTTACAAAATTTTCATTTATACATATTCATAAAACCAATATTTTTTACTTTCTTGTAATAACTTTAAATTTTACGACACTCTATGAAATACCATTTTAATATCTGTAAAATGAAAGCTACAGCCTATTCCCTATTATTGCTACTTTCAATTCCCTTATGTATCTCAGGACAAACTACAGGCAACGCATCCGATAAACTTGCGTCCTATGTAAATGCCATCAATAACTTTTCTTTATACATTCCTCAAGAAAAAGTATACCTGCATCTTGATAATACTTCATATTACAATGGCGATAATATATGGTTCAAAGGTTACATTGTCACCTCCGAACTGCATAAGTCGAGCGAACTCAGCAAAACCCTCTATGTAGATCTGATAAATCCCGGAGGAGAAATCATAGAGAAGAAAATTATAAAAATAGAAAATGGACAATGTCATGGCGATTTTTCCTTTAACAGGCCTGTATTTTATCCCGGATTTTACGAAATACGGGCATATACCAAATATATGCTCAATTTTGGAGACGATGCAATTTTTTCCAGATTAATTCCGGTTTTCAGTAAACCTAAAAAAGAAGGAAATTATCAAGAAATGACACTAAATGAATATAGAAAGGATATTATAAATAAACGTCCTCAATTAAAAAAAGATAAAAAAGTAAATATCAGCTTTTATCCGGAAGGAGGAAACCTTATTAACGGGCTCGAGTCGCGCGTCGCATTTTATGCAACTAACGAATATGGAGAGCCAATAGAAGTTACAGGGAAAATTCTGAATGATAAGAAAGAGGAAGTATGTGCCTTTTCCACAACACATGAAGGAAAAGGTATATTCTCATTTATACCCGATACTAAAAAATACAAAGTTCTGATACAATACAATAACAAAGAACATAATTTTGATTTTTCCACATCTCTACTTCAAGGTTTCAATATAAAAGTAGATAATCTATCCTACCCTGATAAAATAAACATACAAATCAGGAAAAATATTGAAACTCCTGCCGACACTCTTAGCTTAACTATAATATGTCGTGGAAAGATATATAATTCCAATATTATAGAAATACCTGATACTAAAACTGTTGATTTAGATATTAATAAAAACAACTTACCATCTGGAATCTCACAAATAGTATTATTCAATAAACATGGGGATATTATCTGCGACCGCTTAATATTTATCAACAAAAACGATCACCTTACAATTTCCACAAATAGAGAAAACCAAGCGTACAAACCATACGAAGCTGTAAATATGGAATTTACAATACATGACAAAAACTCCAACCCTATAAGTACTCCTTTTTCATTATCAGTAAAAGACGCAGCTAATGAGGTTGAACATAAACATAATATAATGACCAACCTGTTACTAACATCAGAGCTGAAAGGATTTATAAACAACCCTTCATTTTATTTCGAAAAAGAGGACGAAACCCGCCGACAGGCTCTTGATCTTTTATTGATGGTGCAAGGCTGGCGCCGTTATACATGGAAACAAATGGCAGGGATAGAGCCATTCAATACCAAATATACCCCTGAGCAAGGAATCGAAATAGAGGGACAAATAAAATCATTCGTTAGAGGTATACCAAAACCAAATGTTAATGTCTCGGTATTACTTAGCAAAGAAAACACAAATAGCAAAAATACTATAGGAAAACCGATTATGGGTAGCTGCATAACTGACAGCAAGGGCAAATTCCGCATAACATCTGACTTTATTGGCAATTGGAATATGATATTTAGTATAAAAGAGAAAGGGAAAAAGAAAGATCATACTATCTTATTAGACAGAGTTTTCTATCCGGAACCCCGAAAGTATTCATATCCTGAATTAAAACTATCGCTTACAAAGAAAAAACACATACACCAAAATACGAATGATATCATAAATGATGAAAACATAGAAGCCCTTTTTGCTCCGGTTTCTGAAGACTCAATAACAAATGGTATTGACCAAAAAGTTCATCACCTAGGTGATGTAACTGTCAGTGCTAAAAAAAGCCAGAGACAAAAAGAAATAGAAGAAGCACAATCCTCATCATTTGTTTACTATGATGTTCAGTCCAAGCATGATGAAATAATAGATAATGACAAATTTGTCGATAATAACCTCATGAAATTTTTGGCAAATTCCTACGATGAATTCATATATATAGAAGGAAGTCTCCAATATAAAGATAAAATGCCTCTATTCGTTGTCAATTATAAACGAACAAGAAACGATGATAAGCCTTTTTTGAATTTTTTGAAGCTGAGTAATATAAAATCTATCTATATAAGCGAATCCATAGCTTCTATACACCGATATGCAGATAAAAGCCGTCCTCATGATATAGAAAAAATGTATAGCTGCGTTGTATTCATCGAAACCTACCCCGATGAAGAAATACGCATAAAAGATGGCAAAGGAACCCGCAAAACCAAACTAAATGGGTATACATTACATAAAGAATTCTATAGCCCCGATTATTCAATCCTTCCTCCTGAACCAGATTACAGGCGTACTCTATATTGGAATCCATCCGTTATGCCCGATGAGAATGGCAAAGTGAAAATACAATTTTACAACAACAGTACATGCAACCAATTTAGTATCAGCGCCGAAACAGTCACTGCAGATGGTATATTTGGCTTCTACAAAGATGGAGAGGAGGAAGAAGAAGAAAAATAACAAACAGACTAAATTAGGAAGAGAGTAGTAAGTTTCCCCTACTACTCTCTCTAAATTTCAATCTATAATTTTCTAAATTATCATGGAAGCTTTTCTAAAGCCGCTTCTAAATAGACAACAGGTAATCGCACATAATCTAAAATTGATCCTTCTGCATCAACTATTACTACATATGGCACATCAGATACAGCAAAATCCTCAGCTAACTTAGAACCAGTACCTTCCAAATTCGACAGTTGCACCCACGGCACATCAATTCTCTTCACTGCATTCAGCCAATACTCTTTCGCATCTTCCGTATCTAAAGATATTCCAACAAACTCCACTCCCTTTTCTTTATACTTCTCTGACAGCATTTTCATATGTGGCATACCCTTAATGCACGGACCGCACCACGAAGCCCAAAAATCAATAACAAGATACTTAGACTTCCCTATATAATCATATAATTTTTTTGTCTCACCTGTAGATGTCATTAATTCATAATCAGCACATTTTGTCTGTAGCATTTGCCCCCTTACTTTATCTTTTTCCTCTATACTCCTTATAATCTCTCTGCTTTTAATACATAATATAACATCTTCATGTTCTCTAAAACTCTCGTTTGCTGTTACAAGTATATCATTAAGATCATTCTCTGATAATTGTTGATAACAACTTCTAAACATTTTAACTGATAAGAAATTATCCATATTGTCTTTAATAAACTGAACATGAGCATCCGAAAAAGACTGTGCCGCTAACGTAATATAAGTTTGTAATAAATTATTATTCGGAGTACCCGAAATATGAGAAATAGTATCAAACTCAACAGAAATAGTTCCTTCTTCCAAGAATATTTCAGTTGATAAATCCGAAGAAGGGTATTTCTCTAAAGCAACAATACCAATATCATCTATATACTTAGCTCCCAAAAGATTTAAAGTATTTATTTGACCATTAAAATTGAACCCATTATTTTTTATTATATCTGTTTCAATATGAATAACACCACCAGAATCGACATCTTTAAATAATAACATGGCAACTTTACCATTCAATCTATCAGAAACCTGCCCTTTAATATTATATGCTGTTTGACTGCAAATAGATAACTGAACCAGAAAGAAAATAAAAAGGAAAGAGATATTTCTCATAATATTGATTTTTTTATGAATCTGCATAATCTTATAAAAAAAATGACCTCTAATCATTGCAGATAAGAAGCCATTCTATATTTAGATTACTATAAATCGTTTACAGTTTCCTAGCCCCGTCTCTGATAATCACATCATATACTTTAGGCTTAATTTTGAATTGTTGCTCATAGCTTTCAGTTGCACGTTTGATGAAGCCATCATACAACTCATTTTTCACAAGGTTGATAGTGCAACCTCCAAAACCACCTCCCATTACACGCGAACCGGCAACACCGCACTCACGGGCAATATCATTCAGGAAGTCGAGTTCAGGACAGCTTACCTCATATTTACGGCTAAGACCGATATGAGTTTCATACATCTTCTTACCTACAGTTTCGTATTCACCAGCCTTCAATGCATCACAAGCCTCATCCATACGTTTGATTTCTTCTATAACAAACTCCGCACGGATATAGTCTTCCGCACTAACTTCATTAGAAACCTCACGAAGCATTTCAAGAGTAGCATCACGAAGTAGTTTTACTTCTGGATGACGTTTTGCAATAGCAGCAGCTACATTTTCGCAAGACTGGCGACGCTTGTTATAAGCACCCTCTGCCAGGTTGTGAGATACGCAAGTGTTTACCAATACCAAACGATAACCTTCCGGATTGAATGGTACATATTCATACTCCAACGAACGGCAATCCAAGCGGATCAAAGAACCTTCTTTACCAAAGCAAGAAGCAAACTGGTCCATAATACCGCACATCACGCCTACATAATTATGTTCAGTAGCCTGACCTATCAAAGCCAGTTCAAAACGGTCGAAACCTAAATTATAAGTATCATTAATAGCAAATCCAAAACAGCTTTCCAATGCAGCAGAAGAAGACATACCTGCACCTAAAGGCACATCACCTGCAAATACACAGTCGAATCCAGGAATAGATTTACCTTTCTTAATCATCTCACGGCAAACTCCATAAATATACTTTGCCCATTGCTTTGCAGGAAGATCATTTTCTCCCAAACCAAATTCAGCTGATTCTTCCAGGTCAAGGGCAAAAGCTCTTACCTTATCAGTTCCGTTTGGTTTAATTTCGCAATACATAGCTTTATCGATTGCGCCTGGCAGAACGAATCCGCCATTGTAGTCTGTGTGTTCTCCGATAAGGTTAATACGACCTGGAGATGTGTACATTACACCATCTGTTCCGTAAAGAGATTTAAATTTTTCTTGAATTGTTTTTAATTCCATGGTTGTTTTATTTAAGTAAAATAATAGGTTTCTTTAGTTACAAGTTACTTCGCCCTACAGGCAGTTACAAGTTTTTTGTCACTTTGTGCCATTGGCATATTGGCACATTAACCAATTAGCATATCATCTTATCATTTCTAAAAATTCATCCTCGCCAATTATCTTAACTCCGAGTTTTTCTGCTTTTTCAAGCTTTGCAGGCCCCATATTATCACCGGCAAGCACATAACTTGTCTTTGCTGAAATAGAGCCGCTGTTTTTTCCTCCATTTTGTTCTATCATATCCTTATATTCGTCACGCGAATGCTTTTCAAAAGTTCCGCTTATTACGATAGTCAATCCTTTCAGCTTATCTGTTTGCTGGGCCATTACAGCCTCACTAAGTTCAAATTGTATGCCAAATCCTCTCAATTTGTTTATCACTTCCAGATTACTCTCTATAGAGAAATATTTGACTATACTTTGTGCTATACGCTCTCCTATTTCATCCACGGCGACCAACTCTTCCACCGAAGCAGCCATTAGGGCATCTATCGAAGGAAATGCTTTTGCCAGCTTCTTAGCGACTGTTTCGCCTACATACCGTATACCCAAAGCATACAACACCCTTTCGTAAGGAACAGCTACAGAACCATGAATGCTATCTATCAGATTCTTAGCACTCTTCTCAGCCCAACGCTCCAAACGCGAAACGTCTTGCCATTTTAACGTATAAAGATCTGCTATATTGCGTATAAATCCGGCATTATAAAGATGCTCTACAGTCTCCGAACCTCCGGAAATATTCATAGCCTTACGAGTCAGAAAATGCTCTATACGCCCTTTTATCTGCGGCGGACACGATATATCGTTCGGACAATAATATATAGCCTCACCCTCATCTTTTACTAGTGGCGTACCACATTCAGGGCAAGTTTTTGTAAATTCGACCTTCTCATCAAATACACTCCGTTTCGATGCATCTACAGCCGTTATTTTAGGAATAATCTCTCCTCCTTTTTCAACAAATACCTGATCATTGATATGTAGATCAAGCGAGAGAATATAATCTTCATTATACAACGACGCCCGCTTCACAGTTGTCCCCGATAGCTTTACAGGTTTCAGGTTTGCCACAGGAGTCACAGCCCCTGTCCTACCCACCTGATACGATACCGACTCGAGTGTAGTAATCGCCTGCTCAGCCTGAAATTTGAAAGCTATAGCCCAACGTGGAAACTTAGAAGTATATCCCAGATTTCGTTGCTGCGACAAAGAATTTACTTTCAGCACAATTCCGTCCGTAGCCACAGGCAGGTTTTTCCGCTCCACATCCCAATAATGGATAAAGTCAAAAACCTCTTCCAACGTCCTGCATTTCTTTGTTGCTTCCGATATTTTAAAGCCCCATTCCTTCGCTTTCATCAGGTTTTCGTAATGCCCGTCTGTTGGTAAACTATCTCCCAGCATAAAATAGAGATAAGAATCGAGCTTACGCGATGCCACTATTTTAGGATCTTGTTGCTTTAATGTACCCGAACCTGCATTACGGGGATTGGCAAAGAGCATTTCTTCTTGTTCTTCACGCTCCTTGTTCAGCTGTTCAAATACCGACCAGGGCATAACTATTTCGCCACGCATCTCAAATTCAGCCGGATAATCGGTTCCTCTCAGCTTCAATGGAATACTTCGGATGGTACGCACATTAGCCGTAATATCGTCTCCTTGTACACCATCCCCACGCGTAACAGCCTGAGTTAGTTCTCCATTTACATAAGTCAGCGAAATTGAAGTTCCGTCATATTTCAGCTCGCATACAATCTCAAAACTATCATTCAAGCCTTTCTGTACACGATTGTAGAAGTCTGTAACCTCAGCTTCGGTATATGTATTACCCAACGACAACATCGGGTACTTATGCTTAACCTGCTTAAATGTCTTATTTATATCGCTTCCTACACGCTGTGTCGGTGAATTAGCATCATAAAATTCCGGATACTGTGCCTCCAGTGATTCCAATTCTTTCAACTTCATATCGAAGTCAAAGTCCGATATTGTAGGTGTGGATAATACGTAATAATCGTAGTTATGTTTTTCTAACTCTGCCCGGAGTGCCTCTATCCTTTCTTTTATCTGATCCATATATATGTTAAATGCGTATGTACAAATATACATAGAAATAAATTACAGAAACAAATATTTAGTTATTTTTCGCAATTACAGCCATTTTGAAGCTAACTTGCTCGTTTTCTTGCAGATTAACATTTTTACTCTAACATTTTGACCCATTTGTGCTATAAATTGATTCAAAATTAGTACATTCAAAATCGAAAAGTCCTCAACTCTAAACAAATCTTTATTAGTGTGAATTTATACTAAATAGGTGTTATATGGTTAAACCATTATCTGTTTATCGAGTCAGACTTTGTGGCTTATAATGGCCTTTTTTTTAAGACTTAATGTGAGTTAGAATAAGCCCCTCCTAGCTTCCCCAAAAGGGAGGAATCTTGACTGTTACCTTTATTAAAAGGAAAGAGCCACCTCTTTAGAGAAGTTGGAGGGATGTAATTGATTCCTATATCTAATAAAACAGTATGAATAAGAAAACGAAAATTGCGCTTGTTGTTATTATTGTATTATTTATTGCAGGAATGGCACTTTACCCTAAAATTAAAGCCAGCCTGAGTGCCAATGACGAACCAGCACCCTCCGGTACAAATGCAGGAGGAGGAAGAGGCAGGACAACATTAAATGTTAATGCTCAGATTTTGAAAACTGTCAGCCTCATAGACGCCACCAGAACAAAAGGCTTGCTGATACCTGACGAAGAGGTTGACCTCTCTTTCGAAACATCAGGCAAAATAACAGAAATACATTTCAAGGAAGGTACCACTGTTAGAAAAGGGCAATTGCTGGCTAAAGTAAACGATAAGCCCCTTCAAGCTGAACTTAAAAAACTGGAAGCACAAGTACCATTAGCGCAAGACCGTGTTTTCCGACAAAAAGCACTCTTAGCAAAAGACGCTGTGAGTCAGGAATCATATGAATCTGTTAATACCGAACTCGAAAAGCTAAATGCTGACATAGAACTCGTAAAATCACGGATAGCCCAATCCGAACTACGGGCTCCTTTCGATGGTGTGATAGGACTAAGGCAAGTGAGCGAAGGTGCATACGCTTCGCCTACAACAATCATTGCCCGGTTGACCAAAATATCGCCTCTAAAAATCGAATTCTCAGTAAATGAAGCATATGTAAACAATATAAAAGCGGGCACACCACTCAAATTTGGAGTCGACAACGATCTTAGCAGTTATAAAGCAACAGTATATGCTGTAGAATCCAATCTGGACAAAAATACGCTATCTCTGAAAGCCCGTGCTCTATACACCAATCCCGGAGGTCATCTCAAGCCGGGACAATCAGCATCTATCGAAATAGAACTAAGAGAAATTAAAAACACCTTAGTTATCCCTAGTATTTCCGCCATAGCCGAAATGGGGCGCGACATTGCATATATCTATAAGGAAGGAAAAGCGCATCAGGTAGTTATCAAAAAAGGATTGCGTCAATCGGGCACAGTTCAGGTAATAGATGGCCTGCATCCGGGCGACACACTCATCACCAGCGGAGTGATGCAGCTTCGCGATGGGCTGCCTGTAGTAATAGATAAAATAATAGAAGAATAAATAAATCTATTCATTTAGCTAACTTAAAGACTAGTAACTCGTAACTGCCCACAGGGCGAAGTAACTCGTAACTAAATTATGACCATATCCGAATTAAGTATAAAACGCCCGGTACTCTCTACAGTACTAACCCTGATAATATTCCTGTTAGGTTTTATAGGATATACATATCTGGGAGTCAGAGAATATCCCAATATAGACAATCCTATTATTTCGGTAAATGTCTCCTATCCCGGAGCGAATGCCGAAGTTATAGAAAACCAGATAACCGAACCACTGGAACAGAATATAAATGGTATACCGGGCATCAGGTCGTTGACTAGTACCAGTAGTCAGGGATCGTGCCGTATTACTGTCGAATTTGAATTATCTGTTGACTTAGAAACCGCAGCAAACGATGTCCGCGACAAAGTTTCACGGGCACAACGCTACCTGCCGCGCGATGCCGACCCCCCTACCGTATCCAAAGCCGATGCCGATGCCAGCCCTATTATACAAATCAGTATACAAAGCGAGAAACGTTCGTTATTAGAGCTTAGCGAAATAGCAGAGCTTACCGTAAAGGAACGCTTACAAACAATTCCAAATGTAAGTGCCGTTGAAATATGGGGACAAAACCGTTATTCTATGCGTCTTTGGCTCGATCCGGTAAAGATGGCATCATATGGAATCACCCCAATGGATGTAAAAAATGCCGTGGACAGGGAAAATGTAGAGCTTCCGTCCGGAAGTATCGAAGGTGACGATCTGGAACTCACTATTCGAACCCTAGGCCTTATGCAAACGCCCGAAGAGTTCAACAATATGATTATCAAAGAGGATAACTATAATGTTGTACGATTCAGGGATGTAGGTACAGCCGAACTAGGTACCGAAAACCACCGTAGCATTATGCGCCGTAATGGTGTACCTGCCGTAAGTACAGTTATCATACCCCAACCCGGCGCAAACCAGATAGATATATCAGACGAGGCTATGATTCGTCTCGAACAATTGAAAAAAGACCTGCCCGAAGATGTTTTCATCGATGTGGCTTTTGATAATACCAAATTTATCCGTGCATCTATAGCCGAGGTAGAAGAAACTGTATATATTGCGTTTGTACTAGTAGTTATCATCATTTTCTTATTCCTGCGCGACTGGCGTGTAACCCTCGTTCCATGTGTGGTAATACCTGTATCGCTTGTAGGAGCATTTTTTGTGATGTATGTAGCCGGATTCTCCATCAATGTGCTTTCTATGCTTGCCGTAGTACTTGCTGTCGGACTAGTTGTAGATGATGCTATTGTGGTCACGGAAAACATATACCTCAAAATAGAAGGTGGTATGACCCCCATGCAGGCAGGGATAGAAGGCTCAAAGGAGATATTCTTTGCCGTTATATCTACTACTATCACCCTTGTTGCTGTATTTTTCCCTATCGTCTTTCTCGAAGGTATGACAGGGCGCTTATTCCGCGAATTCAGTATAGTTGTGGCAGGAGCCGTTATCATATCTTCCTTTGTGGCATTGACATTTACGCCGATGTTGTCCACCAAACTGCTCAAAAAGAGAGATACACAAGGATGGTTCTACCGCAAAACCGAACCCTTCTTCCTATGGATGACAAACGGATATAACAACGGGTTACAAAAGTTCCTGAAAATAAAAATAATTATATGGCCTATCATTATTCTTACTCTATTTTCGATAGGCTACCTCATAAGTATTATTCCTTCCGAAATGGCACCTCTCGAAGACCGTTCGCAAATAACCATCAGAACAAGCGGACCCGAAGGCTCTACCTATGAATACAATAGGAATTATACCGAACGTATAGCTGTCATAGCCGACTCTGTAGCTCCCGAAAGACTTATAAATACCATGCGTGTATGGACAGGAGGCGGTATGGTCAATCTACGGCTACCCGACATAAAAGACAGACAAAGAAGCCAGATGGAAATAGCACAGGCATTGACCAAAGCCGTACGAGGACAAACCGAAGCCCGTACTTTCGTACAGCAACAGTCTACTTTTGGTGGTCGGCGATCCAGTATGCCTATACAATATGTACTGCAAGCCCCTAATATTGGGAAACTGGAAGAGTTTATCCCCCAATTTATGAGAAAAGTACAAGAAAGCTCATTGTTCCAAATGGCAGACGTAAACCTCAAATTTACCAAACCGGAAACACAGATTCTGATAGACCGCGATAAGGCTGCTCTACTGGGAGTCAGCACCCGCGATATAGGACAAACACTTCAATATGCACTCAGTGGACAGCGTATGGGTTATTTCTATATGAATGGTAAACAGTACCAGATTCTGGGAGAAATAAACAGGCAGCAGCGTAATACACCTCTGGACCTGAAATCTATTTACCTGAAAAATCTAACAGGAAATATGATTCAGCTCGACAACCTTGTACAACTGGAAGAGAGTGTAGCCCCTCCTCAATTATACCGTTACAACCGTTTCAACTCAGCCACGGTATCCGCCGGATTAGCTCCGGGAGTTACCATCGGAGCAGGTTTGGACGAAATGGACAGGATAGCAAAAGAAACCCTCGACGATACATTCCGTACAGCATTAGCAGGCGACTCTAAAGATTTCAGGGAAAGTTCTTCAAGCCTTATGTTTGCCTTTATATTAGCTGTGGCTCTGATCTTCCTTATTCTGGCTGCACAGTTCGAAAGTTTCAAAGACCCGTTTGTAATTATGCTCACTGTGCCCCTGGCTATTGCCGGAGCATTACTGTTTATGTATATAAAAGACGTCACGATGAACATCTTCAGTCAGATCGGTATTATAATGCTGATAGGGCTGGTTGCAAAAAACGGCATCCTTATTGTAGAGTTTGCTAACCAAAGGCAAGAAGCCGGAATGAGCAAACTTGAGGCCATAATAGGTGCTGCTGTACAACGCTTGCGTCCTATTCTTATGACCAGCTTCTCTACAGTATTGGGACTACTACCATTGGTTCTGGCTAGTGCCGAAGGAGCCAACGGACGTATGGCTATGGGCGTTGCAGTTATTGGTGGAATGATGGTATCTACATTGCTGACTATCTTTATTGTACCTGCAATGTATTTATATATATCTACCAACAGGGAAGGACAAGAAGAGAAAATGAAAAATGAAAAATGAAAAATTAGCTAACGCACTAAAATTATTCATTATTCATTATCCATTATCCATTAATTTATACAACTGTTTTCATGAAAAAAATATATCCTCTTATACTATTCATCCTTCTGCCTCTGGTGTCAGGAGCCCAGGTCGTATACGATCTTAAAAGATGCATTCAGGAAGGACTGGAAAAAAATTATGATATAAGAATCATCAGGAACGAACAAGAAATATCCGATAACAATTTCACAATAGGAAATGCCGGATATTTACCTACTGTGGACCTATCCAGCGGCTATTCCGGTACTTCTAACAATACAAAGCAAGAACTGGCATCCGGAGAGACAAACAAAAATAGCGGAGTTAATAATCAAAATCTGAATGTAGGGGTCAATCTTAACTGGACTGTATTTGATGGTTTTAATATTCAGACAAACTACAACAGGCTGCAAGAACTAAAACAAAAGGGCGAACTAAATACCCGCCTCACAATAGAAAACTTCATAGCAGACCTTACAGCTGAATATTATAACTATATCCAGCAAAACATCCGTATGAAGAACCTCAAATCGGCAGTGAAGCTATCCAAAGAAAGATTGAGAATAGTGGAAGCCCGATACGAAATAGGAGCCGGATCACGCCTCGACCTACAACAGGCCAAAGTAGACTTCAATAGCGACAGTTCGCGCCTGATTAAGCAACACGAAGTACTATACTCTTCTCGTATAGCACTCAACCAAATGATGGCTGTAGACAATATAGAACAGCTTATTATTACCACAGATTCTATTATCTCTTTCAATGAAATGCTCAACAGAGCAAGCATCTGGGAGCAAACAATGGCTTCTAACACATTCCTTTTATTATCAGACAAAGAGAAAAGATTGAGTGTGCTCGACCTGAAAACCGCACAAAGTGAAAATTATCCTTATCTGAGGCTAAATGCCGGATACGGATATACAAAGAATATTTACAATACAGGAACAATCGACAATCAACGAAACTTGGGTCTAAATTATGGAGTTACAGTTGGATTCAATCTCTTTAGCGGATTCAACAGAAAAAGAAAGCAAAAGAACGCTAAAATAGAAATAGAGAATCGTCAGCTGGCTTACGAACAAACATTACTTTCTCTGAAATCGGACTTATCGAACATGTGGATGGCATACAGGAACAACATCGAATTGACCAATCTGGAGAAAGAAAACGTAGAAACAGCCCGCGAAAATCACGAAATAGCTATCGAACGCTATAAGCTTGGAGACCTATCAGGTATCGAATTACGTGAGGCCCAGAATAGTTTGTTAGAAGCTGAAGAAAGACTGGTACAGGCAGAATACAATACAAAGTTGTGCGAAATATCACTGATGCAGATTAGCGGACAAGTTACAGTATATACCGGACATTAAAAATTAGCTGGAAAAAGCATAAATACAGAAAATCCCCTGAATATGATGTATATTCAGGGGATTAACCATTTAATTAACTTATTTAGAGTCTAAATCCAGTACTTTTATTCAGCTTCTGCCAAGACCGATGCAGGTTGTTCATAACCATTCTTTTCAGCCATTCTACAGTTTCCAAAGAAACTGGCTCCTGCTTCTATTTCTATATTTTCTGCAACTATCTCCCCTTTGAAGTAAGAAGTAGACTTAAGCCTTACTATTTCAGTAACAACCACATCACCTACTATTTTACCCATTAGTTCTATGCTACTGCTTTTTATGTTTCCTGTAACACTTCCTTCTGTACCGATAATAACTTTTCCTTCGCAGAAAATATTACCTTCTATACTTCCATCAATCCTTAGATCGTCTTTAGCTGTTATTTCTCCTGAAAATTTAACCGACTGCGACAATACACTGTGCGAGCGGTCGTATGATGACGGTGATGACATACTACTTACTGAATTATTTTTCTTACTAAACATTTTATTACTATTTGTGGTTAACTAATACTCAAAACTAGTAAATTGTAAAATACCTACCCTTTCATTCTCATTAAACTTATACCATTCTATAAAATCGCTTTCTGTTAGCCCTTGATTCTGAGCTATCTCAGCTACAGAAATAATACGATTATTCAATATAAGCCCATCTTCTATAGACGATCCGAACCGTGCAACCTGCACCTTAATCTTCTCGTAGCTACAAATACGTGTGTCATAAACATCTGCACCTCTTATTTCCCTATAGCAGATAGTCATTTTTGCATCTCCTGCATTTATTTCTGCCTCTGCTTCGAGCCAACGTTCGTAATCGAATACAAACTCATGGATTTTAGGTACTACAGTCCGGCCTGTTACTTTAGATCCGAAGTGTGTAAACTGTCCGGCTTTGGAATGCCAGTCAGGGTATATTCTGTCTATATGCAGAATATATCTTTTCAACTCTTTTTCTTTTTTGCCTCCTATAATGCTTTTAATAGCTTTAATCATTGTATTATATAGATTTTAAAATAAATATCCTAAAGACAATGTACAAGCTTTGTTGCGGTAAGAAAGCGTTTCGCCCCCAAAATTACACTTATTTTTATTAAATCCCAGACTATAATTAGCTAAAAAACAAATTTTAGAGACAAATGTACATCCTACACCTATATTAGCTCCCATCGCCAATTTATCCGAGTCGTTTTCGAATTTCATTGAATGTGATGCTTCCGGATCTTTTACCCTACCCGAAAATATATACGAGCCATATACTCCTGCCTGTACAAAAGGCTTTACAGCTATCAGATTAAATTGTTTTCTCAAGTTGAGAGGTACTTCCAGACTATGTGTCGTAAAGTGATATGTTTCTCCCACACTTAGCCCTTCATCATTTATCCCCCTGTCATGCTTCAAAGAAAATCCTCGATTGGCATACGAAACTCCCGTATTGATATTCCAACCCAGAAGAGGCAAACCAAAATCGAGAGTCAAACCTCCGTCAAAGCCTGTTTTATGCTCCTTATCAACATTAGCATATCCTATCTTCGAGTTATCAAATGTTACACCTCCGCGTATCCCTATTCGCTGAGCATGAAGTGCTATAGCCGATACAGCTATCAGTACTGTTATTATTGCTATTCTTTTCATATGTCTATCAAACCGCACATAAAGAGTGATGGTGGAAATTATGGATAATCTGTACAAAAGACCTGTCTCTGCCCGATGTGCTTACCCCGGCTTTCCATTGCGTAAACCCTTTACAGATAATACTACAATCCAGTGTCATCTTATTCTGTTGCCTTTCTACCACTTTCAGCTGAGGATTTTTAGTTGTATTATATCCATCTTTCAAAACCGATATCAGCACTACACTCTTATTGTCCGGGTCTATATATTTGAATACGGCATCCACACAACAAATAGAGTACAGATAAAAAGCCGATTGTTCGTACGCAAACCAATAATCATCTATTTTATAAAGGTATATGTGATTATTATTTCCTTTTTCTCTATCCAAAATTTGTTGCATGGTATCCATAAGTTAGTTATTTAATAAGTGAATATTATAAAACTGAGATCTTTTCTACTTTAGTTCTGCCGTTTACAGTCTGCACTTTGACTACATAAACACCCTTAGCCAATGCCAGTGATTTAATGTAAGGATTTATATTAACCCCTTTGTCAATGTGTACCAGGCGGCCATACATATCATATACTTCTACATGTTTGATATCCTGAGTCGACTCTATTGCAAGCTGGCCTTGATAGTAAACAATTGTAATATCATCTTTCTTAGAATCTATTATCGTTTCTCCCGATACCAGACGTAAACTGAACCTGTCAGCATCAATATATTGATTTGCTTCCTCTGTCTTACGTTGAGTAAACTGATAGGTATTGTTCAGTGTCAGGTCTTGCTCTGTTCCCAAATGCTTGTCTACCAACACCGGACGCATATAATTGACTGCAGTAAACTCTCCAACGTTATCAAAGATCAACTTTATAGGGTTTGTCGTATCCGAACATTTCACACCCATAGCCAATTCATTAACACCATTATCGAAATACTGTACTATGTTGAAGTCGCTGCCATTTCCTGAGACAAAGAATACTTCAGGTGTAGCATGTCCATCAGGATGGATCATTTTCTTCAGATTCAGTGTCTTTTCCGAATCAGCATCCAACACTGCATAGTCGCTCTCTACATCTCCTACTATCGTCTTGATATATAAAGACCTTCCTTCCGGCAACATCAGAGGTTGTCCTCTAAATCCTATACCTGTCAATGCTCTTGTTCCTTCCAATGGGAATAATAGATCTGCCGTAGTCACATTATCAGCTAAAGTGATAATAAATGCCTGCAACGGAGCGATATTATTAGCCGCCACATAAGTTTTTGGTGCCGACCAGGTCTGAGTACTACTGTTATATACTTCATAACCTACATTATTCAGCTTCGTCTTATTAGCCTCATAGAAGTGATATGCATTAATAGAAGCCATAAAAGGATTACCGATCATTACCTTCTGAGACGAAGTGCTGGTTCTTTCTACTGTTTTCTTGTATCCTGCAACATCTACACCTTCTACTGTTATCGTAGGCGCTTGCCATGTAGATGCCGGCTTTTCTTCATATATAAAGCGGTAAGCTTCATCCCCACGTTTCATTCTACCTACAGGGTCATGGATGATCTGCAATGTATTAGGATTGAAATAATAGAACCGGCTTTCTCCTGTGAACTTATCATAATCATGTGCGGCAAATAAAGCGTCCTTCACCGGATCTTCGAAATATGGTATTTCGATAATACCTTTCAGTCCTTCCAGATTGCAATGATCATCATGCCCTATAGTACTATTCTTATATAATGCTACCTTAACTGCAATAGCATTATTTGTTGTTGCCAAATTTACATCATTCTTAGCAAATGCTTTACTAAAGTCACCCACAGTCAATTCCGGGCTATTACCCGATACCGGATGCGATACAGCGAATCCACCTTGCCATGTCAGAGGGTATCCTGCAAATGAGAAGTCTCCCGATGCCATACTCTTAAGAGGTGCAGCTAAAGCATACCATGTGTCACGTTTTTTCTTCGAACACGATGCTCCGCTGGCATTATTAGAAGGTTGACTATTCGATATAGGGCTGGCATTGTTATAATATCCCCAGTTGTATTGTACATGCGCTTTTTCGTAAGTCAGTTTATGCTGGAATGCCAATTCCGCCCCATAGTGGAAAGTAATATTCTTACATACCGGAACTCCATAAACATCAGTTGGCGTATTGCTATCCAATGACGGATATTTTGTAGTTGTTGTTCCAAGTATATGTACATCTGTACAGGCTAAAGGTACCATACCTACCGAAACGCCTCCCGTTTGAGCATTCAGCCAGTTAAGTGGATTATTCCAGTTATTATCTGTAGCGTTTTGATTCCAATAAAGAGTTGTAGGTGTTGCTACTACTTTGATAAGGAATTCATTGCTATAATGTTTTATTGTATTACAGAAGCTATCAGTAGTCACTCGTCTGAAATATGTATCCCCTGTTAGCGCAACTGTTGGTGTATAATTCTGACTTGTAGCACCTGAAATATCAGTCCATGATCCTCCACCAACTTTCGATTGCCATTGATATTTAAGATTGCTAAGACTACTTCCTCCTGAACTTGCAGTTCCTTTTATTATTAGTGGCGCTACCCCTGCACATGTAAATGGATTACCATTTATTGATCCTACTTGTACTTGCGGATGAACTGTTATCTGGATTACATTACTATATAATGTTCCACAAGAAGCGCCATCTTTGGTCTCGCGTCTATAATAAGTGGTAGCCGTTAATACGCCTGGTGAATAGGATATAGCTGTAGCACCTGTGATATTAGCCCAACCACTAGTGCCATTCGTGCTTGACTGCCATTGATATTTTATATTGCCATCACCGCCAGTACTAGCTGTTCCTGTAATAGCTGCAGGAGTTGTATTATAACAGATGGTCTGGGCTCCACTTATACTACCCACGATTAACTGTGGACGAACGGTTATCTGGATTACATTGCTATATAATGTTCCACAGGAAGCGCCATCTTTAACCTCACGCCTATAGTAGGTAGTAGTAGTTAAGACGCCCGGTGTATAGGATATAGCTGTAGCACCCGTGATATTAGCCCAACCACTAGTACCATTGGCACTAGACTGCCATTGATATTTTATATTACCATCGCCTCCGCTGCCGGCTGTTCCGGTAATTTGGTTTGGAGCAGTATTATGACAGATAGTCTGGGCTCCACTTATACTACCCACGACTAACTGTGGACGAACGGTTATCTGGATTACATTGCTATATAATGTTCCACAGGAAGCACCATCTTTAACCTCACGCCTATAGTAGGTAGTAGTAGTTAAGACACCCGGTGTATAGGACATAGCTGTAGCACCCGTGATATTAACCCAACCACTAGTACCATTGGCACTAGATTGCCATTGATATTTTATATTACCATCGCCTCCGCTACCGGCTGTTCCGGTAATCTGGTTTGGAGCAGTATTGTGACAGATAGTCTGGGCTCCACTTATGCTACCAACTACCAATTGTGGACGAACGGTTATAGCTGTTACTGTACTATATACAGGACCACACAATGCATTATCATTAGTCATACGTCTGTAATAAGTGGTAGAAGTTAAGACGCCCGGTGAATAAGCTACACCTGTAGCACCTGTGATATTTGTCCAACCACTAGTACCATTGGCACTGGACTGCCATTGATAAGTATATACTCCACTGCCACCAGTACTTGCATTACCGGTTATTGTTGCCGGTGTTGCATTATAACAGATAGTTTGATTTCCACCAATTGTTCCCGATACAAGGTTAGGACGTACTGTTATAGTAGTTACTGTACTATAAACTGTTTTACATGTATTGACAGTAGTACGGCGATAATATGTTGTAGTTGTCAATGCAGGCGGCGTATATGTCAAACCTGTAGCACCTGTGATATTTGTCCAACCACTAGTACCATTGGCACTGGACTGCCATTGATAAGTATATGCACCATTCCCTCCTGTACTGACTGCACCTGTAATAGTTGCTGGCACAGTATTGTAGCAAATAGTCTGATTACCACCTATAGCCCCCGATTTTACTTCTGGGTATACAGTAATAGTAAATGTTTTCGCTGTACCACTACAAGTGTTTTGTGTAGGTGTTACTGTAATAGTAACTGTCTGATTTGTAGTAGATGTATTATTTGTTGTGAATGCTGGTAAATTACCAGATCCGCTACTAGCACTTAAACCAATAGAAGCTGCTGTTCCACTTGTAACTACCCAATTATATGTTGTATTTGGTAATGTGCTTCCTGTGAATACAAATGTATTAGCAGGTACGGAAGTCCCATTACAATATGTTTTACTTGCAACATTATTTACTGTAGGGATATCGTCGTCCACGATGGTAACAGTTGTCTGAATTAGCGAACCACGTGTAACCAAATCATTACATGTTTCATTATCAATTGACATATTAAAAGTACGATTGCCATTACAAACAGTGTTTCCTAATATATCGACATTATTCAAAGTGAATGTTTTAGGAGTACTATAATCCCCCGCAGGAATAATAAATCCTTTCGCAAATGAATAATCTGTATTTGCAACAGCATTACCTCCAGATATAGAAAAGTTGCAAATCTGATTTTCAACCAGAAACCCCTCACTTACTTTAATTGTAATATTAGCCTTATTTGTAGCATTACCTTCAGCCACATTGAAAGTTGCAGAAGTAAAATCTACTTTTACAGATTTGTTGCTTCCTGATTTTACAATCGGATCTGTTACAACCGTATTATCGAATTCTCCTTTTCCAACATGGCCATAACCATGTAAAACTTGTTTTGCTTTAGTTTGACCCGCTGCTATATTCTCTAATACAAATTCAACAGCAATACCATCATCAATACAGCTAGAATTAACTTTATTTTGAAGCATTAATTGTGCATTTATAGTAGCACGTCCACTATGGCCTGCTGTATAATGACTTCTAAATCCTCCTTTTGTTTTAAATCCATGACATGATGGGCTTCTGGGATATGTACTATGATTACTACCAGAAGAAGAACATCCTGAAGTTGGTGTTTGAGCTGCAGTTCTATAGTCACCGACAAATTCTCCTGTAGTTGTAACATTTCTATAACCTGTCGATTGGTCATAGCCTAACACATAGGCATCATGATCAAGATATATGTGTACCGTTTCTGGCTTAGACAAACCAGATGGGGCACGTACATAATAATCAACTAAAAAATAAGTCTGTCCTGTAGTATATTTTATGTTGATAGTAACATAAAATTTCTCACCGCTAATAGATGATGTAACATAACCTGAAATACTAGTAGTCCACACACCTCCACTTTCTGCAGCAGTTGTTGTGGAACAAGCTGTTAAAGTTCTTTTTGCTGTACTAAAAGTAGTGCCATCATCGAAGCAAAAATTCAATTTCACAGAACTTCCACCAGTACTGGGAAATGTATATCCACTATAATATTGCGATATATTTCTACGATAAACATGAAGAGCACCATCTGTCGTAAGCTTAATTTTTAACCCATCATCAAAGTTTACACTTTTTCCTCCATTTGGATTAAGAACCTGCTCTGACTGGGATGATGCATCAATTCCGATAAATAATAATATCAGAATAACAAATAATGATTTAATATATTTTTGCATACAAAACATTTCTTTATTTTTTTACGATAGAATGAATAAATAGAATCCTATAATTTCCACTCCTATATTTTCATCTACAGAATATCTTTGCGGTAAATCATCTGCCGCAGTTACATAGAGTATCCCATCCATCAATACAGCATAAGACTCTTCCTTTGTAATTTGATCTCCGAATCCGGAAGCTATATAAAATCGTCTTTCCGACTTAATATAATAACCTACTATATTATTGTCTTTATCATAAAAATTGGTCCTATTCTCAAGAATCCTACAAGTACCTTTAGGGTCAGCGACCTCAATTTCACCTAAAACTAACTCCCACAATTTATTATTCTCTATCTTGTAAGACATTACACCTGCAGGCACAGGTACAAATGTTTTGCTATCAATTTTTTTAATAATATCTCTTGGGGCTTCACTTGTATTACCTAAACTACGTATGCTCTGTGCCTCTACTCCGCCGACAAAACAAATCATCAGCAACATTATCAGCACTATCTTTATTTTTATCTTTTTCATATCAGTGTTTTTTCTATTGTTTAATTTTATAATATGTTAATGTATAGGTTTTTAAAATCTTTTAAATAAATCCTGCGAATCTCCCGACTCACAGGATTTTCCTTAACACAAACTTTACAAAACTACACAACCCTTCGGTTGTATTTCCTTGATATATAATCGTTTTACACTAGTGTTTATAAATCTTCACTTTGATCTATTTCCGTTTCCCAGTCTTTCACTGTCAGATTAATATCCAAGCCGATTTCTGGTTCTCCGGCAAATGTCAAATCTATTTGTATGATCTTATTAGCCTTAGGATAAAAGCCTACTTCCATTGGTGTAGTAGTCTTACCATAATAGCTTGCATTACCCAAAGGCATACTCACCTTAAACTTAAGTTTATTTGTTGTAACCTCTGTAGTAGACAAGTGAGCCGGAATAATAAATTCCACTTTCTTAGCCTTGCGCTTTGGAGTTGACGAGTCAAACTCAAAATATTCACGCATCGGAACCGTTGATAAGGTTGGCGCTGTATGGCTTGGATACAAACCTCCATCCCATCGCAAACTTGTAGGCACATCATAAAGCTCTACAAAAGCCAAAGGATTGGATGTTGAAGTGATAGCATCAAAACCTGTATACCTGTCCTCCATAGTAAATCTTACCATAGACACATTATGACGAGGTGTAACCGTACCTACTTGAGTATCTACACCATCAACTATTGTCACATTCGGCATATATACATGATACAATTCTGGAGTCTGAAGCAGATATCCGCCTGATGTAGCAGTTTCCCACATTTTATCATTTGTCCTTCCTCCATCTACATACGGAGACAAAGGATTTATAATCTTATCCAATAAATTTGTCTTACACATCAGTAATACATAATTCCAAGTACCTGTAGGTGCACTATTTGTATAAAGTACATCTGTAGATGGATTAGTTACATTCAACTGACGCCCCATAAACTTATCGTTTGTATCAAATCTGTACAATAGAGCATTATTTATCATCTCCATCGGAACAGCTTTTGTATTCAAAGTCAATCCGGCTGTTCTTTGCTCTTCCTGCTCTTCAATCACATCCTGGCTATTGCTGCAAGACTGGAAAGTCAACAATAAAAGTATCAGGAACATTGCAAACACAAACAATACACCCCAAGCTTTTGCAACAAATATGAGCCGATGCATAACTGAGTTTTTATCTATTCTTATATTCATCATATTCCTCCTTTTACTTATATTTAGTACCTGTCCATGGGAATAGGTTTGGACCTATTTCCGTTTCCACCTCTATAGCATTATCTATTTTGGATTCGATATCCTCTGCCAGTGCCGAGCGCAAATTATTTACAGCTGTAGGGCTATACATTGACCCTAAACCCTTTATAGTGGTACTAAAACGGTATTGATTGTTACGTTTTATATAACTATGCAAAGCTGATGTACCTGGTTTGTTCATTACCACAGGATAATAAGCCTTCACTGTTTTTAATAGTCCGTCCTTAGCACTCTTGAAGTTGAAACGAACTCCTATCACCAGATATGTAGGATTACCTTCTGTTGCATCATTCTCAAAAGTATAGAACCACAAAGGAGTACTACTGGTTTCTATATTATAATCGCGAGCAAAAATCGGCTCACACAAATAGTCTGTATATACACTTCCTGAATTCAAATTATTAAGGCGTGAAGCGGTATTCAAATAAGCAAAACCATATTTACATCCATGTCCGAAATTATTATTAAGGCGATTGGTTGGTTGTTCGAAATAACGTGAACCTGTTTTTACATTCAACAAGAATATAGAATCGAGCTGATATGTATAATTAGCAGGTGCTACAGGAAATCCTGCCTCAAATTCCAGATTCGGAGCCGCCGAAAAATCGAATGTCACTTTCTTTAAAGCTACTCTGGCAACCAAACGCTCTACTAAAAATGGGTTTGTACCATCCGGTGTACCTATACTTGGATCCGGTAATACACCTGTCGGGCGTCCGCCATTAGATGTATATCCCATATAATGCTTAGTACACAGATTGTCGAACAATATATTTTCTTTATACCCACACATAGTGAGGTTTGTTTTCAGTTCGGAAGTATTTATCCCGCCAATAGGTCCTCCATCTTCGGGATCAGGATAAGGAGTACTACCAGGATATGGTATTAATCCTTGATTTTTCAGTTCTTCAAATTTATTTTTGAACTCTGTTATATTTGTTACATCAGCAAAAGCGCCGACATTATCATCTGCCTTCGGTGCATTAACAATAACGTAAACATCTCTCTTACCGGCAGTAAGTTTTATTTGTTTTACTTCTGTTATTGGCTTGTATTCCTGATCGTAGTTTTGCCCTAAAACGGGAACAGCTGTGCGTTTTACATGGGTATAACCATTTGCATCCAGTTTTCCTGGATCAGTTTCAGATTGCGACCGGAAAATCAATACATCAACATTATAAATCTGACTTTCTGCTGTTGCGTCAGGATTCGATGCCGATTTTTGATTGCCTTGTTCCGGCTGGTTGAAACATATCGAAAGAGTGTGAACCTCCTCTTCCGTACCTCCACCTATGCCTTGCCCGTTTTGATCATCAGGATCCCCGATAATAACATTGTCTCCGGAACAAGAATATATAAGTCCCGCCAATAGTATTATTAGAGATACATTTATATATTTCTTTATATTCATTTTTTACTTTATTTGTGCAACCTATTGTCTATTATAGAGTCTGCAAGTTTGTTTTTCTTTTGTCAGAATCGAATTATTGATTTCTGCGCATAAAATAGAGCTCCTTTTACCGGTTGTTTTCAAACCTTTTCCTTTTGCTTACTCCGGCAAAAGGAGTCTTATAATTCAAATAATATAAATCTTATATTTTATTCAGTAATCGTGAAGCTTGCAACCTTGCCTTCTGTCGAGATCAAGATTTCAGGGCTGTTATCCGGTGTGCTAACCGAATTGATTTCCATTGCCAGTTTCTTAGCTCCAAGTTTTTCTCTGTCGAACAATACAATACCATTCAGGTTAACTGTACTGCGGTTTCCATCACCCCAGATACGAAGGTCGTGTAGATTTGTCAACACAAAGTCTTTACCTTCAGTTGCTGTTGTTTCAGAGTTAACCGAACATGTTACAGCTACATCACCACCGGTAGCATTTGTCAACAATGCGCCATCAGATGCTCTCAACAACGATACTTTGAAGAATCCTGATACAATGTTGTTCATACGTCCATGGTCTCCCAACGAAGTAATTGAAATCATAGCAGGTTGGTCAACTATAGTACCGGCACAACTCAACAATGTACTTTCGAAGCTTATATTAGCATCATTGATAGCATGTATTTTGCTGAAATCTACAACTACAGTCTTAGGCAATTCGTAACGAGTATCGCTTAAAGTCTTCACATTAAATGTTCCTGTTTTAGCACCTTTTGCAATCACAAGACGAGGAGCAACTCCCATATCGAAGTCTAATGCATCAGCAGTTCCTTTTCCGTAATTTCCTTCTATTACAATATCAGAACCTGTAGCATTTACTAACTCTTCGCCACTAGTTTTGAAGATACCCAATTCGTATACCACATCTTGTTTATCTTCTTGTCCATCCAATGTGCTAACCATCTTAACCAATACTTCCTGATCTTCGATTGTACCTACACCTATTGGTTTTACCAGATAGCTCTGACTTACATTAGCTAAACGCATTTCGAACAGTTTGCGGCCTTCCATCAAGTTATTAGCCTTGATAGGCACTTCTACATCTTGTTTGATCATATAGCGTGTTGCACCATCGTTAGCAGGAACGAAAGATAAGCTACCTTTTACCGGTGTATAGTTGTTAGTTTCTGTAGCAGTACCTTCTTTAGTGTTATACTCTACTGTTACCGGTACAGGCACGCCTTGTTCAGTTGTAGAATATCCTGTTAATGTTACAGTAAAGAATGCTGTAGTATATCCGTTTACTGGTTTGTTGATTCTTACATCAGATACATAAATACCATGACCAAGTTTAACAAGGCGGTTGTTCATTCCTTTGAAAAGGATATCACCGCTTGAAGTAAAGTTTACATCATCAAACATACTCAGACGATCTTCGGTAGCCTGACGGTCGAACAACGTTTCACCCATATTAGAGATCATGCATACACGGCCGGTAGCAGTACTTGCCAGGAATGTTCCATTTGAGCTTATCTGAGTCCTGTCGAAATTTCCATCAGTTGATTTTTGATAAATCTGACGGCCATCTTTTGCCAGCCCGATAATAGTACCTCTTCCACGATCAGAGTCAAATCCTACAACTACCGATTCTCCTGTTACAGGATCCATACCCATTCCTGAGATTCTTCCATTCAGGATATATTTCTGAAGGTCAGTACCATCGCTACGTAGCAACGAATAGTAGCATTTATATCCGCCATTACCACCTACAAGTACATTTCCGTTATTTGCGATAAACAGATGATCAAGAGTTGATAATTCTGTTACCGGAACTATTTCTTTATTAAATACGATATCTCCTTCAGCTCTGATCTTCAAGATACGTCCTCCGGCAGAAACACTATTTCCGATAAGGAAGATATGATCGTCAGGAGAAGTTACCAATTTGTTGATATGGAATCCTCTGTCAGGAAGGTTAGTTACAAAGAAAGGTTTTCCTTTGTGGTCGATACGTACTACCGAAGCCAAAGCTCCGTCTTCGCCCGAAAATGCAGCATGTACATATTCAGTAGAGCTTCCTAATACTTCGAAGCCTACACATGGTCCACCTTCGTCAGAAACGAATTTGTAAACAACACGTCCTTTCGAATCCACTTTACCAAGCATACCTGCTCTCAAGCCACCTGTTTTTGGTTCAAATCCACCTAGAATAAGGCTTCCGTCTCTCAATACTTTTCCGCAGTAAAGATCACTTCCATCTTCTCCTAAGTAAACATCTGTTACAACATTACCTGTATTATCTACAACTACGGCACGTCCCGCAACGCGGTTTGTTTTCTTTTTCAATATCAGAGCCGGAGCTTGTCCGATAATCAATATTCTGTTATTATCTATATAGTAAACATTATTTACTGTTGTAAACCCTGTAGGCAGGCTGCGCGAGTATAATATCTCTCCTTCGCGTTTGATCCACGATACAGTAGTTACTTCATCTTTGTTGCCTACCAAAACAACTTCGCCTCCCGATGCAGGACACATATGCTGATACTGCACACCTTCTCCATAAGTCCTGTCATACACTACAGGCATGTATTGAGCGTTGGCTTTGCTAACAAAAAGACCAATTAAAAGAACACAGATTAGCAGACTTCTGTATATATTCCCTTTGTAATTCATTGTATAATATTTATTTGTTATTTAATTATTGCTTTTATATCTACTCGTCTGGCTTTACGGTTGAGCCATATACGATGGCTCCATTGTGTATAGGTATTACCCGGCGAATCGTTGAAAACCGACATAAAGCCATTTTCTCCATTGGCTGTGGTAGAACCCTTACCTGTAACCCTTGCCTCTGCTTTTATTCCTTGTTGCCTCAACCAACTAGCTACTGCTTCTGCTCTCTTCTTAGAAAGGTTGTGGTTATAATTAGCAGTTCCCATTTCGTCAGCATAACCATCGATAACTAATGATTCGATGCTCTTGAAATCTGTATCGGCAAGCCAGGCTTTTAATTCGTCAATAGCATTTTTTTGCAGTTCCGATTTATCAAAATCAAAATACACACTAAGCATAGAGTCCGATGTGTATCCGCTATACGAAGGCAATAATTCCGATTTAGGAGCATTATGATCTCCTTCATTATTTACCAGGCTGATAGCACCACTGGATATGGCATTAGTTTCTGACATACCATATATATTATTGCGTTTTGCAAACTGAGTATTTCTTTTGAAAACGTAAACATCATCTTTTGTACCCCTGTTGCGGTCAGATACTATATATCCTCTATTTTTGTCAATTCTCAACATACTGAAATCGTTAGACACAGTATTTACAGGATAATCGTAATGTACAAGACTACCATTCAATACATTTCCGTTTTCGTATGTGATACCATAGATATCATATCCACCAAAGCCTACATGTCCGTTTGATGAGAAAACAAGCATATTATCATAAATAGCAGGACATATTTCATCTCCTTCGGTATTTATTTGTGGTCCCATGTTGATAGGAGATCCCCATTGTTTGGCTGTATTATCCCAATGTACAACATAGATATCATATCCCCCATATCCACCTTCCATATCGGAAGCAAACAAGATAGAACGGTTGTTATTGAAAATAAACGGATGTGCATATGAAGCACCTTCTTGTTGAGGAAATGCAAATTTGAACGCTGTCCATCCTTTGCGTTTCTTATCAAATTCAGAATAACGAAGCTTAGTCTGATAAGCATTTATTCCGCTCGATGACATTTCTATTTGCTCACCTTTATCATAAGATACCTCTGTAACCACCATCTTAGTCATATCGTTGGAGAACGACATAGGACCATTCTGTAGGTCGATAGGAATCATATGTAATAAAGGTTTTGTATTTTTTTTCTTTTTAGACTTGGATTTTGATTTCCTTTTCGATTTCGACTTAGCTTTCTCTTTTGCCTCTTTTGTATTAGCATTTATGGCATATTCCGAATTTTCGTCTAATGAATAATAGCGCGTACGATGGTAGAATTTCTTATTCGGATCGTGGAATCGACTATTACTTGTAGCATAGAAATATTCGTTTTTCATCTTACCTACCCAGAATTCCGAGAATGGAGTATTCATTTTATCTAAACGCTCTATCTCAAATTCGGGAGTACCTACAGGCATAAAACCATCTTCGTAGCTCAATGCATGTAATATATTCAAGTAACGTTGATCTTGTCTGAAAATATCTTTATAAGCATAATCTCTCGATATTCTGATAGCCTCCAATTTACGGCCCGAATAACGCAATGCATCCAGATAATTACATATATCTACCGATGTAAACAAGTCTTCATTAGTTTGCATAGCTATCTCATAATGAGGAATAGCCGAAACATAATCCAGCAATGTGAGGTACAACCTTGCTGCCTTTAAATGAAGAATAGCCGAATACGTCTCTGTTTTTGCGTCTTTTAACGCCGATTCGTAAAGCTCCATTGCTTTATCGAAATCTTGTTCTACAAATTTACGGTCAGCTTTTTGCTCTGTCTTACGTGCCTTATTATCAAGCTTGCTCTGCGCCACATCCTGAGAATAAGCGTTTACAGAAAGCGCTGCCAGTAAGAACATTGACAAAAAACGTAATTTTACTTTCCTGTTTATCATTGTTTTTAGATATTATTATTTATCTGAATATATTATACACTAAGTGGATACCAAACTTAGTAGGCCCTACATAACCTTTGGTTTTCTTTCTCTCTAATGGGAATTTTGCAAACTCTCCTCCTAATTCGAATTTGTCGTACTGAAGGTGTGCATATCCTATCCCTGCATTAACATCGAGACGGAAACGCTCAGACAGGTAAAATTTATATCCGAAAGATGCTCCGGCAGATACTCCCCATCCCCTTCTCCTATAGTTGGTTTTATTTTCATCTCCTCTGTCGAGACCGATATTAAAGTTACCAGCCATAGCATAAGGCCCTACATAAAATCCATCAAACATGTCGTGAGTATAATAATATTGGGGATTGATATAGTATCTAAGATCGACACTACCGATCAATGCCCTGAACACTTCTTCTTTCTTTTTGAACATATAAGGAGCCCACAGAATATCTCCGTTGAGCGTAAATTGCCGTCCCAGTGTCCATTCCACACCAATATTAGGTGTTCCGGTCAGTATAAGAGGAGCATTGGTTTTTATAGCCTGTGCGTCGGCTGTGGAGCTGAAGGCTACAAGCAAAACCATGCAACTTAGTATGTTCCGTAAAAAACGTTTCATTTGCTTTATTGTGTTTAGTTGTTATTCTTTACATTTCTATTCCTCCACCTCCAGGAGTTTTATCTTTTTCTTTCTCTACAGACGTATCCCAATCCAAAGGATCACCCAATTGTAATATCTGTACATTATTTCCATCTATAGTAACTAACAGTGTTTCATTCATATGAAGTATACGAGGCAAGCCCGTAGTCCTGTCAGTCATACTTGTATTGAAGGTATGTATAGGATTACCGCTGGCATCCCTGAAAGTGAATGCAAAATGAATTGGCTCCATAGAACTTCCTTCTTCCGACAAATCCGGTGAAGGAAAGAAATAGGAGTCAAACCCAAAATCGAAACCTGTATAAGGATTCTCGTACAACTGAGGGGTAAGGAACATCTCATCTGTAGCCTCTTCCCTCGACGAACGTGTATAAGTGGAATCTGTAATATGAGAAAGATATTGGGTTGTACCTATACCCCCTGCTATTACATCTATAGAATGTATATTACTATATGTAAGATTCGAGTCTATATTTGTCATATTTTTGAAAGCCACACATATACGTCCTACATATTTAGTTTCGAACCATGCTGTATCTGTAATTACAGGCCCAGGATAGTGTATATATGGTTTCATTGTATCGAGCAAGATGATAGAAGGTTCTTTATAATAGTTACCTTCTTTCTTTAAAGTAAATCTTGCATTACTGTATGCGTTTGTTTCCGCAAATTCAACTCCATATGTGTCTGTTAAGCAGAAAACTGAATGTTCTCCGGGGAAAAGTTTGAAATTAAAGTTACCTACCCTTATACGGGCGTTATCTTGGAAAGGAAGAGATGAACTACGCTCCTTTTCCAGAGTACTGTTATTGTAAATAAGGATATTTATATCATCTATTTTGTATGTATCCGTCCTCTTATTCACATCAACCTTAGGAACATACACTACATAGTTGGTTTCATCGTCGAAGTAATCGTAAGTGCACGACGACACGAAACACATGCATACCAAAAGGATGCTAATGTAAAGGGTTCCTGTGTATTTTAATTTTGTCATTGTTATTTTGTGCTAGTGAAGATAAGCTTCAGTTCGGGACATACTCCTCTCAGGTAAAGTTCCGGACAGTTGTCCGGAACTCCACACTAAGGGATTATATGTATTTGTTAATTAAGAGCTTATATTAGATCTCTTTATGTGTACTTTCTACAACAGAATTCCAGTCTTCCGGAGTTCCAAGTGTAATTTCCAATCCACCTTCTGTTCCTGGTCCGTCAGGATTGTCTGGTCCACCTGGAGATGTTATAGTCAGATTTACTTCACGGATAATATTAGGAGTAAATACGCCTTCAATAAGACCCGACCAATATATATTAGTTGGAGCAGTTGTTTTAGTAACACCATCGCTCAAAGTATAATTAGCCGGAGCCTTTGCACTAAGTACAATAAAATATTTTCTTGCATTATCAGCATTGGCACTAGGAAGTTTATTTTCTGCTCTTGTTTGATTAGGCAATACCATAATATCGCGCCATAGAGTAAAATTAGCATCCAAAATTTGAACCGCTCCTCCATTAGTATTTTTATACCCTGAAGCTGGATTTGCACTCAAGAAAGTATTAGCTCCTGTAGCAGCTACCATTATACGGTTATCATCAGATGCTGTATTGAAAATACCTCCACCGAAAGCAGGAGTCTGAGTTTTAAGACCGAATCCTACCGGCATTCTGTGAATTACAATAAAGTTATCCGCTTCAGCAAAATCTACAGTACTCAAAGCTGGATGTTTTTTGTGAATTCTTACACGCATCATCGCTACTTCACGCTTCAATCCTAGTGTACCACCCAATGTATTTACTACACCTTCTGTGATTGTTACATCTTGAGCATAAGCAGTAAATATTTCAGTAGGAGGAGAATATGGTTTATCTCCGGCTTCGAAAGTATGATTTGCCGGGAAAGCAGACGGATTCAAATCCATCATTACTTGTGAATTTACTTTCTTTCCGACTACATTAAAGCGAGTGAAATCAGTTTTTGTTACACCACCATCAAGTGACATAGCCATCTTTTCGGTTGCCGACACATTTAAGTTTGCCACCACAGCTAAATCATAAGTACCTACAGGGATATCATTCCAAGAGAATTTTTTATCTGCTTTAGCAGCAATTTCTGCACCTGTCAAACGATATGAATAAGCAATATCTCCGTCAACAGCACCAACTCCTTTTTTATATAGGAAAATTTGCACTTCTTTAATATTATCCCAACTAGTAATAGGGATCATTCCATCTGTAGCTGCTGCTTTTTTTCCCGCATCTTCAAGCTCTATGTTAAAAGCCAATGAACCAGCTCCTGCGGTTGTTTGATCTGTGTTTTGGTTTTCGTCGCTACTACATGCTGTGAAAAGCAACGCAGCAGTAGCCAGACTAATAAAAATCTTCTTCATTTGTTAAATAAATTAAGTTAAACTATATCATAAGTAGTGAAACAATGTAACTTCTGGTAGTATTATATGTTTTATATACTTATAATATTCAGATTTAGTTTGTTAATACCGTTTTGTCAAAAATTTTGTGAATATTTAAAAAACTTTTTTTGTTGTAATTTGTTATTATTATTAATTATGACCTAACTTTACAATTCTTAGGTAATCGAACGCTTTCTAATGCTTTTAAAACCGCTACAAACTTAGGTTAATAAACGCTAACAGTACTTATTTATAATTACCCCTGATTTCACAATTCTGACATTTATTCACTAAAAATATGTTTATTACTTATTCCTTCAATTGACAAAGCTTAACACATGAGCATCCATCAGCCTGATTCTAAATAGAATACCTATAAAAAACAGCATAAGCGAAATTTTCCACTTATGCTGCTATATCGTAGTACAGGTAACAGTTATCTGGTATCTATATATTCTTACTTTTCCTTAATTGACTTGGAGGCATCCCAAAATTGGATTTACAAAAATCGTTAAATTGCGACAATGAACTAAAATCATAATCATCGCATATCTGTTTTATCGTCTTATCACTACAATTTATTTCGTGAAGTATCTTATTTGCCTTCTGGCGTTTCATCCATTGATATGCCGGCACACCAAATGTTTTCTTAAAGTGCTTAATAAATCCGGAATGGCTATAATTAGACAACGCTGCCAGATCTTGCACTGTTTTTACCTTATTATAATTATTATATACAAATTCCGAAAAATTGGTATCGCTACTCAATAAAGGATAGAAGAAATATGCTAATTCCTCCTTCGAATAATATACCCGCATCAGATAAAAGAATTCTTTCAATTTAAGTTCCAGAAAGTAACGGCATTTCAGGCCATCCGATATATAAGAAGTAAGCCCGTTTATAAAACCTTCCACCTCTTTCTTAATATCCAGCAAATTAAACTTACCTTCCTGCTCCTTACATTTATCTTTATATCTGTTGAACAATTGCTCCAGGTTTACCCGGTCGCACAACTCCACTTTTTCACGCAGCCTGAATATCAGAATCGAGGCGTCTTCTTCTATCCGCGCAATATACTTACTACTAGATGGTAACAACAACATTTTGCCTTTTGATACTTTTTCATCGATATGTGTGTCATACGATATACTAAATTCTCCTTTCATCACTAACATAATTTTAGATTCAGAGATTGTGTTTTCCCTATCCCTGCCTTTTGGTATATTAAGAAATTCAATATTTGGTTTTGCATCTGGATTGCTACTAACATCATCGTAATTTATACATGTTGCATGTTCATGAATGTCTACTATGCCCATAATTTCATTTTATACAGTTATTCTTACTAATTGGTAAAGAATACCACATAAGGACAAGTCATACATTGATCAAATATAACTTCTGAATAAAAAATGGCAATTTTTTATTATAAATAAGAATATCCCCCTCCTTTATTAAAACGGACAGGTATATAACCGCATAGTCTCCTTATATATAAATATCTTCGTCTTATCCTTTAAGTATAGTATATGGTATCTTCGCTAATATAATTAATGTCGGTTTTTTTTCACATTAGTAGCATTCTTCACCTTACGCAAGTATTATGGTCGAGACAAATATATAACTAAATTTTCGATATAAACGTCATCTATAACATTTATTTTTAAAAATTTAAATACATAGTTAATCAGGCAACTAATATTTTAAATTACAACACATTACAAATTAACCAATTAGTACAAAAACATCTTGATTAGATATTATTTTAAGAAAAGAAAGGTAAAATATGTGAAATATTAGGCAAAATTAAATAAGCCATACTAAATCAGACAGATGTACTTTTGTAGAGTTAAGTAAGTATTGCACATCTTCACAGTCCAGACACTAAATTTACACAAAACCCTGAAGATGCATTAGCAAAGACAAAAATAATACTAAATAGTTGAGACGAAAGTTATGGGATCACAAATTATTATAAACCGTAATATTTTAACACAAAAAGGAAGAAAACTTAAAATTGATTTACAAATCAATATTCCCTCTTTCTCTCTACATGAAAATGGCTCGGTAACATTGACTCCTGTTTTAGAAAAAGGGGCCAATAGGTATGAATTGCCGCACCTCCTTATAAATGGAAAAGAACGTCACAAAGGATACAAACAAATGATCAAAGCATTAGGTAAAAAAAATATACACTCGGCATACAACATATACAAAGCTTTAGAACTGAAGCAAGAATCTGATCTTTCGTATAATATACAAATAGATTATGAAGATTGGATGGACAATGCCAAGATACAGTTAGTCCAGAACTAAAAAATATATATATATCAAGGTTAATTCTTCGTTCACCGAAACAAAGAATAATTACCAAGTAATAATTATATTTTATAGATATCTATATAAAAGACAATAGTAATATTCTATTATTAAATTATCTGATTCTTTAAGCAGAATTTGAAGAATAAAGGTAATATCATTCCAAATAATCCATTTGGTAATAGGAGATTTCTTGCTAATTGCACAGAAATGAAAGCGGTAAAACAATCACAAATACATAAAAATCAAAAAGTTATACGTTCAAAGAAATTTATTCATCAAAAAAGAAATGAAAATGAAGTTTAAGTATGTATTAATTGCTGCTGCAACCCTTATGATGGGTTTTGCCAGCTGTGGGAGCGACAATGAAGTCGGTGGTGAAGATGTAGGAGGTACTAAAGATGTAACAATAAGAGTTACAAAACCTAGCACTTATGCCGAGGAAGCTACTGCTGACGGAGTAACTCCGGATGTTAACGATGCTACACTATTCTTTATCAACAGTGCAGGAATCGTTATGGAACAAGGGACTATGAATGCTGCAGAAATAGCGGATAAGGTAAATGGTAAAACATTTTTGAATATTCCTGCTGATGTAAACAAGGTAGTTTTGGTAGGTAACTCAACAGCATTAACTTCTCCTACTTTCGGAACTATAAATAACGAAACTCAGTTTAATGCTGTAATGTTGGAACAAAGTGCTCAGACTCACGCTAAAACTGCTGTAAACGTACAAGGAACAGCTGCAATAGCTGCCGGAACAGGTAATATTACTGTAACAGTTCAGGTACGTCCGGCTATTTCACGTATCGAAATAGGTGAAGTAAAAGTAAAAACAGGAGTAGGTGTTGGAATAGAACTTGCCAGCTTCAAACTTACTGGTATCTATATCAATAATACCTATACTAAACTAGGACTTGATTATAGCACATTACCTACTCTTGCTACAGAAATATTAAATTATGGACTAAGTGCCCCTGAATTTACAAACACCTCTTACCCTGCACGTTACAAAGACGAATGGGCAGAGGCTGGTGTTACTAATGCTGCATCTTTCACTCCTACTGTAGTTACTGACAAATGGTCTTACTTTGTAATGCCTCCGGTTGCTGGTAAAGGAACAACTATCAATGGCGAACAAAAAACTTCTGTTCCTCACATCCTTATCAAAGTAGAAAATGCAATCAAAGCATCTGATAATTCGCAACTATACGCTACTCCTAAATTCTTAACGATCAGAAAACTAATAGACAACAGTACACTTAATGAACTAACTCACCTGTTACCAGGAAGGGTTTACAAGATCACTGCTATAGAAGTTGATGGTAAAGATCTAGGAGAACCGGAAGGAGAAAACAGAGATATAACTGTACTTGTAGACGTATTAGCATGGGAAGGTGTTGATGTTACACCTGGACTATAATCTAAGAAATCTTTTATAAAATATTTAATCACAACAGTCGTGCAGGCCGGTTACGGCCGGCCATGTACGGTCTGATTGTTCTTCGAAACAAGAAACCTAAATAGTAAGTAATGAAACTATTGAAAGCCCTTTCTATAATTATCTTATTAGCATTATCCGGATGCATCGGGGATAACATGGACGACTGTCCACCTGTAAACAATGTTATCTTATATTTCGAATATCCGAATTTTCCTGAGCGCATCAACCGGGTGAATGTAGGGATATTTAATAAGAATGGCTTACATGTGATGGATCACCAGGTAGAAAAAACTGATCTGGATATACTTCAAGGAATACAATTAACCCTCAACAACGGCGAATATACAGCAGTATGCTGGGGTAATGCATTCGACGATACACGCATCACATGTTTCAATCCTAACTCAAGCATGCACGATGGGGAGCTTTCGCATCCTAACTATGGAACATCGGTCAGAATCCCGACACACGATTCTATCACTTTCGGAAGACTGAATTTTTTCATTAAATCGAAAGACAAAGTCAGCCATACAGTAAATATGAAACCTGCACATATAAAAATACATGTATATGTAAAAGGTTTGGCTATACTCAATACAAACCCTGCACCGGCAGATTATCCGGCAATAAGGATCAACAACCTCGATCCTGCCTACGATTTCGAAATGATCAATTGTGGCACCAGTTCAAGTTATCACCCTGAAGTAGAAGTTGATAACACACTAAAATTAGCGATAGCAAAATGTAATACGCTTCGCTTCGAAGACGACAATCCAATAACTGTAGACGTTTTGACAAACTCTGCAAGTAACAACATATTGCATACCGTAAACCTCAAGAAGTTTATGGAAGACAACAATATCAATGTAGTAGACGGAGAAGAACTTACTATCCCTATACTTATCACATTCGGTAACGGTACAGTAACCGTAACATTGCTAAGTTGGGAAGGAATAGGTGTTACACCGGGGAAATAAGAAAATTTAAAAGAAAAATAATATAATGATGAAGAGAATATCATCCTATATCATACCTGTCGTTTTATTCTTCTTTGCTGTAGCTTGCTCAGACGAAGGATATAACAACTCGCACGAAGACAAGTTCAAACCTGTCACTCTGACTTTGAGCTTACCGGGCGATATGAAAAGCGACAAATCCACCAAAGCTTTAACCGAAGCTCAGGATCAGGAGGTGAAAACAGTTGATGTATTAGCCTTTATCAACGATGGTAGTGGAAATTATCTATACGCATACCAATCCAGAGGACATAGCATATCCATAACAGGCGGTACCGGTTCGTTTCAGGTAACCCTGTCTGAACATAGCCGACAACAAATATTTGTAATTCTGGCAAATGCAAATAAAGAGTTGGTCGCAACCTCAATAACCCTCAACGAAAACATAAATACAGTTCTCCCGAAATTGACTGCAACATCAGCAAATGAATGGGATGCAAATAATAACAATTCGGGTGTATTGCGCTACATACCAATGTATTGCAAAACACCTCCCGTTATAATAAACAATACAACCACAACAATCGGAAGATATTCTTTAGTAAGAATGCTTGCACGCTTCGATGTAAGGTTAAAATCCACGATTTCTAATTTCCAATTAGTTAATGCTTGTATTTTCAACAGAAAAGACAAAGGATATATAGCATACTTAGACGCAAACTGGGATGGTTCTAAGGTAGACAAACCCGAAGTTCCGGGCGATGTTACAACAACAAAAGTAAACTCTATCTTATACAACGCTGATGCTATAACACATCGAGTTATACGTAGCATTTACAGCTTCGAGGCCGAAGGCGTTAGCGATCGTAGTCAATCCACAGCTATAGTTGTTGGAGGTTACTTCGACTACCCTAACAATACTTCGAAAGTGTCATACTATCGTATTGATGTTCCTGTAACGAAGCCAGGTCAATTTAGTGGAGACATTATCCGTAATCATCTATATGACATAGAAATACAATCGGTAGAAGATGAAGGTTCTACCACGCCGGAGGAGGCTTTCGATGGTGAAGTGAAAGTAACAGCTACAATTACTCCATGGAATCTGGCCAATCAGGATGTAATATTTGACGGAGAGTATAATCTGGTGCTCGACTTTAATAAAAATACGCTTGATTTCAGAAACATTGAGGAAGATAAAATTATAACAATAACAACTACACATCCTTCCAGTGTCAGTATTAGTGCTGTTACATATTCCGATCCAAACGTAACAGGATGGGTGACTATTACCAAAATATCAGACGAAAAATGGAGAATATCTACTACATCTAAAAACTATAAAGAAAAGAGAGCTGGAACTTTTACTATCACTGCCGGTAATTTAAATTATATATCGCCTATATCACAAAGAGGCTGCGGAAGTAGTGGAAAAGTTGAACTTATGGAGATTGGAAACAATACCTATAATACTTATCTCTACAACGACAGATGCTGGATGGTCGAAAATTCTCGATCGGGTGCAAAAGAAGGTACCGACAAGGACTTTGCTTCCAACAAGTTCGGAAAAGGTGGAACTATTATTGGCACACTACCAAACCCAGATAATGTACAGCATTATTACACATGGGCACAGGCAAACAGGGCTGATAATGCTTGTCCTCCGGGATGGCATTTACCAACTGTCGCTGAATTTACAGAAGTGGTTAACATAATAATGCTAGAACCTAACAGCACTGTCAACCAACACTGGACTACCAGTGCGCAAGATGCACATACAGGATACTTCGACCCTGTTGCAAGCGAATGGAGAGAATGGAACGAAAAAGGATATTGGTGGTGTGCATCCAACGATGGCAGCTATTACTATAGCTTAAGCCATTCAGGAGGAATAGGTGCTCCGGTAACTAGTTCAAACGCAGATCTTTGGTACTCTGTACGATGCGTCAAAGATTAAAAAATATAAACTCTAACCCTCGGATTGGAGGAATAAAAACAGGAAAATAATGAAAAACAGGCTTATACACTTGTTATTATTCATCTCAGTACTTATTGCGGCATCATCGTGCCGTGATGAAGAAAATATTGTAACACCTGACGATGATGACGCTAACGCGGTAAATTTCACACTGAATATACCCGGACTCAACATCCCCTCCACCTATTCGATGAATGGAGCAAAGGAAAATGAGATTAAAGATGTGGATATTCTGGTATTTAAAGTAGATGCTGCAGGCAATCAGGTTTACTCATATCATAAACCGGCTATCAATATATTCAATACAAACACAGGAACTGTTAAATTCCATGCAAAGTTGCAGGAAGAAATAGACCGTAATCTGCTAATTGTAGCCAATGCCAGAAATTCAGTCAATGGTATACTTGGCTCAATAACAGCTGATGTTACCTCAAAAACAGAAGTATTGGCTTTACTCGAACAATCCAATACCACTAAGTGGGAAGCCGATGGAGATGGAGTATACACCAATATACCTATGATAACCGAAACCGGAAAGATGGATGTTATAATAGGAACAAAGGTGAAGAATATATCATTTGTTCGTATGCTTGCACGCATCGATGTAAAGGTGAGTGTTGCGGAAGCGAATTTCAGACTCGAAAATATATATTTGTGTAATTATAGTACCAATGGACGCATAGCCCCTGCGTGGGATGCAAAGGGAGTTTTATCTACAACTGCTGCAACAAGTCCCAACCTGCCTACAACCCTTAACAGGAAAATAGGAAATGAAAATGCAATAAAATATACAGCCTCTGGTAAAACCAGCTACGAAGGTGAAATATACATATTCGAAGCCGAAGCTGCCGACGATACTGGAGGTATGGATGATCCGGCACGTAAAAATGCAACATGTATAGTTATCGAAGGTAAATATAACGGTATGGGAGCAACTACCTTCTATCGTATCGATTTTGCACATGATGGCACCCATGGAACAGTAAACACATACATGCCATTACTGCGTAATTTCAAATATGTGATAAACGTAACACAAGTAAACGGAATGGGAGAAACATCTTTAGTTAATGCTCTTTCTTCATATGCACAATCAAACATACATGTCGAAAAAATAGTATACGACGAAGGAGAACTTAAAGATATAATCTTCAACGGGCGCTATATGTTTGGTGTAGACAAAAGTATATTCCAAACCTATACAGGAAGAGATTTTAATGGGACCGAAGATTTTGCCAAACTGATAGTAAACACAAACTTTCAGGAAGGATGGACTGTAAAAGTCAGCGACAACAATGGTAAAAATAACCCCGATTGGTTTGGTATCACACAATACTCAGGCAGCAATGGCACATCTTATCTGGGAATAACTGTCAACTCCAGTGCAGCAGACAAAGCAGCTACAGGCTATCTCGATTTCACAGCGGGAGACTTGCAAAAACGAGTAAGTTTCTACAGTGTAGAACCATTTATAAGGTTCGTTTCCCCGACTTTGGATGGAGATATTATAGACTTTGGCCATACTGAGCAAATAATGTTGCGCAGTATAAATATAGAAACAAATGCATATTGGAAATATGAAGCTAGCGACGAAACCGGGAATCAAGCGTTCGAAAATATAGTTCCTACTCCATCACATGTGGTAAATGCAGAAAATGTTGGAGGTAGCCCGGCAACAACGGAACTTAAGACATTCTCATTCCAGCCATCAAACGGAAACGAACAAGAGGCTGGCACACAATTCACATCTAAATTGACGTTCTCCACATGCAATACCGGTGATACCGGAAATGATAAATCCATATCATTGACAATAAAAAGAACTGTTCCGGTTTATATAGGATTATTCAAAATGCTACCTGGAAACGATCAGGAAATAGGTTCCGGTAATGGTGCCGATACCAACACTACTGTCAGCATAACAGCTACAGCTAACACATGGTGGGTAGGTGTTGCACGTGCTTCACAAGATGAAAATGGAGAAAATCTCGCAACAAATGATGATGATCAATCTGCCGGAGCTAAAGCTGAAAAAACATCAAACGTAATAATACGTAAAAACGACTTAGGATATTCGCGTAAAATATATCTATATATAAAATATAGAGATGTCAATAATGGCAACCAGATTCGCTATGTATATGTAGGAGAGGTTACTCAAAGAGGATAAAAATATAATGAGAAGAGGAGTAAAAAATAGTATAACAATAAAACACGATTCCATCGTGTCTAGTTCTTCGTAATAAGAATTTGTCTTCATTCACATATCTGATGGGTATAATAGAATAAGGATATGTGGTGACTTAAAAAAAGTCCTGGATCCTGCGGATCGGGAGATTCGCAGGATTAATTTAAAAACAAAAAGAAAATGAACGATATACACATATATAATATAGGAAAAACCAACCGAAAGGTTGTAAGTAGTTTTGTAAAGTCAAGTGATCCTGTGAGTCGGGAGATTCGCAGGATTTGTTAAGAAACAAATTAGAAATGAACAGAAACAATATATATACATATATGAAAAAGAAAAATCAACCGAAAGGTTGTAAAGTAGTTTTGTAAAGTCTTTGAGTCCTGTGAGTCGGGATGATTCGCAGGATTTGTTTAATAACAGATTGAAAATGAATAGGAACAATATATATAAACATATAATATTAAAGAAAAAACCAACCGAAAGGTTGTAAAGTAGTTTTGTAAAGTCTTTAAGTCCTGTGAGTCGGGATGATTCGCAGGATTTGTTTAATAACAAATTAGAAATGAATAGAAACAATATATATACACATAATTATAAGAAAAAAAACAACCGAAAGGTTGTAAGTAGTTTTGTAAAGTCTTGAATCCTGTGAGTCGGGAGACTCGCGGGATTTATAAAAAAAGTTGATAAAAAAATAGATGAGAGATAGATACAACATATTACTAATGATAGGAATAGTTCTACTGATCGGAACATTATTCTTTTCTTGTGTAGACGACGATGATACACCGCCGGTAAACTCGGTAGTACTAGTCTATATGGGAGGAGATAATAATCTGTCGGACGAAACCTATCAGAAAATAGAATCGCTGAAGCAAGGATGGAACAAAAATATTAAAGGTAAACTGTTGGTTTATTGTGATCCTTCCGATGCAGCACCTCAACTCATCGAAATATGTACATGTAAAAAAGGAAATCCTATAACCGAAGTCGTACGCACTTATGACGAAGAGAACTCGGCTAGTGCCGAAGTGTTTTCGAGAGTAATAAGCGAAGTAAAATCATTATACAATGCTCCATCCTACGGACTGATTCTTTTTTCTCACGCATCAGGATGGTTACCCGAAGGCACTCTCAAAAGCCCAAAATCTATATTGACAGATAATGAAGATACAATGAGTTTAGGCGAATTGGCCTCTGCCCTACCCGATCACTGTTTCGACTATATAATCTTCGAAGCATGCTTTATGGCAGGTATAGAAGTAGCATACGAACTAAAAGATAAAGCAAATTATATATTGGCATCCTCTGCTGAAATAGTATCGCCGGGATTTACCGAAATCTATAAAGATGCTATCAACCAATTATTTCAATCTCCTGCCAATATAGAAGGCTTTGCCCGTTCGGCATTCAAATACTATGATGCACAAAACGGGTATATGCGTTCGGCTACATTTAGTATTATAAAAACCGGGGGACTCGAAAATCTTAGCTCCTGGATTAAAGAGAATTGCAATCTTAATAAAAATGTAGATCTAAAAACAATACAACACTTCGACAGATATACAACACACCGTTTGTTCTTCGATTTCGAAGATTATTATTCCACCTTACTCAACGATGCAGAAAAAGAACAGGAATTATCAACCCTGATAAATACTTATGTCACCTATAAGGCCGCTACATCCGATTTTATGATCGATTATGATGGCTTTGTAATAAAGAAACATTCCGGACTGACAACATACATCAGGCAAGAAAGATTTCCTTTTCTGAACGAAGAATATCAGAAACTGGAATGGCACAAAGATATAACAGATTAATAAACAAATAAGATATAAAATAATGAGATCACCATCATTAATGACACGTACTTTAAAAATCGTGCTGCTGGGAATATTATTATTAGGGGCGGCCAATCAGGCCAATGCCCAGTTTTATTCAGTCAAGGCAGACATGCTTGGACTGGCAACTACCACTTTCAACTTTGAGGCATCAGCTGCTGTTGATTTCCAATGGAGTTTGCACCTGCATGCCCAATATAATCCCTGGACGTTTCCGGGAAACAAAAAATTCAAAAACCTTACATTCATGCCTAGTGCCCGGCGATGGTTTACCGAAACCTACAGCTACGGATACTTTATGGGAGTAAACGTTGTGGTCAGCCGCTACAATATAGGAGGAATGTTTGGTGATAAATACCGCCGCGACGGTATGGCATACGGAGCCGGATTTTCGGGAGGCTTTGTGATGCCGGTAAAAAGAAGATGGAACTTAGAATTCGAACTAGGCATAAATTTCGGCTGGACAAACTACGACAAATACCCATGCGCCAAGTGTGGAGAAAAAATCAGCGAAGAATCGGGCATGTTTGTTGCGCCGGGAAGGACCGCTATCAGTTTAGTTTATTTATTCTGACAGATAAATTATTATGAGAACAGAAAACAGAAAGGATGAGCTACTATCCGCAAATGGAATGAAAAAGAAAGAAATTTACAAAAAAAATCCTATCAGGCCGGTTATCAATGGGATATTGATATCGGGAGCAGCTATGATGGTATTGTTTTCATGTAAAAAAGTTTTACCGGAAAAAATCATGACCGAAGACCTTTACATGCAATACCAGACTGTAAAGTTAGAATTGCCTTATACTGACGACGACGGTAATCCGAACTCATCAGGGGGAGCTATTCTTTCCGAAATAGTTAGTTACACTAACAGAGACGAACCGAAGAGTAACGACAAAGTGAGAGCATACAGCGAGCAGGCTAAACTAGACGCCGATGCTGTGTACAAGCTGAACGAAGTTGTGGTAGAATCACGCTCTACATTTACACCCGAACGCGACGGACGGGTATCGGTAGACTTCTTGATACGTGTACCCGAAGAGTTGATATCTGACAAGTGGAGCATTACTTTACAGCCAAAACTCTTGCACAACGACTCTATTGTCGATATAGATGACATTGTGATCAGAGGTGAAGAATTTGCCGACTGGCAAGATGCAGGTTATGAAAAATTTGACGATTACCTTGCCGAAATCGTCGAAAAGAGAGACTATGACAGTGTATTCCTCGACCATAAAGGAATAATGGCTGATATGCGTCGTCGCCAGACGCTTTTCCTCAATATGTACCGCGACGAGTACAAAGAGCTGAAAGACTACGAAAGCTGGAAAAGCATGATGCAAAGCCGTTACAACAAGTTTAACATAAAGAAAGAGGTAAACCGCAAAACACTGTACCACGAATATATGCGTGAGGCTGAATTCGCAAGAGTAAGGGAACATGCACTAGGTAACGACACTACAGGTATTACCGAAGGCTATATGAAGCGTTACAACAGACGTGTAGGTATTCTGCCTCACTATAAGCTTCGCAGGGAAATTAACGAAAAAACTGTTCCGAGAAGATATAAAGAAACATTTGTATCGGGTCGTACAACTAAAGACATTAAGAGCCATGCTGTTAGTGTGAAAGACTCTGTAGAGATTTCGAAACACCGTTATTTCTTCGACAAGATAGCCGAAAACGAACTGAGAGACAGTATGAGAAATCTTAAATTTCAGGAACTGGTTCCTTTCGAAATAAGAAAAGATGTACATCTGGATACTATCGTAAGCGAAGGCAACGAATTTGTATACCTCTACAACTATGAATATCCTGTAACTGCCGGACTGAAAAAAATCCGTATCACAATGGACGGATATGCACGGGCAATGGATAGAAGCGGATATACATTCCCTCCTATGGATACCCTCACTTACCTGATATCGTCTATCGACCAGTTGATAGATACTACCCTTGTGGTGAAAAAGACGAAAGTGTACCGCGAAATGTACAGTCTGCAAACAATTTATCCGAAATTTGAGAAGAATAAATCAAATTTCAACATACGCTACAAGGACAACGAGCATCAGATAGATACCCTGATATCATCGTACAACATATTCCTCAGCAAACCGGGAGTACAGATGGATAGTGTGGTAATGACAGCTACTACTTCGCTAGATGGTACATGGGAACAAAATGTTGACCTCAGCGAAAAACGAGCACTGGCCATTAAAAGTTATCTGAACCGTACATATAATCATATAGATGTAGAGAATGTATTCAAAATACGTTTTAAAGGAGAAGACTGGAACGGTCTGGTAAGACTTATCCAGAAAAGGGACGACATGCCTAACAAAGGCGAAATTCTACACATGATATCAAATGCTACATATCCGGACGACTGCGAACAGGAAATCAAAAAACAGTTCAAAGAAGACTATCGCATCATGTATGACTCCATATATCCACAGCTGCACAAATTGGAGCTTGCTTTCAACATGAGCCGTCCGGGAATGTCGTCTATCGACTCAGTTCAGACAGAATATCGCAGCGAGTATGACGAAGGTCTGAGACTTCTGAAAAACCGCCAATACTGGGACGCTCTTGAAATATTAGCAGACTATCCTGACTATAATACAGCTTTATGTTTAACAAGTATGGGATACAACGACAAAGCCTATAACTTGCTGGTACAATTAGAACCAACTTCGAATATACATTACCTGTTGGCAATTGTATGTTACCGTATGGACAGAAAAGAAACAGCTGTTGCACATCTGTTGAAAGCTTGTGAATTAGACACATCTAAGATCTACCGTGCTCCGAGAGATATGGAAACGAAGAGCCTGATCAACATGTTCCGTCTGAAACCTCAGCTGGATGCAATAGAAAGTAAAGCAGCAGAAATATACTGATCAGACCTAACACGATAATCTTTCTATTCAGCATTGACCTTCATTTTGCACTATGTGCAGGATGAAGGTCAAACCTTTTTATACACCGGATACAACAACAAATATATTATCATTGTTATATAATAATGTAAATCAAAAGTTCTAAAATGGCAGCTTTATACATTGCAATTACACTCACTATACTGATAGGTATATCATTTATACTATTCCCAACATGGTATCGTTCCGACTATGAAAAAAAGGTAAAAAAAGACTTTTATCCCCGTTTAAAAGAAGTCTTGAAAACTCAGCCGGATAAAGAGAATGTGATTAATCTCTTCGATTCGCTATCTCAAAAATGGGGTGTAAAATTTTCATTAGCATGGCTACTCGAAGATTTCCTTACCAATCACAAAGCTCAGCCGGATACAAAAAGACTGCTGAAAGAAATCATTAAAGAAGAGAAAACATTACGCCCTTTCGAGAACCTACCCGACGAAGAAAAACGTATAATAGAATCTACTATGCTTCTGCTCAGAGATAATTATAATGACAACAAAGAGCTAATAATGGAAAACCTGAGCCAACTAGGAACAGTTATCAACACCAGGGATGCCATATACCGTATATCCGAAAAAGAAAATAAACGTTCGCTGCTTTATGCAAAAATAGGTCTGATCCTGACCTTGACAACCAGCCTCTTGGGTATATTCCTTACAGCTACTAGCATCGATTACGAAAGAATAGAGAAATCCAATTCGAAAACTGAAAAAACAATATTACAAAAATTAGATTCTTTAAATCTAGAGATTAAACATTATAATCCGGAGATTAATAAAAACAATTCTCAATAAATGTATTTTAAAACATAACTATAATAAAGGTAGAGGATACACCCCTATTAAATTATTTATTAACTTTGTACGGCAAAAAGCAAATCAGGTGGCAAAAAAAAAGTTCTATGTAGTATGGAATGGAGTAGTTCCCGGAGTATATACCGAATGGAAGGATGCAAAGGTACAAATCGACGGTTATGACGGGGCTATTTACAAATCTTTTTCATCGGAGAAAGAAGCTAGGGATGCATTTAACGATAATCCCTGGCAACACATAGGAAAAAACGCCGAAAAACAGAAAAAAAGACAAATACAGGATATACCCGAAATTATAAAAGAAAGTATTGCTGTAGATGCTGCATGCAGTGGCAATCCCGGTCTTATGGAATATAGAGGAGTATACGTAAAGACAGGAGAGCAGATATTCCATCAGGGGCCTTTCGAAAAAGGAACCAACAATGTAGGCGAATTTTTAGGATTGGTACATGGCATAGCTTTTTTGAAACAAAAAAACCTGACTATACCCATTTATACAGATAGTGTAAATGCTATGAAATGGGTAAAAGAAAAAAAATGTAAGACAAAATTAGAAAGAGTTCCAGAAAACGAATCATTGTTTTATATGATAGAACGAGCCGAAAAATGGCTTCGCGAAAATTCATATGCTACGCAAATTATAAAATGGAAAACAGATGAGTGGGGCGAAATCCCTGCGGATTTTGGGCGGAAATAAACAAAAGCAAACCCTCATCTCTATTTATTAACGGTAAATTGAACAGGAAGACAATTGCTACATCAGTCAATTCAATTTTTATTTTGATTATCCAACATTCTTTAGACTAAAAAATGTTAGGTCATTCGTATGCTTTATTGTTAATGCATATTTTTGTGGCAAACATTTACTAATAATTGTTTCGCTCTCATGCGAATCTCTATCTACTAGTCTAAACGGATTCCCAGATTTTCAGAACCTGTTTAAACTATCCATAAAAGGAGGACGGTAATAAATGGACATACACGTACTACTAAAACTTGGTAAACATATGCAACAATATGTTCAGGCACATAAACACCTACTTCTGAGGCCGGCTAAGCTATGCTTCGGTATTTTTGCAGCATATTATGTTATCAACTTTTTTATGCGCATATCACTCAAGAATAAACCAAGTTACACTATTTCTTCACTCGATATTTACTTATTTATATTGATAACGCTTTTATTTATTTTTGTCTACTATATATGTCGTATAGCTTTGGACAAACATAAAAAATACAAAGCAGTAAAATCTGAGTTGAAAGAACTTCAGCTCTACTCAATCCTGCCTAAAGATTTACAAACAGAAGAATATACAACCCCGGAAAGCGGCCTATTTAAGCAAATAGAAAGCCATGTCGTTAATACCCGATGTTATCTGGACAACGAAATCAGCCGCGAAAAACTGGCAATCGAACTGGGTACAAATTATAAATACCTGACTGATGCCATTAAGGCCGAAACAGGAAAAACATTTAATGATTATATTACAAGTTATCGTATCGAGCATGCAAAAAACCTAATAACCTTAGATCCGGAAGCTACAATACAATCCATATATTTGGAATCCGGGTTTAATAATAAAAATACATTTTACAGACACTTTGTTGGTAAATACAAAATGAGTCCATCCAAGTTACGGGCATCTATAAAAGAGAATATGAGTATTTCCGATAATGATAACAACAACAAAGATGATTTAACAGATTATTAATATTAACAATTGAGCTTATTTTGGAGGAAAAGATGAATTATCGAGTGCGTTTTCGTAATCATCAGACTTATTAGCTGAGTTACTTTTGTATCTAAAGACACGCTTTATATTCGCTTTATACTTAAATTACCTAACTAAACAGCATCAAAAAATATATTACACACCTAAATTCATTTGCTTTTATTTAGATAATTTTTTTAGGAATAGCTCATGTTCATTTATGCAAGTATATGAATGTTGATATTTATTATCTTGACTTAAACTATTTAATATATCTATAATGAAAAGTACAAACCTAAACAGATTTCTTAGGATTTTACTATGTTTTCTCATAGCTACGCCATCGCTACTGAACGCCAATTCGGAACAGACCGCTGACAGTCTGAAACAGGTGATTGAAACAGGAACAGGCAGAGATAGGATGAACAGCATGATTCTGTATTATGAAGTAAAAAAAACAGATCCTGAAACTTTAACCTATTATCAATTCCTCGCCGACAGAGCCGAAAAAAAAGGAGAATGGGATGTCCAGTCCAAAGCTTATTTTATTTTAATGAACCATTATTATGCCCGAGCCCAGGTTGATAGTGTGAAGCATTATGTGGATAAAATAAAGAAAGTAAATAAAATAAGTCCACAAGAAGATTACTTTAGTTCCATACAAGCTATTTGCCAATATCTTATGATAGATGGTCATTATGAGCTGGTATTACAGGAAGTAAACGAACTTCTGACCGAATCGGCTGCACGAAACGATGCATTGGGACAAGTTATAGCCTACCAAATAATGGGAGTGGCACATATATATCTCAGACAACTGGATGAAGGCATAAAAGTTCTGAAAGAAGGATTAATAATTGCCGAAACAGTAACAAATGAAGATTACCTTCTAAGAATGCACTTAAACCGGTCTAATTTACATTGCCATATAGCAGAAGCCTATGGTGCACAAGGAAACTATGAGCAGGCTTTGGCACACGCCGATTCCATGATAGTCTGTATCAACACCTTCGAAAAAGAATATACAAAAAAAACCAAATTATCTGACGCTAGTGCTCACTTAGACCACTATTATTTCAATGCATATGCTGGCTATGCTAACTATCTGATAGAATTAGGACGGCTCGACGAAGCCTCTGCAGCCCTCGAAACATTCAAAAAATATGCAGAATCACCGATCATCCCCTCCGATTATCTGAAAGCAATGTATAACTATTCACTGGCATTATACAACTATAAAATAGGTAATTACTCAAATGCACTTGAGTTGGCATATACTTCGATGGAAAGTACCAAAAAAAGCTTTTTCCCTCAGTATGTATATTTCTTGAAATTGAAAAGTGAGATATTAGCAGCAGAAAAAAAATATCCGGAAGCAATTGACTCATACAAACAGCTGATAGACCTCAAAGATTCAACTGCAAGGGCTGATATGCACAAACAAATTGTGGATCTCAAATCAGTACACAGGGTCAATCAGTTAGAACAAGAAGCGGTAGAGAAACAACTACAATTGCGAATCATATATATTGTTTCCATATCCCTGACTCTGATATGTATATTATTGGCAATACTTATTGTATATTCACGTAAAGTAGCAAGAGAACAAAGGGAAAAAAATCAAACTCTATATGAACAATTAAAAGAACAAGACCGTTATAAAGAGGTACTTAAAGAAACCCAAAGCAAACAAACCCAGTCTGCACCTAAAAGCGACAGCCTATTTTCGCGTATAGAAAAGTATTTGGATCAGACACAGTGTTATCTAGATCCGGATATAACACGCGAAGCCCTTGCCGCTAAAATGGGTACAAATTACAAATATCTGGTAGATGCTATCAAAGAAGCAACCAATATGACATTCAACGATTACATTTCTGATTACAGGCTCGAACACGCACGCCGCCTGATAACCCAGGAAAATGAAGATCGTACTATACAAATGATTTATCTCGAATCGGGATTCAATAATAAGAATACATTTAGCCGTCTTTTTGTAAAAAAATACGGAATGAGGCCTAGCGAATTACGGGCTTTAGCAAAAAATGAAGTATAAAAACAAACATCAGGCGCAAATTGTTCATTATTAATAGAACATTTTACAGGATATACCTTATTGATTTAAAGCTTTTTGCGCCAGTGTACCCTAAAATTCCGAATAAGTGACCGAGATTTAAATGATAATTAATAAATTTGTTTCCAGTTTAAGTAATAAAGCAAACACAAAAAGTAATAAAGCAAACATTTTTTATTTAAAGAGCTTTTTTGAGACTGTACAAAAAGAGACAATGTACAGGAGGTAGACTCGACCGTATCCATCAGGACACACATTTTTATTAGGATTAAAGTCACATGTTTTTACCAATACCTATTATGTAGTATAAGTTACCCACTTATATTTATATGTTAGTTTACCTTGCTCTTTATTTATATTTTTTTTTAAGGAGACAACAAAAGTACAAACAAAACAAATCACTTGAAGATGAAACTACTGTATCTACAAGAACACTTAACTTGCTATAACTACAACGCAAAAGAAGACTCTGTTATAGAAAATAAAGTGATAGGAGAAGGCTTGAATTGGAATTTTTCGACCAGAGAGTGCAAAATTATTTTCGTAACAGAAGGAGAACTACACATATCTTATGGAAAAGTAAAAAATGAAACGATAAGTAAAGGTGAAATTGTTCTATTACCTGTGGGATATAAAGTTAACCTTCGCGCTTCAACCAGATCAGGACTCACAATCTTCCGCTTACGCACCCCTGTACAACTATGCGACAGATTCGCTCTGAAACAACTGTTAAAAGGAAAAGAAGACTTCTCAATGGCCGGAGACAGCAGCAAAAACCGCACACTGGAAATGAATGAAATGGTTTGGACCTACCTTGATGGATTAAACCAATGCATCAACGACGGCCTCCAATGCTTCTACTATTACGACATCAAAGTACAAGAACTATTTTTCCTGTTCAGAGCATATTATACAAAAGAACAGCTTCTTGACTTTTTCTGTCCACTCATAACCCATGATTCCGAATTTGCAGACTTCGTATTAAACAACCATCACAAAGCAAAAAATGTAAGCGAGCTTGCAGAAATGGCTAATTACAGCGTATCGGGATTCGAGAAACGTTTCAAAAACACATTTGGAGTTTCGGCAGGTAAATGGTTGAAACAGCAAAAAGCAATGCGTATTTACCACGAAATAAATTGCAGCGAAAAAGCATTTAAGAACATAAGTTTCGATTATGGATTTTCGTCGCCATCACACTTTAACGACTATTGCAAAGCTCATTTCGGGCTTACACCCGGAGAAATACGAGAAAAAGGCAACGCAAACTAACCTAAGGGTGGGAAATGTGTAAATTATGGTTATTTTCCATAACTACAACATACTTTTATAAAATTATTTTTGTATTATAGATTGAATTAAATCCAGAATCCGCAAAATTCTAATTAAGTTTTTTATTTGAATATTTTACAATCAATATATCATATTGATATTCTGGGTGTGATTGAATTAATCAGCAATGACATTATTTTGTCTTTTAAATTATTTGTCTTCAATATCCCCATCTTGCTTGTGAAAGTCAGCTGGGGAATTTTTTCGTTGGCAAAGATAATATAAAATAAAAAACACCCTTACCCAGGGTGTTTTTTTAGAATAAACTTTAACACATTTACACACTTAAACACTATCACACAATATATGAAAAATTCAGCCTCTCAAAACGAGGAGTGCGACATTTATCCTTGAAAGTACCTTACGCGACATACTCGGTAAGAAAATGCGACCAAAAAGAGTCCGCTTACGAGTATTTAACGCAACTACTCCTACCTTTTCTTTTTCTATAAATTCGGCTACAGCCTGCAACATATCCGGAGCATCAATCAATTTATATTCAACATTCATATTAGGATAATGCTCCTCAAAGTATTTCTTCATGCCTATAAGCTCTGCTTCGGGCCATTTATTACCCCTCTTATCTACCAGGTTAAGATGCAGCAAAGTTATCTTCATATCATCACTAACCGGGTTTATAATACTTACCAGCGTATTAAATGAGGTCAAATCCCTTTCCTGAAGGTTAGTAAGGAATACCATATGTTTTACATCCAGATTCAGGTCTATCGGCATTTTATCCGGTACTGTTAGCACAGGTACATTCACCATTTCTATAATATCGGCAGTTACATTACCCAGTATATGCTTTTTATTATCATCTTTTCCTTTAGTTCCTACGACGAGTAACATAGGCTTATACTCTTTTACAAATAAGTCGATTTCCTCTTCCACAATCCCTTCCCTTATCGAATACGAATAGTTGACCGAAGGTAAGTTACCGACTCTTATCTGTTCATCTATCTCATTACACAAATCCAGCATTTGCTTCCTGGCCCTATCCAACAACCCCTCTTCATTTTCGTCTTTCAGCTGATCGGCAAAAGGAATATGCGACGGAAAATAAATATTATGATATACGTGCAATATCTTAACCTTGGAATTGTTCTTTTTTGCTATGTCGAAAGCGATACGGCATGCATTAAACGAATAGTTCGAAAAATCCACAGCCACTAGTATTCTCGAACGTCCATCATCTATTTTATATGTCTGGCTATCACTATAGCTAAAGAGTTTATTTTCTTCTATCGCAGACAGCGCCTTATTTAATTTGTTTTCCGGAATACGGACATAAAAACCGTTTCCCGAATCGTCCACTTTCTCGAGATAAACTTCTATATTATTCTGTTCCAAAACCTGTTTTAGAATAAGGGCCTTGCCTTGTGTATGAATTGCTAATGTAATTAATTTGTTTTCCATAACCAACAATATTTATTTTATACAAAGGTCATAAAAAGTAAAATATTAGAATGTTCGGTTTCACTCCTAAAATGTCCAGAATGTCCTTGAAAAGCTATCGTATATGCAATCGAATAAAGAAAATGCTCCCTATATAATTATAACCTGTTTACAAAATGTTTTGTTTACTGTTTTTTCAATATCTTTTTACCTCTATTTTTTTCTTTAAAGCGAAGGAAACACCTTTTTGAACATTTTGTTAGCATCTTCGGACACATATATCATTCAGAAATTAAAGAACTTTGCCATCCTGTAATTAAATAAGTAAACGGGCTATAATTTCAGATCGGGCATACATGGCATCTAATAGCTCTCTTTGAGATAAAGTTACAAAAAAAGTAAAAATAAAAAGTACTCAAACACTAAAATAACGTATTTTCGGACATAATGATGGTAAAAAAGATCATTATCTATATCTATTTAAATCGGAACTTTATAAAGTATTACAATGAAAAAGATTAGAGCTATATCATTCTCTATCTTGTTTTTGCTCATATCACAGCAAATACACGCTCAAACGGGAAACTTGAATGACAGTATAATGCAAATTGTGGAAAAAGAAATACAAACAATACCATTCTATGCAAAACATCAATTCGAAGTAAATGAAGATGATGTAGTAAAGGTGGTGGACAGTTGGCCCGCTTTCGGGGTTTACGAAGATACTTTTTTCACTACCGGTATTCCTCTGAATAAGGCTATAACCCGGGAAACAGCTGATGTAATGTTTCAGATAAGCATACGTCACCGCATAACCAAAAGCCATTTGCCGTTCAATACATTTTTGTATCTCACATATACCCAAAAATCCTTTTGGGATGTATATGCAGAATCAGCTCCGTTTAGGGATACCAATTATAATCCAAGCATAGGGTTAGGTAAGTATATTATACATAATAATAAGCTAATGGGGGCTGCCTTCGCACAGATAGAGCACGAATCGAACGGACGTGATGGAGAAGACTCCCGGAGTTGGAACATGATCACTTTATCGAACAAATATTTCTTCAATCCCCGCCTGGCATTAGAGCTGAAAGTGTGGATTCCGTTTGTTGATGGTGGCGAGAATAAAGACTTACTCGATTATCGCGGGTTGGGAACAACTTCGGTAAATTACATTACCAAAAACAGGTTGTTGTGGCTTACAGCCGAACTAAATCCCCGAAAAGGATGGGGAAATATAAATACAACGCTCACTGTGTCTTATAAGATATCGAGTAAAGCTAATCAGTACCTCTATGCCCGTTTCTATAACGGAAAAGGGGATAGCCTTCTGGATTATAATAAATATGATATGAACATACGTTTTGGATTTTGTATTAAACCCGATTTCAACACCATATTTTAATAGGTAGTTTACAAGTGAAAATAGAACAAGGGCTTAGTGCATGAGTTCAAAACTTGTAAATTAGAACTCTCTTAACCGGAAAACTTAAAAAAAATAAAGTCATGAACATAGCAATGCTCTTAAATAGCACAAAATATGACATCTTGGATAAAGATATTATTCATGCTATAATTCTTACTTTAAAAGATGGCATAATTGTAGGTTTTGACAATGAATATCTAAACCGGAAGAATATTAATTATTTCTCCTTATGGCTCATTACCAGAGAAATAAAAGAAATATACATAGAATCGGCTGACGCTGCTGCACGAGCCTTCTTCGACAGGATGGAGATTACAGTAAGAACTTATGAAGATGTGAAAGACAATCCGCTTTTCAGAGCCTTCCTCCTTTAATATTTTTTACTTAACTCTCCCTATATTGTACGGGAGTCATGCCGGTATATTGTTTAAAAAAGCGTCCAAAAAAAGATGGATTGGGAAAATTCAATTCTTCTGATATCTGCAATACAGTCATTTTCGAAGATTTCAACAGAAGTTTAGCTTCGATAATTACAGCATGATTTATTATTGCATTTATCGAACTACCGGTTATCTTTTTTAATACACCCGATAAATATTTTGTTGTAATACACATTTTGTCAGCATAAAAAGAAGCATTTCTTTCTGTCTTATGATGTTCTATCAGCAGTTTAAAAAACTGCTCGGCTATCTCTTCATGCCTTGTGGTCAACTTCTCTTCATTATCTTTTTTCTTATCTGCATATATTGAACCCAAAATAGTAAGTAAAACCTGCAACAGTGATTTTGTAAGTTCTACCCTAAATACATTATCCGTACGATTATACGATTTAACTATAAAGGAATGGAACTGCATGAGATCCTTCATATCCATTTCGTCTACCATAACACACGGATTGCGCGCTATATTAGCTAATACATCAAAATCTTTAGTTAAAGATAATCCGTTTACAAAGTCGAAAGAGAACAATAGCACTTCCACAAAAAAATCATCAGAACGTTTCACCGTCTCTAATATCTCGTTGGGTAATATCGTAAAAATGGTATTCTTAGATATGACATACTCTTTAAAGTTAATTTTAACAACAGACTCACCTTTTAAGCAGATTCCAAAGATAATTCCATCAAATGTAAACGGATAGTCGAACGTTACATCTGTTGGAGCCTGACTTGAATCAGCCAAAATGAAATTCTTTATCATAAAGGGATCTCCGATTTCGTTCAGGTAGTCAAATGATAATTTAGATAATTTTTTTTCCACAATCGTTATACATTAATAGGACAAAAATAAGTTAAAGAAATATATGAATCAAGCGGAAAACGACATTTAGGACATTTTACCCGTAAAAAAGGCAACTCTTTTATTAACAAATAACCTCAAATTTGTACCAGCGAACAAAAAGGTTATAAAATCAACAAGAATTATGATTAGAATCAAAACCTGGCATTTTATCCCTGTATTTGCAATTATGGTTGCAGCAGCAATAGTTATCGAATATATTGACCTGAAAGAAGAACCATCACGGGCTTCGATAATTAAAAATATTGAGGCAGAAGTACTTTCAGACAGCCTTACATTCGGAATGGCTTGTGTATTATTCTATCACGACGATTCTCAGATAAGTCAGAAGATGGAATGTAACCTCGAAAAACTGGCGAAAGAAGAAAACTGCTCAATGAAATTTTTCAAATTAAATATCAGTGACACAGCAGACAAAAGTAAAAGAAAGATCCCATATACAAGCATATATAATAATGGGCGCGAAATAGAACAGATAATAGGCCTGGTTCCGGTTTCGAACTTAAAAATGATTGTAAACAGGATAAACGATATGGAAGGTAAAATTGCCGGAAATATAAATAATTAACATTTAACCGAAAATATTTCCAGAGATGAATCGGTTTAAATTAGTAATAGCAATTTAAAACTCAAAACACAATGACAAAGGTAATGCAATGCACATTGAAGAACAGCTTTTCGTTCGAAGGAAAAGGTCTGCATACGGGAATAAATGTACAGATAACATTCCGTCCGGCACCAGAAAACCACGGATATAAAATTCGCCGCACCGACCTTCCCGGACAACCGGTAATAGATGCTCTTGCCGAAAATGTGACAGGCACACAACGCGGAACAGTACTATCGCAAGGAGAAGCTTCGGTAAGCACTGTTGAACATGCTTTGGCTGCACTTTACGCTTGTCAGATAGACAACTGCCTGATAGATATAGACGGGCCGGAGTTTCCGATACTCGATGGTAGTTCTATTCTGTATCTGAGTAAAATAAAAGCTACAGGAACTCAAATACAAGAGCAGGAAAGAGTATATATAACACTGAAAAGAAAACGAATCAGGGTTGTGGACGAAACTACAGGATCTTCGATGATCCTTATGCCCGACGATTCTTTCAATATAGATTCTACTATCTTATTTAACTCAACGCTACTAAGACGGCAAAATGCAGTAATGAAAGATATATCGGAATTTGCTTCGGAGTTTGCTTCCTCCCGCACCTTCGTTTTTGTGAAAGAAGTAAGGCAGTTGCTTCAACACAACCTTATAAAAGGAGGCGATCTGGACAATGCAATCGTAATATACGATACTCCAATACCACAGGAAGAATACAATAAGCTGGCAGACGCTATGAATCTCAAATACCGGGATGCTAAAAAGATAGGATATATAATGAATAAACCTCTTTTATATTCTAACGAACCGGCACGCCATAAATTGCTCGATATCATTGGCGATCTGGCGCTTACAGGAGGATTTATACAAGGTAAAGTTATAGCTAATTGCCCTGGGCATAAGATCAATAACGTATTTGCCAGAGCTATCAGAGAGTATTATCTGGCTAACAGGCCTAAGAGATTGAGAAATGTGGTAAATACTGAACCTCAAATGGTTCCTGTAGCAAAACCGGCTCACTTTTATTGGAACAGGCCATAGTCAATAATATGCTGGTCAGGCGACCGGTATATTGATAAACATAGAAAAAGACTTATACGATTTTTTTAACTACTTAGGTAATAATTATAATATAAAAGGCCATGAGGAAATTAATTTTATTTATACGTTTGAACGCAAGAGTATTGATAGGATTGACAATAGGATTGGTTTTAGGTTATCTTCATTGGTACTATTTCGGTTATAGTTGGGGTACATATCCTCTGTCGGCCGAATGTTGGGTAAATTGTGTAGCAGGAGCAACTTTCGGAGGCTTCGTAATGAGCCTGTCCGATAAGAAGAATTTTATATAAGCTCTTTATCTTTATTCAACCTGCAAAAAAACGGCATGATCTCCTCTTTCTGAACTATTATTGATCATGCCGTTTAACTTTATATTATCGAGCTTTGTCTCATTGGATTTAGCTACTCATTGCTGTCGCGCGATTGCATCGTGTGACTTGATTGACCACGCGATACAATCGCGCGGTAGCGCAAGTAACTCCTTTTACTCCATGTTTAAATCTCTTTACCTTCTACAACTGCGAATAAGGAACAGAGAAAGTATCACCATCTGCTATATTTCCGGTCTGAAGCCCCTTACGAAGCCAACGTGACCGCTGTGCCGATGTACCATGATTGAAACTATCGGGAACCGTGTATCCCTGAGCTTGCATTTGCAGACGGTCGTCGCCTATCTGCGATGCTGCATTCAATCCCTCATCTATATCACCATCCTCTATCGAACTGAAATTCTTATTATCATAATATGCCCACACTCCGGCATAAAAATCGGCTTGCAACTCCAGTCTTACACTCAATTGATTGCTTTCCGACTGACTAACACGTTGCTGCTGGCTATGCACCTTATCCAAAGTTCCCAACAGATATTGTACATGATGCCCTACCTCGTGAGCTATTACATAAGCATATGCAAAATCGCCTCCGGCATTCAATTGGTTTTCCATTTCTTTAAAAAAGGAAAGGTCTATATATAAACTCTGGTCGGCAGAACAATAAAAAGGCCCTGTAGAAGCCGAAGCCGTACCACAACCAGACCGAACAGAACCACTGAATAGCACCATCTTAGGAGGTGTATATTGCAGTCCATTCTTCCTGAAAACTTCTGTCCATACATCTTCTGTTCCTGCCAGTATTTTCTTTGCAAATGTTGCAGCTTGCTCTTCCTCTGCTGTAGGTGTATAAGTAGTTTCTGTACCACTATTATCAGAAATTTGTTGGGTAACTACATCCATTGGGTTTCCACCCATCAGCCATACCAGCAAACCCACAATAATAGTTCCTCCAATCCCAAGCGATATCTTTCCACCGGCACCCCTACCCCGACGATCGTCTACATTGTCGCTTTCTCTTCTTCCGTCCAGTCTCATATTATTTTTATTAAAAAATTATTGATGTAAATAATGTTTGTGATGTGCAAATATATAAATAAGTGATAAGTTATGAATTATAATATTCCCTTTGTCATTTTGAACAGAGTGAATAATCTCTTGAGAAAAGAGATGCTTCCCATCGTCAGCATAACATAAAAGCCTTAAAATAAATCTGTACCAATTCATAACTTATAACTTGCCTCAAAACCTTCTCTCAACATTTTATCTTACGTGCCAGCTTACCTATGCTCAAACCCTGTACCACTATAGAAAACACTACAACAAAGTATGTAATAGCCACAATCATATTCCTATGGCTCATATCGCCAATAGACAGAGCAAGAGCAATAGAGACACCTCCCCGAAGACCTCCCCAAACCAGAATTGTAATAGTCCCCTTTGTAAATTTCTCCTTAAAAGGAATCACCAAAATAGGAATCTTGATAGATATATAACGGGCAATCAAAACTACAACGATACCTATAAGTCCGGCAAGCCAATAATTATTAAGGTTTGATATCAACAGTATTTCAAAACCAATAAGTAAGAATAAGATAGCATTCATTATCTCGTCGGTCAGCTCCCAGAATGTTTTCAGGTAAGTATTCTCCACATGCTTTGCTTCTGAATACCTGCGGCTTGCATTGCCTACAACCAACCCTGCTGAAACCATCGTCAGAGGACCGGATATTTCCATTGCCTGCGAAAGCATGTATCCGCCAATAACCACAGAAATAGTGGCAAGTACCGACAACTTATAATCCTGAGTTGTCTTCATACTGTGAAAGGCTATAGTACCCAAAATAAACCCTACAATCAAAGCACCAAACACTTCCTTTACCAACAACCACGATATAGAGAAGACAGTTATATCCACAAGTTGCTCGGTACCCTGAGCTATATTATAAATAACGGTAAACATAATAACTGCAACCCCATCATTGAAAAGAGATTCACCTGTCACCTCTGTTTCGAGCGATTTGGTAACTCTGGCTTCTTTCAGGATACTAAGTACTGCAATAGGATCGGTAGGCGAAATCAATGCACCAAATAAAAGGCAGTATATCAACGATATATCGGTATGTATACCAACCAAAGGCAAAACAAAACCCAAAGCATAATACAGTCCAAAACCTACTACAAAAGTAGATATGATAACACTGAGAGTAGAAAATACAATAATAGGAAGCTTTTGTTCCTTCAGGTCGTTTATGTTTACTTGAATAGCCCCTGCAAACAAGAGAAAATAAAGCATACCTCCCATCAGAAGCTGCGAAAAGTCGATACGGCTTATAAGTTGATAAACATCATGTAAAGGGTGCGTATCTATCTTCCCTATTATAACAAGTATAACCGAAAAGATCATTGTGATCACCATTATACCTATCGTGGAAGGCAATTTCAGGTAACGGGCATTGATATAATAGAATACAGTCGCTATTATAATCAATATCGAAAAAGAATAAAATAAGCTCATTATCAGAGTTATGGGTTATGAGTTATGAATTATGAGTGGAAAGCAATAAGATATAGGTTGATCTGAATAATAAACAAGTTTTATTCTTTATTCAAAACTCATTACTTATAACTTATAATTCATAAATTATTACTCCCTTCTACATAAACAAAACAGTAAGACTCCGCGCACCCTGTGCTCCATGCACCATATAAGCCCCTATATCGGCAGTTGCCGAAGGTCCAAGCATAAAACAACCATAATTGTGAGTATCCAGATGTACCTGCAGATAAGCCTCATACATATCCCTAACCAACTGGTCAGGCTTCAATAAAATAACAAGATGCTGCGACAGGAAACCAAGCGCATTTACGCCCAATTCTTCTTCAGTAAGCCACACCATTCCGGTCTCTGACACTCCAAATTGCGCCCTAATAACACCAACATCCACATCATTAAGATCGTGAGGATTACGAATATCTTTCAGTTCTTTATTTCCCTTTATCTCGGGAACTGCCGAACATATAACCTTAGCATCAGGATGTAATTTCTGTATCAGTGCCAATGCTTCATCACAGTTTTTCACCTCATGCCAACTACCTGCTCCAATAACCAGATTATCTTTAAATTCGTCTAATATCGGTTTCCGGCTTTTAGCAAATGTTGGAATTGCAGGATACGGGAAATCTCCATTGGGCTTGTTGCTCCGAACAGCATCCAATATGTATTCTCTGGTAGTACTCATATTTATTTTTCTTTTCTGTTTTTAATATACCAATCTCTAAAAGTCTGATCCGATAATTTAATCATCTCCCTGTCATTTCCTCCCGTCCATGGGTTCAGCTTACTATAAATAAGAAAGTCCGGAATAACAGGAAGTACTTTTTGCCCTACACTTTCGGCTGTACGAAATAGCGATGGATGGGCAAATACTTTTCCTGCTGCAGCAAAAGCAGCTCTTCGCTCTATAGGCAGAAGCCCCTCTTTTACCACCATCTCACGCCATTTATAAATCTGGTCTGCAATATCTATTTTGACAGGACATACATCCGAACACGATCCGCACAATGTAGAATGAAATGGAAGCTCACTATATTTTTTGAGGTCGAAAGTAGGACTAAGGATAATCCCTATTGGCCCCGAATAAGTAGATTCGTAAGCCAACCCTCCGCTACGCCTATAGACAGGACAGGTATTCATACAAGCCCCACAACGGATACATTTAAGCGAGTGCCAGAAATCCTTCATAGCCAACCGCTGGCTTCGCCCGTTATCGGTAAGTATAATATGTAATTCGCCCCCCTTGCGTGGACCTGTAAAATGCGACGTATATTGAGTGGCTACCGTACCCAATGCGCTACGTGAAAGCAACCTGATAAATACGCCTAAGTCCTCAACTTTCGGCAAAATCTTCTCGATACCTATACTGGCTATATGCAAAGGTGGAACGGAAGTACCTATATCGGCATTCCCTTCATTGGTGCAGACTACAAACGAACCTGTTTCGGCTATTGCAAAATTGGCACCTGTAAGCCCTGCTCCTGCCCGTAGAAAGCGAGGGCGTGCATTGTTGCGCATAGCCTCTGCCAGTGATGTGGGATCATCATTATCAGGATCAGTTCCTATATTTGCTGCAAAAATCTTAGCAATGTCTTCTGTGGTTTTTTCTATGGCAGGCATTACAATATGTGCCGGAGGTTGTTTATCCAACTGCTGTATCCGTTCACCAAGATCAGACTCTGTCACAGTTATGCCTTTCTCTTCAAGAAAGGGAACCATACCGCACTCCTCCTGAAGCATCGATTTACTCTTGATAATTTCTGAGACTTTATGATTTTCGAGTATCTCATATACTATCTCGTTATGCTCCTGCGCATCCCTCGCCCAATGAACCACAGCTCCGCGAGCCTCAGCATTTTGCGCAAACTGATCGAGATACTGATCAAGATGTGAAAGAGTATGCTCTTTTATCTGCGATGCCAGTTCCCGCAGTTCTTCCCACTCTGGTACAGATGCCGCTGCAATATCCCTTTTAAGGCGTGCATTCCAAAGGTTTTTATCATGTTCTTGCTCGTGAATATCATCTTTTTCGATAAACCGTGCAGAATTTTTAGCTACATCTACTTTCATGATTCCTGTACTTTAAAAGGTCCGCCATTCAAAACCTGAGCTATATGTATAAAAGGAATATGAGTTACACCACTCTTATGGGCAACACCTTGCTGATGCATCAGGCACGACATATCGGGCGACACTACATATTCTGCTCCATGAGCCACATAATCGGCTACCTTATCGCATCCCATCTTAGTGCTTACCACCTCATCAGTAACACAGAATGTACCTCCAAAACCACAACATTCATCCGGGCGGCTCAGTTCCACAAGTTCGAGCCCCTCTACCATATTCAGCAGGTCGGCCGATTTATTAAAAGGCTTTTCCATCAGTTCCGACGGACGGGCGATGTTAAGCCCCCTGATAGAACTGCAACTATTGTGCAAAGCAACCTTGTAGGGGAATTTTATATCAGGAAATGATTCTACCTTTAGTATATCGTGCAAAAATTCGACCAGTTCATATGTTTTCTCTCTCACATGACGCACCTCATCGGTCTGCTCTAGCTTATCGTAATGTATACGTATTTGCTTCACACAGCTTCCGGCAGGCCCTACTACGTAATCGAAATCTTTGAAGTTATTTACAAATAGTTCTTCTGCCTGACGAGAACTTTCAAAGTCGCCCTCGTTAGTCATTGGCTGCCCGCAACAAGTCTGTTCGAGCGGAAAACCGACATCTACTCCCAGTTTTTCCAGCAATTCGAGTGTCGCAATACCAACTTCGGGATAGATGGCATCAATATAACACGGAATGAATAATCCTACTCTCATTTTGATGATAGTTTAAATAGAGGTTCTTATTACATTTTAACGGTTGAAAGCCGAAATGGTTTAAGATTGAAGAAATATTAAGAAAAGAGAATTTGTAGTAGGTTGAGATAGGGTATAAAAAACGATAGGACAAATGAATACATTAGCGTCGCTACTGAGCAAGTCCTTTCGCATGATCAATTAAGTCACACGATTCAATCGTGCGACAGCGTTGGGGATGAAGAGTGTTCCAAAAGTAAAGTCACATTATCAAAATAGTCCTCTTCTTTGTCATTCTGAGTGTAACGAAGAATCCCAACTCTATGGCACGAGATGTTTCACTCCGTTCAACATGACAAAAAGATATAAAAAGAATACTTTTGAGGCAGCCTCAACAAACTATTCTACAAACTCTTAAGGAAAAACTTCTAAAGCATCAGCCACCACAAAATTACTGCCGCCGATAAATATAAAATCGTTTGGAGAAGCCCAGTCTTTTGCGGCATGCACTGCTTCGGCTACAGTATGGTATGGATAACCCATCAACCCTTTCTTCTGAGCAAGCATTTGCAGTTCCATCTCATTCATAGAACGAGGAATAGATGCCCTTGTGAAATAATAAATAGCATTGCGGGGCAAGAGCGATAAAACTTTGGTTATATCCTTATCGTTTACCATGCCCAATACAATATGTAAAGTCTCGTATTTCTCGTTAGCCAACTGCTGCACAATATATTCCATACCTGCCACATTATGCGCAGTATCGCAAACAATCTTCGGATGATGGTCTTGCAATATCTGCCAGCGCCCCATCAGTCCGGTAAGCTTTGTCACATAAGCGAAGCCATTGTATACAGCTTTAGATGGAATATGATAACCCTGCTTTATCAGTTCCCTGACAGCACAAAGCACCGTTGCCGCATTCTTCAATTGAGCATAACCCGAAAGCTCGCCTCTGATTTGCAGGTAATATTTAGTATCGAAAAGCCAGCCACTAGCTGTTTTCAGGCTGGTTATTATCATATTTTCGTCTTCGGCAAAAAGAATAGGTGCCCCTACCCTCTGTGCGGTTTCTTCAAAAACCTGTCTTACTTCGCCTTCTGCCTCACCAATTATAACAGGGATATTCGGTTTTATAATTCCGGCTTTTTCGGCTGCAATTTTCGGAAGTGTGTCTCCAAGAAATTGCATATGATCGAAGCTTATATTTGTAATGATACTCAGCTCCGGCGTTATAATATTGGTGCTGTCGAGCCTTCCGCCCAATCCGACTTCTATTATAGCCACATCTACTCCCATATCGGCAAAATACTGGAATGCCATTGTCATCGTCAGTTCAAAAAACGACGGATGCACAGGCTCGAACCATTCTTTGTACATCTCTACAAAGTCCGCAACATATTCTTCCGATATTTTCTCGCCATTTACACGGATACGCTCCCTGAAATCGACCAGATGGGGCGAAGTATAAAGCCCTACCTTATAGCCCGATTGTTCAAGGATAGCAGCCAAAAGATGCGATGTAGACCCTTTGCCGTTCGTTCCTGCAACATGGATTGTTTTATATTTTCGGTGAGGATGTGAGAAGAGTTCATCAAGCGCGAGGCTATTGTCGAGCCCTTCTTTATATGCGCTGCCACCTACTTTTTGATATACGGGCAGCTGATTATATAGATATTCTAGAGTATCGTTATAAGTCATTGTCTTTCAATTTCCTTTCTCTGCGAAAGAGAGAAAAAAAGTAATTATCTTGTCTTTTCCGCTACAGTATGCAAACCTATCGTAATACTTAAACGGTGTGGAACTACCTCCGGGCAGTTAATTTCACAAATTTAGTAATAATTATCTCACAGACCTTAATATTTGTACAGACAATTAACTATAAGTTATGAACAGCCTTCACAGGCATTCAGTTCAGATACTCCCCTATATAATTTATAAAACGAACCGTTTCCCTTTCTATCAGCTCGGTCAGCAAATCCAGATCGTCAAAATCGGGATGCCTCACAATTATGGCTTGCAAAATAGCATCTTTTGGTGTATCGGCAATAGGATACGTATTCCAGCTATTGTCTTTAAACAGTTTCCAGTATTGCTCCTGCATTTGTTTATTTTGTCCAACCAGCCAGACTTCGAAATGCAGTTTTTCATGATTAAATACAATAGCCACTTTCAGGCTTTTATCCTTTACAGCTCTAGGCGTGAATGTAAAGAATGTTATATCCATATATCCCTGATACAGGCTTCCAACTGTAAATTCGTCGGGATATTGATCCATAAAGTAAGTCCTGAGCTTCATCATATACTCCATCAGAGCTTTATAGGCTCTGGGCACAATACCTACTTCCATTTGTTCATGGTACTCACTGATGTACTCTCCAAGGTGTGTCTTCATTTCTATTAATTATTTCTACAGGGAATATGTTATCGGCATATACCTGCCATTGCTTTACGCGATTATCTTCAATAATGGCTGTCCATGCAGCGGGAACACGCCAGTAGTTTGTATTATCCGCATTTTTCAGGTTTTTATATGTTCCGCCGGCATAGCCAAGAATACAAAGTAAAGAATCTTTCTCCAGAATATTGTTAATTTCTATTTTATAATCGGGAAACATTTTAAAATATCCAATCCACGATTGCTTCATATCATCCCGCCCCATTACCTTATTGTCATGGGCATCTATAAAGATATGATCTTCTGCCATCAGATCATATAACCTGTCTGTATCAGCTGTGTTTATGGCCTCTACATAATCTTGTAAAATTTTTTGCTTCGATTCTGTCATAGTATAAATATTTTATTTTTTTTAAAAGTTGAACACAAAGGGCACGAATTGGATCATATAAATACAATGCATCAAAACATGCCCTTGCATATCTAATTCAATTTCAATTGCTTAACAAAATGTTTAGCTAATTCTCTACCTGCCTTTGCATATGACTCCTGAATACGGTAAGCCACATCAAAATCGTCGCCCCAGAAATTATTAGCAGAAGCCTTTTTCACCGACACAACAGCAACTTCCTCGCCTGTAGGTATATGCGTAAATGTACAAGTAAGGCTTACCTCTGCGTTTTTACGGGCAACAGCTACATTAAATCCCGGCTCGGTATGATGCGTGTTTACTGTCATCAGGTAATCGCCCTCTTCACCTATCAATGCACCGTTCTTTTCGCTCATCCGTTTATTGAACAATTCTATAAATTTAGGTTCGAATCGGTCGGCACGGTCATTTATCCATCTTTTGTGCCATGTATCTCCACTTCCGTAAGCATCTTTGTTTTGTTTATCTATCTTTTCTTTCACATATACGGCCTCTTCTTTCTTGCCCACCTTCATATCATTATAGGTAAAAGCCACCTTGATACTTTGTTCTGTTTTCAGAAAATCGATGGAACCGGATTCTACCTTGATCTTTTGAGAAAATACGCTCGTAGTTGTAAAAACAAGGATTAGTGTCAGTAAAACTTTTTTCATGTGTCTTTAAGTGTTTTGTTAATAATTTATTAGGAATATATATTTACTCTGTAACATTTGCTAATATGTTATTATGCTAATTTACTAATTGATTAACAGGAATATACCCTGTTTTCTCTACCAATTCTTGCCCCTGAGGCGATAATATCCAATGGATAAAGTCTTCTACATTCTTATTGTTAGTATCTGTGGTGATGGCATAGAAATCGCCGACAAAAGGGTATTTACCCGAACGGATTGTTTCTTTACTCGGTTCTATACCATTCACTTTGATTAGCTTAATCTGATTATTACCAATCATTTCGGTAGCAAAAAACAAAAATGTATAGCCTATAGCATTGCCAAAGTTCTTATATGTAGCCGTACGGTCTATAATTTCGCCCATGCCCCCTACCCTGTTATTCCGGGGTGGCTCCATCAATGGCTTTTCGCCCATAATCTTCTCCAGCATTGTTTGGCTTCCGCTGTTATGCGGGCGTTGAAATGCCTTTATTTCTTCATTCCTTCCTCCCACTTCTTTCCAGTTGGTTATCTTCCCCGAATAGATATCCTGTATTTGCTCCACCGAAAGTTCAGACACAGGATTCTCTGCATTTACAAAGAAGACAAAGGCCTCCTTGCCTATTGCCGTCAGTTTATATTCCTTACCAAAATTTTTAGCTTCCTCTACTTGCCTTTTGGATGGCGCCGCACAGAATATAAGATCGGCATCGCCATACAGTAAATGACTATAAGCTTCCGGTGTGGTACTACACGACACTTGCCCTCCATAAGGATTATAATCACCACGCGGAAAAGTAGCCTCTACAAACGCTGCATACAATGGATAGAGAGCGGTTGCCCCATCTATTATTAGACTGTCCTGAACTTGGAAAGTGGATGGTTCATCCAGGCGCGCAATCTGTGAACTATCTGTAAATGGCTTATATTTAAACAGATCCACTCCCTGATCGCTTACTGTAGGAATACTTTCTATATACATTTTTCGTCCGTTGTATATCATAAATGTACTTAATGAAACAAACACAATACCTATGAGTAAATAATCTCTTGTCTTCTTCGAAAACTTCCTTACAGCCAATAAGATCATCCATACCGAAAGGAGGACATATGTAACAGTAATAAATATAGAATAAAACTCCCCTTCTCCATTTAATGCCATCATTAGCATAATAAAAAGACCAAAAGGTGCCAAAAGGAGAATCACGAAAATAGCTAAAGCAACCCGATATGCAGTTTTTTTCATTTCTTATTCATTTTTTGTTTCAACAATTGCAGCATCACAGGAAAAGACATAATAAGGAATCCCCCAACCAGCGATAATGTCAAAAATAATGGAGTAAGTATTTCCTTTTCCCAGGCAATATAGTATGCCCAGGCAGATAATGGTAAAAAGAATAAAATGGAGGTAATCACACCCGGCGAAAAGCAACGCTTTGCAATGGTAGTGCCTATGTGGGCGAACAACGCATTCACTGTAGCCAGCCCAACAAAGAGATAAGCAAACACAGGACAATCGAATCCTACAGCCGAGCAACATATGCCTAATACGATAACAGCGGCATTTGCTAACAGAAACTCACTCCAATCCATTTTCAGACCGGAAGTTTTCTCTGCCCACGACTTCCAGTCGAGGATATATTCTTCGAGTATATGGGCTGAGTATGCTACTGAGAGAGCCCAGAACGGCACGTTTTCCATATCTATATCAGTTATCCACCTCATACAGCCTGTTCTTCCGGTAAGAATAGCTATATTGAGGCTCATCATTATAGTTGAGTCCAATATTCATCCATTCGGAATAAATCTGTATATGAGGAACATTGCTTTCTGTCTGTATATCACTTTCCAATAAATAACTGGCTTTTGCTTGCTTTATCATTCTTCCGGCTTCAAATACATAAAAAAAGATATTATCCATGATTATATACCGGTCTTTGAAGCGAATTGGTTTACAAAATGGCGGGTTTAGTTTTATATCTAAGTTGTTATCATTATACAATACCTTATATTCACCTGCCTGGAAATATATATTCATTTCATCTGTCTGATAAACGTCAAATCTATAATTATCACCTGTATCCTCAACTTGCTTATGTGAAACCAAAGGATTTATCTTATTAAAGAAAATGTCTCTTGTTAAATTGATTTTATTGATTGTAGTATCGCAATAAAAGGGTTCGAAATCCGGATGAGCAAAATAATCAATGATTTTCACCAAATCTTTATAAGAAAAATACATCATAAAAAAATGCGGATAATTTATACTGATACGATATGCGCCATTAGTCTCAAATACTTCGAGCAAATAGCGTTGGCGTTCGTATTGAAAACCATTGATATCATATATTACAGGTTTATCCTTAAGGCTACCATTTTCAACTTTCTGTTTTACATAATGGTTTAACCTCACAGAGGTGGAAAACATTTCGGGACTACGACTCATACTACCCATCAATTGATCTGCTCTATACTCAAAATAAGGGAATTTATAATGCCAGCCATACCATTCTGTAGAATTTAATGTAGTATTAATTGTACAAAAAAGAAATACAAATATAATAACTCGAAATTTACAGATATGTTGTTTTTCCATAGCACCAATTTACATGACGAATAAACAAATATATGAATTATGGAACAGATATAATAAGGTTGGCTTTATTAACTTTTATGAATAACACCAATCAGTGATTGAATGCTAAAAAAAGATTCTATTAATTTATACTGCGCGCAATCACAGATTGCTTGCCTTACTTTTGGCCAAATTCCCAAAAGTAAGCAAAAACTCTTTTGCGCCACGCCTCGCTGTACGACCCTCCATCATCTTGTCGGCTGAATGAAGTGAAGCTAGAACCAATCCTTCTGATATTCAGAAAGACTTGTAAAACAGCATCCCCACTTCATTCTACGCCGCCTTCGATGGGTGGGTACCCCGTACGCTCAACGAACGGCGCTAAGGCAAAGCCCTGACAAGGGAGAGGATAATCCGGTTCTTGTCGTGCGTCAGCTTCCTGTGCATAGAGTCTCGCAGGCGGGCACCTGTCCGGTGAAGGCGGCGTAGAATCAAACGGGGCGATAGCCCGTAGGTTTGATTCAGCCGGCAAGCCGATGACAGGTCGCCGAGGGGCTCAGCACTAGCCTTTTGCCTTCTTTTGGGCAATACCAAAAGAAGGGGCAAGCCCGGGAGGGCGCGACAGTAATGAGTAAAGGATCATAAATCAGAATATGATTGCCTTTATGTATAATTTAAAAGAACATATGTTTCAATTACTGATTCGCATAAATCTTTCTTTTCACCACAAAGGGGGAGCATTATAAAAAAGCAAACCGTACTTCTAACCTGTTTGGGGTAAATGAAGTACGGTTCTAGTTTATGTTCCGAAACCGGATAGGTTGGAAAGTCGTTCGTCTTTCTGGATAATTACTTTTCACTTTCTTTGAATTGTATATAGATTTGTCTTCAATATTTCTATTGATCCAGAAGCGTCTTGTTCCATATTACTTAAACGTACAAATAGAGCGTTTTGTTTAGTAATTTATTTTTATTTATTTCCATTCTAATTTATATTCGATCTAACAATCTGGAAACTAATAAGCAGATATCTGTTCTATAAATAAATATGCCTTTGACAAACTAGTTTTATTGGCATGAGAGACGTTTTTCAAAATATAAGATCAATAGTCTATATTATCTCTACTAGCTGATACTAAGCAACTTTAGTTTATTTTAGTCATAAATAAAAACACAACATAGCGTCATTTAAACACAAAAATAAATAAGAAATTTGATATAATATCAATAAGCATATTAATTAACAATCAAACATTGCTAAACAGAATAGTAATTCGAAGATTTATCCTAAATAATTTTTAGTTAAAACTCAGCTATAAATTTCACATTTATCTGCCGCCCGGTGAGGTAATTAGGCACGGCATATTGCTGATTATTCACATCTGTAACCCAGTTATATGAATTGGTATTTTGCATATCGAAAATATTAAAGACATCCAACCCCAGCCATATATTTTTAAATGAACTTAAGAAGCTGTTACTATTGCGGATTGCGAAATGCTCACCCAACACTTGCCACGAGAAGCCAATATCTATCCGCTTATAAGAAGGTGTACGAAAATAACCATACTCATACCCTTTATAAGGAGCTGATACAGGCAATCCTTGCGACCATACAGCCCGCAGATTCATCCTTAATCGTTCGTATCCCCGCAGATAATCCTGATAATAAAGAGCCAGATTGTAACGTTGATCGGTAGGCAGAGGCACTTTTACACCGTTTATATCCTGTTCGGTCTTCATATACGAAAGGCTTATCCAGCTATCTGCTCCCGGCAGAAACTCGCCATACAGCTTTACATCGGCACCCATCGAGTAACCTTTGGCTATATTCTCGCCTGCATATCTTATTTTTACATTGTTTATTGTATATGGAATAAGATCCGACAGTTTTTTATAATATACCTCACCGGATAGTTTAAATGGCGATTGCCCCTCCTTCACTCCGAAATAATAATCGGTGCCTAATACTATCTGATAAGACTTTTGCGATTTTATATCTTTATTCAGCTCTACTATATTATTTCCGTTTGCATCGGTTGTTATCCTTTGTAGCTCTTTATAGAAAGGAGCCTGACAATATACACCTCCCGAAATACGGAACGATATATTATCCATAGCCGAAGGAACAAAGGCCAGTGCTGCACGCGGACTAACAATCAATTCTTTATTAAAATCCCAATAGCTTGCCCTTACCCCTGCATTGAGGATAAAAAGCCCGCTTCCGGTTTCGAAACGAAAAACATCCTGTAAATAGCCCGAAAAACGGGACGAACTAATATCCTGATCCGATTTCAGGTTGAAATACATATTTACATCGCTCCCACCCGATGGAAGAGAGTATCCTGCCGAATCGCGCATTTCCCATTCCTTTATCTTATCTGTAATCTCTTCATGTTGATAGGTTAAACCCCATTTTAATAAATGATTATCTATCTTGAGATCGCCAAAATGAGAAAAATTGTAAACATCCGATTCCAGCTTGTTACGGGCATGTTCTATATACCTGCCAATGCCAAGTATAGCCCCACTCGAACTGCCATCGCCAGATAATATGGCATCTTCGAGCAAGTAACTACCCTCTATATCATAACGTTCTTGTTCGTCGGACGAAAAGGTAGAACCGGTAAAACCTACATTCATATTATTGCCTATCTTTCCTTTCAAGGTTAAAGCTGCCTGATAGGTAAGGAATTTATCTTTTTCCCACCCATCGAAGTAGACTTTAAAGTTTTTAGGGGACATCAGCGTGCCAAAACTGGTTTCACGCGCTTTGGGTGTAAATTTATATACATTGTGAGAATAATTCCCTAAAAAGCTGGCACTCCATCTATTAGACAGGGCATATGTCATATATGTTTGGATATCAATAAAGTCAGGATCATATTCTGCTTTTGTATCAGTAGTACTCAGCAGCGAACGGATAGTCTTATAACGTACTCCTGTCAACTGGGTAAATTTGCCGGACGAACTGCCTACATATGCATATCCGCCCATTAATCCACCCGAAACCGCCCCTTCAAAATCTTTTGGCTTTTTGTAAGTAATATCCAGTACCGACGACATTTTATCACCGTATTCGGCACTGTATCCTCCTGCCGAGAAGCCTACTGTCTGCACCATATTGGGGTTTATAAAACTAAGTCCTTCCTGCTGAGCCGAACGTACAAGCAAAGGACGGTAAATTTCGATGCCGTTCACATAGACAATATTCTCGTCAAAGTTTCCACCACGAACAGAATACTGGCTACTAAGTTCATTCGTATTACTTACCCCTCCCATTGTTGCCAGCAACGACTCCAGGCTACCCCACGTATATGCAGGCCGCTTCACACCGATATAGTCGATACGCTCCATATTACTTGTGATCCTACGTTCTGCAGCTACAGTTACGGCTCCCAGTTCGTGATTGCCTTCTGCCATTTGCAAATCCACACCTCTCAAATCAGATGTAAGCGGAGGCAAGGGATATAAAACCTGCTGATAGCCTACCGAAGTAAACAGTATTGTGAGACTGTCTCCAGCAGGAACAATTAATGTATATTGTCCTTTTTCGTTAGTGAAAGTGCCATTCGATGTATGCAGCTGCGATACTGATACCAGACTTATCGGTTCATTTTTTTCGTTAGTTACTGTTCCCGATATTTTTACTTTTTGAGCAAAAACAGAAACAGATATAATAAGTAAGATCAGTAACAGGCTCTTTTTCATTTAATGACTTTCATTTTATTACAGCAAATTTATAGATATATTTCGGGTACAACAACAATTAAGGAATGTAAACCGGATGGTAAAGATATTTTTAGCCAAAATAACAACACACTTTAGACTTTTGTATTTTACCAAATGGAAATAAAGTTTTACCCATTCTTTTCTATTTAACATTTTTGAGAAGCTTATCTTTGTAGTAGGAGTTTATACTAGAGTCGTTTCGACTTTAAAAATATTAACTCATATCCCTTAGCATTGCGCACCTTGCGTAATCCTTTGCGTACCTTGCGGTTAAACCTTTTCTTACCGCAAAGAACGCAAAGAGTTTTCGCAAAGGACGCAAAGTTATTAACTATCAAAAGATATTGAATAATAATCATTTAAAAGATACAATTATGAAAAAGATTTTAATTATTTCAGCATTGCTATACTCATCATTAGCAGCATTTGCCCAATATCCGCAAACACCGATGCAACCTTCTGTGCCTTACATAGAAGTTATCGGAAGTGCCGAACAAGAAATAGAACCGGACGAAATCCGCCTTTCTGTAACTGTAGGTAACTACACCGACAAGAACATCCAAAAATTATCGTTAGAAGCTGCAGATAAGCGTTTTATGGAAACACTGACTACTGTAGGAATCAACAAAGACCAGATCATTCTGAAAGATGCTGCGACTAACAGCTACTGGACATATAGAGGTAACCGTTCGCAAGAAAATATACGCTTAGAGAAACGTTACGAGCTTATAATTAAAAGCTCGGCTCAACTAAATCAACTACTCAACAATCTGCCCGGACCTAAAGAAGGCATCGTAAATGTAAATGTTACTGAACTGAAAAACAAAAACATAGCTGAGTATCGCAAAGAAGTGAAGATGCGTGCCTTGATTGCCGCAAAAGAGAAAGCAACTTATTTGCTTGAAAGTGTAGGCGACAAGATTGGCAAAACAATTTATGTGGAAGAGCTGGACGAAGACGTTTGGAACCAACCACTAGCCAGAGGAATGTACTCTAACCTGAAAATGGAAGCAGCAATGGACGACATGGATGCCGGAGACGTGCAAATGCAAAAGATAAAGTTAAAATACCGCATGAAAGCACGTTTCACAATACACTAGCAATTTAACTTATAGACTTCAAACAAGGCTTTATCCTGATAGATAAAGCCTTTTCTGGTTAAAAAGCTCAATAAAATTGTTAAAATTTCAACCATCGTGAACATAATAAATAATAGTTGGTTATAATGTTGTGTAGTTTTGTAAAGTTTGTGTTAAGGTTTAATGATATAGTCTGCGACGTGATGTCGCGGACTTTTCAATTTTTATATAGAGGTGGTTATGGTGAGTTATGAATTATGAGTTATAAAGAATTTTCAGATATATAAAAACTCTGTGTGGTTAATATAAATATCACTTCGAATTATATGCATCCGAATAATGATACTTCATCTGCAATGTAAACAGATCATCCTTGTCGCTATGCTTTATATTAAGCTCATCCACAATAATATATCTATGTGTAGCCAACTCATATACAGCAACAGACGAACCCAATTCTTTGAGCCATGCTGCCACTTCTGCTTTTACAGGCATTGTTTGCACAGTAAATTCTTCGCTTGTGTTTTTGCTGAAAACGGTCTCTATACTGCTGGCAGAAGTTAAACCGGGTGTATGGGTTTTAAAAATGGCTGTAGTACCCGATTTGAAATCAGTCTGCTCGCTTCCTCCAAAATTGAAACTATTCCACCCTCCTAATGCATTAAGGAAAGCAAAATCGTTAAGCTTATACAAATGGCTCGGTTGCAGCATAAATGTAAGCGGCCGGCTTACAATATTTCCATTACAACACAGATAAGCTTCCACCTTACCAGCTTTAGGGAAAAGAGCAGCAATTTTATCTATAGACAAAGCTATTGTATTCACCATATTCAGGTTTTCAACTGCTATAACACTTTCTTCATCCATCTTTTTACCCAGATAACTACCCGACTGCGCATACACTTTATACAGGATACTTATTTTACATTCTTCATCACTATTCACCTTATTATCAGATAGTATAAAGTTGAAATATTGTTTCTGGTTTTCGATATGTGTTAATGTAGGCTGATTGCTCAGAGGTATTATTGTTTCTATATCCGTGAGGTTGCTCACGTCGAGTATATAAGGTGATAAGTCGTTAGCTTCCAAAGCCCGTGCATACCCAGTAAGGGTATAAAAAGCATCCGAATAAAAGAAAGGTTCGTTATTTACCCCATCCGAACGCTTTGCCACAAAACGGAAGCCCGAAACCGTTCCGGCATCGCACCAGGTATCAGTATTCAGAAACTTGTCCGAATATTTATTCTGGTTGGAACAAATCGTATTTATATCGAACCAAAGAGGCTGTCCAAAATAAGATTTAGACAAAGTAGTCATATATGTTCTCCATTGGTTATCAATAGTTTGTACCTGTAAGGAGTCATTCTCTTTATAAATATCAAGGTGAATTTCGCACTCTCCAAAATTACGTGTTATAGAATCATTCTCCCCTGTATGCAGCGACTCACCCTCTGTCGAAATAGAAGCAGGGCACTGCATTATCTCAAATGTATATTTATTGCCGCTTCCTTTCGATATCAATTCTATTTTGTCCGCAGTATCAGGACTGATGGTAATATTATAATTTTCTTTGAAAAATGAATTTTTCATCAGGCACATCCGCAAATTTTCAGCTGTGATCTCCGCATTGCTATTAAAAAAGAATGTAGAATTATCCACCAATTTGCGATCTAGTGTATATTTTATAATATGATCTTTTTGTGTTTCGTATTCCCTGAAAATCAACTCTGTACTCTCATCATTCGTTCGCGAACCGATGGTGAAAGAGAAGTGGACACGATTGTCTTCGTCGGGATCGTAAGTATCCGAAGGATCGCCTTCTATTTTCATAAAATCGTAAAAATATTCTTCCATCTCCGGAATAATAATAAATGCATAATCGCTTCCGCTTCCTTTCGACTTTATAGCTATTCCATTATCTTCCATCTTTATATCGAACCGGTCTTTAAAAAAGACATTATTGCTGAGGCATGCAGCTATATTCTTTGCAGTTTCGTTATTTATCAGAAAAGTATCGGCCGAAACCTCGGACGGAAAATCCGTTCCTTTAAACTTATGAACTGTTTTCGTCTTCAGCTCCTGTATACTGAAATCGCATATCCTTTTCCGCAAGATAATTTCAGATTCGGTAGACTCGCGCACATAGGCAGCCCCTATTATATATAATACACTATCTACAAGTTTGTTACCCGATTCTTTTGTGTATTTATTACTAAATTCCACAAAGTTTGGATTGGCAGCCAACGAAAGAGGCGCAGGCTGTTTTATATTTGCTATTTTATTCATGTTTAGTGCACCCCTAGCCCCACCCAGCCTCCCCCAAAGGGGAAGAGTTCAAACTAGATGAAATGAGGGGATTTTTTTAGTTATATGTTGTGATTACTTACTGCGGATTTCAAATCCGCTATTAGGAACTTTCGGATTACAACCAAAGGTCAGCGGAACGCAGTATAGCTAAATCCGAAAGAACAGAAAAGCTTATTATTCATTTTTCACTATTCATTCTTCATTAATACCCTCAACACTTCCTCTGCCCACTTATCTTCGAAAAGCCGTTCGATTTCCTCCTCCAATGTTGCCAGAATTGGTCGCCCTTCGTACCCATCGCGCCAGATAGCCCTGCTGATAAGAAACAAAGTACTATTGTCGGTGGGGATTCCCCGTTCCAAGGCCCAGTCACGAAGTGCATCAAGCGGAGGCTGCTTACCGGATCGGGGTTTACGTCCATTTTCGATATACTCTATATAATTGTCGAACAATACACGCACCACTACCGATTGCCCCTGATTGAGAACCTCTACCTGAGCGCTGTTTTCGAGAGCACTGCTTTTAAGTGTATTTTTACCTGCCTTTCTGTTCGTTGCTATATCGTCGCGGCTTAACAGGCTTTTCGACAACTGGAGCACATCATCGCAGATGGCATTCATAACCTGTTCCAAATTGTTATCCATCTTTCCGTACTTTTATATCAAAATCGGGTAACTTATGTATAAATATCTCACAGTTATTAGCAGGCAAAAGGTCATATTCTGCAAGCCGGCTCTCTTTTGTTTCGGCAATATCCGAATCGAACTGTTCGTTTATCAAACATAAGTTTTGCATATTTACCTGTGTGAAATTTATCGAAAAACGACAGCCACAAGCATTATTATCATAATAGTTGCGCAAAGTGGTATAAGTCCAGTCGGGGCGGATATTTATCATAGAATCCTTATCCTGCTTTATCCGTTCTATAATATTCAGCCCAATTGAGAAAGCAAGGCTTTGTAGTTTCTCTACCGACTGCGTATCATCAGGAAGAAAAAGGATGGAAAAATTAACCGTACTTACAAAAAGATTATCCTGATTGCGCCCTGTCAATGGATCTTCGAGCCAGAAGAGCGGATGAGTTTCTTTTCCGCTTCCAAGCTCATAGTTGCGGTTGTAATAAAAGCTTTGGATAGTTTTGTGTTCCTGTGCCTGCCGTTTAAATGTATTAATAATATTGTTAATCATACTCTTATAGCATTTAGTTTATTCGAGGTGTAATAATTACACAATGTTAATTATTAGTTAATTTTTGAATTTTATTTTCCAGTGTAATAATTACACAATATCTTTGTATTGCGAAGATAAAATAGGTCAGTAGTTTAGAGGACTGTGTATAAGAGGTTTGTACTTATCACAGTCCTTTTTTTGTAGCCCCCTATCCCCAAAGGGGGAAAAATACCTCTCGTCTCCATCGCTATCATCGCTACCGCGCGATTGTATCGCGTGGTGATATAGAAGCCACGCGATACAATCGCGCGGTAGCCTAAGTCTTAGAAACTTCTCTGTCTTACCTGCTTTTCGAATTTAAACTGATCTTCCTCCGCCTTCGATTTATCTATCCGATAGAGGAGAAACCCGAAAACTTCGACAGCTGCTTTTCGAGTAATCGTATCAAATAGGTATATCTTATCCTCTGCCAGATCGGCAATAGTTTTATACCATCCCCATTTACTACAAAAGTCTTTGTATCCTTTAGAAATCGGTTTGCCTGTGCCACCACCGCTGAATAATGGCTCAAAATCGCATCTGATTCTTTCTTTTTGTGCAAAAAAAAAGCGACCAACGGCATAACTTTATCACAGGAAAGGTTACGGAAAAGCTCTTTTCTGTCGGCAATAATGTCAGTATCATATTCTTCGTGTAGAGGGCGGCATACAATAGCCAGTAATTCAGATATTTTGGTCTGGCTATCGCCTGTGAGGGTTTCTTCGATGTCTATCCACTCACCAAGGGTGAGCTTATCATAAAAGCTTGCAAAATAATCTTTTCCGTCAATTACAATTTTGTCTGACGGATCAAAATCGGTATTATTCAGAAAACTTGTTGCCTCAGTAAGCGCATCAAACAATTCTGTGGGAGAATTGAGGACAAGATCAGGGTCGATATGACATATATCGGCCACAAAGTGTATATATCCCGCCTTATCTTGCGGAATATTCATAAACCATTTTTCGTAGTCGCCTAGTTTTACATCCTGCCACGAAGCGGGCACATTAAATTTGTGGTTGTTGAAATCAATTTTAAGCATATTCTTTTTTATGCATAGATAAAGAATTGCTTTTTTGATAACAGTTTATTAAGAAATTTGTAAAAAAAAAGAGCCCTGCATAACAATTCTGATGCAGGGCTCTTTTGAAAAGAAATTATATTTTATTTTTTAATGTAAACAGCACCGTCTTCACCGTCACCAACATACATCATTTTATTGTCTGATACAATGAGTTTATCATTCTCTACAGTTCCATCATCTTCTTTATACGTCAGTGTTAAATTCGGATGATCGTAAGTGTAAGTTCCTTCATAAGAACCATCATATTCATTTCCGCCATAAGTCTCTACCCAAGTACCAACAAAAGTATTCTTAGAGAAAGTTAAAGTCGTTCTGTACGTTTCTCCATTACCATAGTCTCCATAATACTCCCAAGTAGTACCATTCAATGATTTATCGTCATCGTCATCAGAACATGAAGGCAATGCTAACAATACAGCCGCAAACAAAAAGATAAAAAATTTCGTAAAATTCATTTGATTAAGTTTTCGTAGTTTATATTAAAGTCTTTTAACGTTGGCAAAGATAAATAATTTTTCAATATAACAATGTTAAAAAATAAAATATCGAGTAAATAAAACAGCCCTGCATTTCTAATCAAAACACAGGGCTGTATCTATTTCAAATACTATATCTTATTTCTTTGTATAGTAGAAGCTTTCACCATTCTCACCATTATCATCTCTGATCATTTTATTATCCGAAATAGTGTATGTTTCAGTCTCTTGTTCACCATTTTCATAATCGTAAATAAGAGTTACTTTCGGATGATCGTAAGTATATGTTCCTTCATCTGAACCATCATCTTCTTTGCCATCATAAGTTTCTGACCAAGAAGTAGTAAACGTATTCTTACTAAAAGTAATGGTTGATTTGTATACAATGCCATCATCATCGTTGTAGTGCTCCCATGTTGTACCTTTTAATGATTTGTCATCATCGTCATCATCAGAACAAGAAGGTAATGCCAGCAATATGGCCGCGAATAAATAGATAAAAATTTTTGAAAAATTCATTGTTTAGTCTTTTGTAGTTTATATTAAATTATCTTCACGAAGATGTAAAGTTAGATGCATTTTATATATGTTAACATAAGAAAAATGATACATTATTACACTTTTCTTACCAAATGAGAATAAAAAATGATTTTTGTGTGAAATATTTACCGGGGTTAGTTGTTATACTTAGAAATATTATAGCTCCGGCCACGCAGCTCTGTGTTGTTTGTGAAGTGAATCTTAGTAGTGTTTAAACAGGTAATGCGACGAATTATACTGATGTCCACAGTATATTTAAAGTGCATGTACCTTTTTTGAAGAAAAGGACAACGCAAGCAAGTAAGTAGTTGTGAAATTTATCGAAAAGAAAAAATCAAGTATCAGACTTGAAGCTGCAAAATTAAAAAAAATTATAAAAAAAACAATCTCTAGAAGCGGAAATATGTATAAAATTGAAAAAATACTATTATATTAACAAATTAATAGCAACACATTTGTTTTTTGCTTTTATTTAATAAAGTAGAAACAGGAGCTTAAGTGAAAACTTTTGCCTCTCGCGTGAACGAAAAGCAGCCGGAATGTGTTAATATACTATCTAAGAAAAAAACAGATGGACAAAGCAGATATATAAATTTAGACTTTAACTATCTAAGATTATTAACATTCAAAAAAAAACAACAAAAAATTATGTCACAAATTACTTTTAAAGGCCAGACAGTCAATATAAGTGGAAGTTTGCCGCAAGTAGGTTCTGTTGCACCGGATTTTACATTAGTAAAAAGCGATCTTTCGGAAGTTACATTGAAAGATTTACATGGTAAAAAAGTTATATTAAATATTTTCCCTAGCCTCGATACATCAGTTTGCGCGGCATCTGTGCGTCATTTCAACAAAGATGCGACTTCGTTGCCGGGAGTGATTGTACTGGCTGTTTCGGCAGACCTTCCATTTGCTGCAGGACGTTTCTGTACTACAGAAGGAATAGAGAATGTGGCACCAGCATCGGTGTTCCGCAATCCTGAATTTGCTAAAAACTATGGTGTATTGATGACCGATGGCCCATTAAAGGGACTTTTGGCTCGTTCGGTAGTTGTTATTGGTGACGATGGTAAGGTATTGTATACCCAGCTTGTACCTGAAACAACAGAAGAGCCTAATTATGAAAAGGCTGTAGCAGCAGTTAAATAATTGCATTAATATATTATCGTTATTCAAAAGAGAGGCTCCACAAATTATTGCGGAGCCTCTTTTCTTTTTCAACTGAATTAGTAGCTCAGTTTAAAGCTTTTGTGATACGGATACGTTTCTAATCAAGTATATTATTTCTTGTTATTACGAAACTTATCTTTGATATCCTCTGCCTTGTTTTTGATAGTTTCTTTTGCTTTGCTTGCTCCTATTGCCGCATCGTGTTTCGCATTATCGATGCCTTTTTTAACTCTTTCTTCGCCTCTTTCCATCTTACCTTGCAAAGAATTTTTAGCTTTCTGATTTTCTTTTCTGTTATTTTCCATAACTGTAGGTTTTTTAAATTAATATTCCCCCCACCTGTACTAATTATCTAATACAGAATACATAACAAATCATTTCCTGATTTTGATTACGGATTTATAATTAATTAATCTTTATAAACAGTTATAGCAGGCTCTGGTCTCTCCTATCCATATTCACCCTTCCCTCTTTTCATGAATGAGGAATTAAGAATGAAAAATGAAGAATGAAAAATGAAGAATGAAAAATGAAGAATGAAAAATGAAGAATGAAAAATGAAGAATGAATAATTAATTTTTTAGAAAATAACAAATAAGAAAAATATATTCGTTTACAAAGACTTATTATTCATTTTTCATTCTTAATTCTTCATTAATTGATCTATATCCAGATCTTCTATCTCGAGCTTTTTATAGCCATTATTGATACAGAAAAGGCTTAGCGTATCGAGTATTTTGCGTCGCAGTTGATGAATAACTGTCTTGTTGTAAAGAACAAACGAATTGATTATCTCGTTGGCATTACCACTCAGGTTGCCCGATCCCGACAATCCTGCTAAAGTAGGCGATGTGAGGCGGTGAGCCGATATAATTTTCTGGAAAATAATCTCATCCACATTGTTGTAAAGATCGGCATTGTTGCTGGCGGTATAAGAGGTTACTACAGGTTTTACCTCCTGACTCTCACCCCAAAGCACTACAATGCTGTTAGCCCCATTGGTGCCCGCATAGCTATTTTCTATATCGTACTGAAACTGAGCTTTTTGCTCTTCTGCCGGATTGCTGGGCATGGTGATAATGGTAGAAGGCACAAAGCCGTTGTTGATGGAATTGCGGTAGAATTTACCTAACAATCCGTCTGCTTCGATATAATTCAGAGCTGAATAATATTGAGGCACAGGGTAATAATCGAGATTTGGTTCATAATCTTTGTAGTAGTAAAGATAAGGAACTCCTTTCTGCATCTCCTCCGATCCATAGGCTTTTATCTCCACAGGAGCATATTTACCATAAGTCTTGCGCCAGTCGTTAGAGAGGTAAAAGCTCAGGTTAGTACCGAACTCATTCACTTTTCCAACCCTTATTTTACTGAAATCGGTATGATAGAGGCTTACCGTTTTACCGTTCTCGTTGAGTATCACCTGAAAACAGTAGCCTCCGAAGGTGACATAGTCTTTTGTAATTTTTTCTATCAGCGAATCCCAATCGTCGTTCGGGTTAGGCTGTCCGTAGTAATTTCCCTCACGGAGTCCCGAACCACAGATATAAGTCACTTTGTTTTCGATAACGGCTTTATTGATAGCCGATTCGCTGTTCAGTTCGATAATATGCTGGGGCAACAGGTTGTCTTTACCGTAATTGATCCAGCCTTTTGTATTTTTCGAAAATGTGGGGTACGATTGTACCGCCTGAGATAGTTTTATCACTGCATAATTCATATTTCTTCTGCTTTTTTTGAAGTTTTTTATGCATAGATAAACTACGATGAAATTAATAATGAAAAATTAAGAGTCAATGTGCCAATGAAAAGATATGCCAATATGCTAATGGTGCAAAGCAGATAAAAATTACTCGTATCTCATTGGCAATTGGCACATTGGCATATCGGCATATTAGCTAATTTCATTTTTCATTACTTTGTGCTTTTTGCAATGCGGGATCTACGTCCAGAAACCATTCTACAAGCTTACCATCCAGAAAATGAAGCATATACATATTTACACTCATGCTAGGTGTGTATTTCCAGACATCGAGCGTGCCTTCCGGCGTTTTGATTGCCCTCATCACATCGTAAGAATCGCCCAAAATAGACGTAACTTCTTTTTTGGTCATACCTATTTCGATCTTTCTCATTTTCGAACCCAGATTGGCAGTTCCACATGCAGTCAGGGTACACGCAAGGAGTAGTATAAAACAGAATTTTTGTATCATAGTGTTTTAGTTTAAAAGTTGACGAGTTTACAAGTTTACGAGATACAAGTTGATAAACCGCTTTTTTATACCTCATATTTTATCCATTCGTCAACCATATTAATCCGTTTAGGGATACGAAGATAAGAATTTTCGTGTATAGTAAGGTGTATCATAGTCTGTATCTTTTCGGATACGCATCGGACAACACGAATAATACACTCTCCGATACACATACCGATACCTATACTAAAGACTAAACAAAACAAGACTAAAAGAAAATATCTAAAAGAAATTTTCGGAGGTTGTGAAGAAGGCGTTACGAAAAAAAAAGAAGTTTATCTATGCTGAAAAAACAACCTAAAACCACGATTATGAGCGAATTTATACAACTTCCGTTAATCAGCGAAAAGCTTTTCAAACAACACTCTCCGGTTACTTCAAACACCGATATCAGCGAATTTGTGCCCTACATCGGCATTGCACAGGAACTGCACATAGCCCCTTTGCTGGGCGAAGCATTGATGGCTGAAATTCGTCAGCAAGTATCAGAAAATAAGCTCAGTACGACCAACAGTGATCTGATACTCAAGATTGCTCCGGCTCTTTCGTTTTACGCTGTCTATCAGGCTTTGCCATTCCACTGGGCAACCATCGTGAACAAGGGTATCACCATCCGCGAAAGTGAAAACAGCAAAGGGGTGGACATCAAAGACCTGGCACAACTCCGCCAATGGATAAAAAACGATGCCGATGTACTGAAACAGCAGCTCCGCGACTTTCTCTCGCGCTGCAAGGCAAATTATCCGCTTTGGATAGAAGGGGATGGTTGTGGGGAAGTAAAAAAATTTGATACAGGATTTTATTTTCGGAAAGAGTGAAGCTTCTCTATTCCTCCCACTTCTAAACAAAACCTCCAAAGTGGTTGTTCTTAAAGGTATATAAGTTAAAATGAATGAATATGAAAGTTATTAGAGTTCTGAGTCTGTCACTATTGTTCTTCTTAACAGTACATACTACCATCGAGGCATGTACCAGAGTTGTTTATCAAGGACCAAACAATACTATCCTGACAGCGCGTTCGATGGATTGGAAAGAAGATATCCGCAGCAACATCTGGATTTTTCCGCGAGGTATGGAACGCAATGGAGAAATAGGCAAAAACCCACTTAAATGGACATCGAAGTACGGAAGTGTGATTACTTCGGCATACGACATCAGCAGTACCGATGGCATGAATGAAAAAGGGCTTGTAGCTAATCTCTTATGGCTTGCCGAATCGTCTTACCCTGAATGGGATGGTAAGAAGCCCGGCTTAACTATTGCTGCATGGGTTCAGTATGTACTCGACAATTTTGCAACTGTCAACGAAGCGGTTTCGTTTATCGAAAAAGGCACTTTCGAGGTGGTTTCTGATATGATGCCTGATGGTTCGCGTATGGCAACCCTCCACCTTTCTATCTCGGATGCATCGGGTGATAACGCCATATTCGAATATATCGACGGCAAGTTAAAAATCCACCACGACCGCTCGTATCAGGTAATGACAAATTCACCTATATTCGAAAAGCAGCTTGCGCTGGACGATTATTGGAAAAACATAGGAGGCCTTACATTTCTGCCCGGAACCAACCGTGCCGCCGACCGCTTTGTGAGGGCTTCGTACTATATCAATGTTATCCCTAAAGTGGAAGATGCACGTACTGCTGTTGCAAGCGTTTTCAGTGTGATACGCAATACTTCGGTACCTTTTGGAATAAGTACTCCAAACGAACCAAATATTTCATCTACACGATGGAGAACGGTTTCGGATCAGAAAAATAAAGTATACTACTTCGAATCGGCACTTTATCCGAATGTGTTTTGGGTAGACTTCAAAGATGTTGATTTTTCGAAAAATGCATCTGTAAAAATGCTGGATATGGTAGGCGGAAATACGTATAACGGAAATACTACTGATAAATTCATTGAGGCTAAGGCTTTTAAATTTCAGGGTATAGAATAATTTTTTGTTTTAACCACGGAGTAAAAGGAGTTTCACGGAGTTTTTAATATTTTGCAATCAAAAAAATATGTATTTCTGAAAAAGAAACTATTTGAATTTTGCATTATATATAAGTACTCCGTGAAACTCCTTATTACTCTGTGGTTAAGAATCTAAATAGTTTTTATTATATAAAATTACAAGTCGTTAAAACTCTATAATATTTTTATCCATTCTTTCACTTTTCTTTTTTATTCCTAAATTTGTGTCAGGTAAAAAAAGAGATTTAACATCTTCTATTTCCTCCTCGGTTGTTTTTTAACAACTATATTATGATAAAATAAATAAGATGAAAAGAATCTTTCTGATAGGATATATGGGGGCGGGAAAGACGACAGCCGGACGTGAGTTGGCAAAAACCCTTAACCTCGAATTTGTAGACCTTGACCATTTTATTCAGGCACGCTACCAGAAAACTGTAAGCCAGCTTTTTCAGGATTCGGGCGAGGAAGAATTCCGCAGCATCGAGAAAAATATACTCAAAGAGGTGGGCGAGTTCGAAAATGTAATCATATCTACCGGAGGAGGCACGCCCTGCTTTTTCGATAATATGGAATACATGAACAGCGTAGGCACTACAGTCTATCTGAAAGCCTCACCCAAAGCCTTATCCGAAAGACTAAACACATGCAAGGAAAAACGTCCGCTGATAAAAGATAAGAATGAAGAAGAGCTTTTCCGGTTTGTAACCGAAAGCCTGCTAAAACGCGAACCTTTCTATTCGCAGGCAAAGGTCATTTTTGAGATGGAAGAATTGATTAACCGTGAAGACGTAAATAAATATATTCAGCAATTAATTAAGGTATTATGAATTTAAAATTTTTGAAAGGCTTTGTTGCAAGCATTGCCATATTGGTTTTCAGCATTCCGGCTATTGCCCAGAAACTCCAATATAAGATGGAAGACAACAAAGAAAAAATATCTTTGATTATAACCCATAAAAAAACAAAACTCACTAAATCGGAAGTCGAAAATGCCCGCAGGGGACACCCGCTTCCCGAAGCCTACCTGTATCCGTTGGATATAAAAATGGACACAGTGGGTACACACAGCACGTTGCCTACAGGCGAAAACATCTGGAAACTGGTAATAAATGTACCCGATGCCAAAGGATTCTTTGTAGGATTGGATGATTTTTATTTACCCAAAGGTGCAGAATTGTTTGTATATAGAGAAAACGACTTTAGAAATGCCGTTGTATTTATGAACGAGGATAATCCCAAAGGAGGCCCTTATTCGATAGAAGACTTATCGGGCGACAATGTGGTGCTCGAATATGTATCTTCGCCGGGCATAAACGAAAAACCGCGTATCCACCTCAAAGACATCGGATACAAGTATGCTACAGGTACCTCAGACCTCACCTATTTTAATCAGGCAGAGAATGCCTGTATGATAAATATCAATTGTCCAAAGGGTTACTACTGGCAAAACCAGAAAAAAGGGATTGTGCAAATGCGGACAAGGACTTCGAACGGCACATACAGATGTTCGGGCAGTTTGATCAATAATTCGGGAAAAGACAAAACTCCTTATCTGCTGACTGCTGCACACTGCTTTGAGAAAGCAACTCAGGCGGAAGCAGAAGCAACCGATTATATTTTCGAATACGAAGCTCCGGGATGTGAAATAGAACGTCCGACATATAAATTCCACAGAGGATCGCAACTATTGGTTAACAGTCCGTTAGAGGGAGGCAGTGATGGCTCGTTACTAAAATTAACGCCTAATATCCCGGACGACTGGGATGTTTATTATAATGGATGGAACCGCGAAAACGAAACTACGGACATGAGCGACGGCGCGGTGATACATCATCCTCTGGGCGACGTAAAGAAGATATCTTTTTACAATAAATATCTGTTATCGGGGAACTGGGAGGACGAGCGACTGAATCCTGATGCTGCACACTGGATAGCATACTATTCGGAAGGAGTGACGGAAGGAGGCTCTTCGGGTAGCCCTCTTTTCGACAAAAACGGGCTTATTGTAGGTACTCTGTCGGGTGGCGACAGCAAATGTACAAAACCCAATGGTGAAGATTATTACGGCAAAATGTGGTATCACTGGGATAAAGGTTCAAATACAAGCTGGCATATGAAGAGCTATCTTGACCCTGCAAACACAGGAGCAACCAAACTGGAAGGATTGAGTAATCTGGATGGCGAAAAGCCTGCACAGCCAAGCGAAAAGCCTGAATTCAGAACCTATTTTGAAGACCAGAACCTGACAATTGCCTCCAAAGACCGTATAAAAAAGATTACAATATCCGACCTTTCGGGACAGGTGGCATACCGCAAGGATAAAAACCTGGATACAACGGAAGCAACAATCAATACTTATGGCTGGGGAAGAGGTGTATATGTGATTATAATCAGCACCGAAAACCGCTCAAATAAGTCGATAAAGATTTTTAAACCATAATATTTGTTTCAAGATTTCAGGTTTCAAAATTTCAAAATATTTATAACAATATCTGCGTCAGCAAAATCTTGAAACCTGAAATCTTGAAATCTTGAAACTCTCATAAATGGCAAAAACTAAAACGGCATACGTTTGCAGTAACTGTGGCAACGACTCGCCCAAATGGTTGGGTAAATGTCCTGTTTGCGGCGAATGGAATACATATGTAGAAGAAATAATAAGTACTGCTAAAGACCATCCTTCGAAGGGTGGTCTTCAATTATTTGATACAACCAAGGCTAAACCTCTGCAACTGAAAGATGTGCAGACCGGCGAAGAGCCTCGTATCGACCTGCACGACGGTGAACTTAACCGTGTGCTGGGTGGAGGGCTGGTTCAAGGGTCGCTGGTATTGATAGGCGGCGAACCGGGAATTGGTAAATCGACACTGATACTGCAAACCGTCCTGAATATGGATTCGGTAAAGACATTGTATGTGTCGGGAGAAGAAAGCGCACGCCAGTTGAAACTCCGTGCCGACCGTATCAATTCGAATAACGAAAGTTGCTATATTGTCTGCGAAACGAACCTGGAGCAGATATTTGTACATATACAAAACCTGAAACCCGATTTTGTGATCATCGATTCTATTCAGACTATCTTTACGGATGCTGTAGAATCGTCGCCGGGAAGCGTGTCGCAGGTGCGCGAATGTTCGGCAGCCATCCTCAAGTTTGCCAAAGAAACAAGCACACCTGTTGTGCTGATAGGGCATATCAACAAGGAAGGAAGCATAGCAGGACCAAAAGTACTGGAGCATATTGTAGATACAGTATTGCAGTTTGAAGGCGACCAACACTATATGTACCGTATTCTACGCAGTATAAAAAACCGTTTTGGAAGCACTGCCGAACTTGGTATTTACGAGATGCGGCAGAACGGACTCAGGGAGGTAAGCAACCCATCTGAGCTACTACTGACCCAAAATCACGAGGGGCTTAGCGGGGTATCTATAGCGGCTGCGATAGAAGGTGTCCGCCCTTTCCTTATAGAGACTCAGGCACTGGTGAGTACAGCGGCGTATGGTACACCTCAGCGTTCGGCTACGGGCTTTGACCTGCGCCGCATGAATATGCTATTGGCAGTACTCGAAAAGCGTGCAGGGTTCAAATTGGTGCAAAAAGACGTATTCTTAAACATTGCAGGAGGGTTGAAAGTTAACGATCCGGGAATGGACTTGTCTGTGATAAGTGCCGTACTGTCTTCGAGCCTCGACATTGCTATCGAAAAGCATGCATGTATGACCGGAGAAGTGGGGTTATCGGGCGAAATCCGTCCTGTAAACCGTATAGAACAGCGCATACTGGAAGCCGAAAAGCTTGGCTTTGCCAAAATACTTGTTCCACAGAATAATCTGAAAGGTTTTACATCGAAGCTTAATATAGAGATTGTTCAGGTAAGGAAAGTGGAGGAAGCTTTCAGGCAACTATTCGGATAAGGTAATAAAGGAATTATGAGTTATGAAAACTCTTTAATTCATAACTCATAATTCAGAATCATTTACCTCCTCGCTGTCGCGCGATTGCATCGTGTGACATAATTGACCACGCGAAAGACAAGAAAATATAAAATAAAATCCAGATAGCTACAAATTCTAAAATGGAAATCACAATAAATTCTCAACATATTTTTCTCCGGAATTTCGAAGATGAAGATATTGAAGCTGTATTTTCTTACCGTTCGTCGGAAGATGTTGCACGCTTTCAATATTGGGAACCGTACACATTGGAGCAGACCAAAGAGTTTATACATCGGAATAAAGACATCAATTTATCTGCAAATGGTGAATGGAACGGGCTTGCGATTGTCCGTAAAGATGATAATAAACTGATAGGTGATTGCGCTTTTAAGATCACAGGCCATACTGCCGAATTAGGATGCAATGTATCGCCTCTGTATCAAGGCAAAGGATATGCAAAGGAGACTTTGACAGCACTTATTAATTATTGTTCTGAAAATATGGGTGTAACAGAGTTTTATGGTATTACTGATTCTCTGAATACGGCATCTATAAAATTATTAGAGGTTGTGGGAATGAGTAAAGTTGCTGATTTTGAAGAAAGGATTATGTGTAAAGGTTTGGAAAGTATTGAGCATAAATATGTGAGAAAGATAAGATAAAAGAGATTGTGTCAAAAGTAATTTTCATTTTCTCTTTGTCATGTTGAATGAAGTGAAACATCTCGTTTCTGAAGAGTCGAGATTCTTCATTACATTCAGAATGACAAAGAGAGTAACACTTTGACTGTATACTTTTGCTTTTGACACTCCCTCTTCTTTATTTATTTCTTTGCCGGAGTATAAGTAAACTCCCTTACCAACACATCATTATAAAATTGCTTAACGGGATAGCCGTCAGCATCAAGCTCATAGGTAATTTTTATATCATCTTCGCCAAATCTCGGATCGTCCAATAGAAGGGAATCGGGGCTATTGGGTCCTATAAAATCGCGGCACCACTTCATATTATTCACATACATAGCCCAAAACCACTGAGGGAAATCACTTATTCCGGCAAATGGAGAAATTATATTTCCATATGTATAGTCTGCTACATAAATAGGAGTACCTGAGGCCGAATGTATTATATATTTAGATAGATTTCCATTGGCATCGTATGAAAATTTATCCCAAACACTTCCGTCATCGAATTTCGTATCTATAAGGTTTCCTTTGGCATCAATATCCAGTTGATTTTGTTCATCTTCCTTTTCGGGATACTGCCTTCCACTTTTCTTAAGATCTTCTGTTACAAAGCCCGAAGTATGTGTAAATTTACTGTTATAGACAATGTCTCCTCTATCCTGATCCATTTTTGCCTCTGTCAGCTGATTAGTTACCTTATCGTATTTGAACGAAAATTCGCGAAAAATAATCACGCCTTTTTCAGAGAGGTAAACCAGTTGGTTTTTACCATTGTATTTGAGCTCTATTGTCTCTTTCGATTCTATAGAATTAACACTTGTCAACAGTTTTTTTGTCTGAGCCTGTAATGAAAAACCTGTAATAAAGAAAGATAAAAGTACGCACAATAATGATTTTGCCATTTTGTATAATTTATTTCCGGTTTAATATAACTATTTTAAATATTCGCTGTATGATATGGTTCCGAAAATAAAACGGACATTCTGTTAGAAAATTTTATAAAAAACAAAAAAATTATGAATGTTCTTTACGCATAAAACTCTTGAGTTTATTGTTAACCAAATGGATACTGTTACTAAAATCTTTTATGTAAAAAATACATAGTATAAATACTCCACAAGTAATAGCTGCATCTGCAAGATTGAATATCGCACTAAAGAACAAGAAGTTATCACCTCCTATAAATGGCATCCAGCTTGGCCACGTAAATTCAAAAAAAGGAAAGTAAAACATATCAACAACCTTTCCGTGCAACCAATCGGTATATCCTTGTCCTATAGGCACAAATGTTGAAATATCGGAAGATGTGCTCTCACTAAAAATAACTCCATAAAATACACTGTCGATAATATTGCCGACAGCTCCCGTCAGTATCAGCGAAATACAAACAATATATCCTCGCTTATAATCGGCTTTTACGAGCATGGCAATATACCAAATAATAGCTCCTGAAAATAGAATACGGAGGATAGTCTGCGCTGCTTTGGGCATTATCTGCGTTCCGAAAGCCATACCGGGGTTCTCGATAAAGCAAAGGTAAAACCAATCAGTAATATGAATGCTTTCGCCATAATACATGGTTGTTTTAACGACGATTTTTATGATCTGATCAAGGATTAAAACCCCCAATACAATAAGAATAGAAAGCTGCCCTTTGGATAAAATATTCTTCACGTGTAATCTTATAATAGTTTAATGGTGCAAGATAGTAAAAAAAATAGCTGTAGCGTGGTATAGAGCAGTATAAATGGGGAAATAATAAGATAAACGCCTCTGTTTTAGGATATGTGAAAAATCGAACCATTAATCTTCGTATTATGTTATAAATAAAGAAGTGAGGATAAAATCTGAATAAGTAATTTGCCTATTTGTATCCTATTATTTTGCTTCTTATCAACTGTTAATTAGTGATTAAAAAAGAGACTAAAAACCAATACGATAGAACAAAATGTTAAAATAACATTTCGACCAACACCCTTTAACAGAAAATAAGTGGAAAGTAAGAAAAAAATTAGCAAAATATGTCTATCTTTGCAGCAAATTAGGGTAACAGACTTTACACCCCCCATTTTTTAATTAACGAAAATGAAAACAAACAAACTATTGTCAAGAATTGTTTTATTTAGCATGCTCTCAATCACCGCGGTAGTCTCTGCTGTGATGGTATCATGTTCCTCCACTCATTCTGTGAGGGATATACGTGCGTCGAGAGACCCTGATGCGGACTATGGTTCAAGGCCGATAAACATCAAGGTAGCTCAGACTAAAGACGATGCGTTGGTAAAAGCGCTCTTTATGCAGACTAAACGTCCGAATATAGAGTTGCCTTATCAGGAAGGGGAAAGCAATGTTGCTATTGCTTCGGAACAGGTTACATACACTCACGCCGAGTCGATTGGGAACCAACAGACTACACAGGAAGGTAAACCAAATTTGAATGAAGTACAGCATCTCTCGGAGGTGGTGGTTACTGCCAAATCGCGTTTTACGCCCGAACAAGACGGAAGAGTGAATGTAGACTTCGTGATGAAGGTACCAAAAGAACTACTTTCGGAAAACTTCAGGGTGACTCTGGCACCTCGGATTTTGCACAACGACTCTGTTGTGCCACTCAAGGAGGTTCTTCTTAAAGGGATTAAATTCTCTAACAAGCAAAAGCAAGATTATCTGGACTTTGCAGCTTACGAAAAAACAATCGTAGATCCTAAAGACTACGACAGTGTATTTGTAAACCACAGAGCTGTACAGGAAGATATTGAGCAACATCAGAATTTCTACTATGGCAGATTCCATAAGGAGTGGAGCCGCCAGACAGATTACGAACAATGGAAAGCCAAAAAAGATGAGGCTGAGGCTGTAGAAACTGCTCGCCAGATAGGGCTTAACAAAAAACGTTATCATGAGCAGACACGCAAAGTGCGTCAGCAGATAATGAAAGACGTGGCCAAAGGTAAAGATACTACAGGGCTGTTTGTTAAGTATATGAAAAAGGCTTTGAAAGAGGAAGATCTGGAAAAAGGCAAGATGCAGGTTGAACGCCGTAACGATTACCGTGTAGATTTCTACAAAGAATATTCTATAAAGGTAAAACAACAGGCTGCCCGCGAACATGCTAAGGGAAAAGATACAACAGGCTACTATGCGCGCCGTATGAAGCTTTTCGATAAGAATATGAAAAATATGGTACTGGATGGCGAAGACCTCGAAAAAGTACCGGAAAGATTCCGCGACATATACCGTTCGGGACGCAATCTTGATAAGATTCAGAACTTTGTGATGACCGCAGAAGACTCTGCTATGATCGCTCAGGACCATTACTTATACGAAGAAATTGCCCTCAACGAATTAAAAGCTGAAAGGCTGGACGAAACACGTAAAGAGATGATACCATTCCCTAACGAAACAGGAATGCGTCTGGATACTATAATAGAGACTAACAAAGAATTTATATATTATTATAAGCAAGACTATCCGGTGTCTCCGGGATTGAAACAACTGCGTCTGGTGATGGACTCGCGTATAGATGCAATTGATAAGAGTTTCTTTATTCCGATTGGCTCCGACACACTGGCTTACTTTATATCATCACTGTCTCAGTTGGCTGATACATCGTTGATTACCAAACGTACTACTTTGCACCGCGATGTATACAACTCGATGGTGATCTATCCTAAATTCCAGAAAGGAAGAACAAACTTTGTTGTAAACAATCAGGATAACAAAGAGCAAACCGATAAGATAATAGATGCTTTCGAAACATTTAAAGATAAAGGAGGATTCCTTGTTGACAGTGTGGTTATCAAAGTTACAACATCCCTTGATGGTACATGGGAAAAGAATGAAGAGCTATCTGTTAAACGTGCCGAAGCACTGAGAAGCCACTTCTCCAGAATGTTAGGTGTTAACCCTGATGTATTCAAAACACGTGTGAGTGGCGAAGACTGGAATACATTGGCCAAACTGGTAGTAAGAAGACCGGACCTTGTTAACAAGGACGAAATACTGGATATCCTTACAAATGCAGTATATCCTGACCAGACCGAAGATGATATAAGAAAAGCTTATCCTCAAGATTTCAGAATCATACGCGATTCTATCTATCCGATGTTGAATAAAGCTGAAGTAACATTCAATATGACCCGTCCGGGTATGAACGCCGAAATTGAGGAAAGTGCTGAATACCGCCCAGAATATGCACAGGCTATCCAATATCTGCAAGACAGAGAGTACTGGAAAGCTTTGGAAATACTTTCTAACTATCCTGACTTCAATACTGCATTATGTCTTGTATGTATGGGATACAATAACAAAGCGTTGGAAGTATTGGATATGCTGGACGAAACAGGTAACACTGAATACTTGCGTACAATACTTGCAATACGTGCAAAAGACGAGAATAAAGCCATCGCGCACTTACTGAAAGCATGCGAGCTTGATCCGTCTAAGGCATACCGTGCACCACTCGATCCGGAGGTGGCAGCATTGGTTCGCAAGCATAATCTGCAAGAACAGTTGAATAGCGTAGCATCTGTAAGTGACCTTCCGGTTGAGGAAGAAACTCAGACAGAAGAGCCTACTGAAACAACTGCTGCTGAATAAGACCGAGAAGCGTTAATTATTATATGAGATTAGTCCTGAATAAACCAAGTGGTTATTCAGGACTTTCTTTTTTTATATCTGATATAGATTTTTAAGTATAGCTACATTATTTTCGATAATTGTATAAACTTTTGATATATCTACCGCGCCCTCCCGGGCTTGCCCTTCCTTTTGGCATTGCCCAAAAGGAAGCAAAAGGCTAGTGCTGAGCCCCTCGGCGACCTGTCAAACGGCTTGTCGGCTGAATCAAACCTACGGGCTATCGCCCCGTTTGATTCTACGCTGCCTTCACCGGACAGGTGCCCGCCTGTGGGACTCTATGCACGGGAGGCTGACGCACGACAAGAATCGGATTATCCTCATTCTTGTCAGGGCTTTGCCTTAGCGTCAGATGAGGTGTGATGGATGTTTTTACGAGATCTTTCTAAATATCAGAATGAATACTGATTGGCGCTATCAATAACGTCCTACAATATCTATTACATGCGACCGCGACATTGCTCCCGGATTGATGCCCGGTTCTCCTTCGGGGATGGGCATATTCAATTTTTCATAATAGCTGATCCAACCTTCAGTAAATTCACCTGTTTCGGCAGACTTGAATGTCATGGTATTCAGTTCGAAGACAGGCTTTCCATTATTGGCTTTGAGCAGAATATAGTAGACTAGTTCCGAACAATAATATGTATCATTATTCAGGGTATAGCCATAGTCATAATTTTTGCCTACAAGTTTCAGGCCTTCTTCTAAAGCCTGCGGAATACAATGGCGATATTCTTCTTTCAAACGCCCAACTACTGATATGGGATAACACCCCTCCTTTCCTTCAGGATAAAGGTATTCGTTCAGATGAGTGACTTTTACCTTAGGGTGCGTTGCCTCAATAACATATATGCTATCTTTCTGATCTATATAGACAATGCCGACATGTGTAAACCTGTAGCCATCGATACTTGATGTTACTTCTTTGATGGTATTATCAGTATTACCCGTACAGGCTTCCTGAAAAATCAGGTCACCGTTCTGTAACTGTGGTTTTTCTGCCTGAGAATGAAACAGCAGGAAGAAAACCGATAGTAATATTTTCATTGTTTTTCTTTAAAGAATTAATGAGTAAACAAGTAGACAAGTAAACGAGATACAAAGTGAGAATTTTAGAGCATTTTTTCCGCCTTTTCGAATTAGAATCCGATAGGATGAACTTGTATCATGTACCTTGTCTACTCGTATCTGTTTTATCTATCTAAAAGTATAGCTGATGCCTCCCATCAACCAGAATCCCGGTTGAGGAATATTGCCTCTATCGTAGTAATGAGTGTCGTAGAGGTTATTCAAAGTCAGATTGAATAAGACATCATTATATTGATAATTCAGTTTGAGATCGAGAGTCGAAAATGCCGGATAATGCTCTATTGTTGCCTTCACTTCTTTTCCGTGATACTTCTCGTATACACCCATCCGTTTCTGGAAGCGGAAATACCATCCGGCCGACAAGCCTTTATATATCTGATGATTAAATTTAGCTGTAAACTTATCTCTCAGATAATTGAGGGAGTACATAGATATCATTTCGCCTGTATCGCCGTCCTGAAACATACGGCTATAATCTAATGCGAGCAAAGACTGTTCACCCAAAACAGGCAGCACATCTCCTATCCGGAAATTCACTCCCATTTCTATGCCTTTTGTATCTACTTTGCTCATATTCCATGCGGAATAAGCTTCGTCTTCGGGCTTTTCTTTTACCCAGTCTATTATATCCCTTCCCCATAGCAGGAACCCTGTAAGGTAGGCATTGAAGAGGGATTCCCGGTATTTGACGCCTAATTCCAGCGATTCGGACTTTTCGGGTTTCAGGTCGTTGCGCCCTATATGGGTAGGTGCTTTGTAGTACAAATCGGTAAAAGTGGGCATTCGTGTCGATTTGCTCCATGAGGAGGAAATATTTACCTTATCTACAGGACGATAACTAATACTCACAGAGGGATAGAATCTGTATTCGCCATCCTGCAAGGTATTATGATTCATCAATGCGCCTGCCGACAAAGCAAACTTGTCTATATTTAATGTATGTTCAAGTGAAACGCTGGCATTGGTACGGTCATCGTATTTAGTGTATTTCCGATGAGGTTCTGCCATTATTTTGCCAAGATTGGAACTCATTATATCTTCGCGTCTTAGTTCTCCGCCCAAACTCGTATTTCCCAATTTCGATTTGTAGGAGAAGATAAGATTGGCACCATAAGTATCGCTCCGGTGATAGTTGCGCCCAAAGTCGGTATCCTTCACCAGGTCGAACTGATCGTGATGCCTGTTCCAGTAAACGATAGGGATGATTTTCAGCTTTGTGCCAAACTCCCCTTTCAGCGAACTCATATAGGTGCTGGTGCGGTCGTACTGATTAGGGTAAGCAGCCGAATAAAAAGTATTGGCTCCATATTGCTTATCATTGTACCCTAGTTGTAAATCGAGCTTCGAAGTTTCGGGTAAGTGAAAACGTGTTTGCCATAGTACGTTATAAATATCATAATCGCTGTTGGCTACATATCCGTCCGAAGAATTATAACCCACAGAAAGAGAGTTTGTAGCAATTCCGGTTTGGGCTGCACCACGCACTTCGAGTCCGCGAAGTTTGTGCATACCGGATTCTACACTGGCATAAGCCTTATAATCTGCATTTTTCTTTGTAATAATATTGATTCCTCCCGAAAAAGCACCGACGCCATAAATAAGGGCAGATGGGCCGTGAATAATTTCAATACGTTCTATATCGGAAAGATTGATCGGGATGTCGAAGCTGTAGTGTCCCGTTTGAGGATTGGAGAGGTTTACTCCGTTGAGTAGAATTGCATTTTGGTCGAATGATCCGCCACGGATCGAAATATCGGCTTGTACGCCATGTCCTCCACGCTGGATGACATCAATGTTGGCAGCATAAACCAGCAGGTCTTGAATGCTCTGGACGGGCGCCTGGGCTACCTGTTCTTTGGTGATGATGGTTACCAGCTTGGATGTTTGTGCAATAGGTGTTTCTACACGCGCGGCGGTAACCATAACTTCTTCGAGCTCCTTCTCCAATGTTTTCTGCTGTTCTTCTGCGCTTCCGCTTTTTTGTGCAGTGATAGAAGATACAGGCAGGAATGTAAGGGCGCATCCGGTAACAACCCCGATGTTGACAAGCCTGTGCATACTATTGAATGCACTGTAGCCTTTCCTCAAAAATCGTTTGAAGCGATAGGCTTTTCGTTCTCTAAAATGTTTTTGATTCATTTTGTTGATTTTGTTAATAAATAAAAATTGTCGCCGCAAAAGTATGAAAACTAATGCGGCGAACCAATTATAAAATGTACGAATCTGAAATTTATTTTGTCATGTTGAAGAGCGAATGCTTTGTCCTCTTGTCATGTTGAACGTAGTGAAACATCTCTTTTGACGAAAGAGATTCTTCACTCTGTTCAGAAACAACGTTCGACGGAACGAAGTGTAGTCAATGGCAAAGAGAGTATTCAATAACACCTATCGTCTTTTCGGATTTTGTAATCCGAAAATTTATAACTGCGGATTTTAAATCCAACAAAACGATGAAATGTTCTTAGCCTTCTGTTATTGTTTTGAAATCATCTTTAGTCGGAATTCTTCCTTCGTCTGTAATCTGAGTAAACAGCTCTTCGGCCTCTTCTCCCTGATCTTCTCCTAAGCCCAGTGCTTCGTCAAGCAGAAGATAGAATAATTCTTCGAGCTGTACATTATACTCTTTGTTCCACTTAGCCATCTCCGCCAAAAATCTGTTCAGGTTATCTCCTTCATTCAGATAAGCAGTAAATTTCTTTGCACCTTCCACGGTTATATGATCGCCTCTATGCTGACTATTTGCAGAGAATAAGGCAATTATAACAGGAACAGTCTTGTCGCAATATCCAAATTCCTTGAGTATTTCCCATACTCCGAAAAAGTCGAAAGGCTCTGCTTCGTGATCAATGTCACGAGTTGCCAAATGTTCGGCGAAAAGCAGAACATCTTCATCGCTCTTAGATGCCAATGCCAACCTGCCTGCAAAAAATGTTCCTGCCGACCATTCGCTGTCCACATCGATAGGGCCGCTCCAATATTCATTGTTAATTTTGGTGATTCCTTCGATAATCTCACGTATCACAGGATATAGGTCAGGATACTGAACAGCATCGATAGCCAGACGGTCTTCAATGTTCATGATTGCCTCATAGTCGCAGTCTTCGAAATAATCTTCGAGCTCGTCTCTCCACAGAATTTCGCGGTACCATTCGCTATCCGAATAATCATCTTCGGTAGCATTTTTTACGTTTTCGTTAATAGCATTGAGTAGTTCTTCGAGTGCTTCTTTAGTAATGTTAGTCATAATGTGTTTATATTTAGTTAAGTAGTGTCAATAGTTTAGTGTAACTTGTGTCTGAAACATGTGTAATCTTAAAAAGCTATGCAATATATAAAATATTTATAACATCAGACTTATTTATTAGTATTTTATATCTTTGTAAGCCGGAGTAAGCAATTTAGAACATTTATTGTTTTATTTTTGTTATTCTTTTATTTTTATAGATACACTTAACAGAAGGATTGAAAAAACATCTAACCATAATTATTGAACACTTATAAGCCAATAATAAAAAAATAAAATATGCTATCATTTATAACCTGGAACATAGATCCTGAAGCCTTTTCCCTATTTGGCCGAGAAATCAGGTGGTATGGAATTTTGTGGGCAACGGGAGTACTTCTCACAACTTTAGTAGTACGAAGGATGTACAGAAAGGAAAACCTTTCGGAGCAATGGTTCGACTCCCTGTTTATGTATATAATCATCGGTCTTATCGCGGGAGCACGTCTGGGGCATTGCCTGTTCTACGATCCGGTTTACTACCTGTCTAATCCGTTGAGCATGCTCAAAGTATGGGAAGGCGGACTTTCAAGCCACGGTGGAGCTATAGGTATGACCATCGCTATCTGGCTATATTCTGTCAGGATAACGAAGAAAAGCATGATATGGGCACTCGACCGCCTGATAGTGGGGGTTGCTATAGGTGCTACATTTATACGCCTGGGCAATCTGATGAACTCCGAGATATACGGAGGACCTACCCAATTGCCTTGGGGATTCAATTTTGTAAGAGATCAACGCTGGCATCTACCTCTTACTCAGGGAGGTTCGGGCGAATTGCCTTGCCATCCTACACAGTTGTACGAAGCGCTTATCTATCTTGCAATTTTCGGACTGGGACTTTACCTTTTCTATAAAACCAATGCAAAAACAAAGCAGGGATTGATATTAGGCGTTTCGCTAATAGGTATTTTTCTTTCGCGTTTCTGTATAGAATATATTAAGAACATACAAGAGCCATTTGAAGTAGAAATGATAGCTAATTATGGTATCAATATGGGACAATTGCTTAGTATACCGTTCTTCCTTTGGGGAGGATGGCTTGTATGGAATGCCCTGCGAAAAAAGGAGACGACAAATAACAAAAAATAATTCAATCATAACATGTTAAAACCAGTCCAAATAAAAGAAGACTTATTCTATATAGGTGTTAATGACCGTACAAAACACCTTTTTGAGAATTTGTGGCCATTACCCAAAGGGGTATCATATAATTCATATCTGATAGTAGACGAGAAGACAGCTCTTTTCGACACTGTAGATGTCTGTTATTCTGATATTTTCCTTCAAAAATTAGAAACTGCTTTAGCCGGAAAAACGCTTGATTATGTAATTATCAACCATATGGAACCCGATCATTCGGGCTCACTTGGATTACTGAGAAATAAATACCCGAATATTCAGATTGTAGGCAATAAGCGTACGGCTGATATGGTTCAGGGCTTCTATGGTATTAAAGATGGTGTGAAGGTTATAGAAGATGGTGAGCAACTCTCGCTGGGTAAGCACAACCTAGTTTTCTACCTTACTCCGATGGTTCACTGGCCTGAAACAATGATGACGTATGACACTGTTCACAAAATCATCTTCTCGGGCGATGCTTTCGGTACATTCGGAACACTGGATGGCGGTATCACCGATGCACAGCTACATCCTGAGCGCTACTATGACGAAATGGTACGTTATTATTCGAATGTAGTGGGTAAATTCGGCTCACCTGTGCAAAAGGCTTTGGAAAAACTGAGTGCAGTAGAAATAAACTATATATGCTCTACGCATGGCCCTATCTGGACATTGCCGGAACAAATACAGAAAGTGATCTCTATGTACGACAAACTTAGCCGCTATCAGGGCGACGAAGGTGTAGTCATCGCATACGGAACTATGTACGGAAACACTGAGCAAATGGCCGAAACTGTTGCTTATGAACTGGCTCAACAAGGAATAAAAGAGATTATTTTGCACAATGTATCGAAGCGTTCGCACTCTTACATCCTTCGCGATATCTTTAAATATAAAGGACTTATCGTTGGTTCGCCTACTTATAATAATAAGTTGTTCCCTGAGGTGGAATACTTGTTGTCCAAAATAGAAGGGCGCGATATGAAACACCGTTACTTCGGTTACTTCGGTTCGTTTACATGGGCAGGTGCGGCAGTGAAACGCCTGGCACAGTTTGCCGAAGATACCAAATTCGAAGTTGTAGGTTCGCCTGTAGAAATGAAACAAGCAATGCAGATTAATACTTACGAAGCTTGTGTTTCGTTAGGTAAAGCAATGGCAGACAAATTGATACAGGATAGATAAACAGAACCTATTCTAAAATATAATGAGCCGGTGGATTTATATCCATCGGCTTTTTCTATTAAAAATCTTTTCAAATTTTACTTACTAGTAAGTAAATTTATATATTTGCATTATGAAAGATACCCGAAACGAAATAATCAATATAGCTTGTGACCTGATTCGTTCTGTCGGATATAATGCATTCAGCTATGCAGATATATCTAAAAAGCTAAACATCAAGAATGCAGCTATACACTACTATTTTCCGACTAAAGGCGATTTGGGAGTAGAGGCTATCAGGAGAAACCAATCTGCCTTCGAAAAAATAACAAGCTTGTGGAAAGAACTGAGTTATAGTCAACAATTGGCAAATTATATTAAGATGCACGATAGTTTTATCAATAAAGGCTGGGTGTGCATTGTTGGTTCCCTTTCTCCTTCTTACGATACATTGCCCGAAAATATGAAAAGTGAGTTGCAAAAGCTGATTAATACTATTATCGACTGGTTATCAGACGTTTTGGAAAGAGGAAAAGATAGTGGAGAGTTCAGATTAGAAGGTACAGCTAAAGATCAGGCTTATGCAATACATTCGGCAATGCTCTCCGCCCTGTTGATGAACAAGGTATTGAAGAATGATGTTTATAAATTAATCCAGAACAACTTATTAATGCAGGTAAGTATTAAAACGATTACTAATAAAGAATGAATGCAACAATTAAATCTATAGGGATTTATCACCCTGAAAAAGAGATTAGAAACTCTTATTTTGAAGAATTCTTAGATACTTCCGATCAATGGATCAGGGAAAGGACAGGAATCGAAAAACGTTACTTCTCGGCAGAGAATGAATATACCAGCGACCTATGCGTAAAAGCGGTAGAGAATTTAGTGAAGAATCATAATACTAATTTGCAGGATATTGATTTTATCATTGTTGCAACAAGTACACCTGATCAGGTATTGCCAAGCGTTGCAAGCCAGGTGCAAACACGGCTGAATATTTCTCATACCGGATGTATGGATATATCTGCTGCATGTGGAGGATTTGTATACGCCATTATTATGGCAAAAGGGCTTATAGCTGCTCATACACATCGTAAAATATTGATAATAGGCGCGGAAACTCTTTCTAAAGTAACTGATTTTACAGACCGGGGCTCGTGTATATTGTTTGGAGATGGTGCAGGTGCTGTTATTGTAGAGGCTAACGAGCAGAATCATATATTCGAAGCGATAACAGATACAGACGGGTCTTATGGCAAAGATTTATATTTATCGTATCAGGATGCACCCATCAATGGAGAAACGATATTCCCTGACGGAAAGCTGCATCAGAATGGAAGGGTGGTTTTTAAATGGGCTGTTTCTACCTTGGTTACTAAAATTCAAGACCTTGCCTTAAAGAATGGAATGAATCTGCAAAATATTGATTTTCTGATTCCTCATAGTGCAAATATCCGCATATTGGAGGCCGTATGCAAAGGATTAAATGTATCTATGGACAAGTGTGTGGAGAGTATCCAGAATTATGGAAATACTTCTGCTGCTTCGATCCCTATTGCGTGGTATAATGGGATTGTATCAGGAAAAATAAAGCCGAAAGATAAGTTATTGCTCATTGGTTTCGGTGGCGGATTGACTTGTGCGGGTATATGTTTGGAGAATAATATTATAATCGAATAACAATGAAAAAGAGTTGCAGGAGAACTGTCTGCAACTCTTTTCTTGTCTTTTACTCTGCGTTGTTTTCGAGCCACTTCATCCGTCGCTGATCCGGTAAGTGCTTCACTTTAAAGTTGTCGAACTTCACATTAAAGCCTTTTCCGTCAGGGCTAGCAGCCATAAGGCCAACCATAACAGGAATATTGTCTTGCAAATGGGCATTCCTCATCATTGTATATTCCTTATCATCATATGAGTAAAAGACTTCTATTGCATCGAGTCGCCTAATGGCCTTTATCCATACGAAAGGTGGTACTTTATCCAATTGAATTACACTCCAGTCACTTGTTTTGTGTGTCACTACAGTGCTTAGATTGTATTTTCCGTCCACAAATTCGACTCCCGCCTTAATGTAATTTTCGTGATCGACACGAAGCATTAATCCGGCCTGATCGAATCGGACTTTATAATCACCTGTAACCTTTACCTTTACCTCAAATTCTCCGCCATAAGTCGCATAATAGAATGGCGCGTCATCCACCGTAAAACCATAATGAGATATACGCCAGTAATCGCTCTGAGGTGTTACAAACATGGAGAGTGAATTATCTTTAATCTCCCATTTTTCAGGTTCGTTGAACCATTGCATTTTTTCTAAACTTTGCGCCATTACATTATGTGATATCAATACCATTAACACAAAACCAAACAATCTTATTTTCTTCATTTTATTCTAACTGTTATTTTAATACTATATCAAATCTTTTTCAATACACGACACGGATTGCCTACAGCAACCACGTTCGAAGGAATATCACGAACTACTACGCTCCCGCCTCCTATCACCGCATTGTCGCCTATGGTAACACCCGGAAGGACTACCACATTGGCTCCTATCCAAACATTATTGCCAATAGTAATAGGATGGGCATACTCCAGTCCCTTATTCCGCTGCTCTACATCCAAAGGATGCTGTGCTGTGTAGAATCCGCAATTAGGTGCTACGAAAACATTGTCGCCAAATATGACTTTTGCTTCATCGAGAATCACGCAATTCATATTCATATAGAAGTTTTCACCTATTTCGATATTATAACCATAGTCGCAATAGAAAGGCTGTTCTATCTTGAAAGAATTACCTGTTTTGCCAAGTATTTTCCGTATCAGTTCATGCCGTTCTTCTCTCTGCGACGGCCGCAGGCTATTATATGTGTAATAGAGTTCTTTACAGGCATCGCGTTCGGCTATCAGTTCCTGATCGTAGTTTGCATCGTATAATTCGCCGTTTCTAGCCTTTTCTTTTTCGCTTTTCATTTGTTCTAGTCTATCTTAATTAAAATAACCATATAAAAGAATTACCTTTACAAAGGTAAAGCACGATAAATAACCAGTCAATAGTGATTAATGACCATTTTAAGCGACGAAGATGAATATAGTTTCCACATTAAACGACGAACTTTTACAACAGCCTTTCGACAAACAATCGGAAGAAGATAGCCTGCTGAAAGAGTGCCAACAGATAGCATACAACTACTCTAAAATAGAAAATTCGATTGCTGTACTGAGCGACCTGAAACTGAATAAGAGCTATATCTACAATGGTGGGTTTGCAGAACAGATAGGGCTACCGGGAAAAGAAAATATAAAGGAGATAAATTCTATATGGGAAGAAGAAATTTTTAATAAGATACATCCTGATGACCTGATTGAAAAGCATTTGCTCGAACTGCAATTCTTCCACCTATTGAAGACATTTCCTGTAGAGAGCCGTTCCGATTATCACATTTACAGTAAAATGCGTATGCGGGATAAGTCGGGGGAATATGTTGCTATTCAGCATCGTATGTTCTATGTTGCCAATTGCGCTTCGGGCAATTTCTGGCTGTCTTTGTGCTTATATAATTATGCGTACAACAACAGCCTCGAAACTTTTGATAAAGTAATAATAAACTCTGCTACAGGCGAGATAATAAGACAGGATAAACAACAGTGCAATAATATCCTTTCGGTAAGGGAAAAAGAAGTGCTACTGCTGATAGAAAAAGGTATGATGAGTAAAGAAATAGCCGACCGGTTATCTATCAGTAAAAATACCGTAGATCGCCATCGGCAAAATATATTGGAAAAATTGCGGGTAAAAAATTCTATCGAGGCTTGTAGGGTTGCAAAATTGATGGATTTGGTATGAAATGAATTATGAGTTATAAATTATGAATGCTCGGAGACAACTCATAATTCATAACTCATAATTTATAATTCCTTTCTCTTCTATTTTTTAGAATCTATATCCCAAAGTTAATAAGCCCTGGAAGGTATTTGTTTTCATTTTTACACCATCTTTACCATCTGCGAAGAAACTGTAAACATCATCTTTTTGGGTCTTCATCACAAAAGCAATATCTGAGTAAAAGTTGCGGGTGAATCTGTAACCTAAACCATAAGTGAAGTAGTTTTTATCTCCTACCATTATATAATGAGGATCAGAACCGACAGTTTCAACTTCAACTTTTCCATCTTTGAAATCGCTAGCCAAAGGGCTTTGTACCCATGCATAACCTACACGTCCTGAAAACTGAGGAGTAAAACGAATTTCCGCTCCCACACGTACAGTAGATGCTCCTTTATAGTCTTGTTTAATAACACCATTCGGATCATGGAATAAATCATTTCCATCGTCATCAAACAATTTCATACTATTTTTGTAATTAGTATACTCATAGTCAGCACTTATTATCGCCGTCTGACCAATTACAGCCGCTAAACTGGCAATCCATTTATCCGGAGTGCGCATACGATAATCATATGTATACATATCTGTACTAATATAATCGTCTGTCAATCCATTGCCAAATCCGGCCAGATTGTAATCGAAGTCAGCATAATAATGATCAGTCATATTATACCATGTAGGTGAATGATATGCTAAACCAATACGCAGTTCATTGATTGGTTTGATAATAGCACCAGCTTTTACCTGAACTCCCGATCCATCTGTTTCTACACGGTTTTGAAGAGTAGTAAAATCATTATTATCATAATCTTCATCGTAGTATGTAGTCAATCTATACTTTATATCAGTAAGTGATACAGTAATACCAAAGCTGAATATATCAGCAAAAGTAGTTCCTACATTGAAGTCATAGCTATCAATAGAACCTTTTTCGCGAACAGCTAATGTATTTAGTGAGAAATCGGGACCAGCATTAAATGCATTATTTACCGAATATTTACCATCTCCGTCATGTACTGCAAGTCCACTGGTATAACCGAAAGCTGCTAACCAGTCTTCGTTGCGTAATATAGAATTATCACTGGCTCCACCACCTCTACCTGTAAGTTTCAGATAACTATCAGGATCAGTTATTCCGGTACCGGTAGCTCTATGTGCCATATAATCAGCTAAAGAAAAAGAATTTCCATCGGATTCCATTCTGTATTTACGATCAAAATTTTTCAATCGGTTATATGAGAATCCAAAATTGATTGTTGGAGCTACATCGCTCTGAATAGGAAGTACCGTAACAAAAGCTAAATTATCAAAGCTGAATTTGAATTTGCTTTTATCTATCTTTCCTAAGTTGGCATCTGTTTCTGTTTTAGTATTTTGGAAGTTCATTGTAGTTACAACTTCCGAAGTGCGATACACTCCTATACCAGCCGGATTGATTGCTACTCCTGATACATCTCCTCCTAAAGCACCGAAGGCTCCACCCATCGAAACCGAACGGGCTGTTCCGGTAAGATCATTTTGCGATAGTCTGAAAGCTTCTATTTCTCCTTGGGCCTGAATAGCTCCAAAACCAAGAACTAAAGCTGAAAATAACAAAACTTTACGTTTCATAATCAATTATTTTTTATTTTCAAAAAAGCTGCCTCAACTTGTGAATTTTGAAACAGCTTTGTTTATTTATAGTTTTCTATACCAGTTTTCTATTATCGGCTTCTGCCACCACCTGAGGAACGTCCTCCGCCACCACCTGAGGATGAACGACTGCTAGAGCCTCCTCCTGAGCTGTAAGATCCTCTTGAAGAAGAGCTTGAGCTGGATGAGCTATTATAGCTTGGGCGTGAGCTTGAACTACTGTTACTAGATGATCCGCTATAACTTGGACGAGAAGAACTTGAACTGCTGCTCGAACCGCTATAACTAGGACGTGAGCTTGAACTGCTACTTGACGAACCACTATAACTTGGACGCGAGCTTGAGCTTGATCCACTGTAGCTTGGGCGTGAGCTTGAACTACTACTGGATGAGCCGCTGTTATTATAGCTCGGACGAGTAGAAGGACGTGTTGTAGCTGTACCTGATCCCGGACGAGAAGATGAGCTTGACGATCCGTTATAGCTAGGACGTGTTGTTGGACGCGTACTGCTTGAACTAGAACTTCCGTAGCTAGGACGAGTACTTGGACGTGAGCTACTTGAGCCATAACTAGGGCGTGAACTTGAACTGTTGCCTGAGTTATATGTAGGGCGCGTAGACGGACGAGTACTTGAGCTGCCATAACTAGGACGAGTGCTCGGACGTGAACTTGATGACGAGCTATAGCCCGGACGAGTACTTCCCGGTCTTGAGCTTACATATGAATCGCGGCCACTTGATCCGTATCTGCCTCCACGATTATTTGCATAATAGTTTCCTCTGTTGTAAGAACGGCTTCCGTATGCTCCTCTTGAGCGACCGGCTCCGCTATAGTATACAGGCCTGTGGTAGTTGTGATGATGATGTCCACCATACCAACCGCTACCGTGCCAGCCTCCATACCAGCCACCGCCCCAGCCGTAGTATCCACCCCAGCCGTAATATCCGCCCCAACCCCATGAGTACCAAGGACTATGCCAGCCCCAACCCCATGAGTAAGATGGGTAATACCATGGATCGTACCACGGATAGAATGATGAATAATACCAAGACGGACTATACCAGCCACCATACCAACCTCTGTAATAACGGTCGGCATAATAGTTTCCATAAGCATCGTTCACCACGTAAACATTTATTTCTCCATCACTTGATATTTTCACACTATTTTCCGGACTATGGAATTTTACAATCCGGTCAGTATATTCATAGTCCTGATATTCTTCAGGTGCTATAGAGTCTACATATTGTTCCTTTTCATATACAGAAACATTTCCTCTGCGGTTGTATGCATCCACATCAATGTTTACATTGCCTTCTGTTTCCAATGTAACATCTCCATTATCGCGCACTACAAGTACTTGCGTCGGATTCACTTTTTTCTGGGTAACTGTACTCGGAGCCTTTACTTCTTTCTTTTTATTGTCTTTCGACTTAGAAGAAGATGAAGAATAGATATCATCCCAGTCGTCTTGTGCAAATACAAGGAGTGGCATTGTGGATACCAAAACTAACAGTAATAAATTTTTGATCTTCATAACCTGCTCTCCTATTTGTTTAAAGTTTTATTTTCGTTTTTCTTTCAACGTTTATATTAAGTATATTTGTTAGACCCAAAAAACGAATAAAGGTTTAACCATAATATTTCAAATTCTCCAAGAATAAAAACAAATATACTATATTTCTTCCGTTAATCATTATTCCTATATGTGAAAGATGCTAATCAGAAGCCATTCGTTGCGTATTTTTTGTTAAAAAAGAATAATTAAAAGGCTTTTATACACCCTTCAAAAAATGTAGAACCTTCTTCATTTATATTCTCTTATATATTACTAAGTCGTTGTATTTATTGGAAAAATCACTTCTGTTTTATTTTTTAAACAGAGAGAAAGCATTCTTAACATATTATTTTTTAGATTTGTGATGCCCAATTTTCTATTGAACATACTATAAAGATAATTGTTTAGTTATTTTTAATGCTTAGCATAAATTAAACCTTAAAAATTTATGGATAATATAAATCTGACCGACCTGGAAACCAAAATAAGTTCCCTCTTAGTAGAAACATTCCGCGAACATGGCGTTGAATGTATAGTTGAAAACAACAAACTAATATTCCCCGAACAGTTTATTACTTTATGGGTGCGCCTGACTGATCAGTCAGCAACAGCTTATATCTCTATACGTATGGAGATTAATATTGAATTCGGGTTAGGCAAGATTATAACAGAAACTACTGTCGGTTTTGGGCTGGATGCTGATATGGCCATAAATGATGCATGGAGAACTTTAAGTACAAACTCACTACCAGTCATTCTATCTGCTTTTTTCGACAAAGACTTAGGTCAGCAAGTAACGCGTAAAGAATGGAAACTGAGCGGAAGAAAATACGATGCCGTTGTCAGTAATGTTACTACACGCGGAGAAGTTTCGGGCCCGATATCTATGGAATGGCTCGACCAGCTGGAAGCAATCTATCAAATGCAGGATTATAAATATGGTACACACTGGATAAAGTTTTTCTACTCACAATCGGACAGGGAACCGCTTACGGTAGAAATTATGCTTGATAATAAAATGTGGACAGACATTGAAAAAATAGTCTATTCATTAGATTATCCGGGGGCGCCTGACTTTATGTCGTTACGTGTCTTTAGCATACTATCCGATCCGAAAGATATCAGTCGAATGGCTGCAATAATGGCATGGATGGCAGATAAGGATAAAGAGGAAATAGAGAAGCAACTGATGCATAGCGGACTATCGCTTGCAGAAGCTGAGAAAGTTATGGTTTTTGTTCCGCTGGCATTTGGGCGAATGTATATGCAAATTGCCTCATCATCGGTATTCCCAAAAAATGCTATAATAACAGACGAAACAGAAAATCAAACTGTTGTAAATTTGAAGGATGAGCCTATTTATGTAATGGCATATCAATTGGCAGAATATATTGTAGCCGAAGGTCTTACTCATACTGAAAACTTTCAGAGGCTATTGGCTCAAAGTACTGAATACAATACATATAATAATGCACTGCTGGAAGGTGTTGACCCTAACGATATGCAGGGAGGACAGTTTGGCGAGCCTATGATATATTTACCTCATTACGAACCTGTAACAGAGACATCAAAAGAACTATCGCCTGATACAGCCCCAGAAGAAAAAGAAGAAGAGAAAAGGAACGAAAAGAAGAAACCTTTTTGGAAATTTTGGTGAAATATGAAGTCGCCTCGACTTTTAATAAAACCACGGAGTTAAATGAGTTTCACGGAGTTTTTTATAAAGCAAGTTATCGTCTCATCGGATTTATAATCTGAAAAAAACGATGGGTGTTATTGAATACTATCTTGGTCATTGACTACACTTCGTTCCGTCGAACGTTGTTTCTGAACGGAGTGAAGAATCTCTTAAGAAGAGATGTTTCGTTCCTCAACATGACAAAATAAAATAAAAAATCTAGATGACTTTAATTTCTATTTTTTTCTATCGATAATTCTTTCTTAAAAGAAATAGTATTACATTTGCAACATTGTTTCATTTACAATATCGTTGCAATATGAATGCAGAAGAAATTCTAAAACTCCATAGCTTAAAGAATACCGGTTGCCGGAAATTTATAATCACCGAACTCCTACAGACTGACTCTGCCATGTCGGAACAAGAGATAAAGCAATCGTTACCAGACCTTTTCGACAGGGTTACATTTTACCGTTCACTAAAGACATTGGAAGAAAACAGTATTATTCACCGGGTTGTTTTACATGACTCATCGGTAAAATATGCACTAAATAAAGAAGTTTGGTCGAAAAAAAATCATGCACATTTCCACTGTGTAAAATGTGATGTAGTTACTTGCCTCGAAGACAGAGTGAACACATCATTTAATCTGCCCGAAGGATTTACTTTGGATAGTGTACAGATTTTGCTTGAGGGTACATGTCGGGCGTGTAACAAGTAAGCTTCAATATTTCAAAAGTTAAGGTTTCAAGATTTGGCTACGCCGATTTTCAATTCACATTAAAAGATATTATATCCATAACTATATGAAAAAAATATTCCTGTATATGTTGCTTCTGGCAGCATATACCCAATTGTCGGCACAGTCTACATGCGCCATATCAGGAAAGGTAATGAATGCAATTGACAGTATTCCGATAGAAGGTGCTTCTGTATCTGTTGTTGACACTAATATTGGTGCTTTTACTGACAGTAACGGCTTTTTCAGTTTATGTCATTTGGACAATAGCAAGAGTACTATTCTGGATATAAGTTTCTTAGGATTCGAAACGGATAATATATCCATCAAGGCAAATACAGATACAGTTCTAACTATCTACCTGAATCCCAAATCGGTCATATTAAAAGAGGCCACAGTAATGACCAATGTGCTGAGAAATGATCTTTTAGATAAACCAACCCTTAATTTTTCGCAACTAGTAGAAAATATACCCGGCACAGCGATGATAAGCATTGGTGCAGGACTTTCCAAGCCTGTAGTCAGGGGATTGGGATTCAACAGGCTTGCTGTTATAAACAGGGGAATAGTACAGCAAAACCAGCAATGGGGTGCTGATCATGGCATAGAAATAGGACAATTTGATATGCAACATGTAACTGTCTATAAAGGTGCAAATTCGTTGCTTCTGAGTTCGGCGAGCATGGCAGCCATAGAGGTCGAACCATATAGATTTAAAACAAATGATTTCTTTTCGGGCGAAGCTGTTCTTTTTGGGGCAACCAATAATAGTCAATTAGGGGGAGGGCTTACAACCGAATGGCAAAAAGGTAAATGGTATGCACGAGGTGCTTTTAGCTATCAGGATTATTCAGACTATAGGGTTCCGGCACGCAAAGCTGATTATGAAGAGGAGGAAATTCAGTTTCCGGACAAACGTGTACCAAATTCGGCAGGTAAAGAGCATTTCCTTTCGGGCACAATCGGGTTCAGGGAGAAGAATATAACTACTTATGTGAATGTAAGTAACAACTATCAGAAAAACGGTTTGTTTGAACTTGCGCATGATCATGATCACGAACATCATGAAGGGGAAGAACATGAGCATGAACACGAACATGAGGAACAGGCTGATGCTTCGCACAGTAATATAGGTTTACCCTATTCAACATCCAATCACTTTACAGTAACCAATAATACCGAATGGAAAAATAATTCGGTACGCTTGTTGGTAAATACAGGATATCAATATAACCATCGTCGCGAATTTGAGCATTTCCATGAACATTACGAAGGCCAACCGGAGCCTGTGGCAAATAATGACCTGGCTGTAGATTTCAAACTGCATACTTATTCAACTAATGCACGCCTTTATCTGAATGAAAAAGAATCGTGGCGAAAAACAATAGGTATCAGCGGCGAATATATGCAAAACCGCATTGGCGGATTCGAATATTTTCTGCCGCGATATAATCAGGTATCAGGAGGTTTATCTTTTGTAAATATCATCGATTTATCGGAGCAATGGCTTATGGAAGCCGGATTAAGATATGATATCAGCCATATGGATATAACAGATTATTACGATCAGTCTTTAGCCGAACACCTTACAAGCGAAGGTTATGATCCGCTTGTGGTACAAGAGTATGCTCAAAGGGGATACAAGGTTAATAAAACGTTCGGTAGCTGGTCAGGAAACATAGGTGCACGATTAGCTGCAAATGAGAATCTTACCCTTAAAGCTAATATTGGAAAAACTTATCGCTTGCCTTCTGCCAACGAGCTAGGTGCTAACGGATTGCATCATGCAGCTTACAGATACGAAATAGGAAACCTTAACTTAAAGGCTGAAGATGGTTATTCACTGGATTTAGGATTGAAGTTTATAGATAATGTGTATTGGATAAATAATAAGCATCGCTGGGAAATAGAATTTAGTCCGTTTGTAAATTACTATTCAAACTTTATATACCTGCAAGCAGTAGAAAATCCTGAGGTGATTTTATATGAAAGCAACCCTTTCCGGTACTCTCAGGCTAAAGCTATATATGGCGGGGCTGAATATGATATAAAATGGAATGCTATCCGTGGCATCATGCTTTCATCTGCCGGAAGTTATGTTATCAATAAGAATCTGGATGATCATAATCCACTGCCTTATACACCACCTTTCTCCATGAAAAATGAGATTAAATATATGAAAGATATGGGTAACAAGAAGTTATCGTATTATCAGTTTACGGTCTCACATCAGCTATACGCACGTCAGAGCAGAGTTGGCGCAGGTGAAGAAGCAACCGGAGGAGCAAACTTGTTTAATGTGGGTGCAGGATTTGATTATAAGCTCAGCCCGAAATGCAAGCTGATATTTAATATTCAGATGCAGAATATATTTAATACGTGTTATCTGAATCATATGAGCCTTTACCGGAGGATAAATATCCCTGAGCAGGGAAGAAATGTGCAGGTGTTTGTACGTCTGCCGTTTAAGAGCTGAAAATAAAGTCGTTTTGATTTTTATAAAACCACGGAGTAATAGGTGTTTCACGGAGTTTTTTTAAGAAAAGATAGTATTGTCGTACTCCGTGAAACTCTATGCAACTCTGTGGCTAAAATATCCTATTATAATTCTCCTTTTATCTCGCCTTCGTTTTGCATATGACGGGCATCGCAAAACGGTTTATTCTGAGATTTACCACAACGGCAAAGCGTTACCCTGTTTCGTACAGGATATACTATACCGTCTGCATCTTCGATGGCTATGCCCCCTTTTACCCAGATAGGGCCATGCACTTTAACAGCAGGGTCTTCGAGAATGCTTATTTCCTGTGGCAACTTCGGTTCTATGCGTTTACCGTCTTTGGTAACAGCCGTAAGGCGTCCGCTTGGACAATCGCAACATTGCTGAATTACAATATCATTGGTCTTGTCTGATTCGCTTTCTTCCACCAGATTCCAAGTAGTACCATTAGTATCGCAAAAACGGGCTACAGCACACAATTTTTCGGCATCGAGCAAGTCTATAAACTTACCTTCGGTAAAACCTGCCATCTGGTCATAGGTTTCGTGTCCGGCTGTTTCTGTACCGTCAAACCCCTGTAGATGCGATCCGTCGCAGAAAGGTTTGTTGTTTGTTTTACCGCAACGACACAGATGGTAAGTCTCTTGTTGAGGATATTTCTTTACTTCTTTATATGCTAATGAGGCATCTTCGTTGTCGGGTACGAAGCGCAGTTGATTCAATGGAATATTACCTGTTACTTCATAAGGCCCATTTTTCAGAACCTTTACTTTCTTTTGATCTTGCGTACTCATGATGATAGTTTTTTTGTCTATTTAATATCAACATACCCGGGAAAGAATTTGTTTAACTTTCTGCCTCTTATTTTCTTTTTAAAGGTAATTCACATTCGGAGGTGAGGCTAATTTGGCTTTTTTATATTATTTTCGTAGCACTAAATAGGATACTTTATAAAAAATGAAAAAGTTTTGCCTGACCATATTATCGTTAATGTTGCTTACTGTCGTTTATTTTTCTTCATGCTCCAGCGTAGAGGATTATAGCGACGATAATGAAAAGCCTACAGTATCGAATGTATTTTTCAATGTAAACGATACTATTGTATATGAAGGACATAGGGTAAATATAAACAGGGATAGCACCGTAGCCAAAGATGTACACATTATACCTATCGGTAAATGGATGTATATTTCGGGGCACTTTCAGGATAACAGAGCTTTATCTACATTTAGTGTAAGAATGGATACTACAGCCGGAAACGGGTACAAAAAAGGAAATGCTGAATTAGATATAAAAGACAGCATCCATTACTCATTCTTAAAACTGGGTTCAAGCATTTTCAGAAAGACAGATACTATTGTAAACCGTAGTGGATTGCTTCTGATTCCTGAATATGATTCTTCGAAAGGCGATACAGTATATACACGGGAAGGCTTACGCGATCTGCAATTAAAAGTATTGGATATGGCGGGTAATTCCGACACCCTCTACTTCAAAGTAATGCTACTGAATAGGAAAACGATATATGAGAAATATAGCAATTGAAAATAAAAAAGGTTTAGATACTCTCTAAACCTTTTTTATTTATATAGCATTTCTGTTATTTTGTTTTCGTCGCTTTTGCAGTTTTCGCCTTTTTCTCTGTTGGAGATGCAGTTTTTGGTTTCACTGCTTTCTCTTTTGCAGCAGGTTTTGCCGGACTTTTAGCTTTCGGTTCTTTCTTTGCTTCTGCTGCCTTTGCAGTTTTTGCTACAGGCTTCTTTTCTGCAGGAGCTTTTGCCGGTTTTGTACTCTTCAGTTCTTCTTCCAGACGCTCTATTTCATCTGCCTGATTATGAATAGTAGTAAGCAATGAGTTCAATTCTTCGGTATCGATAGAACTAGGGAACTCCGAATCTACTCTTTCCTTAAAGTCACTCAACACATTCATATAAGTATTGAATGCTTCGTATGGTGATGCATATGGACTGAATGGCAATTCTGTTTTTGTACCCATATAATAGAAATGGTCGCTTGCCTGTAAATAAATCCAATCTTGTTGTATACGTCTGATCTCACTCAGACGCACGCGTTCTGATATAGCATATAATTTATTAAAAGCTTCTTGTTGCAACGTATTACCCATCCAAGGCGAAACATCCTTCTCTTCTCCTATCCACGAAATAGGGTGCATAGACGAAATAGAGTCTACAGGTTTCAGTTTGCTCAATACTTCGGAAGGCGTAGCAAAACCTATATTCTTTTCGGCAGCAAAGCGAGGCAAAGCTTTCATAAAGTCGAAAATACCAGAGCTTTTCTTTTGGAAATTACCTATTGTTTCGTAATTCATAAACAAGTTGATTACTTGTTCTTCGGGTGGTGTGGCTGCTATCCAGTTCATAAACTTGTCAGCCGTAAGCGGATATTCACTCCAACCGTAATTAGAGAAACGTGAAGAAATATCTTCGCTGAAACGTCCATTACGTAACAAAAGCTTCAGATCGGGCTGTTCTGCCGATTTATAAATGTAGTTCGGACTCTTCCACCCCAATGTACGTTTTGCACCTTCGGTAACAACACCTTTGAATCCCATTTCGCGGATAAGGGTTGCTATATCGTCAGAATAGAGGAGTTCTGTATTGCAAAATACTTTCGGTTTCAATCCGAAAAGACTCTCTATTTTATCATCATGCATTTTTACCTGAGCCTTAAATCCTTCGGGATCGATAAGCGATGCTAGAGAGTGGCCATGAGTTTCTGATAGGAATTCGACACAGCCTGTATCAGCCAGCTCTTTAAAGCCATCTATTACTTCGGGTGCATACACTTCCATCTGATCTAAAGCTATCCCCGAAATAGAGAAAGCAACTTTAAATCTGCCCTCATTTTCTTTTATCATATCCAGCATCAACCTGTTTGCAGGGATGAAAGATACTTCCGCCACACGTTGTATAAAATCTTCGTTGGCAAAGTCATCATAGTAATAGTGGTCGTTCCCTATATTAAAGAATCTATATCTTTTTAGCCGGTGAGGCTGGTGTATCTGAAAATAGAAACAAATATTTTTCATTTTATTTTAGTTTTTATTTAGTTACAAGTTACAAGCTATCATCACTACAGATCATTTCCTAATCTGCTAATTAGCTAATTAATCCATTGTAAATATTCCTCACTTTTTGTCCGGCATATTCCCATTTGATATTATCGACCTCTTCTTTGCCTTCGCGGCTGAGGAATTCTGCCATAGCATCGTATGTACAGATAGAGTAAATAGCGTCGGCCATGCCTTCTACATCCCAGAAATCAACTTTTACGGCTTTGTCCAATATTTCGGCACAGCCCGATTGTTTAGAAATAATAGTAGGGATATTGCATTGCATCGCTTCTAGCGGAGATATACCAAAAGGCTCTGATACAGATGGCATTACATACACATCGCTACGTTTTAGCATTTCATAGACCTGCTTGCCTTTGAGGAATCCTGTAAAATGGAACTTATCCGAAATACCTTTTTCGGCAACCAGATAAATCATACGCTCCATCATATCGCCACTCCCAGCCATTACAAAGCGGATATGATCAGCCCTTTCGAGTACGCGAGCGGCAGCTTCGACAAAATATTCGGGTCCTTTCTGCATGGTTATACGCCCAAGGAAGGTCACTACCTTATCCTTTATCCCTCTTTCGGGGTTGATGGCTAATATCTCTGCGCTCAGAGGCTCTACGGCATTGTGTACAGTAGTAACCTTTGCAGGATCTTGATAATACTTGTCGATAACAGTACGGCGGGTAAGATCACTCACACAGATTATATGGTCGGCATGATCCATTCCGTTCTTTTCCATCTGATATACCTGCGGGTTTACATTTCCCCTGCTACGGTCGAAATCGGTGGCATGCACATGTACAACCAACGGTTTTCCTAATACATTTTTGGCATGTATACCTGCCGGATAGGTCAACCAGTCGTGCGAATGTATTACATCGAAATCGTAGGTACGGGCAATGACTCCGGCAACGATAGAATAGTTGTTGATCTCTTCGAGCAAATTGTCAGGATAACGTCCCGAAAATTCGATACAACCCAGATCGTTAGCATTCATATAATTGAAGTCGGCATATATATGGTCTCTCAGGTTGTAATATTCCTGTGGATCCATATACTTAGAAAGTCTTTCGCTAACATAATCCCAATGCACATCGCGCCAGACAACAGGCGTATTACAGGCTCCTATTATTTTGAGGAAGCTCTGATCTTCGTCGCCCCAAGGCTTTGGTATCACAAATGTAATATCCATATCGGGTTGCAAAGCCATTCCTCTTGTCAATCCGTAACTTGCTGTTCCTAAGCCTCCCAGTATGTGGGGCGGAAACTCCCATCCAAACATTAATGCTTTCATAGGCTAGTGGTTTTAAGCATTAATAAATAGAGCAGAAATAAGTGTGTTATTCTCATTTATATTTTATTTTTTCTTTATCGTAAACAATCGGGCAAAATCTCCTAATATATTAATATTCGTCAGCAAAAGATTGTTGCAGATTTAATGCCCTTACCACTCCCGCAACATTGATAGCATACGATATCGGCCCATGACCGAAGTATGGTATACTGCCATCATAAATAGCTGAAATAGAACCTATACAGTCGTTCGACATTTCTTCTTCCATACCGATAAGCAACCTGTCGAGGAAAGAATAACCGCTACGCTGGAATATTTTCAGATAGGCTTCGAGGTATGCTCCCAGCATCCAGGGCCATGCCGCTCCGTTATATGTATTATAAAGCCTTTCTTCCAATGAACCCTCTAATCGTGGCCTGAATCCTATACTTTTAGGACTAAGTGTACGGATGCCTTTAGGCGTAAGCAGCTCTTTTGTAATTATATCCAATACAGATTTGCTTTGCCGTTTATCCAGTATAGGATAATCTAACGATATAGCCAGCAACATATTAGGGCGTACACTCCAGTCTACATAATGCCCCACAACATAGTCGTAAAGGTAACCGCCATCGTTGAGGAATGTATCCAGAAACGAGTTCTTCACCAACTCGGCAAGTATCCTCATCTTATTGCCCAGCTTTTCATTTTCCAAATGGTGAGCAATATCGCGATTAAACATCAAAGCATTGTACCAAAATGCATTGACTTCGACAAGGCATCCTGTACGTGGCACAGGGAAACGAAGCGGAGACGAAGAATTGTTCATCCAGCTTGGATACCCTATATTATTGTCTACACTAAGCAAGCCGTTTGGCAATGGCGTCAGGTTAGGATGTTTCCCTTCGTGGATAAAGTTTACAATCCTGCTGACCAGTTCTGCATATTTTTTATAAAATCGTATACTGTCTGTATCCGAGTAACGCTTCATAGCCCAGATAAACCACAACAGCACATCCGAGTTGCTTATATCTTTGAGGAAGCCCACAGGCTCTTTACCTTCCATAAACGCTTCGATAGCAGGAATGGCTGTATCAGCCACTTCTTCGAATGCTTCGGGCCTACCTATACCTATAGTTAAACCGGGCAGTGCCATAAATTGTTCGCGGGCTTTGACTTCTCCCCACGGATAGCCATTGCGCAAATATAATTCGTCCTTTGTAGGGCGGAAATAGAACTGATGACCTGAGTTTTTCAGGCAGTTGAAAAATGATGAACGCGGTGTACGTTCGTTTATTCCTTCTTCGAAAAGTGTTTCGAGTCTTGCTGTATCGGCAATGACATCACTAGCCGAAAATATAATGGATTCGCCTTTTGTGATAGGCAATTCGAAATAGCCGGGCACATAGAGGTCTTCTTTATATGGAAGTCCTTGTTCCTTATCTTTCTGATATTCTATCCCTTTATACCAGTTAGGCTCGAATACAAACTTAACATCTGCCTTATTAAACTGCATAAAGAGTTCGGGATATCCGCTATACATGCGCATGCTGATACCGTTTTCCACTTCTTTATATCCAAGGTCGGCTATGGGATTTTCTTCTGTCAGCTCATTGATTTCGCGGAAAGCCAAAAATGGTTTAAACCGCATGGTTGTAGGCGAATGAGCATCCAGAAGGGTGTACCGGATAAAGATAGTGTTATCTTCGAGTGAAAACATCTTTTCTTTGGCCAGAATAACACCTCCTACCCTGTAAATAGTACGGGGGAGAGAATCGCAATCAAATTCGCGAATATACTTATGCCCCATCGGGCTATAGTTATTATCGTCGTATTTGTGTATTCCTAAGTTGAAATCAGCTCCGTGCTGGATCACTGTTTCGTCGAACGATGACAAAAGAACATGGTTCGAGTTATCCAGTTTGGGCACCGGCATAACCAACAGGCCATGCTGTTTCCGGGTGTTACATTCTACTAAGGTTGTGCAATGATAGGCTCCGCGACGGTTTGTTCTCAAAATCTCTCTGTTGAGCGAATATTCAAGGTTAACCATACGACTCTTATCAAATTTAAGATAGGCATTCGTTTTTTTATATTCCATAACATTTTTTAATACTCGGTATCTACAATTAATTCCACTTGTGCGATTGTCTCATATACATGAACAATCGTAGTTTTTCAATGGTTCACTTTTTTTGTTTTTAAAGATAACAAAAATGTTAATGCTTTTATTCATGTTTCGAAATGTTTATTAACATAAACACTGAGAATAGAAAATATTTCTGTCTATTTTCTTTATTTAAGTGGTTGATTCTGTTCTTTATGTATATTTAATGGAAATTACCTGTTTGTGTTTAAAGTATAGATTTCGGCTTCGTTTCATCGGATTTAGCTATACTGCGTTCCACTGACCGTTGGTTGTAATCCGAAAGGACAAAAGAAGTAAAAAATGGGCGGATAATGCATGCATCTGCCTAAAAAAGAGGGCGAACACATTGGTTCGCCCCTACAATTTTAAGTTCATATACTTATATATTCTTAATCTAAGCGATAGCCAAATTGCCTTAATATATTATCGCGGCTTCTCCAATCCTTTTCTACTTTTACGAATATTTCGAGGAATACTTTTTTGTCGAAAAAGCGTTCTATGTCTTTCCGTGCCATAGTAGCTACTTTCTTTAGGGCGGCACCTTTATGCCCTATTATAATACCTTTCTGAGTATCACGTTCGGTTATGATAAGAGCCCTGATATTGATAATCTCTTTCTCTTCTTTAAATTCTTCAACTACTACTTCTACCGAATAAGGTATTTCCTTTTGGTAGTATAATAGTATTTTTTCGCGGATAATTTCTGTAACGAAGAAACGTGCCGGACGGTCTGTCAATGCGTCTTTTTCGAAATAAGGCGGTGATTCGGGTATCAGGTCGATAATCCGTTTTTTGATAATGTCCATATTGAAACGGTTGAGTGCCGAGATAGGATATATCTCTGCCTTTGGCAACAGTTCTTTCCATTGAGCCACCAAGTTTTCCAGTTCCTGCTGATTGGTCTGGTCTATTTTATTTATCAGAAGAAGAACAGGAGCTTCGCACTTCTGTACTTTGTGAAGAAACTCTTCATTCTTGTCTGTTTTCTCTATCACATCTGTCATATACAGCAATACATCTGCATCGCTGAGTGCCGACTCCGAAAAGTTGAGCATCGACTCCTGCAATTTATAATTAGGACGAAGCACCCCGGGTGTATCAGAATATACAATCTGATAGTCCTCCGTGTTGACTATACCTAAAATACGATGGCGTGTAGTCTGCGCCTTTGATGTGATGATCGAAACCCTCTCCCCTACCAGTAGATTCATCAGTGTCGACTTACCTACATTGGGATTACCTACTATATTGACAAAACCCGATTTATGCATTTATTTTTTTTGTATATTTACATTTAATAGACAAAAGTAGTAAATTAGTTATGAGTTGTAAGCTATGAGTTATAAGTTTTTATCATTTCGTGCCATATGCTAATTTTCAAATTTGCTAATCTGCTAATTTGCAATTGTAGATTTACAAAGTTTTACTAATTTTGTGGCAACAATTATTTCGACCGAATCTTGACACTATCACACTATTATCACACAATATTAGACTAATTCGTTTATGAAAAACTTTATTCCAAAATCCTTCCTGCTACTTCTTATGCTAGGATTGGCTGTAAGCTGCAAGAAAGGAACTCCCTCATCGGTGAGCGAATCGGGGAATAAAGAAGTTGCACAATCTAAATTTGCACGCAACTATCCCGATTTTAACCCCACTACTTTGAAAGAATTGTTACAAACCAAAATCGCAAACGATCCTGTACTTCATCCTTATTACCAAATTGCAGAATACAAGCCGGCATGGATACATGACACACTGGATACCAAAAACTTAAACCAGCTGATAAGTATACTTGAGGATGTAGAGATGCACGGGCTGCAAAAAAAACTATTTCCGGCAGAAAGGATCAAAGAACTGACCGACTCGGTAGACCAGGGCTTGTATACAGGAAATCCTGATTTATTGTACAGTAAGATGTACGAACTGGAACATCTGTCTACCAACACTACGTTCAAATACATACTTGGTATGCGATTTGGGTTTATCAACCCTAAAAAGATTCATGGAAAAAAAGATTATGATATAACTATCGCTGCTCCTGATTCTGCTTATATGGTTGAATTGTATAGGGAAGTTGGGCAGGATCCGCTTGCTGCGATAACAGCTTCTCATCCGGCAGATGATGTTTATCTGAAAATGCAGGAAGAATACCGCCTTTGGGAGAAAAGAAAGGAACTGGAATTCAAAAAAATAACGGCAAGCAGCGAAACTTTTAAAGCAGGATCGAAAAGCAAACATATATCCGAAATAGCCGAACGCCTGATGCTGACAGGTGAATATATGCCGGATTCTATCGGTACGGATACGCTTCATCAGATTTTGAACGAAAATTTGCTTGCTGCTATCAATAAATTCAGGAAAAGAATATCTTATCCGGAAGAACCGGAAGTAGGCAAACTAACTTTTGATGCACTGAACAGGTCGTCGGAATACTATCAGAAAAAGATACGTGCCAATATGGAACGTTATCGCTGGAGACGCACTAAAAGTATACACAGCAAGCACATAGAGGTTAATGTGGCAGCGGCAATGCTTGCAGCAACAAATAAAGATAGCCTCGAACTTATCTCGCGTGTATGTGTGGGTACAGTCACTAACAAAACCCCATTGTTGCAAAGCGATATAGCATACCTGAACCTCAATCCGGTATGGAATGTACCGAAGAGTATTGCCCAAAACGAAATAGCAGTACTGCAAAAAAAAGACCCTACCTACATCAAGCGTAAAAACATGAAGTTGTATAAAGGCGGAAAAGAGGTAGATGTGGAGTCGATAGACTGGAGTGAGGTTAATCCGAGCAAGTTTTCGTACTATGTTCGCCAAGCTCCCGGATATGGCAATTCGCTAGGACTGATCAAATTCATGTTTAACAATAACTTCTCTGTATATCTGCACGATACGCCTTCTAAAAGCGCATTTAACAGAAAAAACAGAGCAGTCAGCCACGGATGTGTGCGGGTGCAAAAGCCTTTCGACCTGGCGTTTTTCTGCCTGTCGCCTGTAAATGATGTTTATAAAGACAGGCTGCTTTATAGTGTAACTAAAGAGCCTGTATCGAAGGAAGGCAAGAAGCTATTGAAAGAGCAAAAACTGAAAAAGCTTCCTGACATCATCAACCTTGATCAGGACAATAAAATTTCTCTCTTTATTGATTATTATACAGCCTTTACATATCCGAACGATGACAGCCTATATTATGCTGACGATGTATATAGCTATGACGATAATATACTGAATGCTCTGGATTCGCTGAAGGTGGAAATATAAGATATAAGGTACAAATAGACGAGATACGAGATACGAGTTGTTTTCGTTATATTAAAGTTTGCAGAACAATATAACAACTTGTATCTCGTATCTCGTCTACTTGTATCTTATTAATATCTATGCCAAAAGATTTAATGAATAAAAGTAGCAGTTCAAGTAATTATTTTGTAATTTTGCGACGCGAAAGCAACCTATGAGGATTATACAATTAGAAGCAAGAGCAAGAACAAAAACAAAAACAAATATAAATCATAATTTTTAAGAAAAACAATGGCTTTAAAATTTATGACTGCTGAAGAGGCAGCCTCACTTATCAACAACAACTACAATGTGGGATTCAGCGGATTTACACACGCAGGATGCCCTAAGGTTGTACCGGGATTTATTGCTAAACGTGCCAATGAAGAGCATGCTAAAGGCAACCCGTTCAAAATTAATGTGTTTACAGGCGCTTCGACCGGCGATAAACTAGATGGCGAACTTACAAGAGCTAATGCTATCAACTTCCGCGCTCCATACCAGACTAATAAAAGTATGCGCGAAGCTATCAACAATGGTAGCATCAAATTCTGCGATTTGCACCTTTCTACAATGGCTCAGGATATACGCTATGGTTTCTATGGCAATATAGATGTGGCTATTATCGAAGCATGTGATGTAACAGAAGACGGAGAAATAGTTCCTACTTGCGGTGTGGGTATCTCACCTACAGTAGCACGTCTGGCTAAAACCGTTATTGTTGAATTGAATGAGTGGAACCCAAGAGAACTTCGCGGTATGCACGATATACCAGAACCTCAGGATCCTCCCCGCCGTCAGGATATACCAGTATATGCTGTTCGCGACAGAGTGGGTAAAGACCATATAAAAATAGACCCTAGCAAAATAGTAGTTGTAAAAACAAACGAACCAAACGAAGGTAGCGGTTTTGCTCCTGTAGATGAGGTAACTGCAAAGATCGGGGAAAATGTTGCCAACTTCTTCATCAAAGAAATGGCTGAAGGCCGTATGCCAAAAACATTCCTTCCGGTGCAGTCGGGTGTAGGAAACATTGCAAATGCTGTGCTTGCTGCTATGGGCGACAGTAAAGAAATTCCTGATTTTGATGTTTATACTGAGGTTATACAGGATGCTGTTATCGGTTTGATGGAATCGGGCCGTGTGAAATTTGCCAGCGGATGTTCGTTGACTGTAAGTAACCCTTGCATCGAACATATCTATAAAAATCTTGATTTCTTCAAAGATAAGATTGTATTACGTCCTTCGGAATATTCTAACAACCCTGAGGTTGTACGCCGTCTGGGTGTAATTGCTATCAATACTGCTATCGAAGCTGATATTTACGGAAACATCAACTCTACTCATGTTATGGGTACAAAGATGATGAATGGTATCGGTGGTTCGGGCGACTTTACACGTAGTGCTTATGTTTCTATCTTTGTTACCCCATCGGTAGCTAAAGACGGAAAAATCAGCTCTATTGTGCCATTGGTAGCTCACGAAGACCACAGTGAGCACTCTGTGAAAATTATCATTTCGGAATATGGTGTGGCTGACCTTCGTGGAAAATGCCCTGCTGACAGAGCTCAGGAAATCATCAATAATTGTGCGCATCCTGACTACCGTCCATTATTGCAGGAATATATCAAGAATGCTCCTCAAGGACAAACTCACTTTGATATGTACAATGCTTTTGCGTTCCACAAAGCTTTTGCCGAAACAGGCGATATGCACAATGTGAAATGGGAAGGAAAGAAATAAAAAAAGAGCTTTAGAATAAAATCTATTAGCAAATTAGAGGATTCGGAAATTAGCAAATGGCGTAAAGCAATAGAAAACATTTACTAATTTCCGAATTTGTTAATTAGAAGCTGAAATTTCCAGACTTATAACCACAGAGTTTCATGGAGTTAAAAATTGAGATACAGTATATTGATTTGCTAATATACTAATTATCAAATTCACTAATTAAAAAATAAATGACCGTCCTTTACGAAGATAACCATATCATTATTGTCAATAAAACGACTTCAGAAATTGTGCAGGGAGACAAAACGGGTGATAAACCGCTCTCGGAGATAGTAAAGGAGTATTTGAAGGAAAAGTACAATAAACCGGGCAATGTATATATCGGCGTCACTCATCGCCTTGACCGCCCTACCAGTGGCATTGTTGTCTTTGCGAAAACAAGCAAAGCGCTTCCCCGGCTAAATGATATGTTCAAAAATAAGGAGGTAAAAAAGACATATTGGGCTATCGTAAAAAATATGCCTAAGCAAACGGAAGGTACTCTCAAGCATTACCTTGTAAGGAACGAAAAACAAAATAAGTCGTATGCATACGATACTGAAAAACCAAACTCAAAACTAGCTATACTCCATTATAAACTAATTGCCCATTCCGATAAATATAATCTTCTGGAAATAGACCTCGAAACGGGAAGACATCACCAGATACGTTGCCAGCTGGCGAAAATAGGTTGTCCTATTAAAGGTGATTTAAAGTATGGCGCAGAACGTTCCAATCCGGATGGAGGTATCAGCCTACATGCACGGAAAGTATCGTTTATCCACCCTGTATCGAAAGTACTGATAGAGGTAACGGCTCCGACACCTCAAGATAATCTGTGGGAAGCGTTGGAGAAGGGTCTATTAGAAAATTAGCATATTTGAATATTAGCGAATTAGCAAATGGCAAGTTAGGTATATATATAACCGAATCAAATATTTTGATCTCTTGCTAAATCGGTTATCCTCCTTATAAAATCTGTTTTTGCCATTGTATATCCATCCCTATCATGCTCGTATTGTTCCTTTAGCTTTTGTTTGAGCATGACATATTCTTTTACAGCTTCGGGATGAGACAAAAGATAATCGCGAAAATGAAGTTCGTCCCAATCCCCCTTATAGCGGATATGTATATGAAATACTTTTGATGCAAATCCTGTTGATGTATAGCCTTTTAGAAACATCAGATGAGGAGCAGGTTTATCCGGTTGTGGGCTATAGATATATCCGTTTATCTCCATTTTACGAATAAGCCCGGGAATGTCTGTATTATCAGATATCTCTATCAGTATGTCAATAGTTGGCTTTGCCGTAAGGTTGGGGATAGCCGTACTACCAATATGATGAATTGCCTCAATATTATTGCCAATGAGATTTTCCAAAAATTCTTTTTCTGCAATATAATACTCTTTCCAATAGGCTTTGTGTTCGGACAAAATTATCGGAAACAGTTGCCAAAGTTCTTCATTTGACATTTCATTCAGAGGCTTATTCATATCAATTTAATATTTCGGCTATTTTAGACCTGTATTCGTCATTGTAGTTAATTCCGTTATGTCCTTCACCCTGTAAGGTTATCAATGCATCATTTTCCTTTAGATAATCTTTCAGCAGGATAGAATTGGAATAATCTATTACTTTGTCATTGTCTCCATGAAAAATAGTCACCGGCATTTTACATTCTACCAGATAAATAAAAGTTTCCAATTTGTACTTTATAAGGAAGCTCGGAATAATAGGGCAGAAACCTTGTATTACGTTTGTCAGACTGTAATAAGGAGCTTGAAGTATCAATATCCTAGGACTATTTTCGGAAGCAATGTTAGCAGCTATACCGGTTCCGATGGAAAAGCCTAATACTATGATCCTATTTTCGGCATATCGTTTATTCATTTCCTTATATGCCAATCTTATGTCATCTAATAGTTGATTCTGATTTTCTATTTTGCCGCTGCTTTTACCAAAGCCTCTGTAATCCAGAAAGAAAATATCGTAACCCAAGTCAGTATAAACAGAAGCCAATTGCCCCCAAGAATCTAAAGCTCCGGCATTTCCGTGCAGAAAAAAGATGAGTCCTTTTGGCTGATCGACTGTAAATAACAAGCCATTTAAGGAAGCTCCGTCTTGAGCGACAATATTTATTTCTTCAAATTGCTGGTAGAAATGGAATTTATAATCTTTATCCAGTTTCTGAGGATGAAAAATAAATTTCTCCTGAGTAAAGAAAAAGAATCCGCAAAATATGAAGTAGATTGCGATTAAAATTATCAATATATTTCTGATCGTTTTTTTCATCAATAATATACGTTTTCCCTATTAAAATCTTTTAAAATACTCAGAGACATTATTTTGTTCTCTATCTCTTCGCTGTATATGTAATCATTGTTTTGAAGTTCTTTCATATATTCTTTTATAATGAAATTAGCATGGCTGTCTGTATTCATCGACAATAACTCATTAACACTTTCTAAGACCCAGCTGTTAAGTTTTTTTGTTTCTCTGTCGAATGCCAATGTATTGTCTGCTGTACAAAACATTATATATCCCATATAAATACCATATTGTTGTATAATATCTTTTTTATGTTTTGTTTCGGGATATTTGCTTAAAAAGACTTCCCATTCGATGCACCGCTTATAGAGAACTTCTAAAGGAACAACCATTCCGGCATCCATATGTGTAACACCATCTTGTCCGGCAAGGATAGAAATATATTCACTTGTTTCTTCTGTGATGTATGGTTTGAATATCTCATAATAATAGTGAGGGTTTATATATAGCTCAGTATAACCTTCTCCTACATACTGAGGCTCTAAACCATGTTCCTCCAGTAGTTGAATAACAAGCTCATCTTCTTGCGACAATGGATGATCTGAAAATACGCCGGATGATCGCATGAGAGTTGGCATAGCTATTCCGGTGATTGTTTCAAAATCTTTTGTCAGGTAAAACTTATAGCCGTCGGTAGTATATAGAAAATCTGCCTGCTCAGGAGTTGTATTTTTTAACTGGACGATTAAGGCTTCGCGCATTCGCTTTTCTTTCTCCAGATACTTTTTCAATGAGTCTATATTTACAGTTTTGTCTTTGCTATCCCAGGGATCATCATAGGCTTCTTCGCCAATTACAGTATCACTGACAACAAACAAAAAAGGATCGTTGGCAGCTGTGGCGTCTTGATTAATTCCTGCTGTTTGCTTTTTGTTTGTACTGCAAGAAAAGAACAGATAAATAGTGAGTAATAAATATAATGTGTATTTCATATAGTTGAGTTGGTGAATTTTATTTTTTGGTGATAGAGTATGATTAACCACAAAGGGCATAAGGTTCTATTCTATTAATACCTGTCTTTCCACAACTTTTTCATCCATTCTACTATCTTATTTTCAGATGCATTCGACTGAGGGTTCCAAAATCGTCTGCCTTTTATTTCCTGAGGCACATAGTCTTGTTGTACAAAGTTATTTTCGAAACTATGGGCATATTTATAGTCTTTTCCATAGTCCAGTTCTTTCATCAATTTGGTAGGAGCGTTGCGCAAATGCAAAGGGACTGGTAAGTTACCTGTCTCATTTACGAGGGCAATAGCTTCATCTATCGACATATATGCAGAATTGCTTTTTGGCGAAGTAGCTAAATAAATAGTTGCTTCGGCCAAGACAATACGCCCTTCGGGCCAGCCTATCTTATGTAATGTATCGAAGCAGGCATTTGCTAACAAAAGAGCATTAGGGTTAGCCAAACCGATATCTTCTGCTGCTGAAATGACGAGCCTGCGGGCGATAAATTTAGGATCTTCGCCTCCTGCAACCATCCGTGCCAGCCAATATATGGCAGCATCGGGATCGCTCCCCCGTATAGATTTGATAAATGCAGAAATTATGTCATAGTGCATTTCTCCGCCCTTGTCGTATGCAGCGGGGTTTTCCTGCAATCGTTCGGTCACCATCTTGTCTGTAATAACAATCTTTTCATCAGTATCGGCAGAAGTTACCAGATCGATAATATTCAGTAATTTACGGGCATCGCCTCCCGAAAAACGAAGTAATGCATTTGTTTCTTCCAGTTGTATATCGCGTTCTTTCAGTATCACATCCTGCGTAATAGCACGGTGCATCAATTCTTCCAAATCTGTTTTGTCCAGCGACTTTAAGACATATACCTGACATCGTGACAATAGGGGGCGGATAACTTCGAATGAGGGGTTTTCGGTAGTTGCCCCTATCAATGTTATCACGCCTGTTTCTACGGCATTTAGCAGAGAGTCTTGTTGCGATTTAGAAAAACGATGGATTTCGTCGATAAACAATATAGGGCTTTTGGTATTGAAGAACTGATTCCGTTTAGCCTGATCAATCACTTCGCGTACATCTTTTACACCGGAATTAATAGCACTCAAGGTATAAAAGGGTGTATCTAATGTATTGGCTATGATTTGAGCCAAAGTAGTCTTTCCTACTCCAGGCGGTCCCCATAAGAGAAAAGACGGAACCCGTCCCGATTCTATCATTTTGCGAAGTATGGCACCTTCGCCAACAAGGTGCTTCTGACCTATATATTCGTCCAGATTGCGAGGACGTAACCGTTCTGCTAGTGGTTGACTCATAATTATTGTGGAGAATTTAATGCAGTTCAAATTTATGAAAAGTTTATGATAGGTACAACCCTTATTTATATATAGAAACTGCTAGGTCTTTTCAATAAAAGAATTATTTTTGCACCACACTTCTTAGAGCCACACAAAACTTGCATTTTATTAATGTTACTTAATAATTTGCTATGGATGCTGTATCATTAAATAAAGCTTTACTGGAAGCCCTCAGACAAAAAATGCCAGAAGGGATAAATGTTGTAAATGTACTTCTGACAATACTTCCACTAGGAAGGGAAGCGATTTACCGTCGTTTGCGTGAAGAAGTTCCTTTTACTTTCCTTGAAGTTGCCATAATCGCCTGGAAATTGGGTATATCTCTAGATCAGGTTGTAGGAAAAGGATTGTCTGATAACTCCTTCTTCGAGCTCAAATACCACAGGCATTACCAATTGACAGAGAAAGATTATGATATGGCATATGAGTATATAGAAGTGCTGAAATATGCCCAAAGGGACCCTACAGCCGAGCAGGCATTTACATCTACAATCTTTCCTCAACTTCATGCCAACTTTTATTATTACTTAGCTAAGTATAGTTCTTTCAAATGGATGTATCTGAATGGCTCTCCGAATACGATTAAGACTTATCAGGAAATGGAATTTCCTGATAAGCTGTTCGAAGCTCATCGGACAACAGCATTGGAAACAATGAATATTAATACCTGTTTTATCTGGGATGGCATGCTCTTCCTTAGTATAGTAAAAGAACTTAAATTCTTTAAAGATGTAAACCTCATGACGGATAAAGACATTAAAGAATTAAAAGCTGAATTGTATGAGTTTCTTGATTATTTAGAAAAGATTGCTTCCAGTGGCAGGTCCGATACAGGAAAGAAAATTCAAATATATATATCAAATGTAAATTCGGATGCCAGCTATAGTTATCTGGAAACAAGCCATTTGTATCTAAGCATGATAAATGCCTTTGCCCTGAACTATGTAGTAGCCCTGGATAAACAAACTCTGACAAGAGTAAAAGAAAGGGTACATTCTCTGAAAAGGCTCTCTACACTGATCTCTGAAAGTGGTGAAATTCAAAGGATGCAGTTTTTTAAAAAGCAACGTGAGTTAGTAAGTTCCCTTTAGTTATAACAAAAGCCCATTTAAAAGTATAAAAAAGTATGATGAAGAACATTTCTAAGAGTAGAAGTGTTTTTCTTTTATTACAATCTGACAAATCGTCATAATCTGTCATTTCTCTGATCATTTACCATTTTGGCACAGCATTTGAAGAATGGATATTGTTGCTGAAAAAACGAAAATATAATATAAAAGAATAATAAATAAACATACAAAATTAAAATGGGAAAAATAATTGGAATAGACTTAGGTACCACAAACTCTTGTGTTGCCGTGTTGGAAGGTAACGAACCTATCGTTATTGCTAACAACGAAGGAAAGAGGACTACTCCTTCTGTTGTGGCATTTATTGAAGGAAATGAACGTAAAGTGGGTGATCCTGCAAAACGTCAGGCTATAACTAACCCTGAAAAGACAATATACTCTATAAAGAGATTCATGGGTGAAACATGGGATCAGATTCAAGCTGAAGTTCCACGCGTACCATACAAAGTGGTAAAAGGTGACAATAACACACCTCGTGTAGATATAGACGGACGCCTGTATACTCCACAAGAAATATCTGCAATGATTCTTCAAAAGATGAAGAAAACAGCAGAAGATTATCTTGGACAAGAAGTTACAGATGCAGTTATCACTGTACCTGCATACTTTAACGACTCGCAACGCCAGGCTACTAAAGAAGCCGGAGAGATTGCAGGCCTTAAAGTTCAACGTATTGTAAATGAGCCTACAGCCGCAGCTCTTGCTTATGGCTTAGATAAAGCTCACAAAGATATGAAGATCGCTGTGTTCGACCTTGGTGGTGGTACATTCGATATCTCTATCCTTGAATTGGGTGATGGTGTATTTGAAGTAAAATCTACAAATGGTGATACTCACCTTGGTGGTGACGACTTCGATAACGTAATCATCAACTGGCTGGCTGAAGAATTCCAAAAAGAAGAAGGCCTTGACCTTCGCAAAGATCCTATGGCTCTTCAACGCCTAAAAGAAGCTGCTGAAAAAGCAAAAATTGAGCTTTCGAGCACCACCAGTACAGAGATCAACTTACCATATATTATGCCGGTAAATGGAATTCCAAAACACTTGGTAAAAACATTGAGCCGTGCTAAATTCGAACAATTGGCAGACGATCTGATCCGCAAATGCATCGAACCTTGCCGTCAGGCTTTGAGTGATGCCAGCTATTCAGCGTCAGAAATCGATGAAGTGATTCTTGTTGGTGGTTCTACACGTATTCCTGCTGTTCAGGCTGAAGTAGAAAAATTCTTTGGTAAAGCTCCTTCTAAAGGTGTGAATCCGGATGAAGTAGTTGCAGTAGGTGCTGCTATACAGGGCGCAGTTTTGACAGGAGAAGTTAAAGATGTATTGTTGCTTGATGTTACTCCATTATCGTTAGGTATCGAAACTATGGGTGGCGTAATGACTAAGCTTATAGAATCGAATACAACTATACCAACCAAGAAGAGCGAAACATTCTCTACTGCTGCCGACAATCAGCCATCGGTACAAATAAATGTATTGCAAGGTGAACGTCCGTTGGCAAGAGATAACAAACAGATTGGTGTATTCAACCTTGATGGTATACCTGCTGCTCCTCGCGGAGTGCCTCAAATTGAAGTAACATTTGATATTGATGCGAATGGTATCCTAAGCGTATCAGCAAAAGATAAGGCTATAGGTAAAGAGCAAACAATCCGTATCGAAGCTTCTTCGGGCTTAAGCGATGCAGAAATTCAAAAGATGAAAGATGAAGCTGCTGCTAATGCCGAATCGGATAAGAAAGAAAAAGAAAGAATAGACAAACTGAATCAGGCGGATTCTATGATTTTCCAAACAGAAAAACAATTGAGCGAACTTGGTGATAAAATTCCTGCAGAACAAAAAGCTCCTATCGAAGCAGCTCTGAACAAACTGAAGGATGCTCACAAAGCTCAGGATATTGCAGCTATAGATACAGCTATGGCCGAAATGGAAAAACTGTTGCACGAGATGAGCCAGAATATGTATAACCAACAGCAACAAGCTGGTGCTAATCCTGGTGGTGAACAAGCCGGAGGAAATGCAGGACAATCTGGAGACAACGATGTAACTGATGTAGATTTTGAAGAAGTGAAGTAAGAACTACATATAAATTAAATTGGGGAAAGCTGCCGGTGTTATCACCGGCAGCTTTTTTCTTTGATAAAATACAGGCTCCGATAAAATAGTAGGGTTGAATATTAAACCTATTGTATAATGGTAAGTCTATATATAAAAGCTTTTATTAAAAATTTCAGTTAACTGTTCTTTTATACCAGAAGGATTATATATACCTTCATGCAACTAATAATAAAACGCTGTACTATTACAGATAAAACTTTACTGCTATGAAACGGATAATTTACCTGATACCAATCATTAGCTTGCTTATCGTATCTGCCGGATGTAAAAAACAGTTGACAGATAAACCTACTGAAGAAGATAAAGAGGCTGTCTCGTATGAAGCAACAGCATACGAAGAATACGGAGCAGATACTATTGCCCCCTACAATATGCAACCATTTGTTTCTGCAAATAATGGATATACATATGAAGAGCAATATCAGGAGCAGCCAACGCAACCAACATATAATTATACAGAAGAGTATTTAACACCTCTTTCTCCCAATTATATAAGTTCGTATTCGCCAGTTGAGGCTGACCCTTCAATTCCAAGTACATACGATTGGTATGACTGGTCTTTTGGTAATAATGCAAATAATAATACATATACTGATAATGTCTATTATGACGTAGTGGAAGACAATAGTTATTATTATACGGACTATACACCAAATTATACTCCGAATTATAATATATTCGATATCGACTATAATTATTACTATTACGATGATTATTATGATTATTCGTATCCGACGTATATATATCCTCCGGCGAATAACTACAGACCAAACAAACCGAATCGTCCGGGATTAAATAAACCTAACCGTCCGCATCGACCAAAGCCGGGATCTCCCTGGAATCCTTCGCGTCCGGGCAAGCCAAATGAAGGACTGCCTTCGCATAGACCAAGACCGGAAAATCCATCCAGACCAGAGACTCCGTCCCGGCCAACACCGGAGCGTCCGTCACGTCCGGAAACGCCTTCGCGACCAAGTGAACGACCTAAGGATGAATCGAGACCTACCAGACCGACCCAACCAGGTGATCGACCTGATAGAGAAGAAACTCGTCCTACACGACCAACGCAACCTTCGGATCGTCCTGTAACAGAGCGACCGAGTAGTCCGGGATCATCGCTTCGCCCAACAGAGAGGCCTGTAACATCCCCGACAGAACGTCCAACTCAAAACCGCCCGGCTACTCGTCCGACTGATCAAACCCAACGAGAAAATCAAGAACGTCAGGAGCGTGAAAGAAAGGAAACCGAAGCTCGCAGACAACGCGAAGAAACTGATCGTAAAAACAGGGAAAACAGAGAGGCTGAGGCTCGTCGACAAAGGGAAAATCAGGAACGACAGGAACGTGAAAGGAAGGAAACAGAAGCTCGCAGACAACGCGAAGAAACTGATCGTAAGGATAGAGAAAACAGAGAAGCAGAGTCGCGCCGACAAAGGGAGAATCAGGAACGACAGGAACGTGAAAGAAAAGAAACAGAAAATCGCAGACAACGTGAAGAAACTGATCGTAAGGATAGAGAGAACAGAGAGGCTGAGGCTCGTCGACAAAGGGAAAATCAAGAGAGACAGGAACGTGAAAGAAAAGAAACAGAAAATCGCAGACAACGCGAAGAAACTGAACGTAAGGATAGAGAAAACAGAGAGGCTGAGGCTCGTCGTCAAAGAGAAAATCAGGAACGACAGGAACGTGAAAGAAAAGAAACAGAAAATCGCAGACAACGCGAAGAAACTGAACGTAAGGATAGAGAAAACAGGGAGGCTGAGGCTCGTCGTCAAAGAGAAAATCAAGAGAGACAGGAACGCGAAAGAAAAGAAACGGAAGCTCGCCGTCAACGCGAAGAAACTGAACGCAGAGACAGAGAAAACAGAGAAGCAGAGTCGCGCCGACAAAGAGAAAACCAAGAGCGACAAGAGCGTGAAAGAAAAGAAACGGAAGCTCGCAGACAACGCGAAGAAAGCGATCGCAGAGACAGAGAAAACAGAGAGCGGCAAAGCAGAAGTTCGAGTTCGGGCCGTAGCCGATAATAATATAAAAAGTAATAAAGCCCTGAGTCATTCAGGGCTTTATCATGAAGTTAATTACATAATAATAGAAGATTTATTTACATAATAACTTTCCGTGTTATTTTGTTCAGACTCATCAGCCAGATTATCAGTAAAGATACAGCCGATGTAAAGATAGCAATCAGTAATATCTTCAGGAATGCAGGTACTGCAATATTCGGATATATAAGGTCGTAGCCCAACTGAACTACAACAAAGTGGAACAGGTATATACCAAATGTAAGTGCTGATATTTTTACAAGCAAAGGTGATGTTTTTATCTTTACTTTCTGCATAACAATGTATACCGAAAAAGTCATCAGAAAAACATTGATACCAAAGAAGTACCAGATGATTTCGAGGTTGGCATAACTACCCGGAAAATATTCTTGTGTGAGGATAAAGCCTCCTGCTGTAATAGCATAACCAATAAGAAATAACGGAATGGCTACTGACAGGCTCTTCTGCATGCTCCAGTTTAGAGGGTGTTTTTTCAAATAATAGGCAAGAACTGCATAACCCAGAAATCCTGAGAAATAATGGAACATGCCATAGGGATTCCAATCGCAAATACCTAATAATCCCATATTACCATAGTTGCCTGTATAGCCTACCAACGGAGCAGCCATCTGCACGTATGGCAGAATCATGGTTACACCCCAGATGCGGAGAAACCATTGAATATCGCGTTTTGAGGCTTGTTTGAGCCATCCACCAACAATCGGCATAAAGAGGTACAAACCAATCAGCATATACGCATACCATAAGGCTGTGGTATCGTAGTTGAAATTAAAGATGAAGGTATACATTTTCTGCAAGGTCATCTGCCATGTATAGTTTTCCATTACAATGTTGGGGCTGACTACTTCTATACCCGAAAAATTGATGTAAAGAAAGTATAATACAGGCAGCATCAATGCCCAGAAAACGAAAGGTGGTATAAGCCTTTTAGCTCGTTTGGAGTAGAAAGTAGCCATATCCATGTTGACAGGTAAAAGTAACAATCCTGAAATCATCACAAAGAGAGGTACGCATGGACGTACAAAACTTCCGATTAAGGCGCCTGTGAGAAATTCTGAATAATTGTTGTCGAACTGTCCCACAAAGGGATCACAACTATGGGACACAATCACCAGAAAGCATGCCATTATCCGTAATAAATCGACTCAGGCAATGTGTTCTTTTTGGGGAATACTCATGATATTGTATTAATTTAGGTTTAAAGCAGCACGAAAATACTTAAATATTATATATAGGCGAAAAGATAGTTTTGAAAAGAATGTTAAGATTTTTTTTATTGAAACGATGGAGTAAATTTTTGTCCTTTCGGATTTAGCTACCCTGTGTTCCGCTGACCGTTGGTTGTAATCCGAAAGTTTTTAATGACGGATTTTAAATCCGCAGTTATGAATCATCGGATTGCAAATCCGATGAGACAAGAGAATCAAGTAGATAAGGGATGCTTCGTTCCTCAGCATGACAGAGAGGATGAAAAGAAAAATAAAGGACGAAGATTATTCGCCCTTAGTATCTTAAATATCAGAATAATCTTATTTATTATTTCTGAGTTTTTCGATTTCTTTTTCGAGAAAGCTTACTTTTTCTTCGAGCCTGCCAATTGTTTTGGCGTCTTCTATTCTTAGATTGAATAATTCCTGTACTTTTTCTGATTCGTAGTAATTGTTTGTTATTACTTTTTCTATTTCATTTGCTGTATTTACTTCTTCTACCTTAGAACTATCAGATGTAGTAATTGTGTTTTCATTATCATGATAATTGAGATAATTTGCTGCATCTTCAAAGTTAAACATATCAAAAAACTCTACAGATACTTTGAAATACTGTGCAAGAACTTCTAAATCTTCTTTAGGTATTATCTTTTCACATTCCAGATTACAAATTTTGGATTGCGACATATTTACATGATGAGCCAATTGTTTCTGTGTTAATTTTTTACCAACACGCAACACTCGTAGTACTTTTCCATGATCTATTTTTTGGGGAGTATCTTGTATTTCGCTCATAATCTTTTGTTTTCAGGTGATTTTTTTAAATAGAAAACAGGGTATATCTGTTTCTGTTCTTAGTGATACTAAATTATAAATTACAAAATAAGGAATATTTTAACAAAACCACAACAAAACTCCGAATAAATAATTATATAGTTGATTATATGCGAATTAGAGATTTAGTTGATTGTCTTGTTTTTGGTTGAGGTTGCTCTATATTTGTATCAGCAAACTGAATGAGTATTTGTCATAGAACGATTGATGTAAATAGTACGTTAAATGTGAAGACAGGAGCTGCACAATGTGTGTATGCAACATTATTTCAATCTAAACACGAAAAGGGTATTATCGGAGAGATAATATCCTTTTTAATTTATCTATAGTGTGGGGCAAGAGTGTCTTTGTTTATTGAAACCACAGAATAAAGGGAGTGATAAGGAGTTTTTATTTTATTCTTTTTTAGCTTTGAACCATCCTTTTTTTAGATGAGGACAATCAGTAGTTTCACGTTTCTTTTCTAAAGGGAAGAAATCTGCCACTTTGGGACAAGGGTTCACTGGGTCTTGGTTACATTCGGGTATTTCTTTAGTAATACAATGTTTTGATATATACAATAATTCCTTAGTTGGTAATATTTGGAAATTATAGAAATATGTTACATTACCTTGTGCCACCAATCCAGTATTCATAATTTTCTGGATTTTGAGAGTGTCGTCTCTTATCCAGTATGTCCCCCATTGTACAAAAGCGCAATTTTTACCCCCATATTTAAAGCAATCTATTAATTCGGTTTCGTCTGAAGCGGTATATGCTACTGTATTTAACAAACCGTCAGGATAAAGCATTAAATATATATGAGATTTATCATCAATACAACTATTGTATGGTACTTTATAGTACCCGTCAATATTAATCAACGTATCTAATCCTGTATAATTGCCAGTATATTGATAGGTAAAACCCTGTGGCTTTTTAGATAAGCAACTAATGCAAAATAAACAAGCAAAACTAAGAAAATAAATAAATAATTTTTTCATAGGAAGTTGTATTTTAGATAAATATCAGTAATTGTCAAATATATAAATTTTCAAACAATACTCTTTAAAATTTATCTATGGTATGCAAATATGTATATAAATTGTTGGATACAGAAAAAAGTACTTTTGTTCTTTCGGATTTGTAATACATGGCTACCGCGCGATTGAATCGCGTGGTTATTATTGTTTACCATAAAGGATACAAAAGTTTACACAAAGGGCACAAGGTAAAGAAAAGAGGACACAGAAAAAAAATATAAAAAAGTGTGTCGTTTGTGTCATTTTTGAGATTTTGCCTTTTAGGATTTATAATTTGAAAGAATATAGTTTTCTTTGCATAAAATAAAAATAACCATGACTATAATAGACATTATTTCATCTGCTTTAAATATTAAGGCATCGCAAATAGGAAAAACGATTGAGTTGCTCGATTCGGGGGCAACAATCCCTTTTATCAGCCGCTACCGTAAAGAGGTGACCGGAGGGCTGGACGAGGTGCAGATAACATCTATAAAAGAACAGAATGACAAGCTAAATGAGCTGATAAAACGCAGGGAAACAATATTAAAGTCTATTGAAGAACAGGAGAAACTAACGCCTGAGCTAAAAGAACGTATAGAAAATTGCTGGGTATCGTCCGAGTTGGAAGATATCTATTTACCATACAAACCCAAAAGACAAACCAGAGCAGAAATTGCCCGTAAAAAGGGATTGGAAGGGTTAGCCAAAATCATTATGGCGCAACATGCTGATACGAATGTTGAGGGTAAAGCCGAAACATATGTAAAAGGTGAAGTCAAAGATACGAAAGAAGCCATTGCCGGAGCATGTGATATTATAGCCGAATGGATAAACGAGGATGAACATGCGCGTAATGCCATCCGTAACCTTTTCCAACGAGATGCTGTAATAACGGCTAAAGTAGTGAAAGGTAAGGAGGAAGAGGGCGATAAATACCGAGACTATTTCGACTTTTCGGAGAAGCTAAGCAAATCTTCTTCGCACCGTATACTGGCTATCCGCAGAGGTGAATCGGAAGGCTTTTTGCGTGTAAATATTGCTCCTGATGAGGATGCTGCATTGGAGCGTTTGGACAAGCGGTTTATAAAAGGGGATAATGATAACGAAGCTACAAACTATGTTGCTGATGCTATAGAAGACTCTTACAAACGTCTGTTGAAGCCATCTATAGAGACGGAGTTTGCTGCCCTGTCGAAAGAAAAAGCTGATGAGGAGGCAATTCGTGTGTTTATAGAAAACCTGCGCCAGCTTTTGCTTGCTCCTCCGTTAGGTCAAATGAGGGTATTGGGAATAGACCCGGGTTATCGTACAGGATGTAAGCTGGTATGTCTGGATGCTGAAGGGAATTTGCTTCACAATGAGACTATTTATCCACACCCACCTCAGAATGAGACATCTAAAGCTGCCGGTAAAGTATCGAAGCTGGTTACTACTTATAATATAGATGCTATTGCAATCGGTAATGGAACCGCAAGTCGCGAAACAGAGCGGTTTATTACAAATATCCGTTACGAGAAGGAAGTTAAAGTGTTTGTTGTCAGTGAAAACGGAGCTTCTATCTATTCCGCATCGAAAGTGGCAAGGGAAGAGTTTCCGGACTATGATGTAACTGTGAGAGGAGCCGTTTCGATTGGTCGCCGCTTGATGGACCCTTTAGCTGAATTGGTAAAGATTGACCCTAAGTCGATTGGTGTAGGTCAGTATCAGCACGATGTAGATCAATCGAAGCTAAAGAAATCGCTTGACCTGACAGTGGAGAGCTGTGTGAACCTTGTAGGAGTAAATGTAAATACTGCAAGTAAACATTTGCTTACTTATGTCTCGGGTTTAGGCCCTACCCTTGCACAGAATATTGTAGACTACCGTGCTGAGAACGGGGCTTTTAAATCGCGTAAGGAACTGAAAAAAGTAGCGCGTATGGGAGATAAAGCTTTTGAGCAATGTGCAGGTTTCCTTCGTATTGCAGAAGCTGAGAATCCGTTGGATAATTCGGCTGTCCATCCTGAGAGCTATTTTGTTGTTGAAAAAATGGCTAAGGATTTAGGGTGTTCCGTTAAAGAGTTGATAGAAAAGAAAGAGCTGAAAAAGTCGTTGGAACTGAATAAATATATCACCGATTCGGTTGGGCTTCCTACCTTGAATGATATAATGGAAGAACTGGATAAACCGGGACGCGACCCACGTAAAGGTATTAAGATGTTCGAATTTGATCCGAGTATCAGAACTATCGAAGATTTGCGTGAGGGTATGGTATTGCCGGGAATAGTTACTAATATTACTAATTTCGGCTGCTTTGTGGATGTGGGTATCAAGGAGAACGGGCTGGTACATATTTCGGAGATTGCCGACCGTTTTGTATCCGACCCTACGGAAGTGGTGTCGTTGCATCAGCATGTGGAGGTAAAGGTGCTTTCGGTGGATTTGGGAAGGAAGAGGGTGCAGTTGTCGATGAAGAAGTAAACTCTATACTGTGCGTAACTCATTTATGTTAAAATATATTTGTATATAAACTTAAAAAAATCTATATTTACAATTATAACAAACAGTGCGGGCTCATATGCTTGCACTGTTTTTTTTCTAGGTATTAAAAAACGAACCAAAATTAACACACATTTGTTTCATAAAATAATGCCTAGTATCAATAAATGTGAAGATATAATAGTTGAAGATTTCCTTATCTGAAAAACTCAAGTAATTTATTTATTATAAAAACAAGAGCTATGAAAAAAAGTATTTTATCAGGTACTCTCTGCCTTTTCGTAAGCGCAAGCTTTGTTCTTATCTTCCTTTTAGGCAGTCTATCATCGTGTGACTCTGCTGCTAAAAAGGAAGCTCAAAGGATTGAACGAGAGAAACAAGTAGCCGATAGTTTAAAGGCTGCTGCCGAAAAAGAAGAGCAAATACTGTGCGACACCTTAATCTCATTTCTTAAGTCCGATATTACAGGAAAAAGCAAAGTAGCGAAAGCAAATGCAAAAGCCAGAGTAATAGGTATCAAAAAAGCAGATGCTCTTCCTACAGCAATGAAAATGTGTATCAAACTGGATGCAAAGAAGCTGGAAATGGAAAGTAAAGATGTGGTTTATAAACTGCCAGGGCATTCAGGCCACTTCACTATACAGGAAGTTAACAGCAAAGATATTTACCTTAAACTAATTATAGACTCGGAATGTAGCGATCTGCCATTCAGCGAAATATGGATGGTAAGCCCTCAATATTATAAGCGACAATAAATACATAACAAAACATATCAAAGCTATTTCTTAAATGTAAAAAATATGGCATCAAGGGAATCTTATTTAAGAATCGTTAATCTGACCAAACACGCAATGACTGTAAATGTAAGCTCTGTTGAAAACAACGATTGGGATGGAATAAGCAGACCCGACCGAAATTTCAACAATGTGACCATAGAGCCATTTTCGTCATTGAGGCACAGGGAAGAATTGAACTATTGGGCCAGGAGTGCATGGTACAATATGTACTTCTGTTTTGAAAATGGAGACAAGATAGGGATACGCAACGATCAGCTGGACAGCATGAAATGGCTACAACGCTTATACCCTGTAGAAGAGAAAGATGCAGAGAAGTATGTTATTTTCCAGAATAATATAAACAGCCGGGAAAATACATTCTATATTACATCTAAATATTGGTGTAAAGATCTTAGCAATGATCTGTATTTGTATAACCTAACTATACCGGGTACACATGATACCTGTGCAACCCACGCTCTTCCTTTTGCAAAATGCCAGAATTTAGGACTGAAGGAACAGCTCGATCTGGGGATACGTTTCATCGATATAAGATGCAGGCATATGAATGACAGATTTGCAATACATCACGGATCGGTATATCAGAAGCTTAATTTCAGAGATATATTGGATGAATGTATGGATTTCCTCAAACGGTCTAAAGAAAAGAACAACGGCGAAAACAGTGAATTCATTATCTTTTCAGTGAAAGAAGAATATGATGGGACAGATAATACCCGCAGCTTTGAAGAAACACTGATAAATAAATACCTGGTAGAAAGACCAACTGAATTTTTCTATATAAAACGTACAATTCCGCAGGTAAAAGATATAAGAGGTAAGATAGTTCTGCTAAGCAGATATAAGAATAATACAATAGGAATTAATGCCACACCTTGGGCAGATAATACATCTTTTGAGATTAATAATACCGCGAATTTGTACGTTCAGGACAGGTATCAGTTAACTCCTTTCGAAAATAAATGGACAGATATAAGATGGTGCCTTGATAAGGCTACATTATCAAATCATGAGGCTACATTATTCCTTAATTATTGTAGTGGGATACAGCCTCCGTCCGAGCCTAAAGTGTTGGCTCATAACATCAATAATACGCTATTCAGTTATGTGTCGAAGGAGGAGAAAAAAAGATTGGGTGTCCTTGTTATGGACTTCCCCGAAACATGTGAAGCATTAACGCGCTCGATAGTTTGCTTAAACTTTAAGTAAACAGCCAAAACTCCGTAACAGAAGCGAAGCCGGAAGAGGAATATCCTTTTCCGGCTTTTGTACTACACTAATTTGATAATATAATTACTGAAGCTTGAACACTATCGGCATTGTGAAATAAACATGTACAGGGTTACCTTGTTGTTTGCCAGGGATCCATCTAGGCATCGATTTTATAACTCTTGCAGCTTCTTTATCGCAACTAGGGCTGACTCCTTTAAGTACTTGAATATCGGTTATATCACCAGTTTTACTTACCACAAAACGTACTGTAACTTTACCTTGTATTCCCATTTCCTGATCTACTACCGGATATTTAAGGTTATCCTTGATGTATTTGTACATCTCACCATCACCACCCGGGAATTGAGGCATTATTTCGGCTCCGAAAATAATCTCCGGTTTATCCTCTTTTGGTTTAGCTACAATCAGATTTTCTAATTCTTTGCGTACTGCATCCGCATCTTTCGATCCGTTCTTGACTTCAAATGCTCCGATGGCTACAGTTTTATCCTTTAATAAATCATCCATGTTTGCCATTTCACTTTCTTCCGGCGCATCAGCATCGTCTACAATCTTCGGAGGAGAAAATTTTTGCATTGCTACAAACTTAGGAGGCTCAGGCATTTCGGGTTGTACAAACTCTTCCGGCTTTTCTATCACGGTGTTATCAATATCAATTACACTTGTAGTATAAACATCATCAATACCATCTGTATGTGTTCTTGTAGCAGCTTCGATCTTACTAACAATTGAAGGTAAGAAGGCAACAAAGACAACAAATAATATTATTACTCCAAAGGCAACCAAATGTCTCTTGCTTGAAGACTGGCGTAGTTCGAACGCTCCGTATGATTTATTTTTCCCTTCGAAAATCATATCACACCATTCTGTGGAATTTAGATTTAAGTTTTTCATGACTGTAAGTTTTATTTGTTATGTAATTATTTCCTTTTGTACCTAATAGATAGCCAGAAAAGAAAAATTCCATAAATAGGTTATATTTTTTTTGAAAAAAGTGAAAAACAAATTCATAGCTGCCTTAAAAAAATAGTACCTTGCATGTGAATTATGAATGCCAATCAGGATTAAAAAAAAGAAAAACACTAATAAAAAGCCTACTTTTTAATTCGCACATTTTTATCATAAACAAAATAATATAATGAAGAAACTAATACTATTGACCTCTATTTCCCTATTACTGGCAGGATGCGGTAATACCAATAATGAAAATAACAACAAGGCTAATGAGGAAACTAATGCCAATGCTGTAGTCATGGAAGATGCTTCTATAACATTGTCGGGCATCAACTTTACCAAAGCGGTAAATGAGGCAGCTAAATATAGCAAAGTGGAAAATGATTGCCTGATAATAGACGCTCCTGCTAAAACAAATTACTTTATTTCGCCGGATGGTTCACGATTCGAAGCATCTGCTCCTATCCTACTAACTGAAATAGATAATACAAAAGCGTTTACTTTCACTACACGTATGGAAAGTGCAATAGAGAAAATATATGATGCCGGAAAGGTGTATATCTATGTTGATAACAACAGGTGGTTGAAATATGCTTTTGAGCGTGATGAGAAAAACCGTTGCCGCGTTGTTACAGTAAGAACTGAAGGTTCTTCCGATGATAATAATCATGACATTATAGGACAAGACTTTGTATATGTGCGTATTTCGTCCAATGTAAAACAAATAGGATTTTATTATTCTCTGGATGGAAAAGAATGGAACCTGGCACGGATATACAGAAACGAATATCCTGAAAAGATATGGCTGGGGGTGAGTTCTCAATCGCCAAAAGAAGGAAATAATGTTACATCGTTCGAGTATATAAGCCTGACAGATAGTTACATATCGAATCATAGATTGGGAGAATAGTATTTGTAAAATTATTTAATAGAACACAGAGTAAAAGGAGTAACACAGAGTTTCTCATCCTTTCGGATTTGCAGTCTGAAAGTATGAGGTATTTTTTGCCTGTTCCATAAAAAAGCTATTTCTTTAATTAAATTTTAATAAATAAACGATTTTTAGCCTGACATTTTTTTATAAATCAAATCTTAAAATGCTACATTTGCGCTTTACTAAAAAGAAAAACAATGTCTGACTCGGTAGTTATAATCCCTACTTATAATGAAATAGAGAACATAGAGGCTATTATCAAGGCTGTATTCGACCTGCCTAAGATATTTGATGTGCTTATTATCGATGATGGTTCTCCTGACGGAACAGCTTTCGCAGTGAAAACATTACAGGCGGAATATCCTGACAGACTCTTCCTTATCGAACGCTCCGGTAAGTTAGGTTTGGGAACAGCCTACATTGCAGGATTCAGATGGACGCTCGAACGGGATTATGAATATGTATTCGAGATGGATGCAGATTTTTCGCACAATCCTCTTGATCTTCTTCGCCTTTACGATGCTTGTGCCAATGAGGAAGCAGACATGGCTGTAGGTTCCCGTTATTATAGTGGGGTCAATGTGGTAAACTGGCCAATGGGACGGGTATTGATGTCTTATTTTGCATCTAAATATGTGCGGTTTATCACTGGTATGAAGGTACATGATGCAACAGCCGGATTTGTATGCTACACTAGAAAGGTATTGGAAACCATAGACTTGGACAATATACGTTTTAAGGGCTATGCTTTCCAAGTGGAAATGAAATATACTGCTCATTGCCTGGGCTTTAAAATAAAGGAAGTGTCTATCATCTTTGTAAACCGTATGTTGGGTACATCTAAAATGAATTCGGGTATATTCGCCGAAGGTATTTTCGGTGTTTTGACTATGAGGATCAGACAATTGTTTGGAGGTATAAAGAAAAAGAAATAAAAATTGTATATTTGCATCGGTTTTTCGAAATTGGTGATTTTTTTTTATCTATGATGAAAAAGCTATTAGCTGTTAGCTCATAGTTTTTAACAGAATATATATTTATAGCTGAACAAAAAGTAACGAGTAAAATATATACAAAAGTGTCACTTTCGTCACCTTTGTCACTTTTTATAAAAACAGAGTAGAGAAACAAGACCTATAACCCTAATAAAGCTTTAAGGTATACTTTAATGAAAATAATCTGTGTAGGCCTAAATTATCAGTCGCATAATAAAGAAATGGGAAGGGCATTGTCTGCAAAAGATGATGATCCGGTTCTGTTTATGAAGCCTGATACAGCTTTATTACCTCATAACAAAAATCAATTTTATATACCTGATTTTTCGTCCGATATTCATTACGAGACCGAACTTGTAGTAAAAATAAGCAAGATGGGCAAAAATATAGCCGAACGTTTTGCACACCGTTACTATGAGGAAATAAGCCTGGGAATTGATTTCACTGCCAGAGATATACAGAGCGAATTGAAGAAAAAAGGTTTACCTTGGGAAATATCCAAAGCCTTTGATAATTCGGCCGCAACAGGAACTTTTCTGCATAAGGATGATTTCAGGAAAGACATTCAGAATCTTAATTTTAGCCTCGATATAGATGGTAATACTGTACAATCGGGCAATACTGCAGATATGATTCATTCTGTGGATAAAATAATAGCTTATGCCAGCCGTTTCTTTACCTTGAAAACAGGTGATTTGATATTTACGGGAACTCCTGCCGGAGTAGGACGTGTAGAAATAGGAAACCGTTTACAAGCAAAGCTTGAAGAGAAAGAAATACTAGACCTGCATATTTGTTAAGATCTTAAATGTTAAAAAACAAAATAAAAACAATAATTGTTATAAAAATAAGTTAGTATTATAATTAAGGATGTGTAAACTATAAGTACCTTAACAAACTGAATAATTACTTTAGAAACAATAAAGACAGAAGATGAAAAATTTCTTAAAAAAAGTCATATTGGTAAATACATTTGCACTAACAACCATAGGTTTGGCAGCGCAAAACAATGATTTCAATCCGATATCGACAGCAATGCCATCATTATCCATCGCTCCTGACGCAAGAGGTGGAGGTATGGGAGATGCCGGAGTAGCAACAGCACCGGATGTATACTCACAACACTGGAATCCATCGAAATACGCTTTTTCTCCTAGTAAAGCGGGATTCGGTCTAGCATATACCCCATGGTTGAGAAAACTGGTAAACGACATCGCACTGGTGTATGGTGTGGGATACTATAAGCTGGGAAATGAAAACAATCAGGCGTTGAGTGCTTCGATACGTTACTTCTCGATGGGAGACGTGAATATGACAAGCCCTGACCCTGCTATAGGATCTCTGGGTACGCTAAGTCCGCATGAATTATCAATTGACCTCGGTTATACCCGTAAACTGACTGAAACATTCTCGCTAGGGATAGCAGGACGTTTTATCAGAGCCGATTATACAGGATTTGACGAAGAAACTTCTGCCGGTACAGCATGGGCTGCCGATGTGTCGGGATACAACGAATCATATATCAACCTTGGACAATCTGAGAGCTTGTTAAGTTTCGGTTTCAATATTTCAAATATAGGTACTAAGATAGCAACTACAGGGGGCGATAGAGATCAATTTCTGCCTACAAACCTACGTGTAGGGGCTTCATTAATGTATCCTGTAAATGATGTAAGTACTCTTTCGTTCAGTTTGGATGCCAATAAATTATTGGTACCTACCAAACCGTTGCAAAAGGAAGATGAAAGCGCAACCGATTACAACAACAGACTCGAAAAAGATTATTATAGCATCAGTTCATTATCGGGAATCTTCAAATCGTTTGGTGATGCTCCGGGCGGATTTTCGGAAGAACTGAAAGAAATCATGTGGTCGTTAGGAGCTGAGTACGATTATGATAATAAATTTCGTATACGTACAGGTTATTTCCACGAAAATAAGATGAAAGGAAACCGTCAGTACCTTTCTTTTGGTGCAGGATTTAAACTTACAGCTTTCCAATTGGATGTGGCTTATATGTTAGCAACAGCTCAGCAAAATCCACTAGACCAAACACTTCGTTTCTCTTTGGCATTCGATATAGAGGGAATGAAGAATTTGTTTAAATAAGAAAAGTTTGTTAGCGAATTAACAGCTAGCATTTTATAAGATATAATTACAAGTTTATCGGTATTTAAAAACCGGTAAACTTGTATACTTTTAATAAACTACTAAACTAAAACAAATGAAAATACGGGTAGGTTTCGGATATGACGTACATAAACTAGCCGAAGACAGGGAATTATGGCTTGGCGGAATTAAAATAGAACACACAAAAGGATTGCTAGGACATTCGGATGCTGATGTGTTGATCCATGCGATATGTGATGCTTTGTTAGGAGCTGCTAATCTCCGCGATATAGGTTTTCACTTTCCGGATACAGCAGGAGAATTCAAGAATATAGATAGTAAAATACTTTTAAAGAGAACTTTAGAAGTTATTACAGAAAAAGGATACAAGGTTGGTAACATAGACGCTACCATATGCGCCGAACGCCCTAAAATTAATCCACATATACCACAAATGCAACTAGTGATGGCTGATATACTACAGATATCGACTGACGATATATCTATCAAAGCTACAACCTCTGAAAAGATGGGATTTGTTGGGCGTGAAGAAGGTTTTGCAGCATATGCTGTTGCGTTAATAGAAAGTATATAATAGCATTAAATGAGTAGAATGCCAAAAATAGAGCTTACAGCAGACGGATCGCATACGCTTTTTGTTCCTGAACTTGATGAACACTATCATTCGGTAAACGGCGCTGTACAAGAATCTACTCATATATTTATCAATACCGGATTACATCATTGCAACAAGGAGAATATACATATCTTCGAAGTTGGGTTTGGAACCGGATTAAATGCATTCTTAACTCTTACGGACACAAAAAACTCCGATAAATCAATAACTTATACAAGTATAGAAGCTTATCCCCTACCCGACTCTATTATTCATAATCTGAACTATACACAGGGTTATACCGATGAGGATAAAGAGCTGTTTTATAGACTTCATAAGGCAGAGTGGGATACGACAATACCTATAACTACGAGCTTCGACCTACGAAAAATAAAGGCTGATTTCTCTCAGTTCGACTTCTCTAGTATATATGAGCCTGTAGATCTAATCTATTTTGATGCTTTTGCCCCTGATAAGCAACCTGATATATGGTCGCAAGAAATATTCGATAATCTTTACAGCGTCTCCAATTCTGAAGCTATATTGGTTACATATTGCGCAAAAGGGAGTATCCGCCGCATGATGCAGCAAGCAGGATTTAAAGTAGAACGCCTACCCGGCCCTCCGGGAAAAAGGGAGATGCTAAGAGCAACAAAGCCATTATAAATTATATGCCAAAAACAAAATTCCTATATTGACCTAATTATCATTCTAATTATAAAACAGACAAGTAGGGAACACTTTAAGAGAAAACTCTGAATTTTCTGAACGAAAAGCTTCTATTTATCAAATTATTCTATACCTTTACAATCAGATTGGTGTTACATAGTCCGCTTTCTTCGGATGAGTAATGAAAAGGGAATCAGGTGTAAATCCTGAACAGTCGCGCTGCTGTAAACTCCACCAAAGTCTTTAAGCAACACTCAAGACCACTGTTTTGATGAAAGCTATTAGCCTTAGCTGATAGTTGTTAGCAGGAAAAGCTAAAAGCCAACGCCTATAAGCTAACTAAAAACGGGAAGGATGCTTAAAAGACGGAGTAAAGTCAGAAGACCTGCCAACGAAAAATATCCATATCCTTCGCGAAAAGGGAAATGGAAGATTAGATTTTAAACAAGTAATTTTTTTAGTGTATTTAATGCCTTTTGGTAGGGATTTATATATTCATAAATCTGTATCTCATGGCTAATTCTAGTGCATTATTTCAAAGAATAAGTATCTATTGAAATGTGCAGAATATAAATATCTACAATACAACAAAATAGGAAAAAGTTGTTTTTAATTTACAATTTATTATAAAATAAGTCATTAATTCGTTTAATTGTATAGGTAAGTTTCCTTAAATTTGATGCTAGAAAACTTCTAAGGGGGATGAAGTTTCCCCTTAGAAGAACACAAATCTATAATCTCTTGCGTAAACAGATAAAATACAGGAGATTATATACGTATGTACAAACAGGTCAAGAAAGAATATTAATAACAAATAAAAAACAACATGTTACAAGAATTTACGTTAGGAGAAGGTAAAGCAATTATCAACTTCACATTAAAATTTTGCGATACACGTCAGAAGATACTTAACAGTTATGGTTTCAAAAGAGTAATTGAAGCATTCATCAAAAAAATAAAAAAGGATGAGGTAATTATCTACAATTACTACATGAAAGAATTCAAAACTGAAGAGGATTTTGAAAAAACGCTTATCGAAGCTTTTAAATTGCTAACTGTTTGCAATCCAGACGAAGTTCAGAATGTACATAACAAATATGCTATCTTCTTCAATGATAAAGACTACTTCATCGAACTGATAGAATTACTATACAGCTACTGGCGCAGCCTCGAACGTTATACTATCGTTCACAACAGCACAGTGGGTAACGGGCTGCAGAATGTGCGGTTTATGCAAGCAAATGAGCTATTCAACGAGCTTGTGATATCTATCTACCGCCGCATAGAAGAAACAGTTATGGGATATGAGCATAAAGTATACCGTCAATTAAATGCCGGATCGAATGCAGCCCTCACACTGAGCGATATTAAATGGAATTGTCCGGTAGAATATAATGGTTTATCTGCCATTCCGTTTATTACATCAGTAATATTCAGACCTCCATTTATCTCATATACAAAGAGAAATACACGCGATGGTATTTTCCAGGAACACCAAACTAATCCTTTAGAGAATATAGGACTTAACGAAGACGATTGGTTCTTATTCCCTGCAAAAGTGGGTAATATGTTGACGTTCGTTTATTTCCATAAAGATTTTATGGTACATGGTTTCTCTTTATCTAACCTTTTCGAACTGGCTAAAGAGAATGAATATGTTGGTAAGAAACCGGATATTATTTATGTATTCGGATACGAAGACGGATATGAAGAAAAACGCACATTCTATTATAAAGACAAGAAAAACGACATCCTGATTGGTTATGCAAACCACTGTGACGATATAGACTACTTTGGATATATGAAGAAAATGTTGCTTACACTACACAATGTGAAGCAAATGGAAAATGGTTGTTTACCTATACACGGAGCAATGGTGAATATTGCACTCAAAAATGGAAAAGAGGCAAACATTATTATCATGGGCGACAGTGGCGCAGGGAAATCAGAAAGCCTTGAAGCATTCCGCTCACTGAACGAAACATATATTCGCCACATGCGTATTATCTTCGATGATATGGGATATCTCAAAAAAGAAGAAGATGGTACTATTAAAGGATACGGAACCGAAATCGGAGCCTTTGTGCGTATCGACGACCTTGATCCTACCTATGCTTTCGAACAGCTGGAAAGAGGTATCTATACCAATCCTGATAAAGTAAATGCACGTATTACTATACCTGCTGCAACATACGACATTATCATGAAAGGTTACAAGGTAGATTATTTCCTTTATGCAAATAACTACGCTGATGTTGATAAGAAGATCAAATTCTTTACCGATCTGGATGAAGCTATCACTGTATTCGAAGCAGGAGCACGTAAGGCTAAAGGAACAACAACTGAAAAGGGACTTGTTACTTCATACTTTGCAAATCCATTCGGACCTGTACAAGAACAAGAAGTAGCAGGAAAGCTTATCAAGCAATTCTTCACTGACATGAATGATAATGGTGTAAAAATAGGTGAAATCCATACATCTCTAGCTATCGAAGGACGTACAAAAGATGGTCCTCGCGAAGCGGCAGAAGAATTGTTTACACTAATAAACGAGTAATATAAAAACGGGACTGTAAAAAGAATATTTGAACAGTCCCTGTTGAAAACTGTTTAAAATACAACTAATAAAAATAAAAGTATGAACAGTATACCACAATCTCTAATGCACAACAATATCAAGCTACTGGGCGATCTGCTGGGTAAAACCATCGGAGAAGCCAAAGGGCAGGATATGGTAGATCTTATTGAAACAATACGCAGGCTGTCAAAAGCCTCGCATAACGGGGACTTAGAGGCACACAAATCGCTGGTAAAAACGCTCGAGAATCTGAAAGATGAAGAATTTTTACCTGTAGCCCGATCATTCAATCAGTTTCTGAATCTTACCAATACGGCAGAACAGTATAACAGTGTTTCGCCACATGCACAAGGAGCAGAAAACCCGGTTGATTTTCCTGCAATATATGCAAAGCTAAAAGATGCTAACCTTAGCGATAAAGAAATAGTAGATGCCATACAAAATATCTCTATCGACTTGGTACTGACAGCGCATCCAACAGAAATAAACAGGCGCTCGCTGATTAATAATCTCAATCAGGTAGACCATTGTCTGGCAATGCTCGACCACGACGACTTAGCCGATCATCACAAAGTACAGATAATGAAGCGATTGAAACAGCTTATCGCTCAATATTGGTACACTGACGAAATACGCCAAAACCGCCCTACTCCTAACGAAGAAGCTAAATGGGGATATGAAGTTGTTGAAAATAGTTTGTGGGCAGCCGTTCCGACATATATACGTGAACTTGACGAGCAATTGAAAAATACTATAGGATACAGTTTCCCTGTAGATGCCCGTCCGATACATTTCTCTTCGTGGATGGGTGGCGACCGCGACGGAAATCCGAATGTAACAGCAAAGGTTACAAAAGATGTGCTTCTGGACAGCCGCAAAAGAGCTGCAAAGCTTTTCCTTTCGGATATAGAAGTATTGGTAAAAGAACTGTCTATGGCTGCCTGTACCACTGAATTCAGGGATTATATAGGCAACTACGATGTACAAGAACCATATCGTGAACTAGCCAAAAAGCTTCGCAGTCAACTGAAAGCAACCGGCATCTATCTGGATATGCTTATAGACGGAAAGCATCCTGATATAACCGAAGATGTAATTCTTCACAACGAGCAGTTGTGGAATCCATTATATGAGTGCTACAAGTCGCTTGTGGCATGTAATATGGAAATAATAGCAAATGATAAGTTATTGGATACCCTGCGCCGTATACGTTGTTTCGGAATGACTCTTACTCAACTCGATATACGTCAGGAAAGCACAGTCCATACAGAAGCATTGGGCGAAATAACCCGTTATCTGGGATTGGGCGACTACGAAACATGGTCGGAAGAAGATAAACAAGCTTTCCTTATAAAGGAACTCAATTCGAAGCGCCCATTAGTGCCAAACAACTGGCAACCAAGTCCGCAAACAAAAGAATTGCTTGATACTTGCAAAGTCATCGCAGAAACTCCGGCAGGTGTAATACCTACCTATGTGATTTCAATGACACGTACTCCTTCGGATATATTAGCAGTATATTTGCTACTGAAAGAAGCTGAATGCCCTTATACATTGCCTGTAACACCATTGTTCGAAACACTTAACGACTTGAACAATGCAAATGATATAATGAAACAGCTTTTCAATATCAGTTGGTATAAAGGTGTCATCGGCAACAAGCAAATGATAATGATCGGCTACTCCGACTCTGCCAAAGATGCCGGTTCACTTGCAGCCGGATGGGCTCAATACAGAGCACAGGAAGCTTTGATAAAGACTTGTCAGGACAATGCAATTGCTTTGACTCTATTCCACGGACGTGGAGGTACAGTTGGACGTGGGGGCGGCCCTGCCAAAGTGGCTTTATTTTCTCAGCCTCCGGGATCATTAAAGGACGGTCTGCGAGTAACAGAACAAGGAGAAATGATCCGTTTCAAACTTGGGTTACCTGATCTGGCAATAAAAACATTGTCGCTGTATACAGATGCAATACTCGAAGCCAATCTGCTTCCTCCTCCTGCACCAAAGCAAGAATGGAGAGATCTAATGGATGAGTTAGCCGAAATATCTCGTAACAGTTATCAGGGGCTTGTACATCAGGATCCGGACTTTATTCCATATTTCTATCAAGCAACGCCCGAAGCTGAATTAGCCCGTCTGCCTCTTGGCTCACGTCCGGCAAAACGCCGTCCGAACGGAGGTGTAGAAAGCTTACGTGCTATACCTTGGATCTTTGGATGGACACAAAACAGGCTGATGCTTCCTGCATGGCTTGGAGCCGGCGAAGCATTACAACATGCTATAGATAATGGTCAAATCGATGTACTGAAATCAATGTACAAAGACTGGCCATTCTTCGGAACCCGTATCAGTATGCTGGAAATGGTATTTGCTAAAGCGGATTCGCGGATGTCGGAATATTATGATGAACGCCTGATTGAAGAAAACCTGCAAAAAATAGGTACTAAGCTGAGAATACAGCTAGAGAGCGATATAAAAACCATCTTACGTATATCTCAGGATGAATACCTTATGGAAGGACTTCCTGATATAGCAGAGAATATCGCAATGCGTAATATATATACCAATCCGTTAAACTTGCTTCAGGTAGAACTACTTCACCGTACACGTAAGGATGAAAGCCATAGTTCGGAGCTTGAGCTTGCATTAATGATCACTATATCAGGTATTGCAGCAGGTATGAGAAATACCGGTTGATAACCAGATTTAATAATAATGTAAAAAACTCATAAAATACCCGCTCTGTTATATTTTATATATATATAAAAGCTTGGTATTTTATGGGTTTTTAGTTAAATTCGTATGATAACAAAAAGATCATTCTATGCAATACAAAGTTACTGGCCCCAAACTGATAAATTCAATAATACAACTTCCGGCATCAAAGAGTATAAGTAACAGGGCTCTTATCTTAAATTCACTGAGTTACAGCCCATTCGAAATAAAAAACTTATCCGATTGCGACGATACCAATGTAATGGTCGAGGCTTTCCGTACCGAAAGTAATCTTATAGATGTTAAAGCTGCCGGAACTTCGATGCGTTTCCTTACTGCGTTTCTAGCCATAACTCCCGGAGAATGGATTATTACAGGAACCGAAAGGATGAAAGAACGCCCCATATATACATTGGTAGATGCCTTAATTTTGCTAGGGGCTCGCATCGAATACCTTGGAAAAACGGGATATCCTCCTTTGCAAATTAAAGGAACAGCACTGGAAGGAGGCGATATTTTCCTGGCAGGAGATGTTAGTTCTCAATTTATTTCGGCTCTGCTAATGATTGCTCCAACAATGAGCAAGGGGTTGACTATTCATCTGGAAGGTGATGTTATTTCGATACCATATATTAAGCTCACACTGGGCATGATGGCTCAGTACGGAGTAAAAACACATTGGGACGATAAAGTAATAAAAATACATCCAGAAGAATATAAGCCGACTAATTATGTGGTAGAATCGGATTGGTCAGCAGCGTCTTATTGGTACGAAATGATGGCTTTATCTAATGAAGCCAAACTGGAACTAAAAGGTTTATTTAAAAATAGCATGCAAGGAGACTCCAAAGTCGCTGAATTATTTTTAGACTTAGGAGTAAACACAGAATTTACGGATGATGGTGTGCTACTTACCAAGACAAGCAGAAAGACTAAAAAACTGTTCCACAACTTCATTAACGAGCCTGATTTGGCACAAACCTTCGTGGTAACGTGCTGCATGATGAACATACCTTTCTTATTTACAGGGCTGCAAAGCCTGAAAATAAAGGAAACAGACCGGATAGAAGCACTCAAAGCAGAAATGAAGAAGCTAGGTTATGTTATACATGACAGCAAAGACAGTATTCTGGAATGGAATGGCGAACGTTGCGATCCCGAACCTAATGCTGTAATCAAAACATATGAAGATCACCGTATGGCAATGGCTTTTGCCCCTGCTGCAATCAAACTTGGAAGCATCGAGATCGCAGAACCAAAAGTAGTAACAAAGTCATATCCTAAATATTGGAACGATTTGAAATTGGTCGGTTTTAAGATCGAAGAGAAATAGTAACTAGTATACTAGTTTAACTCGCATAATAGAAAGAGCCATATTTTGATAAAATATGGCTCTTTCCTATTTAATAGTTAATTAACATCATCCATGCATCAAAGGTCCAAATATCCAACTGGCAATAGTAAGGTAAATTATCAAGCCTGTAACATCGACTATTGTTGCTACAAACGGCGCAGAAGATGTAGCAGGATCAGCTCCTAAACGACGCAGAATAAACGGCAGCATTGAACCTATAAGCGATCCCCATGCAACAATACCTATCAATGCCAGCGAAACTGTAGAACCGACCATTATCCAATGTTCGCCATATAAATCGGGAAAAATCTGATGCCACACATATATACGCATAAAGCCAATAATTCCTAAGATAATACCCAGACTTAGCCCGGATACCACTTCGCGGCGAAATACCCGCCACCAATCTTTCAACCGCACTTCTCCTGTTGCCATTGCCTGAATAACAAGCGTTGAAGCCTGCGAACCACTGTTACCTCCACTCGAAATCATCAAAGGAAGAAATAGTGCCAGAACTATCACCTGAGCTAACTGTTCTTCGTAATACTGCATAACAGATGCAGTAAGTAGCTCTCCAATAAATAGAACGATAAGCCATCCGGCACGTTTCCATATCAATTTATATATAGGTAGATCGAGATATGGTTCGTCGAGAGCTGATATACCTCCCATTCGTTGCATATCTTCCGAATACTCTTCGTCTGCTACCCAAAGCATATCATCTATGGTAACAATACCAAGCAAGATACCTTGCGAATCAATTACCGGAAGCGCCACCCGGTTGTTCATCTTAAATATCTTAATACCTTCTTCCACCGGATCAAGAGCATTAAGGTATATGAGACGATGATCCATCAAATCGGAAATAGAAGTATTAGGATCACTTACCAGTAATTCCCTAATTCGTAAGTCATCGATAAGTACCCCTTGCTCATCCAAAATGTAAATAACATCAATAGTTTCCGTATTTTTTCCATTCTGGCGAATATATGCCAATGTCTGCCCAACAGTATAATCCTTTGTTATAGCCAGAAAGTCGGGGGTCATCAAACGCCCTATGCTATCTTCGGGGTATGATAATAATGTAAATACTTCCTTCCTGTCTTCGGGTGAAAGGAGGGAAACCAAACGATGCAGTTGTTCCTGGTCTTTCAGCTCTCCAAAGAATGAAGTCCGGTCGTCGGGAGGAAGTCCATTCAATATTTCGGATATCTTCTGTCCCGGAAGTTTCTTAATTACACGCTCCTGCGTAGGTACATCCAGAATACGGAATACATTTATAGCTCTTTTCAGGCTTAATGTATCTATGAGTAACGAAGCGTATTCGGGTAACTCGTCAATCAGGTCTTCTACATCGGAAATGTTTAGATTGTCTAGAAATTCGCGAAGATTGTTAATATCTCCTGCCTCAACCAGTAATTTGGTTTCTTCTGTTAGTAGTTCTACTGTCGCTTTCATCCATGTCGTTTAATTTAGAAGTGAATATTACAAAACAAACTCACGCCGAGTTATGTTTTGGGATGAACTGACATTTGCTGTTTACGGATAATCCAATATTATCGTCAACGTTTTCTTATCCCTTTCGCTAAATGTGGCGCAAAGGTAAGATTTTTAGTTCGAAAAACAGATTCCTTATTTTGTTTTTTTCATCATATCATCAAAAAACGCATCTCTGTAGGAGTTACCAACGGCGATCTCATAAGTCTTGATAAATACATCATTATTGTCGAATGACTCGATATGATTCTTATTTACAATATATGATTTGTTTATCCGGAGAAAAATACTCTTTGGAAGCATATCATGAATCGTTTTCACATTCATACGGGTGATTATACGTTGCTGTTCCATCTGTATAATCACATAATCTTTGAGCCCCTCTATAAAAAGGATATCTTTAAGATTGACCTTAAAAAATCGTCTGTCGGACTTTACAAATATATATTCGTCTTCGACATTCTCTACGCTTTTTTCATCTTCCTCCATCAAGAGCGAATGATATGTAATAGCCTTATCCACAGCCTTACGAAATTTTGCCGGATCAATTGGTTTCACCAGATAGTCAATAGCGTCTACTTCATAGCTATCGAGAGCATATTCAGAGTAGGCGGTAGTAAATATAATGAGGGTATGTTTGGGTATGCTTCTCGCAAACTCGATGCCGTTGATTCCCGGCATTTGTATATCGAGGAATATTAAATCGACATGGTTAGTTTCCATATATTCTGATGCAGCTTTTGCACTGTTAAATGAATTCAACAGTTCTAATTGCGATATAGGTTTTACCAGTTTCTTAATTCCTTCACGAGCAATAGGCTCGTCATCAACTATAATACATCTCATAATTTCAATTGTAAATTTACAGTATAAACTGTATCGTTTTTTGTTTGTTTCAATAAATAATCCTGACCATATAATAGATCGAGTCTACGCTTTATATTAGCCAATCCAAGCCCTCCGGATATTCCTTCTGTAATATTTTCTGAGGTAGAATTGATGCAATCAAAAACAAGCTTATGTTTGTCTATTTCGAACGATATATGAACATAAGAGTTTTCTTCACCAGAGAGATTATGCTTTACAGCATTTTCTACAAAAGGAATGAATAAGAGAGGTGCTACCTGTATCTTTTCAGTATTTCCGGTTATAGATATTTTGTACTCAAAATTATCGCGTCGTATTTTTTCAAGTTCCAAAAAGTTGGATAAAAAATTAATATCTGCCTCCAGATATACTTTATCCTGCTCGCTATCATTCAATTGATATTGGAGCAAATAGTCGAGCTTAGACAATATATACGAAGCCATGCGAGGATCCTCTTCTATCAGAATATTAGCATTATTGAGCATATTGAAGAGGAAATGAGGATTTATCTGGCTTTTTAGAAAATTCAGTTCGGTTTGTGAAGTTGCTAACCTTAGATTGACTATGCGACGGTTACTTGTCATCCAATGTTTAAACAACATCAGAGCTGATATTCCGCCAAGAAAGAAAAAAATAGCAAGTAGTGAAGATGTCACACTCAGTACTATAGCTACAAGTGAAGATTGCTCTTGATTAGTAACTGCTATATCGTAAAAATATTCCTGTATTACCATTTGTATAGATAAAGCAAAAAAAGTGAATAACACAAGGGAAACAATATATAAGAATATTTTATTCTTAACTAAGAAGCGAGGGAATAATACAAAGGCGTTGAAATAAACTAACATATTGACAAAAAAAGAATACCCAATCCAACCACCAAAACGGTTTAAAGACAAATTCAGTTTATCAGGTGCATCGAAAAAGACTCCTATCGTTATCATCAAAATAACAATCTGTAGTGTTACATGCCTAGCTATCCGATACCTGTCATCTAACAACAATGAAGATATTCTACTTCTATTAATCAACATTTCCATTTTCTGAAATATTTATTTGAAGTTCTATTATTCCCGGTTTCAGCAATAATCTGTGTTTTTGGGGATATTGCAGCTCCAATCTTTTATTAATCAGGGATAGAGATTTTCCACTCAGGTTTCCCTTACCGTCCGATTGACACATAAAGGTAAGTAATCCTCTTTCAACATGAAAAAAAAGATCGAGAGATAGGCTTTCATCTACTATATCTTGTATCAGAGATATAAAAAGAAGTGGCGATACAGATATATTATTTAAGTTTTCCCCTGTATGAAACCTATACTGGAATTGCTTCCTGTTCAGCCGTTCCAAATCAAGGAAATTAGTTAAAAAATTTATTTCCGACTTTAAGAATACTCGTTGTCTGCTACAGTCATACAATTGATATCTAAGCAATTGACCTAATCGCATCAACATATCTGTTGCTCTTTGAGGTTCTGACATCACTAATGATGAAGCATTTCTAAGAGTCTTGGAAAGAAAAGCAGGGGTTACCTGTCCTTTCAGTTTATTTAATTTTGATTTTAGGTGCTCATACTCTAATTCGCTCACTCGTTTATTTCCTGCAATCCAATAATTAAATAATTTAAAAGCTGTTACTCCACAAAAACAAATCAGAGTCATCACAAATGAAGCCACGCTATCAATCAGAATTAAAGGACTGGTATATGACGTAATCCGATGAGGTAATTGTAATGCATTTCGTACCCAGTATTCTTCTACTATGGCCAGTACTGGCAGAGAAAATACAATCAATGATAATATTACAAAATAAATAACATACTCCCCTTTTAATAAGAATTTGGAAACCAGATAATAATAATTGAAATAAATAGTAATCAGATATAAGAGAAAAGAGGAAAGGCAAATCAGATATATACGGCTACCTAAAATGTCCTGACAATCCTGATAGGCTACAAATGTTTGATTGAAAGTAATTATAGCTCCAGTCAGTATAAAAAGAAAATGTCTTAAAAACCGATATTTAGAATCTACCAGAAATGAGGGTAATATATAGCTTTCTTTCATCTTATTTTATTTTTCTGTGCAGATTAAACAAAGATACAATTTTTTGTTCTTCTTCATTAAACCTAGAATATATAAGGGGAAACACGGAGTTTCTTATTCCACCATTTGGCAATATAAGAAACTCCGGATGTTTCTGTGTAACCCTGTTTACTCGTTCTAGATTAAAAATCAAGCCTGTACACCATATTGAAAATAGAATTCTTTAATCGGCGAGGTTCAATTTTACCTGTTTGCAGATTATATTCGTGACCGAAGTATTCTTTATAGCCTGTTGCATTCATCCCTTTGATTGCAAATTCGTGCGATACTTTTTTGCGGTTCATACGGTAACTGATTGTATAGTTAGCCAGAAGCATTGGTGATAATTGTTTTGAGAAGGCCTTAGTCTCATCGTATTGCGTCTCTTTATCGGGGTGAGCCATTGTAGCAGCTTCGTCTACCGGACTATATCTTTCACCTCCCTGCAATGTCAGCTTAAGGTTTACGCCTAATACATTCTGTTTGTTACGCCCAATCATCCATTCTTTTCCGAATAATCCGTTCAGTATATAGTTGCGATTGTATCTTGTATTGTGCCATACACCATCTCCACCTGTATATTCTGAGTTCAAAACCGATGCTGTTATCATATAATACATTCCTTTGGTCATATATTTTTCGAATGTAACATCTATTCCATAGTTGCGTCCTTTTCCTTTGTTTACCAATGCATCTTCTACATAAAAATTATTGCGATTAAGTATGGAATAAGAACTGTCGGCCATCACAGGCACATCGTATAGGTATTGGAAATAAGGTTCTACTCTTAAATTCATATCATCCGAAATTTTGTAATTGTATGACAATGCCAGATGATGTGTTTTTGTGAAGTCCAGATTTTTATTTACCAGTTCATCTCCTGTATTTCTTGTTTTTACAAAATATACGTCCATTTTTTCCATGCGGCTATGCAATCCATAAGCAAATCCTAAAGAGCTCTTTGATGACATCTGCCATTTAATGGCTGCACGAGGTTCTACTGTCCAGCTGTCGTTTAGAGTAAGGTACTGACCGTTAACTCCTAATGTTGCAGAAACGTTATCACTAAGATTAAACAATGAACTTGTATAAGCTGATAATAGATTGGTATTGCCTTTTCCTTCCGAGATAGTTTCCAATGGTTTAGTATCGAATGGAGCTAATTGAAAATCCATATCATATCTCATATTCGTTATTGTAAAACCGGTTTTATTAGTATGCTTGCTGCTATATTTCTTATTGAAAGACGAAGTTAGAACCAGATTAGTAAATTTACTATTGAAATTAAGATATGGAGTAGAAACCATATTATTGTCGTATTGATCTTCTGTTGCTTCTGTATCAGAATAAGTAGTAGCCAGAGTGGTTTTCAACATAGCATTGTTACTGAAGAAGTAGCGGTGGCTCAATCCGGCCGCTGCCGAAAGTTGTTTCATTCTTGAATCTTTACCATCATCTTTGTATTCCCATTCTTCCGGCGATTCTATTTCGGGTTTTATCTTATCTTTCAATGCTGTGCCCCATACAGAGAATACTCCTGCATTTTTAGTCGGGAAATTGAATTTGAAGTTTAAATCCTGATAATCCATTATTTGTTCTAAATCTCCTGCCGGACTTACCTTATTCATCAATCCTGTTGTTGAATATCTGTAGTTAAATATATAAGATGAATTATGTTTCTTACTGATTGGTCCTTCCGATGCAAAATCCAAACCTAGTAATCCTGCCTGTAATGTATGTTGGAAGTTGTTGCTATTCCCGTTTCTGAGCTTCATATCAAAGACACCTGACACTGCATTGTTATATTCGGCAGGAAAAGCACCTGCAAAGAAATCGGAATTGCCCAATACATTATTACTTAAAGAAGATAATATACCACCACCCAGAGTTGATACATCGGCAAAGTGGTTAGGGTTAGGAATTTCCACATCTTCTAAACGCCATTGCAGGAGGCTGGGAGCATTACCATGTACAGATATACCATTGTTCCCTACTCCGGGAGATACTCCGGCAAATGAGCTGACCAAACGAGCGGGATCATCCATCCCTCCGGCATAGCGTGAGGCTTCTTCCACACTTAGCATATGTCCGCCAAAGAGAGCCATTTTATTCAGAGGTTCGTCTTTGTTCGTTTTTACGGTGACTACTACTTCTCCTAATTCCTGAGCCTTTTCTGTTAGCTGAATTTCGAGATAAACTTCTTTTGCTGATGTCACCATAATCTCACGCATAACACTTGTTTCGTAGCCTACAGAAGAAGCTTGCAAATCGTGACGTCCTACAGGTACATTTTCTAAAGTGAATTGCCCGTTGTCTCCTGTTATCGATCCTATCTGAGGCATATCCAAAAGACCTACTGAGATAAATGGAAGCGGTGCTCCTGACAAACGGTCTACAACAACACCTTTGATATTCTGTACTAATTGTTTGTTTTGTGCGAATATGTTTATTGCCATGCACAGACTTAAGATTGATAATACAATTATTCTTTTCATAGTTGCTTGTTTTTATATATTAGTTATTATTTTTTCAGGATGGAGAGAAGTTTATATAGTTTGCCTACGAAATTGCGGATGCTTCCTGATGCTTCCAGTTCGTTATTCAATACCTGTTCCAAAGCGTTCAGAACTTTTGTGCAGTCAGAAGCTTCAACTCCTGATAATTGCGATACTTTTTCTATTACTTCTGTTTTATTCATTTGTGATGTTTTATTTGATTTATATCACAAATGTAGGCTGTTAAGGAAGGCTGTTTTGAATATTGATACGAACAGCCCATAAAATGATACGAAAGTGCTTTTTTCGTATACTTAGGTATAAAACTCTATGTAAAGATTTATTTCATATCTTAACAGCAAAGGCATTAACCACAAAGTACACAACGGATTACATAAGGGGTGCAAAGAAATAGAATCCTTTTCTTTATTTTATTATCTACGATATAACCATTTTTATTATCTTGCCACACTTAACGCTAATTTCATCACAAACTTATGAATGACGGATTTAATAGGCTTAGCAGTGGCATCTTTATAGAAAGAAGACTTAATAAAGAGGATTTAGAACAGCTGGAAAAGCACAAAAGATGTAAAAGAGTTGTTATTACAGGCCTGAAGGCTGACAATCTTGATTTTTTACTACCAATGAAAGGATTACAAAAATTGGTAATGTATAGTTGTACTATCAGGGACTGGACTGCACTTAAAAAGCTGGGGAAATTAAAAGAGATTTTTATCAATGGAGTGAGGAATGATATCGATAACTTTTCATTTCTATCAGATATGCATTCTTTAGAATATATTGGTATAGTGAATGCTGTTCATCTATATAATTTCCCGGATTTATCGGAATGTAAAAACCTGCAACGCCTTTCTATCTGGGATTGCAAAAACTTAACGGATATTTCAAGCATAGCGTCTATCCCTAATATCGAACGATTTGGGATAACAAGTAAATGTATAATGCCTAATGATTTAGAATTTATTATGCAGATGCCATCGATAAAGTATATGTCCGGTGCTTTTGGAGGAAAAAAGATTCTGAATCAATTTATGGAGCTATTGAGTAAGTATGGTCTCCAATATGGGTAGTATATAATTAAGATTGCTTTTACCTCCTTCTTAGCAATACCTAGAGAGGGTAAAAGCAATCATGCAAAATATTATATTGTCATTATCTGCTATAAACTCTATTCCTCATATTTTTCCAGATATATCTCAATTTAGGTAGCTTATGATAAGTTGGGCGTGCATATCTTACAGACAAGATACCTAAAAGCACAACTATACCGAACAGGGTAACACCTCCGTAAATTTCCTTCCAACTCAGAAGCATTGCCTGCATATTAGTTATACCATGCAAAGCCTGAGTGGCTGCAATCTGAGCTTGTTCGACTGAATGTCCGGTAGCTACAGATTGATTGAATGCATTTTGAAAAACATGATTGGACATTGGATTTACCAAATCCATATTTTGGGACAAGACTATCAGGTTCTTCTTCTGCAAATACTGTAAAACACTAGCACAAAGGCTGGATGCCATAGTGCCTCCTATTGCCGACCGTACAAAGCTCATCACAGTAATGCTTGAAAAGAAATGTGGAAAAGAAACTCCTTCAGCAGCATAAAGAGCCAGACTGATGTATAGGGTAATATATCCGATACCTTTCAATAAATAAGGCAGATATAAATCTTCTTTAGCAATAGAAGGTTGAAGAATAAAATAGATAATAAAGTGATGTAATACAAAACACAGGAATCCAATAAAGAATATAGTCTTATAATTTCCTTTAAAAATAGCCATCCAGTAAAAGGAATATACCACACCGATAAGCACCCCTACAAAGACAGCCCAATTTAACGAAGCATTGTGCAGGATATCGTAATGCAGAATACCACCAGTATATGCATTTAGTATAACTGTTGATGTACTAAGGAATAACTGCAATATTGCCAGTAATATTATTGCCCTTATCAACTGTTTATATTTAAATACTTCGGGCATTATAAAAGGACGACGTATTCCAAACATCCTTTGGATAGCACATACTAGAAAGAAAACGGTTGCAACTGTTGCAATCAATATATATTTCGAATCGAACCAATCGAGACGCTTTCCATATTCGAAAATGAAATTGATAAGCACCAATACTATTGTCCATAAACCCATACCAAGCCAGTCTATCTGATAAAGAGGGAACTTCTTCATCAAGCGGATAGGACGCATCAGAAAATAGATAACCGTCATAGCGCATAGCTGCAAACCAACTATAAGGATATGCATATACTTCCAGCTAAAGAGGTATGATATCTCTGCTGTTAGTAATCCTGATAATTGTATTGAACCTAATACAACAAGGTATACAATCGAGAAAAAAATTGTAAAATCCCTCTTCGGGGTGATAATAAGCTGTATAGACGACATACATTCGAACATGCCCACCATCTTTACTGCACCTACGATAAAAGAAGTAATGTATAGGGTAAGAATATTATCCGAATACATGCATATGATATTCCCTACAACTATCACTGCCATAGCCGTCAGCAATATGGTACGCGACATAAAGCGAAACTTGATACGAAACAGCAATGGGAAAATCATTGTCATCCCGATAAACGAAGCTGTGCTGATAAATTTCACATCTTCCATTGCCAGAGCCTTTCCTCCTACGACTTCATTCAGATTGGTCAGATAGATGCTATTAGAGAGTTGAAAGAGTATAGCTATCGAAAGTAATATGATAAATCTCAGGCGGTCGGGTACAAAGTCCTTGAACGCCATAATACGGTATTTACCTTGTGGAATCATTCAGTTCTGTTTAGTTTGATTTTACATATACTTCGGCACTCATTCCAGCTTTTAACTTAGCTAAATTCTCAGCATCGTTGTCAGAAGTTAGTTCTATACGAATAGGTATCCGTTGCTCTACTTTTACAAAGTTCCCTGTCGAATTATCTGTGGGCACAAGCGAAAAAGCAGAACCTGTTGCCTGAGACATAGCCGTAATTTTCCCCTTAAATTTCACATCAGGGATTGCATCTATATCTATTTCAACTTCATCGCCCAAAGCTATATCTTTGGTTTGTTTCTCTTTATAATTAGCAATCACCCATACATCCGATTCATCAACGATGCTCACTACAGATTGCCCCCGTTGTACTAATTGCCCTACCTGTAAGTCTTTACGCCCGACAATTCCACTGCATGGTGCAACAATTACTGTATATGACAAATTCAGTTCTGCCATGTCCAAAGCCGCTTTCATTTGCTTGATATTAGCATCATTCTGAGATAAACGTTTTGTTTGCTCCTCTCCCATCAGTGCTGTCGATTTTTTCTGACGCACCATCATATCATATTTTGCTTTGGTTGCATCATATTCTGTTTTTATATTGTCATACTGATCACGGGTTACAGCTTCTTGCTTTAGAAGATTTTCGTACCTTCTCAGATTGGTTGCCGCATGTTCTAACCTTACCTTTACTTCCTCTATACCTGCATCCGAAACGGTCAGGTTATTATAAGTTGTGCTTATTGTGGAACCCATTACACTTTTTCCGGCTAACGCATTTGCATAATTTGCCTCCGCCTGAGCCAAATGAAAAATATACTCTGTATCATCTATAATAAGAAGTGTATCACCTTTATTTACATGCTGATATTCCTCGAAACGTATATCTTTGATATATCCCTGCACTCGCGAATTGACAGGTACAATATGACGTTTCACCTGTGCATTGTTTGTATATTTCGCACTTCCCACTACCAGGAACTGTGCAATTACCCATCCGATGCCTAATATAATAATTGCCAGTAATATATAATTGAAGATCCTGAATTGAATACTTTTCCCTTTTTTTCTGTTTTCTTGAGTTTCCATATTGATGATTATAGTTTTCCTATTGTACGTTGTAATTTATAATAATTGTAGATAATATTGATTTTTGCATTTACCACCTGAAGCTCAGCATTCAGCTTTGTATTGCTGGCATCCAGCATCTCTGTTATCAGTACAAGATTGTTGATATATCGATTGTTGATAACACGGTAGTTTTCGTTAGCAAGCTGTAAGCTCTTTTCGAATGTATTTAGTTTTTCGAACGACTCTTTATAACGGGTTACATCTGTATGTATAGCCATTTCTGTTTGTTCTGCAATAACATTCTTTGCATCTATAGCTAACACCTGCTGCGACTTAGCCAGATTGACATTCTTTTTGGATGTAAATAATGAGGATAAACTGTACTTGATTCCTACGCCTACATACCAATAATTAAAGTTTTTATTTATAGCCGGAACCTCTATTGTTATAGGTCCATCCAGATGATTAGCAGCTACTATTGCTATAGAAGGCAGATAATCGGCTTTTGCCAATTTTACACCCTTTTCGGCAATCTGTATATTAATTTCTGCCGATTTTAATTCCGGTAAATTATTTTCAGCTATGCCCATCAGATTAGATAGAGTTACATTTCCAAGATAGTTTTCTATAATCGTTGTATCGGGTTTGATTATAATATGATGATCTAATCCTAAAGTCGTAATCAGATGATGATTGAGTATATCACGATTATTATCTATTTCGATAAGTGCCAGATTGTAATTCTGTAAAGTCAGTTCGTGACGGGTAATGTCATTATTCAAAGCCATTCCTTCATCATATTTGGCTTTAATCTGTTTGATTAACAGATTTGTTTGTTCGATATTCTTTACATATACTTCCCGTTGATTTATTAATTTGTATAGATCCAAATAATAGCCTGTAAGTAAAAAACGAATATCCATCCGGTCTTTTTCGTAATTCAACCGGGCAACTTGTTCTTCTAATTTTGCCTTTGCGATTGTATTAGAGATAGCTCCTCCGGCAAATACAACTTGTGAAGCTTCTAATGCAAAGTTATTACCGAAATGTGGCATAGGAGCACGACTCATATCCGTAAACTCCCTATCCATGATAGTGCCGTCTCCTAAGTATGAGACAGGTAAAGAAGCATCAATGGTTGGTAAACGGAGATTTTTTGTTGTCTCTGTTGCCTTTTTGGCGGTTGTTACACCTGCTTGAGACAATTTCAATTGTTTACTGCTTTCTGTAACCAGACGGAACATTTCGTCAAGGGTTAATACCTTTTCTAATTTTTCTTGTGCAGACAATTTTTGTACGCACAGAAGCATGCACAATACCCCTGCGAGTAAATAAAGTTTACTCATATATAAAATGATTTAAATGTTATTTTTTTCTATAATCCTGTGAAACAGAGTGTTGAGAAGAAATGACTTATTCACATAAGCCAACTAATAAGCAGAAGTAATTTTTGATAGTCTTTTTTTATGATGTGTGATTTGTCTTTGAACTGTATTTGCATATAATAAAAAGAACCTCTGTATAAGATTCAGAGTGCAAAGTAATACAATAATTCGATAAGTTGTAACCCTATAGAAGTGTTAAAAAAAGTTACACCTCATCAATATAATGATTTAGTATGCAATTTTGACCTATTTAAAGAAAAATAAAAAACCTGCTTTAATTTGATACTCAAATCGAAGCAGATCCTTTAAATATTATTATCTTGTTTTGCAACAGTTTTAGAATAATTTACCAGTTTGTTCCAGTTTCTGCTTTCTCAACAAAGCCTCAAGAAAATAGTAATCAGCATAAGAGA
>USOX01000004.1 GCA_900556485.1 uncultured Dysgonomonas sp.
TTTATACTTTTCATCTTTGGTCAGGCGATATCCGTTTCCAAAGCTGCAATAGACTTTAAAGCCCATATCGTGTGTTACTCCGTTTATCTTTTCTCTTTCTATCGGGGCCGTGTATTTGCGGGCTGCCTGTTCCCATTTAGGGTCTTTTGTGTATTCGTACATATACCAGATTTCTCCGGGAAAGAAGCCGCTTGTCCAGTCGCGGGAAGGGACAAGGATAAGGTTGCCTTCTTCATCTATGGAACGGGGAGAAACTAAGGGTCTCTTCCCGTCTTTTCCAATTCTGGCAATGGAATCTAAAACCAAACCCTTATCTACCTCAGACATTGCAAATGTGAGTTGAGATGCTGCAAAATCAAAGTCGGATTGAATAATGTCTTTTTGTGAGTCTTTTTTGTTATTACACGAAGTGATAAGAATTACTGTAAATATCAGAATTAAAAGCTTATTCATCTGTTTTTTTAGTATTATTAGTATTAAATAAAATAAGGCCATCAAAGATAAATAAACTTTGTCTAGCCTCATTTATGATTTAACTATTTTTGCTTATTTACTGATAAGATTCTTGTATACAACAGTATTCAATAATTCGTCTTTCCTTTGTTTAGAGATAGGCAGTTCTTTCTTATTTATAAAAAGCCTTCCTCCTGTAATTGTATCTATTTTTGAGATATTGACCAAATACGATCTATGTATTCTGAAAAATGATTCTTTAGGCAGTATTTCTTCTAACGATGTCATTGTTTGATGTATCACATAGCTTTGATCAGCCATATATAGCTTTAAATAGTTCTGCATACCCTCTACATATAAAATGTCTTCCCACACAATTCTTATAAATGAATCACCTTGTCGAATATACATATCCGATTTGGACTCTTCTCCTGAGCTTTGAGGCAACAGATGAGATTCGAAAATATCATGAGCCCTTGTTGCTGCCTGAAAAAAACGCTGGAAGGAAATAGGTTTTAGCAAATAGTCCACTACATTCAGCCTGTACCCTTCTAATGCATATTCGGAATAAGCTGTTGTAAAAATAGTCAAAGGTGCTTTATCTAACGATTCCAAGAATTCCAGTCCTGAAAGATCGGGCATGTTGATATCGAGGAACATAAGGTCTATTTCTTTCTCTTTTAAGACTACAGCAGCTTCAAGAGCAGACGCACATGTAGCTTCTACAACCAAAAAATCTAATTTTTCTATATTACTTATTATAACCTTAATAGCGATTAGCTCATCATCAACAATCAAGCATTTTAAAGGACGAATATCAGACATTTTATAACGAAATTTCGAGTTTTGAGTAATAAGTTGTTTCTGTTTCTTTTATTGATAACTTATAATTGTGATTATAAAGTATATCTAATCGGTTTTTAAGGTTGTCCAGACCTATACCGGAGTTTTCTCCAATTATATTTGTCTGCATTGTTTTCTTAGAATTTTCTACTTCCAAACAGATATTTCGCTTATGCTGTTCAAAAATTATATTTATATACCCTTTACTATTAGCTCCTCTATAGACATGTTTAAAAGCATTTTCTACCAAAGGAATAAACAATAATGGAGGTACTCTCCTATTTTCGTCTTCCATATTCCATACACATGTAATATCTAATTTGTCTTCCCATCTGATTTTTTCTATATCTACAAAGTCTTTCAGGAACTGTATCTCTTCCCGTATGCTCACTTCGTCTTTCTTTCCACTGTATAGTTGATAACGAAGTATATCGGCATATTTCAACAACAAAGGAGACGCCAAATCATCTTTCTTTTCCACATAGTAATTAATATGATTCAGTACATTGAACATAAAATGTGGATTTATCTGCCCTTTAAGCACCTGCAACTGAGACTCTAGATGCTCTTTTTCCAGATAATAATGAGCATAGTAAAATTGCAAGCAACAAAAACATACATTAATTAAGACTCCGGCTGATAAGAATATTGTAAAAAAATACCAAGGATAATCTTCTATATTAAAATAATCTGTTGGTTCAGAAATACCAACTTTAGTGAACCAATTGAACAGAAAAAGATAAAATAGAAATATTCCACCTACTATAATAGAGAAAATAATAAGCTGAATAATAAAGGCCTTCCACTTTCTACTTTTCATTGCCTTATTTAATAGATTTTTACTCAAATACATTGTAAAAGGATAAGCAGTTACTAAAAGGAATAAAGGAAACAATAATGCTTCAGTAACTGAAGTCTGTGGCAGTGCCTGAAATAAAAACTGGCAATATAGTATCACCCAAAATAGAGCTACAAGGCTTTTATATTTTTTAATCTGTATTTTCATGCTACAAATATAAGACATTAGTTTATAGACAGGTTTATCATTCGTCAAAAGCAAATATATCATTCGTCAAAAAGAATTCGTCAAAAAGACAACCTTGATGATATTTGTCATCAAATTATAAACATCTGATATGAAACCAATATTATTATTTGTAAGCTTCTTTCTTCTCTGCATATATACAAATGCACAGATATCGTTGAAAACTGAATACATGGGAACCTCGAGCTATAGAGATGATGATACGAACGAAAAGATAGGCGATAGCAAGGGATCGGCTATTGTATATCAAGGGAATATAAACATCCCTCTCTCTATGAAGATGAATGAGAGAAACCAACCTACAGCATGGAGTATTAACACCGGAGCCTCATATGTTTCTCTAAAAAACAAGAACTTCACAGAGGATTTAGTATCGGACGAAATTATGAATGGCTATTTAGGAATTACACATATGAGGCCAATCAGTAATAAATGGTCTTTGATTTTATCTCTCGGCGCCGGAGTATATTCCCCAACAACCAATGTATCGAAAATAACAAGCAAACATATACTAGGAAACGGTTGTGCTATTTTTGTATGTAATGTGAGACCAAATCTCCAACTAGGTGGAGGTTTAGCTGTCAATAATAGTTTTGGTTACCCGATGGCTTTTCCTGCTATGTATTTGAATTGGAATACTGATGGTTTGTTTCAGGTTAATATATCTATGGCAGACGGGTTAAATATGTCAGCAGGTTATAATCTGAACAAATACATGTGTACAAGCTTGATTTTTGAAATGAACGGACAGATGTCATTGCTGGAAAAGGATGGCAAAGATATGATGTTTACTCACCAATATATGATAGGTGGAGGACGCTTAAACTTTAAAATAGCAGATAAAATATCTATTCCTCTGACTGTTGGAGTCAATTGTATGCGAATAGGAATGTATAAGAAAAGGACTCTGAAAGCGATGTTTAGCGACCAACCGGGAGGATATTTTCAGGCATCGCCATATATTGCAGCAGGAATAGCTATTAATTTCAAATGATAATACTTTCTCGAAAAAAGAAGAAAATGCATCAATAGTGACTTTCTCTTTGTCATTCTGAACGTAGTGAAGAATCTCTTTAAGCAAGAGATGTTTCACTACGTTCAACATGACAGAAAAGAGTAATACTTAAGCCTTACTCTCTTTTATACCAATTTTATATGCGCAAAAAACCAAATACAAAATGCACACAGCAATCACTATTAAAGATCCGTTTTGTCCACCTAGTAAATCTGAGAAGAATCCCATTAATGGAGGGATTACTGCTCCACCACATACTCCGGTAATCATCAATCCTGATATCTCGTTTGTCTTTTCCGGTAAGATTTCCACTGCTTTAGAGTAGATAACTGAGAAAACTGTAGCACAAGCAAACCCTATCAATCCTACAAAAGAAAGGATCAATAGTTCTGTTGTCACAAAAGATAGTGCTACAAAGAAGACAGCAGCTAATAGAATATTTACCCTAAAGTATTTTACAGGGTTGAATTTTTTCAGCAAAATAATACCTAAAAACGTACCGGCAGTCCTCATCAGAAAATATACACTGGAACCTATAGCTGAATCTTCTACAGATTTTCCACAATATTCAATCAACAATTTAGGGCTGATTGTATTCATTCCTACATCTGCCCCCACAATAAAGACAATACCTCCGAACAATAGAAGTATCTTTCTATTCTTTAATAAGCGGAATGCATCGGCAAAAGATGTGCCGCCGCTTGTTGTATGTGCTTCTTTTTCGATAGGCGTAACTGATAACCATGCCAACGATAGCAGGGTAAGAACAGCATAAATGACAAAAATGTAAGACCACATGCCCAAAGCTTTAGCAGCAAAAGCAGCAATCAGAGGTGCACAAAATGAAGAGATAGCCTTAATAAACTGCCCCCCGGTAAGTGCGCTAACATAGTTATTTCCATGTACTATATTAGATAACAATGGATTAAGTGCTACCTGTAAGATGGTGTTACCTATACCTATCAGTGCAAAAGCAATAAGGCACGAAGCAAAGCTGTACACAACATATGGTATTATAACACCAACAAAAGTTATCACCAGACTGATTATAACCATATTTTTTCGGCCGATACGGTTCATCCATACCGAAGCCGGGATAGATATTAACAAGAACCACAGAAAAACCATGGAAGGTAAAAATCCTGATGCCGATTCGGACAACTGAAAATCAACCTTGACAAAGGACGTGGCAATACCTACCAAATCGCAAAATCCCATAATGAAAAAACCAAACATTACGGGGAATAATTTACTTAGAGCAACTTTATTACTCATATACTACATATTTTGTTATTATAATTAGTTAAAGAATTGCAGGACAATTCGCTAATCATCCTGCAACCCTACCTCTATTAATCTATCGGACTCCAGGTTATCTGAGAACCAATAGCTGTATGATTACCTGTTTTATCCAAGATAGAGGATCCAACATTCAAATTCATAGGCCAATAAGCTAGTAATCCTGTTTCTGTACCTGCAAAATCAATAGTCCTGTCGGCGTCAATTTCATCTTTAGTCTTCGGAAAACTCCAGAAGCTAACTTTATATACATTTCCAGAAAACCATCTTCCAGCATAAGTAGGGTGAATACCTATTTTGAATTTAGTATCCGGTAATACATTTACATTTCGTTTACTACCTGATACCGACATTCTTTCTACACCATCTACATAAAACTTAGTAGTTTGTCCATCGAAAGTCATTGCAAGATCGTACCAAATATCTTTTTCGAATGCAAAAGATACATTTCCGCCTACCCATCCTCCATTATGGACATAGGCCTGCATTGTACTACCTCCGCCTCTTCTCATTATTATACCACCGGTTCCGTCTTCGGCACAGAGAAGATTATTCCAATCCATATCTTTCATTTTAGCTTTAAACTGGATTGTGAAACCATCTATCATTTCAGGATAATCTTTTACTGGCCCCAACATAAACTCGCTAGCTTTGTCATAGAAAGGATAACCTGCTTTTACTGTATTATTTTTATAAATTTCAATATCAGCTTCCAAAGTCTCTATTGCCTTTTTGATAGCATCATCTGATTCTGCCGTTTCGGCTATAAATCTAGCCCATTGTATCTTTGTTTGCAATGCTTTTTGTGATCCCGGTGCATAATCTCCTTCATTAAGTCCTTCTTCTGTCGAACTTAACAATTGTTCAGCTTTTAGTATCACACTATCCAAATCCTTTATCGAAGGGAAAGAATCACTATCGCTGCACTGAGTAAATCCCATTGCAAGGCTAAAGATAAAGATGAAAAGTATCGGATATTTATATATTGTTTTCATATTCTTTATTTATAATTAAGATATTAAACCTACATTATATCAATTTAGTATTGATCGTTTTGTCCTAAAGTAGAAGGGTCAGGCATACCATCCAATTGTTTCTGAGGAATAGGGCGTTTTAGGTGAAACTCCTTGATATAAGGGCCTGCATCAGGATTATAAGCTCTCACATGCTCCAATAATTTACCTGTACGTTTAAGGTCGAACCAACGTTGATGTTCCCCCCCTAACTCACGGCCTCTTTCTTCAAGGATAAAATCCAGTGTCATATCATCCGAAGTAACCTTCATTGCATTTTCGTAGCCAGGAGCGATTGCTCGTTTTCTCAGATCGGTAATGTAAGGTAGAGCAACATCCTTCTTGCTTTGCATTATATTCGCTTCTGCTGCGATAAGATACATTTCAGCAAGACGTAATACAGGATAGTTTCTGGACGAAATATTATCTGTAGCACTTGTACGTGTATTATCAAAGAATTTAGTTAAGCTAATGAAAGTACCTCTATCTTTAGGGACTCCTGTTGCAGCATCATACAAATCATCAATATCGAATACTGTGAAACGCGTTTTTGCATAATTACGTTCTGCTGATGTCAACTTATCAGGATACAATAACAAAGCTGTATCTTTATGGATAGTCTTCATATCCGGGAATGTTCCTGAAACGTTTTCACTGGCATCATTATATAAATATACACATTGATGTCCTTGTTCCCATCTAAGATCGGCTTTTTTATCAAATAACGAAATATAATACTTAGTAGGCAAAAACTGACAAATATCGGTACCAATACCATAACCTGTATAATTAAGCTCCGGCTTTATCCCCGGAAAACGATCAAAGTCCATACAGAATGCCTGCCAATACCAGCTACCACCTCCACCAAAAGCTTTATCTCTTGTAAATTCTACTGTCCAAATAAACTCTTTGTTTATTTTCTTGCTCTCATCCCATAAGTCTTTCCATGATGGTTCTAGTTCATAACCATAATTTGTGATTACATCATCAGCCATTTCAGCAGCTTCTTTCCAGTCTCCATGATAAAGGTAGATACGTGCAAGCAGAGCTTTTGCCACAGCTTGATTTACTCGCCCTTGTTCATTCGTTGTAGGAGGAAGATCAGGAATAGCTTCTTTCAGATTGCTAATCATTTTCTGATAAAAATCTTCTACTGACGAACGGGTAGCATAAAGCCCTTCATTCATATCTGTAGACTTAGGTAGATACACATCTCCCCAGGTATTTGTTATCCAGAACAGATATAGAGATTGTAGAGTAAGCACCTCTGCTTTACGCATTTTCTTCACATCTTCATCTTCGTATTTCATCGTAGAATAGCTCTCTAGGAACAAGTTGGTATTCCAGACTGCTTTATAAAAATGCTCCCATAGCCATGTAATACTATTCTCGGATGGAGTAAGCCCATTATAATCAACCAACAGGCTGGCTCTTGTATATTTAGCCCTCAACCAAGTATCTGCTCCATTTTCTGAAATATCGGCCAAACTATAAGTACCTCCGTATACATTTATTTTTTTATACAAAAGATTAACTAAAGCCTCACTCCCCTCTTCTGTTTTGAAAACATCAACTGTAGGACCATACGATTCTTCATCCAGAAAATCACAATTCTGCAATGTTAACCCTATCAGGATTGATATTAGAATATATATTTTTTTCATAGTCTTAAAATTTAAAATTGAATATTCGTACCAAATAGATATGTTACAGTATGGCTCCATATACCTCCATCTCTATCAAATTTCCAATAACGGTACGGATTGTTTACCGAAACATAGAATCTAGCTTTTTTCAGAAATTTACCTGCTATTTTTTTATTCAAAGTATATCCTAATGTAACATTACGCAGTTCTACATAGTCATTTTTATAATAACCTGTTGTATTTATGTACTTCATTGTCTGTCCTGCTGTCGGTCTAGGGAATCTGTTCACAGGATTATCCTCTGTCCAATAATCAAGTTTTATCGTATTACCTTTCTTATTCATCATTGCTCCCCAGTTGTTTACATAACCATCTGAAGTAATTGCTCCAAACTCTCCATAAAGATCGAATGCAAAATCGAAATCTTTCCAACGGAGTGAAGATTGTAACGAACCTGTCCATTTCGGTCTGGTAGTACCTATTATCATCTTATCATAATCGTCTATCTTACCATCAGCATTCAAGTCTTTTACTTTTACTTCACCTGGTTCCTGACCATAAAGCGCTGCCAGATCAGCTTCATCTTTCTGCCAGATACCCACTTGCTTATGATTATAATAAACTCCATTGATAGGGTATCCAAGCCACCATCCCTGATAGACATCCTCAGTCAGCCTGCTATCATATATTTTCTTCAGCTCTTCTTTATTGCGTGTATAAGATAGATTTACACCCCAGCTAAGATCTTTCATTTCGATAGGTATAGTTGATAATGTTAGCTCAATTCCTCTGTTTCGTGTTTTTCCAATATTATCCCATGCTTCCTGAAACCCTGATGTATATGGTAATTTCTTTTTGAATAACAAATCGTAAGTATTTGTAATGTAATAATCAATCGTACCAGATATTCGTCCATTCAATACAGCATAATCTAATCCATAGTTAAATGTTTTTGACTTTTCCCATTTTAAAGAAGGAGTTGGCATAATGCCGGGCTCAAGACCTATATAATTCTTTTCGCCATCAGGTGTATTAAAGGTAAGGAAAGCTGAATTCAATTTACCTAAAGTTCCATATGGCGTAATTCCATGATTACCAATTGTTCCGAAGTTGAAACGGGCTTTCAAATTAGAAATAGTAGGAACTGCCTCCATAAACGATTCTTCGCTTACACGCCATGCCAGAGCGAATGAAGGGAAAATATCCCACTTTTTTCCTTCCGATAATTTAGACGATCCATCTCTCCTTACTGTTAATGTAGCCAGGTAACGATCATCATAATCATATTGAATTCTACCCAAATAGGACATCATTTGTTCTCTTGTGAATGACGAATTTATAGTCTTATTTTCTTTCAGGTCTCCCATGTTATACCATTTGTAGGCTGGTAGTAGCTGATCGTTTGCTGTTGCGTTCGAATTGAATACACGGTGAGCAAACATTTCGAAAACACCAATCGCATCTATAGTATGTTTTCCAAAGTCACGCTTATAATTCAACACATTATTCCATACCCAGTCTGTAGCCCTGTTATTATTTATAGTCACTTCATTAATTGGCTGGTTATAGTTTGGAGCACGTTCGTCTATATACTTTCCTCTTCCGTAGAACACTTGATTGTATGAAAAATTGGTAGTAAACTTCAGGTCTTTCATTATATCGACAGTTGCATACATTTTGATGAATGCTTTCCAGTTCTCTGTCATTTCATCATAAGAGTCATCGTTCTCAATGAGGAATGGATTTTTAATATTATTACCTAAATCGGCATTGAGTGATCCATCTTCATTATAGATAGGAATCAAAGGGGATACATCTGATACCCATGTAAATGGATCAGGCTTAACCTTATTCTTATTATAATACAGGCGTGTAGACATACCTATTTTCAGGTTGGAAAATAACTGATGATTTATGTCTGTATTAAGGAAGAATCTATGGTTATTTACCCCTTCTAATCTACCTTTCTCATATCTATGATTGAATGATATCCTATAATTCGTTTTGTCGTTGCTTGAAGCAATTGCTAAATTTTGGCTAGTCCAATAAGTATTATTCTTGGTATATTCATTCAGCCAATCTTCATTCACATTACCCATATTAGCTAATTCTTCACTTGTGAAAGCTGCTTTATCAACTTCAGCAGAGTTGCGGTAAGCTTCGCGCCAGAATGATACGTATTCGTCTGCGTTCATCAATTTATAGTTTCTGTTATAGAACTTGCCTGTTCCTACAAATGCATCATAATCGACAGAGGTAACACCTTTCTTCGCTTTCTTGGTGGTAATAATAATCACACCATTCGCACCTTTCGATCCATATAAGGCTGTTGAGGAAGCATCCTTGAGCACATCAATAGATTCCACATCACTCGGTTCTATCGTCTGTAGTCCGTCGAAGTAAGTCATACCATCGAGGATAATAAGAGGGTCATTTCCTCCGAATGGAGATCTGTTTCCTCTAATACGTATCTCATTACCTGATACTCTTACCCCTGCTAATCCTGTTAGTGCAGTACGAATATCATTTGCAGGTATACGATTAATCACATCAGAATTGATAGATACTACCGAACCCGTCAGATCTTTCTTCTTTGTAGTAGTATATCCTAAAACAACTACATCTTCAAGTCCAATTACATCTTCCTGTAGTCTGATATTGAAAATAGTTTTTCCATCAAGTTTTACCTCCTGAGGTCTCATTCCCATAAAGGAAACCACTAAGATATCATTAGCTGATAATCCTCCTAATTCAAAATTACCATCGATATCAGCCATTGTAGCCTTAGTAGTTCCTTTAATCTGAACAACAGCTCCTGGAACCGGTGATCCTTGGGCATCGGATATCGTTCCTTTTACAATTATCGATTGTTGCTCTCCTTTTATTTCTGTCAGGCCTGGTTCAGCTTTCATTGTTACAATAGGACAACACATCAAAGCTATAATTGTACAAGCTTTAAGTAAATAGTTTCTTTTATTCAATTTTATAGCACTATAAAATTGTGTTGCGTGTTTTTCCATATTCATTGTTTTAAATATTAGTTTTCATAATTCTATTCATTTGTAGGTTAAAATGGGCTCATTTCATGTGTTTCATTATTTTTTCTAATTTCTGGTGTAGCTCTTTTTTCACGTTTTCATGGTTCTTATTATTATATATATTATTCATTTCCGTAGGGTCTTTTTCAAGATCATATAATTCCCAATTATCTAAATCAATCCCAGCATCCTGACCAACACCTTTTCCATACCAATGGATAAGTTTATAGCGTTCGTTTCTGATTCCATAATGCTGCCTGACCAATCCCACCGCCGGGTAATCAAAGAAGTGATAGTAAAGCTCTTTTCTCCATTTACTTGACTTCGGGTTATGAAATAATGAGCGTAACGATGTACCATCCATTTCTTTTGGTATTTCTACTCCTGCCAAATCAAGCATTGTAGGAGCAAAGTCAATATTCTGTATCAGTTTGTCACATCTTGTACCTTTCTTTATTTCTCTCGGATAGGAGATGATAAATGGTGTACGGAAGCTTTCTTCATACATAAAGCGTTTGTCATACAAGCCATGTTCACCCATAAGAAAACCCTGATCGGATGTATAAACTATTATAGTATTTTCTTCCAATCCATGCTCCTTCAGATAGTCCAATACCCTGCCTACCTGTTCATCCACAGACTGTACTGTCTTGCAATAGTCTTTTATATATCGCTGATATTTCCAGCTTATAAGCTCTTTACCTTCTGGTCTGTTAGCAAGGAAATCTTTATGAATGGCGTTATAAGCTTTATCCCATTCCGATCGCTGCTCGCTGTCGAGCCTATCCATTGCAAGGCTCCAGCTATTTTTTATATATTCCAGAGTAGGTTCATCTTTCAACTGCTCTACTTTTAGATCGAATGCATAACCAAGATGCTTGGCAATAGTTAGCTCTTGCGTTTGCATTTGTGAGCCTCTTGTATCATAGTCGTCAAAGAGATTAGATGGTTCGGGAAATGCCTTATCTTCGAATGTATAAAGATGTTTAAGATCAGGCATCCAATTGCGATGAGGTGCTTTGTGGAGAAGAACCATACAAAATGGTTTTTCTGTGTCCTGAGTAGCTTCATCAAGCCATTTTATAGCGTGGTCTGTTATCAATGTTGTAGCATAGCCTCTTTCGCGTATATACTTCCCGTTTGTTTTAGGAGTACGGAATTCGGGATTATAATAATCCCCCTGATCGTATAAAATATCGTAATAATCGAAACCTTTAGGTTCTGCATTTACATGCCATTTACCAAATACAGAAGTTTGATAACCAGCTTGTTGCAAACATTCTGAAAAGAAGGTTTTGGTCGTATCTAATCCGAAACCAAAGTGTGTTTGTCCATGATGTTCGCTATACATTCCTGTCAGGAGTGTTGCACGGCTTGGAGTGGATATCGAATTCTCAACGAAAGCCTTATCGAAGACCATCCCTGATTGGGCAATCCTATCTATATGAGGGGTTGGTGCCACTCTGGATATAGGATGTCCGTATGCACTTATCGCCTGATATGAATGATCGTCGGACATGATGAAAATAATATTTGGGCGTTTATTTTCAGTCTTTCCATCGCTCGCAAAAGAGCTGACGATCCCCGGACCAACTGCTAATAATGCCAGTTGGACTCGTAAATAATTGTATTTCATACTTTTCTATCTAGTCTTTATAAGCAGGATGATCTGTCAGCTTTATGTGCAGTAACCCTCCGTTGACAACATCCTCAAAATCAATCGAATTATTAGATATATTCCTATTTCCGAAACGTATTAGATCAACATACATAGCATTAGTAGACTCTTTATCTACCTGTATCACAAGTTTTTTCCCTGAATGGTATTTTTTATTTGTCTTGATAGTTATTTTATCAAATAAAGGGCTTCCTATCTGAAAAGAAGGCTTTTCTCCGGTAAGCCCTTTAACATCGAATAACCCAATTGCTGACATTACATACCAAGCGCCTAATTGCCCTTGATCTTCATCTTGTCCATAGCCATAACCATGAACATCGTCAGTACCATAAAATTCGTTGCAAATAGCCCGCACCCATTTCTGAGTCAAATCCGGTCTTTTAGAAAAATTGAACAGCCACGATATATGCAAATTAGGTTGATTACCATGGTTGTATGCCGTATGTAATCCGGCAAATGCATCGATAGTAGTTCCTCCTCCAAATATATTTTCTCTTGATAACTGAAATATACTATCGAGCCTGTTATTAAATATATCACATCCTACAGTGTCTATTAATTGTTCTATCTGATGAGGCACATAGAATGTATATTGTACTGCATTCCCCTCCTGAAAACCTCTCCAAGGTTCGTGCGGCTTAAAGTCAGAAATGAATTCTCCATTTTTGTATTTAGGGCGTATAAGCTTCAATGAACTGTCATACAGTTTTCTCCATCCATTACTTAAGTCTTTCAGTTTCTTATAATCACCGGTTTTTCCTAAGCTTTTCGCAAAGTTGGCTACAGCATAACTACTAAAACAATACTCGAGTGTATGCGAAGCTCCAAATCCGGAACCATCGAGCGTAGTCTTCATATGAAGTTCATCTGCATAAGGAGAATAGCCGAGTTCAACAAATTGTTTTACATCTAGTTTACCGGCACCATCTTTACGGTCCTTCCATTCCAGTTCGTTTTTTAATGCAGCTTCATAAGCCAGATTAATATCAAAATCTTTAATTCCGCAATTGTATGCAGCAGCAATAGCCAAGCCTGTAAAGTTCGTACCTACGCCTGATACATATTTACTACATGCAATACCATCACCAAGCCATCCGGCATCCTTATATACTAGAAGCTGGCTTTTAATCCAATCGGAAAAATATTCAGGATAAGCTATTGACCATAGTTGAGTCAGATTCCAGAATCCACCCCAAATGGCATCTGTATTGTAATGATTATGAAGAGGTTTTTTATCCTTTCCTAAAGGTATCTGTCCTACCGAACCATCATTTTTAGGATAAGCCCCATTGACATCACTAGCCAATCCCCGACCTAATAAAGCATGGTAAAGACCAGTATAGAATTTTGTAAAATCTTCATTCTTTCCTCCTTCTACTGCAATGCGCCCTAGCTGTTCATTCCATTGATTTATAGCCTGAGTCTTTGCTTTATCGAATGACAGATTTTTCGCTTCAGTATCCATATTCAAACGGGCATTTTCGATAGATGTATAAGACAGACCTGCTTTTACCTGAACACTTTCCCCTTCGTTTGTATCATATGTCAGGTAAATACCTGCTCCTTTGCCTTGCCTACTATTTTCGGATGGATATGTTTTTTCGCCTACAAATGTACCCCATTCGTTAGGCTGTTTGCTTATTTCTGCCGAAAAATACATTCGTACATCAGCACCTTTCTGATACCAGTTTACATAGAACGGATTGGTAATAACATACCCCTCAATTCTATTCTTTCCATCAAATTCCACAAATGCATCTACTACTTCCCCACTCTCTCCTTGCTTATTTCCTATATCGAACAAAATATGGGATGCCTCTGATTTAGGAAAGGTATATTTATGAAATACAACACGTTTAGTAGCTGTTAATTCGGCGAGGATATCATAGTCTTTTAATTTTACCGAATAATATCCGGGAGTTGATACTTCGTCTTTCTTATCGAAAAGAGAACGATAACCGGATTCAGGTGCATCTAATTTTCCCGGAATTGTTTGAAGTTTACCAACAATAGGAGCAAAGACAACACCTCCTACCTGAAATTCATGAAAGTTAGGAAAACCCTCAATTGAGTTGTGACGACAATCGTAGCCTACGGCCTGCCATCCCCCGGGATTACCTAAATGCCCATCTGTAGATGGCCCTGCTTTTGCCATACCAAAAGGCACAGATCCAGGCGCATAATGAAACCATCGGCAATGGGCTGTGCCGATATCAGTTTTTACATACTTCGTATAATCCTGGGCATTAAGTGAAGTAACTGAAAATAAAAGAGAACAGATTATTGTAAATAAGTAACTGTTTTTCATAGTTGATCTATTTATTTATCAAGTTGTTGAAGAGCATACGCATATGCACCGAGAAGTACAGCCTGATTAGTACCGCACCGGGAAGTTCCTATTCCGATTTTCTTATCAGAAACATAAGGAACCTGAATATTGGTATTCGGTATCGTAACTGTCTTTAATTCATCATGTAAGAATTTGCTTAATTCCTGTTCGTCATCAAGATTGAAAACCTGGCTCTGCATACGGGGAAATTTATCTCCGGCAAAGGTTCCGAGCTTTCTGTTTATTTCTTTAAACATTGCCGGATAGATATATTTAGCAGCACCCGCAACACCTCCACCAATAGATATTAATCCATCGGTAAAAGTTGCAATCTGACTCAGGCTATCCCCTAACGCTTCTCCTAATGTTGCAAAAGACTGAATAGCAGAAAACATATCACCTTCTTTTTTACCTTCGGCAATATCAAAAATATCTTTAGGCTCCAAGCTCTGATTCTTTATACCGGACAATTCCTGATAAACACGCTTTACAGCCCTTATACTTACACTTTCTTCTGCGATCATATCCGGATAGAATTTATTTTTCAGTATCCAAACATCACCACCACAGCCATTATCGCCAAACAAGATATTGTTGTTGATAACAACTCCTGCACCAAAGCCTGTACCCAGAGTTATTCCTACCATATTTTCGAATTTTCTGCTGCTTCCTGCGCCTTCCAGTTGTTTATTAATTCGAGGCAAAAGTCCGGACATAGCTTCTCCGTATGCAAAAAGATTGCCATCATTATTGATAAATACAGGGATACCAAATGTTTTTTCTAATAAAGGGCCTAATGCAATTCCACCTCTGAATGAAGGAAAATTAGGCAAATCGCCTATCACTCCATTTTTATAATCGGCAGGCCCCGGAAATGCAAAGCTTATAGCTACAGGAGGTTCCGGTAATAAACCAATAACCTCACTAAAGCTATTTATTATTGTATTGAGACATGTGTCAAGATCTTCAGAATTAGCACTTCTTGAGATAGGATGTACTATTATCCTGTTTGCTTGCATGGCGGAAAAAACAAAATTAGTTCCTCCGGCATCCAGAGTTAAAACGATTCTATTGTCTTTATCAAACATAAGTTGTGTTTTTCAATATTTTTATGGACGAACGTATGCTTTTATTGTAATACATTCTTTTCCTTCAGATTTTCCGTAAGGAGCAATAGTATATTCTTCGAGCCACGCCGGAATAATGAATGTTTCAGCATAATGAACTACATATGGTTCAAATTTACCCGTAGGACTTTCAATTACAGCTTCTTCGCCTTCCACCAGATTCAGGACATTTACGCTTCCATATGTTTTGTGTAAAACCTTTGATGAAAAGCATTGACGGTAAGTTTCTATAAATTCATTTTCGTGCAATCCGGTTCTTTCCTCTTTATAACCATCGCCTTCTCTTGTAGGAATGACTGTATTCCATAAGTACTTCTTTACATAGTCATAATTACGGCTCCAGTCTATAACATCGGCTCCGCGAGAAACATTTATAGGACGAGGTTTTCCATCAAGTCCCAGTCTAGCCCAATCCCACAACTTGAAAGTGAAGATATTAGGGGTAGAACTAATTTCTAATACTAATGTGTTTTTTGCTGAACAATGTACCGTACCACCAGGAATAAGAAAATGGTCGTGTTTGTTTGCTGGAATCTTATTTACATACTTATCTGCATCGAAGATGATTTCTCCTTGTTCCGCTTTTTTCAGATCGGATACCATATCATCTGGTTCTATACCGTTTTTAAGACCTAAATAGACAAATGCTTCACCTTGACTGTCAATAATATAATAGCTTTCGTCTTGTGTATAAAAATTACCAAAGTTTTTCCTTATATATTCTGTTGTAGGATGTGTCTGCAAACTTAAATTACCGCCTTCGAATGTATCTAACAAATCGAAGCGTATCGGAAATTCTTTACCGAAACGGGCTTCAACTCTTGTTCCCAGCAATTGAGCACTTTTCAGATATACTAAATTTACAGAGGGCATTTCGAATAGTGTATCGTTGATCTTCAAATATAGACTATTTTCTTCGGGAACGCAATCAAAACACCAACCATAATTTATAGCATCCTTATCTAAATCACAAACGCTTTTCATCCATTGCCCTCCCCAAGGAGCAGCATCAAAGTAAGGAACAACCCTAAACGGTGAATTTATTGTATTCTCCAACCCTTTAAAGAAGCAATTCTTGTCTATCATTTTTGGAGTTTCCAAGATATGAGTATCCAGCCAATAATCGACTTTTTCATATAAGCTCCTTTTATGACCATCAAATACTTTCCATTCTATAAAATACCCTCTTTTATGTTTTGTTGAAACAGATTCGTCTGTTTTTTTTGTTCCCAGAAACTGTACTTTGCTTTTACGCGAACGTAGTTGTATTTCCCATCTGGCCATATCAGCATAAACAAGCACATTCGGATTCTCCAATACCAAAGATGCTCCATAGCCATAAATAATCACCTTTCCACTCCATTCTTTTATCTGTTTTTTAGCTTTTTCCAGCTTCGATACATCAAAGAAGTCCAACATCGTAAAATGGCTGTGATAACCAAACAATACATCATCAGTCAGGTAAAATAATTGCATCTCTGTCAATTCTTCTTCACTCTTCAATAATGAGTATGTATCAACAATCATTGTCGTAGGAGATTGAATACCGGAAATAAATCGGCCTATTTCTTGCAAGTCAACTCCCAAATAGCAATCAACAACTATATGATCCTCAGATTTCGAATTTTGCTTTATTCTTTCCTGAATATTCTCCCACCCTGACACTAAATCTCCTTCAGTAGGAGTAAAAGGATGTTTTATATAATTTGATTTTCTCATAGTATGTATGAACATTATTAATATATGTGCAAATATATTCAATAAAATTAAATAGACAAATACTTTGTATTATTTTTTTTAATTAATAATTTTACAGAAAAAAGATTATGAACTTCAACATAGACCACAAAAGCACTATCCCCCTGCATATACAGGCAGAAGAGTTGCTCCGTACGCTTATTAAAAAAGATGAGTATAAGAATGGTAAGCTACTACCTAACGAAGTAGAATTGTCTAAACAATTGAACATATCGCGTAATACTCTCAGGCAAGCTATAAACAAACTAGTATTCGAGGGCCTCCTTATCAGAAAAAAAGGATATGGAACCAAAGTGGCCAGCAGAAGTGTTCTTAGTGGTGCTAAAAACTGGATGAGCTTTTCTCAAGAGATGAAAACCCTTGGAATAGAAGTTCAAAATTTTGAGTTACATATATCCTGGAAGCAAGCAAACGAAGAAACTTCTACATTTTTTGGCATTGAACTTGGAACACGCATCTTGCATGTAGAACGTTTGCGAGGCAAAAAAGATTTACCTTTTGTTTACTTCATTTCCTCTTTTTCTCCAAAGGTTGGGCTAACTGGTAATGAAGATTTTACCCAACCACTATATGATATTATTGAAAAAGAAAAGGGTATTGTATTGAAAACGTCTAAAGAACAGATATATGCAAAACCTGCCGATAGTTTCCTTTCTGATAAACTTGAAGTAAACGTTGGCGATCCTATTTTGGTAAGAAAACGATTTGTATATGATGTAAATTCACAACCGATAGAATACAATATAGGTTACTATAGAGCTGATTGTTTTACATATACAATAGAATGCGAAAGAGAATAAGGTGTTGTTCCAAAAGCAGTCACCGACTTCGTTTGATTCACTCTGTTACATACTATAGCATGCTCCTTCATGTCTGAAACTCAGATGCCTTGTTTCTGACTACTTTTAGAACTCCACATGTAAAAAGACAAAGAAGCTACCTTCATATTGTTTTGAAGCAGCTTCCTTATCCTCATTCATTCACAACCAAAATATTCATAACCTCATAGGGCTTCATTAGTAAGCCGGAAGAATTTAAACGGCCTGTCACCTCTTCTTTATTATTACATTCAAAGACCTCTTTAGGGATAATCTCTTTCCATTGAATATTAAATCTGACCGTATTATCACTCTGATTAAACAGCCGAACAAAATAACCATTCTGAGTAGGTCTGATCGTCGAAACAGCGACTTCATTTCCTCCTTCTAATTTAAATAAAGGGTTTATCTTCAACGAATGTTCAGACAATTGAACTAATAGTTTTTGTGCAGCCTCAGCACCTTTCTTTTTAGCTTCATATAACTTGTCAGGGTTAAATGCTGATATTTCGTAATTGAATACAGCTTTTCCCGGCTGAGAAACTTTATAGTTAGTTGTCCACGAATTATTCATTATCCATGAATAGATAACCGGCGAAATATTAGCTGTCAAACGCCAATCGGTTCGGGCACCAGTCTCAGTCATCCAATCTTCGCCACTCATGTCGTTCAATTCAGCAAAAGGAGCATCAGATGTAGTTAACATTATGCCATATTTAGCATTTGATACTGATATCCCGTTCAAGACAGAAAAGAAGTTTCGGTTTGCACCTCTAAGTTGCTGCCTCTCCGGAAACATTGTCGCCCATGCCAAATCAATATTAATTTCAGGATTCTTTATTGCAAAAGGAAAAACAAAGCGCAAATTTTCAAAGACAATACTATCTGACCTATCTACCATATTCCGGATAAAAACTTTGTCTATCCCTCTGACTAATGATATATCCCGATATAATTTTTCGCAGCCGGGAGCCTGCGATTCGATTCTGATTGTTGTTCTTAGCGAACCATCTTCAAGAATGGTGCATACAGCATTTTCTATTCCTCTTGGATTACGGGCATTTCTATTTGTATAAACAAAATCGTTTAAACCTGTCTTATCAGCATAATTAATTTCACTCTTACCAAATCTCAGATCAATTATATTTCCTGATTTTTCGTCAATCTTAAGAGAAACTAAACCATTATCCATGCTTGTTTTAGATATAGATAAACTTTTATTCTTCTCCGAAACGTTAGATTGGGTAATCTTAAAAACAGAAGAACCCAATGGAGGTATATCTTCAGCAACAAATCCCCAGTTCCCATTCGATAATTTTTGTAAAGGTATTTCCTTGTCTTTTTCATCCAGCAAAACACAATCACCTAAATCCTTATCTGTTGCAAATTCTACAAAATCGGTTCTATTCCACGAATTTGTATTAAATACATTGATATAATTTGCCTTTCCAGGCTCATTTACCAATACCTTGTTTATTAATGAATGACTTATCGAATCAGCCTTTAATGCATAGCTCCTTTTTTCGTTCCATTGGTCTAACGTAAAGTCCGAATAAGGGTCTTTAAAACTGTTTACAGCTCCCCATGTATGTTCCGAAAAAAGAACCGCATATTTCCAACCTTGATGAAATAGACCTTTGGGATAACCTTTCTTTCTGAGCATAGACCAAAGTATCTCTGCCTGATTCAACCTTTCCGAAGCTCCACGATTAAGACTTAATTCGCATGCGGAAGAAGCTGCTCCATCATCCCAAAATGGGGATAAGTCGCCTGAAAGCATAGGAAGTTCATCTCCAAATCTTTCTTCAAATTCTTCGAACAACTCTTTTGTTGTAGAAATATGGAATTTAGGATATTCATATGTTTCATTCCATTGTCGTATTATATCCGGCATATTAACATCAGGAGGCCCATTATCTCCATGTATTGTGTAGCGCATATACGATATAGGATAAGGATACGAACTATCTTGTAAATCTTGCAGCACTCCCCAGATTGGATATAAATTATTCTCCGAAAGACGATCGTATATCCAGCTATGAAACAAAGAATAGCCGGTTCCTGTAGCCCAATGCAACACTTTATCTTCGCCCGAAGGTGAAACCCAATAGAAAGGCTTATCTCCCCAAAAACGATGCATGTACCCGACCCTGCTTCCTCCGGCAGGATAACTGGGTGTATAATTAGGAGCAGAGGAAAAATATCGGATACCATTTTGAGCAAAAGCTGATGTCATTCCCCATACTGCACCCGGCAAATCACTAAACATTGCTGTGTTGAAAGTCATACCTAATTCTTTTTCCAACAGTTGAGCATCATCAAACATGTGCATAAGTTCTTCCTGCTTACATATCCCTGTCAGAATACTACCTAAAGTAGCATCTATTCCGATTTGTCCGTTCTTGATTGCCACTTTAAGTTTCTCTGCTTTAGAAGTACCTTTATATTTCTCCAGATAGCCGGCAATAGACCATGTGGCTTCCGAATTCCATTTAAATCGGGAACCGGAAGGATAATCTTTTGTTTTATCAGCCAATTCTATGGCTCGTTCCAAATTCGTCCACTGACGTTCCATTACCTCATGTTGCCTGTGCGTATAGCCTATATCCTGATGTGAATGTGCAAGAAAATGTAATTCCCACTTTCGCGCACCGGGAACAATAATGGTAGTATCAATACGACCTTGGACAGATTCTAATGTGATCCGGATATTTTCGTCATTCTCCATATACCCAGGAGAAAAAGTCATATTCCTTGAATAAATGCCAAGCGAAGATGGATCAATATTATATGACTCCACTTTATTTCCCTGATATATATTTATTTTAGCTGTTGCACAAAGCCGTTGATCAAAATTAAGTACAAACTCTCTTATCGGACCTTTGTCTGTTTTCAAATAGCCTTGCGATGCTACCAATTTAACATTCTTGATTTTAGGTAATTGCCTATCATCCACTTTACTTTTTGTGTAAAAACGAATTTTACCTAATGCATAATAATTGATATTCTGATTGCGAAGTATAGCATCTTCTATTACCTGACTATCACCCGAATGATAATGATTACCCTCATTAACATCTGCAGTAATACATATTGACTTGATTTTTCGCCTTCCCAGATTTATATAGAAGTCTGCCGGTTGCGAAAACTTACCACCCGATTCGGGTATAATATGATAGTCTTTACTTCCATTCTTGAGCAATTCCCATTTTTCTCCATCTATTGTATATTCAATATATACTTTATGGAGCCCTCGCTTAGTATGATCATTCTGATTATGATTCCATATCTGCAATAACTCTAACGGATACAATTTGTCAAAAGTGAAAAGCACCCATGCTGCACCTTTCCTTACATGTACATTTGCCTGAGTTTCTGTTTCAGAAATGGCAGAAATCCACATATCGTTCCCAGTGTTGTTTTTTAGCAAACAATCTCTATCAAAACTACCATTACTAATCACATTACCAACCTCAAAGCCCGGATGCTCACTGCTAGCCGATACCTGTATCCTATTATCAGAAAGTGGCCTCAATACGGCCACTTCCTTACTATTCATACTTACCTTAAAGCAAATAAATAATAGTAGTAGTACAATTATTCTTTTCATATGATAACCTACTCTATACCCCAATTTTTATTTGGACTGCTACCCATTTCAACTACCAATGATCCGCCTTTCAGTATTTCCGAAGCCGGGAATTTAAATGAGTTCAACCTCTTACCATTCAGAGTAGCGCTTTGCACATATACATTCTTACGTGAAGCATTCTTTGCTTCTATCACGAATTTAGCTCCTCTACCATACCTTTTACCCAGATCAATCTCTATTTGTTCAAACATCGGGCTACCCAACTCATAAATTGGATCAACACGACATCCGCCATCAGTCTGGAAAAGTCCTATTGCAGCCATTATAAACCACGCGCTCATTTGTCCCTGATCTTCATCGCCCAGATAAGCATTAGCTATTCCATTTCCATAATACTTGTCAACAATAGATCTCGACCATTTCTGAGTAAGCCAAGGTTTTCCAACCCAATTGAACAAGAACGCAAAGTGCATAGACTGCTGATTACCTTGTACTACCGGATAATCCCAATATTGATCGTTAGGAGCATTATACCGCCAAGGTTCGCTTGCTGCAAATCCCCATTCCAAACGCTCTAGAAAACGGTCTTTCCCAATCATTTCAGAAAGAGCCTTAACATCTTGAGGAACAAAATATGTCAATTGCCATGCATTACCTTCTACATAATGATGATTTTTACCCGAATGGAAAGGGTTAAAATCTTTCTCTAATTCCAACTTGCTACTCTTCATACGGGCATAACCAGTTTCCGTATCTATAGCATTTTTCCACCAGTATCCTCTATCATTAAAGTACTCATAGTCTTTATTCTTACCTAAAGCCTTTGCGAACTGCCCTACAGTCCAGTCGTCGTACGAATACTCAAGAGTATTAGAGAAGCGTCCTTTATCCGTAGGTACAAACTTATATTCAAGATATGGAACCAAGTCTCTGTTTCCTGCAAACCCTCCTGCAACATGTGTAGCCGGTGTAGTCTGCATCTTTTTCGCAGCTTCGAACGCTTTCTCGGCGTCAAAATCTCTTATACCCATTTGGTAAGCTCCCACAATAAGAGGTATTTCATGTTCTGCAACCATCACCGGAATATATTCCATTCCTGCCGGGCCTTTTGCCAACCAACCTGAAGCATCGTACATTGCAAGTTGAGATTTCACCCATTTAGAAGACCACTCAGGAGTAACAAGATTCCAAAACTGATTCAGGTTCCAAAAAGTATTCCAAAATGCATCACAACCCAAGGCAACATCACCTTCTCCCTTCATCTTGTGCTTTGTTTCATCAGGTGCTATCCATTCACCATTTACATCACTCCATGTATTACGGCTGCAAATAGCTCTGTACATATTACTGTAGAAGCGTAGTTTCTCCAGATAATCGTCAGATTTGATTGTCAATCTGTGGAAATAATCGTTCCATACATCCATCTGGTTTTTCACCACTGCGTCGAAGTTCCATCCAAATGGTTTGGATATTTCTGTCTCAAGATTCTCTGCCGCATTATCGATGCTCACCAATGACATACCTGTACGGATTTGCACTGTTTTGTCTTTCGAAGTATCAAACTCCACAAACATTCCCGCATCTTTCAGATTCTTACCACTAATGGTGAAAGTATTGTTCTTCACTTCGTTATTAATCCATCCGCCTACTTTCTTGATAGGCTTATCAAACTCCATTACAAAGTGTACAATGTATTCCTGATCGGCATCATTACTCCAAACATGCGGACGTGGCGAAATCTGATGGCTTCTGCCTTCTATACGATATTCACTAACTCTGTTTACCTCCACATCAAGCAATTGGTAATCATATTCCGCATTTATATGCAGGTCTATCATCACCCTGCCTTCATTCCCTTTACCATAAGTGTATTTTTGGAAACTACAACGGGTTGTAGCAGACACTTCTGCCCAGATATCATAATCAGATAGATATATCTTATACTTACCTAAAGGTGATTCTTCTGTCGACTTATCCACTTCCGACCTGTACCCCGACGAAGCATCTCTTTCATCCCCTACTTTTATTTTCAAAGGTCCGGTAACAGGCAACGTACCTAGTCCACCCATTGTCCATTCGTGTATATGGCTAAAACAACCGATCGATTCAAATGTTGGTTGATAACCTGCCTGCCATCCCATATTCTGATTATCAGGACTCAGTTTCACCATACTGAAAGGCATCCATGGCCCTGGAGCTATCATCCAGCGGGAATGTGCTGTACCCATCTTTGTATCAACATAATCGGCCAGCGTTTGCAATTTCTGCTTATCCCTTATAACTGTCCCTTCCTCTTCCAGCTTACCATCTACATAAATTGCATAAGTACTTTTCTTCTGTTTAGTCACTGTAGGCATAGGTGCCTCATATATATACCGAGCTGTATCTAATATTGCCGAAAATATTTGTTTGCCATCCAATTTCACTTCCAATTTAGGATTGCCATCCAGATGTTCTACATCTATTAACAAAGGCTGCACTCGCCCTTTATTATTCAATTCATATTTTGCAGCTTCTACATTCCGAAGAAACACCTTGTCCGATTTTTTCAATAAGGCGTTATCTGGTCCTACAAGTTTAACCTGGTCAAATACAATCCACGAACCTTCCAAAACTGTTACAGATACACGATTCCCTCCTTTTTTAAAATCAGAAGAATTTAGTTCAAGTTCCAGAAGTTGCTCTTTCGCTTTTTGAGTAAAGCTTAAGGCTGTAGAATCGCTACCACCTTTTATATAGAACTTCTTGCTTTTTTCATTTACTGTCACTTTTACTAATGATCCCCCAGGATGATTATCAACAAGGTCTACTACTAATTTCCATTTTCCTTCTTTCGGATAACTGTTCAGACCGAACAGCATGTTCACTTCATGAGTTCTCCATCCCGATGTGCCCCAGGTTCCTCCCCAAGTATCACTCGGGCCAGGCATTATATAAGCAAAATCAGTCTTAATATCTGATTTACCAATCAAGAAATAACGGTCTTCGTAACCAAAATCTTTTTCTAAGAATCGCTTGTACTGATCAGGGCCCAAAGCAAATTCTGTGGCGGAATTATCATTCTCTCCAATTTGCCAAATAATCTTTTCTCCTTTTGCGTTGACCGTAAGAAGAAGAAATAAAAGAATTAGAAGGACATTTTTTTTCATAGGTATTATTATTTATATATGTTCATACATATCATTGAATGTGCAAATATATATGAAAAGTAAAAATGAACAAATAAATAATCCAAAATATATTTATTTTAACCACTCTATTTTCTTTTAAATCTCAAAAAAGGTGACACTGTACTCAAACGACAAGAAAACATATACATCTCATTATCAATATACATATTATCAAAAAGTGACAAAAGTAACACCTTTTGATTTATTTTTCATTGTCACTTTTTCCTTCTCCTGATTAGTAAACTTATATACTCTATATTCAATACTAATAATATATAGATAAAGTTTAAAAGAAAAAAGTAAAGGACTGAAGATATACTCCAATCCTTTCATATAATAAGTAATAAATAATTATCTCAATATCAGCCTGCGTTGCTAGCCTTCAATTCTTTGGTGAATTCATTATACAAATTCTCGTAGCTCTTTATCTTTTCGGTTTTTGTGGAAAGCAATTGAAACATCTCTTCTCTTTTTTCTAACTCATCATTTTCGGCTTTTGCAGATTCCACTATCTCAATAAGTTCTTCACTTACTGGTTTTATCGTTTCACCTAATTTTACTAATTTCTCTTTTGTTTTAAGCAGCTTTTCGCATCTGGGATCAAAATTCAAGGCCTGCTTAGCCCAAGCGTCTGCAGCTTTGAGCTTCTTTAATATATCTTCTGTACTATCATAAAAATAATACCCCTGTTTTATTGCCCACTCTATATTCTGGGCTGCATCTAATGCATTATTCCAGCTACCTTCTCCGCAATGATTTGCATGGTGATATTCCCCATAACAGACCATGGTACTATTAGTACTTCCCGATTCGCGGCCACTTTCTGCCGCGTCTATTTTATCACTTTTGTTAGTAGAGCCTCCGCAACTGATAAGGCAAATAACTGATAAAATAAATAAAATATGAAATCTCTTTTTCATAGTGTGTGTAATTTGTGTGAACTCTATTATTGTTAATCAAAGATAAATATTTAATACTGCCTTCACAAATAATAAATATTATTATGTTAAATATCAATACAGCCCACCCTTAATAAATCTCAAAAGACGAACTTAAACAAAAACAATCAAGATTTGTTTCATTCTTATAGGGTGAAAAATAATTCTCATTACGCAAAAAGCTCGCGTATCAGCTATTTTACTTTGCAAATAAATTAAATAAAAAATAACTGCTCTTGTTTTAAACAGGGACTTGCAAATTAAACAAGGTATTGCAGGGCAAGTCTCAAGAGGTTCGAGTCCTCGATGCTATTTGGGATAAGCATTGCTGTAAAGCATCAGATTTAAGACTGACAAAAAGAAAAGAAGAACAGAACCATTGGTTCGAATCAGGCTGAAGCTTGCAAACTAAAGGATACCGTAAAAAAATATATGTTTTTACTTAATTGGGTTTCCCTTTTGCCTGATGTTTTTCTTTTTCGATTCAGAAACAAGAATAAACAATATATATTATGGGAATTTTCAGAAAAACATTTCAAGTGAGAGCAAATACAGAAGGGTATTTGTACAGAAAGAACGTATTCGAACGCAGACTTGAAGCCGGAATCTACAAATTTTGGGATTGGAATAACGAGATAAGTGCCGCAATTCTTCCTCTTACAAGTAAACTATTAAATATTATCAATCAGGAGGTTCTTACAAAGGATAATATCGCTTTCCGTTTTTCATTTTATCTGACCTATAAAATAGTCGATGGCGAAAAGTTTCTAAAGAACTTCACACTCGACCGCCATATAAACCTGATAATAAATGAAGCCGAACAACGTATCTCTACAATAGCTCAATTGCATGCCAAAAACATTATTTCGAACTATGAGAGCGAAGAATTGAATGAGAAGAGATCGGAACTAAGCGGACTTAAAAAAGATGAGTTGAACCTACAAGTATCAGACTATGGAATCAATATCGAAGAATTGGAAGTAAAAAACCTTACTTTTCCAAAATCGATACAGGATTTATTCTCAAAGCATCTCGAAGCTAAAATCCGAGCCAAAGCAGATTTGGAAAATGCACGAACAGCAGTTGCAACAGCCCGCACATTAAAAAATGCTTCAGAGCTAATGAAAGATGATGATAATATTCGCTTCTTCCAGCTATTGGAAACAATCTCCAAGATTGCAGAAAAAGGGAAACATACTTTTATGATCGGAGATATGAACCAAATGGCACAAACTAAAAAGTGATATTGTGTATACTTTATATAATAAAGGCGTAAAGGACAGATCCTTTACGCCTTTGTATTTATGTATTAATATTTTACACTCAGTTTTTCAACTTACTTAATCCGAATATTACGATCACAATAAAACAAACCAACGGAACCAAAAATCCGATAGCCATAGACCAAATATCAGCAATACGCCCCATCAGCATTGGAACAACAGCCCCTCCTGCCACAGCCATCACGATCAATGAAGAACCCTTTTCTGTATTTTCCTTCAAACCACTGATTCCTATTGCAAAGATAGTAGGATACATAATAGACATAAAGAAGTAGGAAGCAAACAGACAAACAACCGATGTCATACCCAATCCCATAACTACAACGATCATCAACAGAACATTCATTGTTGCATAGAAAGCCAATAGCTTCTTCGGATTGAAAAACTTCATTATATAACTACCCGAAATACGTCCTATCATAAACATACCCATTCCTCCAAAAGCCAATATCTGTGATGCCTCTAAGTGAGAAATATCCGGACGAACTTCAATTACATAATTGATAAAGAAACTACCTATACCTGTTTGTCCGGCCACATAAAAGAATTGGGCTATAACTGCAAACATAAACAATGGGTGTTTCAACAAGTCTTTATAACGGCTTTTCTTTTCCGTAGGTTCCGTAGTACTTTCTGTATCATCAGTCGATATCTGAGGCAATGGTGTTCGTATAAACAAAACTGCAATAAGCAAAACCACAATACCGATACCCATATATGGAGTAGCCAAAGCCGCAAATGGATCACCTTCATCCGAGAATATAAGGAGCCCCCCGACAAGTGGACCGAGTATCCAACCTAAGCCATTGAACGACTGTGCCAGATTAATACGTCTTGCTCCCGACTCTTGTGGACCTAATACGGTAGTATATGGATTTGCTGCTGTTTCCAGACAAGTAAGTCCACATGCAATCACAAAAAGAGCTATCAGGAACGGTAAGAAAGTTTTGATCAATGTTGCAGGATAGAACAAAAATGCTCCTATCGCAAAAACAAGCAATCCAAACACGATTCCCTTTTTATACCCATATTTTTTAATGATCAATCCCGCAGGAATACCCATTACAAAATATCCTCCATAAAGAGCAAACTGTACCAAAGCCGAACGAGCTTTTGATATTTGAAGTATTTCCTGAAAATGGGCATTTAATACATCGAGTAAGGCATGAGCAAACCCCCACAGAAAGAATAAACTGGTAACCAATATAAAAGGGAACAGATAGTTCTGTCCTTGTCTTCCCCTGAATATTGAGGTATTAACATTGTTGTTTTCCATTCGTATTATTTTATATTATATATTTCAGACTTACATGAAAAGATGTTTGTTTTGTTTTAGTGGATTTTCCCATTGTTTTGTATCAGTCGGATAATAAGTTCTCAAGTCAAAGCTATTTTCTATCAATTGATGACCTTCTCTCATATCAGCTAATTTGCCGTCAGCTATTGCCTGCTGAACAATATTACCAATAGCTGTAGCTTCTGTAATACCTGTCACAACTTCCATATTCAAAGCATCTGCTATATATTGGTTTAGTTGCTCATTCTGGCTACCTCCACCTACTACAAAAAGCCGCTTTATGGTTTTGCCTGTACACTCTTGCAAACGATCCATCACAAAATGATATTTCATCGCGAGTGATTCAAGTATACAACGCACCAACTCTCCTTTCGACTCAGGTATTCTTTGATTTGTATTTCTACAGTATGTTTGTATAGCCTGCGTCATCGAAGCCGGATGTGTAAAAGCCGGATCATCACTGTTCACAAAGCTACAAAAAGCTTCGCATTTCTGACTCTCCGATAATAAATAATTATAAGAACAATCCGTATCTTCCTTCTCCCATTCGGCAATCAAACGCTGAAGCAGCCAAAGCCCGGTTATATTTCGCATGAATAAGATCTTATTATCTATGCCTCCCTCATTCGTAAAGTCACCTTTCATCGCTTCTTCTGTAAGCACCGGTTCATCATTCAACACACCAAGAAGCGACCATGTACCTGAACTGAGAAATGCCCAATCGTCACCCTCTGCAGGTATAGCAGCAATCGCACTAGCTGTATCATGTGAGCCTACGGCAAAAACTTTGGTGTTTTTTGTCCCGGTCTCCTCTTCAATATCAGAATTAAGATGTCCTATTAAATTGCACGGATGAATAATTTCGCCCATCAGATTGTAAGGTAAGTCTAAACTATCAAATATTTGCTTTTCCCATCCTCTGGTTTGGGCATTCAACAGTTGAGATGTAGAAGCAATAGTATATTCATTACAGGCAACACCCGTAAGAAAATAGTTTATAAGATCCGGAATGAATAGTAATTTATTTGCACCTTGTAAGGTAACATCATTTGTTTGTTTCAGGCTAAGCAATTGAAAAATAGAATTTATCTCCATTTGTTGTATACCTGTATATGTATACAATTCTTGCTTCGATATATAACCGGAGGCTACATCACTCAGACCATTTGTCCGGCTATCACGATAACAAACCGGATTAGACAATAATCTACCATCTTTGTCAATTAAACCGAAATCAACACCCCAGGTATCTACAGCAATACCATCCAGTTGATATCCTTTTTTCACTGCCAGCCTGATACCATCCTTTATATTCGAGAATAATGACAAAAAATCCCAATAAAGCGTATTCCCTAACTTCACAGGCGGATTGTTGAAACGGTGTATTTCGTCAAGTACAATCTTTCCATTCTCGATCACCCCAACGATAGCACGTCCACTACCTGCTCCTAAATCCAGTGCCAGATATGCCATAGATGCTTTATTTTGCAGTTTTTCCTAATACATATATCTCCAGATCACGAATTTCTTCTTCTGTAAGGGTTGTATAATTTCCTTCTCCCGCATTCACTATAATACTACATGCGAATTCAAAAAATACAGCTTTCTGGTATGCATCATCAAAATCTTTTCCACATACTGCCTGTCCGTGTTTACTCATCAAAACACAATCATGGTCTTTCAATGCATTAGTAACAGCTTCAGCCAGTTCTTTCGATCCGGGACGGAAATACGGGATAACAGGTATATCTTTACCACAGTAGCAAGGCACTTCTGCCACTACATTAAAGTCTGTCGGCTTATTTTTCATACACGAAACAATAGTGGCATATTTCGACTGAAAATGCAATACTACATTCATATCTTTACGCTCACGCAATACTCCTAAGTGAAAAACGCTTTCCATAGACGGCTTAGCACCATCAATCTTCATTCCTGTAGATATATCGCATATAGCAACATTCTCTTCTGCAAGACGTGGCAACCATGATCCTGTACCCGATACAAGGGCTACATTTTCTTCTACTCGCCACGATAGGTTACCACTACTACACAATTGCAGACGTTCTTTTCCTACACGATGTGCCTGTTCTATAAATTTCGATATTTGTTCTTTGGTTATCATTGATTTAGATTTTAAGTTTACTAGTTTTATTAATCTTTCGATAAAAAAGTGACAAAGGTGACAAAAGTGACACTCTTTACAGTATTTTTTATTGTCACTTTTCATTATTCCACTTATATATGTAGGGGCAGACCAATATGTCTGCCCTAAAGGCGGGTAAACACATTGATTCACCCCTACAATATAGATATAGCCTTCCTATCCAATATAAACACGAATCTATATATAGATAAAATATTTTAAAGATATTGCTACTACGCTATTAGCATATCTGCCAATTGTTTTACTTATTCAAAGCTTCTGATAGAGAAAAGACACGCTCTACCAATTGCCATTTTTCTTCCGAACGCTGACCCTCATCTGCTTGCTGAAATTTAGATACAAAATCTTCCCATTCAGCTTGTTTTTCGTAAGTGGCTAATCGGCCAAAAGCTTCATCCCAATCAAAATCGACGGGAGTAGTCAGTATCATAAAAGCCATATCATTTATTACATAGATTTCCATATCTAAGATACCGGCTTTACGTATACCTTCGGGAATCTCTTTCCAGATATTATGGCTGTCGTGCCAGTATTTGTACTGCTCAAGTGTCTCCTTATTGAGCTTTAGAAACTGGCAGAAGCGTTTTGTCGCCTCTGCCGGTTCTTTTAAGTATCCTTCTTTCAAATTAATTATCATACTTGGGGTTCTTATTAATTTATATCCATTCTATCTTTATTGAAGAACGAATGAAGAAAGATACATCATATTATTGATATAAAAAATATCATTATTAAAATCAGAGGCTGTTACTTCTTATACAATGGGCCATATGTCTGGCAAGCACGGTAATCAGCACCCTCTTTATCCATACCAAACGCACCCCATGCAGCCGGACGATAAACATCCTCACGGGCAACATTATGCATACAAACCGGAATACGAAGCATAGAAGCCAAAGTTATAAGGTCGGCACCTATATGTCCGCAACTTATAGAACCATGATTTGCTCCCCAGTTGTTCATTACCGAATATACATCTTCGAAATTAGCATCATTAGTAAGGCGAGGCACAAACCATGTTGTAGGCCAACCCTTATCTGTACGATCGTCAAGTATTTTATGTACAGCCGGATCAAGTTCTACAGTCCAGCCTTCTGCTATTTGTAACACAGGGCCTAAACCTTTTACCAGGTTCAAACGAACCATAGTACAAGGCATAGCGCCTTTAGTCAGGAATTTAGAAGAAAAGCCTCCTCCTCTGAAATATTCACGGTTAGCAGGAACCCATTTTGTAGCATCAAGACATGCTTTAGCTTCTGCTTCGCTGATATCCCAGAATGGCTTCATTATAGGGTTTCCGTCTTTATCTTTTTGTTGTCCCGAACCATCCAAAGTAGCTGCTCCCGAATTGATAAGGTGAATAATACCATTTGCGGCAACACCCTCCAGTTTTTGACCGGTTACTCTTTCCACTGCGTCAGGGCTCCAATAAGTACGTACATCAGCAAAAATCTGAGCTGTATTTGTAAGCAGGTAGCCAAACAGCATAGCAGTGCCATTCAACGCATCATTTTCAGTAGCTAAAACATATGGAGGACGAATTCCTGTCCAATCGAAAGATGAGTTTAAGATAGCTTCTGCAAAGTCACCATTCGGATAAAAATCTGTCCATTGGCGTTGTCCCTGAAATCCTGCTGCGATAGCGTTATGTCCAAGCGATTCTTCGCCAAATCCCATTTCTTTAAGTTTAGGATTTCCTGTCATCAAATCGCGCATAATGAGTGCCATTTTCACAACAAACTCCCAGTCTTTATCTTTTCCGGCACGATCCTTTTTCAGATCCTCCCTATTACATATATCGTCATTTTCCTGACAGTTAGCCTTTGTCCAAGCCAATGCTTTTTCAAATTCTTCTTTATCATAGATGCCTTCTTCCATACGGCGGATTATTTCCACTTCGTCCACCCCTTCGCAACGCATACCCAGATAATCTTCGAAGAAATCAGTATTCACTATCGAACCTGCAATACCCATACATACTGCACCGATAGACAGATAAGACTTACCTCTCATCGTAGCCACTGCTAATCCTGCTTTTGCAAAACGAAGTAATTTTTCTTCTACATCTGCCGGTATTTCAGTTGTTCCTGCATCCTGAACATCACGTCCATATATACCAAAAGCAGGCAATCCTTTTTGAGCATGCCCTGCCAATACTGCTGCAAGATATACAGCGCCCGGACGTTCTGTTCCATTAAATCCCCATACCGCTTTCACTGTATGAGAATCCATGTCCATAGTTTCGCTACCATAACACCAGCAAGGTGTAACTGTAATAGTCACCCCCACTCCTTCTTTACGAAATTTTTCTGCACATGCCGCACTCTCTGCCACACGTCCGATCGTAGAATCGGCAATTACACATTCAACTGGAGTGCCATCAGGATATTTTAGAGTAGAAGTTAATAAATTGACTACGCTTTTAGCCATATTCATAGTCTGGTTTTCGAGCGATTCACGCACACCACCCATACGTCCGTCTATAGTAGGACGAATACCAATCTTAGGCCAGTCACCTTGAAATCTCTTTTTTGTCATGATAGAAAAAATAAGGGTTTATGTTTATATTAATGTTTATTACTTTTCATCAAATCTATAAGAATAAGAGATGTTTTACTTTCATTTTTTCGATTATCAAATTGCACTATATCGATATTATGTTTTCTAACATATATTATCTGATTATTATTGTTATATTTACATTCTATCGAAAGTAACCTAAAAACGACATTTCTAAGTAAAAAAATGAAAAGTGAAGAATTAAAAATGAAAAATGGCGCAAAGCGACAATATGATGAGCCAATAGTGCTAGCGATAGAAGCTACTTGTTTACTTGTATCTCGTCTACTCGTTAACTGATAACTGTCTTAAATACCTATGAGTGATTTTACCGGACATTTAAACCTTATCCTCCTAAACATCGGCTACTCCCAATTAAATGCAAACTGGAATTGGAAAGGCGTTTACAGCCCGTTTGCACGTATATATTATGTAAAAGATGGAGAAGCCAGAACTATCATAAATGGGAAAAAATTCGATTTGAAACCAAACCGCCTTTATCTCACGCCACCTTTTACACTACATGACGACGAATGCGACGGACGTTTCTCTCTATACTATATCCATTTTTACGAAGAGGCTATCAATAAAGCGACTATTTTCGATAAGTTCAGTTTTCCTGTAGAGATAGAAGCAACCTCTCTCGATCAGGCACTAACCGAAAGATTACTCCAGATAAACCCCAACAGATTCTTAAAATATATCGACCCTCAATTTTATGACAATCCCCCTACATTTTCTCAATATATTGCAGACAACAAGAAGCTGTCGCTCCACTCCGTTATAGAAACACAAGGAATCTTATCACAATTAATATCACGATTTCTGGAATTTGGAGATAGAAAAGTAAACAGTAAGGACAACCGGATTGACGATGCACTCCAATATATACACGAAAATATTTATAATGATATACGGCTAAATGATCTATCCGGCTTATTACATATCAGCAAAGATCATCTTATCAGGATATTCAAAGCCGAAATGCAATGCACGCCATTGAAATACATCATGGAAAAGAAAATCGAAAAAGCGCAATTAATGCTTCTCACCACCGACCTGAGGGTGAAAGATATAGCTTACGAACTATCTATTGATAATGTTTCTTACTTCACAAGACTATTTAAAAGCCATACAAACAAAACGCCCGGAGAATACCGGATGGAGTTTGACAGATAATCTTTTATAATCTATAAAAAATGAAAAAGTCCCTCAAAAAAACTTGAGAGACCTTTTCTGTTATATACCTAAAACTACCAAAAATACCAATAGAATAGCCCACACAGAGCGACAACCCCAAGCGATGCAATTACATCCCACTTGTTCCAGCTCTTTCCAATGAGCTTTTTGTAGTCGCTGGTGAAAGTTATAGCTTCTATTTGCTGTACTGTTGGTTTCGGAGTGAAGAACGACACCACCACCATCAGCAACATAATAAATACAAGCAACCATATTTCAAAGATAAGCCAGTTGGTTTGCCAGAACCAGGTAGTGTACTCCCAATACCAGCCGGTCATTATATCTTTGCCTGTGTTAGTAAAGATATTGGTCAGCAAGCGCACCATACCTATAACAAAACCTACTATCATACCTACCTCACCCGCTTTTGGAGTAATTCTTTTGGAGAATATACCAAGTGCAAATACTGCCACCATTGCAGGAGCAAGCAATGACTGAATACCTTGCAGATAATCGTAAAGACTACCAAGGCTCATCATTACAGGTATCCATACAATACCGAGTACCACAACAACAACAGTTGCAATACGGCCTACCAAAACGTAAGTGCTTTCGCTTTTATCTTTGAACTTTGGTTTATAAAAGTCTTCTGTAAACAGTGTTGCACAAGAGTTGAAGAATGCCGCCAATGAAGCAACCAATGCTGATATAAAACCAATAGTAACAATTCCTTTCACACCGGCCGGTAAGACAAACTTAACCATAGAGCCAAAAGCCGTATCCGGGTCATCCAATGTGAAACCACTTTCAGGACGTGCAGCCAGTGCGGCAGCTACCATACCCGGTATAAGGAACATAAAAACAGGCAACAGTTTGAAATAACCGGCAGCAATAGTACCTCTGCGTGCACGTTTCATTACTACATCATTATCTTCACCTTTACGCTGTCCAAGCACACGCTGAACAATATGCTGATCGGTACACCAATACCAGAAACCAATAATAGATGCTCCGATAAACACCCAAAAGCCAGGATAATCGTCATACAATGGATCTCCTGTATTGAAGTGGAACATGTGGTTCGTACCATATGCAACACCATCTTCACCTACATTCAGTGTTTTGGAATAATCGATCATTGCAGTCCAGCCTTCGGCAATACTGCCACCTCCGAGTGCTGCCAATCCGAGGAAGAGCACAAGGAATGAACCTAGAATAAGTATAGGTGTTTGTATAGCTGACAAGGTCATCACACCTTTCATACCTCCCAGAACAGTAAAGATACCTGTTAATACAATCAGGCCGATCGCACCATACCAGAAAGGCAAACCTAATAGGCTCTCCATAAAAATACCACCGGTAAATGCTGTTACACTTACTTTGGTCAATACATATGCTACAAGAGTGATTATAGACAGCCACGAACCTGTAGCTTGTGTGTAACGATATTTAAGAAAGTCGGGCATAGTGATGATTTTACCCATCTTATTATTCATCAACTGATAGAATGGGACAAAAAGCCATCCCAAGATAAGTATCATCCAGCCTTGCATCTCCCAGTGAGCCATACCAACACCTGCTTTAGCACCTGTTCCGGCAAGTCCTACAAGGTGTTCCGATCCGATGTTTGCGGCAAATATAGCAGCACCGATTATATACCACGGTTCGCCTTTACCAAACAGATAATCTTCGCTATTGGCTCCCTGCTGTAAACGTTTATCCTTCTGTACTGAACGCCATACAGCCCAAGTCACCGCAAGTATCCCAACTGCAAGTACTACCCAGTCGAGCCATATAAATTCATGTGAATTCCAATTCATAGTATATTTTAAATTAAAAGTGAAGAATGAAGAATGAAAAATTTAATCAAATAAGAAAAATAAAATATTCTTTTAGTTTATTATTATTTTAATTACTTCGCGTAATTTTTCATTCTTCATTTTTAATTTCTCATTTATTTGAATAATTCTGTTTCAGTAAACTTACCCAACTTCTGATACTTAGCATATAACTTCATATACACTTCATGTTTTTCCATATCAGGCTGATATTCGAAAGCAAATCCTTGTCCCATTGCTTTTTGTGCAGATTCGATATTCGGATGAACACCTGCTGCAACCGAAGCAAACATAGCAGCACCGAAAGCACAAGCCTGTTCCGATTTAGCCACCTTAATAGGCATACCCAACACATCAGCAAGAGTTTGCATTACCAATGGCGATTTTAAAGAAATTCCTCCAATGCCAATCACACTTTCTATTTCTATTCCATTTTCCAGGAAACGGTCAACAATCGCCTTGGATCCAAATGCAGTAGCTTCTACAAGTGCTTTAAAGATCAGTGGAGCTGTACTTGCCAAGTTTAAACCTGTAATAGTACCCTTTACCAATTGATTAGCATCTGGCGTACGACGTCCGTTCATCCAATCTATAGCCAGTACTGTACTTTCTGTAAGCGGTATTTTTGCAGCTTCTTTCGACAACTCAGGAATCATTTTATCCAGAGCTTCTTCGATCAATTTATTTTTTATATCCTCATCAACTAATGATGATTCTTTTAATATCTTCTCGAATGGCCAAGCCAATACCGACTTAAACCATGCATAAACATCACCGAACCCCGATTGTCCGGCCTCCAGGCCTATCATTCCCGAAATAACAGAACCGTCTACCTGTCCGCAAATACCTGGCACTAATTTTCCATGCATATCATCATAAGGCACAACCATAATATCGCAAGTAGACGTACCAATCACACGCACAAATGTTTTAGTACCAATCTCTGCTCCTACTGCTCCCATATGGCAGTCGAAAGCACCTACTCCTACTGCAACATTTGTTGTAAGCCCGAGACGATCAGCCCATTCCGGTGTAAGATTACCCACTTTTACATCACTTGTATATGTTTCATGGAAAAGCCTATCCCTATAACCTTTCAGTTCGGGAGCAACTTCCACAAGGAAATCTTCGGTAGGAAGTCCGTCCCATTCTTTCAGCCACATAGCCTTATGTCCGGCTGCACAACGGCTTCTTACTATTTCGGTAGGTTTCGTTTTTCCTGTTATAAGAGCCGGCATCCAATCGCAATGTTCAACCCAGCTATAGGCATCACTTACAATCGACTTATCCACCTTTAGCACATGAGCCATTTTAGCCCATACCCATTCGCTGGAATAAATTCCTCCTTCATATGCAGTATAATCTATCGGCCAACGTCTTGCCACTTCATTTATCTTTGCCGCTTCCTTGATTGCTGTATGATCTTTCCACAGAACAAACATAGCATTAGGATTTTCCGCAAACTCAGGACGAAGTGCCAAAACCTGTCCGTCTTTATCGATAAGAGCCGGAGTAGAGCCTGTTGTATCAAAGGACATGCCTACCACAGCTTGGGCTGTTCCTTTGGGAGACTTACTTAAAGCCTCTTTTACAGACTCTTCCAGAGCTTCGATATAATCGAGGGGATGTTGCCTGTACTGATTGTTTTGTGGATCACAGTACTTGCCTTGCATCCAGCGTTTATAGTATTTTACAGACGAAGCAACCTCTTTGCCGGTATTTGCTTCTATAATTACGGCACGACACGAGTCTGAGCCATAGTCTAGTCCGATTGTATATTTCATCAGTTATTAGTGTTAATCATTAATAGAAAAATAAGGCACTGGAAATAATCGCTACTTCCGGTGCCCAGAACCTTTAATTTAACGATTTATTTAATAAGTAGTACACTTCGTTTACTTTCAATTCAAATTTAAAACTGTCGAATGTAGTATTCTTGTCGATAACCAACATTTCGATATCTGCTATTTCCGCATAGTCTTTCAGCATTTCGGTTGTTACCGAATACGAAAAACTGGAATGGTGGGTACCCCCGGCCAATATCCATGCACCTGCACCTATTTCGAAATTAGGCATTGGTTTCCATAATGCACAAGCAACAGGGAGTTTTGGTAAGGGTTTTGGTTCTCTCACCTCTACTTCGTTTACAATCATACGAAAACGATTACCCATATCCACAATTGTGGCAGCTACACCCTCACCTTTATGTGCTTGAAATACAAGGCGCGCGCAGGTTCGAGCATCGCCGATACCTAAGAAATGTACTTCAATGCGAGGTTTTGTACCTGTAATATCAGGATTGATTTCTAACATATGCGATTGAAGGATAGTGCTGTTTTCTCCATCGAAGTTCAGTGTATAATCTTCAAGGAATGATTGTCCGCCAGGAAGACCTTGTCCCATCACCCACATTGTACGTACAAGTGCTGCCGATTTCCAGTCGCCTTCAGCACCAAATCCGTAACCTTCGGCCATCAATCGCTGAGAAGCGAATCCCATTAGTTGTTTCATGCCTTCCAGTTCGTTGAAGCTGGTAGTAAATCCTTTTGCTCCTTTGTCTTGCAAGAAACGGCGAAGCCCAATCTCCTGTGCTGCAGCATCGCGGACGAACTGATGTTTTTCTCCACCTTTTTTGCAATCAGCAGCAAAATCGTAAACTTTTTCGTATTCAGCAATAGTTGCGTCTATCTCTGCTTCTGTAACTTTTTCTACATATGGCACTAATGTTGCGATAGGCGCATTATCGACGTGGTAGCCCAAACGCATTTCAGCTTCAACTTTGTCCCCATCTGTTACTGCCACATTATTCATATTGTCGCCAAAGCGGATAATAAGCATATCCTGAGCATCTGCCCAACCTGCACAAACACGCATCCAGTCAGCTATTTTAGATTGAGTAGCAGCGTCATCCCAATAGCCAACAACAACCTTGCGATTTTTGCGCATGCGGCTAACAATATGACCGAATTCACGGTCGCCATGAGCTGATTGGTTCAGATTCATGAAATCCATATCGATTTCATTCCAAGGAATTTCTTTATTAAACTGCGTATGCAAATGCATTAAGGGCTTTTTGTAATCTTTCAACCCATGTATCCACATCTTAGCTGGCGAAAAAGTGTGCATCCATGTAATAACACCGATACATTTATCATGAGTATTTGCATCGTTAAATACTTTAGAAACTTCTTTTGAAGAGTTTGCAGTGCCTTTATATACAACTTTTACAGGTAATTTTCCCGAATCGTTCAATCCTTTTACCATTTGTGTAGAATGAGAATCTACAGCAACAACTGCATCACCTCCGTACAATAACTGTGCTCCGGTTACAAACCAAACTTCTAAATCTTTGAAATCCATGATATTATTTTTTTGTGAGTTATTATTTATTTATAAGTTATAAGCAGCTATATATAACAGTCTACTATATTTATTAAATCTTATTGCCCATAATAAGCACCAGGCCCGTGTTTCCTGAAAAAGTGTTTTTTTATTAGCTCATCGTTCATTTTCAACTGAGGATTAACATTGAACGAAATAAATGCCATTTTAGCCACCTGTTCCATTACTACTGCATTATGAACCGCATCATGAGCATCTTTGCCCCACGAGAAAGGGCCATGGTTGTTAACCAGTACTCCCGGAGTGTAGTCCGCATTTAGGTCCTCAAATCGATCTACTATTACATTTCCTGTTTCTAATTCATATTTACCCTCCACCTCGTCTTTTGTCATCTGACGTGTACAAGGAATAGCATCTTTGAAATAGTCGGCATGAGTAGTACCAATATTGGGTATATCGCATCCGGCCTGCGCCCACGCAGTAGCATATGTTGAATGAGTATGAACAATTCCTCCAATATTCGGGAAAGCCTTATATAAAACTAAATGCGTTGCCGTATCGGATGAAGGCTTTAGTTTTCCTTCAACAATATTCCCTTCAAGATCGAGCACTACCATATCATCTGCTTTCATTGTATCATATGATACTCCCGACGGTTTGATAATCACCAGCCCTTCATTTCTGTCAATAGCGCTAACATTACCCCAGGTAAATATTACTAAACCATGTTTTACCAAGTCCAGATTAGCGTCAAATACTTCTTTCTTTAACGATTCCAACATATTATACAAGCATAAATACAAATAAGTGTACAGTTTACACTTGCAATATTAATAATAAGTGTCCATTTATACACTTATAAGCTTATGTTGTAAAACATATTCCTTATAAAAAATGTATAAAAAACAAAAGAGAGGATATTAATCACCTCTCTTTTAATATATTATTATGTACGCTGATTATTTTAAAGTGAAAAATAATATCCTTTTCGAAGTAGCTGATCGTACTTCTCTTTATTGAATTTATAATAGAAGGCTCCTCGTTTAGAACTCGATTTATCTTTATCTTCCTGCTTTTCGAGAATATCCATTTCTAATATCTTCTTTCTGAAATTACGTTTATCAAAAGTTGTTTGATATATAGCTTCATAGAGCGATTGAAGTTGGGGCAATGTAAATTTTTCTGCTAACAAATTAAAGCCTAACGGTTGAGTAGCAGCTTTCTTGCGTAAGATCTCTATCGTATCCTTTAGCATCTGGTTATGGTCGAATATCAAATCGCCGACTTTATCTAATTCTTCCCATCGGGCATTATGTACCTTGCAAAGCTCATCATCAAACAGTTCAAGATTGATTAGCGCATAATACGCAATAGATACAACCCGCTCTCCTGTATCACGATTTACATCGCCATATGTGCCAACCTGCTCCATAAATACATCCTGAATACCAGTGTATTCATGCAAGACACGCACAACAGTTTCCGAAAGGCTTTCATTCGAACGAAGAAAACCTCCCATCAAAGTATCAGAACCTTCTAATGGTTCGAACTTACGTTTCGAAATAAGTAGATATAATTTTCCGTCTTTGAATCCTAATATGATACAATCGACAGATACATAGAATTTTTCTTGTTCTCTATAAAATAAAGGTGTCATCCAGACAATTTTTATTTTTATGCAAATATATAAAATATATTGCCTTCAGTTATTAAAATTAAGTGCGCTTTATCCCTATTATCTAAAGATACAGCTTGATTTTTATTGCACACATTACTTATTCAGCTTCTTAACTATTTTGGCAGGATTACCTACTGCAAGGCTGTCAGCAGGGACATCTTTAGTTACAACAGCACCGGCTCCTATAACCGAACGGTCACCAATTGTCACTCCCGGCAAAATAGTAGAATGTCCTCCTATCCAACAGTCTTTGCCTATAACTATCGGTTTACAATCTTCCCATTCCTTACGATCTTTAATATCCAATGGATGACGCGCTGTATACATATGTACTCCCGGAGCAAACATTGTATTGGCGCCTATCTTTACTGTACCTCCATCCAGAATCACAGCTCCAAAATTGATAAACACGTTTTCCTCCGCATATATCAGATCCCCATAATCGCAATAAAAAGGAGGTTCGAGATGTAAATCTTTTGCTGAGTTCGGGCACAATTCATTTATCACAGCCTGAAAGTTATCTGTATAATATTCAGTTACATTTAACTTATGCAATATTCTCTTCACTTTAGTACGGACTTCAATCATTTCCTTACTATGAGCATTATATCGCTCACCTGAAGCCATTTTCTCCTTCTCTGTTCTCATTCTTCTATTCAATAAAAATAAGTGTAAATTAAACACTTGCAAGTATACAAAATAAGTGTAATAAAATACACTTATAAAATATGCTATATAACACAATCTTATTTAACTATCATATAGAATCTATCTTTTCGTCGCAGAAATCTTTTATTTGGTCGAAAACTTTCAAAAATATTCTAATGGCTACTTACTTTTACAACATGAAGAAAGAAACAGAATATATGAATAAAACAGACCTAATAAAACATTTATCCGAAATATCGAAAGTTGATATAAATGATTGCGAAAAGGTAATAAACGTATTCGGAAATGTACTTGAAGAAGAATTTGAATCGACAAACTTATTTAGCATTTTATATAATATTCTTTCTGATTCTCAACTAAAGGGTGTACAGGGAAAAGTTAACTATCAAAAGCCCTGTGTACCTTTTTTCAGAGAATATGTATCTTAGATGCCTCAATATCATTTAACCTCGAATGGATCAGCAATCATTTATATATAAATTCTTATTAGCTCCTCATTTTAGTATCTGGAGACACTTAACACTTATTCTGTTCTTCCTTATCGTATCCGTTAATCAGACTTTACTCGGATACGAAGTTATATTACCTGCTTTCGGAAATAAAGCATACTTTATCACAGCATTTACGGTTCTTGTTTATATGATAACTATATATATGCTTCGGAAGGTTTTCATTAAATATTTATTAATGGGAAAATATTTGCACTTCATTTTATTCATATTTTTTAGTGCCATTCTTTTCGAAAGTATACCTAATCTTATATACATCTGGTATATGGAGGATTATGATTTTTTTTCAGAGTCAGCTATTGTGGACAACATATCTTCTTTTATAGTATATCTATTATGCATTTCAGGTGTTACAGTCCCTATTTTTTTAAGGAATTGGTTAGTTGCAAGTCAGCATCTTAATGAAGTGAAAAAGAAAGAAAAATCTTCGAAAGTCGAAAGATTGAAAGAACAGATAAACCCTGTTTCTTTCTTCAAAATACTCAATCAAAGTGGCAATCTGGTAAAATCTGAGCCAAACAAAGCTTCCACCATGCTAATGAAACTAAGCCAGTTACTTCGTTATCAACTATATGATTGCAACAGAGATAAGGTATTACTCTCATCCGAAATATCTTTTATCCGAAATTATCTCGAATTAGAAAGTTTATATTCCGAAAAGTTTAATTATACTTTAAACACAACAGAAAATATAAATATTATTTTCATTCCTCCATCTATTTTATTGCCCTATGTGCAAGCGACAATCAATCACTCTGATATTAATAAAATTGATATACAAATCAGTGCTGATAATGAATATATAACCTTTACTATTAATTTATCTGGCCTCCGGAATACAATATTATTAGAAAAAGAACTCTTGAAAATAAGAGAAAGGCTTAATACCCTATATAGCCACCATTACAAGTTAACTGTAACCCACAACAAATCTGATAACAGTACAGAAGTATGTCTCAAATTAGATAAAAAATAATATATGCAAGACACAAATAATCTGATCATACAAATACTTATAGGGAAACGGTTTGGTATTCTCAGGCACCTGATCTTATCAATATTAATCTTCTTTGTCGCATTTGGGTTTATCTGGTTTATGCTGGAAGATGGAAAAACGATGACCCCTCTGCAACAATATGGCGGATTTGCATTATTTTATGCATTATTTATGGGAAGCTGTTATCTGAATATTTATATACTGATTCCCCGTTTATTATTAAAAAATAAATGGTTAATATATTTTTGCAGCCTGCTAGGTACTGTTGTTATAGTAATAATTACCATCATTCTATTCCAATCAACTGTTACTAATTTAAAAGGATATTTAGAAAATTCTGAGTATTTGTCAGGGATAGTAAATTTAATGTCTTCTACTCTTTCTATTTTTTTATTATTTGCAGGGACAACAGCTTTCACGCTCTTCAAATATTGGATTCTGGATATGCAACAAGCCGAGGAACTGGAATCAGCAACGATACAACTAGAATTAAAACTACTAGAGAATCAGATCAATCCTCACTTCCTTTTCAATATGCTGAACAATGCCAATATTATGATAAAAAAAGATCCTGATATAGCAACTCATATTATTGCAAAACTGGAAGATATGCTTCGTTATCAAATGAATGGCAGTTCACAGGATAAAGTATACCTGAAAAAAGAGATACTATTTTTAGACGACTATCTGGAACTCGAAAAAACGCGCAGAGATTACTTCAGTTATACTATAAACGAAGACAATATCTCTGAAAATATACAAGTACCGCCTCTTTTGTTTATTACCTTTGTCGAAAATGCCATTAAGCATAACCTTGATAGCCGTGCTCCATCATACGTGCATATATGGTTCAAAATAGAGGAGAAAACTTTAGTTTTTATTTGTGAAAACTCTGTCCCTCAAAAGGCTATAGCTAAACAGACAGGAGGTATCGGCTTGGCGAATGTAAAACGTCGGTTAGATTTATTATATGACGGGAATTACTCTCTGTATCACGATAAGACAGACGTGAAATATACTGTAAAATTAGAACTTAAATTATGAGATGCATCATAGTAGACGATGAACCGATAGCCAGAGAAGGTATTAAACTATTAACTGAAGAAATATCTCAACTGGAATTATTAGCATGCTTCAATAGTGCCGAAACAGCCGGGGAATTCATCAACAAAGAAACTGTGGATTTAATATTCTTGGACATTAATATGCCCGGAATCAACGGCATAGAGTTTGCACGCACTATACCTAAATATACGCTGATTATCTTCACTACTGCCTACTCGCAATATGCTTTGGACAGCTATGAAGTTGATGCAATAGATTACCTCGTAAAACCTATCGATCCTGTTAAATTCAGGAAAGCCGTAAATAAAGCGATAGTTTATCACACCCTTCTATTAAATGAGGATAAAAAAAGCATAGAAGCAACAGAAGATGAATACATCTTTGTCAAATCTGATAGAAAATACTTCAAGATAAATCTGGAAGATATTTTATTTATCGAAGGGTTAAAAGATTATGTTATTATCCAAATGGAGAGCCAACGCATTATCTCCCGTATGAGACTAAAAACAGTTCAGGACTTACTGCCCTCCAGTATGTTTATCCGTATCAACAAATCATATATTGTCAACAAAAAACGAATAGATTCCTTCGACAATAACGATGTATTTATCAAAACATACGAAATTGCCATAGGTAACTCATACAGAGACGAGTTCTTCAACGATTTTATGAATCAAAGACTAATACAATGATAAATATAGTTTACATTATAGAATATGCCTGCCAAAGCTAATTAGATATAGCTTTGGCAGGCAATAATAGTAAGTCATAGAATAATCGATAAATTATTTTAAAATTAGATCTCCACGCAGCCTAATATTAGCAGACGAAGCTCCTACCATAAATTCATATTCACCTTTCGGCATAATAAAAGAGCTGGAACTTTCATCCCAATATCTTAACATATCTTTTCGAACTTTGATCTCCACTGTGTCTGTTTTACCCCTTTTGATCTGTTTTCGATGAAATCCCTTTAATTCCTTCAAAGGATGAATATTCCCGGTATCCGGCATTTTTACATATACTTGTGATACTTCTTCTCCATCCATATCACCTGTATTCTTTAACGAAAATGATATATTGATCATATCTTTTTCTTCTTCGATAAGCAGATTACTATATTCAAATGATGTATAACTCAGTCCATATCCAAAAGGGTAAAGAGGCTTACCTTTAAAATATTGGTATGTACGTCCTTTCGTTATATCATAATCATCAAAAGGCGGTAGTTCATCAAGACTGTTATAGTAAGTCAATGGTAATCTTCCTGCAGGGTTATAATCTCCAAACAAAACTTCTGCAACAGCTCTCCCTCCTTGTTCTCCCGGATACCAGGCATTTACAATTGCCGGAATATTATCGTCCATCCAATTTATAGCTAAAGAACTTCCTGCAACTAATACCAGTGTTATATTAGGATTTACTTTATATATTTCTTTCAGAAACTCAATCTGATCCTCAGGAAGTTGAATAGATTCTCTATCCTGACCTTCACGTTCTATCGTCTTATTTATACCGAGTACAGCTACCACTTTTTCGCATTCCCTAACGGCCTTACCTGCTTCTCCATACATATCTAATCTGTCTTTGGACGCAATTTCCGGAATTTTCCAATAAAGTTTAGCTACCGAATAATCTCGATTATTGAAATACTCAGCTTTCAAACTATAATCCCTATTTGCCTCAAGATAAATACTAACAGAGTCTGTAGAGATACTCCTTTCATGCCATGCATTAATCAACTGTTCTCCATCGATATAAAGACGGCAGCCATCGTCAGCAACAAAATAAAAAGTATAATTTCCTGATACATTTGGTCTCAGTTTACCTGTCCACCGAATAGATAACGGAAATTTCGGAATAAATGGATCTGGTGCCTGATTCGCCGGTTCAAAATTTATCCATTGCTCTATTCTAACTTTAGAATCTCCTGATAGATTCGTATTTGTATAGTATTCAGTTTTTAACCCATCAGGAAAATATGTTTCCGACACCATCTTTTTACCATCTACAGCTGATACCCAGGGAGCATAAACTACTCTAGTATTTTTGCCTACCCTATCCTTTATCCCTTCCAATATAGAGATGGGAGCGTTTGCCGGAATACCACTATAATCACCGAATTCTGAATTACCTGCATTAATGCCTACAACAGCAATTGATTTAACTTTCTTCGGATTCAAAGGAAGAGCCTTATTTTCATTTTTCAGTAATACGATACTCTGCCGTGCTGCCTCCAATGCTAATTGCTTGTGCTTATCCGAACCTATGACAGAAGGTGATATCCTTGTATAAGGATTTGAGGAAGGAGAATCAAATAAACCTAAAAGCATCCTCGCCTTGAGGACTCTGTATGTTGCAGTATCAATCTCAGACTTAGAAACCATATGTTGATTATATGCATTCAATAAAGGTCCCAAAAACACATCATCCCCACATTCCAAATCAAGTCCTGCTTTGATTGATAAGGTGGCTGCAGCTTCTTTTGTTTTTACATACTTATGATAATAAACAAGGAAGCTAGGACCTCCGCAATCTGAAACAACATATCCATCAAACCCCCATTCTTTACGCAAGACTTTAGTAAGCAACCATGGATTCAGGGTACATGGCACTCCATTTATTGCATTATAGGCAGACATTATAGAAGCAGCTTTCCCTTCTTTCACAGCCATTTCAAAAGCAGGAAGATAATACTCACGCAAAAGCCTCTCCGAAACGTTTACATCACACTCAAAACGATTATGCTCTTCATTATTTCCTGCAAAATGCTTTGGAGTAGACACAACCTTCAAATAACGAGGATCTTCCCCTTGCAAACCTTTTACAAATTCTGTAGCCAAAACTCCAGATAAATATGGATCCTCTCCATAGGTTTCTGGTGTACGCCCCCATCTGGGATCACGAGCCATATTAATAGTTGGAGACCAAAATGTAAGCAGATCTGTAAACTGCTGAGTCTGCAATTTTCCCTGTTCTAATTCGTTCCAACGACCTCGCGCCTCATCTGATATTGCTGTAGCTATCTGATGAAGCAAATCGGGATTCCACATACTAGCCAAACCTATTGCCTGTGGAAAAACGGTAAATCGTCCGGGACGTATCACTCCATGTAAAGCTTCATTTCCATGATAATATTTAGGTATATCTAAATGTTCAATTCCTGGGGAAGTAGATCTTAATAAAGATATCTTTTCTTCAATTGTCAGTTTATCCATCAGATCCAGAACACGTTCATGGATTGAAGCTTTTTCGTCAAGATATAAATCTTTGACCTGAGCTTGCACTGATATGAATATAAAAAGCAATGAAATAATGAGACCTGAAATCTGTCTTTTTAATCGAATCATCAGATTTTAATTTTATCATTAAGAAAAAACATCAAACTCTTTTTACTCAAACTTAATTAATTTGACATCTTTAGCCGAAATAGATAATTTTTCTTTGATATTAATATCAGCTCTGCTCCACAACTCTGTTGCTTTAGTTATTTTCTGAAGATCAATTCCTATCCTATCGAAGGGAATATCCAAAGTCAATTCATTTTCCCCATAATTAAATACAGCATAATATGTCACTCCATCAATATCTGTACGAATAAATTGGTTTTCCGACTTTTCTCCATTGCCTTCTACCGGGCGGAAAGAGACACCCTTAGCTACAGCATTCACCGCAGCATTTGTGAAGTATTTTTTAGCCTTTTCTTTTACTTCCTTCGGACCATCTTTACTAAAATCATCTCCTGTAATATACAAGCCTGTTATGACAGCAGAAGTTACCCGGGCACGATTTTCGCCCTCGCTTGCATCTCTCAGCACCACATGATCTGCATCATTATATCGGTACGCATGGTCTATCCACCATCCATACGATACAGCATTCATTGTATATTCAGTATCTTTAATCATGTTCCATGCATCACAGGCAATGCGTCTCGATTGTGCATAGTTTGCCGGAAATATAGGAGAAATTGACAGGTTGATAAACATATCTCCAAAATACTTATTCAATAATTTCAGACCATAGTTATAAGCCTGTATACCGGTAGTTATATCAGGATTGTAATACTTATCTGCCTCCATGGCTCCATGCGTCATAAAATCCATCTTCACATACTCGAATCCACAACGCTTAAATATCTCGGAAACTTTTTTCATCTGTTCTTCAATAGCCGGATGAGTAGGATCAATAGCATAGGCCCCATCTAAATCCTGCGGTTGCCCATTAGCATACAGATATACATCTTTATATTTATAATCAGGAGCATCATTCATTACTGCCTCCGGGTTTTTACCCCAATCAGTAAAAGGCACCCAATATACGCCTGCTATCTGCCCATTTTCTTTACACCGTTCAACAAACTTCTTTAAATCTTCCTCCGAGAAGAAGTTCCATCCTGAATCAATACCTGTTACCAAAGTATTATCCGGATTTACGAAACTATTATTTTGAAGATTTTCTTTGAAAAAGTCAGAGACTTCCAGCAATTTAGGAATAGTAATATTAAACTGAAGAGCACCCCAGCTATTCCAACCAAAAGGAACAGCCTTATTCCATTCTTTACGAGGTGCAATCATTGCATTCACATCGGCATAAGCTTCCAATCCGGCACGCCAATCGTCAAAGAAGCCGATTAATACTTTTGGTGACTTTATCTTATTTCCTTTTAATGCACCATGAGGTTTACTATCACGCGTAAATTCATCTGCAATACCTCCATAACAAAGTATTTTGTTCAAATTACCTGTTACAGAATCACTATACATTTCAACAGCCGTCTTCCAATTGTCATGCTCTACTGATCCAATAACTAAGCCATTACGTTTTTCATTATTAAATATGGCAGAAACCTCATAACTAATAAGTTTATCGAAAGTAAGAGGATGAGACTGGTATCTAACCCACTTATCATTATCAAATGGAATGAATAGGGCTCTATTATCTCCCTTTTCCAAAATTACAGGTATACTATCTGCATTTATCGGAGCCATATAATTAGATGCAATTTCTTTATCAGCTTCCAATGTAAAATCGGTCAGGATATAATCATATCCCGGAAATACATAAAAAGATTGAACTAGCTTTGGTAGATTATTCCCTGAATATGCTATCTCGAATAAGGAACCATCACCAAACAATTTATCTTTGATATTCTTTTGCTTTAACTCCATTTCCGGATAATCTTTAGATGATATAGTTTTATCTTCCATCTTATAAGAAGTATACACTCCTTGCATCAAAAGTTTTCCTTCTTTTTTTATATCAACACCTTTACTTACCTTATTATAGCTCAAAGCCCATTTCCCTGACTCTAATGAAGAACTATTACAAGCAGTGAGTAACAGTACCGATAATAGTAAAATATTTAACTTCAATAATTTCATAGTAGCATCAATATATTTTGTTATAATTCTGTAATAAGTATAACCGCACTTTCATACGGATTTTTAATATTCAGGTTTAAGCCTGCATTCATCAGATAATCGCCGGAGAAGGTATCTCCGTCATCCATAACAGAACCTCCACCTTTTTTATTAAGCTCTGTTATCCTATATTTTTTACTCGGATCAAGCCCGCTTAATTTTGTTTCGAGCCACATGGTGCGGTTATGGTATTTCAGGCTATAAGCAAACAGTACGGCTTCTTTCTTATCCTTTGCCACATATATATGCGAAGACCATCCACTGGCATCATAAGGGGAACTTAGTCGATATAAGTCACCAAAGAACACAATAGGACGTATCCTTTTATAATTTTTTATAGCCTCCTTAGCAAACTCTACCTCATCACCTCTTATATCTTTTGGCTGCATTTCCATTCCCATACGTCCCGACATTGCAACATCAAAACGGAATTTCAATGGAGCTATATCCCCTGTTTGATGATTAGGTGCAGTAGATACATGCGAAGCTGTAGCTATACTAGGGAAAAAGAGGTTAGTACCGTATTGTATATAAATACGGTGAAGCGGGCTTGTATTATCACTAGCCCAAAACTCATCATGATATTTCAACGCTCCATAATCAAGACGACCGCCTCCGGATGAGCATAACTGTATCATAATATCAGGATGCTTTGCCCGAATCCGCTCATATACTTTATACAAACCCTTGGTATAATCTATCCAAAAATGAGTTTGATTCTCTCCCGAAAGGTATTCCGACCCAACATTATCAACATGACGGTTTGCATCCCACTTCACATAACTGATATAAGGCGAAAGGGCTACTACTTCATCAAAAGTCTTAACAATAAAATCCTGAACCTGAGGATTACTCAAATCGAGCAACCATTGGTTACGCATTGGTAAAATATCACGTTTACCACTCTTCACAATCCATTCAGGATGTTTCTTTGCCAATTCGCTATCAGGGTTCACCATTTCTAGTTCTATCCAAATACCAAACTTTAAACCTTTATTATGGGCATATTCTGCAAGATAATTAATTCCACGAGGGAGTTTTTCCTTATTTGTTTGCCAGTCTCCCAATCCGGCGTTATCACCATTACGGGGATATTTATTACCAAACCAACCATCATCTAAAACAAACATTTCAATGCCAAAATCTGCGGCACTATCAATCATTTCTGTAATTGTATTCTCATTGAAACTGAAATAAGCACCCTCCCAACTATTAAGAACAATAGGACGAAGCCGATCACCATGAGATAAATTATATTTACGCGACCAGTCATGTAGATTACGGGATATCTGCCCCTTTCCCTTATTGCTATAAGTTAATATCATCTCCGGAGTTGAAAAATCTTGCTTCGGTTGAATATTATATGTTGACAAAAAAGGATTTGCCCCACCAAGAACATTTAAAATTCCAGCCTCATCCAATTCGAATGATAAGGTATAATTCCCTGACCATGCAAGAGTCCCCGCATATATTTCACCCGACTCTTCCTCCGATGGTTGATTTACCGAAATAAGAAATGAAGAATTCTCTGATTGTGTAGTCTTCACCCCTTTCTTCGATTCTACTTTTTTTATTCCCGGTAACAATTGTTCTTCTACCATCTGCATCTCTGCCGCCCAGGTTCCATGAAAATGAGTCAGGTAATAGCTTTGCTTATGCAAAGGAAGAAATGATGAATAAAAACGATTAAGCTCAATCTTTTTTGCTCCTTCATTTTTAATTACAGCCCATTGGCTAATAACATTTTCCTGCTGATATGCTTTAAAATGGATAAAGACAGAAACAGGATAAATTTTATCCTTCAATTCTATCACTGTTTCTTTCACATTATTATCTATCTGTTTTACTGTATGTTTTACATAGATCAACTCTGTAGTTAACACTCCATCTGGGTATGTAATCTGAATTGCAGGCTCGAGATATTGGCGTCCACCATAAGCCGGATAAAGTTCCGGTGCAAAGTCTTGTTGAGTATCAGGACGTCCGGCATACTTACGATTGGTGAATCCTGAAAAATCGTCAAATTTCTTTCCAAAATAATGGTATATAACTTTCTCTTGTGGAGAAGCTGTAAATACCATACCCAAATCATTAGTTGTCACCGCTATCACTTCTTTCGATTGCGAAAAAGCAAATAATGTACTAAATAGGGCCAATGCTGTAATTAAGGCATGTTTCATTAGTCATTAAATTTACGTTATATATTATTTTCTATTTATTATTATACGTTATCCCTGGCCAGTCATCTGTTCTGAATGGTGCAGCTGGAAGGTCTTTTGTATTATAAAGATTGCAAACAGGACTTCCAGCCCATGCATATCTTACAGAGATAGGAAATTTCACATAAGGCGAACTAACTATAACTTCATCATTCTCTATAGTTGCATCTGCCCAGTAGAAAACACGATCGGGACCAGCTACACTAAAACCTTTCAATATTGTATTATCTTTAATTTTCAAGGCACCTTCTACATGTTTGAATTTCACTCTTATTTTATTACCTACAATTTTATGAGAATGATACATAGGCCCATAGCACGGAATATTTTGCCCATATGTGTTAGCTCTGGCAACAAGGGAAAGCCGATATCCCACATCCTGCTTATTTGTAGGATGTACATCATGAGGATTACCAAGATCGATAGTAACAGCCATACCTGTATTATCCATATGTAAAGCTCCGGCCTGAGCCTCACGTATTTCTGCCCAATCTGATTCGCCGGGATCTTTTTCTATAGCCTTAAAGTTTGGTAACTGAACAAAATAAAATGGAAAATCATAGCCCCAATGAGTGCGCCAATCATTTATCATAAGCGGGAAAAGGGTTCTGTATTGATAACCTCTCGACTCATTATTTTCTCCCTGATACCATATTGCTCCTTTTATTTTATATCTGGTGAAAGGGTGTATCATAGCATTAAATAGGCATGTAGGGTTATTCTGAAGACTTGTATATTCCAAAGGTAATGATTTAATATCTTTTTTTAGGTCTACAGCTACCTTGTATTTCCAGTTACCAGATAAATCTATTTTAAATTCTTTTTTATCTTGTCTTGCCAGACTTAAATACACATCACTTTTATCTCCATGAAAACCACCTTCACCTCCTGTATCAAAAACCCGTACTGTTATTACAGCTTTTCCTTTTTTCACCATATGTGCCGGAATGGAATATATTCTTGATGTCATGTAACCTTCGGTTCGTCCTACTTCCTGACCATTGAAATATGTTATTTCACCATCATCTACTTTACCTAAGCTAAGCGTTAAATCCTTTTTGTTCCAGTCAGCCGGAATATCTATTGTTTTTCGGAACCATACCACCCCATCAAATCCCGGCAATTTGCTCCATTCCCATAGTCCGGGTATTTCCATGCTGTCCCAATCGTTATCATTAAAATCAATCGTAGCAACCTGAGCTACATTGTCCTTTAGACCAAAATTTTTATCAATAATTTCCTGATGCCATCCGTCTTGTATCTTTTTTATAAAGATATTTCGCTCTGCTTCATCCTCAGGAAGCATTTTTATCATATCTACTTTCTCTCTAAAATCAGGCATCATCTGCAACGATTCTCCACTTGTCCACGCCTCAGCGGTAGTACCTCCCCACGAACTATTGATCAGCCCGACAGGAACATTCAAATTCTTATGCAAGTTTCGCCCGTAAAAATAAGCAACAGCAGAAAAATCCGGAACTGATGAAGGAGAACAAACCTCCCATCCGCCACCTCTGATGCTGACATCTGTTGCTGGATAAAAATTAGTTGCTTTTTCGACTTTTAATAAACGAATATTCGGATAATCAGCATCTGCTATTTCCTCTTTGTAATTATCTATTTTTATCCAATCATCCAAAGTCATTTCCATATTTGACTGACCAGAACATATCCAAACTTCACCTATCAATACATTTCTCAGTTCTACCGAAGTTCCGGCAGCCGTAATAGATATGCTATAAGGACCTCCGGCAGCTGGGGTTTTTACTAGTATTTTCCAATTTCCATCTTTGTCTGATGAGGTTTCGTATTTTTTCTTATCCCATGATGTAGTTATTTTAACTACACTGCCGGGATTTGCCTTTCCCCATATAGGAGCATCGGATTGTTGCTGTAATATCATATTGTCCGAAAAGAACGCAGGCATGCTAAGTTGTGCTGGCAATATCTGACTAGACAAAACGATAAGTGATAGTAATATAATTCTTTTAATATTTCTTGTCATTGTATTTTCATTATTTATTCATACTTACTAGTTGCGTAGAGTATAACTTCCATGCAGGTTTTATCGCATATTCTTTTCCCTGCTCCGTATTTATTGTAGTGATATAAAAGCCGTAAGACTCAACAGAGGTGGACTCCATTCCATTAATTTTCAATGGCAAATTTGTACGAAGAGTGCAAACGCCTCCCTGTTTAGAACTAATCTTAGCTGAAAACAACTGATTATCCTGCCATTTGATATCTACCTCAAATGCACCTCTGGCTCTTAGTCCTTTCACCTCGCCATCCTTCCACACATCCGGCAATGCCGGCAATAAATGTATTTCGCTTAAATGACTTTGTAGCAACATTTCGGAAATACATGCTGTTGCTCCCAAATTTCCATCTATCTGGAAAGGTGGGTGAGCATCAAACAGATTCTCATATACACCTCCTTTTTCCATATAGTCCATACCTGTATCATTTGTCAGAGCCAATGCACTTTTCAGTAGCTTATGTGCACGGTTTCCATCCAACAGGCGAGCCCAAAATGCAATCTTCCACACACGACTCCATCCGGTTCCACTATCACCTCTGGCATCGAGGCTTTTCCGTGCTGCATCAGCATATTTTTTGTCCAGTATTGGAGAAATATTTCGTCCCGGATACAGAGCCATCAAGTGAGATACATGACGATGCTTATTCTCAGGATCATCTTCCGTATATTTCCACTCTCTGAGTTGCCCCCAGCTTCCTATATTTAATCCATTATCCAGTATTGCAAATTTCTTTTCCAGCTCTTTAATAAAAGCTATATCTGTGTTCAATATCTTACCTGCCTGAATCGTATTTGCAAATAAATCCCATATAATTTGTTGAACATGGGCAACCCCATTTTCCCAAGGACCGTGTTCCGGCGACCATTCATTTGATGTAATTAATCGCCCATTGTCATCAACAAAAGTTCTGTCCAGCCAAAATTCACAAGCTGCTTTCATTACAGGATAGGCTACATTCTTCAAGTAATCTTCTTGTGGATCAAATAAATACTTATCCCACAGATGCATGCAATACCAGCCATTTGCTGCCCTATTCCAATTCCAATCAGAATACCCGAATATATTATTCTGAGTTTTCATGGTCCAACCACGACAGCCTAATTTAGTAGCCATATTGCTCCATGATTTTTGGATCATAGCTTCATTATAAATGTAATTTATAAATGGCATATGACATTCAGCCAGATTCGAAACTTCGGTAGGCCAATAATTCATTTGTACATTAATATTTGAATGGATATCAGATCCCCAAGGTGGGTCATTACTATTATTCCATAATCCTTGTAAGTTTGAGGGCAAGTCAAATCCACTCCTCGATGATGCAATTGTCAAGTAACGTCCAAATTGAAAAAACAAAACATCCAAAGCCGAGTTATACTCTCCTTCAAGGTATTTTTTCAATAGTTCATCTGTTGGGATTGAGGGTTGATTACCATTAAAATTCAAGGATACACGCTTAAATAAAGAATGATAATCCTGCTTATGTTCTTTCTTTAGCTCACGATATCCTTTAGATACAGCTGTATTCTTAATAGATTGTAGTTGCTGTGACCAATCATCTTTTGTTAGATAATCATTCGACGCAGGATCATAATCGGTGCGTGCAGCTAATAACAATGTTACAGAATTAGCAGCATCAATACTTATGGCTGAGCCATTACTTGAGAGCCTCCCACCATCGTTCAGTACCGTTACTGATGCTTTATAAGATAGCAACGTAAGTTTTCCCGAAATTTCGAGTTCATTACCATTCACTTTGGTTTTCTCATTATGTGCGCCATCCATTTTCAGATCAAAACTTATCATACCTTTCTTATTCGCTGTAAAATGCATCACAATCACATCTCCCGGATGACTGGCAAAATATTCACGACTATACGAAACCCCTCTCAATTTATAGTTTACATGGGCAATAGCATCTTCAATATTCAAATCGCGTATATAATCAGAATATTCAGTATGGTCTTTAAAGCTAATATGTATATCCCCAAAGTTTTGATATCCCCCACGATCATTTGGACCTCCTGCCCATAAAGACTTATCATTAAATTGTATATGTTCATTTTCTACTCCGCCAAAAATCATTGCTCCTATTCGCCCATTACCAATAGGCAAAGCTGATGTCATCCAGTTCTTAGCGGGTTGTTTATACCATAAAACTAAATCACCTTGTGGCGTTTTTGCTGCTTTCACCTGTTCCGATATTGCGAAACAAAATAATACCTGAAGAAATAATATTATCTTTCTCATCTAATCTTTTACTTATTCAAAAACATATACTTTACATTCGTATGACTGCAAGTCTAATTTTAATTTACCAGACTTTTTCTCTAAATATTCATGCTTCCACACATCCCTGACTTTTTGTGATATTGTTAGGTAGGCCTTAGTCTGATCATTATGAGGTAATACGATACTTTCGCCTGTAGTATTCAAATAAGCGACAGCCTTTTTCCCGTCAGCCAATTCTTTTTCCCATATCTGAAAAGTATCCGTTTTTATTGTTCTTTTGCCTTGTTTACCTAATATATCCTGATTGATTGCAATAATCTCCGGATTGGTTAAAGTTTCCAATGTAACAGAATCCATATTCCTTACATCATTTCCACTCAACAGAGGTGCGGCCATCATAGCCCAAAGATTCATATGACTACGATACTGCTCAGGAGTACAACCTACAATATCTTCTTCTCCCGTATTCATAGTCTGGCTATTACCAGAAATACCAACCACCAACATATCAGGGTCATTCCATGCTCCTGGTTCTGCATATTGTGCAAGAGGAGCATTAATATCAAGAATATTTAATACGCCATTCTCGCGATACGAATAGTTTTCTACTTGCCAACGATCTCTTATATCGTATGTTGTACGCCAATAGTGTCCTCCGGCATCTTTTGCCCATAACCAAGGCTCGCGTCCACCCCATTCACAAATACTAAAAACAATAGACCGGTTTGTATTCCGCAAAGCCTTTCCCATTGCTGTATATCTGTCTATCGCTGTCTGTCTATCATCGGGCGCATTACAGTAATCATACTTCAAGAGGTCTATCCCCCACTCTGCAAAATCAGCAGCATCAGTTTCTTCAAAACCCAAACTACCACAAACACCTCCACAAGTCTTGTCTGCTGCATCTGAATAAATACCTAGTTTAAAACCTCTTTCGTGCAAATAATCAGCAACATACTTAATTCCATTTGGAAATTTCTCTTTATCTATCTGAATATGTCCATCTTCGCCTCTTTCTCCTAATTGCCAAAAATCATCTATATTAATGTATGTATAACCGACATCGCGCATACCATTTCTAATCATTGCTTCGGCTGTCTCTATAATTAGACTTTCGGTCAAGCTTCGTCCAAAAGTATTCCAGCTATTCCATCCCATTGGAGGAGTAAGTACTAATTTATCTCCAATTACTATTTTTATTTCTTTTACAGCTGTACCTAGTTTATTTTCAGCTGTCAGCTTTACTTTATATTCCCCTACTTTTTCGACTACTCCTGATATTATACCTGTTTCATTATCGAATATCAGCCCTGTCGGCAAACCTTCAACAACACAGGTAATAGGACGTTCTCCTGTCACAGGTACATAATATAGAAAAGATGTGGAAGGGTAGTTTCCTATAACAGCAGATGCGTTTATTATCGGCTTTCCTCTATAAACACCTTCATAATTATCATAAATATGAGATGAACCTGTACAAGAAAAGGCAAAATATATCCAAACTACATTTATTAAAAATATATTCTTATTCATTATTATCTTTCTTTTTACCTTAAAGCAAGCTACCTAATCAACTATTTCCTTTCATTATATACTCCAAATTCGGATATCATCGGTGGTGCATCAAACTCTATTATTTTGATTCTAACCTTATTAGTCCAAACTCTATCGAATCGGTGAACTTTTATATCAGAACTGTTGGAACCTAAGAATAAAGGATGCCACATATTATTCTGAAAATATTCCAGTAAGTATGTTTTGATACTCTTATTATGTCCCTGTGTAATAGTTATCATATTGATAGGCTGCTCATTTACACCCAAAACTACTTCGAACCAAGGTTCTTTTACTGCCCTATTCGATTGCCAACTTGTTCCGAAATTATCATCATTCGCAAAGTCCATAATATTCATATCATTACTCCAGCTAGAATTTGTAGGTTTATTTATGGCAATATTTGATGATATTATTGGTGCATCGAAAATTGGCAGAGGTTTTACTTTCCCTTTATTATTCCACATTTTCCCTATTTCACGGAATGCTTTTACTGCATTATCATCAATAAGCCCATCTCTGTTGGGAGCTGCATTAAGAATAAAATTACAATAGACCTCATTAAATGGAACGATATTCTCGTTTACAATAGATTCGGGAGACTTAACTGCTGTTGTTGGAAAATCGGGTTTCCAGAACCATGCGGAATTGATAGGCAAGCACGACAAAGCCGGAAGTGAATTGCTATCCTTCGATATATGCTGTCCTGCTCCTTGTTCATATGACTTTATATCGGTATAAAATAAAGCCTCAGCAGGGTATTTAGCAGCATTAAGATCCATTACCAGACAGTTTGGCTGTAACGATTTAATCAGATTATATATATCTTCGAAAGGAACTTCGTCGTATGAAATCCTCGACCATGGAGCATCCCAACCATCAATAATCAGAGCTTTAATTTCGCCATAGTTGGTTAGCAACTCTGTCAGCTGCTCTTTTATCATGTCTATATGCTGAGGTGTAATAAATCCTGGACGAATCTTATGATGAGTATCCAAAATAGAGTAATACAGCATCACTTCGAGCCCTTCCTTTCTAAAAGCATCAACATACTCTTTTACAACATCCTTTTTGTATGGGCTATTCTTTATACCATAATCAGTTGTCTTTGTATCCCATATACAGAATCCACTATGGTGTTTAGTAGTAAGACAACCATAAGACATATTAGCTGCTTTTGCTGTTTTAGCCCATTGACCACAGTCTAGCTTTACAGGATTGAAGATAGATGGCGAAGCATCCGGATCAGCCCAGTCATCATCCATAAAAGTAGGAATATTGAAATGAATGAACATTCCAAACCTAAGATCAACAAACTCTTGCTGCAATTCCGTTAATGGTTTCACATTTGTCTGCGCCGAAGCAGATAAACAAGTACAACAAACAAGAAGTAATAGAATTAAATTTTTCATGAAATAGATGTTAGTTGTTTTATATCCTGGTATAGTTATTTTATAGAAAGCTGGAATTAATTATTCGGTGGCCTGTTTTCCAGTTTACTTCCCCACTTAGAAGGTTTGCTTCCCATCTTAAATTCGAGAATACCTCCATTCATTATATCCTGATGCCTTATATATGTTTTATCGTGTTTTACTCCATTCAATGTTACAGATTGTATATAGATATCCTTATTCGACTTTTTAGGAGCTTTCATGGTAAATGTTTTTCCCTGAGGCAATGAAATAATAGCTTGCTCAAGCAATGGTGTGCCGATAACATATATTCCATTAGCTGGATTTACAGGATAAAATCCCATGCTACTAAAAATATACCACGAAGACATCTGTCCACAGTCTTCATTACCTGAATAGCCTGAAAATGTGTTATTATACAATTCATTCATCACCTTCGACGCATAATATTGGGCTTTATGCGGAGCTCCTACATAATTGTATAAATATATAACATGATGGCTAGGTTCATTACCATGCGCATATTGGCCAATAAAGCCAGAGGCATTGTGATTCTTTTCCTTACTATCTGACTCTAGGGTGAAAAATTCATCCAACTTTTTCTCAAAAGCCTTTTCTCCACCCATCAGGCTGATAAAGTCGGGTACATCCTGAGGTACATACCAAAGGTATTGCCATGCATTTCCTTCTGTAAAAGGATACCCCCCATTAGCTCCATATCTCAGGGGATCGAAATCTTTCAACCAATTACCCTTATCATCTTTTGCCCAAAAGAACCCGGTTTCTTTATTGAACAAATTGCGATAAAACGTCGAACGCTTGGTAAAGTGTTCATAATCGGCAGTTTTACCCAGATATCTCGCTAACTGAGCGACACACCAGTCATTATATGCTACCTCTAATGTTAAAGACACAGATTGGGTCTGTAGATTCTCCGGCATATAACCATATTTTTCCCATATATCGTATGGGGCATTGAGATGCGAACGTGTTGAAGAATTCTTCACTGCTTCGTAAGCTTTTTCTGTATCTATATTTTTTATATTCTTAAAAATTGCATCCACAACTACAGGAATGGAATGGTTCCCGATCATACAGTAATTTTCCTGTCCCCACAGTTGCCAGATAGGTAAATAACCATAATCGTCATATTGGCGTAAAAGGCTGTTTACAAAATCGGTAGAACGTTCGGGTTGCAGAATTGTATATAAAGGGTGTGTAGCCCTATATGAATCCCATAATGAGAACGTTGAATAATGAGTTTCTCCTTTTTTCAATTTTCGGGTATTGTAGTTTATTGTTTGATATTCACCATTAATATCCGAAAATGTATTTGGTTGAATAAAAGCATGATAAAGTCCTGTATAAAAAATCTCTTTCTGAAGAGGAGTTCCTTCTATCGTAATTTTCGATAACTCTTTTTCCCACTCATTATCTGTTTGTACAACAACCGCATCAAAATCCCATGATGGATTCTCTTGCATGTTTTCCCTTGCATTTTCCGTACTGACCGGAGAAAGTGCTACTTTTACCATTAATGGCGTATTGTTAGCTTCAAAATTTAGAATGGCTCTTACATCCGAACCATTTACTACTTCAGCATTGTGATATTTATTATTGTCGGACATTAGAATAGCTTCTTTTATCGGACGCGACAATTTAGCATGAAAATATACTTTGCGAAGCTTCGCCCAACCTGATATTACACGATATCCTTCAATCGTATATTTATCAATAATCCTTATTTGGGCATTGTTGATACGAGTATTCCACGATCTCTTGTCTCTGGAATGGTTTACATCAAAAACCAAATTATTTTGTTTGCCTTCCGGATAGGTATAGCGATGCATACCTGTACGAACTGTGGCTGTCAGTTCTGCATTTACGTTCGATTCCCCTATACGTACCTGATAATATCCAGCTTTAGCACTTTCTTGTTCATGCGAAAATTCCGAACTATAGTCAAATGTACCAGTTAAAGATTCAAAGTCCCTTGTCATCGGCATGAGCATTATATCGAAAAAATCAGCAACACCTGTACCACTCAAATGTGTGTGGCTGAATCCATAAATTCTGTTCACATTATGGTCGTAACCTGATGGTTCGCCCCATTCAGGATTTTCCTTCGTATCGGGGCTTAACTGTATAAACCCAAAAGGAGCTGTAGCCCCAGGATATGTATTACCTGAAAGGCTATTTTCTACAGCCCCTGTTCCTATGAATGGGTTTACATATGGAGTAACCTTTTCTTTATTCTGCCCCAAACCTTTAACTGGTAGCATTACTACCATAAGACAGACCAAAAACCTAATTTTTCTCAAAATACTCATACTCGTTTATTATGTTTATTTTCTAAATATTTTTCAGTTTTACCAATATTATATGCCTAAAACATATTTATGCAGACCTTCAATAAAGAAAGTCTGCATAAGTCCATTATTATTCAGCTAAACTCCACAAACGCACAGATTTAAATTCTATATTTCTGTGAGTTTCGGTAAAAGAAACCACCCATCCAATTGTTACCTGAGTCGAACTATCAAGTTCGAAAGATGGAATAGTCTCTGTTCGGTTATTTTCAAAAAATTGGAAACTAGAGAGAACCGATGAATCAGGTGAGTCTAAAGCAGCATTATCCGGTAAACTTGTACCTTCAACCACAGCAAAACGGAAAGTATGTCCTCCTGCACCCTGATTTGCCGCATTACCTACTTCAATCCGTATTTCATATTTTCCTTTAGGTAAGTTAATTGTTTGCCATACTTTGCCATTTGCAAATGTACCTTGATCCCACCTTGTGCTTTCAAATTGTACAATACCACCACCATATGTTGCAAATCCGGCACCTCCGGCACCGTTCTGATTACGGATGGCATCATTCCATGACCAGTTATGGAGCTTACCCCAGTTTCCTTCCATATCATAGCCGGTAAATGGATGACCTGCATTTTTAATATAAATACTGGTAAGGTCTTTGGTTACTCCGACATAGTTCTTTTCAGGCAAAATAAAATCGTCCTTTTCGGTAGTAAAAAAATCAATCGAAAGTTCTTCCGGTAGATATTCTGTATTATAATGTAATACTCCGCCAGCCTTGAAATCATATAAAGTTGTTACATTGTCATCTACTGGAACATATATAGTTTTAAAGGTTCCATCTTCCTGTTCATAATCTATATTACAACCAATAATACCATCTCCTCTCGAAATATTCCAGTCAATTATAGCAACCCAAACTACATTATTATTTTCATCAGTGATCTGTTGCGGAGTAATGCTGCGAATGATTCTATTGTTTAATATTTCCTGATATTGCTCTCCATAAGCATATGCAGAAATCTCGGTTGGTATAGATTCATTGCCCTTAGGATCATAGGTTACAATAGAAAAGTCATGTTGCCCTTCATTTAGGTTATCTAACATAAAATCGAAAGTTTCCCGAGGATTCTCTCTGATAATGGGAAATTCTCTCGAATCCACTTCTAGAGTGATAGGATCGCGCCAACTAATTACACATTTCACCTGATTCACCCCATAGATCATTTGTCCTTCTATTTTTATCCTGTTTTTTCCAGGAAAAGCTTTTAACGAATCCAACTTTCCTACATAAATAGTTTCTCCTTCATCCAGATAATCCTGAATATTGTCGAGCATATCGCTACAAGAATATGAGATACATAAAAATGCACTGATGATTATCAAATATATTTTTTTCATATAACTTCTTTTTATTTATTTCACTACATAGGAGTTCCGTAAAACCATAGTTGTTGCATCACAACCAATCCTGCACCTGTATGTGTTGAGTTAATCTTAAGCCGGATATATCTCACAGGAGGAGCATTCATTGGGAATTCGAATTCTTCTCCTTTCTTAGCATATTCTACATCTTCGTCAGATTTACCCACAGGCCAACCCGAAGGTTTAATACTTTCGCAATCCATCAACTTAGTCCAACCATCCCAACTTCCATCAGAAGCTGGAGTTTCAGCAGATCCCCAAACTTCCCATGTCTTAATAGATCCATTATCGTATAAGAAATCTCCGTTATTCATTAAACGTTGCCAATAAATATAGCGGCTCACTCTGGCCAATTGCCCCATATCAAACGTAAACCAAACAGGGAAACCATCCGGATTAAAGTCGGGACTATGAGCCAAGTTCATTTCGTTCCATCTATTGTTTCCATTAAACAGATTTTCCATTGGCCCGAATATGTCCATTTTCAGATCACCGGGTAATACAAATGCCTTGAATTTAGTCAAGTCCAGTTTCTCTTCATACAATGGAGTGATGGTGGTCGTATAAGTTTCGGATTGATTTCCCCATGTATCCCTCACTGCTATACGAAATTCCCGAGGCTCTGCATCAAATCCCCGTACAGAAAAACGAATATTACTCACCGAGGTATATTCTGTATGAGTTGTATACCAATCACCATCATCATTCGTAGTAGAAATATCCAGAAAAAGGAGATTCCTATTTTCATTCAGTGAATGAATGTACATTCCTCCAAAAGTAACTTCTGTATCCAATGTTTCATATGCAGCAATACATGCAGGTGTACCTGGCTCTACGTCAATAGAAATTGCTTCACCTTCATTTTCGTGCCTGTCTACAGCTGATATAGTAAGATTTTTAGTATTGATATTCCCAAAGCCTTCTACTACAATCTCATCCGAGTACAATGAAGCACGAGCCTCCATATCCTTTCCTGTATCTAGTCTGTATTTTACTTTTATATACATCAGGTCTTCATCAGCTGGAGCAATAAACTTTACTTTCACCCCTCCCGGTATTTTCTCGTAAGAGTCAACTTTTACTTTACCCGGAGCCTTTCCGTCATCTTTTCCAAAAGGCTTATGAGTTTCAACATCATCGCAACTGAAAAATAGAAGCAATTGACTTATTATTAATATACTGATTATCTTTTTCATTATTATTGAGATTTAAAGTTACCAACCATATGTCTGAATCAATTTGTCGTCTATCTGCAGATCATTGTCTTTTATCGGCCACAAGTAATCTTTATTGGTAAATGCTTTCGGATTGTGCAATACAGTTACTCTATAGTAATCTTCTTCTATTTTTCCTTGTACATTCCATCCTCTAACAGGCTTACTTAATTCGCGTGCAGCATCTTTCCATCTTCTCAGGTCATGGAATTGTTGCCCCTCCAAGGCTAATTCTATCTGGCGCTCATGTTTGATAATATCCCTTATTCCACCTTTTGATAATGGTTTAGTAGGGTCATTGCTGTATTTCGACCAAGCAACTCTTACATCACCAATATCTTCCTGTTGTCCGAGTACACCTTGTTTAAGACCTGATCGTTCGCGGATAAGTCTTAGGTATTCATATACTTCGGGGTTTACATTGTCTCCCTCTGTAGACTCATTGAGAGCCTCGGCATACATTAGATAGAGATCGGCTAAACGAACAATAGGAAAAGGATATTCTTCTATTTTTTGTAATTCGTTTGTTATTTCATTATCATAATAAACAACCTTTTTAGCAAAGTATCCCGTTACAGAGTATAGTGTAGCCCATTTATCTCCTGAGTTTTTACCGCTTTTAGCATCCACATAATTTTTAGTACTTTCATCTTCTGCATTTTTCCATCCATTTCCGTACCAAGTAGAACCGTCAAAGCCTAAAGAGCCATAAAAACGAGGTTCTCTGTTGAAGTTCAGAATAGCTGTAATAAATCCGGACTTTAGATTATATTTTTCTGTATTAGGCACTTGTTGTGTATTATAGCGGTTGTTATAATATCCTTTACTTAGCCATTCTGTATCTTCATTGATAGGCACACCATTTTTAGAATAAAATCTTTCCGCAGTTTCCAAGGTTGGAGCAAATACACCATTTGCATTTGCTTGTAATATACCTCCTGTAACTTTACCCTGATTAAGCGCAGGAACTACGCATGCCATCGAATAACATTGTAATGCACGAGTACCCTGCTTGCCGACACTCCACACCAGTTCTACATTGAATCTTTCGGTAACGGCTTGTCTTGTATTCATTCCATAATGTATCTCTTCGGGTATAGTGTAAATTGCATCCATGCCAAAATCATACAACATATGTCCGTTTAGCTCAGCTGATTCAATAGCGGCTTTCGTGGCTTCGGCTGCAGCAACCCATTTTTCGCGACTATAAGTTTGGTTGATAAGATTTTCGCCTTGTTTATTTCTAAAATTAGCATAGGCTGTATTTCCGTTAAAAATAGGACTTGCTGCCCATAACAATATTTTTGCTTTAATGGCTAATGCGGCAGGCTGAGTAAGGCGCCCCATTTCTGAACCTGTAAGGTAAATCCGGGGAGGCAGACTGCTGTACGAATCATCAATCAGTTTCACCATATATTCCACTACCTCATCCACCGATACACGTGTAACTTTCACATCTTCTTGTGGAGCAGATACCGGTATATATTTATCTACAATAGGTATAGGTCCATACAGGTGAAATAAATAATAATGATAAAAAGCCTTCAAAATGTTAGCCTCTGCTATCCATCTTTTTCTTTCTGTATCAGTCAGGTCAGGTACACGATTAAGATCCCTCACATATTCGAGGAAAATATTACATTCTCTGATAGCCCTGAACATAGGTTTTGCCCCCTGTTCTCCATCCCAATAATTAGTAAGTGGATTGGCTGTATTTTGTAGTCCTCTGGCAATCCCAAAAGATGTGGTATTTTCGAAGCGAGTATCTTTTGCGGTATAATACCATACTTCATGACCTGACGACATTCCCGGATTATTCCATAAGCTACCGTACTCAGGTACAAAAGAATAGCAATTAAAAAGATATCTTTCGGCTGTTGTTTTATTGTTAAAAACAATATCCAGTGTAGCTATATTGTCAGGAATAACATCCAGATAATCGGAGCAAGAATAATGCAATGAGAGCAATATTACGATAAATATATTAGCTATTTTTTTCATATGTCATTCTTCTAAAAATTAATATTAATACCTATGTTGTATACTTTCTGAATAGGATAACCCAATCCATTATTCCCCATTTCAGGATCCCATAATTTGAATTTGCTAAATGTCATCAGATTATTACCTGTAGCATATAACCTTACCGATTCGAGATTTAGCTTCTTAACCAATTTTTTAGGAAGAGTGTAACCTAATTCAATTGTCTTCAATCGTAAAAATGAACCATCATGCATCCACCAGGTACTTGTTTGGTTATTATTTTCAACCAAATTAGGTGATAAGCGAGGCCAGAATGCATACGAATTGCGATTATCTTCCGACCAATGATCATTTGCTATTATCGCCATCATATTATTTACTGCTGTTAAATTCCGATCCATACCAATAGCATCTTTATCATCACCGGATATATCTACAAACGGCGCTATCTTATGAGGTTCTAAGAAAAAGCTTACACGCGCATTTCCCTGAAAGAATACCGAAAGATCAAAGTCTTTATATCCAGCCGACACTCCAAATCCATAAGTTATTTCCGGCTGATTGGGGAATCCTAAGAACACTTTGTCTTCTTCTGTGATTTTCCCATCTTTATTTATATCCTTATATTTTATATCACCAGCCATAGCTCCTCCACTAAAACCTGTCTGTGATGGAGAATTGGCTATATCATTTTCATCAATAAATAAGCGTTCTGCTATATATCCGTAATTGTAGGCAATAGGCTGTCCTATTCTTGATCTCCAAGGTTGTCCAAAACCTGCATAATCGGGTTCTTCGTAGACTTCATATTTACCTCTGGCAAAGGTGAAATTACCCATACCTTTTACCCAATAGTCTTTATTGGAGATATAAGAATAGCTTGCTGACAAGTCTACTCCACGGGAGGATGCTTCTCCGATATTAGCATGAACCCCGGCTGACAATCCCATTGAAGAAGGAATATAGGCACGTCCCTGATAGATATTAGTCCGGTATTCATAAAAGAGGTCGGCTTGAAGTTCCAAAGCACTGTTAAACATTCCAAGTTCGATTCCAAAATTGGTCTTTTTTGATTTTTCCCAGGTTATAAGAGGGTTAGGATAACGGGTATTTGAGATACCATCTTTGTAGTTACCAAATTTATCCCCAAAATATTGGCCACGATCGGCATCATTCATATTTACTTCCGATAAGTAATAGAACCTGTCTTTTTCATCTCCAATCGCATCGTTACCAACTAACCCGTATGTCAGTTTGAATTTCAATTTGTCCACCGTTTTTGCTAGAGGTTCCCAGAAAGACTCGTTGGATATGATATATCCTGCACCAATAGAAGGAAAAAAGCCATAACGCTCTTTTGAAGCAAAACGCTCAGAACCATTATATCCAAAATTGAATTCTGTAAAGTATTTTGAATCATAGGCATATGTAAAACGTCCGGAAAGACCTTGATTTCTACGCGGCAATGATAGTTGCAAGCTACCTGCATTAGAGGCTTTCCTTTCTTGCCTCATATATACCAACATCCCACTTATAGCATGTTTATCGAATATACGATTGTAACTTGCTGCTGCCTCTACATAGTTGGTTGTCTGCATATTTTTGTCTTTCTCATAGTATCCCAAATGTTCTTCCCCATCGGTATTAAGTGCTTGGAGATGATAGGTATCCGTAGCTTTATCATAATCCGTTACCTGATAGTGGAAAGGTTTATTATACCGTAAGACATCATTATAAGAAGCACGTGTAGTATTGATCATCACGCGGGCTTCGAGACCTTTTGTTATAAAATCAAATTTTTGTTTTAATTCTGCCTGAGCAACAATCAATGTCCGGTTATATTCTTTGTATCCTTTCACCATATCAGCATAAGGATTTAAATAGTTACCAGCATCTGAGTTTCCAAAAAGCACATGTGTAGCATTGGCATAATCTCCGGTTGCCGGATAACTTTTAGGATATAATACAGGACTGGTTCTCATCACTTTATTGAATAGCTGGTCTCCGCCATTGAGAGGACCTGTATAATCATCGAAGTTTCCGTTTACTCTTATTATAAATTCAGTGGATTTACTTAAATCAATATTTGTATTGGAGCGCACCGAATATCTCTGCAAATTGATATTTGTATTATAATTATTCAGTTTTTCATTTTTTAAAACACCTCCATCTTTTGTATATGAGCCGGCTACATAATATCTTACACTTGTGCCACCCCCGCTCAGGTTCATATTCACTCTTTGTGATAAGGCCTGATTTTTGAATAATTCACCATACCAATCTACAGCAGGATATACATAAGGGTTTGTTCCGGCAATTGTATTTTCGATCTTTTCTTGACTGAATGACCGGTAATTAGCACTTGATGCTATGTTAGAAGGGTCGCGACGAGTATTTATAGCTTCATTATACATTTTCATGTATGTTACCGGATCGGCCATCTCAACCATTTTTCTGGGCTTGGAAATTGAATTTTCGTAGCGAACTGAGATTTTGGGTTTCCCTGTCTGTCCTTCTTTTGTAGTAACTATAATAACACCATTCGCTCCGCGGGCACCATAGAGAGCTGTTGCTGTAGCATCTTTCATAATAGAGAACTGCGCAATATCATCAACATTAAGACGAGCAAGGTCATCTGTTGTTAACTCTATATTATCAATTAAAATAAGTGGGTCTTTTTTATATCCGAAAGTTGTGACACCACGAATAAAAAACTGAGCATTATCATTACCTGGTTCTCCACTTTTCTGATAAGCAATTAATCCGGCCATTCTTCCGGCTAAGGCTGTAGTGAGGTTACTACTTGGCACTTTTAAATCTTTAGGGTTTACAGTAGTTATGGCGCTTATCACACTTTCCTTTTTCTGCTTGGCAAAAGCGACAACAGTAACATCGTCTAATTCATTTGCTAATGCCTGTAGTCTAACTGTATATACATTCCGGGAATCGATAACAACTTCCTGCGGCTGCATTCCAAGATAAGAGAAAACAAGCGTACTTCCTTGCGTAGCATTTATTGAGAATTTTCCATCCGCATCAGTAAGCACCCCACCTGTAGTGTTTTTCAATACAACTGTTACTCCGGGTAAAGGTTCATTGGATTCATCGGTAACAACACCTGTAACATTTTTAACATTTTGTGCATTAAGCCACTGCAAGCTCCATACGCAAGCAAATATTATTAACAAGAGTCTTGCTAATAAGAAAAAACTTCTATCACTCATATTTTCATTGATTAAAAAATTATTTTTCAAGTTTTACTTAGATTCTAGGTTAATTATTGATTTTTAATTTTCCTCCTTTCTTCATACTTATAGTTAATATTTTATTGTTTATGTGGTTAACCATTTTCCCATCCAATGTTATTTTAGCATCCTTCATGTATTGTGGAATCTTTAGGTTTAGAGCCTGATCAGCAGTTGCTATTACCTCTGCTTGCTTTACTTTTTTATTCTCCCAATCCAAAGAAACCTCTGCACCGCCCGGGACACATAATCCTTTGAAAGAGCCAAAACTCCATTCGTCAGGTAAAGCAGGTAAAAATTCTATATAATCTTCATGTGCCTGCAACAGCATTTCTGCTATTCCTGCTGTAGCTGCAGTATTTCCGTCTAAAATGAATATGTCATAAGGTGCTCCTGCAATTCCTTTAGGAGATATAGAAAGAAGATTCTCCCTAGTAAAATCTTTTTGCAAAAGTTTCACACTCCGATAAGCTTCCGAGGCATCTTTCAAGCGAGCATGATTACATATAAGATTAGCTCTACTCCATTCTACATCTTCCCAGCCCTCAGCACTTTCTCTCAGTTGTAATGTTTTTTGAGCAGCTTTTGCCAATTGAGGCGTTTTCTCTAATGTTATTTGAGAATATGGATATAATGATAGTAAATGAGTTGTGTGCCTGTGGTTGGGATGAGCCTCATCATAATCTTCGAACCATTCTTGTAGACCTCCGTTTTTACCAATTTTAAACGGAGGAAATTTACTGAGTGCTAATTCTAGCTTCACTTTCAATTCTTTATCTATACCTAATATTTCGGAACTCTGTATACAGGCATTATATATTTCTGTAATTAAAACCTTGTCGCATGTTGGCATCATGGATATTGACATATGCATTCCATTATACAAAAAAGTATTTTCGGGCGATGTTGAAGGCCCAGACATTAAATATCCTATATTTGGGTCTTCGACCATATAATCCAGAAAAAAAGTAGCATTCTTTTTCAATATAGGATATGCTACATTTTTAAGAAATTCCTTATCTTGAGTATAACGATAATGTTCCCATAAATGAGAGGCAATCCAACAACTTGCAGTAGGAAATAAACCCCAATTCACACTCGCTCCGGGAGCTGTATATCCCCATACATTAGCTACAGTATGAGCTACCCAGCCCGGACTCCCATATACTTTCTGCGCTGTTTTTTCTCCGTGGACAGACAAATCCTTTATATAATCGAAGAGTGGCTTATTACACTCATGCAGATTAGTAATATTTGCCGGCCAATAATTTTGTTGTGTATTTATATCTAGATGATAATCGCAATTCCATCCCATATTACATGCTAAATTATCATTCCATAGTCCTTGCAAATTTGCCGGAAGAGGAGAATTTTCGCGTGAAGATGCAATCAGAAGATAACGTCCATACTGGAAGAATAAGGCATCTAATGCAGTGTCTTTTTTCCCCTCTTTTACATTTGCCCATCGCACATCTGTAGGTAATTTATTATTGTCATCATTGCCTAAAGACAATTCTACCCGGTCGAATAGTTCTCGATAGTCAGTCACATGTGATTTCTTTATATCATCATATTTCTTTGATAATATCTTATCTATTGTCTGATTACACAATTCTTTATATGTAGCTGATTTGTAATCGGAACGGATATCTAAGTATACAATAATCTGATCCGCTTTATCAATTTTTAATTGTTTATTAACAGTACTTACTTTTCCTCCTTTAATAACCACTTTTGCCTTACCAATAAATCTTACTCCGGGATTAATTTCCCCCTTAAAGCTTAACTCATTATCTCCTGTAACAACATCGGCTTCTCTTAGTAAATTTAAAGACATATTTGCACTTAATGCTCCTTTTGTATTTGCCGAATATTTTATGACAAGGACATCATCTGGATTTGAACAAAAATACTCCCTCTGAAAATGTGTTTTCCCTATATTATAAGATACTTTTGTGATAGCATTACGGATATCCAATTCCCGCCTATAATTTGAAATATTTGTAGTATCACTGTTAAAATTAAACTTTAGGTTTCCAATTGGCAAATGCGTTCCAAAAGAATGAGGAGTACCTGCTAAAAAATGTGTTGTTAATTCATTACCTTTTTCTACCCTACCATTAAAAAATTCTTTACGAATTTCGGATAATATCTCTTTTCCACAAAAGTTTTCCTGATAAGAATCTTCTGCCCCAGACCAGATTGTGATTTCATTGAGAGCAATGATATCACTGCCCACACCACCAAAAATCATAGCCCCAAGACGACCATTACCAATAGGTGTAGATTTCATCCATTCGTTGGCAGGTTGAGTATACCACAGCTTCATATCATTTTGCTGAGAATAAGCCAGAGGCATCAATAAAGTAAGTAATAATAGAAAAAGGAATCTTTGCATAATTTCATAGTATTATTAGTTTCGAGTCAACAACCAGTCAGGACATATTAATCTTGAGTAGGAGGCATTAGTACATGACGAAATTATTCCTTTTATTCTTTTATAAATATACTCTATCTTGTCAACAAATATTACAAATGTCCTATTTGTATAGGTTATTCAGATCGCCTGCGACATCTGTGTTATTTTTTGAGACATCCACATTATTATATATTTGTACATTTGTACGAAAGACAACTCTATATACTATGAAATGTATTTGCCAATATTATCTCCTTATTGTATGTATTCTATTCTGCACTTCAGTTTCTTCCAACAATAAAAAGCTGGAAAGTTATTTTTTTAATAAAGTAAATATTGAAACGGGGCTTTCGAACAATACTGTAAAAGCAGTGATTCAGGATAGCTATGGATTTATGTGGTTCGGAACTCGGAATAAGTTAAACCGTTACGATGGTTCTTCTGTAAAAATATTTGATTGCAACGATCCTATAGCCAAACATAGTAATAATAATATTAGTGCATTATTTGAGGACACAAACAAACATTTGTGGATAGGAACAGATAAAGGTATTTTCTTATTTAATCCGATAAAAGAATCTTTTTCTTTTTTCGCTAAAAGCACTTCGGAGGGGATAACAATAAATGATTGGGTATCTGAAATACAGGCAGATAATGATAACAATATATGGATAATTGTACCCAATCAAGGTATATTCAGATATAATATAGTAAGCAAGCAACTCTTTTGCTATACAGTAGAAAATGGCAGTGCCCTCACACAAGGAGGCGCACAATGTATGATAATTGATAAGAATGGACGTATATGGATTGGTTCGAATGGTGGTGGCGTTTATTTATACAATAAAGAAAAAGATAATTTCATCCAGAATTTAGGAGATAAAAATGGAAATTCTTTAAAAGATTGTAGCATATATGCTATATGTGATTATGGAGAAGAATTACTGATCGGTATACATGATGGAAAATTGATGAAATTGAACAAAAAAAGAAATACCTTAACTGATGTAAATGCGAAAAATGTACATTACAAAATAATTCGTTACATCAGCTATATAGATGACGAAATATGGGTTGCCACATCGAATGGTTTGTATATAATAAATGAACTAACTAACAGCGAAATCAGAATTCAGGAAGATCCGATGGATAGTAAATCATTGTCGGATAATATGATCCATAAAATATACAGAGATAAAGAAGATGGTATATGGCTCACAACTAATTATGGAGGAGTAAATTACCTATCGAATCAAAGTATCAATTTTAATCGGTATGTACTATTAAGTAAACGTAATTCTATAAGCAGTAGACAAATAGGGCAATTGCGGGAAGATGCTTATGGAAATATATGGATTGGAACCGAAGATGCAGGTATAGATATATATAATCCGAGAACCGGAGAATTCAAACGCCTTGGAATAGATATAGGAAAGCCATTACAATATCAAAAAATAGTCAGTCTGTATATGGACGACAAGTATGCATGGATCGGATATTTTAAAAATGGACTGGGGATTGTTGATTATAATACTTACCAAGTTAGGCATTATTCGGGTGAAGCTTTAGGGTTAAATGAACCAAGTATTTACGCAATATGTGAAGATCATTTAGGTAAATTATGGATAGGAAACGGATGGGAAGTATTTATTGGAAATAAGGATACAAAAAAATTTGATATTCAGCCTCCATCTAAACGGAGCTTTATACATGATATAGTCGAAGACTCGGAAGGAAACATCTGGGTGGCCACCATGGGAAACGGTGTGTACAAATACAACCCTGAGACCAGAGAACCAGAACATTATATACATGATGTGGCGGATGAGAAATCTCTCAGTTCTAATGCTGTTGGCGATATGAGTATAGATAGTTATGGGAATGTTTGGTTTGCTACAGATAGAGGAGGAATATGCCGCTACAACAAACAAACAGATGACTTTACAACATACTCGATAAAAGACGGGCTCCCTGATGATGTAACATATAAAATACTGGAAGATAAAAATCATAACCTTTGGTTTGGAACCAACAACGGATTAGTAAGGTTTAACCCGGAAACAAAGGCTATAAAAATATTTAAACAAGGAAACGGCCTTCCGGGAAATCAATTTAATTACAAATCAGCATTAGCAAGCAGTTCCGGCATTTTTTATTTTGGTGGCTTAAACGGATTAGTTTCGTTCGACCCGTATGAGTATCAGGAAAATAAATATATTCCACCTGTTTATATAACTAAACTTACAATTTATAACAAAGAAATAGGAACCGAAACTGAAAATTCACCATTAGATAAAAGTATTATTCATACCCATAAAATTGTACTACAACATAATCAGAGTAACCTCAAATTCGATTTTGTTTCATTAAGCTACACTGCATCGGAAGAAAATATGTATGCTTACAAAATGGATGGAGTAGACCCTCAGTGGATATATACAAATAACAATCATAGCATTTCTTACGCCAAACTTCCTCCAGGCAAATATACATTCAAAGTGAAAGGAAGCAACAATGACGGTGTATGGAATGATGAAGGTAATTATATCAATATAGAAATTCTACCTCCCTGGTGGTTATCCGGAGTTGCTTATTTTATTTATTTCATTATAATAATTTCACTATTGGTTTACACTTTTTATTGGTATACCAAAAAGCAAGAAATGCGGAACAAAGAAAAACAGAAGATTTTTGAAGCTGAGAAAGAAAAGGAACTATTTACGTCTAAGGTAGATTTCTACACAGATATCGCACACGAGATAAGAACTCCGGTGACTTTAATAAATGGGCCCTTAGAATCTTTGCTTGACATGAATATACCAGATAAGGTCATTCAAAAGAATTTGCATATAATGCAAAAAAACACAACTGAATTATTAAACTTAATAAACCAGTTATTAGACTTCCGGAAAATTGATATTAATAAGTTTTTATTGACTCTAAAAAATATAAATATATATTCTGTTCTACATGATATATACCTTCGGTTTGAACCTATTGCAAATCAAGAACATAAAAAAATAAGAATAAATGTATCAGATAAAAACTTATATATTCCGGTAGACCAAGATGCTTTAATAAAAATACTAAACAACTTGTTTTCGAATGCAATAAAATATTCAGATAAAATTATCAATATAAAAATAAAACAGGATGATACATATGCAATTATCAGGTTCAGTAACGACGGAAATCTCATACCGGCTGAGCTGTCAGAACGGATATTTGATCCTTTTTATCAACTAGAAAAGACTAAAAACAGGAATGCATCTTCGGGTATAGGACTTTCCATAGCACGATCTTTAGCAGAACAACATCATGGATATTTATATTGTGATACGGATGAAGAAACAACAACATTTGTACTTAAATTACCTCTGACGCAGGCAAATGTAGCTGAGTCTTCAACTTCTGAAGAATATATAAACGAAGAAAATGGAATAAATGACGACAAGCAGAATCAGGAAATTGTACTTATTGTAGAAGATAATCAGGAAATGCTTTCCTTTATCGCAGAAAAACTTCAGGAGCATTTCGTAGTGGAAGTAGCATTGGATGGAGAGAGTGCATTAAAATTGATCGGAGAAAAACGTATTGATATTATAATTTCGGATGTAATGATGCCCGGCATGGATGGGTTTGAATTATGTGAAAAGATTAAGACTAATATTGATTACAGCCATATTCCTGTTGTATTACTTACAGCAAAGAATGATCTTGAAAGCAAAATAAAAGGCTTGAAATCAGGAGCTGATGCTTATATAGAAAAACCTTTTTCTGCTAATTACTTAATTTCTCAATTAATTGCTCTATTAGAGAACAGAAAAAGAGAAAAGATAGCTTTTATGCAAAAACCGTTTCTTGCTGTACAACAGGTTAGTATGAATAAGGCAGATGAACAGTTTATGAACAAGTTGGTAAATCACATACATGATAATATTATTGATACTAACTTCAATGTAGAAAAACTGGCCGAATTGGTAAATGTCAGCCGATCAAGCCTTCATCGAAAAGTACGAGCCTTAACTGGTTTACCCCCTACTGACTTTATTCGTTTAATCCGGCTGAAAAAAGCGGCTGAAATGATAATTGAAAATGATTATAACATCAATGAAGTATGCTATCTTGTTGGTATTAATTCACCATCATATTTTATTAAAATATTCAGTAAACAATTTGGGATGACACCAAAAGAATTTAAGAATCAAAATCATAAATAGTTTATTGAAAAACTATTCAGCTATTAAAAGAGGGAGCATTGCACTCCCTCAATATTTTCTTAATAAATGATATCTAAATACCCATTTAATTATTCTACTGTTAATTTATCACTCTCATCCGCATCATTCTCAATATAAACAGTTTGAGTCGGAAATGCAAAATCTAGTCCGGTTTGATTAAATGATGTCAGAATCTCCATATTTACATCCGAAGTAACCTTTCCTATATCACCCTCTTTTTCAATAAAGTAAATGAAGGTGATGACAAGTGCTGAATCGGTAAAATCAGAGAAGTTAGCAATTAAATCATTTGAAGAAACATATTGAACTTTAGATGGTATATTTCTTAAGATACTCATCGCATTGTTCATATTTTCGGGTGTGGTATTATAAGTTAGTCCTATTTTCGTTACCACTCTTCTCATTGGTTCCATAGTTATATTAATAACATAAGCATCCGCCACTTTATAATTGGGGAAAGTTATAACTCTTTTATCGTAGTCTCTCATCCTTGTACTGCGCACACCTATATCTATAATAGTACCTTCAAAATTATCTATCCGTACAGTATCGCCAATACTAAAAGGTTTGTCGGTAAGTAAAGTAAATGCTCCAAAGATATTTTTTACTGTATCTTGTGCTGCTAATGCGAAAGCTATACCACCAATACCCAGAGTACCCAATAACGCCCCTATATTAACGCCTACATTACTAAGTGCCATAACCAGCCCTATTATCCAAACTACAACAAGCAACGAGCGTCTAACAACAGGCATCATTCTCTGGGTATGGCTCTTATTACCCCAATATACTTCCAATAAATTGCTTACCAAACGGGCAAAAAGCCATGTAATATTAAGTATAATCAGTATTTTATAAGCGCTGTCAACCGCATGGACAAAACTATCAGGATATACAAGACGATGAATAGCAATCCATATTCCAACCAACATTATACCAAATAAAATGGGCGATTCTATTGAATCATATATAATATCGTCGAGGTGAGTGGATGTTTTCCTTGTTAAGGACTTTAAAACTCTTTTGAAAAATAAGGAAACTAATTTGGCGATTATAAACGCCCCAATAATAATAAGTATAGAAATACCCCAATCTTCAACAGTATTTCCCCATATAACTTTATCTAACATGCTGTATATATTATTTTGATTTACAATTACTTTATTTATTCAATCAATACTTAAAAAACAGATATCCGTCTCTTATCACTTCATTATTATAAAGTAATATATGAAACATATGGGATTGTCTCCTAAATTAAAATTCAGGACAATTCCTTTATAGTAAAAGATTCTTTATGAAAATTTAAACAGTAGCAAAACTCAATAGTTTTTCTGATGAAAGTTAAATAACCAAATTTAACCATCACATTTACAGTAAATTATATCTGTTTTTATTTTTATTTAAGAGAAACCACAAAAACAAATTAAAATATTTTAACATATAGACACTAGTAAGAGTCAAGCTAGTTCACTGAACAATAGACATTTATCCTCTAAACTATAAAATATTATTCTTCGAAGTAAACTAATTAAAACAAATTCTTCTTATACAAAGTTCATCCAAGTACATACATCACTGACTGTAAACAATTTACACAAAAAAGGTGTTTAATTAACATCACTTCATTTTAAAAGAAATTATTTTCACTCATACTCTTTTAGTATTCAGTGAATGAATTTTATAATAGTAATATAAATAATTAAAAAGTACATAATTATGGAAGGATTAGGAATTCTTTGGTCTGTTATCATTGGCATATTAGCAGGTGCAATTGCCGGATGGATAATGAAAGGTCGTGGTTTTGGAATAGTAGTAAACCTCATCGTCGGTCTGGTTGGTAGTTTAATTGGAGGATGGATATATGGTTTGCTGGGAATAGGTAGCGGAGGTATATTAGGTGCACTTGTGATGTCTGTTATTGGTGCTGTTGTTTTACTTTGGATCATTTCATTATTCAAAAGAAAATAACCATAATTCATTTAAAAAATCATTAAGTATGAAGAATGGTGTAATGATGCAATACTTCGAATGGAATCTACCTAATGATGGCAAATTCTGGAAGCAATTAAAGGATGACGCAAAGCATCTTAGTGAAATTGGTGTAACTTCTGTTTGGATTCCGCCAGCATATAAGGCTGATGAGCAAGAGGATGAAGGTTACGCTACATATGATCTGTTCGATTTAGGAGAATTTGATCAAAAAGGAACAATCAGAACAAAATATGGTACAAAGCAAGAACTTATTGATGCAATTACTGAACTTCATAAGTATCAGATATGTGTATATTTGGATGCTGTAATGAATCATAAAGCAGGTGGTGAATACACCGAAAAATTTATGGCTCAGGAAGTCGATCCTAGTGATCGGACAAAAACAGTAAGTGACCCTTATGAGATAGAAGCATATACAGGCTATAATTTCCCGGGACGAGAAAATAAATATTCAGATTTCAAATGGCATTGGTACCATTTCTCCGGTACAGATTATAACGCTGCCAATGAGAAAACAGCAATTTACCGTATTCTGGGCGAAGGAAAAAACTGGAGCGAAGCTGTGGACGATGAAAATGCCAACTATGACTACCTTATGTTCAATGATCTGGATCTAGACCATCCTGATGTTGTTGCTGAATTAGGTAAATGGGGAAGATGGGTATCCACAGAACTTGGTTTAGATGGTATGCGTCTGGACGCCATTAAGCATATGGATGCTCATTTCCTCAAAAAATTCCTCGATGAGGTGCGGTCTGAGAGAGGAGATAACTTCTTCGCTGTGGGCGAATATTGGAAAGAAGATTTTGATGCATTACAGGAATTTCTGGATATTACGGGACACTGTCTCAATTTGTTTGATGTACCGTTACACTATAAATTCTATCAGGCATCTCAACAAGGCCGTGACTTCGATCTGACCAATCTGCCTGATGGGACATTGGTCTCACAGCTACCTGATAAAGCTGTAACATTTGTAGACAATCACGACTCGCAACATGGTAGTTCTTTAGAGTCACAAGTTAAATCATGGTTTAAGCCTATAGCTTATGCAATTATTTTGTTAATGGAAAAAGGATATCCATGCATTTTTTATGGTGATTATTATAGAATGGGTGATCAGGAATCTCCACATCGTAAAATCATAGACATACTTCTGGATGTACGGGCAAAGTATGCTTATGGCAAACAAAATTACTATTTCGATCATCCTAATACTGTAGGCCTTACACGTGAGGGTGATGATATTCGCGATAATTCTGGCTTAGCATTGCTATTTTCGAATGGTGAAGATGGAGATAAGGTTATGTATGTTGGAGAGAATCACAAAGGCGAAATATGGCATGAGATAACAGGCAGCATCAATGAAGAAATCACCATAGGTGAGGATGGAAAGGCTCTATTCAAAGTACACGGTGGCAAAATAGCGGTATGGATAAAAAAAGATTAATAAAACAAATAGTAATAACATTTTAAATAATAGACTATATGGAAAAATCAAATAATAAAATGCAAAATCCACTTACCCAATATAGGCAGGATGGGTATCCTAAGCAGCTGCAAGAATATCCTGGCGTTCAATGTGAAATGAATCCGATTCCTGATTGTGGAGAGACAAGTTACATAGGAAATGGACGTTTGCAAGGACGTAAAGCCCTTATTACAGGCGGCGATTCGGGAATAGGACGAGCTATAGCAATAGCTTATGCACGTGAAGGAGCCGACATAGCAATTAACTATATGGAAGCAGAGCAAAAAGACGCTGAAACGTTGGCTCAACTATTGGAAAAAGAAGGCAGGACAATTGTTCTATTACCGGGAGATATCAGTGAGGAAGGATTCTGTAGAAAACTTATTAAGGAAGCATATGAAAAATTAGGAGGGCTTGATATATTGGCCTTAATTGCGGCCAAACAAGTCTCTAAAACAGACATAGAAGACGTGACAACCGAACAGCTTACAAATACCTTTAAAATCAATGTATTTTCTCTGTTCTGGATGGCACAAGAGGCATTACCGCTTCTACCTCCAGGATCATCAATTATAACATGTTCGTCAATACAGGCATACCAGCCAAGTCCCGATTTATTGGATTATGCAGCCACTAAAAGTGCCATTATCGCATTTACACGAGGCTTAGCTAAACAAGTCGCGAACAAAGGTATAAGGGTTAATTCTGTTGCTCCGGGACCAATATGGACAGCTCTACAAGTAAGTGGCGGACAACAACAGGAGAAGCTCCCCAAATTCGGACAAAATACTCCAATGGAAAGGGCAGGACAACCGGCTGAGCTTGCAGGCGTATATGTATTTCTAGCATCTCAAGAATCGAGCTATGTAACAGCTGAGGTATATGGGGTAACGGGAGGAAATCATCTTGGATAAAAAGATAGGAATCTTTATAAAGGATGTCTAATCTATAGTATATCCTTTATTGATAATATTATAAACATAGAGATCATGATTGAGGCTAAAGAACTAAGGATAGGAAATGTAGTAAAATGTATGGGAAGCTATTATTACTATCAACCTAATCCCCAATATGTCTATTCAAAGATTATGGAAATAAGGGATAATATTGTTGAAACAAACATAAGCACTCATAAATATAAAGATATTCTCCCAATAGAATTGAATGAAGATATCCTGTTAAAAATTGGAGGAAAAAGAATAGCTTCAGCAGAGATATCATTCGCGGAAAACGAACATGACTCCACATCACTTTCTATACTAAACGAGGATGGAACATTTTATCTAAAGAGCAAAGACAATTATATCATAAATGTTCCTATCAGAACAGTTCATCAATTCCAAAACTTATATTTTTACATAAAAGGTAAGGAAATCAAAATAGAACTCTAAAATATAAAAAATGGGAATGGAACTTTTCGCAACACTTTTTTTAAATGTTTAAAAGATGAAAGATCATATACATTTATTGGCAGGGACTTATGCATCGGGGAAAGATAACGGAATTCATGTTTTCAGATTCGACCAGAATACAGGCGAATCTGAAAACATAGGAAAAATAGAAGCTGATAATCCCACCTATTTTGTATCTTCCCGAAACGGTAAATATATCTATTCTGTTTTAGAAAATGAAGAAACTCCTTCTTATGTAAATGCTTTTACCTACAATAAGAGTAAGGAAGAGCTTAGCCAAATAGACAGTATAGTCAGTGGCGATGATGGCTCTTGTTATATCACCATGGATAAAGATAATAAGCATATAATAACTGCGAATTATGGAGGAGGTAGCATAAGTATATTTGATATAGATGCGAACGGTCAATTCTATAAAATGTCTCAGTTAATAGTTTTTGAGGGAAAAAGCATAGATCCTGAACGTCAAACTCAGTCTCATATACATTGTGTAGAATTTTCGCCGAATGGCAGGTTTCTGTTTGCTACAGATTTGGGCACAGACAAAATTTATCAGATGGAAATAGATTATGAATGTAATCAATGTGAGAAAGAGTTTATCATTAATAAAACCATAAAAAACATTGAAGTTACAAGAGGTTCCGGCCCCCGGCATATTAAATTTCATCCAACAGGAAAATATTTTTATGTAATTAATGAACTTTCGGATACTATTATAACATTTACATATAATGATGGTGAGATTTCTCAAATTCAAGAGATTCCTGTGGTTACAAATAAAGCCGGAGGAAGCGCAGATATTGTAATTACTCCTGATGGTAAGTTTTTATATGCATCTGTTAGATTAAAAGAAGACGGAATAGCCATTTTCAGTATAAATGCTAAAGGTATGCTAGAGAAAATTGATTATCAATCTACAGGAATCCATCCCAGAAATTTACGGATCACACCGAATGGTAAATATCTATTAACTGCATGCAGAGACAACTCACGTATCGAAATATATAAAATTAATCAAGACAATGGTTTATTGGAAAATATAAAAAAAGATATACATATAACAGAGCCTGCCTGTCTCAAATTTATTTGAATAAAAGAAGATTATGGGAATAAGACAAGATGAGAAATTAAAAGGCCCTAGAGATAAACGAGGATCAGAAGAAGTTCCGATACAACTTCAGAAATTCTTCTTCCTCTTTTAGTTAAGAATATACAATGTTAGAAACACTCCATTTACCTACAATTTTGAATTCTGCTATTATCTATATTTTTATAATAGTAGGTTTACGATTATTGGGGAAAAAGGAACTAGGCCAATTATCTGTTGCTGATCTGGTTTTTATAATGCTTATAAGTGAGGTTGTAGGCGATGTTATGAGAGCTTCGAACGATTCGTTGCTCAGTGGACTAATTGGTGCCGGAACAATAATGATCTTAAATAAGTTTATTAAATGGTGGGCTTATAAATCAAAAAAATTCAATCTCTTTATAGAAGGAAATCCGGCAGTGCTGATCCGGCACGGAGTTTTGAATAAAAAAGAAATGGAAAAAAATAAAATTACAATTTCTGATATAGAACAAGCCGGAAGAGAAAATGGTATCGGAGATATTTCTTCTATAGTCCTCGCCATCTTAGAAGTTGATGGAAAAATAAGTATCCTTCCAAATGAAGATATTAAAACGGAAGATAAAATTGAAGAGTAGAAGAAAATTACCTTTTAATTGTTTCATGAAATCATTCTTTGTAGCGGTCAAAACCAAATACTTTGTAGCGGTCATCTTTCTTTTTCTGGATACTATTCGATATCATCTGAGCGGCATTCATACTAAAGGTAATACCATTACCTCCATAGCCCAAAGCAAAAAACATTCCTTCCTGTCCAGGCCACTCTCCTATATATGGTAATCCATCCTTTGTAGAACTAAAAGTTCCACACCATGTCATATCTGTTTTTAACGGAATATCAGGAAATAATTTATTGAATTTCTTTTCAAGTTTAAGCGCCTTCTTTCTCAATAGTTCATCTCTTTTAACCGGATTCTGAAATTCTTCATCCTCTCCACCTATCATAATTCGATTATCATTTGCTGTCCTAATGTAAATATAAGGATCCTTACTTTCCCATATCAGACTTTTTCCTCTCCAAATATATTTAAGGTCAATAGGTTCTGAAATAAGTGCATATGTAGAGGTTAGTTGCATTACTCTTTTCGGCAAAAACATTCCGGCTTCAAAACCTGTGGCAATTACAGCATATTTACATTCTACCTTATGCCCTTTATCTGTTAATAATTCATATTGGTTACTTCTTTTATTACATTTTAGTATTTGGGTATGAGTGTATACATCTAACTCTTTTCTTTTGATATGATAGTCAAGAAGATAAATTGAGGCACGATAAGCATCTATTTGAGCTGCTTCTTCATTCATGAGTGCACTTGGTGCATCAAACCCAAATAGTTTTTTTATCTCTTTGGCTTTAAGAAACGTCACCGGTAGATCATGTCTTTTCCTTATTTCATATTCCTTCTCTATTATCACTTCTCCTTCCTTATTGCTGGCATAGAACACACTCGGCACACGTTCGAAATCAGGATTTATTCCAATATTAGCAAAAATATTTTCTATATCTGTAATCGCTTGCAAACAGCACCGATAAGCCAAAAGAGCATTATCCTCTCCTACCGATTTCGCCATTTTGTACAAGGGTTCATCTATTTCATATTGTAACAATGCTGTACTTGCAGAGGAACTACCCGTAGATGGTGTACGTTTATCAATAATGCAACACTTTATTCCGGCTTTACATAATTCATGAGCGACAAGAGATCCGGTTATTCCCGAACCAATGATAGCGACATCTGTTTTAAGATTTTTCGTTAAAGGATTAAAATAATCATAAAGAGAGTTTTTTGCAATCCAATAGGGAAGTCCCGAATATAAATCCATACATTACATAATTAAGGTATTACACATTTTCTTATCTAGTTTTAACAGAGAACAGAAAGTAAATGTTTAATACAGAGGCTATAAATTTTAAAAAAGTGGTTATTCTTTTATCCATAAAAAAACTTAGCTGTCCAAACTGTTTTTATTTATTTTACTAACTTTGTTTAGTTCGTATATAAAAGAAAACAAATGGGTATATGAGGCTTTTATTCGCGGGATTATTTTATATTTTATTTTCCATTTCCAGTTTTGCCCTAAACATATCTGACTATAGATTTCACACCATGCCTGAAACCTCTTATTATGGGGGTATCCATAGTATAACAAAGGATAGTATCGGACGAATATGGTTTAGCGGATATGATGCTTTATTTGTGTATAATGGCAATTCATTTACACAAATGAACGATTACATCACGAAACTATCACCAAGCTCATATTGGTCATATGGACAAGTTATTACAGACAAATCGAAGAGATTGTATGTAGGAACGAACTATGGTCTATTACGTTTCAATTACCAGACAAAAGGTTTCGAACGCATTTTAGATGGTAATATAGGTTCAGTTACACCAACCGATGACGGAACAATATGGTTAATCAGGGATAATAAGATAGAGTCATTCCATCCTGATTTATCTGATATAACTCATTATCCGTTCCCTTCTGACATTTTTATATCCGAATTAGCATTAATATGTGCGGGAGAACATATTTATGTTGCAACAGAAGGAAGAGTCTACAAATTGAATAAGAAAACTAAAGAATATAATTTATTTTCCATTTTAGGTGATGCTAATTGTATAATAAGGGATGTGATGGAGTATAACGAGTCTGTCTACATTCTTACACATATGAATGGCTTATACCAATGTGATAACGATGGTAAAATAATAAAGCATCACAATCTTGCGCGCGACTATGGAAATTCGGCGAGTACAAAAAAGCTATACATTGACTCTTCAAATATTATTTGGGTAGCTACACAGTCGGGACTTTTCCTTTTAGATCCGGCTACAGAAGAAATGCACAGCCTTCGATTCAATCTCCATTATGCATATTCTTTACCGAACAATTCTGTTTGGTCCATTTACCCTGACCCTGATGGAGGAGTGTGGATAGGCACATATGGAGGAAAACTAGCTTATATGACTTTCTATGATAATGACGTTAATTATGTAAAACCTACTCCGGGAGGCCTGAATCATCCTATAGTCAGCAGCTTTGCAGAGGACAAAAATGGGAATTTATGGATAGGCACCGAAGGTGGAGGCTTGAATTATTGGAATAGAAAGACTGATCGTTTCTTATACTACACACAAGAAAATAATACAGGTGTAACATCAAATATGATAAAGAAATTGCAGTATGACAAAAAAAATAATACACTGCGAATTTCTGCATTCAATGGTGGTATGGAACAATTAGATAATAGATTGCAACGTTTTGTCGATTTGCAAATGTATCATCCTGTTACATCGCAACAATTAAGTATTTATGACTTTGTAATAGAAGGTGATTCTGGCATTTGGATGACTGATCCTGATTCCAGATTAATGTATAAAGACAAGAAAAAAGGAACAACAGAAATTGTTTCTTTATTTGACTCGAAGGAGAATCCTGTCAGAATGCAAATAGAGACATTGTTTCGAAACGAAGGTAATAATCTGTGGCTAATAACCCACAATGGGGCATATATCGTAGATATTGAAACCAGACATATCATAAAACACTATTATATTGAAGGTGTACCTTATGCAGTAAATAATCTTTGTTCATATTGCATTACATCAGAGAGTGATATCTGGTTTGGAACACGAGGAGGAGGTATAAACAGATTAAGTAAGGATGGTAACTATGTGAATTATGCGGAGAAAGAGGGGCTCTTTGGTAAAACTGTTTTTGGTATACTGGAAGATAGTCTCTCGAAAAATATATGGTTTAGCACAAATGATGGTTTGTATTACTATGATTCTGAAAGCGAGAACATAAACAAATCTCAAATAAATAACCCTAGTCTTTGTGGAGCATTCTATGTGCGGGCATGCTACAAAACGTCAAAAGGTGAAATGCTATTTGGAGGAACAGATGGCTTTATCATGTTCACTCCAAGCAAATTAAAATATAATAATCAGAAAGCTAAAGTCTTTTTTACTGATTTATTAATCAATAACAAAAGAGCTTTTACGGAAGATAAAGACTCACCAATAAGAAAGGACATATCGACAATGTCTTATTCTGATAATGAGAACAATAAAATAGTACTATCACATAGACAGTCTAATATCGAAATATGTGTTTCAGCAAATAGTTATTTACATGCTGAAAAGAATCGATATGCCTACAGGATGCTTGGACTTTCGGAAGACTGGAACTTTTTACCCCAAGGACAAAAGACAATACAATTTTTTAATTTACCTGCTGGAAACTATATATTCGAAGCCAAAGCGGCTAATAATGACGGTTTATGGGGTAATGAAGTATCTGCTTTATATTTCGAGGTAAAGCCATCGCCATTTCTCTCTGTCTGGGCGTATATTGTTTACTCTATATTATTATTACTTATTGTATATTTTATCTGGAGATATTTTACCAATAAGAAAATATTCGAGAACCAGATTGAGTTGGAACGGATCAAAGAACAGAATATGAAGGAGTTGACTCAGGCTCGAATAAATTTCTTCACGAACATCTCCCATGACCTCAAAACACCACTCACTCTAGTTGTCGATCCATTGAAACAACTTAAGGAGCACTTGCCCGACAATAAATCTCTTAGTGCTTATGTGCATCTTATTGAGAAAAATGTTACTCGTATCCAACGGATAATTAGCCAATTACTTCAATTCAGAGAGATAGAAAGCCAGAAAATTACTTTAAACCAGCAATCCGGCGATTTGATCCAATATCTTGCTAATATCTTCTCTTTATTTGAGCTTTATGCGAATAAAAAAGGAGTAGAGACCGATATCGATTCTCAGTTTGAAAGCTTCTACACTAAATTTGATCATGATGTAATAGAAAAGATTTTCACTAATCTATTTTCTAATGCTATCAAATACACTACCGAAAATGGATATGTAGGAGTGAGAATATATGAGGCTAATCATGAAGAGGTTATCAATCTAGCTTCATCAATAAATTCAGAAAACCATATCAAGTATATATCTATTACTATCACCAATACAGGAGCTGAAATTCCTGATGATAAGAAGGATATAATTTTTGAATCATTCAACCGCTTAACTTCACACAGACCTGTATTTGAAGAAAGTACGGGATTAGGATTAGCTATTGTCAAAGAACTGGTTGAAAGCCTGAATGGAACAATAACTTTAAATTCAAACAATTCGAAAGTATCTTTTACTGTTGTCTTGCCTTTTGCATTGAATACAGAGAAACCTGATAGTGGTATTGTTTCGTATGATTATACTGTTTCTGAGATAGACAATCTCCTAGTAGAATCGGAAGAAATCGATTTGCATGATAAACAAAATCGGAAAGCCTACAACATTGTTGTTATCGAGGATGATCCGAATCTGAGAAGTTACATGGAACAGCGACTATCGGAACATTATAATGTATATACAGCTGCCAATGGCAATGAAGGTATAACTAAAGTAGAAAAAATATATCCTCAAATAGTTATTACTGATCTGATGATGCCTGAGGCTGATGGGTTCGATGTTTGCCATAGTTTACGTTCAAATATCCAAACGAGCCATATACCGATAATAGTACTCTCTGCATTAGGTAAAAATACAGAAAATAAAATAAAAGCATTGGAAAGCGGAGCTAATGTATTTATTGACAAACCTTTTGATATGGACTTTTTGCTTAAACAAGTAAGGAATCTGATCAAAAATCAGAATGAGCTAAAAGAACTATATAGTAAAAAATACATTGCTGAACCATCTAAAATAACGTTTTCGTCTATGGATGAAGAGTTATTGAAAAAGGCTATGGAACAAATAGAGCATAATATTAGTAATCCCGATTATAATGTAGAGACTTTTGTCTCTGATATGGGAATCGGACGGACACTCTTATATCAAAAAATAAATGATATAGTGGGGATGTCTATCAAAGAATTTATTATGGATATCCGGCTCAAACGTAGTGCCCAACTCTTAAAAGAGTCAGACTTTACCATATCCGAAATTGCTGATATGACCGGATTCAATAATCCCAAATATTTCAGTATTTGTTTTAAGAAACACTTCGAACTAACCCCTACCGAATTTAAAAAGAAGTCTTAAAGGCTTCTTTTTTTGTGTGATAAATATAGATTTTGTACGGTTCTGTACAAAATAGAACCATTTCTGAATAAATGAATACCATGCTATGGATGGATTTTATCCACCTTTGTTATAATCTTATTGCATTGTGTGACCTCGTATACAATGGGGTAAGGCTAATTATAAAAAAGACTGAGAAAGCTGGAAAAATATGTAAAAAGAGCAGCTGTACAATCTTACTACTGCGTCTACACTCAACATCATTTGCCGTCGGACTTTCGGTTAAGGCCGAGAGTATCGACGACAAAGATGGATATAGCTAAGGAAGGTGAATATGCGATGAGGATATATAAAAAATAAAAGAAAGATCTATGAAAGAAATGAAAACACTAATTACATTTATTGTATTACTATTTAGCCTTGTCGGTTCTGCATTATCGGCACAAGAATTAATGACCAATATTTACGGACGTAATACCCAATCTCTGAATGGTAAATGGGATGCTATTATCGATCTGTATGATCAGGGACGCAAAAATAAAATTTATCTGAATAAGAAGCCCGAAGGAAAAACCGACTTTTATGAATATTCTTTTGAAGGAGGATTACACCTGAATGTACCTTCTGACTGGAACAGCCAAATACCTGAGCTAAAATACTATGAAGGAACAGTGTGGTATGCCCGCAGATTCGATGTAAATAAAAATACAGATAAACGCCTATTCCTCTATTTTGGAGCTGTTAGCTATCGTTGTCGTATTTATCTTAATGGTAAAGAAATAGGTAAGCATGAGGGAGGATTTACTCCTTTTCAAATAGAAGTAACCGACTTGGTAAAAGACACTGATAACTTTCTGGCTGTAGAAGTAAATAATACGCGTACAGTGGATGCTATTCCGGCAATGGCTTTCGATTGGTGGAACTATGGTGGAATTACACGTGATGTTTTTCTGGTAAGTACACCCGAAGTTTTTATTAAAGATTATTTTATTCAGTTGGATAAATATAAAGCTGATAAGATAGATATGCGCGTTAACCTATCAGAAAAAGTAGCTAATACAAATCTACAGATAGAAATACCAGAACTTAAAATCAAACAAAACCTGACAACTAATAATGAAGGTTTTGCACAGGCTTCTATCCATGTAAAAAAATTGGAACGTTGGTCGCCGGAATCACCGAAACTATATAAAGTGATCGTTTCTTCAGATAATGATAAGATAGAGGAAATGATAGGTTTCCGTAATATTCAGGTAAAAGGGGAAGATGTTTATCTGAATGATAAACCAATATTCTTAAAATCAATCAGTTTTCATGAAGAAATACCTCAGCGAAAAGGGCGTGCCTTTTCTGAGGCGGATGCTGTTATGCTTTTATCGGAGGCTAAAGCTCTAGGATGTAATATGATTCGCCTTGCGCACTATCCGCAAAATGAATATACAGTAAGAAAGGCTGAAGAAATGGGATTTCTACTTTGGGAGGAAATACCAATCTGGCAAGGAATAGACTTTGAGAATGAGGAGACAAAACTCAAAGCCGGTAATATGATAAAAGAAATGGTAATGCGTGACAAGAATCGTTGTTCTCTGACTTTCTGGGGAGTAGCTAACGAAACACAGCCATCGGCACCAAGAAATGAGTTTCTGAAATATCTTATCAAATGCTGTAAGGATATAGATACTACACGGTTGATAACAGCCGCTTTCGACCTAGTACGTTTTAATCGTGAAAGACAGGTATTTGTGATGGATGATCCTTTTATCAAGGAGCTTGATGTGGTTGCAGTAAATAAATACATGGGTTGGTACCATCAATGGCCGGTAACACCAGACAAAGCTATCTGGGATGTAGCTAAAGGACAGCCCCTTATTATATCAGAATTTGGAGGTGAAGCTCTCTATGGTAAGACAGGCGATGCCGATGTGGTTAGCTCGTGGAGTGAAGATTATCAGGCAACTCTCTATCGTGAAAATCTGGAAATGTTTAAGCACATCCCTAATCTGAGGGGAACTTCTCCATGGGTATTGTTCGACTTCCGTTCCCCATTCCGATTCCACCCTACTAATCAGGAAGACTGGAATAGAAAAGGATTGGTTTCTGATCAGGGATATCGTAAAAAAGCGTGGTATTTGATGAAAGAATATTATGAAATGAAAAGTGAAAAATGAAAAATTGGCGCGAAGCAACGAAAACTAATGAATATCAGCTAATGGCTAAAAGCTTCTATCGTCTCATCGGAACGCAGTGTAGCTAAATCCAAAAGGACGAAAAACAATAACGAGTAAACTAAAACTCTTCTAACGAGTAAACACATATAAAACAGGAATAATATGATACGATATTTTAAAATTGTATTTTCAATTTTACTTTTTTTACAAGCTTTTACGGCAAAAAGCCAAACCAAAGAGATGGACCTGTCCGGGCAATGGGGATTTCAGACTGATGTAATGGATTTCCGTAGAGGGTCTTTATCGCCACGATATAATCATAAACTACAGGAAACTATAACCTTACCGGGAATTACCGATGACTATAAGATTGGTTATAAAGTACCCTACAAATATATTGACCGCCTGACCCGTAAATATGAATATATGGGGCCAGCATGGTATCAACGTGATATAGAGATACCTAAAGAGTGGAAAGGCAAACGCATTTTTATGTACTTTGAACGCACTCATTGGCTTAGTTCTATCTATGTGGATACCAAAGAAGTGAGTAAGATAGATTATATTAGTGTACCTCATAACCATGATTTGACAGATTTTGTCACACCAGGAAAAACCCATCGCTTTACTGTTTGTATTGATAACCGTTTCCAATACAATACACACAAATGGAATCATGCACATACTGAGTTTACACAGATTAACTGGAATGGTATTTTAGGCGAAATGAAACTAATGGCTATCGATCCGGTGTATGTGGATGATCTGCAAGTATATCCAAACATATCGGATAACAGTATAAAGGTAAAAATGCAAGTAAATAATTATACTAAAGGTAAAGTTGAAGGCAAAGCCATTTTTACTATATCGGGAGATAATTATAACCTCAATAAGGAATTTACTGTAAATGGAAATGATTCGATTATCACTTTTGAAAATGTGATTCAATTAGGCAAGAATATAAAGCTTTGGGATGAATTCAATCCGAATGTTTATAAAATCACATGTCAACTGAAATCAAACACAGATAAAGCTGAATATCAACACGAAAAGTCTGTCGATTTTGGCATGCGTGAAGTAAAACAGGGAAAGAACCATGTTATACTGAATAATCGACCTATCCACTTACGGGGTAACGTAGAAAATGCCGTTTTCCCAAAAACAGGTTATGCTCCTGTGAAAGATGCAGAATGGGAACGTATTATGTTACTAATGAAAGACTATGGATTGAATCACTTGCGTTTCCATTCATGGTGTCCTCCGAAGGCGGCGTTTCGTATGGCTGATAAACATGGAATTTACTTCGAAGTGGAAATGCCAATGTGGGGCAAGGATGCTGAACAAGACGAAGCACGTTACAACTTCTTCCGGCGCGAAATGAGAGCCATTCTCAAAGAATATGGTAATCATCCATCATTTGTCTTGTACTGTAATGGAAATGAGATTACAGGTAACTTCGATTTTATAGAAGAGTTGACAGCAACAGGCAGGGAATTGGATAACCGTCATTTGTTTAGTGGCTCTACAGCCCGTACCCGTGTGAAATCTGACCAATACTATGTTTCGCAACAGACAAATAAAGGTGCTGTGAAGGTGTATGAGGGACTTCCTTATACAGACTGGGACAAAAACAGGGAATCGGATGTAGATGTACCTGTTATTTCCCACGAATCGGGGCAGCGTTGTGTTTATCCTGACTTCCGTGAGATAGAAAAATATACAAATAGTCCGGTTGAAGCGCGAAACTTCGAAGTATTTCGTGATATGCTTAAAGAGAATGGTATGCTCGACCAAGCTCACGACTTTTTCCGGGCATCGGGAGCCTTAACGGTGGTAGAGTATAAGGCTGTTATTGAAGCATTGTTACGCTCATCCAAATCGGCTGGTTTTCAACTGTTGAGTATCAATGATTTTCCGGGACAAGGCTATGCTCCTGTAGGAATACTTGATCCATTCTGGGATTCTAAAGGATTGGTCACTGCTGAAAAATTCAGGGAATTTTGTGCTCCAACAGTAGCTTTGCTCCGTTATGCCAAGAGTTCTTATTACAATGATGAAACTTTTACAGGAAAAGCTGAGGTTTATAATTTTAGCACATCATCAATTAAGAATGCAAAATTGAAATGGGCATTGACTGATGCTTCGGGCAGAACACTGAAAAAAGGAAATCTGAAAACACAAAGTATCGGGAATGATGATGTATTTCCTGTTGGGGAATTCTCCTTTGATATGAAAGGTATTACTTCGCCACAAAAACTGACTGTTCATTTTTCGGTAAATGATAATATAAAGAATAGTTGGGATATATGGGTATACCCTCGAAATGAGTCGCTGATGGAATCTACTGATGATGTACTCTATACCACTGTATATGATGATAAAGCCAGACAACAGCTTGCCCAAGGGAAAAAAGTAGTTCTTTGCCCATTTCCAAGCAAAGTGAAAGGGCGCAAATCTACATTTCACAACCATTTCTGGAATCCGATCATGTTTGCATGGCCGCCAATGACAATCGGTTGCCTGATACATTATAAAGAGCCTGTTTTCGGAGATTTTGTTACTTCTTATCATACTGACTGGCAATGGTGGGATATATTGGAAAATGCCAAAGTAATAGAAATGCAAGATACTCCTCAGGCTTTAAGACCATTTATACAAGTGATAGATGCTTATGATAATAACCAGAAACTGGGTATTGGTTTTGAGGCGAAGGTAAATGGTGGCAAGTTACTTGTATTGGCTGTGGATACAAAAAAGAATATGGATGAGCGTCCTGCAACACGCCAGTTACTGAAAAGTATTGATAAATATGTAAAAAGTAATAAATTCGATCCAGAGGTAGGTGTAGAGGAGTCGTTTATAGAGTCGTTTTTGATGCAGTAAATAGATATTTTGGTTCTTACCACAGAGTAAAAAAGAGTAATAGGAGTTTTTTACTTTAATGTTGATAACTATCGTAGGGTGCGAACCCATGTGTTTGCCCATATTCTGGGTAGACACACTGGTCTGCCCCTACATAGTCCCAAAGTTGCAACTATAAACTATTATTTTATCTATATAAAAAATACTAGTGTCGGATATTAAGATTGCAAAAAGGTAACATTAGGAAAATAGTATAAGACCTGTCACTTTTGTCACTTTTTAAACATTCAAAGATTATGAAAAAATTATATAGCCTTTTAATATTGATGTTTTCTTTAACTCTTACTTTATCGGCTCAAAAAATACTGATTACTGAAAAAGGAAATCTTGAACAAGTATACGGTGAGGTTACAGAATCTGAAATCCTACTTCCTTTCAATGATTTGAATATAGAGTTTGGTTATGTTCTCTATCAAACCGATATAGAAGTAGAATTGGAAGAGGCTATTCTCGAATTAGAAAATGTACGGGACTATGCTGTTATATATCTGGATGATAAGTTACAAGGTACAGTTACGGACAATAATAAGAAACTGACATTAAGTATAGCTCCCGGAAAATATACATTGAGAATATATACTGAAAATATTGGGCGCATTACATATGGACCTGAGATATTGGACAACTCTAAAGGTTTGTTTGGTAATATTAGCCTTGATAGCGAAGCAATTGAAAATTGGGTGATTACACCCCTGAATGTTAGAGACTGTGATGTGAATAGCCTGCAATATGGAAAACAGGATAGTATTTTGTTACCTTCTTTTCATAAAGGTAGTTTTAATCTAGAAGTACCAAAAGATACTTATCTGGATATATCCGGCTGGGGGATGGGAGAAGTTTGGATAAATGGGAATTATATAGGTTCGTATTGGGAAGAGGAAAAGCAACAATCGATACAGATTCCGGCTGAAAATTTGCTGAAAGGGAATAATGAAGTTGTCGTTTTTGATTTGAAAAACAATAACCAAAAAAAAATGAAACTATCTGATAATGCTGTTTTTAAATAAATATAGAATTTGTGTCACTTTTGTCACTTTTTTGCACTCCTTAACTGCTGTGCAATCTGATAATGCTTATCCGATAGTTCTATGTTACCGATAGCAGCATAAGCTTCTGACAGATATTCATGGCAAGAGGCATGACGGGGTTTCTGCCCTGAGGCTTTAAGTAAGTCGGTAAGAGCCAGTTCGGGTTCATCAATTTTAAGCCGGTTCTTACCTCTGTTGTATAATGCCTTGAAAGATAAAGGGCTTAGTTCTATGGCTTTATTGAAACATTTCATAGACTCATAATAGTCCTCCTGATCGTAATAGGTGACTCCTTTCCTGATCCAGGCATCCAGATAGGTAGAGTCCAATTCTAAGGCTTTATTATAGTTTGCCAATGCTGCACGATAGTCTTTATAAGTAACAGCACATTCATTACCCATCTGGTAATATTCTTTAGCTAATTTCTTAAGGGTTTCGGTCTGTTCATGCAGGCGGTTCTTTAGTTCTGCGTTCTTTGATTTAAGATTACTAATAATGCTCAGTTTCTTTCTGATATATCGCTGTTGTAACGGTTTTTCAATGTCGTAACGGGCATGAATGGCTTTGAAGAAATGAGTCAGAAATTCATCGAAGTTCCCTTCATCAAATTGCTCGATAGCTTCCTTGTAAAGGTAGTTGGCATCCGATTCCTTCAGGGCTTTATTGATCAGTTGCTGATTGTTGAACTGCTTGCTGAACTCAACTATTTCGGGACGGACAAATACATCTACTTTGTTGATATTCTTTTTAAGGACAAGGCCTTCTAATGAAGTACATCTACTCAGAGCAACATAGGCTTGTCCTCCGGCAAATACTCCTCCGCTAAAGTCTACAATCACATTATTGAAGGTAAGCCCCTGGCTCTTATGAATAGTGATTGCCCATGCTGCTTTTAGTGGTAGCTGGGTATATGTACCTATGATTTCTTCTTCTATCTTTTTCTCCTTCTCGTTATACTTGTATCTGTAATTCCGCCATGTTTCCAGTTCTACTTTTACTTCAAATCCATCATCCTTAAGAACATATACATGTCCTTCTTCGTCTATTCCGGATATAATACCGATAGTACCATTCACCCAGCGACGTGGCCATTGCACATCGTTGCGGATAAACATCACCTGTGCCCGTTCTTTGAGTACGAGCTCCTGTGCTGTAGGCAGCGATGACTCGGGGAAATCGCCTTCCTTGATACCATAGCTGACAAATTCGGGAGTATCGAGTTCAGCCATTTTCTTCTCATTGATATAATCGACATTATCGCGTTTGGTAGCCAGCGTAATGTACATGTCTTCTTCTTTGGGGTTGAAAGACGGATTCAGGCGGTTATTGAGCAGAGCCAGATCATTGTTATTTGATCTACCATTTCTTATATTATTCAATATGGAGATAAACACCTCATCTGTCTGACGATAGATTTTTGTGAATTCTATAGGTACAAGGTTTATTTCACGAAAAACATTGGCTGAAAAGAAGAAAGCATTCTGGTAAAACTTACTGATTATCTCTCTTGTGTCGGGAGTAACAACGGGTTCAAGCTGGAATACATCGCCAACAAAGACAAGCTGTTTGCCTCCGAAAGGTGTACGCATATTGTTTGAATAGACACGGAGAATCCTGTCGATACAGTCTATTGTATCGGCTCTTACCATCGATATTTCGTCAATGATTATAAGTTCAACCTCCTGTATAATTTTCCGGTGTTCTTTCCGGTACTTGAAAAACTCGAAAATACGACCGCCAACAAGGCTTAGGTCTGCATCATCGGGAGCCATCGGCCTGAATGGTAATTTGAAGAAAGAATGTAGTGTCGATCCTTCTGCATTTATGGCTGCGATGCCTGTGGGTGCAAGGATAACATATTTTTTCTTTGTTGTCTGGCAGAGATGTCTAAGAAAAGTTGACTTTCCTGTACCTGCCCTTCCTGTGAGAAAAACAGACTGGTTACTCCGTTCAATCAGGTCGAGAGCGTTTTTGAATTCTTTGTTGGAAGTGTCGATGGATGTAGCCATAATGATACAGCAAAAATATATCTTTTTGGGTAACTATTTAAATACTGCTGTATTTTCTTTAATTAAAAAATACAAAACACCCTGTATTACACTTATATGTAATACAGGGTGAAGCCTTATAGTTGGATATACTTTTTTTAGTAGTCTAGTTTTGAAATACTATTTCTTTGGATCGTATACTGCCACTGCTACACGTGAGTCTGCGCAACCATAATAAAGATACCATTTGGCATTATGCAATACAAGACCTTCTATAAAAACAGTTCCCGCAGGATATTGCCCACTCTTTTCAAAATCCGCCTCAGGAACATAGAATGGTTTATCCAGTTGTCCGATAAGCTTTGTTGGGTCTGATATGTCAAACAGAGCCTGCCCGGCACAATAAGAGTTTGCAGTATAAAGAGTATCGCCTTCTATTCCAGCTTTATTCTTCCCGTTATATAACAGGAGTATGCCTTTATCAGTTATTACAGCAGGCGGTCCGCACTCGGTTAATTCACTATCAAATTTTCCTTGTCGTGGTTCTATTACTTTCAAGAAATCCCCACTCTCGGTCAGCATTGGTTCCCAATTAATCAGATCGTCTGACGTGGCAACATTCACAAATTTTTCGCCCCAATACATCCAATATTTATTATTGATTTTAGCTATTACCTGCTTTCCGTCCACTACTTTGGTTATAATAGATGCCGACTTGGAAAACTCATCAAGAAAACGTCCATCGTATGCTTTTGCAAAAGTCGGTCCATACTTATTCCATTTCTGAAGATCATTAGATGTTGCTACAGCCAATCGTGCCTGCTTTCTGTTCCATTGTGTATATAGCATCACATATAAGCCTTCTTCTGTAACAGCTACACGCGGATCTTCGCAACCACCAGGCCATTCCAATTCTTTCTGGCTATCATTATCCGGATAAAATACAGGAACTGACATACGCCCAAAGTGCAATCCATCCTGCGATGAAGCATATCCTAAACGAGAAGTTCGCTGACCAATACCTTCCCCCGATTTATCTTCTGCCCGGTAAAGAACAACTACTTTATCTTTGTAGATAGTAGCTGCAGGATTAAATGTATCATTTGATTCCCAAGCAACAGAATCTCCTGTTAGAGGACAATAAAACCGAGTTGTAGAATCGGGTGATATTACCGGATTTATTCCTTCCGGTCTCTGAAAATCGGCCCAAGACCAATCAGGAAAGTCTGATATCGGTTGCATTGCCTGCTTTTTGTCATTGCAAGATATGAATGAAATACAAGCTATTAGTATAACTAGACTATAAATACTTTTTTTCATGATAGAGTGATTTTATATTATGATTTTATTACTCTGCTAATTGATATGCATAAGCTACAGCCTTTTCTATATCTTTCAGCTTTTTGAAATCTAAATCTTCTGTTTTTATATATGCTTTTATTGTAGCTTCATGCTTTTTAAACTGTTTGGCTAATGCATTGAAAGAGGTGAAATATTTAAACTTATTCTTATTTTTCAGATAATACATATTTCGAGATACAGTTTTGAAGTCTTCAGCAGCCTTCAATCCATAAATGCTCCCTTTTCCATACGTTTGATTGATATTCTCAATAGCACCAGTATTAGACTTTATGCCATATCCTCCTTCCTTTCCTGTAGATACTACATTTGATTTCCAACGGACATATAAAAAGCCACTTCCGGCTTTGATTCTTTCATAAAAAACACCTTTATTTATATATTCAAAAGCACGGTCATTGATATATACCAAAGCTATCTTTTCAGGTTGAGCAAGTTCCCAAATAGTAGAATCTTGAAGCATGAAATATATCTTTTCAGTTATAGTTTCATAATTTAGCTTTGTCTCTCTGCTCTCGCTGTTTGTATATACTATTTTCCCTTTCTGAAAATGATCAAACAGAAACTTATAATACTCTTGCTGTGCCGAAAGGCTGAACAAAGAAAGTATGGATAATAATATGAATGATAAACTCTTTTTCATAATCAAATATTTACAAGATAAATCTGATGAATTTTCCTTTACTTATGGGAAAGATGGTGGATCAATTTTCGAACCCCATTGCGTTGGTTTACCTGACACAGTATATTCTAAAGTGGCGCCATTGGATATATTGTCCCAGTCGATCCACGTATTTTCATACGATTTATTATTTATCTTCAACGAACGTATGTAAATGTCTTTTTCAGAACCTCCTCTTATTATCAGGTCTCCATTTTTCAGGCTAACTTTTACGGAATTGAAAATAGGTGTATTTACTGAAAAACCTCCTACCCCAGGTATTTCCGGATATAAACCAATACAAGCAAATACATACCATGCCCCCATTGTACCCAAATCGTCATTGCCAGGCAATCCGTCTATTTTATTAAAATATTGTTCATTTAATACTTTATTTATGATATATTGCGCTTTATCGGGACGGTTTACCCAATTATATATCCATGGAATTTGAAAACTAGGTTCATTACCTGCTGCAAACCAATCATCGTTATAACTGGCATCCAATCTTCTGAAAAGGTCATCTAACCTTTTCTCTGCCTCTGCCTTTCCTCCAACTAACTCAATTAAACCACCTAAATCGTATGGTACCATCCAGAAATAGTTTTTATATGTCGATTCCCGAAAATCATCGCCTAACGACTTCCATGTACCATCGGCATTACGAGATTGCAGCCAACCTGTTTCGGGATTATAAAGGTTCTTCCAAGATCGGGCAAAATGGTAATAACGCCAGGTAGAGAATTCATCTCCACAAGCATACAAAGCGAAACGCCCTATTGCAAAGTCAGCCGATGTATATTCTAATTGTTCAGATGCATTGTAATAACCTTTGTCTAGATATTGTTTCAAACCCGGACGAACCTCTATATTCTGAGACATAGCTCCCGGAGTTTCAGCCCCGTATTTCATTATATTAAGTATTGGCCGTGGATCATAGTTTCTTGCTCCAAATGCCCATGCATTCGAGATAAGAATTGGCGTAGGGTCTCCCTGCATCACACCTGTTTCTATATTAGCCAACACCCAACGAGGAAAACCTCCACCTGTCTGTTCGGCAAATAATTGGTGAGAAATAACAACATCTGATGCAACATCGGGGTCAAGCATAGAAAGAAGCTGTATCTGTGTACGATAAGTATCCCAATTACTAAATGATGTATAATGCTTCGATCTGGATTTGTACACCTTATTATCTGCACCCATATATTCTCCATTGACATCACTGCAAACATTAGGATGTATCAGTACCCGATAAAGATGAGTATAAAACTGGGTAATACGATCGGGATTAGTTCCATCCACTTCTATTTTCCCCAGATAATCATTCCATCTGTTTTCTGCCTGTTCTTTTATCTTATCAAAATTCCATATTGCATTCTCAGTTCTCAGATTCTCTCGTGCATTTTCTACTGAGACATAAGAAACTCCAATTTTATACTGAATATTCTTATTTTTGCTAACATCAAAGGTGAAAAAGACTCCGGAATTTTTACCTTCCGCAAAGGTCGTATTCGACATCAATTTTTCATCTTTCCATGTACCTGATTCTATTGCATCAGCATCAAATTCGGCAACAAAGTAAACTTTATAAGGTGTTGGTATACCACAGAATGATCCGCCTTCGGCATATCCCTCACACTTGTTTGCTGCTGTAATTACAATCGCCGCATTATTTATATCTGTTGCAGCTATACCACCACCAATGATAATAGTCCCCATATTTTGATCTTCAGGATATTCATAGTGAGCCATACCTGTTCTTTCTGTTACAGTCAGCTTTGCTTTGATACCTTCCTGTACCCTCGCCTCATAATAACCTGCATGACCTTTTTCATGAGAAAGGTTCACGCGATAATCAATAATATTATTAGGAGATATATCAAGTTTACCTTTTAGTGGAAAAGTTGGAAAATTCCCCATATGATCACAACCGCCTCCACTTATTTGATTTATTACAAATCCTGACTTTTTAGAAAAATACGATGGAGTGAATTGCACCATCCCAAAAGGATAGGTAGCTCCGGGATATAGATAACCGGATGCCCACCCCACTCCTTTGTTGCCTATAAGTGTATTTACTTTAGCTGCATAGTCTGTCTTATTATCACTTTGTGCAAAAGAAAACATGCAACAAAAGATAAAGATGAAGTAAAATGATATTTTTTTTGAAAGGTTATTCATTGTAATAATTTTATTAGAAGATTCATTTTTATCTTTTTGTTAACGAAAATGGGACATCTTCTTTTTTCACTCCTCTGTCCTTGGCTGGTACATTTCCCATTTCGAATTGTAATATGCCGCCATTTGCAATATCGCTATAAGTAATATAGTTTTGACTATGTGTATTTCCATTCAGTATAGCAGATTGTATATACATGTTCTCAGAACTATTATTATTAGCCTCTATAATAAATTTCTTGCCATCTTCCATTGTGATAGTTACCTTTTTAAATAGTGGAGAACCAATTACATATTCGTCGGTACCCGGACATACACTGTATATACCCAATGCATTCAAAATGTACCAAGACGACATTCCGCCCTGATCCTCATCTCCGGGATAACCACGTTCACTCGAATTATATAATCTGTCCATTATCTGGCGTGCCCAATACTGAGTTTTCCAGGGCTGACCTGCATAGCTATATAAATAAATCATATGTTGTATAGGCTGGTTCCCGTGTGCATATTGACCCATGCCTGCCAGTTCCATTTCTTTCATTTCATGTATTACATGACCATATGTTCCTGGTATAATGGTATTTGGAACTGTGAATACAGAATCAATCTTTTCTACAAATTTCTCATCACTTCCATATAGATTTATTAAACCCTGTACATCGTGAAATACAGACCATGTATAGTGCCATGCATTCCCTTCGCAATAAGCACCACCCCATTCGTAAGGATCGAAGGGTTCAGTCCATTTGCCTTCCAATGTTTTACCACGCATGAAACCCGTAATAGTATCGAATACGTTAACATAGTTATACATTTGTTTTGCAAATACTCCTTCATAGAATTTATTACCTGTCATTTTTGCAATCTGATAGCCACAAAAATCATCATAAGCATATTCCAAAGTTTGCGCTGTTGAACCCATCGACTCCGGGTAAGTAACATAACCCAGTTGCCAATACTCTTTCCATCCGGCACGTCCGTTTGCTCCACCCCAAGGTCCCTTATTCATTGCCTCATGTGCATAGGCTTTCAATGCTCTTTCAGGATCGAACGAACGGATACCTTTTGCCCATGCATCTGCCAAAAGCGAAATAGAATGATTTCCTATCATACCACCGGTTTCACCCGGAGCTGACCAAGAAGGTAACCAACCACATTGATCTTTTGCGTCAAGTAATGCATTCATATATCTTCCCTGCATAGTAGGATGAAGAATATTAGTCAGAGGAAACTGAGAACGGAAAGTATCCCAAAAACCATTATCGGTATACATATACCCTGAATATATCTTTCCATCATACGGACTATAATAACACGGTTCTCCGTTTATATCGCGTTCATAAAACTTACGGGAGAAAAGGTTAGCACGGAAAAGGCACGAATAGAATGTTCTCATCTGTTCCTCTGTTCCTCCTTCAACAATAACCCTATTCAGTAACTCATTCCATGTTTTCGCTCCTTTTGCTTTAGTTGCTTCAAGATTTTTGTCTGCACCCAATTCTCTATCGAGTGTAACCAGAGCCTGCTCTTGGCTAATATATGACGATGCAGCTTTTGCCTGCACCTTATTACCTTTTTTGAACTTGATATATGCACCATATCCTTTCCCTTCTCCGCTATTCTGGTTGGGAAAAATCTTATCGTTTTGATTCTCCCATATACCATAGTCTTCGAAAGGCTTATCGAACTGTACCACAAAATAATTACGGAAATTACTCGAATTATTTACAAAACGTTGATTGTTCACCCAACCTGAAATCTGCCTTTTCTCCGGATTGATTTTAATTTCACTCATATCTGTATAGCCATCTATAACAAGATATGCATCCCCTTTGGAAGGAAAAGAGAAACGCAAATGTACACCTCGTGTAGTAGGTGCCATTTCGGTACTTATTCCATTATCAAACTTAACTTTATAATAATGAGGTTTTGCTATTTCATTATCATGACTGAAACTAGCTGCTCTTTTTTCCTGATTTACTATCAACTCCCCAACCATTGGCATAAAAGAGTAAACTGCATAGTCGCTCATCCAAGGGCTACATTGATGTGCTTGCTGAAAGCCTCGTATCTTATCCACAAAATACTGATACTTCCATCCCTCACCATTTGTTCCTGTTTGAGCCGACCATGTATGCATACCATATGGCATACCTGTAGTAGGGTATGTATTGCCATAGCTAAGTCCGAAGTGAGAGTCGGTACCCTGCAGTGTATTTACATACTGAACAAGATCTTTAAGTTGAGCATTGATATTTATCGCATTGACTAGGAATAATAAAAAGAGAATAACCTTTGTATTTTTTTTCATGATAAAATTTTAGAATATTATTTCTATTGAGATACTTGTTTATAATTACCTTTTATTACCATAAGTAATCCCCTGCCAGTCATCAGTCCGAAAAGGAGATGCCGGTAAATCAACTCCGTTATATAAATTGCAAACAGGGTTATCGGCCCACGCATAGCGCACTGCTATCGGGAATAAAACATCAGGACTAGAAACCACAATAGTATTACCATCTATTTTAGCTTCTGCCATATAAAACTTATGGTCGGGTCCGGCAATAGTAAAGCCTTTTACTGATCCATTATCTTTTGCTTTTAATCCATCATTTGTATGCAGGAAATAGATTCTGATTTTATTCCCTTCTATAGTATATCGGTGATATATTGGTCCTGAATAAGGAATATTCTCTTTATACGTCTGCGCTCTTGCGGCTAAAGCTAATCGCTTACCCACATCTTGTTTGTTTTTGGGATGTATGTCATAAGCATCACCTATATCTATTGTTACAGCAATGCCTGTATTATTCAAATGTTGAGATGTGAAAGCCTGTGCTTCACGAAGTTCCGACCATGAAGATTCTACCGGTTCTTTTTGTAATGCTGTGAAATTTGCTAATTGTACTATATAGAAAGGAAACTCGTATCCCCACTTCTTTCGCCAATCTGTTATCATCAGAGGCAAAAGTTCTCTGTATTGATATGCCTGGCCGGCATTACCTTCTCCCTGATACCAGATAGCACCTTTTATAGAATAAGGAATAAGTGGATTTAACATAGCATTGAAAAGAAATGAAGGTATGTTAGGTTCAGTTGCCAGATTTACCGGCACTGGTGGTATATCTTTTATATTGAGTGACACTCTGTAGTTCCATGTACCAGCAAGGGATATTCTATCTGAAGATTTTTTTCCTATGAAAACATTCTCAGGATTACCATATATACCACCTGTACCGCCTGTATCCATAACGCGCACAGATATTACTGCCTTACCTTTTTTTACAAGTTCTTTAGGTACTTTATAAACACGTGAAGTCATCCATCCTTCAGTATGTCCGATTTGCACTCCATTGAAATATGTAAAGTCATTATCATCTACTATACCAAGATTTAAAGTTAGCTCTTTCCCTTCCCAATTGTCAGGGATTTCCACTGTTTTGCGAAACCAGACTATACCATTGAATCCCTCAAGCCCCTGTTCTTGCATCAAACCGGGGATATTCATTTGCTCCCAATCTGAATCATTAGTTTGCAAAGATGCCCATACAGCATGATCGTTATCAAAACCTTTATCTATTTTTTCAATATCTTTTTTCCAGTTCTCAATGTTCTTATAAAATAACTTTTCTCTCTCTTCTTTAGAAGCCGGAAGTTTTTCTATTTCGGTTACTCTATCTTTATATTCAGGTATCATTTTTAAAGATTCTCCACTCGTCCAAGTTTCAATAATCGTACCTCCCCACGAAGTATTAATCAATCCGATAGGAACATTCTGGCTGATATGAATATCTCGTCCGAAAAAATAACCCACTGCAGAAAAATCAGCAACTGTTTCCGGTGTACAGACCTGCCAACCGTTTTTTGCTACAATGATATTTTTCTCCGGTGTAGGGCTTGTTGCTTTTTCAATTTGCAAAAAACGTATATTAGGATAATTTGCAACAGCCTTTTCCTGCTCATAGTTAGTTATTTTACCCCAACCTTCTACCTGCATCTCCATATTAGATTGCCCTGAACATATCCATACTTCCCCTATCATTACATTTTGTAAGGTAGAAGTTTTCCCATCATATATTGTTATATTATAAGGCCCACCCGCTTGAGGAGTATTAACTGCTGTCTTCCAATCTCCATTAGCATCAGCTACGATATTATATATTCTATTGTCCCACGATGTTGTAATTCTTACAGTTTTATTAGCACCTGTTTTTCCCCATATAGGAGCCTCGGTTTGTTGCTGTAAAACCATATTATCAGAAAACAATGGAGGCAATTTAACTTGTGCTTGTAGTGCAATTAACTGAAATAAAAATACATAGAATAATATTATAAATCTATTAGCCATAAGTAAATCAATTATATATATTAAAGAATCCCCCTTAAGATTAAGACGAGCAAACTTTGTTTTGCCACCAAATAATAGAGAAATTTTTATTTTTACGAAACCTGCCTATAGAATAGAACCCGAATTTGAAATATGCATTCAAAACCGGGTTCTACTTAATATACAACAATATTACATATTGAATGAAAGTCTTAACCTGAGCCCTGCAGCCATTGGTATTACTTTATCAACCAATTCCTGACGAAAAGTATTGCTACTATATCCGATGGTTGAATTAAGAAAGCTGTTATTCACTTGCTTTATTCCATCAGATGTTTCCTCAAGCTTAGTAAAATACCGATCGTTTTCACCCTTAACTATATCATTAAGTCCATAATCGATATATGCACCTGTATACAGTCCCATTTTATCTGTCAATTGCCATTTCATACCTAATTCGGCACTAAACATATAGGCTATTTTAAAATCAATATCTTCCTCATAATTATAATCCGAATAGGTTCCAAAACCTCGGAACTCCTGGTCCTCGGCCCAATTTCCGGTATCATAGAAAAAGCCTTTGTTTGTAATTTCCGAAGCAGACGATTTATATTTTGCATTTACAGGGATACCTATTTTTACACCAGCCGAAGCATATAACTTATTCTTCTCTCCATATTGGAACTGTAACATTAATGGAATATTGAGATACATTGCCTCTTGTTTCTCCTCATAATTTTTTATCGAAGAATAGAAATCATATATTTCGCCATCGGAAGAGTCTGTCAAATACCGTGATACATCATTAAATGCTTCTCTTTTTACTTTAGCATTATAAAGAGCAAATTCTACGCCTGTATTAACGCCCAAATTATCAGCAAAGAAATAGGTATATCCTACTCCTAAATTGCCTCCGGCACCATCGCTTTTCTTTCCGGTAGCAGCCTCGTATGATAAAGTAGATAATCCACCTCCTGCATATACAGAGATTTCGTGTTTATTATTTTGAGCAAACATTATCGAAGCCGAAACAAACAAAATAATGGTTACACCTAGTTTTTTCAATAATATATTCTCCATTATATTTTTATTTACTTGTTTTTAATCATACTTCTATTTAACTATAACCTTCAGTGTTTTTTCAAACAGTTCTTTTGATTTAAACTTAACCATGTATGTTCCTATACCAAAAGGAATATTTATAGTTGTAGTATAGCCTTGTACTTTAGTTGTACTTACCTTATTTCCAGAAATATTGTAAACTTCGATAGTTGCTCCGATAAGTTGTTCTTCATCCATATCGGCTTCAACTGTAATTACTTCGTTTGCCCTTACCGGATTAGGGTATATCTGCACATTCATACTTTTTAATTTTACCTGTTTAGCCTCGGAACGCATATTTCCGTCAGGAGTTTTCATTTCTATATGGTATTCTGAACTCTGATCCAGCAAGTCTGTTTTCTTAGGTCCTGCAGAATAGGTTTTACCTGTAGCTCCGTTTATTGCATTTCCATTCTGATACCATTGATAGGCTGAGATATCATATTCATCCAATCGGTTGAGATATAACATGAGAGTATTATTCCATTTTACTTTTACTACCTCATCGAAAGAGAACCAACGATTTAATACTAATTCATATTCTTTCTCCTCATTTCCATCCTCCGATGTCACTTTAATGTTATACTTCTCTATTCCGGCTTTATCCACTGTTGTTGTAAAGCTTTCATCTACACCGGATATAACACCAAAATCTTTTGCTTTTAGATTTACCTGAATTTCGGCATCATCTGATGGTAAAATATTTACATTCATAGTATTGTCGATAGATATAGATTTTCCATTGACTGTTACTTCTTCTAATTCAGCCGTTTCTCCCTTAGCATATTCAAATTCGCCAAACATTTGCCATTCAGCTATCTGTATATTGCCTCCTCCTCTCGTTGCTAAAACGTCTAAACGAAAATGTGTATACATATTATCTGTAATAGGCACTGTATAATTTATAGTTTGCTCACGTTCCTCAAATTCAGCATAATAACGCTCATCAAGAACAGTCCAGTTTACCCCATCGTTCGATCCTGATACTTTCCAATGCATCGGGTCCCTTTCCTGAGAATCGGGAGCAGAGGTAATGGTATATCGGTTCAGACGGGCTGTAGATGGAGATTCATATTGTATCCACCCGGAAGCAGAAGATATCGCATAAATAGTAGTTGCATCATTATCTGTCAGGTTATCCAAATCATCTTCATATTGAGCTGTAAGTGTACCTTTATTATCGGTGATATCCATATCTACAATATTCAGTTTATCACGCCAATTCTTGACACGGAAGAAGTATGGAAGATAGGTATTTGCAGAGCCCGGTGCATTGAAATTATCAGAAAATTCAAGGTAATGGTTCTTGCTTACACAATACATCAACTCACCATTTTTAGAAAATTGAGGATGAAGTGCCGGAATATATGTATAAAAATCGCCGGTACTTATTTCCTCAGGTAACATCCCTACTAATTTACGATTACGGAAAGGCCCGATAGGCGAATCAGCTTCGTGAATATAAGTTTCTCTGCTAAAACAAGGAGCTTGCTCTATAGCGAAATACTTACCTCCATCTTTGAATGGGAAAACACAATATTCAGAAACTTTATAATCTAGCCAATCGCTGTCTTCTTGCCATGCATGATCTGCAGACCACGTATTTGTTTTAATATTGTAAAACTCCCATTCGCGCGTAAGGTCACCATTGACTGCACGGGCTACAAAGGTAGCTGTACCACATATTCCATAATTAGCCGAACCATAAATATAAACTATGCCATCATCATCGCGCAATATCTGTCCCGGAAAACTAATACTGTTACTATTTTCTATATGTTTATTTTTTACTATACGTTCTAGTTTAACATCCGGCAGTGAGAAAACGGCTATGTCTGTAGAAGCTGTTGTAATATCCCATGTTCCGTCCCCTGTTTTTTTACCATGGTGAAGCAATACTTGCAATTCGGGAATGCCATCCCGATAATAAATAACTCCTTCGGAAGGCCAATACCATTCTAGACCTTCGTCAGCAATATCTCCATTATCATCATAATATGGAATTATTGGTTTTACCGATCCCAATTCACCCTCATTAGTCATATAGAACGCGCTGAAATCCTCCATACCCTTTTCTTGTACGATAAAGGTATTGCGAACAAACTGAGCTTTATCTGCCGAACGCGCTCTATTGGAAGTTACATAGCCTGTATATGTGTCACCCCAAACCCATACACTTCTTCCATCGGGCAGTAAGGTTGTAATAGCGACATCACTACCTGTCCAACCATTCCAACGTGTGAAAAAGCCATCGTAATCTTTATCAGAATAGTATTTTATATTGCTATCCCATCCGCCATTTGGAATAAGCTCCCAGTTTGTATCTTTCTTTTGCGGATATGTATTTCCTTGCGTAACGGTTATTGTCCGTTGTTCATCTACATACTTACCATTGCTAACAGGATTCTCACTATTACCATCAGTTCCTACCACATATCTGAGTGTAAAATTTCCGGTCTTGTCATCAGTATATATGCGAAGTGTGAAAGTAAAGTCATCACTTTTATTATCATCAGCCTTTAATAACTCAAGGTTATCAATGGAGCGGCCTCCCCACCAATAATAGCCTTCGGGAGTTTCCAGATTAGCACTCAAAGCATCTGTATAGTACTGATCGTAACATAAACGTCCGGATATGTTATCACTAGCATTCGGAAAACGTACTACATAATTGGTATAATCCTGCATCCGCCATCCTTTGGGTAACAGAACACCTAAGAAACCTCTACCTTCTGTTTTGATAGGATTGGTATGTTCACAGACAAAGGTTACATCGAAATGGCTATAAGTTTGAGCTGTAGTAGGATGATCAAGCGATTTTAGTTTGAAACAGCTATATAAAGTAACAGATATAAGAAACAAACATAGAAGAAAGGTTTGCTTTCGTTTCGAAGCTTTGATATAAGAGTATATATTTCTCATATTCAATTATTTTTGTAGGTTAACATTTAGTTAGAAAATATCACGTATTTTTAAAAGTTATCGTCTATATTATTGTATATAAACGATAACTTTTTATACTATTAGAATGATAACTGAACGCCGAAATTTATTACACGTTGATTCATATAAGCATCTCCGGCTGAGTTAGTTTGAATTTCGGGATCTTGCTGATATTTATCGTAGTTTGTCCATGTAAACAAGTTATATGCGTTCATATAAACCCGAGCTGAGCTTATTCCTTTCGGTAATATTTTTTCCGGAAGCTGATAGCCTGCATCAATCGTTTTCAAACGAATATACCAGGCATTTACCAACCAGAAATTCGACATATATGCTTCACTACTGCTTACAGTAGAAGGATTTGTAGTGAGACGAGGGAATTCTATAGCTTCTCCATTATCATATCTTTCCTGTGTCCATCGCTTCATGTGAATCGGTTGGAACTGGCTTTTGAAAGATTCGATACCTGTACCTACAATACTGAAACTATAATCGAACGAACCTTGAAATAATAAACTTAATGTAAAGCCTTTATATTCTCCACCAATTGTCCAACCCAAGGTGGTAGTCGGCAAGTTAGGTTTGCCTATGGCACCTTTATCGAAGTCATCAATAGAACCATCACCATTCAGGTCTTTATATTTCAAGTCTCCCGCTACAACAGGTACATTTGGAACTGGTATTTTATTAGGATTTCCTGCATTAATCTCATTAACTTCCTGTTGTGTATAATAACCATCCCAAGTATATCCGAAAGGTTGTCCGATAGGTCTGCCTGTTTTAGCTAACCATGGATATCTTTGTTGAGCTTCTGCCTGATATTTTATCTTATTCTTAGCATATGAAAATACAAAGCTTGTCATGAAATTTACATTTCCAAATTTATCATTATATCCTATTTGCCCGTCAAAACCTTTATTTTCGGTTTCTCCAAGATTTTCGCGAGGGAGTTCACCGCCAATCATTAAAGGAATACTTTCTCGTTGTACAAGCTGATCGTAGCGGTAGTCATAGAAAAAGTCAACCATAAAAGACAACTTATTGAACATATTTCCATCGATTCCGATATCCCATTTACGGGCTTTTTCCCACGTAACAGACGGATTTGCCAGATTTCCTTCTTTATATGAAGGCCAAGCAGTGTCATTCCCAGCTTTATCTCCGAATTGATATCCACTTCCGGAATTATATACCTGTCTGTAAAGGTATCGGTCTCCAGGCGTATCATCAGAGCCTACCAAACCAAAAGAGGCTCTTACTTTCAACATTTGAATCTTAGGAAATTTTTCCATAAAGAAAGGCTCTTCTGCTATATTATATCCAACTCCTACTGCAGGAAACCAACCATATCTGTTATCCTTGTCAAAACGGTCAGAGCCATTATACGCCAAATTGAAGTCGAACAGATATTTATTTTTATAATTATAGTTAGTAGAAAGTGTAAACCCTTCTGAGTTTTCCGGTACGGCTGCATTTGTCAAAGCATCTTTATCTACAGTTTTACTCTGTCTGTTATATACAAACATTGCATTCAGATTGTGATCTTCATTGAAAGTTCTCTTATAGTTAGCAAAAGCTTGTACATTCAAATCTTTTATAGATTTCTCTGTATCACCAAGAACTGTATAAGGCACGTATGAATAGCTACTGTTAGGATTTAGTGTATATGATTTATCTGATGAATCGTAATGATAACTAGGATAATCATTCTTTCCTCTAAATACCCGTCGCTTGTTTTCATCGATACTTGAATAAGCCAAACGTCCGGAAACACTTAATCCTTCGGTTATAAAATCCAGCTTTTGAGTAGCTCCAAATAAGATATTAGAGTCATATCTTCTTGTACGCGAATACCCTTCGTTTGCCAAACGGGCATTGATTGTAGGCTCCAGATCATTAGTACCATAATTATAAGCATATGTTCCATCCTGATTCATCAAAGGTGCAGAATAAGGGCGCATTTTTGAGAAATCGTATATGGCTCCTGTCGTATTATAACTTTGGGGTTCATTTATATTCATGAAACGTGCTGTCATATCCAATCGCAGATTCAATGTGCTTGTGACATCAAAGTCCAGATTAGTACGGTAATTAAACCTTCTGTAAAAATAGTTTGTATTGACTTCGTTGAATGGATCGTTAAAGTCGCGAACCAAGCCATTTTGAGAAAACATACCTCCCGTCACAAAATATTTTAGTTTTTGTGAACCTCCCGAAACATCTACGTTTGCATTAAACTGACTAGCAACATTTTTGTATACAGCGTCATACCAATTCACGTCAGGATGTCCATATGGATCTTCTCCTGTTCTAAAGAGCCTAATATCTTCCTCAGTAAAAGGTTTCTGAGAATACAATCCATCATTATCATAAGCTTCGTTTACGAGTTGGGCCGTTTCGTAAGAATTCAAAAACTTAGGTTTACGGACAGGCATCTGAATACCTGATTCTAAGCGTACATTTACCTGAGGTTTGCCTTCGCGCCCCCTACGGGTTTTAACAACCAATACCCCATTTGCACCTTTAATACCATAGATGGCTGTTGTGGATGCATCTTTAAGGAGTGAGATACTTTCTATCTCATTAACATTAATTTGTTGTAACTGATCGTAAGTATACTGAATATCATCAACAATAATCAATGGTTGATTTCCTCCTTCGTTGAGGGAACTTACCCCACGGATATAAAAGTCGGATGCATCTTTACCCGGTTGCCCTGAACGTTGTTGTGCAAAGAATCCCGGCAGTTTTCCATACAATGCGTTTTGCACACTTGATGTCGGAATATTCCTGATTTCTTTAGCAGCTATAGCACTGACAGAACCTGTCATCGTAATACGTTTTACTTGTCCATATCCTACTACTACGACTTCATCCAAATTAGTCAGGTCTTCTTCTAAAGTCAGGTTTAGAGAATTCTGGTTTTGTATAGTAACAATTTGTTTTTTGAAGCTTATAAAAGAGAACGAAACTTTGTCTCCGGATTTCACATTTATTTCATAATTACCGTTCGCATCGGTCATCGTGGCATTCGTCGTTCCTTCAATCACTACGCTAACGCCTGCTAGGGGTTCGCCATCGATTGAAGTTACTTTACCCTTCAATTGAAACGGATTTTGTCCGAATGCAAGGGCAAAGATTTGGAAGCTTATTATAAATATTATTAATCTTTTCATATGTTAATGGCTAATTAAAGAAAGAAATAAACATTTATTATTCCCATCCTGGATTTTGGATCATATTATTATTCTTTATTACTTCCGAATACGGAATCGGATAGAAATAGCGCCTATATCGTTCGGTACTAACATTATCGATAAATGGAGCATTTAATACTTCGATTATATTATATTCCAGTACTCCCCCATTCCGAATAATAACGAGACCATTGAGAGGCTCCTGAAATATTTTTTCCGCTATTCGCCAGCGACGGATATCCCAATACCGGTGTTCTTCAAAAGCCATTTCAACTCTTCTCTCATTTTGAATAATCTCCCGCATTTGGATTTGATCCATATTTTGTTCCAACCCATACATATTATCATCACCAGGCTCAATTCCTGCCCTTTTTCTCAGATCTTTTATTATCTGGTATACTTCAGTCGAAGGCCCTGTATATTCATTTTGAGCTTCGGCATAATTGAGTAAAATTTCGGCATATCTGAACATAACCCATTCATGAATCGTTTTTGCATAAGTAGTCTTATCTTCCATGTATCCCATGAATTTGCGCAAATAATAACTTGTACGTGTTCTTCTGGAGGATGTAGTTGGGTTGTTTGCTCCATTTTCGTAAGTTTCCATAGTTTTAGTCAACCATTCAGAACCATTATGAATAACAGTAGCCGACAATCTTGGATCACGATTTTGATACATCATCTCGTTAGAGTAACTATACTTAGTAGATTCTTTTATAGGCTTTCCATCTAACATAGGGAAAGCATCCACTAGGTTTTGTGTAGGACTATTATAGGCATTCGATTGATCGTTGCCTGAGAAGCCGAGCGGACCGCTATTTTTTTCAAGAGACGTATCGTTGCTACCTGTTGAACGATAGAATATTACCTCATTATTGGTTTTGCCGGATGCATACTCTGTTCCATAATGGCTAACAAAAACACCTTTGAAATCTTCTGCTAAACTATATAAACTACCGCCATAATTATCGATAAACCATTTCGCTGCATCTGCTGCTTTTTTCCATCTTTCATTATCAGGAGAGTTATAACCTATATATGGATTATTTTGCTTTATCGGATTACTATTAAAAAGAGGACTTGCTGCATAGAGTAATACTCTCGACTTTAATGCCATAGCGGCTTGTGTAGTCACTATATGCCCTTCTGAATTTGGCGACTGGATAGGAACACTGCGCAAGCTATCTTTTATAGCATCCAACTCATCCACTATAAAATCGACACATTCTTCAAATGTATTACGTGGCAATTCGATATTGTCATCCAGTTCATAGATTTTGTCTACAATAGGAACACCTCCATAGCGTTTTACAAGTTCGAAATAGAAATAAGCTCTCAAGAAACGAGCTTCTGCTTTCCATGCTCTATTCAAAGGAATATTACTGCCTGCATGATTAGAGAACTTTTCCTTTAGGGGAACTATATCTATGTTTTTGACAAAGGTATTTACTTTTCGGATACCATTATAATACTCTCCCCATCTCATATCACCAGTAATTCTATTGGTAGAATTATATCTTCCTATCTGCAATTTATAAATATCACTTTCGCTGCCGGATTCGGCTGTTACTGCATCATCAGAAGCTGTATCCAGATATTCATTTCCAATACGATTGTGCCCGTTGTCCATTTTACTATATATGGTATTCAAATATCCAAGAGCTTTAGTACCGATAGAGTCTGTTGGAGAGAATGTATATTCACCTGTATATTTTTCTATAGGCACATCCTCATAGTCGCTACAAGATGATAAAGAATAAATCAGTACTAATCCTAAGAGTACAAGAAATTTATGTTGTTTCATATTTTTCATAATTGAGGATATACTTAAAATTTAATATTAAATCCGGTATTAAAACCACGAAGATTAGGATAGTTAGAGAAATTCAACACCTCCGGATCAAGGTCATCATATGCAGATTTTGTCAGCAGATTCTGTCCATTTACAAATACTTTTATTCTTAAACCACCCAAATAGTTTTTGGTAAAAGAATCAGGAAGAGTATAAGCAATACTTACATTTTTTAAGCGTATATAATTTCCTGATCTTACCCAAAAAGAATTATAGTTTTGCCCCGGACTTGTGTTATAAGAGTTGAGGCCAAATCCGGTACCTATACCGGCTGAAAGCCTTGGGAATGTTGCGGTTTCAGCGGTTTCGGGAGTCCAACGGTTCAGTGCAATTTCATATGCCTGCCCATAATGTTGATTTTTGGACATAAATGGTAAAACATATGCTGCTCCGGCATCAGGAAGATAAATATCCCTGTTGTATGCTCCTTGTACAAGAGCCGATACTTCCAGTCCTTTATATTCAAATCCAAGATTTAAGCCAAAGTATGTTAACGGTTTATCATTTCCTATTATGGTTTGATCATATTGGTCGATAACACCATCATTATTCAAATCTTTGTATTTAATGTCTCCAGGTTGAATGTCATATCCGGTCAGAACTGCACTATTTGCTATTTCTTCTTTCGACTGAAAAAAGCCATCTGCAACATAACCCATCCATACACCTACAGGGCGTCCTGTTTTGCGCTGATAGTCTTCTTTGACATATTGCTCATCCATAAATACTACGTTCGACTCTTGGCGGCTTATATTAGCTGTAACAAAATAATTGAAATCGGCTATATTGTCCTGATAAGTTATTGACAGTTCATACCCTTTGTAACGGTTCTTACCAATATTCTCGTTTGGATAATTCAACCCTATCAGTTCTATGCTTTTACCTCTGGTCTGTAGCAGATCATAATATTTATCGTTATAATAGTCTGCCGTAATTTGCAGTTTATTATTGAATAGAGAAATATCTGTACCAATATTCAATTTATTTGCTTTTTCCCAGGAAATATTTTCGTTTACCAGATTATCATCTACTTCGCGGACTCCTCCACCTGTCGTTCTATTATATCCTAACGGATAACTACCACTATCTTCGTAGGCTTGTCGCCAAATATAATATCCGGAATTATCTACACCATTCCCTGTTTTTCCGTAAACTCCACGTATCTTAAACTGATTTACCCAGCTCAGATCCTTCAGGAAATTTTCTTTACTGATATCCCATCCAAGGCCCATAGCAAAAAATGTCCCCCATCTTTTACCCGGCTTATATCTATTGAAATATCCCCTTGAAACGGCAGCCTCAGCAAAATATTTCATATCATAATTATAGGTTGCCTTTAAGTTCAAGTTAGCGGGACGCATAGGTAAATCGTAATTAAGAACTTCTTCCTGTACATCTCCGAATATATCTCCTCCAATAGTATGAAGCCCAATACTTGTAGTATAATTTAGCCCAAACTGACCATACATTTGTTGATAATTACCAGAAGACCTGTATGAGTTTTCCTGTGTTTTTAATGTTCCATAATACTGATAATTATTGGATGCAGGTAAGTAATCATATACTAATCCACTTTTTGATCTTATTATTGCAGAAACACTTTGAGTGGCAACATTAGCTTGCGCCCTGGCAGAAAGACCCTTTAATAATTTTCCGAAATCGTAATCCAATCTTATGCTGGCCATTCCATCACGTTTATTATCTTTTATATACCCTGAATTTGTTGTCTGTGCCTTAATATTACTCCAGTCATTGCTATTGGAAGAATTATTATTAAAAGAAATATTACCTCCATAGCTTCCATCCTGATTATATATAGGGTAAGCGTTGTTTGGCGTTTCAAAAATATTATTCAATATGTTGGATGTAGTTGCTCCCGGTTGATTTCCGTCTTCGATACGACCGAGTAAAGAAACTCCTACTTTGAAATCATTGGTCACATTTATATTAACCCGGGATGTTATCAAGTATCGTTGATACCGTGCATTTGTTTCATAATTATCTGTTTTGGAAGAAGGGAAAAGTCCTTTTTCATCCATATAACTTAAACCTACATAGTACTGAGCGACTTTGCCTCCACCGCTGGCATTCAGGTTGTATGATTGAATAGAAGACTGATCTTTGAGTGCCTCATCGTACCAATCTACATCAGGATGCGTATACGGGCTGCTCTTGTCACGGTATGCCTGATAATCCTGTAGGGTATACACAGCAGGTTTACCATCGTTTTGCAATGCTTCGTTTAGGAGATATGCATATTGACCTGAAGACAGAGTTTTCAATTTCTTTAATGGTTTTTGTATACCGAACTTTGCGGTCAATGAAATCTGAAAGCCCTGATCGACCGGCTTTTTAGTTGTTATGAGTAATAAGCTTCTTGAGCTACGCATACCTAAACCTATAGATGAAAGAGCATCTTTTTGTATAGAAACTGATTCAATATCTTCAGGGTCGAGAGAATAGAATTCACGTTGTACCCCATCTACTAAAACCATTACTCCTGTATTTCTAGAGTTAATGCTAAACTCTGAATTGTCACCATAACCACCAATATTAAATTTTGGACGATTTCCCACAAAAATATCCACATCGTAGTTATTATCTATCATGCTACTTCTCATCCCTTTGTTTTGGACGGTGTATAGACCCGGCAATCGTCCTGCAAATGATGATATAATGTTACTTGACAAAGTAGTAGTCATCTGATTAGTGAATATAGTGGCAGCTGATCCCAAATAACTTTTCTTATCTACTGTACCATACAATACATCTTGTGTGTCCGGATTTTTCACTTGTTTTTCTACTAATCTGACTTTAAATGCAGGTTCTTCCTGCTCAGTGCCATCTTTATATACTTTCTTGTATAAAGATGTTCCTTTAGGTAGTTTAAATTCTTGTACCAGAAAGCTAGGATGAGAAATAATAATTACATCTCCGTGTTTGCGATCGAAACTGAAAATGCCATCTTTATCGGTAACGATTTTCATTCCACCTTTCTTTATTGAAATCTCTACCCCGGACAAAGGATTGCCATACTGATCTATCACCATCCCCGTAAATCCGGTGTCATTATCACCTATATTATTTTGGGCGTATAAAGATGAACACCCAAATAATATCCATATAGCTATCAATAAGAAAAGATTCTTATTAAGTTTTTTATATAATAGATTATACATAGAATATATTTTTATTATAAATGGATAGTATATCCTGTTACTTACATCTAAATTGATAAAGGAAGGGAGCCAGAGGTTCGCCAGACGGACGGGTATAGTTATTATCATCTTTATGTTCGTCATCGTAAGAGTCTACAAAGGCTGATCCGTCTTCATTCGAATAGTAATATTCGATTCTATCCAGTTCTTCAGATCTGTCTATTCCAAAAAATTCTTCGGGCCAAAATGTTATAGCATAGGTCTTGCCGTAAGGACTTTCCCTATCCATTTTAACCTTCTTTGTAATTACTCTCCCCTCTTTAGTATAAGCTGTCATATTAATGTAAACATCATCTTCATTAGACAAACCATTTTGATTATCTCCTACAGCTCCCTGATATTTGAATGTAATAATATCATCTTGTGTAGAAATACCGGGACCGGGTGTAACCAAATTATAATGCATTGCACAATAATCGATAAGACTTCCTTCTCCGTCTATAGTTTCGAAACAGTCTGTATATATCCAGCCTTGAAAATCGGTAGCACTACCCACAATTCCTTCTGTCCATATACCGTCGTTTTCGTTACAGGTATAAAATCCTATTTTACATCTTATGTTATCTGTACTAGTCTTTATTGTTACTTTGACATCTGCTGTAAATTTTACACTCTGTCCTATATCTGCTACATCATCGGTAACAAAAGCTACCCATTCCATATCTGCACCTTGTATATTAGGATCGTTGGCTGTGTGTGTTTTTATTGCATCGCCCCATGTATAGCTGGTATAACTATTGCGAGGCTTAGTCTCATTAGGTATATATGATGTAGTTCTTACTCTATCATCACCAAAAAGATACGGACATGTGTAAGTGATGGTTATATTATCTTTCCCTCTCCACAACCTAGGTACATAAACCGCCATAATCACCCGGTCTTGGGTAGGATCGTAGTTTTCTATCATTAATGTCAAATCAAAGGTGATTTCCTCACCTGCGGTCACTGTCAACTGACGATTTAATATTGCTAAAGCTTCGGCGTCGTCTTTAAATTTGACATGACAAGCAATCAGGCATATTATAATAAAAGCCATTGCAGGCAGGAACTTCCATATCCACTTCCTGTATTTTGTTTTTTCTGCATTCATAGTACTCAGATAATTAGTTAGATGCTTTTTCAAATTCATATGTGTAGGAGTTGGCTTGACATCCCGGAACGAATGTCAACTTCAATTGTCTCACACCTTCTACTGCCGGATAATTCAGATTAGAAACATGAGCTTCACTAGCTATATTTTCCTTGAAACTCAGCAGAAACGGATGATAAGGATCGTTCAATTCCCATGTGCCTTCATCTCTCACTAAAAAAGGGAGATAGTTTTCAATCGAGTAAGTATTATCAGCATTCATTTTTAGTCTAAATTTGCTGAAATCCATCAGATTCGTTATTTCAACTCCATTTCTGTAAGCCTTTACAATCTTCCATGACCCTTGCAGATCTTTTATGCCTTCTTCATTAATAGTAGGAGATTCATTATCAAACTTGTCGCACGAACTTATAATGAATGGTATTATGACAGCAAGAATGCTCAACTTTATATAAAATATAGCTTTCATATTAATCAATTATTTGTTGTTAATCATTATAGTAAGGATTTTGGAGCATATCGCTCGATTTGATAACTTCGTTATATGGTAAAGGCCACAGATACATAGCCCTGTCTGAACGAAATACATGCTGACGAACATTAAAGCGTGTATAAGATTTAGTGCCATCTTCATTCAGTTTCACTTCCATCCCTGTGAATGTTCTGTTTTCTGTTTCTTCGGCAATCATCCAACGTCTTACGTCCCAAAAACGATGGCCTTCTACTGCTAGTTCTATTCGTCTTTCGTTACGGATGACTTCTCTCATTTCGTCCTGAGTCATATTTTCTTTCAAACCGTATAGTTCGTTACTGCCAGGTTGTATACCTGCCCTTTTCCTTATTTCGATAAGTACAGTATATGGTGTAACATCATAAGATCCCAGATTTTGCGCTACACTGGTAGGCCCACCCGCTTCGTTTTGAGCTTCAGCATAATTGAGCAAAATCTCGGCATAACGTATCAATGGTATCGATTGTTGTGATTCGTGTATATAATTTCCAGCCGTTCTTCTGTCTAGCATTTTTCCATTATAATATCCGGTAGGAGTGCCCAAATATACCGCATCCTGACTAGATGGAGTTCCATCCTTATTCAGATATATATCAAGTGGAATATCCCATGCATCAGCACGTTGCATTATTACTGTCTGATCATAGTATATAGAATGATAGAAACGTTTATCTCTGTTTTCGTAAGGCGCAGAAGCATGAGCCGAGTTGTTCCAGTCGAAAGGCGTACCGTCTATCATAGGAAATGCATCAACCAGCTCCTGATATGGATATCCCCCATAGGTATTACTACCCCGGGATGGAGGCTGGAACAATTGTTCTCTATCCCAACCCTGATTTCTTCTCCAATCGAGAATATGACCAGAATGTTCCTGAGAAGAAGACGCTTGAAATAATTTTGCAAATCCGGCACCTTCTCCAAAATAATCATCGTCAGACACAGTATAAAGGCTATATCGTTGTAAAGCAATAACTTCAGCTGCTGCCTCAGCTGCTAAACGCCAACGATCCGGATCGGCTGTAGGGAAACCAACAAGTTCTTTCAATTCAGGTTTTTCTGCACCGAAATCACTACCATTAAATAATGGGCTAGCTGCATATAATCTTAAGCGTGCGATAAATGCCTTACAAGCGCCTTGCCCTACTCTTCCGAAATCGCGCCCTCTTGGAGCAATCTCCAAATAGCGCATTACTTCATTACATTCGCTAATGATGTAATTCATGCACTCTTCGTAGCTGTGTCTTTTCATAGGAATGTCATCATGGACATCATATATGTCTTCTCCAATCAAAGGAATACCACCATAATGTCTTAGAAGAATGCCATAATACCAAGCTCTCAATACTCTGGCTTCTGCTTTATAAACCTGTTTCAAGCCATCAGTAAGAGGAGCCCGATCTACATTTTGTAGAAAGATATTGACACTGCGTATATTAGCATAACAGGTTTTCCAAGTGTAATTACTCACACTAACAGGAGTTACGGTTCCTGTAGCAAACAGCACATCTGTAGTTATCTTTGGACGAGCCTTAAATTCCATTTCATCGCAAGCTCCTTGCAGACCTCCATAAGTTTGCGGAGCAAATCCCTCGCGATCTTTAAATCTTTTAGGATCGACGTCAAATCCAATTTCTACATAAATCTCACTCAAAAAGCCTACAGTATAGGCACTATCTGAAAATATCTTATCAATATCGAGATCAGAAGTTACTGTTTCATCAAGAAAGCTGGCATCTTTACAAGAATAGCTCCCCCATGTAACCATGATCAATAGTAATAGGTAGAAAATGTTTTTCATATACAAAAAATTGGTTAATAAATATTTTTCCGTTTAATGATGTATCTTTCGATACTGTGTATACCTCTGTCAGGTAAGTCAAGATGTGTTTATGATAACATATATTAGTACATCTCAATATATAGGTTTCATTTTTGTCTCTATAGAATAAATGAAGTTGATACCTTGGTTTATAAAGCATTAATAAATGGCTTTACTCTTATAGTATTAGATATAAGTTACTGTCACTTCTAAATTTTGAACGACTGAGTTTTGTGATACCACTAAAAAATAATGTGAGTAATTTTTTAATTTAACTTATAAATCAGTATTAGTATTAGAATAAGAAGGTTATATATTAATTAGTCCCCCAATCTTTATTTGGTTTATCGCCCATGTATAGTTCAAGAATTCCTCCTTCCGAAATATCTGAAAAATCTATGTAGCAATCATTGTGCTCCTTGCCATTCAATATCGCTTTCTGAATATAAATATTTTCTTGAGAATTATTATGGGCCATAACTGTGAATGTTTTTCCTTTAACATATTTAGGATCAAGCTTAAATTCTATTTTATCAAATACAGGGCTTGTTATTTCATACCGGGTATCGCCAGGGCATACCGGATGTATACCTGCCGCTGCAAGAATATACCATGCAGACATTTGTCCTACATCTTCGTTGCCTACAATTCCTTCCACTTTATTAGTATAAGCTTTATTACAGATATGGCGTGTCCATTTTTGTGTAAGCCACGGAACTGATAAACGATTGAAAAGGAAAGGAACATGATGTACCGGCTCGTTAGCATGATTATAATAGTCGTTCCATAACATATCTTCCGGCGTATTCTCGAACATATTTGTCAAGTCTTCGATAGTTTTATCTTTACCACCCATAAGTTTAACCATTCCTGGTATATCATGAGGGACAAACCATCCTTGTTGATAAGGATTGGATTCTATACAGCCATACCATTCTTCTAATCGTGCATTTTCGGTCCATTTTTCCCACGAGCCATCATCTTTACGAGGACGAAACCAACCTTTTTCCGTATCGAAAATGTTTTTATATGCCTTTCCTTTTTCAAGAAATATTTTTTCATCTTCACTTTTGCCTAACTCTTTTGCCAATTGAGAAATACACCAATCTGTATAAGCATATTCGAGCGTATGAGAAATACTTAGTGGAGGACCTGTATATCCAAGCTTATCATTTCCGAATTTTCGGGAAGTATTCAAAGCATATTGATAAGCCTTGTTCACATCATAATTGCGGATTCCTTTCTTATATGCGTCAGCTAAGACAGACAAAGCCGGATTACCTATCATACAACCGGAATAAGCATTTACTATTTCCCAACGCTCATAATATTCGTGCCCACTTTCTTCAGCCATCGTTATTAACGAATTAAGCTGGTCATTTACTAATTCAGGATTGATAATCGTCTGCAAAGGGAACTGACTGCGAAACACATCCCATCCGCTGAATATAGTACGTTTTGTAAAACCGGAATTAGTATGTATAGCCTTATCTCCACCTACATAACGTCCATCTACATCGGTATATATACGCGGATCAATCATTGTATGATAAAGAGATGTATAGAAAATAGTTTTCTCATCATCTGTACCTCCATCTACCTTAATACGGCTCAATTCTTTATCCCATAATTCTTTTGCTTCCTGACGAACCTGATCAAATTCTTTGTCTATAATTTCTGCTTTCAGGTTCTTTTCTGCTCCTTCCATATCCACAAAAGATATACCAACCTTTAAGATAACTTCTTCATCCTTTTTAGTTTCGAACTCAGTAAAAAAACCAAGATGCTTGCCTTCCAGCTCTTTTTGATCTCTTATAATTGCAGCTTCAGATACTCTTTTCAAATAAGGGATGCTTACTACATTATCTTTAAGCCGCTTCCAATTATCTGGTATATCAGCACTCCAAAATCCACAATTAGTCAATGGTTTACTAAACTGAGCATAAAAATATACAGTATAGTCCGACTGCCCATCTCCATTACCCCAGCCTCCGCCATCAGGAGTGCATTTCATCCAGCCCTGTATAGTATGATCATCCACTATTTTTACATACTGATAGGTGGATGTACCTCCAACTCTTCGGGCCAGATCTATCTGTATACGGGATTTTTCATTCTCCGGGAATGTAAATCTCAGTATCCCACTATGAGGAGCTGCCGAGGTTTCTATTTTTATATCATAATCGGTCAGGTGCGCCGAATAATAACCAGCCTTAGCAATCTCAGTATCTTTATCGTACACAGAACGATAACCGGAGATGCTACCATCTTCTTTACCTGCTATGATCTTCATATCTCCGGTAGTAGGCATCACAAGGAAGTTTCCAAAGTCACCGAACCACCCTACTCCACTCATTTGTGTGAAAGCGAAACCTTCGATGGTTTTATGCTCGTAACTATAGCCCGGACTATTATCTCCGCCTGTTATCGTATTCGGATTAACCTGAACCATTCCATAAGGAGTAGTAGCTCCAGGAAACGTTTTCCCTAGTCCATGATATACTCCAGCCGCTCCCACACTTGTACTTGCACCGATGAAAGGATTGACATAGTCGGAAGGTGTGAAAATTTCTGATTTAACCTCTGGTGATGTGCAACTCGTTATCATCAGACATATGCTTGCAAAAGAAGTTAGTAATGCTTTATACATAATTTGTATTTAAAGATTTCATATTCCAAGATTTCAAAATTGTGTATATCGTCCGTTATTAGTTCGTGGCTGCGGGCTGACACATAGGTCAGCCCCTACAAGCCCGTATTCGAGATTATTCATTCTTCATTATTTTAAATGTTTTAATTCCAAACCGAGGCATAGAAAGAGAAAGCTGATTATTTTCAAGCGATTTCTTCGATATTGTTTCTCCATCTAAATTAACTTCTTCGATGCCTGATATCGGGAATCCAAATATTATTTTTTGTGTCGAATCATTCCCCTCTGCGTTGAATAACCGAATAAGGATATCACTGCTGCTCTGTGCTTTAAATGCAGTAACCTCATAACCCGAATTATTTAAGTCTAGCAAAGATTTGTCTGTTAGTACAGCATTTTCCAAATAAGATACAATCAGAGGTTCGTTCCACTTATTACTTTCTGTAGCTATAGTTGCCTTATCCCATTTTCCGGAATGAGGAATAACAGCATATTTCATTTTCAATGGCTTTGATATCTTATAATTAACTCCCCACATGGCAACACCCGAATATTGTGCCGTCAAGCTCAGTGGAAAATCTTCTCCGTATGAATAAGATGTAGTATGATCTGACAGCAAAGCAAATCCATGTTTTTGATCTTTCTCTACAAGGTCAACCCAGTTAAGTATGACATTGTGCTTTATGCTATCCCATGTCTTAAAAAACGTATTATCCAATTTACTTTCGCAAACATCGAAAGGTGCATTCTTATATAGTTGTGTAGAGTTTAAATTGACAGGAAACATAACATTCAATTTGAATCTGTCGTCAGTGAAAGCTCTCCTGTTTTTTTGCCAACCGCCATCTTGTTTATATTCGCCTATACCAACATTATCTTTCCAATTGATTGTCAGGTCAAAATCGATACGTTTTTGTCCTGCTATAAGGGTAATAATCTGTATGAAAGGATGAGAAGCTATTTGTCCTTCTATCCGAATTGTGGTTTTTAAGTTATTATCTTCTAATACAGTAATTTTTGCAGGAGAATCAGTTGACGAATAAAACTTATTTTCTTCGTAAAAGTGTCCTCTCAATTCTCCTAAACCAAATTCATTATCCTTATCAACATACTCTTTATTTTTTTCCTTTTTAGCAATCAGACTTTTAATAATACCACCTCTTGTAGGATCAATAACAATTTTATAAATATCATTCTCGAAAACGCAATCCCCATTAGAGCCAAATTTTGTAAATTGGGTAGTCTTTATTTTTGAGTTTCTTTCGCGTATACTATAAGTTGCATATCCGAAAGCCGGAATATCACTGTAGAATGAAACTCGGATAGAGTCTCCTGTTTTTTCGATATGTGAAGTAACCAGCTTATTCTTTGAATTATAAATATCTATATCTTTATTTGCTAGTTTAGAGGGTATTGCAAGATTAACGACTTCGGTACGTTTAATACCTAAAGTATTGTAAACTTTTATATAGCCCAGATTATCTGATGATAATCTATTGTTCGGAATGTAGCTATTTATAGCATTATTAATAATATTATTAGATATATTATTTGTATTATTTGTCCATAGAGAGATTTCCTCAGCCCAGGTATTTTTTTTATTAAGACGGTTGTAGGGAACAATCCATGAGTCATGGTGTTGCGCCATCATCAACGTACGCCAGGCATCATCTATCTTTTTCTGAGACGGGAGATAACTATTGTCTATATTTGCCATAGCGGCTATCTTTTCGGCCATAACTATCTTATTTTCCGAAATACGCACTTGTTGCGCTATCTGTTGTAGAACCTGACTTCCCCACACTAAATTGACCAAAACATCTTCCTGTGAAAAATGATAATCGTCATTTGTCTTTCCCGAAGATATTTCTTCAATATATTCTTTCCATGTTACATATATCGATTTGTTTTTGATATTGCTTCCATAGCCTAACCAGGGACCTTTATCCCATCCGGCATCCTGATAACACATACCAACCGGATTTCTTATACCATAATCGAAACAAGCTTTTAGATATGAATCGGAATTAGACCATGCTTTGGTTTGCCATGTAGAATTATCTTCAAACTCTTCGCATGCATATCTGGGAACTGTAAGAATGGATGTTCCATCCGGACCGATCCAGTTAACAAGTTCACCTCCATATGCAGCAGTATATCCGCCCCAACAGGTGTCGGGGCATTTCAATACTGCATACCTAAAACCAAAGGATTTTAAAATTTGAGGAAGACAGCTCGTAAAACAAGGCTCTTCTACAGAATAGGTTGTAAATTTTACATCCGGAAAATGCTGGTAGATTTTCCTCATTCCATATTCGAACTGACGAATAATGCTTTCGCCTGATATATTGTAACAGTAAGGCTGGGCATAAGTTGGATTAGTGAACTCAATTCTCTTATCTGTTACAATATTCTTAAAGTTTTTATAGGCATGCCAATCCCTAATACTCACAGTATCCCAAGTTTCGGGTTCTATCTCGAGGCCTATACGCCATTCGGGATGTCCTTTAAGCTTGTCTACCATAAATTGGGTAACCCACATCGGATAATGGCCATATACACCTCCGTGATAACCATCTACAAAATATGCCTGCTCTTGAGACAAAGCATTATTGACAGTGAATAGAATAATAAGAATTGATGTAATTGCCGCCTTCCTCATCATTTTGCTTATTTTACCCTCGTAAGGGTTATTTTTCTTTTAACAGGAGTGTTGATTTCGTAAATTGTATCAATAAATAAATCCTGTTGAGATTGCCATATCTTTTTTATTTGAGGAAACATGCCTTTACTGAAAATATCACGTCTGCCTCTTAGCCAACCATCACTATCTTTATATTTATCAAGAACTTCGATAGCTTCCCTTGTGCTGAGATCGGTAATACCTTTAGGTAAAAAGAAGTTGAATTGCACCCATGCATATTCACGGGTTCTGCGTTCAGTTTCCCATCGTTCTTCGTTCAGATACATTACCTGAAGCGCTTGCTGATACTGAGGTGTATTGCTAAGAGCAGCTAAATTGATTCCTTTGGCAAAGTCTCCGGCTGACCAGACTCCTATTTCTTCGCCATCTATAAGAAGTCTGTATTTGCCTTTTAAGCCATTTACAGTCAAAACTTCTTTATTCATTTCATCCATAAAAGGAATAATATCTGAGGCTTGGGACTGGCTTTTTTTGCAACCCCATCCGCGAGGTATGGTATCCATAGGATAAGGAAGAGAATTTGCCAAGTAATCGAAACTAATACCTGTAGATGTTTTCCTTAGCTCTGTGATTTCACAATTTGAGGACGATACAACAGAAGCTTTGGCGGCATCAATATTAATATCGGCTACTCCCTTACCAGCAAAACCCTGGGCTTTAAGAAATAAGTACGCCATTACCATATGTCCATCGTTATCAGGGTGTATACGGTCATTTCCGCAAAGAGCAAAAGTTGGATCTTTTTGTTGAAATTGTTCATTTAAAGCTGTCATAGGCTGATTCAGATCGAAGAACTGCCAACCATTATTCTTTGCTGATTCCCTTTGAAAATCGACAATTCGTAACATTGCTTTATTCTTATTCCGGAATGGAGTATTACCTTCTATTACAGCCGTTTCGTCGTAAGGGGAACTACCCATTAATACAATTTTTGTGTTTTCAAGTTTCTTATATCTTTCTTCTATCTGTTTATATGCATCGTAAGATTCTTTTACTTTTTCGTCTGCAAATTTTTCGGGTTCATCTCCATTATATTCGAAATAACCTGTATCATTCATTCCAAAGGTGGTAATAAGCATAGTAGGCCTTTTGCTGAAAACGTCACCATCGAGGCGCCTCAACATATCAATTGCCCTGTCGCCTCCAATACCAGCGTTCAAGACGGTTAATCGCATTTCAGGGAAACGCGTCATATAATAGAGCCATATATATGAATGATAGTGTCCTCCGTCAGTAATACTATTACCTAGAAAAACGGCTCTTTCGCCATCTTTGAAGGGCGTAATTTTCTGAGCACTAAGAGTTGAACCCAAAGAAAATAATAAGATAAAACTTAAGAATATGTTTTTCATATTAAGTATGATTTTCAAGTTGTTATATTAGACTAATAATTATTCTATAACATTATTTCTATCCTGTATGAATTTGGATAAACTTAAACAGGCTTTTTCTGTATCTTCCCTCTGAAGTAACAGATTAGTGATGCCTAATGCGTTTTGAGCTTCGATAAACTCTATTTTAAGTATAGGGTTCTGATGTACAGATAGTATAAATTCTTCCTTTTCCTTATCTGTCAATTCGCCATTAAAATATTTATGAATATAATCGTTCATTGATATTATTGCTAATGTTTAAATATGAACGATTCTTATCTAAAATACCCCTAAAAGAAAAGATATCGAAATTCTAAAATTATTCAGACTGATAAATAATCTTTCAATTTAATTCTTAGTTTTTTTAGGGCAATACTCATTTGGTTTTCTACTGTATTGACTGAAATATTAAGATTTTCAGATATTTCCCTATATTTTAAACCTTCATTCCGGCTTAGCATGAATATTTTGCGACATTTTGATGGCAAACTATTTACAGCTTCTGAAATAATATCTTCCATATTCCTTTCCGAGAAAAATATTTCATTGAATCTATCTAATGATTGTATTTTCAACATCATTTCCATTTCGAATGAATCTTGTACTGATTTATTACATTTCCCAACTGAATATTTATGTTTGAGATGATCGAGAGATTTATTCCTTACAAGTTTGAAAAGGTATGCATTCATATTTTCTATCAAATGTAAGGCGTCTTGTCTTTCCCATAATTTCAGGAACACGTCCTGAATTATATTTTCGGCATCTTCGTTTACTGTAACATACTCTTTTGCAAACCTTATCAGTTTAGAATAATATGAGATGTAAACATCTGAAAAAGATAAACTGCCAGAAGTTATATTATTTTCAGTATTTTCTACCTGATTATAAATTTGCAGAGAAGAATCTTTATGGATAAAATTAGGATATAACATAATACATAGGCTAGACATTCATAGTAATTAAGACAGGCTAAACTCAGAATATAAGGCTATAATAATATTACAAGGCCTCTTGGAACTCTCTATGCAAATATATAAATGGAAACAGCTTACTCCTGTTTGGAAGTAAGCTGTTTGGTAAACTATTTTTTAAATAATTTTTAGAATAACCCCTAATTATCAATCACATACGAATAATATTGAAATTGTTTTTGGTAAAGTATTTGGAAAGTATTTGGAATGTATTTTTAGGAAAAAGTGCCTATCTTTTTCACTTCTTCCTCAAAATTTTCACCATCAATAACCGCCTTGCCTTTTACTTTGCTTTTATAGTTGTATATGGTTTGAATGGAATAACGTAAAAATATTGCTATTTGATTTACATCAGTTATCCCTAAACGAATGAGAGCGAAAATACGTAGTTCGGTATTGAGTTGACCTTTTTCTAATTTATATTGTTCCTTCTCTTTGAGTAAAGCATTAAACTCTTCTACAAAATTAGGATATATCTTAAAGAATGCTTTATCGAAAGTATTATACAATTCTTCAACCTCCTTTTCTAACGATCGTGTAGATGATGTCATTTTGTACAGATCATCAATTTGGCTGGCTTTTATTTTCCGGTTCACTGTTTTTCTGTAATCATCCAACTTATCAATATAAACGGCACACTGATTCATGAAGTAGCCTATATATTTTTCTTTTATAAGGTTGGCTTCGTCTAATTTTTGGTTTACGGATTCGAGCTGTTGATTAACCGCTTTCAAATTCTTCCGGGCTCTGGATACGATTTTTATCTGACGATAAATAAAATATAGAAAAACGGCCAGAATCACGATAAAGACGCTGGTAAGTATTGAATAAATCCTAAGATTTTCTTTTTGTTTTTCTATTTGTAGCAGATATGTATCCTCTACAATCGGTTGTACCCGTGCTATCAGCGCATTTCTGAACCGGGAATTATAAGAATTAGCATCATCGAGTGCAGCCCTAATGTAGGTGTATGCTCTAGTTATATCTTCTTTTTTATAGAGATTTATAGCCAATGCAAGAAGTGCTTCATTTTCCTTTACTGCTAATTGTGTATCTGTAATAGCTGCCAAAATCAGATATTTTTCTTCCAAAATCGGATTTTTGAGATACCGGTGAATTATGGCTAGGCTCATAGCAGACATTGCATAACTATGAGTATATGGTTCTTGTTTCAAGAATATTTCTGTTAAGATTTCGCAAGCTTCATTATATTTCTGTTCATCCTGAAGTTTGAATGCATTCTCTTTCAAATACATTTCCGAATTTTTATCGAAAAGCGACATGATAGTGTCTCTATACAGCATTTTCTTTGTCAGGTATTTTTTCTCATATTCAGGATCATCGGTATACTTTATGAGATTTTCGTAATACCTTATATATGTCCAACAATAAATATACCTGAGGTGCGTAGGAAGTTCGTCGAAGGTTATTGTACTTAAAATTTCCTGTGCCTGAGTAAAAAGACCGGATAATGACAATACAAACGAATATTGCAGATTGCTTTGGTATATGAGTTCTTTATTATTGAGTGTTTTTGCTATTTCCGTATTCTTATTTATATACCTGATAGCCGAATCGCATAAAAATGATTCATATTCGGAAATAATTCTCTCATTGATTTTATATTCGTCTATTAATGAATTCTGATTCTTTAATTGAGATTTTAGCTCATCTATCTTTGATTCTTTTTCGGCTGCATATATACTACGGTTGGATATAGTTTTATCCAGAACATTCAATAAAGAATCTATCTCGTTTCTTGATGATAGTTGTATTGGTATATATAGCAAGCAAAGTATAATTGATAATACTTTTTTCATTTTATAAATAGTGTATGGGAAGAGGTTAACAAAATAACTTTATATTGCAAAACTAACAATAATATGTTTAAAGGTATCAGAAATTACCAATATTTAATGTCAATCGGTAATTGAGTAGTAGCAAAAACTGTTCTATTAAATTATACTGCGCGCAATCGAAAATTGCTTGCCTTACTTTTGGCCAAATTCCCAAAAGTAAGCAAAAACTCTTTTGCGCCCCGCTTCGCCGTCCGACCCACCAACATCTTGATGGCTGAATGAAGCGAAGCTAAAACCAATCCTTCTGATATTTAGAAAGATTTATAAAACAGCCCCCCCACTTCATTCTACGCCCTCTTCGATGGGTGGGTGCCCCGTACGCTCACCTAACGGCGCTAGAGCAAAGCCGCGACAAGAGAGAGGATGGCGAAACTTCGTCTCATTGGATTTGTAATCCGAAAGAACGAAGGTCTCGACAACTTCTAGGTATATTAATTTAAAGATTTACTTTCTTTTGGTGGTATTTTGGATAAGAATCGTCGTATTATAAAATATTGTATCTTATAAATAGATAAAACTCATTATTAATTTATCTATATTGTAAATTAAGAATCGGTTGGCGAACCAAAAAGTAACAATAAAAAAGCATACAATAGGTGTTACTTTTGTCACTTTACAATGCAAAAAAATAGAATTCGATTGAATAACTTGAAAACCGCAACCTTCGAACATAGAAGCTACAAGGTTTTTACCTATATCGTGTAAGTCTCCTTTTACAGTCCCTATTACGACAACCCCGGCCGAGATATCTTTCCCTTGCGCTTGCATCAGAGGCTGTAAAATATTGAGTGAAGCTTTCATCGCACGTCCTGCCATTAAAAGCTCTGGGACGAATGCTTGTTGCGCCTCGAAGCGACGTCCTATTTCCTCCATTGCTTTAATCATATAATTATCGATAAGTTCTTTAGGATTTACATTTTCCGCAATAGCTTCATTTGTGTATGCTATCGCATCTTTTTGCTTCCCACGCAGGATAGCATCGTATAATAAATTCAAATCTGTCATTAGATATAGGTTTATTGAGTTAATAATAGTTTAGTTATCTGTTTCGAAATTCTTAAATGATTGATTAGTCTTTATTTACAAACATTAGTTCAGAATGTTTATTCAAAATTATTTATAAATACGAGAGATAACTAATACTATATTATCCAATGATAATACTTTGTCTGTATTTGTATATATGTGATTAAATACAGATTTGCACTAATAAAAGAAGATTGATTGCCCCGCTTCCAGATACTTAACAATGTCCGCAACAAACTCATTCACATCATTTTTGCTGTTATTAAAAACAAACTGATGTATGATCCTAATTATTGCTCACATTATAAACAACCAGCTTAAACCAGCAATTTTTTCTTTTTCAATCTCCCCCCAAAAAAAATGGGGTGTTGGAAAAGAAAAATGTGGAAATATTTTAACTGAAATTACTTGCATGAAACATAGAATTCACTTTTTGATACACTTATTTTATATCTTTCCATTTATCAAAGACCGATCTATACTTTCATATTGTATAGATAATAACAAAGCAAGAGCATCAAAAAAAGTGATCACTCTTGCTTTCATTATTCCATATCAGCCTCTGTAATGGAATATTTAAAAAATAACCTAAATATTACTTTGTTGAAAACCGTTCAAATACTTCCATACACATACGGGCATTATGATACGGGCACTTCCAAAATCCTGCCTTATCCCCATTTTCCCCTCTGTTTATCGAGCCATCGGCTTTAATGCTCCAAAACCATTCTCCATTGACATAATCTATGAAATGCGATTTTATATAATCCCATGTTTTGAACGCCTTTTGCAAAGCATCCTCATCATTAAAATGTTGATATAAGTTCAGATAACCAACAACAGCTTCGGCCTGAACCCACCAATGAAGTTCCCGATCCAGATATCCATTAGTTACATCTTTTTCATATATCATACTTCCATCCTTACGCAATCCTTCGGATGCTGCTTTAACTATAGCTGGAACAAGGGGCTCAACCTTTTTCAATATATCTTCATCACCTAATACCTGTGCCGCTTCATGAAGTAGCCACGAAGTCTCGATGTCGTGTCCGTATGAAACTATATTACTTTTGGGATTCCAATCCTCATCGAAGAATAGTCCTAAATGATTGGTTCCGAAATCCAGTATCTTGTCTATAAATACATTTATTAAATTAGCCAGTTGCGTCTTCAATAAATCATTTTTCCAAACGCGATATAAATTTGTATATGGCTCGAGGATATGCAGATGCGTATTCATTGTTTTTTTCTCATTTGCATCTTTCTCGCTCAGGCGCATATCCGCTATTTCGTCCCATTCGCGTGTAAGGGCTTCACAATAACCATTCTTCTCTTTATCGAAGCTATGTTCTTCTATCGAATGGAAAATGCTTATAGCACAATCCAATGCACCCTTATCTCCGGTAGCACGGAAATATTCACTCATCCCATAAATGGCAAAACCAAGGGCATATACTTGTTTTTTAGTATCCTTAGGATTACCTCTATAATCGAGCGACCAGTATATACCCCCATATTCTTTATCAAAAAAATGTTGTAAAATATAATCTTTTGCCCGGGTTGCCATCTCGAGATATTCTTTTTTACCAAACAGACGATATGCAGCCGAAAACGTCCATAGAATCCGTGTATTCAATATTGCTCCTTTATCTGCCTCCGGCATAATTTTGTCCATAGCTGTGATACGCCCATAGAATCCGCCATTAGAAGAGTCAATCATATTTCTCTCCCAATACGAAAGGATATTGTTCTGCAAGATATCTTGCATTTCTATTTTTAGTATATCAATCTCACTCATTTCTATTCTTGAGATGTTATATTTAACTTCGTTCTTTTCTCTTCTAGTTCGTCACTTATTTCTTTCACCTTCTTTTCACTCAGTGGATAAAATGCTATAAATATAACCGATAAGACAGTACCTACTGCCGGTAAGAAGCTAAGGAACATTTTAATACCGTTGATAGTTTCCGGATTTTGAGCCTGGTTGGCCTGAAAACCAAAGTAGCCCAACAACCACCCTGTAAGGGCTGTACCAATTGCCCATCCGAATTTCTGGCTCATGGATGACGAACTGAAAATTAGCCCTGTAGCCCTGTTGCCTGTCTTAAGTTCCGAATAATCGGCACAGTCGGCATACATCGACCATAGCAAAGGAAATATACTTCCGGCGCAGATACTTATCAGTATTTGGAATATAAATATCAGTGCAAGGTTACTCTTATCGAACCAGAAAAAGATTATGCTCAATATAGTAGCTATAAACATTGCTCCCATATAGGTATATTTTTTACTAATGCGGTTGCTGACCGGTGCGGCAAGTATTACACCGACAATATTAGCCGCTTGCCCTACAGCCAGATATAAACCACTCAGCACGAAAGGAATATTAAACAGAGATACAGTACCAAAGTCATCTTCTACGATATAGTATTTGAAGTAATATACAGTTGCTCCATCACGTATCGAGTTGAAAATCAATGCTGCGATTCCTGCTCCGAGTAGTATCCACCAAGGCTTGTTCTTTATCAGATCCCTAAGATCTTCCAGCAATGGGGTCTTCTTTTCCTTGATAGGTTTTACACGTTCTTTGGTAAAGGCAAAGCAAAGATAAAACAATATCGCACACAATACGGCAATAACGACTACGCTCATCATCCACCCATATTGCTGGCTTGCTATATCTTTATTATTCCCACTGAAGAAGTTTACCATAGGCATAAATAACAGCAAGGCTATGAAGCTCCCTATGTAAGCAAATGTCATGCGGAAAGTGGATAACACATTCCTGTCCTTCGGTTCGGGACTCATAACACCCAACAGGGATGCATAAGGAACATTTATAGCGGAATATACCATCATCATCAATGAGTAAGTCACATACGCATAAATCAATTTACCTGTGTAATCGAGGTTTGGAGTTGTAAATGTCAAGACTCCTATAATGGCAAAAGGTACAGCGAGAAAAAGAAGATAAGGCCTGAACTTGCCCCATCGTGTATTTGTCCTATCAGCCACAATCCCTACAATTGGGTCGAAAAGGGAATCCCATATACGGGTTATCAAAAACATTGTACCTACCACTGCTGCCGGAAGTCCGAAGACATCGGTATAAAATATCATCAAATATGAGCCGAAAAGCTTCCAGAACATAGACGAGGCCATGTCCCCAAAACCATACCCAATTTTTTCCTTAAGTTTTATCATTACCTTTCAAATAAGATGTGAATTCTGTACCTACTTGCATATTAAAATCTCAGACCTGTTTGTTTTTTATCCAAGTATAACAATAATTTATAGTTATAACTCTGAAATACGACATTAATTAACAATCGACGATGCGAAGGCGAGTCAAACATTTTTCGTTTGCTTATTTATTAAGTATTGATAGGTTGCTATCTATTTGTTTCTTCAATGTTTCGACCGATGCCGATGATGTGAATCCATCCTGAGGCGTATTCTGGCAGTAGTCTACCAACTTGTCGACAGTGGAGACAGCAACATGCATACGTGTATCGCAGGAAGCATAATAGATATAAACAGTGCCATCGTCGTCGGCTATCCAGCCATTTGTAAACAATACATTCGACACATCTCCAATTCGCTCTTCGCCTTCGGGTGCCATAAAATAACCTGCCGGTGCAGCCGTTAGCTTAGCCGGATCCTCGAGCGAAGTCATATACAGATAGAGAACATAGCGCAGACCAGCCGCACAGGCCCGTACGCCATGAGCCAAATGTAGCCATCCTTTAGTTGTCTTTATCGGATGAGGCCCTTCCCCATTTTTCACTTCCTTGATTGTATGATAGTAACGATGATCAATAATGATTTCCTCTTTGGTCTCGGCACAAGTCATATCATCTATCAATGCCCATCCTATGCCACCTCCGCTTCCGGCATTGATGAATCCATCCTGCGGGCGAGTATATAACGCATATTTGCCGTCTACAAATTCAGGATGAAGGACTACATTGCGTTGCTGACTTTTCGATTTAAGATCGGACAGACGTTCCCAAGCGACCAAATCTTTGGTGCGGGCTATACCTGCTGTGGCTGTGGCTGATGAAAGATCGCCGGGTGCAGCTTTTTCATCGTGCCTTTCGGCACAAAATATGCCATATATCCATCCATCTTCATGGGCAGTCAACCGCATATCATAAATATTTGTTGCCGGAATTATATCTTCAGGCATAGTTACCGGATAATCCCAAAAACGAAAGTTATCAATGCCATTCGGGCTTTCTGCCACTGCAAAAAAAGACTTGCGATCGTGCCCCTCGACCCGCACCATTACGATGTATTTCCCATTCCACTTCATGGCGCCAGAATTCATAGTTGCATTCATCCCGATACGCTCCATCAGGTATGGGTTTGTCTCCTCATTGAGATCGTATCGCCAGAAAACAGGGGTGTGAGCCGCGGTTAATATAGGATATTTATAACGGGTATATATCCCATTACCCTCGGTTAGTGGCTCGTTTTTACGAGAGAGTAAAGCCTCATGTTCTACAAAAAGCTTCGATATTTTAGCATTAAAATTATTCATAGTGTATTATTATTTCGAATAAATAAGAACCTTCGTTTTTTCTGATCTATCTCTGATATCCAAAAATGTTTGTATCGTTATTCCCTATATAGTTTTTCTATGTCTTTCGCAAATAAAGTTTTTGGTTGATTATAATATGTAACAAAGTCTTCTGCTGATACTTGTCCGGGATACGGTGCATAGTAATGGTTTTCTTTTTCCCGGGCATTCCGCCATACCAACACATACGAAACAGGGTATTTATCCAGTACCGAATCCAGAACTTTTGTCCACCATGTAGCATCGGGTATTGTTTCGAAGCCCGTTTCGGTTACAGCAATTGGTTTGTCATGTTTTTTTCCGTAATCGGTAAGGAACAGGAGAGTACTATCCATTACATCATGATAGTTTTGTGTTCCTGCAATTCCATTCAACTGATAATAATCGAAGCCCAGCAGGTCTACATATTCATCGCCCGGATAGCGTTCCATATACTCCGCAGCTGAAGCTCCCCCTCCGGGAGAATAAGCATATAATATATTATTTACTCCTTTCGATTTCAAATAGTCGTGAGTCATTACCCACAATTGCTTATACTGCTCGGGGGTACAATGATCGCTCCCCCACCAAAACCAACTTCCGGTATGTTCGTGCCATGGACGGAATAATATCGGAACCTTTGTTCCGTCTTCTGTCTTAAGCGAACTGAGGAAATCGGCTAATATATTGAGCCAGCCAATAAATTTGTTATGATTTATTCCTTCGGGTAAAATCGTAATTACAACACTGTCCTTCGCACTTGTATCCCACGAGCTGCCGCCTGTACATGGATTATCCAAGTGCCAGCTTATAGTATTGATACCCCCACGAATATATTGCTGTATTATTTCATATTTTATCCTGTCGAACGAGACACTATCGAGACTTACAGGCTTACCTAACTCCAAATGCCCTATTTCCCATCCACATACAGCAGGATAATCGCCACAAACGCTTTTCACATCGCTACGATCCTTGTCTCCATCCCACTTGATACCATATACTGTTGCATCCTGATGTCCGAACATATATCCATGTTGCGAAACTGTTCTTAGTAAGCTATCAAGCTGCTTTGTTTCGGGAGTTAAAGCATATTCATTATTTTCGGTTGCTGTATTACAAGCCATAAAACATGCCAGTAAAGCGCCCGCACATATTTTGTTTATCAGCCTTATCATCTCTATCTTTTTTTATTGCTTTATTTCAGAATATTATTTGCTACCCGAGTACATTTAGTCAATAGCGCAACTGGCAATTTAGGATTTGATGGTGATGGAGCTGCCGTCATATTATTCAGGTTCAGATTATCCACTTTTATTGCTTCTATAGCATAAGTGTAATGAGCGGCTTCTACACCTTTCCATCCCAGATTACCTTGATTGAAATATATATTCTGTGCATTCTCGATATATACAACAGGTATATCCGAAGCATATAACTCTTTACCTTTAACAGTATTAGGCCTCAAGTCAAAATTACCTCCACTCACTTTTTCCAATGCACTTTTCTTGATTACGAAATCGAAATTATTGAAATACACATTTTCTATTTTGCTCTCATCCGAAGCATACATAAGTACAGCATTTTCGCTAAGGCAAGTGATATTATTGAAATTGATGTTCTTAACTATGCCTATAGGGCTATCGGGTACTCCACGAAGTGTGGATATCTTGATGGGTTCGCCATTACCCCACCAATCGCCGGTATGCATACGGGTTTCGATTCTAATATTGGTGAAGTTCACATTTTGTACCGATCCTGAATCGCGCACTGTAATGTTAATTCCACAATTCGAATCAATAATTGTTATGTTGTCAAAATTGTAGTTGGACATATGATTCTGATCCCATCCGCCAATACGGATTGCGCTCGAACGCGACTGGAAAATACAATTTGAAACATTTATATTTTGAGATGGCTTTAATATTCCTTTAAAACCCGGATCTCCGAAATGGTGTGCATAGCCCGCCAAAACAATAGAGTCGTCTCCGCAAGTGATAATACAATCGGAAACATTCACATTGCTACATGAAATAATATCCAGTCCGTCGCTGTTAGGTATTAACAGATTATTGTCGATGGATATACCTTGCACCTTAACCCTGTCGCAATGAACAATCAGTATAGTCCAATATGGAGCGTCGATACATTCAAAATCGGTTAGAGTAACATTTTTACAATTACTGAAAATAACCATTTGATGAAATCTTTCTTTAGGATTTACAGGACCATCTCCAATACCTTTTTCAACTTTTCTAAAATCATTTTTCTGACGGATATAATTATTTACTTCGCCTATAATTCTTTTGGCTACAGTCTTCTCCATAAATTCCATACCCTGTCCGAATATTTTCCCATGTCCTGTAATGGCTACATTTTCTGAATCTTCGGTATAGAATACTCCTGCAAGATGCTCATTATGTCTCTGATACTGGGACAGGTCGGTAGTAGCTATTAATACAGCACCCATTTCGAGGCGGAACTCAACATTCGACCTGAGATTTAAAGTGCCAACAAGATATTCACCTTTAGGCACATACACTACACCTCCTTTGTCCTGAAAACATTTATCTATGGCAGACTGTATATTACTGGTTGTTAATGTTTTTCCGTTATTGATAGCGCCAAAGTCCATGACATTATAAACGGCAGCATTCACCATTATACACAGGCTGAACAGAAATAGAGACAATACAATTCTTTTATTCATAATTTTTCATTTTAAAGTCGTAGACCTATTGATTGTAATTCAGGAACACGACATCAAACATTTCCGGTTACTTAATATTATTTGTTTAGTATTCCTTCCGGGCTATATAAACATGATACAGCCCGAAAGGAGATTTATTTTAAAGATATTTATGGAGTACCGTCATAAGGGCCATCTGTTATCATTATCTGATCTATATTGACCTTGAAGTCACGATTGCCCTGAACATTGTAATTATAAATATCGTCCGCATTGGTAAACCATGTACCATTCCAATATACGCCGTTTATCTGCTTAAATACAAGTTCAAATCCATTCATCATTCCATTATTGTCAAAGTTTTTGAAGTCTCCTCCCCAATTTTCAACAATGAAATGGCTGAGGCGGGCACTTATTCTGTGCCATTGTCCGTTAGTAGGGCGTAAAGTATACAAATCGAGTTTTGTGTATGGATCATATGTATCGTCGGTTATACCCGGGCCAAATGTTCCCCCTCCGGTTCGTGTACCTTGCGTCACAGCCATTTGGAACGAACCTATATTGTCATCACTATTCCATAGGAAAGAAATGAACGGATCGTGGAAGATCGACAGATTAACAGGTTTACGGAATTCTACTTTTATCGATCCCAAATATGACCACATAGAATAAGATCCTGTAATATCGGTAGCATACAGACTGAAGAAGTTATTGCCTTGTGGAGCAGTGATGCCATCACGGTTCATTTGCGCCGAACATTGTTTATCAGGCATTTCACCTTTCAGGTAATGTGTTACTCCATCTTCAAAGTCTACCAGTACCAGAGGATCGATAGGAGTCCATGAGTCAGGATCATAATCTATTATTGGTAAAACCGCCGACTCTATTGTCGTACCTATCACAGTTTTCAACAAGATAGTAGCTTCCGTTTCACTCACTGTGGTTGGTATAAGCACGATAAGCATACTTGACTCCTGATCGAGACCATTTACGTCTATTTTTGTAGAACCAATAACCACTTCTTTCACCATATCCATATTAGTACCCCTCACAGCAATAGGTCTGCCTCGTGTTATTTCGTCAGGCCATGAAGTTACAACTATCTCTTCGGCGCTTGGATAAATCGGTTTTATTACATCCGCATTTTCACTGTAACGACCGTACGCACTACGTACTACTACCGGAGCAGCTTCGAACAATCTGGGCAATACCGCTTCGATGCGGTTAGCATCCTGAGATAGTATTTCCATCGAAATTCCATCAATAGTAATTGTATTTGGTGTTACAAAATTTTCACCGGTGATAACAATTGTCTCTCCTACTTTCGGATCCTTTGTTATTGTTTTGATAAGAGGTATCGGTAAGTCGATATCGGTATGTTTCCCATAGTCATCTTCCTTACAGGATGGTATAACTAGAAGAAGAGAAATAACAATGCTTATATATTTCAATGTTTTCATATTTCTGGTTTTTAATAGTTAGGATTTTGTTCTAGCCCCCAAGCTACAACTTCATCATTAGGTATAGGGAGTACCGGAACGCCCCTGAGTAAATGCCGGTCGTAATTCGCCTGCACTTTAGGTGATAGCGAAGCTCTATATTCGCCCCATCTCACCTGATCCCAGTAGCGCAACATTTCCATTGCCAATTCAACTCGTCTTTCGTGTTTTATTGCAGTCAGAAGAGCATCACCTGATACTGTTATATCAGGGAGGTTACCGATAAATCCTGTTTGAACATAGGTATTCGTTCCTGCATTATACCCCTTCGGATAAGTCGATTGACGCGCCCGAGTTCTAACCTGATTTACGCTCTGGCGAGCTATATCCTCTTTACTCAAATGATAAGCAGCTTCAGCCCTCATCAATAAGATATCAGCGTAACGAAGCATACGTAGATTATTCGGATAATCCGATTGGTTAGGACCTCTCAATGCAGGGTCTGTAGCCAGTTTTCGTGCACAATAACCTGTAAGGTAAGGAAACGTTGCCACATCATGTTTTATTCCATATACATAGTCGGTAATACCGCGTCCGTGCACAGTTGTATATAAACGTGGATCCTGACTCTCAAACTCGTCTACTAAATCTTGGGTAGGGCAATTGTACCCCCATCCCCACGATGGATTATCATCTGTTCCTCTGTTTGCAACAACAATAGGGCTGTTAGCTCCTTCATTCTCAGTTGTCCATCCCGAATAGGTTGTTTTATGTTGAATCTCGAAAAGCGATTCTGAGCAATTTTCTCCCTCATCTTCAAATATTTCAGCATAATTAGGATATAGGCTATAATTCCCTGATTTTACAATCTCATCTGTCAGGTCATATACTCTCTGCCACGATGTTTCGGTTTTGAACATACCTATGGCATACATTATAGTGCGAGCCTCAAATCCTTTTGCTGCACCGGATGTTGCACGGCCAACCTGATCGGCAGGCCACGATCCTGGAAGTTCGGCAGCAGCCTCGCTGAAATCTTTTTTTATCTGTGCAATAACATCTTCGAAAGGAGCACGTTGAGCTGTACCTATATCATCTGTTTTTACAGGTTCGGTAAATAAAGGCACATCACCAAAGAGTTTAACCAGAATGAGATAAGAATATGCTCTTACAAATTTAGCTTCGGCTATATATTGCTTTTTCAAATCTTCGCTAAAGGTGACACCCTCCATCCGCTGGATTACAGTATTTGACCTGAAGATAGCCATATAATATGATTGCCATACGGCTTTCACCCATATATTTGTAGGTAGGGCGACCCAGTCCTTCATATCTTGAATATATGGGCTTTCGGCTTCACCGCCTCCACCTTTCCATGCATCGTCCGATGCTACATCGGCAAACATCCATTGGTATGAAGAAATATCATCATCGTATTGTAATGCGTCGTAACAAGCAATAACTGCCATATTGGCATTGTCCTCATCGTCGTAATAGGCCGGAGTATCAACATTCTCTCCAAGAATCGGTTGATCCAGGAAGTTGGAGCAGCCACAGATTAGCAGTAAAATACCGGCTCCAAAAAGTGATTTTAATATATTTTGCTTCATTGTGTATTATTTTAAAAAATTAGATTGAAACCAACAGATAGTGTTCGAGGAAGAGGTGTACTACCCACATCGGAACCGGCAGTAAGAGGATTACCCCACTGATCGGTAATTTCAGGATTGTAGCCCGAATATTTAGTGAATGTATGCAGGTTGTCAGCTGAAACATAAACCTTCAATGATTCAATTTTCACTTTCTGAAGTAGATTTTTTGGTAGATAATATCCTAGCTGTACATTCCGGATTCGTAAAAAACTTCCATCTTCGATATAACGGTCGGAGAACAATGTATTTTGCCCTGACTGACTTGATGTTGTTAAACGAGGCTCGCTGTTGTATGGTGTTTCGGGTGTCCAGCGATTGTCATAATACGACTGTAAGATATTTGCTCCCATCAGTGGAGATTTCATGTGGAACAGGTTCATATTAGCTATTTTGCCGCCATAGCTAAAGTCAGTGAACAAAGAGAATGTAAAGTCCTTATATTCGATTCCTAAATTAAGTCCGCCGGTAAAAGTCGGTATATAATCGCCTAGATATGTTTGGTCTTCCGCATCAATAGAGCCGTTTCCATCTCTATCCACATATTTTACATCTCCTACCTCGGCTGTTGGCTGTATGGGCTTTACATTTCCATCTTTATCTGTGTAAGTATATGCATCAAGTTCTTCTTGTGTATGGAAAATACCATCTGTTTCGTATCCCCAATAGCTGGCGATTGGATGTCCTACTTCGGTTTTCGATGTAGAAGGCAAGCGGTCGAACAGAGTTGCAAAAATCGCACCCGAACGTCCTAAACTTGTAACCTCATTCTTTATGAAGCTCATATTCAAGCCAACATTATATTTTACTTTGTCTATTTCGTTATTATGATTGATAGTGAACTCGAACCCTTTATTTCTCATACTACCCACATTTGCTAACGGAGCCAAAGCGCCTACATAATCAGGTATAGGGGCACGTACAATCATATCTTTGGTGTCTTTGATGAAATAATCGGCCGAGAGAGTCAATTTACTATTGAAGAATCCGAGATCCAATCCTACATTTGTTTGTTTTGCCACCTCCCACTTAAGTTGAGAATTTGATAGATACTCAGGGATACGGCCTTCATATACCTGTCCTCCCAATACATACCTTTTCCCATTAGCAATGGTTGACAAATAGTCTCCAATACCCGTACTCGACTGGTTTCCGACCATTCCCCATCCTGCACGTAATTTTGCTTGGGAAATAAAGGAGATTTCCTTCAAAAATTCCTCTTCTTTAATATTCCATCCTAGAGATACCGAAGGAAATACTCCTTGTCTGTTTTCTTTTGCAAATCGGGATGAAACATCCGAACGGAGAGTCGCTGTCAACAAATATTTGCTATTGTACGAATAGTTTAGACGAACGAAGGTTGAAAATATCGAACTCGAGCCCTGGGAAGAACCAGCCATATATTGACTGGACTTGGCTGCTGATAGATAACGCATATCCGTATTTTCAGCAACATCATATGCAGTTGCATTTATTCCGTCATATTTGTCATAAGTGGCTTCCGTACCAACCATAGCATTAAATTTGTGCACTTTGTTCAATTCAAGGTTGTAAGTAGCGACATTAGACCAAATCCAATTTATGTTCGAATTACGATATTCGGTAAGCTGGCTTGTTGTTATCGATTCTTGCGGACTGACGTAATAGGTTGGAATATAATTATTTTGCTTTGTATTTGAATAAGCCGCTCCAAAAGTACTCTTAAAAGACAAACCTTTAAGTATATCTATGTTCAGATAGAAATTACCGACAAACTGATTACCATGTTTTTTATCATATTTTGTATGGTCACTTTTACGGGCAGGGTTCGAATCCCGGCTCATATTCGACTGCCAGTTTCCATACTGGTCATAAACAGAGCTGACGGGAGCCGAACGGGCAGCAACCATCAACGTGGCAGCATACATATTACTAAGGTCCGACATACTTGTTTTATAATCGACAAAGGATATGTCCGATCCAAATTTCACATTCTTATACAACTGGTAATCTGTACTTAAACGAATAATTAATTTGTCAACAAATGCGTTTTTCAGGACACCCTCGTTAGAGTTATATGTTGCCGATAAGTTGTATTTTGTTTTTTCCGAACCGCCAACGACGTTAACATTATAGTTCTGAACGACTGCTGTCCTCAATACTTCTTTCTGCCAATCGGTACCTTTACTGTTGTTTGCAATGGCATAATCGATAATAGCCAGATCGTTAGGTTCCATACTCATTCCCCCTTGGTCATAAGCTTCCGTACGTGCCCTGGCATAGGTGGCAGCATCCAGCACATCCAATTTTTTAGCGATGGTACTCATACCGAAATATGAATTTACATTAACTCTTGTTGGTTGATTTACTCCTTTATTGGTAGTAATCAGGATAACCCCATTTGCTCCTCTCGAACCATATACTGCAGTTGCTGATGCGTCTTTCAATATTTCCATCGACTGTATATCCGAAGGTGCCAGATAAGAGATATCGTTTGTAGAAAAACCATCTACAACATACAACGGATCAGAGTTATTTATAGTACCAATACCACGTACCCGCACTTTCACAGCACCATCAACAGATCCGCTGCTTATAACCTGAACACCGGCTGCACGTCCTGCCATCGAAGCCTGCACATTTGCACTCGAAATCACATTCAGGTCTTTACTTTTTATTGATGATACAGAACCAGTCAGGTCGCTCTTTTTCATCGATCCATATCCAATAACTACAACCTCATCCAGTCCCTGTGGATTTGGTTCCAGTTCTACAACCATATTATTCCTCGCTTCTATGGTCTCTGTCTTAAATCCGACATAACTAAATACTAATAGTGATTGTGATGCAGGTACTGTAATTTCAAAGTTCCCATTTACGTCTGTAATTGTTCCTGTCGAGGAGGACGATTCCAAAACAACTGCAACTCCAATGAGAGTTTCTTGTGTTTCTTTATCAATAACACGCCCCTTTATTACCACTCCACTCTGAGCAAACCCCAAAGCAAAAGAAGTAAATAAAAGGATTAATAAGGTGATTTTTTTCATGATAGAATAGTTTTTAGTTTTAATATAGATTATAGGTCATATTCCAATCGCACTCTGGTGTTGCCATTAAATGCATTTACTATAATTGTTTCATTTTTCTCATCATAATCTCCGCCTATTACATTTTTAGGTTTTTTGTTTTCGGGATGGGGAAGCCTTATTTTTATACAAGATGGTTTTCTGTCAGTATTACAATCAATAACAGCATCGATGTAGCCTTTAGTTAGATTTGAAGAAACAATAACATTCAATTCTCCAAAATAGCTTTGTACATTATTCAGCTTTATTTGCTTTCCATTTTCCAGCCATTGGCGAGGAATAACTTTCATCAGGCTCAGTGTATCCCCCTCTTCTAGATAGAGCATCCGGCGGGTATCCATCAGAAAATTAGCTTCTTCGTGAGTTTTGTGTGGTGTCATTTTGTATAAATGTTCCCAAAAAGAATAAGTCTGATGATCGGTCGTAGCTGCCATGGTACTATAATATGTATTCAAGAAAGGCTTAACCATTCCCATCTTTGTCTGATACCAGTTGTGGCGACTATAATAAGGTTGGCTGAATGCCGAATTTTCCTGAAACATCAACTCTCCGTGATAATCAAACAATATTTTTGAGGCCTGCTCCGATGGGTCGAGAACTTCGCAGAAAATCAGATACATTGGTCCCAGAAGACCATCGGCAATAGAGAACGTACCATGCGACCAGAATACTTCGGGCTTTTGGTACAAGAGTCTTGGTCCTTCAGCCTCAGGCCAAGGTGGCACTGTAGGACACCAACTGCCATCGCCCAATGGTACAACCGGAGAGAGAGTCATTGCGTTGAAAAATGAAGCTCTGATATCTTTTTTCCAGTCCGTAGCTTCTTTTTCATACCGAGCAGCTTCCGGGGCTTTCATTGCTTTCATCACTTCTGCCATTCTGCTCATCCCCATATAAGCATAGCCGTTTAGCATAAACTGATGATAATTATCTTCAGGATCGGCCACTTTGCCATCTATCATGCCATAGCCTTTACCTCTCAGTTTTTCAATCTTGTTCTTGTTGCGCCAATCAATTAAATACTCACATGATTTCAATAATTTAGGTTTTATTTGTTCTATCCAATTTTTATCGCGGGTGTAACGATAATATTCACCCACATTCCACAGTACTGCTCCGGTTTCTATCATATATCCGCTATAGTTGGCTATAAGTCCGCTTTCTTGTTGCGTGTCGAGGAAGTATGCGATAGAACGTTTAGCCTCATCTTTCCAACCCATCGAGGCATAGAACTGAATAATTGGAGCGCTCTCTGTTCCTATCGGAGAATATATACCAACATTAGCAGCCAATGTACCGTTTGGTTCTTTTCCATAGGTGATTAAATCAAGATGTAACAGCCCTGCCTGGATCATTTCCTGGATTCGTTTTTCAGGGACTTCGATATTGGCAGCCCTAGCTAACTTATTATTCCAGTAAGCTTTGCATTCTGCATATTTTGTATCGAAAGACTTCTTTCCCAATTCCTGAGCTCTTTGGTTCGAAACTGGAGAATGAGGTAAATAAAACTCAAAGGTGGCTTTCTGTCCGGGCTGTAGTAAGATCGCAATTTCTTCATTGTGCATCGGTGCCCCGTTAAGTTTAGAAATGCAAAATACCCTGTCTTCCGAAAAAGCTGAAAATCCGCTAGTATTGTCAAAGTTATATTTCCAATTACCATTTCCTGTTTGTGGAGCTTTTATCCAAGCATAATGGGGAACCGAACCCATATTCTCAATCTCTGTTCTCGAAAACAATACCACCTCTTCTTTATAAGGAGGGGTTTCTGCAATCTTTTTCTCTAGTATTACTTTCTGTTCGTCAGTAAATACGCGACCTGGGCTATATTTATCCGAAATAATATAATCCGTACCTTCTACATTATTACTTGTCAATATCGATTTCTCAAGAGACGCGAATGTAATGCTGTGATACTTGATGTCATCGTCGCGCATCTCAGAATGGTAGATAGGCATTGAACCATTTTCTATACTTTTGGTGATGTTATTTTTCACACCAACACCTCTACCTAAGGCATACCGATAGAAGACACCATTGTTATTGGATTCGGGTAATGTTACTCCAGTAGCCGAAAATCTTGGTCTGATAGCCTTGCATTCGAGGTTATTATCTTCCAACTCATCTTCTACTTCAAACAAGCGCATATCCCTGCTAAGTCCAAGCCAAATAGGTACGTTCATATTTCGTATTTCAGGTGTAACCGACTTGAATGACGATTCGGGTAAGCGTTCAATTTTTTGTATTTTCGTTAGATTTTTACGTGAAACGATGATGTTTTCAATTTCCACATAGTTTCTATTATCGTCCCCGGGTAATACAACTACGCCGTAATAAGGGATATAAATAGGGTTGTTGGACTGTACATCGCGCAAGAAAAAGGAAAAAGATCCTTTTGCAGTCTTAACATTTATAATAGTAGATCCCGAACCAATTCTGGTATTTGGATTGTCAACATTTATTATTAATCCGCAATTATTTGAAGATGAAAATTTGAAATTATTTTTCTTCAGTTTGCCATTACCCTTTGTTATTTTCAATTGTTGTATATCTCCATTCACCGCGGCAATAGTTCCGTCTCCCGGATTATCTTTCCATTGTATAGAGATAGTTTGGGCTGATAAATATTGTGTAAATGCCAGAATTAAGAATGTTATTCCAATTATTTTTTTCATAATACTTCGATTAGGTTTTATCGTTCCATTTTCAGATTAAAATCCGCTATTATATTTATAGTGCTATCATCCTGAAAAACAGAATACAGTCCTTGCTCTTCTTGTGCCGGATCGCCCATATAATCATCCCCTTTTTTCCAAAAAACATGGTCTGCACTTTGTTTTGCAGAACCGCCCCATGCCCAGAAATTGGCTCCGGACAATACTCCTCCATTTTTAAATCCGTCGAGTACATAATCGAATACATAAGAATAGTATTCGTCTCTGCATTTAACTGGGCTACCTATTACAAATTTGAAGTCATCGCGAGGAAAACCAAATTCTTCGATAACCAATGGCTTATTATGGTTCTTAGCTATATCTAAATGTTGGCTTATATAAATTCCGGTTTGCTCTTTCGAATACTCTAATGTATTTGCCAGATCATCTTTTTTTGCCCATCCCCAATTGTAAGGCCATATATGAATAGTCATATAATCCACTTCCTTATATGAATGAACAAGTTCCCATAGTTTAATATCTCCTTCGCATCCCTGATATCCTTCACTACCAACCGAAACCAAATGATTGGAGTCGATACTTTTAATTAAAGATGCCACAGATTGTATCCACAAAGCATAAAGTATTTTATTTTCGGGAGAGAAAGCACGCGGTTCGTTGCCAATCTGCCATGCCATAATTGCCGGATCTTCTGTATAAGGCTTGTTCGTGTAACGATTGGTACGCGATATTATATATTTCACATGTTCGGCAAACATTACCTTACACGAATCGCATTGCTGATATTGTTTTACATAATTCTGAAATGCATTCCATCCATCGACAGCAGGAATCGGAGCTTCTCCGTATCCTGCCCATTCCAAATATTGGCCATATCCTCCTGACCATTCCCACGAGTTATTTAGGTATAGTACTGCCGACATGTTCCTTTTTCCCATTTCGGCAAGGAGGTAATCTAATCCATCCAGAATAGTGTCATTATATACACCGGGGGCTGTTTGCAATGTTGGCTCTACTTTAGCAACAATACCGTTCGAACCATCCGAACCTACCAAAATTCTCAAGTTATCTACTCCTATTGCCGACAGGGAATCTAATTCGGCAATCAAACGATCACGATTGCCACCATCGCCAATCGAACCGAGCATGGCTCCATACCAAAAATTAGTGCCAATATAATAGTATGGTTTACCATCTTTTATAAATTGACCATTATTTATTGTGATAAAATTGCTTGCTTCCTGTTTTGCTTGATTGCATGAATATAAAAGCAGGAATAATAAAATGATGCTAAAGCTAAGTTTTGCTTTTTCCATAGTTATTAGACAAAAATTGATTTATACAAAATTAGGGTTTACTTGATTGTTAAAACAAGTACTTATTTATCCATTTGTAATACTTTAATAACATTTGCAAATAATACGATGTATTACAATAGGAATGTCTTAGTTATTAATGGGGTTCTGGAAAAGAAGAGTACAAACTAAAAATTTTTCAATTATAAAAAAAAGGATAAAAGACTGTGTGAGAAAAAAGCGTAGGATAGACGCTAATTTTCAGATAGTGTAAAGAAATGATACAATCTTATCTTTTTAACATGCTTAACATGAATGGAATAAAATGTATAGCTCCTAGATAAGAATTTTCTTCTTTCTATAATTTTCTCTAAATTCTTTAGGGGTATATCCTTTTTTGTTTTTAAATATTCGATTAAAATTCGACAAATTATTGAATCCCGAATCGTAGCAGATCTCAGCAATTGTATGAGTAGAATCTACCAGCATACGGGCGGCATACCCCAAACGTATATCTATTATATAATCGGAAACACTTTTGCCTGTTCTGATTTTAAAAAAGCGGCTAAACGACACTGGAGCCATTCCTGCCAAATCAGCCAGATCAGAAAGTCTAATCTCTTCGGCGTAATGTATGTTGATATATTGTTGTATTTTTTGTACCCGGCGACTCTCCGAAGTTGCCTCTATTTTGGCAAACGAAGAACTGGACAATGTACGTGCGTCATCGAATAATGATAGTTCGTACAGTAATGTAAGAAATTGAACTACAGCATAAAATCCCTTTTTGTCCGCGGCAAGGGTGTCGAGAAGTTGATACACCTTCATTATGGCCCGGATAGGAAAACTCAGCCCGTTTTGTGCCCGTTCCAACATCTTCCGGATAGAATTAAACTGGGTTTTTGCTATGAAACTTTCGAAAAAAAGATCTGATGAAAATTGTATAGTTATCTCTCTGATATCTGCAGACAGACATTCATGCTGCTCCCATACATGCTCTAAGTCTTTTCCGGTTATTAATACAAGCTCATAATCGCCAATGGTTTCGACAGAATCTCCCACTATACGGCGTACACCCGCTGCATTTTCAATAAAATTCAATTCATAATCGGAATGAGTGTGGATCGGATACGTGAATTCTGTTTTATGCCTGTCTGCTACGTAAAAGCAGTCTTTGTCTGACAACGGGATAATCTCCCGTATAATTTTAGGGGAATGTGTATTCATAGTTATTATGTTAAAAAAGTATCATTAGGTTCCCAAAGTACTAATATATGAATTATTCTTACTAATTATATAAATTAGCAAAAATAGTTTTCTTTAGATTAGTGGTTCGTGAATAATTATCAGGCTGAACTGGGACATGGATTTACCAATACGGATGAGTCCCATCACATGGCAAAGATTATTCTTTTTCACATGGTTCTTTTTCTGGTAGAGCAAAACCTTCAGTTCTTGTTTCATAGACTCATTTTTGTTTTTGAATTTACTTTTAAATGAGCTACAGGATTCTAAGAACTGAAAATCGGCGTAGCCAAATGTAAGGTTGACTGGTGCTATAAAATATTCCGGTCAATTGATTACCAAGGAATAAATAAATTTGCTTTTATTCTTTAAACCATGTTATTTTGCTGCCTTTACCACTGGTTTTCGCCTGCCGAAAACAGGTAACGATCTGGCAAAGGTGGTTCTGCCTAAGAGTGCGTCTCCTTGCTCTTTTCAACGAGGAAAACCAATACTATTTAATGTCTTAATACCTGATTGTAAATTTGATGATATTAAATTTTATTAATCTGCTTAAAGGCGTTACTTTTGTTACCTTTTTATAAGTGAAGAGTGAAAAACGAAAAGTGAATAATATTGTATACTAATCATTTAGTAATAGCTGTTAACTGATAACTGTTTCTCTGTCACCTTTTCGAAATAAATACGAATAGTAAAAACCAAACAATAATAAAATCCCATGAAAAAATGTGCTTTATTTATACTTTACTGTTTTATAAATATAGGTTTAATAAATGCATCTTCTATCAAACTATATGATTTACGATGTGAGAATCTGAGCAATCCGAATGCTATCGATAATGCAACTCCACATTTTAGCTGGAAAATACAATGTAGCAATCCTATGCAACAAGAATATTTTGAGATTCAGGTTGCCTCGGATAGTATACTATTGACAAAAAATAAGGTGGATTTATGGAATTCGGCTAAAACTCAATCATCGGCTTCCGTGATGGTTCCTTATGGAGGAAAGCCTTTAAATTCCAGAAAGTTGTGTTATTGGCGTATTCGTGTATGGGACAAAAAAGGAAAAGCATCAGCTTGGAGTGCTGTTCAAAGGTTTGGTATTGGTATTTTAGAAAATGACAAACTTTGTGGAGATTATATAGGCCTATCAGCCGGAAATGGAGATGTCCGGTCTCCATTATTGAGAAAAACATTCATTATTGACAAATCGGAGACTACCTTTCTGCATGTTAGCTCATTAGGTTACCATGAAGTATATATTAATGGTAAGAAAGTTAGTAATCGGGTATTATCTCCGGCTGTTTCACAATTAACTAAACGTTCATGGATTAATACTTATGACATAAGTTCCTATCTACATAAAGGAACAAACGAATTAGTACTATGGTTGGGACAGGGATGGTATAAAAAAACAACTTTCGGAACAGATTATGACGGCCCTTTGGTTAAAGCAGAGATGGATGTTTTGAATAAAGGTGAATGGAAATGTATACTTGCTACTGACGATACATGGACAGGAAGAGAGAGTGGATACTCAGACACCGGAACATGGCAGGCACTTCGGTTTGCAGGAGAGAGAATGGATGGGCGGATTATACCCAAAAATCTCTCTGCTTCTGAAATGAATAAGTTAGAATGGTATCCTATTATTACTATACCGGTAACAGGACTGAAAGAGACTCCGCAAATGTGCGAACCTGACAAAATACAGGAAACACTGACCGCTAAAAGCATCAAATCGGAAGAAGAAGATACCTGGTTGGTTGATATAGGTAAAGTCATAACCGGATGGTTCGAATTAAAGCTACCTCAGCTTCCGGCAGGTCATGAAGTAACAGTAACATTTACGGACGATATAGGAAAAGATCCTGAATTTAAAGAACAAGGAGAAAGCGATATTTATATTTCGAATGGTAGTTCCGGTATATTCTGTAATAAATTTAATCATCATGCATTCCGTTATATAAGGATAACAAATCTGCCACAGAAACCTGATATATCAGATATTAAGGCTTATTTGATTCATGGTGATTATAAAGCAGCAAGTACTTTCAAATGCTCGGATGCTGAACTGAATGCTATACATGACATGGTTCAGTATACAGTAAAATGCTTAACATTTAGCGGATATATGGTAGATTGTCCGCATCTGGAACGTGCAGGATATGGAGGCGATGGAAATTCTTCGACTCAAATATTGCAAACAATGTATGATGTATCACCAACTTTCCTGACATGGCTGCAAACATGGGAAGATGTGATGCGCGAGGAAGGTAGCTTACCTCACGTTGCCCCAAATCCGGGAGCCGGAGGCGGAGGCCCTTATTGGTGTGGATTTATAGTTATGGCTCCATGGAGAACTTATATAAACTACAATGATAACCGCTTGATAGAAAGATATTACAATGCAATGAAGCAATGGATGGGTTATGTAGATAAATACACTGTAGACGGATTATTGAAACGCTGGCCGGATTATCCTTATCGTGACTGGTATCTTGGCGATTGGCTGGCTCCGATTGGGGTAGATTCCGGAGCACAATCATCTATCGATCTGGTGAACAATTGCTTTATCAGTGAATGCTTAGGTGTCTTAAATAAGGTAGCGACAACTCTTGGGAAAACTGATGAAGCCCGAATGTTTACCGAACGTAAAGAAAAGTTGAACGCCTTGATTCATCAAACATTTTATAATCGAGAAGAGGGTATTTATGCCACAGGTTCGCAACTTGATATGTCTTATCCTATGTTAGTCGGGGCTGTTCCTGAATCATTGTATGAAAAAGTGAAAGAAAAGCTTATCAGCCGAACTGCTAATGAGTATAAAGGCCATATTGCAGTGGGACTTGTAGGAGTACCTATATTTACTGAATGGGCTACAAAAAACAAAGAAGTAGATTTTATGTATTCTATACTGAAAAAGCAGGATTACCCGGGATATCTACATATGATAAATAATGGGGCTACTGCCACCTGGGAGTATTGGAGTGGCGAACGCAGCCGCATTCATAACTGTTATAATGGTATAGGTACTTGGTTTTACAGGGCGATTGGGGGCATTATACCTGATGAAGAAGAGCCGGGTTACAAACATATATACATAAATCCCCAAATACCCGAAGGTATAACATGGGCAAAGACGACAAAAGAGTCCCCTTATGGAACTATTGTTGTAAACTGGGAATTGAAAGATAATAAACAAATTATGCATATCTCATTACCTATAGGTATTAAAGCTAGTGTTTCGGTTCCTCAGAAAGCAACTAAGTGTATGATAAACAATAATGGTGCATCTATAAGTAAACAATCTATAGTCTTAGAGGCAGGTACCTATGATATAAAATTCGCATTATAAAATATAAGGTTGTCCGCTAAATCTGATTGTATTTGGCGGGCAATAGGATATATGTCTTGATAAAGTTATTTTTTTAGGACATAATCTAGTAATACATTATAAATAAATATTATTTTTATGAGTTACTAAAATCTGAACCATTGCTTATATATGAAGCGTTTTTTCCTCCTATTTTTATCCTGTCTTTCAATTTTATCTGTAATTGAGGCTAAAAGTCAATTAGATTCGCTTTTAAACGAATTAGACCAAACAATAAAAAACAGACCCGAATATAATAAAATAAAAGAATCGCGAATAGATAGTCTTAAGGGTAAATTAAATCCTAAGATTGGTTTAGAGGATTCATACAATGTATACCATCGCCTATACAGAGAGTATAGGAATTTCAATATGGACTCGGCATTAAACATGGCTTATAAAAAATACGATATTGCACAAATCCTTAGGAACGAACAGTATCGATATACAGCTGAAATGAACATTGCCGAAATCTTAGGAATAATGGGCATGTATAAAGAGGCTTTCGACATTGTAGATAAAATAGATAAAAATAAACTGGAAGAAAGCCAACTACCTTATTATTTTCACTTTTATCATTCTACATATTCATTACTATTTGAAAATTCATTATCCCAGAATGAAAAAACTCATTACGAGCAATTAATCAGTCAATATAAGGATTCTCTTCTGCAGGTTAATGATCCTCAATCGGTAGGATATATTCTGGTTGAGAATGGAAAACGTGTAGAATTAGGACAATATGATGAAGCTTTATCCCTTATGATGAATTGTTATAAGGATAACAAAAATAATGAATCTATAGTAGGTTCACTATCATATGGGCTTTCTGATATATATGAAAAAAAGGGTGATACTGAACAGCAAAAGAAATATTTAGTAATATCTGCTATATCGGACTTGAAGAGAGCCGTTAAAAGTTATATTTCGTTACGCAAACTTGCTATAATCCTTTATAAGGAAGGTGATCTGGACCGGGCATATGCATATATTAAGTGCTCGATGGAAGATGCAACCTTCAGTAAGGCGCGTTTTCGTACATTAGAGATATCCGAAACATTACCGATAATAGTAACAGCATATGATAAGAAGGTAACACAAGAAAAGGACAATTTGAAAAAGTCTCTGATTCTAATATCTTTATTATCTGTTATACTAATTGTTTCTTTAATATACATATATAAGCAGTTGAAAAAACTCGCTCAGGCCAGAAGACGGATAAAAGATATGTATGAAGAGGTGAAACTTATGAACACAGAACTGAATGAACTAAATAAGAAACTATCTGAATCGAATCTTGTAAAAGAAGAATATATAGGGTATGTTTTCAACTTATGTTCGAGCTACATAGACAAAATGGAAGCATACCGCATCAATGTGAACAGGAAATTAAAGACAGGGAAAGTAGATGAGGCATTAAAAGTGACCAATTCTACATCATTGGTATCCGATGAGCTTAAAGAGTTTTTCCGGAATTTCGATGTTATTTTTCTGAACTTGTATCCGAATTTTGTTGAAGAGTTTAATTCATTATTAAAAGACAATGAACGAATAGCAACCAAAAGCGATGATATACTTACACCCGAACTAAGGGTATTTGCTCTTATAAGACTCGGAATTAACGATAGTAGCAAAATCGCAAGCTTTTTACATTACTCTCCTCAAACTGTATATAATTACAAACTGAAGATACATAATAAACTTGCCATATCTAAAGAAGAATTTGCAAATCTGACTCAAAAAATAGGCAAATAAATTCTCCTTATAAAGCAACTTCAATCTACTTTTTTCGACTACCGAACATATTATAAAAAGCAGATAAACAACAATATATACAAAACTAGCATCTACTTATTACTTCTCCTTGACGTATAAACAGAAACCTATCTGTGATAACTTCGTCTATTGTTAGCCCGGTTAAAAACATGCGGTGAATATGAATTCTTTTGCCGGGAAGTTTAACTAAATCTATTATTTAAAAGAACAAACCATGAAATGCAAATTTAAAAGAAGACCTATGAAAGGAATGCTCTTTCTCTTCCTGAGTATTTTACTTCATTCCGGCATTTATGCACAAACAACCAACAACATCCTCATAGAAGGTACTGTTGTAGACCAACAAAAAGAAGCGGTTATCGGAGCGAGTGTAGTAGTTAAAGGAACTATAAATGGTACTGTTACTGATATTGATGGCCATTTCAAATTAAATGCACCATCAGATGCAGTACTAGTAATCAGCTACATAGGTTTCGAAATTCAAGAAATATCTGTTAATGGTCAAAACAAGTTATCAATCACACTTCTCGAAGATGAAAAACTACTTAGTGAAGTGGTTATTATCGGCTACGGACAAGTAAAAAAAGGTGATATAACAGGTTCGTTAACAACATTCAAACCCGATGAGCTAAATAAGGGTAAGGTAGTAACTGCCAAAGATGCAATGATAGGTAAAATTGCAGGGGTTAGTGTAACACCAGGCTCTGGAGCTCCTGGGGATGAAGGTACTATTCGTATTCGTATGGGTGCTTCATTATCAGCATCTAACGATCCTTTACTTGTAATAGATGGAGTACCGGTAGAGGGCACATCTATCAGTTCAATAAATCCGGCTGACATCGAATCGTTCACTGTACTTAAAGATGCTTCGGCTACAGCCATTTATGGTTCCCGTTCATCTAATGGTGTTATTATCATTACTACTAAAAAGGGGAATGATACAAAAGGAAAAGTAAACATCAACTACAGCAGCAATTACTCCATCAGCCATGTTGCTAAAGATCTGGATGTACTGGATGCTGATACCTATAGAGAAGTATTTAAGCAACATGCCAATAATGTACCTGTAGGTTATCAACTAGGCAACGCCAACACCGATTGGCAAAAAGAAATATACAGAACTGCTTTCGGTACCGATCATAATCTATCGGCAACAGGAGCACTGTTAGAAGTACCTTATCGCTTATCGTTTGGTTACTATAATCAAAACGGAGTTGTAAAAGAAAATAATTATGAACGTCTGAATCTTGGTATCGGACTTTCGCCAAAATTCTTCGATAAACATTTATCTTTTGATATTAACCTAAAAGGAAGTATCGAAAATGAAAAGCCTGTATCAAGTGGAATAGCAGCAAGTGCTTCTACATTCGATCCTACTCGCCCTGTACACGCAGAATATCCTAATAATGTTGGACTTGGATATTTTATGTGGATGGATGAGAATGGAAATCCTATCACAAAAGCAGGTAGTAATCCTGTTGCTGACCTAAAGCTTACTGATAAGTTCCGGAAAACGAAACGATCTATCGGTAATCTGGCAGCTAACTATAAAATACATGGGCTCGAAGACCTTATCTTACATGCTAACTTCGGTTACGATGTTCAGGTAAAAGATTATGATGAATCCATTCCTAATTTTGCGCCGTCTATGTATGTTTCTCATAAACAAGATGGTTCAGGTAAATCTTATTATTCAAAAATTGAAAAAAGAAACTACCTGATTGATTTATATGCCAATTATAAAAAAGAATTCCTTACCGATCATACTATCGATGCAATGGGTGGTTATGGATGGCAACGCTTCTGGTACAGAAATGAAGATGCTACTTACGACTCGAAAGGAGATGTTTATGGAGACCCTACATTTGGAGAAGCAGAATTATATCTATTATCATTTTACGGACGCCTAAATTATTCATATGCCCAGAAAATACTACTGACTGCAACTTTGCGCGCTGATGCTTCTTCCCGTTTTGCAAAAGATAATCGTTGGGGATACTTTCCTTCGGTTGCGCTAGCATACCGTATGACAGAAGAAGCATTCTTGAAAGACTTCAAACCATTATCTGATCTTAAACTACGATTAAGCTATGGACAAACAGGTCAACAAGATATAGGTTCATATTATCAACATTTGGGAACTTATACTACTTCGTACGATGCATCCAGATATCAGTTTGGAGATGAATGGCTGACTTTGTACCGACCAAATGGGTATGATCCTCTTATCAAATGGGAAACAACTACAACATACAATTTCGGATTAGATTACGGATTTCTTAATAACCGTATTTCGGGTAGTGTCGATTTCTATACACGTCGCACAAAAAACCTATTGAATTTCATCGCTGTACCTGCAGGAAGTAACTATACAAATAAAATAGATACCAATATCGGTAATATGAAAAATAAGGGTATAGAAGTAGCCGTTACAGCTATTCCTGTAAAAACAAAAGATTGGGAATGGTCAGTAAATGCAAACTTCACATGGAATGCATCTGAAATAACCAAGCTAAATACAATAGATAGTGACGATAACTATATCATGGCCGGAAATATAGGCGACCGCGATTACGTACAAGTTCATAAAGTAGGATATGCTCCTTATACTTACTTCCTGATGAAACAAGCATACGACGACAATGGGAAACCTCTTGATGGACAATATGTAGCTCCTGATGGCGAAATTGTGACTAGCGTATCAGATAAATACAAGTATGTCTCAGCTAAAAGTCCACACATGCCATATTTCTACGGATTATCAACCCGTTTGAGCTACAAAAGCTGGGATTTGGGTATAAATGCTCATGGAGGTTTAGGAAACTACATATATAACTATCAGGCTGCAAGAGACTCATTTGATAAATTGTACAGTGCTGATGGAAACACTTCAGGAAACATTATGAAATCTACTCTGAAAACAGAGTTTACAGATGCACGTAAATTCTCAGATTATTTCTTGGAAAAAGGCGATTTCTTCAAAATAGATAACATAACACTGGGATATTCATTCCCTCGCCTATGGAACAATAAAACCTCTTTGCGATTGGCATTCAATGTACAAAATGTGGCTCTGATAACAGATTATTCAGGCATCGACCCGGAAATATATTCTGGTCTTGACCGCAATTCGTACCAGCGTCCAAGAACATACTCATTTAGCTTAAATCTAAATTTCTAATTAACAAAAACGACAAAAAATGAAATCAAATATATTTATCGTATCACTTCTGATTGCCTGCTGCAGTATGTTCTCCTCATGCCTGGGTGATCTTGATACACTGCCATTGGATCAAAACCAATTAGTAGCCGAAGATGTATACAGTACAGCCGAGGGGTACAAAGGAGTAATAGCTAAATGCTATGCATCTCTTATCCAAACTGGACAAAAAGGAGGAGATGGCGGAGACGGAGACGTAGGTGGTATCGACGAGGGATATAGTGGATATACCCGGGCACTGTTCTATCTTCAGGTTGCAGTTGCTGACGAAATTATTCTGCATGCAGGTAGTAGCCAGGGATCACGCGATTTGCTCTATGTAAACTGGAACCCATCGACCTCTATTATCAAATATCCTTATTATCGCCTGTACATGGCTATCAATTATTGCAATGAATTCATTCGTGAATGTACAGAAGATAAGTTAAAGGAAAGAGGTGTATATGAGGAACTGAAGAACGAATATCAATATTATGTTGCCGAAGCCCGCTTTATCAGAGCCTATTGCTATAGCATGATTTGTGATCTATACGGATCGGGGCCATTTGTAGACGAAACAATGACTGTTGGTGCTTTACCGCATCAGAAAACAAGACAAGAAATATACGATTATGCAGTAAATGAACTAGAAACAATACTGCCATTATTAAAAACACCTAAAACAAATCAATATGGACGTATAGATCAAGTATCTGCATGGTTTCTATTAGCACGTATCTATCTGAATGCCGAAGTATATACAGGCAAGGATGAATATAAGAATGCCTATAAGTATGCTAAAATGGTTATAGATAGCAACGCTTATCCATTGGCATCAGATTATCGTCATATTTTCTTAGCAGATAACGACAAATGCCCTGAGATTATCTGGCACTTGGTACAAGATGCAGATTATGCACAGGGCAGTGCTGGTACTAATTTCTATATCAAAGCTTTAATGAATGGAACAATAAATGGTTATCTTAAAACCGGAGTAGGCACCAGAGGATGGGGAAACGCACGCGTAACTACACAATTAGTAGATTTATTTGAAACAGGAGACCAGACATTTGATGTAAACGACGTTTGGGGTAACGATAAAAAAGATAAAAGAGCTCAATTCTTTACTGTAAATCATACTAAAGAAACATGGGTAGACGGTAAAGACTTTCAAGGAACATTTACAAATGGTTATGCTTGTATCAAGTGGCGCAATGTAAAAACCGACGGATCGGAACTTACCGAAGGAGGTACAGTATATTCATCAGTAGACCATCCTATGTTCAGAACGGCTGATGCCTACCTAATGGCAGCCGAAGCTATTCTTAGAGGTGGCGGTGGAGATAAAAACGAAGCTCTTGGATATGTAAATGAAATTCGCGACAGAGCATATATGTCAGGAAAATATGGTAATGACACTTCTGGCAGAATATCAGAGAACCAACTAAATCTTGATTTTATCTTAGATGAAAGAGGACGTGAACTATATACAGAATTGACTCGTCGTACAGACTTAGTTCGCTTTGGTAAGTTCTCTAAAAATTACAATTGGGATTGGAAAGGAAGTGATGGAAAGGCTGGAAATTATGTTGGAAAAGATGTTAATGATAAATTTAATCTGTTCCCTATACCTCAAGATGAATTTACTGTAAATCCATATCTTACACAGAATCCGGATTATAAATAACACTATATTGATTGTGGAAAAGGTTGAAAGACTTTGTTGCTCTTTATCTTAATCTTTCCGTTACAATTATCTTTCAACCTTTTATTAAAGCAAAAGAAAAAATGAAAAGAATTTATCTATCTCTTTTATTTTCAATAGCATCATTTTCTTTACTGGTAGGGCAAACAAGCAAAGAAGAACTATTTGCCACACCAGAGAAAACAGCAGGGGTTTATTATGCCTATCCGGAGAAGGATATCGTACCCTACTCTACTCCACCCAAAGGATATGAAGCATTCTATATCAGCCATTTTGGGCGTCATGGCTCGCGTTACTTAATCAGTGATAGTGATTATAAGGATGCTCTTGATAAGTTTGAAAATGCCTATAAAGATAATGCTCTGACCAATCTGGGAAAAGACGTTTATAGTCGGTTACAAAAAGTATGGGAAGAAGTGGAATTCCGTGGGGGGGACCTATCCCCTTTGGGCATACGAGAGCATAAAGGTATAGCTAGACGTATGTATACTTCATACCCACAAGTTTTTGCGAAAGGCGGAAAGTATTCAGCCTGTGCTACTACTATTGTTCGCTGTGTTCTTAGTATGGATGCTTTTTGTGAACAACTAAAGGAGTTGAATCCAGAAATACATATTGAGCGTAATTCGGGTATGAAGTGGCAAAATTATCTGAACCATCATACCAAAGAAGCAATTGAATTCCGGTCCGCAAAATATACATGGCGTGAAGCACATCGCAAATTTCAACAAGAACATGTAAAACCGCAGCGTCTGATCAATTCTCTCTTCTCTGACAAAGATTATATTTTGAATAATATAAACCCGGAGGAAACAATGTGGCAGCTTTTTTATATTGCCGGGGGAATGCAAAATATAGAAACTGATTTATCATTTTATGACATATTCGAAAAGCAGGAACTATTTGACTTGTGGCAATGCAAAAACTATAAACTGTATGTAAATGATGCCAATGGCGCTATAAACAGAGGTTTAATGTTCGAAAATTGTAAACCGCTATTGAAAAATATTCTTGAAAGTGCTGAATGTATTATTTCAACAAAGGGTAAAGGTGTAGATCTTCGTTTTGCTCACGATGGAAATATTATCCCATTAGCCATGCTATTACATCTCGATGGATGTTATAACAGCGTTTCAAATCCGGATGAGTACTATAAAGCATGGAGTGATTTCAAAGTAGCTCCGATGGCTGGGAATATACAGATTGTATTCTATCGTAAGAATAAGACAGATGATATCCTGGTGAAATTCCTTCTTCACGAAAAGGAAATTCTAGTACCACCTATCAAAACTGATATAGCTCCATATTATCACTGGAAAGATGTAAAAGCCTATTATGAATCTCTTTTGAGATAAACAGAAAATATAAGAAAAAGCTGGGAAGCTAATACATTAACATTAATATTGATTGATTATGAGGCCGCTTCTGATGAAGCGACCTCATAAACCATTAACACATAATTATTAATTATTTCTCGCTATATTTTCATCTTCGTTTTTAATAGTAAAGCTTCCAATATCCATATTAAAACTCAATCTTATAACTGATATTAGGCATTACCACCGCTGAGCGCAACATTTCTACCTCTTTCTTTCGATAGTTGTAAATATGTCCTTCATATTCTTTGTATCCTGTAGCATTCAGCATTTTAATGGCAAACTCATGTGCCAGATTTTTCTTATTCATCTTATAACTTACTGTAAAGTTACTGATAAAGGCTGGACTAAGTTGCTTTTCATAAGCCTTTGATGTATCGTATACTGCATCTTGCTCTGCATGTGAAGCTACCTCATCAATTGGAGAATAACGATCGCCACCCTGATACGAAAGGCGAAGATTTACTCCTAATATATTTTGATTTTGTCTGCCCAGTTTCCACTCTTTACCACCCAATGCATTGAACAGATAATTGCGATTCAAACGTGTGTTGCGCCATATGCCATCACCACCGGTGTAGCGCGACTCGAATACAGATGCTGTAAACAAATAATAATATCCATCTGCCAGATAACGTTCGAAAGTAATATCGATACCGTAGTTCTTGCCTTTGCCTTTGTTTACAAGCGCTGTATTGAGGTACCAGTCCTGATGATTGATGATAGAGAATGAACTGTCTTTGGCTACGGGAATATTATACAGATACTGGAAATAGGGCTCTATTTTAAGATGTGTATTTTCAGAGATTGCCCAATCGTAAGAGAGTACTACATGATGTGCTTTGGCAAAGTCGAGCTTTTTGTTTACCAGCTCGTTTCCTGTTTGCGGAGTTGTTACAAAGTAATAGTCCAGTTTTTCGTGGCGGCTGTGTTGTCCATATGCTAAGGCAAACGAATGTTTTGACTGTGCCTGCCACTTTATACCGAAACGAAATTCCGCATTCCATTTTTTATTCAGATGGAAATACTGTGCATTCAATCCTACATTTGTCGTCAGTTCATTGTTCAGCCGTATGGTAGAATTGGTAAATGCAGATGCAAAATAAGTATTGCCATTGCTCTTTGCAAAATTCTCCATAGGTAGAAAAGCATTCGGATAAGAAGGGCTTATATTGTAATCCATGTCATAAGCGAGCTTTGTCATTTTAACTCCTGTCCGGTTCGTATGCCTCGAACTGAATTTCTTATTCAGGTACGAACTTAGTGAGACATTCCAGTTTGTTCCGTTCATATCATTTATACGTGTAGGTACCATATTCTTATCCATAAGGTCTACACTCAGGTCGTTTTTGTTATATGATGCAGCCAGTGCACTCTTCAAATAGGTAGTGTTGTTGAAGAAATATTTATGTCCGATTCCACCTGCACCCATTGTCTGTTCAAATATGGCAGAAGAGTTGTCTTCTACGGTTTCCCATTTCTCAACATCTTTTTCTTCGCTATTCTTAAAACGGTCAATTACGCCTATCCCCCATATAGAAAATGTACCTGCTTTTTTAGTTGGAAAATTCAGTTTAAAAGATAAATCCTGATAGCGCATACCCGAAGCATTCCCTAATAATCCCGGGAACAGATCATCTGCCAGTGCCATTGTTGCATAACGATAGTTAAACAAGTAGGATGCCTGTTCACCTTTTTTGAAAGGCCCTTCAGAACTAAGGTCTATTCCCATTGTTCCAACCTGAGCGGTATGCTCATAATCCCACCTATTACCGTTGCGCAACTGCATATCAAAAACACCCGACAATGCATTATCATATTCGGCAGGAAATGCACCTGTAAAAAAATCAGAATTACCCAATACCTGCGAACTCAAGGCCGTAAGGATGCCACCTCCCACACCTGTGATATCTGGAAAATGTGTCGGGTTAGGAATCTCCACACCTTCGAGCCTCCATTGCAAAAACTGAGGTGAATTACCACGTATGGCTATCCCGTTACTGGATACATTGCCGGCTACTCCTGCAAAAGATGTTACCAAACGTGCCGGATCATCGTATCCTCCTGCATAGCGGCTTGCTTCTTCTACACTAAGCATACGGGCACTAGCAGTAGCTATATTATTCAGAGGTTCTTGCTTATTTACCTGTGGTTCTATAACAATTTCCTGCAGTGCATTCAGGTTTTCTTTAAGCTGTATATTAATAAATACCTCTTTAGCTGAAGAGATTAGGATTTCTCTAAATGTCATCGACTCATATCCAATGCAAGAGGCCTGAATATCATGACGCCCTATAGTAAGGTTGTCAATACTGAAGTTTCCTTCATTATCACTAATTACTCCTTTAGGAGGATAAGAGTTAAGCACTGTAATCGTAACCGAAGGTAACGTTTCGCCTGAGGCATTATCTACAACAACGCCTCTAAGGGCTTTTCCTGTCTGACTAAATAAGGCTGTAGATACAGCAATAAGTAAAATAAGGATAAATAGCTTTCTAGATTTCATATCATTTTTATTATTATTATTTTTGATACAAAATTAGAGTTGTGCTCAATTCACATCAATGGTGAATATTCACCATTTTTATTATCAGGGCTACGCAAAAACAAGAATAGATAAAAAAATATGGATAAAATTTGGGAAAAACACCGTCCCTATGTAGAGCTTCTTTCGCAAATGAACAACAGTTGCATATTCGTTGCCGAAAGACATGAGTCGTATTTATACCTATCTCCAAACTTCGGAGATTTCTTTGGTTATAAATTAGAAGAACTGGAAAGTTCACATGATAGTGATTTTCTCGAAAGACGAATCCATCCTGATGACTTACAGATTTTAGGTAGTATGCAAATAAGGCTTCTTAATTATATATGCAGTTTGCCAGAAGATGAACAAAAGTCGTATAAACATATTTTTGAATTCAGAGTTCTTGGGAAAAATAATGAATATATACGCATTATCAGCCAGCACCAGATATTGGACACCAGTCCCAAAGGAAATCCTATTCTGTTGGGAGTTGTTGACATATCCCCTGACCAAACGAAGGATACAGGTATCCGGTTTACACTGATGAATTTCAAAACAGGAGAGATTATACCTTTCGATATAAATGATAATACTGAGAATAATCTGACAAAAAGGGAAATGGAGATTCTCAAACTCATCAATGATGGTATGTACAGTAAGGAGATCTCAGGAAAACTTTTTATCAGTATCCATACTGTAAACAGACATCGTCAGAATATTCTGGAAAAGATGAATGTAAATAATGTACAGGAAGCAATAAACTACACACGGAGACTGGGGCTTTTAGCCTAATTACATATAGATCACAATACATAAATACAACATAATATTATAACCGTTTTATACTAAGTAGGCCAATTCATAGCCCGCAATTACTTTGTTTGTTATTTTATTTTATCGTAAAATTTTTCATTATTCTGTATCATTACTATTGTTTTAGCAATGCGGTCAACTTTAGTCTGTTCAGTTTTGGCTGAATTGATCCAGTCTATAAATGCCTTCTTTTGACCATCGCTATATGTTTCAAATTTTTCTAAAACACCATCCTCATACTCCATACACAAAAGTAATTCTTCGGGAATTATCAATGGAGTTTTATCCTCATATAAAATAATATGTACTGTGTCTGGGGCTTCCTTTTTTATTTTCTTCCTTATCTCAGACTTAACTGCCAGACCCAAATGACCGTTTCCTAGGGGCATCAGATGTACATTCGAAAACTCATAGTTGTCTATCTTTCCTTTTACCTTCAGCATTCCAAAAGATGCCTTAGGCATAGGAATTTCAGGAATTTCGGCAAATGTCCATCCACCTTTCCCTTCCGTTTTAAATAATGAATAATCTTTATCCACTAATGGTTTTTCTGTTTCCATATACCGAAATCAATAAAAATAGCTGCACAATCTATTCGCACAGCTATTTTTTATATTATCATAAATCAATCCTATTTCACAGGAATGCATAAATTAACTATCCAAGGAGCATTAGCATCCTGAGTATCACCTACACAACTCACATACAGCTCGTAATGATCGCGTGTGTCGCATTCATACCCTTTCTCCTTAACATCAACATATACCTTTTTCCATGCTTCACTATATTCAGCCATAGTAACCTCTGCCTGCATCACAAAATACTTACCACCGCTTATCGTATAAAGTTTCATTCCTTCCCCAGGCTCAATACCCGAAAGATCTTCCAAACATGCTTCCGAACGTAATTTATCAATCGGAGTAGTCATTGGATCGTCATGATAAATTCCTGCCATTTTGGGAGATGCCGCCCAAAGGTTATTGGCTTCGGCCCATGCAGCCAATTTTTCAAATGCACTACAAATGCCTGCATAATCACCAATATGTGAAATTGCGATTGTTCTAATTGGCTCTAGATTTACTATTTCTGTACTATTTATTTTCATAAGTCTAATTTTTTAATGATTTGTTTTATAATATCTTTTATTTCAACAGGTCTAACGACTGTTGTTGTATCGGCATTTGCCAATACCCACCTTGCCAAACCCTCTAAAGAATAAGCCATATAGGTTTGCTCTATCTGGCCATTTGCAAGCTCTTCTTCTTTAGTCAGTCCCATATAATAGCATCTATCGGCAAAATGCTTGGATACTTCTTTACTTGTATGTAAAACAACTTCTATCAAACATTGAGGAGTATCGAATTTAAGAAGTGATTCCAAAGACGGATGCACTTTCGTATGTTCATTACTCGTTGTCCTTATATCGTTAATACGGTCGAGCCTAAACATCCGATATTCTTCCCGCAAATGGCACCAAGCCGCGAGATACCAGCGAGGATGAGAGTAGTTGATGCCAACAGCTTCTAATGCCCTCTTAGATGTATCTTCATTGGCATTGATATAATCAATTTCCACAATTAACCGATCATTAATACTACTTAATATTGTTTGTAGCAGATTGGGTAAACTATCCTTTGCATTACGGCTCTTATGGACAGTAATAATATCGTCCATATCATGAAGGTATTTTTTATCCACAGCTCGCAATGCAGCACGAATTTTATCCATACCCTGACGAAAGTAATTACTATTCTGACTATCGGTTAGTTGCTCAACAATCTTTTCAGCGGTTAGGAAAGCCATTGCCTCCTCTTTGGTAAACATAAGTGAAGGCAACCTGTAACCTTCAACTAAAGAATAACCAATCCCCGAATTTCCACATATAGGCACACCTGCTTCCGACAAGGTACGCATGTCCCGATAGATAGTGCGTAAGCTTACCCCAAAACGTTCTGCCATTTCAGAAGCCTTGACAATTGGTCGTGATTGTAATTGTACTAATAATGCTGATATACGGTCAATCCGGTTTAAATCTTTATCCACTCTGTTTATTGTTTAAATCCGAATTTATGGGGACAAACTTCACGACATTTCCAACATTTGAGATCAAGAATACCTTTGGTTACAATATAACATGTTTTGCGACAAGCTTTCTGATCAATATTGCCTCTGCCGTCAATAGCAGATGAAGGACAAGAATCGACACACAAATTGCAATTACCGCAAAAGTTGTGATCTACCATCGGGTCTGATTCAAGTTCAATATCTGTCAATACAGCACCCAACCAGAGCAGATTGCCATATTTCTCATTACAAAGCAGATAGTTTCGCCCAATAACTCCCAAGCCAGCCAGTTCCGCCGCATGTTTCAGCGATATCATGCCGAAAAATCCACCATCTATGAGCCTGCCACTTGCCGACTTTACAGACTTTGCCTTGATTTTATGACTTTTAAGTTCTGTAACCAGCCTTTCTGACATCGGATCGAGTTTTTCGATCATTCCGTTACGTATCGCCGTATAAGAAACAGTATCCAGCTGCAATGTCTCTTGAGGAAAAGTACATCCCAGAACAATGACTGATTTACATGTAGAAAACTTATCCACAGGTGAATGACCTTTCGGAGAATTTACGAACCGGTCTACGGATGCGATTCCAACAAGATCTGCGCCTAAAGACATTGCAATCTCTTTAACTGTTCCTTTATCCATTTGGTTTTCTATCTACCTTAGTTATTATTTAAGATTTAACGGATCAAATTTAAATCTTTATTCGTTTACCTATTCTATAATCAATGCCCAAAGTACACCAAATTTATCTATAACTTCGGCATATAGTTTGGCATAACCAGGCTGACAAAGTTCGCATTTTATTTGTCCGTCAACAGATAATTTTGCATAAATATCTTTAAGTTGGTCTTCTGTATCGCAAAACACGGTGATTGTATGTCCTAGAGAGCCAAAATCAGTTTTTGTTCCTGGCATTGTATCGGCCATACTGATAAAACAACCATTAAACTCAAGGTCTGAATGGATTATTTTATCCTTGTAATCGGCTGGACTTCCCATTTCTTGATATTCTCCATAACGGCAAATTTCTTCGACAGTTCCGTTAAATATTCCGGCATAAAAGTTTAGCGCTTCTTCTGCATTGCCATTAAATACTAAATAAGGTTTAATTTTCATATTCTATTTTTTTTAGTTTAACTACAATGCAAATGTATTAGGGGAAGATGACAACAGTATGTCAACGTGTTTTTAAAGTTTTCCACAAACTCAAAAATAGGTAATCTATCTATATTCTTCATTCGAAGAAATGGAAAGTAAACACAAAAATATCAGACAATTGTCTGAATGCCTAAAGAGAAAAAGCGAGGCATTAACATCAATTATATGAAGAAATGCATAGTTAACTAGACAGGTAAACAAAGGTTTTTGGGATATAATCCTATCTGTTTAAATATTGTATCTTCATTTTTTGAGTATTCTTTTTAAATAGTCAACATCTAACAAATTCACTGTTTCAAATTTTCCTTTATAAAACACACCCCAGTTATTGAAAACACAAGGTAATCCCTTAGCTTTTTGTAACGTATCCACTTGGATTAGTGACACCGAAATGTCATTCATTTCACAATGTTGTTTTATCATCTCCACGTTATGATAGATATAAGGACATTGCATATCGTAATAAATTGTTAGCTCTTTATTTTCAATTTCTTGTATTTTTACATTTTGTGCAAATTTTGGTGTTCTTCCATCAAAAGAAAGCGCAAGCAATTCATATCCATTATCGGTAGTATCAACAACTTCAAAGCCAAACTTTTTTGCGAATGATTGGTTAGATAACCAGTTTTTTTGTTTTTTAGCTCCAAGCATACAAATACCCGACTTACCCTTTTCCCTAGCATCAACTATACAATATTCCATCAATGACTTTGCATGCCCTTTTCCTTTGTAACTACCTAAAACCCATAAACAATAAATATAATAATAATTATCACCAATTATAGGAACCCAGGCTATTTCGAGAGGAGCATATTCAATAAAAACCGTACCCTTTGCATTTAACTTTCTAAAGACATGACCTTCCTTTAATCGATCAGAAAGCCATTGTCGTTTTGCGTCAAGACCTTTATGAGGCTTTTTACTACGAATAATACAACATAAATGCTCATCAGCAAGATTTTCTGTTGTTAAGTTTATAAAATCAGCGTTCATATTGTCAATGGATTATTGAAGTGTAAATGTAGTAGATTTATACGAATTATCTTTATATTATCGACCTTGATATGTTCCATAAAGGCTATCAAATATAATATTGAACATTACCTCAGAATAATTAAATTATCATACATTATCATTGTCTTTATAAATAATGCTTTTTAATACTATCTTTGAAAAAACAAATATTATAAAAATGGAAGATATAGTAAATGAACGCTGCGGATGGTGTGGAAATGATGATTTGTACATCAAATACCACGATGAAGAATGGGGCAAACTTGTTACTGATGATAAAACCTTATTTGAATTTTTAGTGCTCGAAAGTGCTCAGGCCGGATTGAGTTGGATTACTATCCTGAGAAAACGCGAAGGATATCGTGAAGCCTTTTATAATTTTGATGTTGATAAGGTTGCCAAAATGACTACAGCAGATGTTGAACGCTTGATGCAATTTGATGGAATTGTAAAAAACAGGTTGAAGATAAATTCTACAATAAGTAATGCAAAACTTTTTATCGAAATACAAAAAGAATATGGTAGTTTCTACAACTATATATTATCCTTCTTCCCTAATAAAAAAACGATAATAAATAATCTCAAATCGTTGAGTGAAGTTCCAGTTTCCACTCTTGAGTCCGATGCTATGAGCAAGGATATGAAAAAACGAGGGTTCAAATTCTTTGGTTCCACTATTTGTTACGCATATTTACAAGCAGCAGGTTTTGTAAATGACCATTTGATAGATTGTTTTTGTAGGAAAGAAGAATAATTTATTAAGAAAAAGTAGAAAATATGAAAAGTCAGACACAGTCTGGCTTTTTCTTTTTAGTAAAAATATCCTATCATATATTGACTAATCAATATATTTATTATCTTTGTTAGATAATAATAATTTAATGAATGATTTTTATTCTTTAGGACTTTTAGTGAGCAGAGCCTGTAAATAATAATTGAAAAGTAGTCCACTAAAATAATTGAAAAGTATACCACCAGTTGAGTAAGATATAAGAGTCT
>USOX01000005.1 GCA_900556485.1 uncultured Dysgonomonas sp.
GGGGGAGATTTGAAAGAATTTATATGATAAAGCTTCAACCTTGTAGTTGACGTTTACACAAAATTAGGGACAGTCCCTATAAAAACTAACGATTAGTCAGTTGTTGATATATATCATAATATTCGCCAGCACATTTACTCCAGTTAAATTTTTTAGTGTGAGCAATAATTGATTCTTCACGATTATTGCTAATATAATCGTTCATCCCTTTTTCGAAGACATCTTTCATGTATTCTGGATCAAAGTTTTCGAAATAATAGGCTTGATCTCCTCCAATTTCAGGCAATGATGTTAGATTTGATAAAAATACAGGTTTGCCGAAATGCATTGATTCAAGAACAGGTAGACCAAATCCTTCAGCAATGGATGGGAAAGCAAAAGCTAGGCAATTTTTCATATACCAATATTTGTCTTGCGAGGATACTGCACCTATAACTTTGACACGGTCTTCTACGCCCATTTTTTTAGCATAGTCTTTTATCTTTTTAGCGTAGTCACTGATTGTTCCTGCTATTATCAATTCATAATCATTATTAACCAGCAGCGGGGAGAGTACATGAAAATTTTTCTTTTCGTTTACTGTGCCTACTGAAAATATAAAGGGTTTAGTTGGTTTGTAAGTCGGATTGTCGAAACCGGGAAATTCGTCTATTTCATAACCGTTATAAACCACACTAACAGGTTTCCCTTTTGTGTCTAGATGATTAAGTATATCATTTTTTACAAAATGAGAGATAGCAACAATATGATCTGCCCGATCCATAATCTTCTGATGTTTTTTTGTATAACGTTGTATATCAAAAGATGATGTTTTTTCGTATAAAAAGTTTAAATCATGAATAGTTAAGACTTTTTTTGTACGCAGGCTTCCTCCTGTATATCGTGATAATTGGTAAGTTGTGTGCCAGATATCCAAGTTTGGAACGCATATGGGGAATTTTCTATGTAAATATCGTTGTTTTAAATATCTTTTGTCTTCTCCTAAAAAGTTATTATCACATGATGATATAAAAAAAGTCAGCTTATCCTTTTCTCTTACTGTATTATACATGGCATCAGCCAATTGTTTACAGAATGTATTCAATCCTGTATTGGGATATTTCATCCGTTCACAATCTAAGATAATATTCATTTAGGTTTATTTTTTTAGATGAGTGCAAATATACGTAAATTCTAGAATTAGAATAAAGTATGTTTTATTTTTTAAACTGTTATAAATGAAATAAGGCCTATGTAATTAACATAAGCCTTTGATTAATACATTTATAATTTGATTTATTCTACTCTACTCTACTCTTTTCACAAGATATGTTATACGTTCTACTATACGAACATTCTCCTCAATGTTTCCTTCAGATAAATCAACAAAAGTTTGTATTGAACCATCCTTGTATTTTGAATCGGTTACCCAGATGTAAACATCTAGATCTTCTAATTCCTCTTCTGCTAATGTTCCAATTGTAGACTTTAAAATAGATTTTGATTCTGTTTTTTCCAGAGAAGGCTTTCTTTTATTTTTTAAATAACGTAAGGCCTCCTGTACTTTATCGTTACTTATAGTGTATGCTGATTTTTTTACTTTTTCTGATTTTTCTGAGGTTAATATATGGAATAGATCATCTATCAGGATTACAGAAAACGTATTTGCAGCAGATTCTTTAGGGGCATTTACATGTGAATAAGCTACTTGTTTCCCTTTTACCGGATCAGTAAAGAATCTGAACATTAAGCCTGTGATAGCATCATTAATTTCTTGTGTTTTATTATAGTCCTTTGCATTATTATAAAATGCTTCGGCACCATAGATAAGCCACTTGCCTTTAGTCATATCTTCAAAGTCTACTTTATCTTTCAATACACCAGATACAGTGTTTGGTGCTATTGCCATATTTCGGGATATTTTATAATCTGTAATCAAATATCTGGTACCATCATGAATATTTCGTCCTGTATACGGAAAAGCTGCTTTAAGTATACCTGTTGTCAAATTTATGTCATTTATAACCTGACGCACTACTGTATCTTTCACTTGCCCTATGTTTTGTTTATCTTCTGTTTCCCATAAAAATAGGATTGTGTCTTTAGTGGGGCCTTTACTGATCTTATAGTTTCCTTCATCAATTGTTTGCTCTACAGTATTTTTACTGATGAACATATATTTGCCATTTTCTTTATAAAAAGAAGTAATAAATCCATCATAACTAATATCTCTGAATGTAGGGAGCATAGATGCTTGAGATGTATTATAATCTATAATAATTTCTTTTCTGGAATAATAGGTCATCCAGCCTCCAATCAAATCATCTTCAGATTCCAATCGCTCTGTAGGACCGGGTGTAGGTGGAACTGGCTCGTCACTATTGTTTACACAACTAGTTAACCCAAGAATGATTAATAAGGTAATTGATAAAAACTTATTCATAGTTTTGTAAGTATTTGTTTTGCAAAATTACTCATATTTTTTCATGATAATTAAACAAACTCCTAAAATTTGACATTTATTACCATGAGTTCATGTTCACGAAGTGTATTCACTTGAGCAAACGGTCTCGGTTAGATTTTATTGTAATTTCTTTAGAATTATTTCATTCTCGAAATCATAATCTTTAACAAGGATCTTCATCTCATTTTCTGAAATGGATAAAACTTCAAAAATTAATTTCAAGGCATCTTGTTTCTGTACTTGTCGTTTTGTATAATCACGATAGTAAATAATTATAGAATTGCCTTCGATCTTATATTTTCCTGTTATATTGAATAAAATAATACCTTCGGCAGCTTCTCCTTTATGAAAAAGCATATTGTCCCTAAAAATATATGTATCAGGATATGCTATGGCAGAAGTACTATCATTACCTATAATAGCCTTATCTTCTACCCAACGTCCAACAATGTTTTTTTGCTTTAAAGAAACAATACTTTGTCCTTGTAGCTGGGTAGATATAAAAATAAAAAAGAAGATAAACCCTATGTATTTCTTCATATTGTATAGCTTTGAATTACACAAAGATACGAATAAGAAATAATAAAACAAGGTGTATATTATCATATATACACCTGTCTTTCTGTATTCACCAACCTAAAATAACTTATTATTTATTATCTGCTTCTTCTTTGTGTTGTATTTGATACTGTTCTGTAGTTTTTGTTATCTTGAGACGAGTTTGATCGGTTTACTCTTTCTCTATTGTTACTACTACTGCTATTATTTTGTTTCGAATCTCGTTGTTTATAATTGCTATTCCTGTTTGAATTAGCGTTATCTTTTCTATCTTTTGTCCGATTGTTATCCGATTTGTAAGTATTTCGGTTATTATTTTCTCTTACTTTATTTCTATTCGAATTTTTATTATCGTTTCTGTATTCCGAACGATTGTTACTTGTATATTTTCTACCATTATCTCTGTGAGATTTACTATCTGAATACCAAGCGACTCTGTTGTTTCGGCTATCACGGTAGCGATAGTCGCGGCTATCACGAATAACTATCTGGTTTCTGTAACCTTTATATCGTGCATAATCTCTATAGTGAGTTCTGTGATATCTCCAAGGTTCGTGTACATTCAATACTACTTTATACATTCCATACAAATCGTAATTTCTATATCCATAAGGTAAATAACGGGCAGAAACCCAATGTCCACGGTGCAAGTAGTAGAATAATCCTACATTAACATCATAGTAACAATCTATATCTGGAAAATAGTAGTAACCTACATAATCATACCCTACTGGACCCCAAGCCGGCTGACGGCCGATATTAATACTTATATTGATGCTTTGTGCTTCTGTTGTATTATAGAATGATCCGATTCCTATTAATAATGCAAATGCTAATAAAAACTTTTTCATGACTTTCTAGTATTAAAAGTGAATACTGTTTTTTGTTCTCTTTGTTACTTTGATATGATAAAAGTAAAAAAGATTAATCACCATTTCTCTGTTTAACTTTTATTAATAATATATTTGAAATATATCAATAGGATATAATGTCTATAAATAATTCATATTTAATATATTGTTTAATGATTAGAATAAATATCCGTAAACATATTTTTACATGCAGTAAAATAGCAAGAATGGATAACTATACTTTTCTTTGAAATATCTTTATTTGTATCAACATTAAGTTTAACTAATAAAATTATTTAATTATGGATCAAAAATTTTGCCAAAGTTGCGGTATGCCGCTTAATACAGATGCAGATTTCGGAACAAATACAGACAAAAGTAAAAATGAAGACTATTGTCAATATTGTTTTACAGAAGGCCATTTTACTCAGGATTTCACAATGGATCAGATGATAGAACATTGTGCACAGTTTGTGGAGGAATTTAATAAAGATGCTGAAACCAAAGTGACAAAAGAAGAAGCTATTGCTCAAATGAAAATGTATTTTCCTAAATTAAAGCGTTGGGCTACAGCATAATTTAAAATGAAGGAGACGACTTTAAACGAATACGAAAAAGCAGTAAACAAGGTGGTTGACTATATCAATCAACATCTGTTTGATAGTCCGGATATAAAAAAGTTATCTGAGATAGCCAATTTATCGGAGTTTCATTTTCATCGGATTTTTAAAACCATTATTGGAGAGAATATTGGGGAATATATAAGTCGTCTCCGCTTAGAATATATTGCAGAACGTTTGCAAATGTCTGACTATAGTTTAGAAGATATTGCAATCAGAACAGGTTATGCAACAAAACACGCTTTATCAAAAGCTTTTAAGAAGCATTTTGGTGTATCTCCATCTGTTTTTCGAGCTCAACCTAAAGACAGCAGATATAATTTCTTTGAAGAAAACAAACGGGAGATAATGCCTTTGATCCCTGAAATAAGGATTGTTGAGGCAAAGAAGGTCGTTTATATACGCATTATAGACTGGTATGGTTCACCAGAGTCGTATGTGGTAGCATGGAAAAAATTGGGGAATTTTGCAAGAGAAAATAATCTGGTAAATGAGCAAACTGAGTTTATCGGATTAAGTTTCGATAATCCAATGATTACCTTACCCGAGAACTGTCGCTTCTATGCTTGTTTTACAACTCAAGAAGATGTTGAGGCAACCGGTCCTTTTGGTATACAAATAATAGATGGAGGCGAATATGCTGTTTTTACACTCAAAGGTTCTTACAGCCAACTATTAGATATATATTATAACATTTTCTTATTATGGCTCCCATCTAGTGAATACAAACTCAGAAAAGGTTATAGTTTTGAGAAATACTTAAACAATCCGGGCAAAGTTTCGGAAGAAGACTTACTTACTGAAATATATGTGCCTGTGATCAACAAAACTAAAAATAACTATCATGGATATTATTACCCTAAACGAAAATAACATAACTACCGAACATATTTGTTGTGCGATGAACAGCAAATCGAATAATGATGGAGTTTCTGCAAAAAAAGAATGGCTTAGCTGTCGTATGCAAGAAGGCTTAAGATTCAAAAAATTAAATGCCAAAGGCAAAGTTTTTATAGAGTACCTTCCTGCCGAAAATGCATGGGTGCCAATTGAAGCTAATGGGTATATGTTCGTTAATTGTTTTTGGGTATCAGGTTCCTTTAAGGGAAAAGGGTATGGAAAACAATTACTGCAAGAATGTGAGAAAGAAGCAAAGGAGGCCGGGTATAAAGGCGTTACATTGATTGTTGGTAATAAAAAGAAGGCATATTTGTCAGACAAAGCATTTATGTTGCGTCAAGGATATGAAATATCTGATAGTTGTCCTCCTTATTTTGAATTGATAGTAAAACGTTTTGATAAACAAGCTACTCTGCCCTCATTCAAAAAATCAGCTCAATTGGGAATGGGAGAGGGTATAAAAGGAATCGACATTTTTTATACAGCCCAATGCCCTTTTACAACACCTTATATAAGACTACTCGAACCAGTGATTCTATCATCAAATTATCCGGTACGTATGCACCATATAACAACAAAAGAGATGGCTCAAGAACATGTGTCTCCAGTCACAACATATAATGTATTTGTAGATGGCAAATTTTATACTCACGAAATACAAACTCCCGATAAATTGAAAAGCCTTATAGAAAAAGTAAGCTAAGGAAGTTTTAGATCGCTAAAAATTCATCTGCATATTTTACTACGCCAGCAACATCAGATAGGCTACCATCAATCAGTTCCAGACCCATAAAGGTTTCTTTTGGTACATTGAAAGGTGGCTTTATTTGCCATTTCTGTGTAGATATGAATCCAAAGCGCGGATAATAATCTTTATGACCAAGCACAATTACAGATTTATATCCCAATTCGCGGGCTATCTCTAGTCCTCGGCGAATAAGCATAGCCCCAATTCCTTGCCTTTGCATCTCGGGAACTACTGCTACAGGTGCTAAAGAAAGACTTTCTGTCGCCCCTCCATCAACGTCATTCGAAATCGTTATCTTTGTAAATAAGATATGTCCTACTATTTTATTATCTGTCTGGGCTACAAGGGATAACTGTGGTATGAAAGCCTTGCTAAGGCGAAGCCTGTCTGTCAAGCGTGCTTCATCGTTTCGTCCAAAAGCTGTGAAATGTACGTTATACACAGCAGGGAAGTCATTGGCATTTTCCTCCCTGATATCTATATTAAAAGAGCTATTTTTCATATAAATAATAGATTATGAGGACTATAAAAATAGTAACTTATTATTGAATAAAAAAGTATTATATAGGACAACTTTTGTTTCAACCGTACGTTTACATAATGGAACAAACAGATAGGTTCATAATTTATATTTTATGCCCTTTTTTAATAAAAATTTAATTTTATATGATGCAACTTCTTTAAGCCTTATTGCATCATTGTAAGTAGAGAGTATAATCGGCCAATGGATGAACAGTTATTAATTGACGGATGCAAACGTGGTGACCCATTAGCTCGTAAGCAAATTTACGAGTTATATGCCCCTACTATGATGAGTGTTTGTATGCGATATGTCAATAACAAGGAGACTGCGAAGGACTTGCTACAGGATGGGTTCATTACGGTATTTACCAAGATAGACACCTATTCGGGTACAGGAGCTTTTGCCGGATGGCTACGACGTATATTCGTAACTACTGCTCTCCAACATCTCAGACGGAACGATACCCTAAAACAAAGTATAAATATTGATGAATATGAGGGGGTTGTTGAAAATGTAGATACCTCTGCATTGGAACAACTTTCAGCTGACGATTTGATGGCGTGTATAGCTCAATTACCTAGTGGATTTCGTACTGTATTCAACCTTTTTGCAATAGAGGGTTATTCACATCAGGAAATAGCAAAAATGCTAAATATAAAAGAAAGTACCTCCCGTTCACAATTTATAAGAGCCCGAAAAGCTCTGCAAAAAAATGTGCAATCATTAATAGATCACGGTAATGCAGGATAGAATGAATAATAACGAGAGACCGGATATATTTACGGATCTTATCCGGAATAAGCTGGAGGACCATCGTCTTCCGGTCGATTCTGATTGCTGGGATAATATAGAATCGCATTTTAAACCTAAGAATAAACATAGGAGAATTATTGGCTGGGTAGGAAGTAGCGTAGCAGCTGCGGCTGTTATTATACTCTTGCTATTTTCTTTGCCTGAAAATAATTCTCCTTCTGATATAACATCTACAACGCCAAAGGCAGATACTACAGAGGTATATAATAAAGTACTTGATCAAAAAAATGTTGCAGAAAGCAAGGATGATTCTGAAAGCAATATTATAAGTATTCCTAAAATCAAAGAAGAACCACAAAAAGCACTATCTTCTACATCGAAACCTGAACAAAAAAATGGTGAGGCTATTTATGTGGCATTAGATGATTCTATCAATCTGGCTAATGTAGATAAAGATGAAGCTCCGGCAAATGTGCCAGGTATAAAGACAGATTCTGTTGCCCCAACATATATTGCACAAGAAGCAATAGAGAAGGAAGAATCTAAAAAAGCAGAACCGAAAAGAACAATTCAGGAAGAAAGGATTATTCTTCCAAAAACTAAAAGCGATTCAAAATGGTTGTTAGCTGCAAATGTTTCGTCCGGCAACTTCAAAATGAGTTCGGGTAATGATAAAGATATGGCTTATCATTATAATAGTATGTCTGGTGTTTATGCCCAAATATCACCTGATTTATCAAGCTCTGATCCGGTGGAAACTGCAAATGTTGCACTAAAGAATAGCATAGAAGAGATTGATGATATGGATCATTCTTTACCTCTGTCTTTTGGTATAAGTGTTCGCAAAAATATTAATGATCGTATAGGTATAGAGACCGGGCTTGTTTACACTTATTTATCCTCTAAATTTAAAAAAGTAGGACAATCGAATTATCAGGCTAAACAAGAGCTACATTATCTGGGTATTCCACTAAATATGGTTGTTTACCTATGGAAAGACCCTAAATGGAACATATACGTTTCGGGTGGAGGTACTGTAGAAAAGGGGGTGAGATATAAGTATACTGAAAAGAAATCTAATGAAAATAACTTCGTTGCCGATATTAATGATAAAGGATCTGTAGATGGTGTACAATGGTCTGTGAATGGATCGATTGGTGCAGCATACTCTTTAACTGACAACTGGGGACTATATGTAGAGCCTCAAGTATCCCATTATTTTGATAATAACCAACCAGCTAGTATTAGAACTGACAAAAAGACTGTATTCGAGTTGAGTGCCGGGCTTCGATACGAATTCTGACATTTTTAATATAAACCTTAAATAATTTTATAATGAAAAAAGTAACACTGCTTATTTTATTATCTGCTATGATTTTGTCCGGATGTGACAATAATGAGGTAACAAGAACCTACACCTATCAGGTAAATGAACCGGTGATGATGAGCCGGAGCGACTTTAACAAATCAATCAAAACTTCGACTGTACCGGAACAAATTGAAAAACAAGGTAAAATCTGTTTTTATGAAGGTTATTTATATATTTCTGAGCCTCAGAAAGGAATACATATCATAAATAATCAGAATCCTTCTTCTCCGCAAAACGTTGGTTATATAGAATTGATGGGAAATGCAGATCTTGCTATTCGTAATAATATGCTTTACGCCGATTCGTTTACTGATCTTGTTTGGTTTGATATAAGTAATCCTGCTAAACCAGAGTTGAAGAACCGTTTGGAGAATGCTTTTCCAACCTCTCTTCCTCCTACAGATAATTATTGGGGAGTAGATTACAGAAACTCTCCGGATAGTGTTATTGTTGGTTGGACAACGATAGAAAAGACAGAGACTTATACATATAAGCCATGTAAAGATTGTGATTATGTATATGCTAATGCAGAATCGTCCTCTGGTACCAGTGGAGGTAAAGGAGCCAATGGTTCGATGTCTCGCTTTGGACTGTATCAAGACTACTTGTATGTGGTTCTAAATAATAGGATGAGTGTATTCAACCTTGCTGGTGACCAACCAGAAAAAGCATCACAGGATATTCCTGTAGGTTGGGATGTGGAAACAATTTTTAGTTACAAAGATTGTATGTTTCTGGGAACTCCTACAGGTATGCTTATATATTCGGTGAAAAATCCGTTAATTCCTGAATATCAATCGGCTATTAGACATATTTATGGCTGTGATCCGGTTGTGGTTGAAAATGATATGGCATACGTAACCATACGTTCGGGAAATAATTGTGGGCAAAATAATAACGAGCTGTTTATTGTGGATGTAAGCGATGTTAAGAACCCGAAACAAATAGTATCATATACTATGCACAATCCTAAGGGATTGGGTATAGACAACAATACCCTCTTTATTTGCGACGAAGGACTGAAAGTGTATAATGCACAAGAACCTCAAAAAATTATGTCCAATCTCTTAGCTCATTACAAAGGTATGGACGGATTCGATGTCATCCCATATAATAATATATTGATGATGATAGCCGATGATGGCCTGTACCAATATGATTACTCTGATTTGAATGACATTAAAGAGCTAAGTAAATTACCGATAGGTAAGTAAATGTGTAAATGTATTTTGCATAAGAAACAGTTGCCCTGAGAAGAGCAGCTGTTTTTTTTATGATATACGTGCTAAGGTGTTATTAATGTTTACAAATTCATTATTTAGATACATTTTGACACAATAAATATGGGCTTCTGAGGCTTTTATCTTATTTCATTTTTGTAGAATTTCTTTCTGCTATATTTACCTTTATTTTCTCTATTAATTGTATATTTGTAGCCGAATACGATGATTGATATTATTTAGAATTATTATTATGAGCACTTTGGAAAAACTGACTGCTGAAAAGTTACTAAGCATCAGAGCAATTAAACTACAGCCATCTAATCCATTTACATGGGCATCAGGATGGAAATCGCCTATCTATTGCGACAACAGAAAATTAATTTCATATCCTAAAATACGTACCTTTATAAAAATAGAGTTGGCACGCCTTATCATGGAAAATTTTCCGGAGGTTGATGCTATTGCAGGTGTTGCTACAGGAGCAATAGCTCCAGGGGCAATTGTTGCTGATGTATTGGGATTACCATTTGTATATATCCGTGCTACTCCTAAGGATCATGGTTTAGAAAATCTGATAGAAGGAGAACTCAAGCCAGGTAGTAAAGTTGTAGTTGTAGAAGACCTTGTTTCTACTGGATCAAGCAGTTTAAAGGCTGTGGAAGCTATCCGCCGCGACAGTTCGGAAGTTATAGGTATGGTTGCAAATTTTACTTATGGGTTCCCTATTGCTACTAAGAAATTTGAGGAAGCGCAGGTTCAACTATTGACTTTGACAAATTATGATGCAGTATTGGAAGAGGCTTTACGCATCGATTATATAGCAGAATCAGACTTGGAAACTCTTCAGGAATGGAGAAAAGCTCCGGCTGACTGGAAATAAGGTGCAGACTTATTATCACTTTTATAGTATAGCGGCAAAGGTTAGTTATAGCTAAATGTTATAATAATCTGCCTTTCTGTAACTAAAAAGTAGAAATAGCTTATTTATACTAAAATAATAATGGCTGAATTTGTAAGCGAGATAAAAACTATTCCGTATACTGATGCGGAAATATATGCAGTACTTTCTGATTTGAATAATCTGGAATATGCAAAAGACAGAATTCCTCAAGATAAAATAAAAGACTTTACATTCGATAAAGATTCTTGTACTGTGACGGTCGATCCTGTAGGAAAAGTAAAGTTTGTTGTAGTAGAAAGGGAAGAGAATAAAACAATTAAGTTTCAAGCTGAGCAGGTACCTTTCGGTGTTACTATGTGGATCCAGTTGAAGCCTACTATCGATAATGAAACTAAAATGAAGATAACAGTAAAGGCTGATCTAAACCCTTTCTTAAAACCAATGGTTTCGAAACCATTACAAGGGGGAGTGAATAAGATAGCTGAAACTTTGGCTTTGCTACCATACAATGAAATAAAAAACAGGTAAAGGTCTAAATATTATATAAATGAAACTTTGGGAAAAGAGTGTTCAGGTAAATAAAGATGTTGAATCCTATACTGTAGGTCGCGATCGCGAATTAGATATTTATTTAGCTCCATTTGATGTACTCGGTTCGATGGCACATATAAAAATGCTGGAATCGATAGGACTTCTTCAAAAAGATGAATTGGAATTACTCCTTCAGGAGTTGAAAGCAATTTATCAGCAGGCTATCGATGACAAGTTTGTCATAGAGGAAGGTATAGAAGATGTACATTCACAGGTAGAGCTGATGCTAACTCGAAAATTAGGGGATACAGGAAAAAAAATTCATAGTGGCAGATCGCGTAATGATCAGATTCTTGTAGACCTGAAATTATTTACCCGTGACAGAATTCATTTATTGGTAGACTCTGTCAATAATCTGATAAATGTACTTCTTACTCAAAGTGAAAAATATAAAGATGTATTAATGCCAGGTTATACCCATCTCCAGATAGCAATGCCATCATCATTCGGATTATGGTTTGGTGCATATGCTGAAAGCCTGGTAGATGACCTTCAATTGCTTCTTGCAGCATATAAGATATGCAACCGTAATCCTTTAGGTTCGGCAGCAGGATATGGATCGTCGTTTCCGCTTAACCGTCAAATGACAACTGATCTGCTCGGATTCGATTCGATGGATTATAATGTTGTTTATGCTCAGATGGGGCGTGGAAAAATGGAGCGTACTGTGGCATTCGCTATCGCAGGTATCGCCGGAACATTATCAAAATTGGCTTTTGATGCGTGTATGTTTAATAGCCAAAATTTTGGTTTTATTAAATTGCCGGACGAATATACGACAGGTTCAAGTATTATGCCTCATAAGAAAAACCCTGATGTATTTGAACTTACCAGAGCTAAATGCAATAAATTGCAAGCACTCCCTATTGATATTACTCTTATCATAAATAATTTGCCATCAGGATATTTCCGAGATTTACAGCTTACGAAGGAAATGTTTATTCCTTCGTTTGAAGAAATGAATGACTGCTTGGAAATGGTAGCACGGATGATGAATGAAGTTACCATAAATGAGCATATTCTGGATGACCCTAAATACATGCTTATATTTAGCGTAGAGGAGGTTAATCGCCTTGTGTTGGAAGGTGTACCTTTCCGTGATGCTTATAAGAAAGTGGGCTTGGAAATAGAAAAAGGAAATTTTGTTCATGATAAGAAAGTTCACCATACACATGAGGGTAGTATTGGTAACTTATGCAATGACAGAATAGAATTACTTAGACAAAATATTACGGAACAATTCGATTTTGATAAGGTGATTTCGGCAGAAAAGGAATTGCTCAGATAACTAAACATATATGCTCTTTCTCGAAAATAGGAAGACTGTAATAAAAATAATATGGAAGATTCAGAGATCATATTAGCCAGTTTGTCGGGTGAAGACAAGCCTGGTGTAACAGCCGCATTAACAGCTGTGCTAGCAAGATATAATGCGAATATTCTCGATTTAGGTCAGGCTAATATTCATCATTCTTTATCTCTTGCTATTATGTTTGAGGCTCAGAATGCAGGTGAAGTTATTAAAGACCTTCTGTTCAAAGCGACGGAATTAGGCGTTATTATACGCTTTTCGCCTATTAGTAAGGAAGAATATTCGAGATGGGTGTGTCTTCAGGGAACTAAAAATAGATATATAGTTACTATGCTCGGGCGGAATTTGAAACCCTCTCAAATTTCAGCAGTAGCTAACATAAGCCAAAGATATAAGCTCAATATAGAAAAAATTATCCGTTTGACAGGACGTGTTCCTTTAGATGAAAACGAGCGTCCAAGCCGTTCTTGTATAGAGTTTGCTATAAGGGGAACAGTTGATGATGAACAGGAATTAAAGCATGAGTTTATGAAACTGGCCGATGATCAGGCCATAGATATAGCATTTCAGGCTGAAAGTATGTATCGTCGTATGCGACGTCTTATTTGTTTTGACATGGATTCAACTCTGATTCAAACAGAAGTAATAGACGAATTAGCAGAACGTGCTGGTGTTGGTGAGCAGGTCAAAGCTATTACCGAATCGGCAATGCGAGGTGAAATAGATTTTAGCGAGAGCTTCAAGCAGCGTGTGGGCTTACTAAAAGGACTGGATGAATCTGTAATGAAAGATATTGCCGAAAATCTTCCTATTACTGAAGGAATGACTCGCCTTATCCGTATTCTGAAAAAAAGCGGATGCAAAATTGCTATTCTTTCCGGTGGATTTACATATTTTGGTAATTACCTGAAAGATAAATATGGTTTTGATTATGTATATGCTAACGAATTGGAAATTGTAGATGGCAAATTGACAGGGAATTATGTCGGTGATATTGTAGATGGTAAACGTAAGGCTGAACTTCTTCGTCTTCTGGCTCAGGTTGAAAAAGTGGATATGCGTCAGACAGTTGCAGTAGGGGATGGTGCTAATGATCTTCCTATGTTAGGTATTGCCGGACTGGGTATTGCGTTTCATGCAAAACCAAAAGTGAAAGAAAACGCTAAACAATCGCTGTCAACAGTAGGTTTGGACGGAATTTTATATTTCCTTGGATATCGGGATTCTATGCTTGTAGGTGAGGAATAGTTTTATCTAAAGAATTAGGATATATAAAGAAAGCTAGCTTATTTGCTAGCTTTCTTTTATTCGCCGGAGTCTCATCATTATTTTGTCCGGGTTATCTTTATCATATATTATTAAAATGTCGTCTTCTAACACAAATCTACAAATCTGTTCTTTTCCGTATCTATCTACTGCTCGTATTTCATCTCCATGTATGGAATAAATGCCTACAAACTGACTGTCTGTGATAACTCCATCGGATTTAGTTTCCATATATATCGTATCATAGTTTATTTGTAGTTCGGGGCATACAACTGTATCATTAAACATTAATATGGACGTTTCGTTTGTTCCTTCTATCTCTATAGCCCAACGTCCCATAATTGATTTGTTTTCACTACAGGCTATCAGAATGAATAAAAAAATGCAGCAGAATATCAGCTTTTTCATTTGTAGGCTTTCTGTTTATAAATTCAATGCAATATATAAAAAATAAGGTTTATTCTATTTAAATTTCGTTAGATTTGTAAAGATACTTTGTCTAGAGAAACAGAAAAGAACCAAGTTGTTATAAAAATTGTTTTTATTAAAAGACAGTTAAGCAGAGTATGAAGAAACAATTATTTATTACACTTATTACATTTTCCTCTTTGTTTGTTATGGCTCAGGAGGGGCAAAAAATAAATGCCGGAGTTGATTTATCTTGGGGACCCCACTATTTCAATAGTAAAAGAAATAATCCTGTAGCTAGTGGAATAAGTATAGGATACGAATTCGATTATTTATTTTTCTTTGGTTTGGAGGTTGGTTTAAAAGGAGGAATCTTTAATCAGAAAGTGGAATATGAAGATATAAACTCAATTGTCAGAAATGATATATATAAAGGTAGTTATTGGTCTCCATTTATAGCTCCCAAAATATATCTTCCGGTGAGTTATAATAATAAAATAGACAGGCCCAGATACTTGTTTCTCGAAAATAAGTTTTCGTATACGTGGATGAATATGAGTAGCGACAGGGTGGAAGACCTTTCTAAAAATGCACATCGTAGCCGTTTTCAGTATGAGCTTAAGTTGGGATACCAATTCCCAATAAATAATAGGTGGGCTATGGCTTGCTGGATAGGTTATAATTCTTTTGATTTTTCGAAGGTAAAACCCGAACAAATTAAATTCAAGAATAGTACACCTCTAGAGTTTGGTATCGGATTTAATTATATAATAAAACAAGATTAGAAGAGTAAAATTATTTATGTAATTTTATCTATGTAATAAATACCTTTAAATATGAGTTTTTATAATGAACCAAAGAAAGTCACTAGCTTTCTCGAAATATATAATATAGCCACAAAACAACGAAAAGTAGTAAAAGAATTCCCATACCTGATAGAAGCACCAGACTGGACACCAGATGGTAAATGGATTATTTATAATAGTGATGGGCTGATATATAAATTGTCAACAGATACATTTGGAAAGCCTCAGCTTATTGACACCGGATTTGCCAATAAATGCAATAATGACCACCTTATCTCTCCCGATAATAAATGGCTGGCAGTAAGTCATCGTTCTTTACCTCATGGTAAACCTACTATATTTGTTTTGCCTGCTGCTGGCGGTAAGCCTATCCAGATTACCCCTCCGCAGCCTAGTTACCTTCATGGTTGGAGTCCTGACAGCAAACAACTGACATATTGTGCAAATAGAAATGGAGAGATGGATGTTTATACCATAAATATAGATGGAACAGATGAAACCCGTCTCACCACAGCCCCAGGGCTAAATGATGGACCTGAGTATTCACCTGATGGCAAATGTATCTGGTTCAATTCGATGCGTACTGGACTTATGCAAATATGGCGAATGAAGGTGGACGGATCGGAGCAAGAGCAAATGGTTATTGAAGAAGATCGGAACTCATGGTTTCCGCATTTGTCACCTGACGGTAAGCATATACTTTATATATCATATAAAAAAGGTGACCTGGAGCCTCATGAACATCTTCGGTATAAGAATGTGGAATTAAGAATGATAGGAGAAGATAGCCATAATCCCGAGATATTATTTGAGCTTTTTGGGGGACAGGGAAGTTTAAATGTAAACTCATGGTCGCCTGATGGTACTGAATTTGCTTTTGTGAGTTACAGAATAGAAGAGTAATTTTGTACGATTATAATTAATACTATATTATGAAAAAACGAGAGATTTTATCTATACTACTTATTCTCTTCTGCCTAAGCTGCTCTAATACTAGTAACATAGGAAAAGTTACTGTTTTAACAGATAATGATATACCTACTACAAAAGTTTTACCTAAAGGAATGAAATTGGTATGGAATGATGAATTTAATGGAAGCCGGTTAGATACATCTAAATGGTTTACTAATTATTATTCTACACTAGACTATGTATATAAGACTAATTTTGATGATTTTAAGGCAAATAATCTTCCTGAGCCCGAAATGGAATTCACAGGTAAATCCATTATATTGAAGGTAAATGAAGAAAAGCCGGAAAAGGCTTTTTGGGATACAGGTAGAAAGGTATCTTCTATTCAAACATATGATTGGTATTCGAATAGAAATCATATGGAAAATAGTCTAGGGGGCTATTTTGAAGCCCGTATAAAGCGAAATGCAGTAGATAGTGCTAAACAAGTGAATGTAGCATTCTGGTTCGATTCACCCGGACCCGATCCAAGATATTTTGTGGAAAAAGGAAATAAAGCTTTGGATGTAGAAGGAATAAGGCCTCGGGGGCAGGTTTTTGAGATAGATTTGTGCGAATATGTTACAACTGAAATAGTTCTTCACGGAAATGTGTCACCTAAAGGTAAATTTGAACGTAATATAGGCCATTATATCCATAAGGGAGATTTCAAAGACAAGTGGGTAACTCATAGTATGCTTTGGACACCTGCCGGATTGAAATTCTACATTGATGGAGAACTAGTTAAAGAGTGGTGGAATCCATATGATATAAAATCATCCAATCATATGATGAATATGTTTTTTGGGGCATATGGAAGAAATGGAGAAGTTACAATGGAAGTAGATTATGTACGACATTATCAATGGCAATTAGAAAAAGATAATCATTTACCAAATGGTAATTTTGAGTATGATGGTACATTGTTTCCTTGGGAAGGTACCGGAAAAATTACTAAGGATAATACTTATAACGGAAACTATAGTATATTGCTTGCCTCAGGAGACTCCATTTGTCAGTATGTGTATTTAGATCATAGCAAGCAGTATTCTCTTTCATATTATGGAACAGGTAAAGGAAGCGTGTTGGCTAAAATAGAAAATATAACCTCAGTTACAGGTATAAACGAAGATGCGGTAGAAACTGTATCTGACTTAAAATCAATTTTTACAGAACATCATACTAGATTCAGAACAAATCCGGAATATGGAGATCATAAACGTACAGTAAAAGTTAGTTTTAAGAATACAGGAAATGAGTCGATTATATTAGATAATATAAGAATAAAAGATATATAATTAAAAGGTTCTTTCCAAATAGAAAGAACCCCTCAAATATTTTCATTTATCCATTATAGCTTAACTGAGCCTCCCTTTTGCTCAATATCTTTATCATATCTGCCGTCATCTTTTCCAGATCATACTCAGGCGACCATCCCCACTCTTTGCGGGCACAACTGTCGTCTAATGAGTTAGGCCACGAATCAGCAATAGACTGTTTCAGAGGGTCTATTTCATATTCCATTACAAAGTCTGGATAATGTTTCTTAATTGCAGCATAGATCATTTCCGGATCGAAGCTCATAGCAGCAATATTGAACGAGTTGCGATGTACAAGGTTCTCTGGATTAGCCTCCATTATATTTATAGCAGCATTCAGAGCATCAGGCATATACATCATATCCATATATGTTCCAGCTTTTATCGGGCATATAAACTTCTCACCACGAACAGCTTTGTAGAATATCTCTACAGCATAATCTGTTGTGCCTCCACCAGGAAGGGTCAGATTCGAAATAATACCCGGAAAACGTACCGACCGTGTATCAACACCCCAATGATGGTAATAATAATCGCTAAGCAGCTCACCCATCACTTTAGTTATACCATATACCGTAGTTGGACGCTGAACAGTATCCTGAGGTGTTTTGTCTTTGGGAGTTTCAGGGCCGAAAGCCCCGATTGAGCTAGGGGTGAAGACCGCACATTTATATTCACGGGCTACATCCAGACAATTCATAAGGCTACCTAATCCTACATCCCAACCCAATTTCGGATGCTTTTCAGCTGTTGCTGACAGAATGGCTGCGAGATTGTAGATTGTGTCTATGTTATGTTTCTTTACTGCCGATGCTATCTGATTTATATCTGTAGCGTCAATCTCAATAGTTGGACCTGCATCGAAAAAGCCCTCAGGAAAAGGAGGTTTGTAATATCCGCAAATAACATTACTCTCTCCGTAAATAGATCTTAATTTAATACTGAGCTCTGAGCCTATCTGACCCGTACTGCCCACAATAAGAATGTTTTTCATTTGTTTATTTAAATTACACCAAGTTCTTTTCCTATTTTGGTAAATGCAGCTACACACTTATCCAGATGCTCTCTCTCGTGACCAGCCGATATCTGTACACGTATGCGAGCTAAATCTTTAGGTACTACAGGATAGTAAAAGCCTGTTACATAAATACCCTCATCCAATAATCTGGCAGCCACATCCTGCGAAAGCTTTGCATCGTATAGCATCACTGCGCAGATAGAAGATTGAGTAGGCTTTATATCGAATCCTGCAGCCTTCATTTTCTCAACAAAGTAACTTGTGTTTTCATGCAGCTTATCCTGCAATTCGTTTGTCCGGTCCATCATCTCGAACATCTTAATGCCTGCAGCAGCAATAGCAGGAGGTATCGAATTAGAGAACAAATACGGGCGCGAACGTTGACGGAGCATATCTATTATCTCTTTCTTACCGGTAGTAAACCCTCCAATAGCTCCGCCGAAAGCTTTACCTAATGTACCGGTAATAATCTCAACTTTCCCTTTCAGGTCGAACAGTTCGGTTGTACCCCTTCCTGTTTTTCCTACAACACCGGCAGAATGTGACTCATCAATCATTATCATGGCATCATATTTCTGAGCCAGTTCATATATTTTATCCATTGGGGCCACATTTCCGTCCATAGAGAATACCCCATCTGTAACTATCAGGCGAAACCGTTGCGACTGTGCCAGCTTCAATTGCTTTTCCAGATCATCCATATCTGCATTTGCATAACGATAACGGGCTGCTTTACAGAGACGTACCCCATCTATAATAGAAGCATGATTCAACGAATCTGATATAATCGCATCCTGATCTGTCAACAATGGCTCAAAGACACCTCCATTAGCATCAAAGCATGCCGCATAAAGGATAGAATCCTCTGTACCAAAGAACTTAGCAATAGCAGCTTCAAGCTGTTTATGCAAATCCTGAGTCCCACAAATAAAGCGTACCGAAGACATACCAAAGCCTCGCTCATCCATTGCTTCCTTAGCTGCCTCTATCAGTTCCTTATTGTCTGATAAACCCAGATAATTGTTAGCACAGAAATTAAGGACTTCTTGTCCTGTATCTACACGGATAACTGCTCCTTGAGGAGATACAATTACTCTCTCATTTTTGTACAGGCCTGCCGATTGTATATCTGCAAGTTCATTTTGCAGGTATTTTTGAAAGTTAGAGTAGGTATTCATAGTCTTAAAATTTGGTATAAAGGTAATAAAATGTCAAAATAAAGAATACTACTTATTTAAAATAATTTTGCTCCCGATTGTGTCTATTTTCGAAAATCTAGCGCAAAACTAGCTCTGTACACGATCTCCATTTTTCACCTGGAAAAAAAGTGACAAAAGTGACACTTTTTTTGCTTTTTACCATACCATCATTTTGTTACTTTTTTACTCTTAAACATCATATTCCTCAAGTAAATATTTCTTTATACATAGATAAATATTTCTTATTCGTATTAATGGATCACTTGCCCTTGTTACTATGCAAAGTAAAGAAAAGGAGAAGTCGAGGTTTTTTCGTGTATCAGCCTTCTGTGCATAAAGCTTCGCAGGTGGGCACCTGCCCGGTGAATTTAGCGTAGAATCAAATGGGGCGATAGCCCGTAGGTTTGATTTGGCCGGCAAGCCGTTTGGCAGATCGCAGAGGGGCTTAGCTCTAGCCTATTATTTCATTTTGGGCGATACCAAAATGAAACAAATGCACGGGAGTGCGCGTTAGTAACCAACAAAGACTGCTAAACCAGAAAAGGTAGAAAGTTAAGTGTGAATGAATCAAACAACAATTCCACTTCAACAGAACTAAATATAACGTTATTCTTACTTAAAGATGTGAATATTAAATAAACAATAACAAGATTGTAATTGTTATTCTAATAAATATCTTATATTTGTTAAATAAGGAAGTTAAAATGTCTAATTCATAAAATTTCGACACATTATGAAAGGATTTATCTTAGGATTGGCAGCTGGTGCATTAGGTGTATATGCCGCCTTGAAGCTAACTGACGCTGAAACGCGCGAAGAATTGCGTAATAAAGTCAATGATGCAACCGACAAAGCAAAAAGCGAAATAGACCATGGTCTTGTTGTTGGTAAGAGTAAAGCTTTACGTGCAGGTGTTAGAGCAAGGCAGGAAGTGCGTAAGGGCAAACAAAAATTTAATGAAGTTGCAGGTGAAGTTGCAGGAAAATTAGCCGGAGAACTTAGCGAATTTGAAGCTAAAGCAAAGGCTAAAGCATAATAGAATCTTAAAAAAGGTCTCTGAATTCAGAGACCTTTTTTAGTTTTAATTTCTTACACATCGGACTGTAGTATTGGTAAACTCTCCGCCAATAGGCGCTCCTCCAGGGAAAAAGCCTCCTGCTATGCCTCCGCGAATCTGTCCCCATTCTACTCCCATTATATTATACATTTTATTAAGGTTTTCTCCACTGAGGTTTCCTTGTGTAATCCATCCTTTCGGAGAATCTGTTTGACTGTCTTTTTTTAGGAAATAGCTATTACCTGAAAGGAAGATATTTTCGTCTTCGCCTTCCGGTTTTTCCGACCAGATCTGAGTATATTCCTTATCTGTCAATAAATGATATGTATTCGATGTATCGCCGTTTTTTGCAGTTTTACAAATAGCCTCGGCACTCGACTGTGATATGTTTTTGAATTCCTCACACAGTACATAGTATGTTTTGCCGTCTATCCATCCCGTAACTTTATATTCGCAAGGACATGCAGCCCATAAACGCTGCCATTTTTCTCCTTTCCAGATATAAGGGCCTTCACATAGTTCTTTTTTGTTTGTCAGATTGTAAACAAAGAGGCCGATGTGAATATCTTTTTCTGTATAAGCTCCTCCATCAGGAGTCAGGATATTCACCCCTTTTAGATTAACACGTGGAAGCATTAAGCCTCCTTTTGAATTGATTACACCATTTGTTTCTTTCAAATCGAGTAATGAAGCCTTATTTACCTCTTGATTAGAGCCTATTGTTACTTGTCCACATATTGAGAGTGGGAAAGAAGTTATAACCGCCAGTATAAACACAAGGAATAATTGTGTAAAAGATGCATGTAGTCTCATAGTGTTGTGTATTAAATTTTGTCTTCAATTACTTAAATAATAATCATTATCTAAATTTAGTCTGAATTGCAAGCTTGATAGTTAAAGTTTTTAAATCTCTGTCTTCTGCACGGGACAAATATAAAGAGAATTTGTATTTTATCAAATGATTTTAGTATAAAATAGCTATAATGAAATAGTTAAACAAAAAGAGGCTGTCTTAAAAGTGTTTTGTTTCCTTGTCGTTCAACACGACAATAATTTGTATTATTTTACTGATATAAACATTTTACTGTTATGACAGCCTCTTTAATTCTAATTATTTTTCACGCATTTCTTTCATTTTTTGTTTAAGGAAATCTTTGATATTTCCATATCCTTCGATACCTAGTTTTTTACGGATGGTCGATTTTTTCGATTGAATAGTATTTACACTCAAATTCATAATCATAGAAATATCCGTATTGTTAAGTTCTCCATAAGTCAGACAACAAATCCTTATTTCCGATTCGTCTAATGAAGGATAAAGCAGTCTTAGATTTTCCGGTAGATTGTCGAATGCATGTTTCATTGTATCAAACATTCTATCCCAATCAAAAACCTCTTGATCGTATACAATCTCATTAAACCTTTTCAGCAACTTGCTGCCTTGTTTCTTTTCTTCACCATTCAGGTGTTTATCCAAAAGAGCAACTTTTTTCAATACATGGAAGTGTTGTAATATAACTTTTTTATTCGATTGTTGTTCATCTTTGTATTCTTCTGCCATTTCTTTAAGTTGGGCTATATAAGTATTAGCCTTCTGTAGGTCACTTTTGTTCTTACTCATCTTTCGGTAGAATACGAACATTCCGATGAGTAATGCAATAACTAATATTAAGACAATTAGAATAAAAGTTTGACGTTGAATGAATAAGCGGTTGTTTTCGTTTTCGATCAATTCGAAATTATATTTTTCCTGTACATCTACAATAGCCTGATTGTTTCGTTTTGTTAAGTCGTCATAAAGTTCTTTGGTATAATCTTTCTGATAATTCAATGCTGCCAGATAGTTCCCTGCATTTTGTTCTATATCGGAAAGCATTTGATAAATAACCAGCATCTGAGCAGGATTAGTATTTTCTACTAATGATTGTGCTTTCTCTATATAGAATAAAGTGGAATCCCTTTGTTTTTCTGCATTAAATGAGTAGGCAATACTAAGATAAGTTTTTGCCATCAGTTCTTTTTCTCCGGATAAAGTTAATGCTTTCCTATAGTAATCACGAGCTTGTTTTACATCTCCAATATTCTCATAAGCGATGCCTATATTTTTTATTGCAGATACTTGGCTAAATATATCTTTTTGCTGTTCAGCTAAAGCCAAACTTTTATTATAATAGCTAATAGAACTGTCAATGTTGTTCTTTACAAGAAATGCTGTACCAAGTTTGTTATTTGTTACCATTTCATTTTTGTACATTCCTATCCTACTGAAATATTGATTGGCCTGTTTATACCAGGATATAGCATCATCCGGATATAACTGATCAAAATACAAATTTCCAATCCAGATGCGTATCATCCCTTTCAGATTTTCATCTTTGGTAGATTCGGCATGTTGTTCCGCATCTTTATACTTAATCATTGCTTCCGAATGACGTTTTTGAACATGCAGTATACGTCCTGAATAAAATTCAGCCAATGAGGCTTTATCCATATCACCTTTCTTTAAATAGTAATCATCAACATTCTGAAAGAGTGTGTCTTTCGAAATATCCTGCATACATTTATCCCTTGCCTGTATATACAGTAAAGAATAACGGTTAAAAGCTTCTTCCTTTAAGCCTTTGGGGTACTTTATCGTTTCCAATAAACTTAAAGCACTGTCGGGGTCCTGTGCGATTAAAAGATCTGCTTTATCCATTATTTCATTTGTACTCCGGTCCTGAAGGGAACATGAAAATAATAGAAAGCAAATGATTGCAAGAATTAAGTAAATTCTAGATTTATACATATTTTTAAATTTGACGGCATAATTAATTAAAAAATCGGATGTATACAAGGATTCACCTTTTTATTTGGTTTGGACAACCCTTATTTCGATCTGTATTAACAATTAGATAAGCCTTTGTAAATAAATAATTTAAAGTCTGACATCGTTTAAAAAAGCTTTATTTGAAAACCTCCCTATTTTTTCCTTTTGCTTTATTGTTTTCCTTTGACATCACGAAACAGCTGCTCGTAAAAACTAACTATACTGATTTTTAATAAATCGCAACAACAAAGCTAACTTAAAAAAATTATGAAATATCTAAAGACCTTAATTTTATTATTTGTTGCTTTTTCTATGAGCAACAAAATGATTCCGGCAAATATTGATGGTATTAATGAAAGAATGCACCCCATTGTTATAATTATTCTTGCAGATGATGGAATGGAAGTACGATCGTTAATGGAAAAAGTACGTGCATACCAATCAGATACATATGTAGAAATAGATGTAGTTACCTCAGATAACTTACAGATGAATGTAGAGGATGCAAATGGATTACCTCTTTATCTAAGACAATATACCGTTTCTCCGGGCAAAGTCAGGATTGATATAAACGGATTACCTAGAGGTGAATACAAATTAAGATTTGAAACTCAAGATGGTTCATATATAGCATATGCCATTTTAGAAATAGAATAAAATAACTTACGGCAGTTTATTTGAGAAACCGAAGTAGCATAGGTTTAGTTTGAAACGCGTTTTTTAAAATAAACAGGGACTAACTTACTATTTACTATTTACAACCATCAATCGGGTCCCTGTTTTTTTTAAGTAGCAGGTATAAGAGGAGTTAATCTCCTCTTATATTTTTTTATAAAAATTTATACTAAATAGATAGGTAACAGAAATATATGCATATATTTGCATAAATTAAAAGACAATACAAAACATTACTTTTACTGTTTTGAGACAATATCAAAGTTTATGACGGGGTTGTTATATCCACAAGAACACGTAACCTGTTATAATTACGAAAAAAACAACAGGCCGACTATAGAACAAATAGTCTTAGAAAAGGATCAGCGATGGAAATTATTTTCTATCGAAGGCATTGCTATATTTATTATAAAAGGGTCACTCTCCTTTTCTTATGGTAAATATGAAAACGAAGAAATAGCTGAAGGTAAGATAATGTTACTTCCGGCGCATAACGACTTTAACGGACATACTGCAACTGGATGCGAAGTTTTACTGATAAGGCTTCTTAACACCAGGCAGCTCTGCGATTGTCTTTCACTGGAAGAACTATTACAGGAGAAAGGGGAGAGCTTTAAAGTCAAAACATTGATGTTTCTGGATATTAATCCCAGAATGGAAGCTTTTCTCGATCTTCTTCTCAAATATTTGAGAGACGGACTGAAATGTATTTTCTTCTTCGAACTAAAAACGAAAGAATTCTATTTTATTTTACGTGCTTATTATACCAAAGAAGAGTTATTGGAATTCTTTTATCCATTACTGAATAATAACCTTTCTTTTTCCGATTTTGTACTCAAAAACCATAATAAAGCCCGAACAGTTCAAGAGTTGGCTAAATTATCACATTATAGTTTATCTGGTTTTCAGAAGCGATTTAAAAAAGTCTTTGGAATGTCGGCTTATCATTGGATGAAAGAGGAACGTTCCAAATCGATATATCATCAAATAAATAGTACAGATAAATCATTTAAAGAAATTTGCGATGAATACGGATTTTCTTCGCCTTCACATTTCAACGATTTTTGTAAAACTCATTTTGGTGCCACACCAGGACGTATACGCCGAAAAAGCTCTTTTAATCGAAAGAACTGAAATGGACACGAATTCTGAAAAAGTCGGCTGATATCTGTAATCCAATCCTTCATTTTTACTGTATATTTGTAACGTAAATATATGAGGAGTATATTTATATCTTAGATTGAAACCTTACTGAGGTTGAAATTTAACTCTATTATTGTGTAGTTTTGTAAAGTTTGTGTTAAGGTTGGAAAGTCTGCGAAGAGAATTTGCGGGCTTTTTGCATTTTTTGGAAAATACAGATTATTTAAAAAGCCTGCTTATCATATAAAAAATAAAGCATGGGATATTCCCAGGCTTTATTTTTTTTCTCAAAATTGGATTTTGATAGTAAAATTACATACGTTCAGCTGCTTTAGGATCCGGTCCATATTGGTTGTCGCCTACTGTACCTTCTGTAGCAAGCATAATAAGTAACCAGATAGATCCAATAAAAGGAATCAAGCTAACTAGAACCATCCATCCGCTTTTACCTGTATCATGCAGTCTTCTAACTGCTACAGCAAGAGATGGAATCAGAAGAGCCAGTGATGCTAAACCTAAGACTCCGAAGAATATATAGCCTAAGGCTTCTGCTATCATTCCAAATACGAAACCTAAGATGTATAGGGCGAAGTACCCTGCAAGGTAAACTAGTATATACATCCAGTATTCTTTACGTCTTGCTCTTCCGTTAAAGTCAGCATAATGCTCTTTTACTACTTTTAAAAACCACTCCATTTTGTTTTAAGGTTTAATGAAATTACGTCCTACTCATTTGGCTTTTCGGTTCCGCCTCGTTTTGTGTATGGTTTCTGAACTCCATTATCGTTTGTAGGTACGAAAATAGAAAAAAAAAGTTAACACTACATAATGTTTTAACATTATATTTTTTATAGCTTTTTTCTATCATATATATAAGGTATTAGAAAGGGCTTTTACATTTTTATCAAAAAAAGTGAGAAAATAGTTTGTATTTGAAAAATATAACTTATATTTGTAGTGTACTATCGAACTAATACACTAAAGTATATGATAAAAATAGAAAACTTATCATTTTCCTATAAGAAGAAACCCGTATTCGAAAATGTATCATTCAATTTAAAAAGCGGAATATATGGCTTGTTAGGAGAAAATGGGGTGGGGAAGACTACTCTTCTACATATTATAAGCGGGTTACGTTTTCCTAAAGAAGGCACTTGTAAAATATTTGATAAAGATTCAGAGAGACGTTCTCCCGAAACGTTGGAGCAGTTCTTTTTCTTGCCCGAAGAGTTTCAGGCACCATCTGTAAAGATAGATGAGTTTATTAAGTGTAATTCTATTTTCTATCCTAATTTTAGTAAGGAACAATTTGATAAATATCTGGTAGAATTCAATGTCGAGAATGACCGGAAAATGGCAGACCTGTCATTCGGACAAAAGAAAAAAGTATTGATAGCTTTTGCTATTGCATTAAATACACCTATTACTTTGCTTGATGAGCCTACCAATGGCTTGGATATTCCATCAAAAGCTCAGTTCAGAAAAATTATAGCTTCAGCTTTCGATGAGCAGAAATGTATTATAATCTCTACCCATCAGGTACGCGATTTGGAAAGTCTTATCGACCCTATTATCATTCTGGACAGGAATCAGGTACTCTTAAATAACTCCGTTGAGGAAATAACCCGGAAGCTCTTATTCTCATATACATCATATAAGCCGGAAGATGTATTATACTGCGAACAAACCATGCAAGGTTATTCTTCTGTGCAGATAAACGAATATGGAGAGGAAAGCACATTGAATATAGAAAGTCTGTTCAATGCTGTGATCAGCAATAAAAACCAAATTAAAGAATTGTTTAAAGTTTAATATTATAGAAATGGATGCAACATTCAATATAGAACGGTTTAGCAAACTGGAAAAACGTGACTTTTATTTATCAAAACAAAGTTTCCTATACATTATTGGAGGTCTTATAGGGCTCTATATACTATCGCTGATACTACAAATTGTAACCGAGAATAACTTAAGTACACTTATCTATATGCTATCGTTTATTACAATTGGTATATCACCTTGCTTCCTCGAAAAACCAATAAACAAGAATACCAGCGTTTTCGATTTCATAATGCCGGTTTCGACTTTCGAAAGGTTTTTCAGTATGTGGATTAAATATGTATTATTGGTTCCGGGTATGATATTCGGAGTTATATTGATACTCAATCTGGTTACAGGTTTATTACCATTTGAAGATATTCAGGTGCATACAGAGGCGATGGCTTTTGCTAAAAATTTATCTTTTAAAAAATTATATTCGGTTATAGCTTTCCAGTCATATTTTCTTTTGGCATACTTCTATTTCAGAAAATATGCCTTTGCTAAAGCATCCCTTATAGTTATTTTATTTACTATTGGGATATCAGTTATAGCTATGTGTATTGCTTTTGCTCTCCTACATGGACAAGAGGTAACCTTCTCTGGTAGTGCAAATACCGAAACTTCGAGTGCAGCATTTCAGTTGGGATTTATTACGGGGAAAACAGTCAGTATGAAAATACCGGATAACCCTGTTATAAAAATAGCTGATACAATAATAGACATTATAGTGCCTCTGGGATTTTGGATTGTATCATATTTCAAACTTAAGGAGACAGAAATTTAAAAATTATGGATTTCAAATCAAACAAACCAATATACCTGCAAATTGTAGACTTTTGTTTTCAAAAGATACTAACGAAGGAATGGGTTGAAGAAGGGCGTATCCCTTCCGTTAGGGAGCTTGGAACTACTTTACAGGTAAACCCTAATACAGCTATGCGAGCCTTCGAATATATGCAGGCTGAGGAGATTATCTATTCGAAAAGGGGTATGGGATACTTTGTATCCGAAAATGCATCTAAGCAAATTTTATCTCTGCAGAAAAGAGAGTTCTTCGAAGAAACATTGCCCGAGACATTTAAAACAATGGATCTTCTTCAGATAGGAATAGATGAAGTCGTAAAAAAATACAATAAGTCTAAAGAATAAAGGATTATGAAAAAATACGCAAATAAAATTTTAGCAGTTATGATAGCAATTATTGTGGTGTGCCTGGTTGTGATAATATATAAAGGAATAGAGCTGTTATCTGCATCTATGTAAATTCCTGATATAGGATTTTTTTCTTCTATTAACATAAAAACAGACTGCCAACATCTTTTTTAGGAAGTGTAGGCAGTTTCTTATTTATGGATGGATTAATAAGATTTAATCTCTTTTTATATATAATATCTTCTTAACCACAGCATTAGTGATGCGGATGGATGAAATAAGGCGTCCTGTAGTTTCCGAAAATACATCTACATTCCATACATGAGTAGAGCGTCCTTTATGCTGAATTACACCTACAGCTCTTACCATATCACCAATTTTGGCGCTCGATATATGGCTGGCACTTATCTGCATCCCAAAACACTGTTCATCAGGAGCGCATAAAGCATTCGATCCTGCGCCTGCAACCGATTCGGCTAGCGAGATTGTTGCCCCTCCATGTAATACACCCATTGTCTGCGATATATGTTGTGTTACGGGCATAACAGCTTCAAGAGACGCTTCATCATCAGATTCTTCGAATGTGATGTTTAACGTCTCCATTAATGTATTTTTTATTCTTTCTTGTGCGTCTTTTGTATCGAATCTCATTTGTTTTAGTTCTGTCCAACCAGAAATCCATTGGCAATATAGGCACCTTCGGCATCCAGCTCCAACGAATACATTGTGGTAGGTTCCAATATTCCTTGTATCACTGTAACTTCAGTATAATCAGTACTTGTTACATTATAAAGGAATACAAAGTCACCAATCTCACACCTCTTTACATCGGTATATTTATCATTTTCGGCAGTTATAGGCGGATCAACAGATACCCATCCTTTTTCTCCTAAAATAGGCTGATCTACCGACATCGACAATTGTACCCCATTCTTTAAAGTAACACGTATGAGTCTATTAACCATTACTTTTTTGATTTCCTTTACCGGAATTTCTTCATATACTCTTTCTTTCAGGTTATAGGCAAGAACTTTATCGCCTACAGCAATTGTTTCTATATTTTTGATGCTGTCGCTAGCCATTGTTATTTGCGTACCTTCGGACAGCATGCTTTGCGCATTTAAACTTATATTAATAAAGAGAAAGCTAGCTAATACCAAAAAGAAGATCTTGATTTTCATAACAGTTGTTTTTTCGTAAATGTAAAGTTTTTTGCAAAGATAGAAATATTTTACAGAACGAAACCTTTCCAGCCCTTATTTAATACATAATTTAATTAATATGCAACTACTCTACTGTCACCGATTTAGCCAGATTACGAGGCATATCCACATCTCTGTTTTTATTTACAGCAATATGATAGGCTAAGAGTTGTAAAGGAATAGATGTAAGCAAAGGATCCAAGCACTCTAACGTGGATGGTATCTCAATGTAATGGTCAGCTAATGCCTTCATAGTTTCATCTCCTTCATTTATGATGGCAATTATCCTCCCTTTTCGTGCTTTTATTTCCTGTATGTTACTCACAACTTTCTCATATATAGTACTATGCGTAGCGATTGTAACAACAGGCATTTCATTGTCGATAAGGGCAATAGGGCCATGTTTCATTTCAGCAGCCGGATAGCCTTCTGCATGGATATATGATATTTCTTTCAGTTTCAGGGCACCCTCCAGCGCAATTGGGTAGTTGTATCCTCTGCCTAAATAGATAAAATTCTGTGCATAAGTAAATATCTTAGATAACTCCTTGATTTTATCATTCGAAGCCAATACTCGCTCTATTTTGGTAGGAATCTCCAGTAAATTTTTTATTATTTCTTTATAGAGGTTTTCGCCTATTGTTTTTTTCTCTCGGGCAATGGCCAAGGCCATCATTGTCAGTACTGTTACCTGAGCAGTAAATGCTTTTGTTGAAGCAACACCGATTTCATGTCCACAGTGAGTATACGAACCCGAATCTGTATTACGCGGAATAGAAGACCCTACAACATTACACACCCCATAGACAAAAGCTCCGGCTTTTCTTGCTAGTTCGATGGCAGCAAGAGAGTCTGCAGTTTCTCCCGATTGGGATATTGCAATAACAATATCGTCCGGATGAATAACCGGATTGCGATACCTGAACTCAGATGCATATTCTACCTCTACTGGTATACGGCAAAACTCTTCAAATAAATATTCTCCAATTAAGCCGGCATGCCACGAAGTTCCGCAGGCAATTATAAGTATTCGGCGGGCATTAATAAATTTGTTCTTATGGTCGATAATACCGGATAAAGTAACATTTGTCCCCTCTATATTGATACGTCCGCTCATGCAGTTTTTTAATGTCTCAGGTTGCTCAAATATCTCTTTCAGCATAAAGTGAGGATAACCGCCTCGTTCCAATTGGCTAAGACTCATTTCCAACTCTTTAATCTCAGGAGTTCGTTCGATATTCGAAATTGTAACAATCTTAGGTTCATGGCCTCTTTTGATGATAGCGATCTCTTCATCTTCCAGATAAACGACCTTGTTGGTATATTCAATAATTGGGGACGCATCCGAACCCAGAAAGAATTCACCGTCACCTATACCTATTACCAGAGGACTGCTTTTGCGTGCTGCAATAATCTGATCAGGATTTCCTTTCTCAATTACAGCAATAGCATAAGCTCCTACAACCTGATTTAGCGCAATTTGTACAGCCGCGAAAAGGTCACAGTTATTTATTTGTTTTATATGTTCTATAAGTTGTACCAAAACTTCGGTGTCGGTGCTACTCTGAAATTTATAGCCCTTATTTATTAATTCAGCTTTAAGAACCGAATAATTTTCGATTATACCATTGTGGATCAATGCCAACGACTCCGACTGAGAATAATGAGGATGGGCATTTACATTGCTTGGTTCGCCATGTGTGGCCCAGCGTGTATGAGCTATTCCGATTGTACCCGATACGTCTTTGTCTTTAGCAAACTCTTCTAAATCCTGAACTCTTCCTTTAGCTTTATAGACAGAAAGCTTATTTTTTTCATTTATTATTGCAACTCCGGCGCTATCATAACCCCTGTATTCAAGTCTATGAAGCCCTTTTATTAAAATAGGGTAAGTTTCACGAAACCCAATGTATCCAACTATTCCGCACATATATTATTTTTTTTGACAAAAGTAAATAAAAATATCAATATAATATTTATTTAATGAAAAATCAATCTGTTTATTTAAAATATTAAATTTATTAATCTTTTTGATAAAAATGAGAATTGTAAAAAGTGACAAAAGTGACACTTTTGAATTCTTTTTTATTGTAACCTTTTTTCTCTTTATAACTAGTAAACTAAAAACACATAGATAAAGTAATAACAGATATATTTATCTCTCAATCTTTCCGTTTCATCTGATTTAGCTATACTGTGTTCCACTGACTGTTGGTTGTAATCCACCCCTGAGAACTTTCGGATTACAAATACGAAAGGGTGAAAAATATGGCTTTTGATTGTGCGCAGCTAGAATTATGTATTACAACTCATAGATAAAACAATAAAAATTATTTTCATTTCCGAAATCCAACAAATATTCAAATGATACTGTTCACAACTTATAACGCATATCATACAACAAATAACTTAAAAAAAGTTACCTTTGTTCAGATTTATGATACTAGATATAGATAAATGAGGAATACTTCAAAAAAGGATATTGTATTACAAGAGTTAAAAGCTACAGAGTCTGTAGAACTATTAGAATTTCTTATAAATAAACAGGTTCGAAAAAGCCGTAGTGCAATAAAATCATTATTAGCTCACAAACAAATAAAAGTAAACGGGAAACTGATTACTCAGTTCAATCATCAGTTAAAATCTGGAGACAAGGTATATATAATGAAATTCGACCAGTCTCGGAAAGAAAAGAAGCTGAAAGGAGCAATAATTGTATTCGAAGACGATGATCTGATAATAGTGGATAAGGAGGCTGGCTATTTGTCCGTATCTACTGATAAAGAGAAAGTTCGTACAATATATAATGTATTGAACGAATATGTGAAAAAGAAAGTACGTGATAACCGTGTTTTTGTGCTTCACCGTCTCGATAGAGAAGCCTCAGGCTTATTAATATTCGCTAAAAATGCCGAAATACAAGAAATGTTTCAGAAAAACTGGGAACAACTTGTCCGTCAATATACATATTCTGTGGTGATTTACGGTCGTCCTGAACAAAGGACAGGAACTGTAGTATCTTGGCTTAGTGAGAATAAGAATTTGGTAATGCAGGCTTCATCCAGAGATAATGGAGGACTAAAAGCTGTATTGAAATATAAGATCGTTAAAACTGTCAATAGCTTTTCTCTTGCTGAGATCGATTTGGAAACTCGTCGAAAAAATCAGTTGCGGGTACAAATGCAATCCATTGGTCATCCTGTAGTTGGGGATAAAAAATATGGAGCAAAAACAAATCCAATCAAGCGTATAGCATTACATGCGGGTATCCTTGCTCTAAAACATCCGGTTACAGGCGAAGTATTGGAATTCAAAAGTACAATGCCTAAAGCGATGCAGTTATTAGTTACTGCACAAAACAAATCTCCGAAAGAGACGGACACTTCAGCTGAATAAATTAAGGTGAAATAGTTGTAAAAAACTAACTAATAATTACAATATATGAGCGAAGATATGAAGGAAATAGGTCAGCGGCTTAAAGGCCTCCGCGAAGCCTTGGATATGACCCTGGAGGAGTTTGCAGGATCATGCAATATCCCGTCAGATGAGTATATTCGGTACGAATCGGGCGAGAAAGACCTTACTATCAGCATGCTTAAAGGAATAGCCTCCAAACACAATATCGATGTATCGGTATTGATGTTTGCCGACGAACCCCGTATGAGCAGCTATTTTCTTACACGAAAAGGTAAGGGGCTGGCAGTTCAGCGTGTTGCTGACTATAGTTATCAAACATTAGCCGGAGGTTTCAACAACCGGAAGGCAGATATTTTTGAAGTTACAGTAGAACCGAAAGATGATGAGCTCGAAGTTCATCATAGTACACATACCGGGCAAGAATTTAACCTTGTACTGGAAGGGCGTATGTTGCTGCAAATAAATGGAAAGGACCTGATCATGAATGAAGGGGACAGCATTTATTTCGACTCTGGTTTGCCACATGGAATGAAAGCCCTTGACGGCAAAAAAGTAAGGTTCCTTGTAGTAGTCTTGTAACTCTTAAACTATAATTCATAACTCATAATTTCATAATTTATAACTAACAAACTCATGTTAGAACGATTTTTAAAACAAACTCATTTCTCTTCAACTCAGGACTTTGCCGATAATTATAAGGTACATATACCCGACAATTTTAATTTCGGCTATGATGTTGTGGACGAATGGGCCAAGATAAATCCTCAAAAAAGAGCCATTTGTTGGACAGATGATCATGGGGAGCATATAGATTTCAGTTTTGCGGATATAAAAGAACAAAGTGATAAGGCAGCTTCTTTTTTTCAGTCTTTAGGTATAGGGAAAGGTGATAAAGTGATGCTTATTCTTAAGCGTCGCTACGAATTTTGGTTTGCAGTTATTGGTCTTCACAAGATTGGAGCGATTGCTATTCCTGCAACTCATCTACTTACCAAGAAGGATATCATATACAGAAATAATGCTGCTGATATAAAGGCTGTTGTAAGCGTCAATGATGAGCTTGTTATTCAACATGTAAATGATGCGATGTCAGAATCGCCAACAGTGACTTGTCGTATATCTTGTGGAGGTAATACACCCGAAGGATGGGTTGATTTTACAAGCGGATTACAAAATGCAAAACCTTTTGTCAGACCCGATTTTGTAAATAAGAATGATGATATATCATTACTTTATTTCACATCAGGAACCACAGGCGAACCTAAAATGGTTATCCATGATTTTACCTATCCGTTAGGACACATTGTTACAGCAAAATATTGGCACAATCTGAACGAGAACAGTTTGCATCTTACGGTGGCCGATACAGGTTGGGCAAAAGCCGTATGGGGTAAACTCTATGGTCAGTGGATTGCCGGAGCAGCTGTGATGGTATATAATCACGAAAAATTTACACCACAGGCAATGTTGCAATTGATACAAGACTTTAAGGTAACATCGTTCTGTGCACCTCCTACAGTCTTTCGCTTTATGATTCGTGAAGATTTATCTCAGTATGATTTATCCTCACTGGCATATGCAACCACTGCAGGTGAAGCATTGAATCCATCTGTTTTCGAAGCCTTTTATAAAGCTACCGGAATCAAGATGATGGAAGCTTTCGGACAGACAGAAACAACACCTACAATAATAACTTTCCCTTGGATGGAGCCAAAACCCGGATCAATGGGTGTTCCAAATCCTGCATACGATATAGACTTAATAGCTGGGGATGGGCGTTCGGTCGAAGACGGTGAAGTAGGGGAGATCGTGATCAAAACGGATAAATGGAGACCTTTAGGTTTATTTATGGGATATTACCGCGATGAGGCTTTAACAAAAGAGGTTTACCATGATAACGTCTATCATACCGGAGATATGGCTTGGCGCGATGAAGATGGCTATTACTGGTTCGTAGGACGTAGCGACGATGTTATCAAGAGTTCAGGTTATCGTATTGGGCCTTTCGAAGTAGAAAGTGCATTGATGACTCATCCGGCAGTTGTAGAGTGTGCTATTACCGGAGTTCCTGATGATATAAGAGGACAGGTAGTGAAAGCCACAATTGTTCTCGCTCCCGACTATAAAGATAGAGCAGACGATCAACTGAAACACGAGATACAAGAACATGTAAAAAAAGTTACAGCTCCGTATAAATATCCGCGTATCATTGAATTCGTAGACGAACTACCAAAAACAATCAGTGGTAAAATTAAGCGGGCTGAGATCCGCAAACAAGAATAATCACGGATTCTATAGTATATAATAAGGCGTCCGTTTAGTATTACAACTAAACGGACGTTTTAGTTTATTTATCTTTCAAATGTTCGTTTTTCGCTTCTCCACCATCGATGACCACATTCATTGCATTCGCTCAATACATTCCATCTGCGTGTAATTGTCGTGGTCGATTCTCGGCTGACAACATCGCCATATGCATTATATCCGGTTCTTACTCTGGTACTTGAACTTTCAGTCGGATCAGTCGAATCTATTTCATCCGTTTTCATCGAATGGCATTGAGGACATCTCTTTTGTTCTGTTTTAAAAACGAATGCACAGGCAAGGAAAAACATATACACATATATCCATACTGCCCACAGTCCCGAATATGCATTATGAGATGAGAGCCAGTCTCCCATTTTGAACAATACTACTAATGCTAATATGGATGTGATAATAAGAAATAGACAATTGTTCAAAAGTTTTATCCGGCTTATAAGCATAACCGGGATTTTGATACAAATAAATGTAAGCACAAATGGTATTACCAGATATAGTAATAAACCACCCCAAAATCCCCATCCATCGAGCGTGTGAAATATATTACCCCAGAATCCACCCGAATATGAATAGTTGGTGTCGCTTTCTGTTACACTATTAGATACTTCCAAAAAACTTTTCGACACATAGGCCTGAGAACCATTGTAGTCAAATTTAGCCCATCCATTTTCAAAACCATCTACATAGATTTCTTTTCCATTCGCTAGTGTTCCTATTTTCGAATACTCCTTCCCCGGACCACTTCTTACATTTAGTGTCGAATTAGTCTTTACTGTATAATATTGTGCACTGATATAATTTACTGATGTTAGTATCAGTAAAAAAAGAATTGCTAATGTCTTTTTCATAGTAATTTAATGCAGGATTATTATCTGTTAATAAAGATATATAAAAAATGTAAATATTTGATGTATTCGTCGAAGAATTATCCTTTTGTAAAGCTTTAATCACATACCATAATTAATAATATAATTCTTGTTCTATACCACCCTACTAAAATTCTGAATCACTCTCTGGATGTGTAACTTTTATAGGTATTTATTATGATTTGTAAAGAATAAAAGATTATATTTGCACGCCTGAAAGTGTGTGTATGTCTATGTATGTATAGGTTTTATATGTAGTAGCAAGTAAGCCAGTTAGATATAAACATATTTTCTTTGCTTTATTGAAAGAAATAAAAATAACATATTCAATAACAAAAAGTAAAATCTAAAATGCAAAACAAAGGATTTGTAATCACATTTTCCATACTCCTTACTTTGGTGTGTTTGTTTTACTTGTCTTTTACATTCGTAACAAGAAGTTATGATAAAAAGGCAGTTGAAATAGCAACATCATATGCTTCGGAGAATGCAAAAGGTGATAATCAACTGTATGACGAGTTGTACAATAAGGAATACAACCGCTATATGGACTCGATGTCGACAGAGAAAGTTTGGTTTAATTTCACTAAAGATATGGGCTATAGCCTAAAAGAATGTCGTGAAAGAGAAATCGGATTAGGACTCGACCTGAAAGGCGGTATGAGTGTTATAGTTGAAGTAGATGCCGAAGCTGTACTTCGTTCTTTAGGTGATCCTGAAAACGAAGCATTCAACAAAGCCTTAGCTGAAGCTTCAGAAGAGAATAAAAAAGGAAGTAACCGAGACTATATCACTATTTTTGTAGATAAATTCAGAGCAGCTAACGGAAATGATAAGCTGGCAGGAATTTTCAGTACAAAATTGAGAGATCAAATAACAGCTAAAGATAAAGATGATAAAGTAGTTGAGGCTCTCCGTACAGAACTCCAAAGTGTTGCAGATAACTCATTCAATGTACTTCGTACACGTATCGACCGTTTCGGTGTTGTAGCTCCTAATATTCAGAAGCTTGATAATCGTGCAGAACGTATTATGATAGAGCTTCCGGGAGTGAAAGAACCGGAGCGTGTAAGAAAACTACTGCAAGGTAGTGCAAACTTGGAATTCTGGAAAACATATAATTCACAAGAAATACAAGGATACTTATCTGCTGTTAATGAGCGCTCAAGAGAATCTTTGTCTGGAACTTCAACTGATTCTACTGCTGTTGCAGGAGATTCTGTTCAAACAGTAGTTGCTCCAACAAATCTTGGTTACAGCAAACCATTTTATGAGAACTTTATGACTGCCGGATATGGTGCAGTTGTAGGTCTTGTTCATAAAAATGATACAGCTGCGGTTAATACCATATTATATAAATACCGCGATATGTACCCTAGCGATCTGAGATTTGCTTGGGGATTCAAAGCTGAAGATACAAAAGAAACACAAATAGCATTGTATGCTTTGCGTGGTGATGGCATCAAAAAAGGTCCTGCTTTGGATGGAGAGGTTGTTACTTCTGCTCGTGCAGACCAATCTCAACATAGCGCAGCATGGGAAGTAGATATGCAGATGAATTCTGTAGGTACTCAACGTTGGGCTACAATAACTGGTGCTGAAAGAGGAAAAAGTATAGCAATTGTTTTGGACGGGCATGTATATTCTGCTCCAAATGTAAATGATAAGATCGAGGGAGGACGTTCTCAAATCACAGGTAACTTTACTGCAGAAGATGCAAAAGACTTGGAGAACGTACTGAGATCAGGTAAGATGAAAGCTGGTGTTAGTATTGTACAGGAAGATGTAGTTGGTCCTTCGCTAGGACAAGAGGCTATTGATGCTGGTATGATATCATTCATTATCGCCCTTATTATAGTAATGTTATATATGTGCATTGCTTATGGTTTAATTCCTGGGCTAATTGCAAATGCTGCATTATTATTGAATTTATTCTTCACGATGGGTATTCTTGCATCTTTTGGTGCAGTGTTGACATTACCGGGTATAACAGGGCTTGTTTTGGCCTTAGGTATGGCTGTGGATGCTAACGTGCTTATCTACGAACGTGCTAAAGAAGAATTACGTGCTGGTAAGAATGTAAAAGTAGCAGTTATGGATGGTTATAAACATGCATTCTCTGCTATCTTCGATGCCAACTTAACATCAGTAATTACTGCTGCAATTTTGATTATCTTCGGAACAGGAGCTATTCAAGGTTTTGCTACAACGTTGATTATTGGTATCGTGGCTTCGTTTATTACAGCTGTGTTCTTAACACGTGTATTCTACGATTTCATGTTGAACAAAGGCAAATTCCGCAATCTAACATTTACAACTCCATTAACTAAGAACCTATTTGTTAACACTAAGATTAACTTCTTAGGAATGACTAAAAAGATCATAATATTCTCAGCTATTGTTCTTGTTGCCGGGATAGCATCTATGCTCTTTAATGGGCTGAATAGAGGTATTGACTTTACTGGAGGACGCAACTATTTAGTTCGTTTCGATCAGAATGTGAATACTGCGGATGTTGCTAAAGCTTTAGAACCTGAGTTTGAAGGAGCTTCTTTGAGTGTTCTTACTAGTGGTTCTGCAAGTCAATCAGCATCTTCAAGTCAGGTACGTATAACAACTAACTACAAAATTGAAGAAGCTTCAGACGAGGTTGAGACTGAAATTAAAGCAAAAATGACTAAGGCTCTTCAACAATATATTCCTGCAGGAACCAGTATAGATACATATATACAAAGTTCTCAACGTGTAGGGCCAAGTATAGCGGAAGACCTTCAAAAGTCTGCAACTATAGCTGTTGTATTAGCTATCATCTGTATGGGACTATATATTTTGATACGTTTCCGCGATGTAGCTTTCTCTGTAGGTACATTAGTTGCTGTAGCACATGATGCTATATTAGTTATATTACTATACTCAATTCTATATAAGATAATGCCATTCTCGATGGAGGTTGACCAGTCATTTATTGCTGCTATTCTTACAGTTGTGGGTTACTCTATTAATGATAAGGTGGTAATCTTTGACCGTATACGTGAAAATAGGCTGTTATATCCAAAACGTAGTGCAACTGAAACATTCAATGATTCATTGAACTCAACGTTAGGACGTACAGTGAATACGGCAATGAGTACGTTATTAGGAGTATTTGTAATCTTCTTATTAGGTGGAGACACTATTCGTAGCTTTACATTCGCAATATTTATTGGTATTATTATCGGTACATATTCGTCATTGTTCATTGCTTCTCCGGTAGCATGGGCTATGCTAAAGAAGAAAGAAGATAAGGTTAAAGCCTAATCTATAATATAATAAAGAAATCCCTGAAAGTTTACAATACTTTCAGGGATTTCTTTATTATATAAGGTTAAAGCTCTAAATAAAAAAGGATCAGATTTTTATCTGATCCTTTTTTATTTAGAGTATAATCGAATATTAATGCTTCTCTTTTAGTGCCGCAAAAATAAGAGTTTCCAATTCCTCTGCTAGCTCTGGATTGTCTTTAATTGTATCTTTAGCAGCCTCACGGCCTTGTCCTAGCTTAGTATCATTGTAACTAAACCATGAACCGCTTTTCTTAACAATGCCTAGTTCTACACCTAAGTCAACAATCTCTCCTGCACGTGAGATTCCTTCTCCATACATAATGTCAAACTCAGCCTTACGGAATGGAGGAGCCACTTTATTCTTAGCTACTTTTACTCTGGTTTGGTTACCCTTAACCTCATCTCCGTCTTTTAATTGACCTATACGGCGAATATCTAAACGAACCGAAGCATAGTATTTAAGAGCGTTACCCCCCGTTGTAGTTTCAGGTGAACCAAACATGACTCCAATTTTATCGCGCAACTGATTGATAAATATACAAGTAGTACTTGTCTTGTTAATAGCAGCTGTCAGTTTACGTAACGCTTGCGACATCAAACGAGCTTGTAGCCCCATTTTAGAGTCACCCATTTCTCCCTCTAACTCAGCCTTTGGTGTTAGAGCGGCAACAGAGTCTATAACAACAATATCAATTGCCGACGAACGGATCAGTTGTTCTGCTATTTCCAAAGCTTGCTCTCCACTATCAGGTTGAGATATATAAAGATTGTCGATGTCGACACCTAACTTTTCGGCATAAAAGCGGTCGAACGCATGCTCTGCATCAACAAAAGCTGCAATACCCCCCGCTTTTTGAGCTTCGGCAATAGCATGTATAGCTAATGTCGTTTTACCGGAGGATTCTGGTCCGTATATCTCAATAACCCTTCCCCGAGGATATCCACCTACTCCTAGAGCTGCATTCAAAGCGATCGATCCAGTAGGTATAACAGATATTTCGTCTATCTTTTCGTCTCCCATCTTCATGATGGAACCTTTACCATAGCTCTTTTCTATTTTATCCATTGCAGCTTGCAACGCTTTCAATTTTTCTGCATTTGGAGCTGCTTTCTTTTCTTTCTCTTCTGACATTATTCTTTTCTCTTATTTATTGTTTATAATTGGTTTAAAATTTGTTCTGCATGTTCTTTTGTTTTGATCTCTTTAGGGCCTATTATCTTTTCTATGATACCAGATTCATTAATTAGAAATGTAGTACGAAATGTACCCATATATTTACGTCCGGCAAGTGTTTTCTCTCCCCATACTCCAAATGCTTCAACAAGTTTTTTTTCAGTGTCAGCAATTAGTGGAAACGGAAGTTGTTGTTTCTCTATAAACTTTTTGTGAGATTTTTCACTATCAACACTAACTCCGATTATTTGATATCCGGCTTTCCGTAAAGCCGAAAAATTATCTCTGAAACTACATGCTTCGGCTGTACATCCGGGAGTGCTATCTTTAGGATAAAAGTATAAGACTAACTTTTGTCCTGCATAGTCACTGGCTTTTATCTCTTTTCCATCCTGGTCTAAACCTAATATATCAGGTATTTTATCTCCTACATTTAATGCCATAAAGTTATTTTTTTACTTTCATATAAGTTGTCCTTTCATATATATTTTTCATCTCTCTAACATGATCTCTTTTACCCATACTATCATTAACTGCATTATTGAATTTTTCAGATGCTTCGTTAAAAGCTTTCACGTCAGCTTCAATGTTTTCACTTAATATGCCATACGTTTCCAGTTGTATGGCCTTTTCTTTTACACTCTCTATATACGCAAGCACAGCCTGTTGGTAATCTAGCCCACCTATATAGACTTTTATCCTTTTCACCAGGCTATAAAGCTCATCTATTTCTTCTCTCGTCTTTTTCGAACTACCTTTTAAGTTTTTTTTCTCTTTACCTGCCCATACAGCCTGAATCATGTCTTCATATTCTTTGTATATGGCATCAACATCTCTTATCGCATCCAGCAGGAAATAATTGTATCCTGATTTTGTGTTGCGTTTGTAATTCTTTTCTACAGTTCTCTTTAGAACTTTGGTCTCGCTTTCAGTTTGTTGGGCCTGAATACCCATAGCAAAGATAGCCAATATGGCTAAAGTCAATAGTCGTTTCATAATAAGGTTTGTTTTGTGTTAAAGAACTTAGGTCAAATTTATTTTACTACAAACCACTTGTCATTTTGTAGTGGTTCAAAAGTTTCCATTTTGTTTAGTAAAGTCTCAATATCCTGATCTACCAATAATAGATTGCGGTACTCTTCTTTAAGAAATCCGTTTTGTATCATTGTTTCCGACATAGCTACCAAAGCATCATAATATCCACTAGTATTCAATAGTCCTATTGGTTTTTTATGCAAGGCTAGTTGTGCCCAAGTCAGCATTTCGAATAACTCTTCCATTGTACCATATCCTCCGGGTAAAGCTATAATAGCGTCACTTAGTTCGTTCATTAAGGCTTTACGTTCGTGCATGGTTTCTACTATATGTATTGTCGTAATGTTTGTATGTTCCAGTTCCTTCTGCTTTAAGAACTCAGGAATTACACCTATAACCTCACCACCTTCGCTAAGTGCACCGTCAGCAACAGCACCCATTAGTCCCACATTGGCCCCTCCATATATAATACTATAACCTTTCCGGGCAATTGTTTTACCTAGTAAAGCCGCTTGTGTAGTAAATATTTCGTTATTGCCAGATGACGATCCGCAAAAAATTGATATATATTTCATTTTAGTTATTCACTTTGTACATCTAAACAAAGATAATAAATATAATAATACGAACTTTATTGATAAAAGATTGTGTCGAAAACTTTTGTTCGTTTATCTTTGTTTGTTAAATAACACAATGATAAAAAGATTTATATGAAATATCTATATACATTAATTATTATCTCCTTTGTTTTTATTGGATGTAAAACAATCTCAACTCAGGTAGCGAAACCTGAAGGATGGTTTAATATTGCAGTTGCCGAAGATGTGGAAATATATACCGATACAGCTAGTATCAGGCACGAAGGAGCTGTTGCTTATGCTCGCGAAAAGCGAGTTTATATAACTCCCGAAAGTAGAAAGATGTATGTAGATAAAATAAGAGATAGGCTTATAAAGGTTAAAAATGAGAAAAAAATAGAAAAATGGAATGACTTTAGCTACTGCATATATAACAGCCTGTATGATTGTACAAATAAGCGGTTCAAAGTATTATCTATTGAGGACTATGACTCTAACGGAAAACTTATAATAAAGACAGTGACATCAAAAGATAAAGAAAAATGGTTGAATGTTGATACAGAAACTGTTGGCGATTACACCTTTTTCTTTGTTTGCGATTATGAGTAATCATACTTTGCAAAGAATTTCGTATCTTTGTAAGCTAATTGAATGACAAATGCTCGCTGTATTAATATCTTGGATAACTATATCTATAGTTTTCCTTACTTTTGGAGACTTTTTGGTCTTTTTATATAACAAACTTTGCAAGCAGAATGAACAATATAGGGTTACTGATACATTTCTATTGGGAATGTGTACTAGTGTAATGCTTTTGTCCATCTCTTCTTTATGGTTGCCATCAAACCATTTTATCCTTCTGGCTTATTTAATATTATCAGCTCTTTATTGGTATGTGCGTAAAGATCATCTAAAACTTGTCGTAAAAGAAGTAAAGTTAAGATTACGTCAATATACATTTTTGCAGCTTTTGGTATTTATTATTCCGGTCATAAGCCTGATGATCGTTATACTATGGCAGGTTGGAGTTTTCGACTCATTGTATTATCATCAGCAAAATATACGTTGGAACGAAGAATATGCAGTTGTACCAGGATTAGGAAATTTGGAGCATCGTTTCGCTTTCAATTCTAACTACTTACTACTGTCTGCTATATTTAGCTTTCGTTTCTTATTCGGCGAAGCTGTATATAGCCTCCATGTGCTGGTTTTGGTCTATGTCTTGTTATGGATTATCAAGGAAGTATTTCAGTCAGGATATGAAGTAAAAAGGATTGTTCTTTTATTACTTTTCACTACATATATTTTTGTTTTTGGCTATAGCTTTACGGCTACATCTACAGATGCTATCCCTAATGTAATAACATTTTATTTAATAGCTAAAATGTTATTATATCCAGATATGATTAAAAGGAACATATTATTATATATTGTCCTACCTATAACATTGATAACATTTAAGGTAACAGTCTTGCCAATAGTGTTTATATCATTGTATATTCTAATCTATTCTATCAAAGAAAAGAATTATAAAGCAATTGTTTTTCCAGTTTTAGTGTCTTTTATTATTGCGCTTGTTTGGACAGTGAGAAATGTTATAATATCAGGCTATATACTTTTTCCTTTTTCAGCTATTGATCTATTTTCAGTAGATTGGAAAATGCCGCAAAGTGTAGCGGTAGAGGAGACCGATTTTATATTTTCTTGTGGTATTGGTATATTCGATAATATGGTTACTTCATTATCAAGTATTCCTTACAATATATCATCCACAAAAGAATGGTTGATCAATTTTGTATTAATCGCATTGCCTTTGCTATCTCCCATTGTTATTATTTATAGTATATGGAGAAAGAGGTATTTGAATAAGATCGTATATTTAGTATTCCTCATATTATTATCAATATGGATTATCTGGTTTGTTGGTGGGCCCGATCCTCGTTTTATTGGTGGGATTTTATTTGCAATAGCTTATTTTGTAATATTTATTCTTATCTCAACTAAAAAGGAAAGGCTATTTAGGAAAATAGGGATTTTTACGATTATACTATTTTCTGTAATAATGATATATTGGCCTATAGGGCGTACAATCCGTTTCACCAATATGTTTAATGTGAGAGCATTCCCGGATAAGGAGCGATCGTTTTTTGATATATTTTACAGGCAATATCCATATCGGGAGTTAATACGATCTATAGGTCTTTACAAAGATGATTTTTCGGTATTCAACTTTGATAATGGTAAATCTATCTACATTAGTGAGTCCTGGGAGATACCGGCAGGCAGGTTTGTTTGCTTTGACGATCCATTTCCATGCACAGTAAAGAGTGATGATGCCAAATATCAGGATATTAGTGAGGTCGAAATGAGAGGCACTTCTTTTCAGTATGGATTTAAACCAAAGAAAAAAGAATCCTATAATTAAATAAGATTCTTTCATCAGCTATATTTTATTGCTTAAAGTTTTATACTATCTTTTTACCAAATGGAACAAGGGCTAAGCGGATCAATTTAAAATGCTGCTTCCCGAAAGGTATACCTACAATGGTAATACAAAACAATACCCCCCATAGTACATGAGTAAGAGCTATCCAGAAGCCACCAATTATAATCCAGATTATATTCATTATCAGGCTTAAGCAGCCCGACGAATTTTCATCTTCTACAACTTTACTACCAAACGGCCATAGAGCAAGTACACCCATCTTCATTGCTTGAATTCCAAAGGGAATTCCAATAATAGTAACCATCATCAGAAATCCTGCTATAAAATACTCAAGAGCGATCATAAAACCACCGAATAGTATCCAGATAATATTGCCAATTGTTTTCATTGTATAATTATGCTATTATATTTTGTTTCAGTAAACAAATATAATAGGAAAATTGATATTTTGTTACTTTGTTCAAATAAATCCTTACTTTTGAACATTCTATACAAAATCATTATGAAAAAAGTCTTCATATTATTTTTATTTATTTCTTTGAATATTTCAGCTCAGGATAAGGTATTAATTCCGGATGGTGTTGCAAAACTATTAAAAGCATACCCCGAGAAGATTAAGGGATATGATGGAACATCTATTATTATGCATAATGGAGAAACAATCGACTATAATGGGAGTGTAGGAAAATCACATACAGAATTAGTTAATGGTTCAAATCTTGGGGATATTTTCTTCTACGATTATCCGAAAGGAGAGGTACAAGACATCGAAAAGAATCATGATCCGGGGCGAATACGAAGCGAAGAACTACTGAAAAGTATGTATGGAAAAACACTCTCCGAAGTTCAACAGAATCTGGTTACAATAACTTGGTGTCCTACACTTGTAAATCAAAAACTAAGAGTTACAAAAATAAATGGAGTAGATAAACAACTCCAAAAAATATCAGACGAATTGGATAGGTATCCGGAACTAAAGAAGTATTTAAAAAGTTCAGGAACCTTTAATTGGCGAAAGATAAGAGGTACAGATAGGCTTAGTTCTCATAGTTTCGGAACAGCTATTGATATCAGTGTACAATGGTCTAACTATTGGCAATGGGATTGTCGCTGTACGGATGAGAGTATAGATTTGAAATATAAGAATCAGGTACCTCAATTAATAGTTGATATTTTCGAAAAATATGGATTCATATGGGGTGGAAAATGGTACCATTATGATACAATGCATTTCGAATACAGGCCCGAACTTCTCATAGACTGATTAGAAGGGATAGCCGACAGCTATATGCCATGCAAAATTGTCACGAAATTTGTATGGATATTTTACAGGCCATCTGGTTTTATTCGGATCATCAGACGGATCGTAAGCTTTCCATCCTCCATCCAAACGGATAAGTACATAATCAAAATCTAAACGCATACCTAATCCCCAGGCTACGGCAACTTCTTTATAGAATTTATTTAGTTTGAAGCGTCCGCCTTCCTGACCTTCATATTCTTTCACTGTCCATATATTACCGGCATCAATAAATGCAGCCAACTCCAATATCCAGAATAACTTACTTCGGTATTCTATATTAGCATCGAACCGAATGTCCCCGGAATGATAGTAAAAATTATCTTCATCTTTATTCTTACGCTCCCCTTTAAAATAGTATGATCCCGGACCTAGCTCTCTTACTGCCCATCCTCTTACAGCATTTGCTCCACCGGAGAAAAAGCGTTTTTGGATAGGTATTTGTTGGTTATTTCCATAAGGATAAGCCAAACCTCCACCTACATGCCATGCTATGGCATTTTTTCTATCTACCTGATGCGTACGGCTATAATCTATTGTACCCCGTACATATTGTGCATAATTGGTTCCGAAAATTTGCTTCGATCCTATCGAATCTTTTTTAGCACCAGATAATGCGGCAGCTAGAGCTAATACATTTCCTGCAGTTTCTACAGATGCCCTCAATGCATATAATGATTGACCTCTTCTGTTTGTTGCAGCCATATTTGTACGCGAGAAAGTATATCCCATACTCATTATAAAGTGGTCTTTGAAACTATATTGTTGTGCTGCAGGAGATAATCCATTAATAAAATCGGGCGCCAGACTATTTTTAGGTAAATGAACATAGCTGACTTCTATCAGGTCGAATATATGCCTGTCCAAAGAGCGGAGCCTGTCTTGCCATATATATTTAACTCCTGTAGAAAGCACGGTTCGCGTAAATTTTTGAGGACGTCTTTGGTATGTATATCCGGCAGTAAACTGTGTGGAGGCATGGATACTTCTCCTAAAGTCTTTTTTTAGGAAAGGGAACATAAATCGAGGAAAGGTTAAGGATGTTTCTCCTCCTATCTCAAAATAGTTTTTTGAAAAACTCGAAAAGTTAGGTGTAATAGCCTCGTAAGCTCCCCTTAATTTTACACCAAAAAGTTCTGATCCTCTGAATGCGTTCCGGTGCAGATATCCAATACCAGCTCCAACACCGAAATAAGAGTCTGAGTTAGTTCCTTCAACCTCAGCAGATATGCCTTGCTTTTTATCAGGTACGCAGGTAATGACGCATTTTAGATCAGTAGAATCGGTAGTCCACGATATATTGACATTTTTGAGTATATCCAATTGAGATAGTGCACTATAAGTGAGCGTTGTCATGTTCTCGCTATACATCATTCCCGGAGTAATATAACAGTTGTTGAGTATTACATGTGGTTTTATATATTTTCCTCGGGGACCATATATAATTTTATAGCCATTCCTTTCATATACTTCGGTTTCTTTATACTGGCTTAGATTTCCATCTTCCAACGGATCATAATCAACATACAGATCTACACTTTTTATCTTATATCGCCTGTGAGGCATTGTTTGCACCTGACCGCTTTGTCCACCCAAAGAATAAGGGTATATAACTAGATCCAGATTTACTTTGTTGTTTCCTAGTGTTGTATCTGCATCAAAACCAATATATTCTTTGTTGAACGCAAAATAACCGGCACGCCTGAATATAGAGGTTATGCGGTCTCGCTCCTGATCGAGCATATCCAAGTCAAATATGCTGTTCCTTCGTACTAGGCGACTTCTATTCAGTACAGTATCAATATTCACAAAAGGGTCATTGCCAATCTGTGGTTTTTTTCTTAAAAATCGTGATAGGCGCACTATTGAATCAGCATTAGCAATAGCACTATCTTGTACATTTATATTGTAATTTTCTATTCGATAAGGACTTCCGGCTTTTATATCATATACAATTTTAGCCTTTTTATTTTGCAGTTTCACTATAGGTACTACCTCTGCATTTAAATAACCTTTATTTGTCATGATACGTTTGAGATCTGTTACTGTATTATTCAACATAGTGCTGTCATATAATACAGGAGGGTCTCCAGCGTTTCTTAAAGTGCGGTTTACCCATTTGGTAGAGTCTTCTCCTGATAAATTATAAATAAAGAGAGGAAGCTTGAATATAGAAAATGTTTTATAATTAGGCTTTTGCTTTATATATGTTTCTAGCTCGTAAGTGGGTACTACTTTTTTGTCACTTTTTACAGTAGCACTAGCTAACAGATATTCGCCTTCGGGTACGAACTTAGTTGTACTACACGATTGGATAAAAAGAATTAATAAACTTATGAAAAAAAGATATACTGGAAATTTGTACCCCATCTGGATATAAAAGTCTATTTAAATTATTGTGAATAACCGAAAGATTAAGAGTCTGCTTAAATTTTATAGCAAATTTTTTTTATAGTTTTTTTTAGATGGATTCTTTTATTTTTGCTTCTAGGTTTAGCGGGCTAAACCAAAAGGGAAAATACGCTAAAAAGAACAGAAAAAAGTTGCTAAGAGTTATTAATTTGAATTCATAACAAAGAAAAATCGCTAAAATTTAAAATAGACTCTTAGATGCACTAACGAAATAAACGACAAATTTAGGATTTTAATTGTTTCTTTTTGTAGTTTTGTTGCGAAAGAATTAATTATTAGTCTATTTTATTCACAAAAAATATATTATTCAGATGAAATTACATCATGTTGCAATGTGGACTTCGGATATAGATAAAATAAAAGATTATTATGTAAAGTATTTTGGGGCAACCTATAATGACCTTTATGTAAATAAGACTACAAGCTTTAGTAGTTATTTTTTAACGTTCGATTCCGGGAGCCAAATTGAAATTATGTATAGACCAGATATTCCGGATAATGCCAATGATGTTATAGGTAAGCAGCATAAGGGGTATATACATCTTTCGTTTCTGGTAAATACACAGGAAGAAGTGGACGCAAAGGCAAAGGAATTAAAAGAGGCTGGTTTTCCCATACTAAGAGGTCCCCGTACCACAGGAGATGGATATTATGAATTCGAGACATTGGATCCGGAAGGTAATAGGTTGGAAGTGATGTGCTAATATTATCATAACATTTAAATGAGTTTAAGTAAAAATAAATTGAAGTATATACGTTCGTTGAAGGACAAAAAATATCGAAACGAACATCACACTTTTATTGCAGAAGGAGATAAATTAGTTAGAGATTTATTACCCTACCTGAAATGTCAGCTTTTAATTGCTACCTCAGATTATTTGTCTGAAAATGATACTTCCGATGTTGAAGAAGTTATTGAGGTTAACGAAGCTCAGTTAGAACAGGCTAGTTTACAGAAAAATCCACAACAGGTATTGGCTGTGTTTTACCAGCCCAAAATAGAGGCTGAGATAAATTGGTCGAACGATCTGGTATTGGCTCTTGATGGAATTCAGGATCCCGGTAATCTGGGAACAATAGTCAGGCTTGCCGACTGGTATGGAATCCGGCATGTGATTTGTTCTTCCGATACAGCTGATATATACAATCCAAAGGTGGTTCAGGCAACAATGGGAGCTTTAGCTCGCGTAAATGTTCAATATGTCGATTTAGTTGATTTGCTTAGCCAGAATAAAAATATTCCGGTTTATGGAACATTGTTGGATGGAAAGAATATGTATGAGCAGGAGATTACTCCAAATGGAATTATTGTGATGGGTAACGAAGGAAATGGTATCCGTCCGGAAATTGAAACGTTGATCTCTAAGAAATTGTATATACCAAATTATCCGCTTGGCGCACCTACCTCCGAATCATTAAATGTAGCTATTGCTACAGCTATTGTTTGTGCCGAATTCAGGAGGAGGGTTCATCAATAAGCACATAAGCCCTATATTTACTGTTTTCATTAACAGCGCACAAAGATAAATATCCTTTTATAATCCTACCATTTTCTATTTGAATAGGGTATTGTTTTTCCATATCACAATGTTGATGATAGATTTCTCCATTCTTAGAACTAAAGTCAATATAAAAGCGTCCTTGAGATTTTTCTGAAATATATTTTTCGAATAAATGTAAAGCAAGATATCCCATATTATATCTCTTATTAATTTCGAGACAAGGGTGAAGGTGATATTCCTCATCTTGTTTATATATCATCATATCTACTCCTATACAACCTTTATATAAGCTGGCATATTTGGTTTTTAATATTGAGATTAGCTTTTCCTTCGCTTCTTCAAGTAATGATAATTCTATCTTTTGGGTTAATTCATCTACAATAGATTTCTGTGAACCTATATAATTTCCGATGTAGGCGCCTTTCTTATTTGTATAAAAAAGAGAGTACCCTTCGAAGTCTATATTTCCTTTACCGTCACTCATAAACTCCATAGCAAAATCTACCTTTTTATTTAATACGGGTTCAATAGATACACTTCCTTGTTTTTTCAGGATACCATGCAGTATTTGCCTTTCTGTTCGTGTTAAACCTGTTTCAGGTAACCACAACAAACCTCTTCCGGATGATGAATAAGGAGCTTTAGCTAATAATTGGAGAGGTGTGGATAGTACAAAAGATTCTATATCTTCCAGCTTTGAAAAAAAAGTAGGTAAGATATTTTTCGAAATCCCAGTACCTGCATCTATTAGCTCTTTCAAGCAATCTCTTGCAACTTGTCTGTTATTGAGGTAAGTATAGTCTTTCTCCCATTTGGGTATATTAAAATCAAGATTGTATTTCTTATCTAGTTCTTCGAAAAAATGAATTACCTGAGGCGATATACCCCATATAGAAATTTCATTATTAGGATATGAGGGTATTTCATCTTCCGTTATTGGTTTTGGCAATAAATTAAAGAGAGACGATAGATAAGAACAATAAGCTTTATCCGGTTGTTTTGATAAAAGAACGATATCATTTTCATTCCCATACCACGCAGGCAAAAATGATAATTCCTGTTGCATAGCTAATACATTTGCTGGCACCATATAATATGGAGATGCATTTAGAACAGCAACTTCATGCCCCGGATTAAAGAAAAGAATCATTTTTTTATTTTGAATTAGATGGCAAAAATAAAGAATAAAATAGAATACCCTAATATTTTGTCCTAAGTATAAATGGATTAGTTAAAATGAAATTTCGATAATAAAAAATGTCAATAATAGTATAGTAAATATCTATTTGATTTATAAATAATAAGCCTTTACATTTGTATCAAGATTAAAAATAAAAACTCAAAAAATAAGATTATGTCAGTATTAGTAGGAAAAAAAGCTCCGGTATTTAATGCAAATGCAGTAGTAAACGGAGGCGAAATCGTTGAAAATTTCTCTTTGGAACAATACAAAGGTAAGAAATATGTTGTGTTTTTCTTTTATCCGGCAGACTTTACATTTGTTTGTCCTACCGAGATAATTGCATTCCAGGAGAAGATAGCTGAGTTCGAATCAAGAAATGTTGCTGTAGTAGGTGCATCAACCGATTCTGCTTTTTCTCATTGGAAATGGTTGCAAACAGAACAAAATGATGGAGGTATCAAAGGAGTAAAGTATCCATTGGTTGCAGATCAGACTTTAATGATTTCTTCAGCTTATGATGTTTTAGCTGGTTCTTTCGATTATAATGATGAAGGTCAGGATATCTTTGTAGGAGCTCCTCAAGCATACAGAGGCCTGTTCCTGATCGACAAAGATGGTGTTGTGCGTCATCAGGTAGTAAATGATATGCCATTGGGTCGTAGTGTAGAAGAAATATTACGTGTTATCGATGCTCTTCAGTTTACTGAAGAATACGGAGAGGTTTGTCCTGCAAACTGGAAAAAAGGAGACAAAGCTCTTAAAGCAACACAGGAAGGTATAGCAGACTACTTGTCGCACAAACATTAAACAATGTATATTATTAGTAATAGCATTTTTGTGAAAGATGAAGCCGTGATCCAGAGATTGCGGCTTTATTATATCTTATCCTTTATTTTTCCTATTTTTGTATCTAAATATAATACTATAACTACATGAAATATGATTTCGACAAAGTAATCGACCGTAAAGGCACTAATGCTTTAAAGGTTGATGTATTGGCTGAACGCTTCGGTAATCCTGATTTAATATCATTGTGGGTAGCTGATATGGATTTTCTGTCACCTCCGGCTGTTACAGAGGCTATAATTGAGCGGGCTAAACATGGAATATTTGGATATACTTGTGCTTCACAAGCATACTACGATTCCATTATGAATTGGGTAAAACGCCATCACAACTGGCAGATAGAACAAGACTGGATGAATTTTATTCCGGGCATCGTAAAAGGTATTGCCTTTGTAATAGATTGCTTTACTACCAAAGAAGATAAAGTGATTATACAACCTCCGGTGTACCATCCTTTTCGGCTTATTCCAACAATGCACCATCGCACAGTATTAGACAATCAGTTGATATTGGAGGCCGGACAATATAAAATGGACTTAAATGGATTGAAAAAGATTATTGATCCATTATGCAAAGTCTTGATCTTATGTAATCCTCATAATCCGGGAGGAAGAGTTTGGAGCAAGCAGGAATTGATTGATATAGCTGAGATTTGTTATGATAACAATATATTGGTTATCTCAGACGAAATTCATTCCGATTTAGCTTTTGCTCCACATAAACATATTCCATTTGCCAGTGTCTCAGAGAAGGCAGCACAGAACAGTATAACATTTATGGCTCCGAGTAAAACCTTTAATATTGCAGGTATAGTTAGCTCTTATTCTATTATACCGAATAAAGAATTAAGGGAGAAATTTCAGGAATATTTGTCTGCCAGAGAATTGTCAGAAGGTCATATCTTCGCGTATTTGGCTGCACAAGCTGCTTACGATCATGGAGACGAATGGTTGTCTCAGGTTAAAGATTATCTCTGGAAAAATATTACCTTTGTAGACGAATATCTGAAAGTAAATATTCCTCAAATAAAGGCTATTATACCCGAAGCATCTTTCCTTGTATGGCTCGATTGTAAAGAATTGAATTTATCACAAGAAGATTTAGTCTCTTTGTTTGTCAATGATGCCAAACTGGCATTAAATGATGGAGTAATGTTTGGTATTGGAGGTGAAGGATTTATGCGAATGAATATAGGAAGTTCAAAGTCAGTAATTGAAAAAGCCTTGGATAATCTTAAAAAAGCTGTTGATTCCAAACAAATTACAAAGAGCATTGTTTAAAATCAAAATTAGGCACGATTGTTGCCTATTACAAAATATAAAAAGAAAGTCCCTGAAGACTTTGATTATTAATCAAAACAAACAAATACTTTAAAATGAAAATCTCAACAAATAAGTTTGTTTCTTTATCATATGACCTTAATGTAGGTGAGGGTGAAGAACGTGAATTGATGGAAAGAGCAACACCTGATCATCCGCTTGAGTTTATCTATGGAACTAAATCAATGTTGGAAGCTTTCGAGAAAAATCTGGATGGTTTGGCAGAAGGCGATTCTTTCGATTTTGTTCTTACTCCGGAAGAGGCATATGGCGAATATGATGATGACAATGTAGTAGATCTTCCACGCCATATCTTCGAACAAGATGGCAAGTTGGACGAAAAAGTGATATTCGAAGGCAATATGGTACCAATGATGGACTCTAACGGTCAGCGTTTAGACGGATCGGTAGTAGCAGTTAAAGACGATAGTGTTAAAATGGACTTTAATCATCCACTTGCAGGAGAAACACTTAACTTCACTGGTAAGGTACTTACTGTTAGAGAATCTACTCCAGAAGAAATAGCTGCATTATTTGCTCCTCAGGGAGGTTGTGGTTGTGGTTCTTGTAGCTGCGGTGGCGCCGAGGAAGAAGCCTGTGGCTGTGGTAGCGAAAAAGAAATGAGTGGAGGCTGCGGATCAGGTTGTGACTGTGGTGGACACTAAGCTTAATTTGTTTTTAACTAAACGAATATAAATAGGCGAGGGGGATTTATCATCCCCCTCGCTATATTTTTAGTTATTATTTAGTGCTATCCATCACGCCTTGTATATCTTCTGCTGTAAAATTACCGGTAATACGGATTATAGTACATGCATTCGGCTCATTGACAAACATAACCAGGTCTTTAAATTTATCATTCTCTTTATGAGCATAGAAAGTAACATTGTCGCCCTTATCCTTTACAGCCATTAAGGTTTCGTAGGTTTTTGTCTTAACTAATGCTTTGATCTCATTTCTCATCATATCGGATGCACCTTTGTTCTCGCTGTTATATACTTCAAGCTGCTCAAGTTTACTCGCCAGATTCTTAATATTCACTCCTCCCATCATATCCGCCCCTTTGCTTGGCATCATGCTAAGTAGGGATTTAGATATATATACTGTTGTTATATCGTCGTGGTTCGACAACTTCTCAAATATATCTTGTGCCTGTACTGCAGTAAAACTGAGTATCAGTGCCATTATTGTTAATAATACTTTTCTATTCATGATTCTTTATTATTTTTTCGGTTTAGTGTTCTGTTTAATATTTCGTTTGCTTTGTCTATGTTTTCAGAGACTACTGCTACTTGTGACACACCTTTGTTGAAATTAGATGAAACCAATGCTAATGCTTTTTGTGCTTCTCTATATGCTTCTTCAGGATCTGAATATGTATCTTTTAGCTCTGTTTGTCCAGTTAATGGGGTATCTATGTTCCTGTTACTATTGAAGTATATACCAACAGAGATCAGAATTGCAATTCCTGCAGCAGCACTGCCAATCCATCTCATTATATGTCTTTTCTTCTGCTGAGGCTTTAATATTACTCGTTTTTCTTCTTCCTGCCGGGCTAGTCCATCAATAAGGCTTTCCAGGTTCGATTCTAACATAGGAGGAATATCGATGTTTTCAGCCTCATGTAGCTGGGCAAAGATTTCTTTTTCGTCTGCCAACTCTTCAGCAATCTGATCGTTATTGAAATAGTTTCTCAGAATTTGTTCTTCTTCATGATTGGTTTCACCATTGTAGAAGGCTTCTATTAGTCTTTTTATATCATCAGTATTCATCATTGTTCAATTTTAATAAATTGTTCTCTTATGGTTTTTCTGGCGCGAGATAGCATTACCCGTATATTTCCGGGACTAAGCCCTGTCATTTGTTCTATTTCTTCATCAGAGTATCCATCCCAATGTTTCATCATCATCACTTGCTTTTGTTGTTCCGGAAGTCTGTTTATCAGATGTTTTACATGATTTGCTCTATCTTGTATTTCTATCTGGTTGACAAGCGACTCCGTTTCCGGTATATCAGCATCGTAAGAAGTCTGGTAGTCATTTTTCGTTTTCCTCAGAAAGTCCAGACATGTATTACGAAGTGTTATTATTGCAAAAGCTTCGGTATTACTAATGTCATTCATTTCATCTCTTTTATTCCATAGTTTGATATATGTTTCCTGAACTATATCTTCTGCGTTTGCAGCGTCTTGAATAATGCGATATGCTACCCTGTACAGTTTTTGATGATATGGGAGAAAGACTTTCTTGAAAGTTTCCGCATCCATATTCTTATTCCTTATATTGTTGAGTTATATTGTTAATTTCAGTTTCGCTTAACTTTCCGGTAACTTTTACGATGGCTCTGTCATCATATTTTATGACTACCATTATCAATTCTGATTTTATTGGCTCATCCCCTTTCACAATAATGTGTACTACACCATCCTTTTTAACTGTCATCTGGGTTTTGTAGCCATTACTTCCATCTTTATAAGATGTGTTGAAATCCTGAGTGAAATCGTTCCATATATCCTTTGTACAATCTTTAAGAGTTAATATAGTTACGGTTTCGATAGGGAACTCTTGTTGCATCTTCTCTATATCAGCTTGGTTTTTTGTGGAATCTTTTGCCATTGCCTCTCTGATTGGACCAATTATAGTCTCTTTGTCTATAAACTTATAATCTGCTCCATCTTTGACCGAATAGGTCGAAATGAGATTGCTTATTACATCTTTAGCCGATACAATCTGACAGACAGATAAGCAAAACAGTAAGAACATGACTGAGAGTTTTTTCATTGTTTAAAATTTTTCTTTTGTTCATTTATTATTTCATTGAGGTCAGACTCACTTAAGCTACCGGACATTTTTACAACCACAGCATCTTCATCGTCTACAACTACAATAAACACTTCTGAAATAATATCTTTATCTTTTTTTGCAAAAATTGTAACATTATTCTCTTTATCTTTTACACTTAGGAGAGTTTCATACAGATTGGCTTTTTTTACTTCTTCAACAGTATTCAATACTTTATCTTTTATTTCTGCCGGATAGTTTTCAAAAGCGGCTACTTCTATTTCCTCTATTTTCTCCATAAAGTTTGAGCCCATTTGATTCTTTGCTTGTTCAACAGCGGGTTTTAGCATCTCTTTGTCTATAACTTGATGTTGAACATTATCAACCTTAGCCAATTCGGCAATAAGGGTATTTAAATCTTGAGCCGAAGCTGTTACCCCCAATGCTAACAACAATACTAAACCACACAGATACTTTTTCATAATTTTATTTTTGTTTGTTTATAGTCAATCCGTTTTTTTTTCTAAAAAGTGACAAAAGTGACACTTTTTCTCATACTTTTCACTGTCACTTTTATATTACTGCGAATACATATAGCCCATCGGATTCTAAAGAATTGGCATATTGCCACATTAGCTAATCAGTATATTACTTTTATATAGATAAATAATTCTTTTAATTGTACTGATCCACAAGCTTATTAATATCTTCCTCGGATATCTTTCCTGAGAATTTAATGATAGCAGGATCATTATTATCCATACAAAGAAAAACTATTTCGCTGATATATTTCTTTTCTTTCTTCACCATAATACGTATCCCATCATTTTTTTCTCTGACCATCATCAGGGTTTCATAACCATTTCCATCCCGGGTCTTTTTGAAATCTTTGATTAGGTTTTGCTTTGTACCACCATCACAACTGGATAGGTCTAATATTTCCATCGATTTCACTCCTTTTGCTACAGGCATATTGTTTACTCCACCAAACATTTTACCTAGTCCCATAAGAAAACCTCCTATCTGTACTTTTTCTACATTCTCTATTTTAGAAGCCTTCTTTAAAAGCTGATCTACATTTTGTCCAAAAGCAAAAGAAGTTGAAGCAATAACTAATGCGATACTTAATATATATTTTTTCATAACAATATTTTATTTCTTTAGGTTCGTAATTATTATAGATGTGCGCTATCATCTGTATTCAATTACTAAGACGGAGCAGGGCTGAAATTTGTTACAGCAAAAAATGTTTTTTTTTATATAAAAAATAAATATGGCTGTATATCAGTTGTATACAGCCATATCGTATTCGAAAATAAAACTAAAAATAGTTTTATCTTTTAAGACACCAATGCCTTATAGCGACGAAGCATATCCTCTTGTTCATCCTTATCGTCGGAGAAGATGTATCGTTTGATTAAATCCTTAAAGCTATCCTCTTTGTGCTCATAGGCAGATGATGATTGGTCTTGATAAATATCCGAAAAATATTTCTTTACAGCATCCATCAGGATTGTTTTCTGTTGCTCATTTCCGGTCATAGCTTCGGTAATGTCTTCTTCTATTATTTCCTCCCCGGCGTGTTGTCCGGTGGTGGTCAACCAGCGGGTTACATACAATAAGTATGTTTCAGGAATCCATCCCCATTTATTAATAATAACAGAGATATCGAACATTTGATAAACCTCATGGTTTAAATCATTCGAATCAAGGAATGCTGTATATAACGGAATATACTTAGGATCATAAAGAGCTAGTTTTAAGGCAAAGTGTGTTGCTGCATGTTCTTCATCATCAATCCAGGTTTCCCTATACTTGTTGTTAATCTCAGTTACTTTCTCTACCAATTGTTGCATTTTAGCATGTAGTTCGGGATGCTTAATAGCTTCCGAAGCTACAACGTCTTCAATTCCTCTATAAGTTCCTTCATCGAGTATGCCGTCCATGTGCTCCTCAGGGGAATCAAATTCATAATCGACATCAAGCTGGGGGAAAAGATTGTTATACCATTCGTAACTCTTGCCGTCAACGCCTTTTGCAATTCCGTCTAGCAGGCTGTCTAATACAGTTTCAGCCTCTGTTTTACCAAATTCTTCTGGTGTCATAGTTTGTGGTTAAAAAGTTTGTTAATAGTGTATGTTAGTTATTTTATGCTCGGCTAAGATATTATTTTATTCTCAATTTCGTTAACGATAGAAAAGAATTCTATATCATTAGGCATTAAAAAAGGAGATAGTGTTTGTTTTTCAACAATATCTCCCTTTATTATACGAATGCCGTTAAGGCATATTATCTCATTAATGTACTATTCTACACTTTTAGCAAATTCAAGTACTATATTTCCATCTTTAGAGAAAGTCAGTTTTTCTCCATTTTGAGCTACTTGAAGAGGTGCTGTCAGGTATGTAGTGAATTTGGCTTCACCTTCCATGCTAGGGCATGTCATCATAGTCATTGCAGCAGGCTTGAATGTAATAGTATTTTCATTTAGTTCGTATGCTGTGCGATAAGTGTTGCATCCCGCATTACCAAAAACTTTGCCTTCAGCATCAATTTCCATTGTAGGCACTTTTTCTTTAAACAAAGTCGCAATGTCGCCATCAGCAATCGAAGTTAAATTCCATTTACCCACTAGGCTTTCAGCGCTTACTACAGTTGCAGCAGCATTTTCTGCAGGTTTTTCAGCTTTTTCGAATTGTAGCAATACTTCATTATCTTTAGTAAAGGTCAACAAACCATCTTTATCTAATGATAATACAACATTTGGAGTCGACAACGAAGACAAGAATAAAGGCTCTTTATTTGCATCGAAGCACATTTTCATAGTTGCAATAAGATTTGGAGCAGAAAATTCATTCTCTTCGCTAAGTGAAAACTTACCACCAAATCCGTTACAACCTCCATTACCGGCTATAGTACTGTCGCTAAAATTGAACTCAAAATTAGGAATAGAACCTTCGAATGCAGCTTTAGCATCTTCACCTTTCAATGTTTTTAATGTCCAGTAGCCTTCCAGTTTAGTTTTTTCAATTGGTTTTACCGAAGTGCAGCTTTGCAATCCGAAAGCTATCACAACAGCAGCCAAAAGCAATGATGTTTTAAATAAACGTTTCATAAGTTTAAAGTATTTATATTCAATAATTAATTCATTTACTTGTAACTGTCCTTTAGGCCGAAGTAACTTGTAACTCATTTTATTTCAAATCTATCAGCATCCTTCCATACAGGAAATTTATTTCTGAACAATTCAAGTTCAGCCTTCGATAATTGAACAGTTTCAACCAGCTCTTGGTTTGCTCCCAACGAAGAAATTTCCTCACCTCTGGCATTTATCAGCTTCGATTTTCCACAATGTTCCAGTCCGTTTCCGTCTTTTCCAATACGGTTTACTCCGCATACATAGCTCATATTTTCTATAGCACGGGCTGTCAGTAAAGCATCCCATACTTTTATTCTCGAAGTTGGCCAGTTCGCTGCATATATAAGCAGGTCATATTCATTATTCACATTTCTGGCCCATACAGGAAAACGGAGATCGTAGCAGATCAACAGACAAATATTAAAACCTTTATATTTGAAAACCAGACGATTGTCTCCGGAAGAAAAATGTTGAGGTTCGCTACCCATTCTGAAAAGGTGGCGTTTATCGTAAAAATATTCTCTTTGAGGAGTAATGAAGAATCCTCTATTATAGAATTCGTTATTCTCTTTAGCTATAAAACTACCACAAATGGCTATATTATAATTTTTTGCCCAACTTTTTATTAGTGATATTGTTTTTCCGCTATTCTCCTCAGCCAGATTATGGCTATTCATAGAAAAGCCTGTAGTACACATTTCGGGCAAAACAACTATATCGCTGCTGCCCGAAAGTTTTTTTACTGTCTTTTCTATAAAGTTCAGATTAGTCTCTTTGTCTTCCCATGCAATGTCATATTGCATAAGACTTATTCTTATATCTTGTGACATGCAAATTACATTTTGAATTATAAAGAAAAGTATTCAGGATGCTTTGCTGTAACCCCTTCATAACAGGCTTTTATTTTCTCTATATCAGCATCAGCATCGCCGCTAGGTATTATTATCTTTTTAAAATCAGCTTCTTTCTTCTTGTAGTCGAGTGCAGCTACTACTATTGGTACATTGGCTGCTAAAGCAATAAAGTAGAAACCTTTTTTCCATTCAGGATTTAATTTTCTGGTGGCTTCAGGAGTTATTGCCAACTGAAAATCATCTTTTTTTCGGTATATTTCAGCCATTTGCTCAGTAAGGGATGTCTTCCGCGAACGGTCAACAGGTATTCCTCCAAGAAAGTTGAATATTAAATTCATCGGAAAGAAAAACCATTCTTTCTTAATTAAGAATTTAGCCTTTCTCCCCATTGCCTTATATACAGTGAGTCCTAAAGGCAAATCCCAGTTACTTGTATGCGGAGCAACACAAATAACACTTTTCACAGGCAAATCGGTAAGTCCGGTAATTTTCCAACCAACAAGCCTGAGTATAAATTGATAAAATTTCTTCATTATAAGAGTCCGTCTTCTTAAAAAAATATAAACAGGCTCTTAGCCTAATGCCGCTATTTCTTTAGCTATAGCATTTGTTTGATCGCGAAGATCTGCGTTGAGTTTTTTGAAGTAAGCCTTTACTCTGCCTTTTACCTCTTTTCCTTCGCTTACGCTTACACGTTTAAGTAAATCGCTTTGAACTTCTGTTATTTTTGCTATTATTTTGTCAGCTGCTTCCTGATCGGCGTCTACAACAAATACTTTATAAAAAATACAATCTGTATAAAGCAAGTCCATTACCGAATTTATACTTTTTTTTAGTTTACGTCTACTACTCATCTTAAAAATATTTTTAATAAGTTCTTATGTTTGCTATCTTTGCGCTTCCTTAATTAAAAGAAAGACATGGCAAAGGTATATAAAAACTGTTGACAAGCTGTGTTGGTTCACAATTAATAAGAAAAAGAAATCGCTGATATTTTGGTTTTATAGTTGTAAACGTCTGGATATATGCCATTAGATGCAACGAAAAAACTTTCGGATATCTCTAGAATAGAAATAAATAAAGATAGAAAAGATTCAATATTTATGGTGAAACAGAACTACATCCCGGATTATATATTCGAAGCTAGCTGGGAGGTTTGCAATAAAGTAGGTGGTATTTACACAGTACTGTCTACCAAAGCGAAATCCATGCAGGACTTACACAAAGACAAAGTTATTTTTATAGGGCCCGATGTGTGGAAGGAACACGAAAGCCCATGGTTTAAAGAGGATAAGAAGCTGTTGGCAGAATGGAAAAATGCGGCAATGGTTTACGACAGATTAAATATACGTGTAGGACGTTGGGACATTCCCGGAAATCCTATTGTAATCCTTGTCAATTTTGAACAATTCTTTCCCCAGAAAGATATAATCTATACCGAAATGTGGAAACGCTTCGAAGTAGATTCTCTTCATGCTTATGGAGATTACGACGAGTCTTGTATGTTTGCTTATGGGTGTGGTGCTGTAATCGAAAGCTTTTATAAATTCCATAATTTAGAAAATAAAAATGTAATAGCTCACTTCGATGAATGGATGCTGGGCTTAGCTGCTTTATATACAAAAGTACGTTTACCGCGTGTAGCTACTGTATTTACAACACATGCAACATCAATAGGGCGTTCAATTGCCGGTAATGGGAAACCTTTATATAACTATCTGTCAACGTATGATAGTGATCAGATGGCGCGCGAGCTTAATATGGAAGCCAAACACTCAATTGAAAAGGCTGCTGCACAAGCAGTTGATTGCTTTACCACAGTAAGCGATATTACAGCCCGCGAGTGTAAATATTTGCTTCACCGCGAACCTTTTGTTACGCCGAATGGGTTTGAGAAAGATTTTATTCCGGTAGGAGAGGCTCACGAAAAGAAACGTAAAGGAGCACGCAAAGCATTGATTAATGTGGCTGAAAAACTTCTTGGATATGATATTCAAGACGATGCCCTGTTAGTTGTAACTAGTGGCCGCTACGAATACCGTAACAAAGGATTAGATGTATTTGTGGATGCCATGGGGCGTCTCGAACATGTGAAACAATTACAAAAAGATGTTATCGCATTTATTATGGTACCGGCATGGATTGATAGTCCGAGAGCCGATTTACAAAAGCGCCTTAAGTCAGATGAAACTCCTCAGACTTCGTTAAGCTATCCGCATATTACTCATTGGCTTAGGAATATGAACCATGATTCTATATTGAATCAGGCTAACTATTTGAAAATAGGGAACAAAAAAGAAGACAGGGTGAAGCTTATCTTTGTTCCGTCTTATCTTAATGGTAACGATGGCATATTTAATATGCCATATTACGATTTACTTATTGGTATGGATGTGTCTGTATTCCCATCATATTACGAGCCATGGGGTTATACTCCTCACGAAAGTATTGCATTCTCGGTGCCTACTATAACTACTTCTTTAGCCGGATTTGGTCTTTGGATGCGCAAAATGGGAGATAAGAAAGGAATGGATGACGGAGCCGAAGTTGTAGACAGAGATGATTATAACTTTATCGAGGTTTCGGAAGATATCTGCAATCTGGTTTTTGAAATGACAACAAAAAGTAAAAGACAAATAGGCCTTTTGCGCAAGGAAGCATTAGAAAGAGCTGCATTGGCGGATTGGGCACATTTTTATAAATATTACGAAGAGGCATATAGTGCAGCTTTAGAAAAAGCATCAGAACGCAACTAGAGATTTTTTCTGCAAACGTTTGCAATTTTTGTGGAAAAGTATCTGACTTAACATAAATATTAAGTGCTTCAAATTCATTATATTTGTAAGCCTAATTAGCAGTATTAACAAAAAACAATCAAAAACGCGCCGGTATAAGAGCAAAAAGGAAATAAGAACCGGTGTTGGTTAAACAAAAAGTCTATGAGAATTAAAGCAAGTTATTCTAACACTCCGTCGTGGAGAAGCGTGCATACGCAAGTAAATCTACCTAAGGATCTTCTCCCGCTAGAAAAAATAGCGCATAACCTATGGTGGGTATGGAACAATGATGCAACAGAACTTTTTGCTGAATTCGACAGAGAATTGTGGAAAGAATGTGAACACAATCCTGTAGTTTTACTTCAAAAATTATCATATGATAGAATTGACGAAATTCTTGCGGATGAGGCTTTGATGAAAAAAGTTAAAAGCGTCATCAAGAATTTTGATAAATATATGTCTCAAAAATTCGATACATCAAAACCATCTATTGCGTACTTTAGTATGGAGTATGGTTTTACTCATGTATTGAAAATATATTCAGGAGGTTTAGGTGTTTTAGCCGGAGACTACCTGAAAGAAGCTAGTGATAGCCATGTTGATCTTACAGGGGTAGGATTCTTGTATCGTTATGGATATTTTACACAGTCGATATCTCCTGATGGACAACAGGTTGCTAACTATGAACCTCAGAATTTTGGTGAACTACCAATCGAACCTGTTTTACTCGAAGATGGTAATCAAATGATTTTGGCTGTTCCATTCCATGACAGAGACATTTATGCTAATGTATGGAAAGTAAATGTAGGTCGTATCAGCCTTTATCTATTGGATACAGATATTGATCCGAATAGTGAATATGACCGTCCTATCACTCACCAATTGTATGGTGGAGATTGGGAAAATCGTCTGAAACAAGAGTATTTGCTTGGTATTGGAGGTATCTTGTTGTTGAACAAACTGGGCATAAAGAAAGAAATTTATCATTGTAACGAAGGACATGCTGCTTTGATCAATGCACAACGTCTTGTTGATCTGATTGAAGGAGAAGGTCTTACATTCAATCAGGCATTGGAAGTTGTACGCGCTTCGGGCTTATATACAGTACATACCCCTGTTCCAGCAGGACACGATTATTTTGATGAAGGCCTGTTAGGAAAATATTTAGGTCATTATCCTGCTCGTCTTGGCATTTCTTGGCAAGAATTTGTGGATATGGGACGCGAGCATCCGGGAAGTAACGAAAAATTCAGCATGAGTGTTTTCGCTTTGAATACTTGTTTGGAAGCTAATGGTGTTAGTTATCTGCATGGAATAGTATCTCGTAAAATGTTTCAGCCAGTATGGCCGGGATATTTCCCTGAAGAATTACACGTAGGACATGTGACTAATGGTGTGCATATGCCAACCTGGACTGCAAAAGAAATGAAAGACTTGTATGAAAAAACATTCGACAAGAATTTCTATGAAGACCAGTCAAATCACGAAATCTGGAGAAAAATATATGAAGTTTCGGATGAAGAAATCTGGAAGCTTCGTTCTCGTATGAAGAAACGTCTGATCAGTTATGTTCAGGAGCAAATGAAAGAAGGATGGATGAAACGTCAAAAAGCACCATCTGCCATACTTTCAGTTGTAGATAAAATCAATCCGGATGCTCTTCTTGTTGGTTTTGGACGTCGTTTTGCAACATATAAGCGTGCTCATCTGTTGTTTACTGACCTTGACCGTTTGGCTAAGTTAGTAAATAACGAAAAATATCCAATTCAATTCTTATATACAGGAAAAGCTCACCCTGCCGATGGAGCCGGACAAGGACTTATCAAACAAATTGTAGAGATTTCTCGTCGCCCTGAATTTATGGGTAAGATTATCTTCCTCGAAAACTATGATATGCGTTTAGCTAAGCGTTTGATTTCGGGCGTTGATATTTGGTTGAATACGCCTACTCGTCCGCTTGAAGCTTCCGGTACTTCGGGAGAAAAAGCTGAAATGAATGGTGTGCTAAACTTTTCTGTACTCGATGGATGGTGGTACGAAGGTTATAAGAAAGATGCAGGTTGGGCATTAACAGACAAACGTACATATTCTTATCAGGCATACCAGGATGAATTAGATGCATCTGAAATCTATTCAAAATTCGAAAACGAAATATTGCCATTGTATTATGCGCGTAATTCGAAAGGATATTCACCGGAATGGATTCAGTTTGTAAAGAACTCTATAGCTAATATTGCACCGGAATATACTACTAAACGTATGATCGACGATTATATCAATGTATTTTATAAACCGGAATTAGTTCGTTCAAAATTAGTGACAGAGAATAATTATGCTAAAGCAAAAGAACTTGCTGCATGGAAAGAAGATACTGCTGCTAATTGGGATAAGATGGTAATAGAAAAAGTTACTCTTAACGGGCAAGATATAAAAGAAGCTTCTCAGCTGGGGATGACTAACTTTACTGAAGGCCAAGAGGTGAATATTGAGGTTGTTATCGATAAAAAAGGTATGATTGGTGATCTTGGTGTTGATAGAGTGATGGTTGAATTTGATGCTGAAAATCAGGTTAATAAGTTTAGATCGTCTGTAGAATTCAATTTGGTTAAGCGTGAAGGTTCTAAGCTATACTTCCAGTTAATAGAAAAAGCGAAAGTACCGGGAGTGGCTAACTTCTCATGCCGTGTGTTCCCTAAACATCCGGATATGGCTCACCGTATGGACTTTGCATATGTTCGTTGGATCTAAAAAAAATATAAAATAAATACTATAGAGAAAGAGAGTTGCTTTTTATAGGTAACTCTCTTTTTTTTGTTTTTATATTGGAGATTTTTATTAAAAAAAGCTATTTTCTTTATCTTTGATTTCTACTTATAAAAAGTTATACCCTATGAAAAACCTTTTAATACGATGCCCTAAATGTAAATGGGAACCAAGTGCAGAGCATACTTGGGAATGTTCTTGTGGGCATGAATGGAATACATTTGAAACAGGAGGTTGTTGTCCTAAATGTGGAAGGGTGTGGAAACACACTCAATGCTATCCGGATCAATGTAATCAATGGAGTTTACATATCGACTGGTATGGTGGATTTGATGATAAAGTTAAACAGTTGATAGAGTCTATAATACGGGAAAAACAGAACATATAGTATATTTGAGAGGAGTTTTTACTCCTTATTTTTTTATGTTCTTTTTTATATTCATTCTAAATAATATCGATCTTTTGTACTTATATCTGGTAAAAAATATGCATCTTTGTACACCTTTATTATAAAAGATATTCGAAGTATGTTTTTATCAGATCTGAAAACGGGAGAGAAAGGGATTATCGTTAAAGTAAATGGAAGCGGGGCCTTTCGTAAACGTATTTTGGAGATGGGTTTTATTAAGGGCAAAACTATTAAAGTTATTTTAAATGCACCTTTAAAAGACCCTATCAAATATAAAATAATGGATTATGAAGTTTCGTTACGTCGTAGCGAAGCACGCTTAATAGAAGTTATTTATCCTGATACTTCTCCCAATATAGAGGACTTGAAACATGAGAATTCTTTTAATGGAGGAGATGAACATAACAATGGTTTAGAAAAAACAGATGTCAAGATAAGGGATCATTCCGATAAAAAAGTTATATCTGTAGCATTAGTGGGTAACCCAAATGCCGGTAAAACATCTCTATTTAATATTGCATCAGGGGCTCACGAGCATGTTGGTAATTATGGGGGGGTGACGGTTGATTCTAAAGAAGGAAAGTTCAAGCATGGTGGATATACATTTCGCATTGTAGATTTACCTGGTACATATTCACTTTCTGCATATACTCCGGAAGAGCTTTTTGTAAGAAGTCATATTGTGGATGAAAATCCTGATGTTATTATCAATATTGTTGCAGCTTCGAATCTTGAACGTAATTTATATCTTACTACAGAGTTGATAGATATGGAGGTGCCTGTTGTTATGGCCCTAAATATGTATGATGAGTTAACTGAAAGCGGAAGTAAGTTTAATTATAAAGAGCTTTCGCGGATGATAGGCATCCCGATGATACCAACTGTAGCAAAGACTGGGGCAGGTATCGATGACTTATTTGATGCTGTGATCAGAATATATGAAAACAAAGAGCCTGTTGCTCGCCGGGTACATATATACTATGGTAATACTGTAGAGAACTCTATAAGTAAACTCAATATATTATTAGACAAAAATACAGCCCATAAATTATTATTTCCCAGACGATATATATCGATTAAGTTACTGGAAAAAGATTCGGATATTGAAGCTTATGTTAGTACATTCTCGAATAGCGATGCTATCTTCGAACTAAGGAACTCTGAAGTCAAATATATAGAAGAAACATTAAAAGAAGATACTGAATCGGTGCTAACAAACTCCCGCTATGGATTCATCGCCGGAGGATTAAAAGAAACTTTAAAAGAAAAAACGCATGAGTCGGATCGTACCCGGATAATTGATTCTGTGGTTACGAATAAATATTGGGGATTTCCTATTTTCTTCTTTTTTATGTGGCTCATGTTTGAGTGTACTTTCCGTTTAGGGGGATACCCTATGGAATGGATCGAAAATGGGGTTGGGCTATTAGGTAATTTCATCCGCGAATATATGGCGGATGGAATGTTGAAAGATTTGATTGTAGACGGTATAATTGGTGGAGTAGGAGGGGTTATTGTCTTCCTTCCCAATATATTAATCCTATATGCTTTTATCTCGTTTATGGAAGACTCAGGTTATATGGCTCGGGCAGCCTTTATAATGGATAAGGTTATGCATAAAATGGGATTGCACGGAAAATCTTTTATACCCTTGGTAATGGGGTTTGGTTGTAATGTGCCTGCTATATTGGCTACACGTACAATAGAAAGTCGTAATAGCCGGATGATAACAATGCTTATTAACCCTTTTATGTCGTGTAGTGCACGTTTGCCGGTTTATCTTCTTTTTGTCGGAGTATTTTTCAAATCATATGCAAGCTTTGTGTTATTCGGATTGTATTTCATCGGAATATTAATAGCTGTTATATCTGCACGCTTATTCAAACGCTTTTTATTTCCTAAAGAAGATACACCATTTGTAATGGAATTACCACCGTATCGCATGCCAACAGCAAAAGCGGTTCTTATACATATGTGGGATAAATCGCGGCAATATTTGCGAAAAATGGGAGGTGTTATACTTATAGCTTCTATTATTATATGGTTTTTAGGTTATTTCCCTCAAAATAAAGAGCGGGAAGAAAGTTATGACAATCAGATAGCTAAAGTTGAGGAACAATATAATAACAGGGGGGTAAGCGAAGAAGAAAAAGAAGAACAAGTTGCCGAAATTGAAAATCAAAGAAATACGGCCCATCAGGAAGATTCTTATATTGGACGTATAGGAAAAACAATAGAACCGGCTATGGCTCCTCTTGGGTTCGATTGGAAAATAAGTGTTAGTTTATTATCCGGTATGGCAGCCAAAGAGGTAGTTGTTAGTACATTAGGGGTTTTGTATACAGGTGACCCTGATAATCAGGAATCATTAGAAGATCGCTTAGTACAAGAAGTAAGAGCCGATAATACACCAGTTTTTACTCCATTGGTTGTAATTAGTTTATTATTATTTGTCCTTATTTATTTTCCTTGTGTTGCAACCATAGCAGCTATAAAAGAAGAATCAGGATCATGGAAGTGGGGTGTCTTTAGTATTTTCTACACAACAGGCTTAGCATGGCTTATTTCGTTCACTGTTTATCAAATTGGAAATTTATTCTAAATTACCGTTAAATACTGTCTTTTTGTTTGGTAATTAAATAAAGGCTTACGAATAGAAAAAAGAACAATAATTTATTGTTCTTTTTTATTTTATGCCTAAAAAAGCCGAAAATAAGTGTTAAAAAGGAGTTGGTGCTGTTTTTTATTAAAGATAAACATAATATGTTAATTTTTTTTAAGAGCCATATTCCTTTTATAATGTCATATATTTAACATGTGAGATATTGTTTTATATTCGATGTTGACTATTTGTAATAAAATGACTTTCAAATTGATATTTTATAGATAAATCAATTATGGCATTGTTTGCTTTGTGAAAAATACCTAATTTTGTGTATCGAAAAGTAAAGTGATGCTAAAAGAACAATTTTTGCGTCAAAACGTTAATAGGTAAATACACAGAGTTAGATTGAATTTATTTTATCTTTAATTAAGTAGTGTTTGTATGAAGAAAAGAGTGATGTTAATTTTATCCTGCTTATTTTTAAGTATAGGATTTATTGTAGCACAAACTACTAGAGCTACAGGTACCGTTGTTGACGATGCCGGAGAACCAGTGGTTAGTGCGTCTGTTGTTGTAAAAGGAACGACAGTGGGTGTTGTAACTGATTTAGATGGGAAATTCTCGATTAATGTTCCGGATGGAAACAATACTTTGGTGTTTACATTAGTGGGAATGAAGACACTAGAAGTAAGGGCTTCTTCTAATATGAATGTCGTGATGGTATCTGATGAAAAGGTATTGGATGATGTGGTTGTTATTGGATATGGTGTAGTAAAAAAATCTGAACTGACGGGAGCTATATCGTCAGTAAATAGTGATAAATTTAGTGATATACCAGTATCTTCGATTGCCCAAGCTTTACAAGGTAAGGTTAGTGGACTTCAAATAGTAAATACATCTGGACGTTCGGGTAATGAAACTCAAATTAGTTTACGTGGTAATGGGTCTTTGAATGCATCTACGAATGTTTTATATATTATAGATGGGATACCTACAACCACAATTTCAGGTATCTCTACATCTGATATTGATAATGTTTCTGTGTTGAAAGATGCTGCATCTACAGCAATCTATGGTTCCAGGGCTTCTAATGGTGTTATTATTATTACTACTAAAACTGGTAAACTTAATTCAAAAAATATAACATTTAATTCTACAATAGGATGGCAGTCGGTAGTGAAAAAACCGAAGCTTTTAAATGTAGGAGACTATACTAAAGTTATGAATACCGCGATTAGTAATTATCAGGCTGATATAGATGCTGGTATTCAAAAAGCACCATCTAATCCAAATTATATGACTCAATTTGTGCCTGTATCAAATGAAGGTACAAATTGGTTGGATGAAGTTATGAATGATAATGCTTTGACCCAAAATTATGAATTAGGCGTTTCTATAGGGGAAAGACAGACTCGCTTATATTTGGGTGCGGCATTCTACAAACAAGAAAGTGCAATAAAAATGGATGAATTCCAACGTTCTACAGTGAAATTGAACGCGAGTCATCAACTATATAGCAATTTTACATTTGGCGTAAATTCTAGTTTTGCACTAACTAAATCAGTGCCACTATTGCAAGATAATAACATTTATCAGCCATGGAATGCAGCTATGAAGGCTCGTCCTGATCAAAGTATCTATGATGATGAAGGTAAATTGAATAAAAATTACTTAACAAATCCATTGACCAATTTCGGCCGTGATGTTGAGTCTAATACATTAAGACTGACAGGTAATGCTTATTTCGATTTGGATATAATTGATGGTTTAAGATGGCATTCTTCTGCAGGAGGATATATATCAAATTATCGTCTTAATAGGTATGATCCTGCAAATACAAGAATGGGAGAGGATTCTCAAGCAAATCCTGTAGGTTATGGTCGCTATGAAACTAAGTATGATAGATCATATATTATTGAGAATACATTGACATATTCAAATTCTATATTTGACAAACTAAATTATACTTTCTTATTAGGACATAGTTACCAAACAGAATCGGAGGAAGAATCTTTTATACAAGGTGAGGATTTTTCGTCTTCTGAATTGAAATGGTTAGATTCAGCAGGTAAAAAAACAGATGGAGGATCTAATTTTACAGAGAATGCGTTGGACTCTTATTTCAGCCGTCTTCAATTAAACTGGGACAACAGATATAATATGATGCTTTCTCTTAGACGAGATGGTTCTTCTAAGTTTAGTAAAGATAATCATTGGGGTAATTTCTTCGCTGTATCAGGCGCATGGACATTGTCTAACGAGCAGTTCTTCAAAAGTAATTTTATAGATCTATTAAGAGTTCGTGCATCATTTGGACAAACAGGTAATCAGGATGGTATAGGAAATGCTTCAGGACAAAATCTTCTGTCTTCGGGAAGCGACTATAACTATAATGGAGCTCCTGGTTTGGCTCCTGCGAGATTGTATAATCCTGATTTAACATGGGAAAGGACAGAGGCTTTTGATGTCGGAGTTGATTTTAATACATGGAATAATAGAGTAATAGTTACTCTAGACTATTTTAGTAAGTTGACTAAGGATCTTTTGTATAGCATTCCTGTACCTCACGAAACAGGCTTTAGAGTAATGCAGGCTAATAGTGGTCAAATTTCGAATAAAGGTTTTGAAATTGAAGCTGGAGTAGACATCATTAGAAAAACAGATATGAACTGGAATGTTTCTGCCAATTTTACATATGTGAAAAATAAAGTAAAAACGTTGGAAGATCCATTTAAGAAATATTATACAACACAGTTCGTGTCTATTATAGAAGAAGGACAACCTTTGGGTTCTTTCAGTTTGATTAAAGCTCTTGGCGTAGCACAGGAAGTAACAGAATTGAAGGATAAAGATGGTGTTGTACGAACCACAATTCAGCCTGGAGATATGTTATATGAAGATCTGAATGGGGATGGTATCATCAATGAAAAAGATAATCAGACATTCAATGGAGGACTTGCGCCAATGTATGGAGGATTTTCAACTACATTCCAATACAAAGGCTTCGATTTAGGTATTAACGCTCAATATTCTATTGGTAAAAAAATGTATGCATTATGGCTGGAAGGAACTAAAGGCCAGCTGAATGGAGGAGCTGTTGGGTATCCATCATATTCTGTTAATATGCTTAGTGAGATCAAAAAAGCATGGACTCCGGATAATAAAAATACCGATGTGCCACGCCTTAATGCTGGTTCTACTACCTCTAATTGGAATACAAGAAGATCTTCTAGATTTTTGTATGATGCAGATTATTTAAGAATATCAGATATTACATTAGGATTTGATCTTTGCAAATTAAATTTAGATGCATTGAAAAAAATCAATCAAGCCCGAGTTTTTATTCAGATGCGTAACCCTATTACAATTACTAATTATATAGGAACAGATCCTGAAGGACAATATGTTGATCCTGATAGAGAAAATAATAAAGTTACTGCAGGCGTTGATCAAGGAGGTATACCTAATATGAAAGCTTTCTTAATAGGGTTGAATTTATCATTCTAAAAAATAATAGATTATATGAAAAAAATTATATATATAATTGCATCTATCGCAGTGATCTTATTTTCTTCATGTAGCGATCAGTTGGATATTAAATCGCAGATGTCGTTAGATGCAGATTCTGAATTGTCAGTGGAAGATGTTGATAAGTTGGTAAATGGGGTTATGCAGACAGTGTTAAGCCCTCATTCATATGCATATTTTGTTGTTTTATATCCGGAAATATTAAGTGATAATCTGGAGCCTGTGAATTTCCAATGGGGACAAGTGCGAGATGCTTATTATCATGAAGTCCTTGCCGATGATATCCTTAATAGTTATTTATATCCATTTATGTATACAGCAATAAAAAGAGCGAATGTTATTTTGGGAGTACCGTCTGCATCGAACTCACAAAAAGCTATTGCCAGATATTGCCGTGCATATTCTTATATGAGATTACTGGATCTTTATGGAGAAGTTCCTCTTATTGATGAGACTTATGATAATGAGTTTGTAAGAAAAGCTAAAGTCGAAAGAATATGGGCATTTGTAATTCAGGATCTTGAATTTGCAAAAACAAATGCTCCTGAATTTAATACTTCCGATCCTACAGCTAATTCATATCCAACAAGAGAGGCTGCAATGGCTTTATTAGCGAGGGCTTACAGATTATCAGGTGATATTGCAAAAGCTGGAATCGAAGCTGAAAATGTAATTAAGACTAATAAATTCCCATTAGCTACAAGTATGAAGAGTTCAGAATCTGAAATAATAATGAACTTCCTTCAGCAACCTAATACAGATAAATCTTATGGCGAATGGGGGTATATTATGAGCTGGGAAGCTAGAGGCTGGAATTGTTTGGCTCTCTCTCCAGAAATTGTAGATTTAATAAAAGGTACAACAGATACACGTGTAGCTTGGTATGATTTTGATGAAGCAGCAAACCGAGATGGGTATGTTTTTCCAAATATGTATAAAATGAATAGCGATTCAGAATTGTTCGTTTCGCGTATAGGAGAGATGTATTTGGTTTCAGCAGAGGCAGGTAATACCAACCGCTTAACAGAGTTTCAGGCTATAAGAAAATCTAATCTGTCTCTTGCCAATGAACGTAGAGTAGAGTTAGCTTGCCAGTTTGTGCGTTGGGGGGATATGAAGCTTGCAGGAGAAACATATATTATGCCTATACCAAAGGCTTCTCAAGATGCGAATCCTCACTTGTCAGAGCCAGCAGAATAAAGTAAATCTTTGTTGATGATATTTTAATTTATTTAATAAAAGAGTCTGCTATTTTGCAGACTCTTTTGTTTATTATCCCGTTTCTCTTTCTTACCTTTGTAGATAGAAAAGGAGGATATACAGTATGTTTCAGGAAATAATTGTTGCACTAATCGGAATAGCTGTCTTAATGATTGTAGGCTGGAAGGTTTATGGTTTTTTCTTTTCGAAGAATGAACAAAGAAATCGCTGTGGTTGTTCTAGTTGCGGTTGTTCTAATAAACCGAAGCAAATAAAATATTGAGGTTTTATTTGTATATTCAGAATGTTTTGTATAAATTTGATATAACAAAAGCTAGTCTAAGTCGTATTGGTCGATTGGGAAGCTCATCAATTAATAACATATCCGAGACAAGCTTTTGATTCTAATGGCGGGCCACACCTCCGGGTTGCATAGCACAGTGGATTACAAAGGGATCAAGGCGCTCAAATCCTGTTTTACGGAGTTTCGGCTATATCCATCAATACGACTTTCATATAAAGAGAGAGTGTCATAGACACTTTCTCTTTTCGTTTTATAATATTTACTCTTTATTCTTTGAATTTCTTTTTGATATCTGTGTATTTTCTGTCACCGACATATCTTTCCCGTTCCTTAAACTGTATAGAGAATATACTACGGCTATCATCATAATCTTTGTATTGTAATCCTGCTAAGTCTGATATTGAGTATATGAAATCGGCAGTTGAATATGAACGATGGGAATCAAATATAAGATCGGAGCGTAAATGCTTATATGAGCCGGAAAGCCAGACAACAAATGGTATTTCGCACATTGTAGGAGATACTTTTTCGTAAGCATGTCCTGCAAACTTCCGATAATCGTAAAGCTCTTCTGCATGGTCCGAAAAGTATACTACAGCAGTATGTTGATCTTTCTGATGGTCTAAGGATTCGATGACACTATTGATTATGAAGTCATTGAATAATACAGAATTATCGTATTTATCAATCATGCGCATAGCTTTTTCATCTCTGAAATCCGAACTATGTACTAAACTGTCTTTCTTATGATTAAATACAATATATTCTTTCGGATATCTGAACTCATATGCCATATGATTACCAATCAAATGGATTAAAATAAATTTGTTATTAGGATTTTCCTGTAATATTTTATTAAACTTGGGTAATACAATATCGTCATGTTGCTTAAGTGGGGCGAGATTATATTTATTGTCTGCCAGACTCAATAAGATATCATAACTAGAACGATAATTTTCACTAAACTCTTGGTTACTTATAAGGTATGTATCGTAACCGGCCCGCTTGAATAGTTCGAACAGGGATGGCTTGTCCATGAAATAATTAGGATTCTCGCGCTCCGACATAGATAAGAGAGAACGCATAACTGGTATTGTGTGTACTTGTGGCGAAACTACATCTTTATATACAATCAAACTATCTCCATACTTCGCTAACAGAGGGTTTGTCTGTCTGGAATAGCCATATAAAGACATATGGTGTTTATTTAATGATTCGCCCACTACAACAACAATAGTACGAGGAATTGAGTCCTGATACCTTGCTTCAACATCGAAAGGTAAATTACTCCTTTCTTTAATTGATTTTATTTCGTGGCAGGTGCGTATTTTGTAACTAATGAAGGTTTTATAGAAATTGATAAAATAAACCGAACGTGATAACTTATTTATTCCAACTATAGATGTAATTATGATTATACTGAAAGTGAATAATAGTTTGTTATTCTTTATTTTTATAGGTTTGAATGATCTCATGTTGCAAATCATAACAATAGGGATCGCAGTATATATAAGTACACCAACAATAACCCATATGCTTAAATAATAAGCTACAAATTCTTTACTTTCGTCCGGATTGGTTTCGAACAAACTGGTAACACTGTTTTGTTCTAATAATACGTGAGCAAACAAAAGGTATGCAAGATATATGGCCCCAGGTATTATAGATATGATGAGTAGGAGGGAGTATATAACCTTTTCGGACTTGGAACTGATAAATAATGAAAGTATCCATATTGCAGCAAACAATAAGCCACAGACGAGGAATACCGCAAATTTATCTATTATTGAAAGATTTTCGGCTATTGGGCAAAGTATAGGAACAAGGAGGAGTATGTAAAATAAAAAGAAGAATTGTAATTTTTTCTTTTTCAATCTGGTAAAGATTTCTCCCATCTATTAAATTGTTATAGTATGTAATTTGTAACCTATTAAAATTCATTCATTAGGTCGATTTAGCCCGACCATAGCTTACAAATATACTATTTTATTCTTACTTTTGATAAAATTTTAATTTTGGAGACCCCCAGAATTTATATATGATAAGAAGAACTGTTAAAAAAACGAAGAGAAAGAGTACCCAGAATAACTATCTCTTGTCTGCGCCATCTTATTTGGGAGATAAGAATATTCCGATGACAATTGAATTGACTCAATATGATTCTACGCATGTAGAAATCAGAGATATTCCTTTGCAGGCTTCTCTTAAAAAGCATATAGATAAAACAAAGGTTAATTGGTTCAGAATAACAGGAATATCGGATGCTTCTGTAGTGGATAAGGTATGCCATGAATTTGGGTTACATGTATTTGATGTTAAAGACCTCTTATCTGATAGACAGGTGGTGAAGGTTGTCTCATATGATGATGTTTTATTTATATTGGCTTCGTCATTCTATAGGGAGGAAAGTGGGGCTGTAGACGATATACAGGTTGCTTTCATATTGGGGAAGAATTATATAGTGTCTTTTCAGGAGGCATCTATTCCTATCTTTGATGAGGTAAAGAAAAATATAGAAGAAAATAATCTTTTGATCAGGAAAAAGAATTCCGACTTTCTTCTATATATACTTATGAACGCTGTCCATGTATCTACTACTAATACTGTAATGTCTGTGGAAGACGAATTAGCTGAAATAGAAGACCAGCTAATACAGAAAAGGAACTCGACAAAAGATATTTTACAATATCTTCATTCATGTAGAATAAACTATATGCATATAAAACGTTCGGTAGTATCGTTGCGCGAAGAATATAGTAATTTACTGCACAATACGGGGCAGTTGATACGGGATGATAATATGGTATATTTTAATGATTTTGACGATCGTATGCGTTCTATTATTGGAGATTTAGCATCGTTTCATGAATCTCTGACGTCCTTACTCGATTTGTATTATAATAACAATAATTTAAAGTTGAACGAGATAATGAAACGATTAACAATCGTTTCCACTCTATTTATCCCACTTACATTTATGGTAGGAGTGTGGGGTATGAATTTTAAGTTTATGCCTGAAACTGATTGGGAACATGGTTATATGTTTGCCTGGTTGATTTTGGCTGTAATAGGTTTGTCAACATTCTTGTGGATGAAAAAACAGAAATGGTTTTAAAAGAAATATCAGATATGAAGAAAATAATTTTAAGTTTATTATTTGTCGCTTTAATAAGTCCGTATATAGCTCAGGGAAGCAACTATAAACCCGAATTAAACCAAGTGGTGAAGCCGGATGATGGTATAAAAAGTATGTTTAATAATGAACAATATGCAGAAGTAGTAGAGCGGTATGCAAATGCGCCACGTTCGCTGTCTGCCGAAGAATTAACATATGTTGCCAGAGCTTATTATCATTTAGAAGATTTAGTAAATGCTCAACGATATATAGATATGGCAGTAAGAAAAGATGCAAAATATGCTCCTGCTTATTATGCAAAAGGTATTATATATAATGCCGAAAATAATTTTACACAAGCAACCGGTTCTCTTAAAAAAGCAATTGAATTGTCGCCTCGCCAGAGTGATTATTATTCAGCATTAGGAGATGCTTATTTTGCACAGGAAAATTTGCCGGAAGCCTTGACTAATTACCAAAAAGCAACAAAACAAAATTCACCAAGCGAAAAAGCCTATTATATGATTGGTGCTATCTATGCAGCTCAGGATAGTGTGCAAATGTCGCTGAATGCGTTCTACCAGGCAAAGTCAAAAATAATTAAGGATAAGGAATTATATGTGACTACATTATATAATATAGCTACAATGGAAAGTGATCTGGGTCATTATCAGAAAGCTGTTGACACCTATCTTGAGTTAGTTGATCACTTTCCGGATGATTATTATACAATGGAAAAAATAGTACAAATCTATAATCATTTAGGGCAGTATAGTAGGGCGGATGTATACAAGAGCAAGTTGTATACTGCGCATCAGAGAGGGGAGTTGATTACTACTAGTTTGTCTGATAAGTTTTGTATGGACCATTTTACTGTTGGTAAAAAATATGTTCTAGGATACGAACGATATGAGAAACCATCGTGTCAGCCTTTTGTAAAGGATATATTTTATGTGACAAATGAGATAGGAGATGTGGATAGTTCAATATTCCTGGAATATGTTCCTGCAGCTAATGAAAGCGAAAAAGGTTTGTATAAACCAGTAATGATAAAAGGTACAGACAGATATGTATATAGTGTCCTTTTTGACGAAGATGTAAAATATGCAACTATACAACCATATATTGTAGAGATGATAGAAGGAAAAGTAAAAGGAGAGCTATCGGTAGAATAGTTATGCGTTTTTAGAATATTATATAAGAAAGCACGTATTTTAGATTCGTGCTTTTATTTTTGTGCGGTTTATCCGTTCCTGTCTCTCTTTTTTATCCGTACAGCATCGCCAGCATCGGGAGTCAGTTTTGTATAACCATACAATGAAATAACACCAAGAATGGCAACAAAGATGAATGACAAATGGAAATCGCTTACAGAATATTTAGCTCCACTTTCTCCGTTAATCATGCTCGAAAACCGTAGGAAAACCGCCCCCATGGCAATACCCATCCCGGTAGACATTTGCTGTACTGTACTATATAGTGTGTTGGCGGCAGTCATTTGTGGCTGAGGTATATCAGCAAATGCAAGCGTGGTAATGGCACTAAATTGCATTGACCTGAACATGCCGGATAAGAACATTACCACTACTATTAGTATTGTTGAAGTCTGAGGTAAGAGTAATGCTGTGAAGAATGTAAATAAAGCAACAAGGAATCCATTAACAATGAGTACTGTACGGAAATTGTAATGCCTCATAACCCAGATGGTAGCAGGTTTCATAGCTAGGTTTCCAGCCATTGTTGCCAAAAATAAAGTGCCTGATTCGAAAGGATTAAGTCCAAATCCTTCCTGAAACATCAAAGGTACCAGATAAGGCGTTACACCTATAACCATCCGCGAGAGAGAACCTGTAAAAATTGTTACTTTATATGTTGGGATTCTGATAACAGAGTAATCTATCAATGGATTTGATATGTGCCGTGAATAGCGAATATTAAAAGCGAGTAATCCTAAACTAACAATTATAATTATACCGGATACATAATACGGAACTTCTTTACGGCTCAATAGTTCTACACCAAACATAAATCCGGCCAAAGCCAAACCACTTAGAACAAATCCAACGAAGTCGAAACGAGACTTTAGTTTGTTCTCATCTTTTTCGTTTGGTATGTAATGCCAGGCTAAAAAGACACAAACAATGCTGATGGGAATATTTAAAAAGAAGATCCAGTTCCAAGACAAGTATGTAGTGAGATATCCGCCTACAAGTGGACCAAGTATAGGTGCAACAAGAGCCGGCCATGTAATATAGGCCATAGCTGTTACGAGATTCTCTTTTGGAGTAACTTTTAATACAGCTAAACGGCCTACAGGAGTCATCATTGCTCCAGCCATTCCTTGCATAACCCTAAATATAATAAACTGTGTAAGAGACTGAGAGAACCCACATAGGGTGGAAGCCAAAATGAAAAATACTATAGCGCAGCAGAAAACTTTCCGTGTACCAAAACGATCGGCAATCCATCCGCTGACAGGTATAAATATGGCTAAAGCTATAAGATAAGAGGTGACCCCGGCACTAAGATGTATAACGTCAGTATTGAATGATCTGGCCATTGCAGGGATAGCTGTATTTACAGCGGTCGTGTCCAGATTTTGCATAAAGAATGCAATAGCTACAATTAAGGAAACTGTAATAGATCTGTCAAATTTCATTTGCAGTTGTGAATTGGTCGCAAAATTAATGTTTTTAATTATACAAAATTCAGAAACTCACGAATTCTGAAATTTTGAAGGTCTGATAAACCTCGATTATAGGGTAATATTCAATAAGGAAATTTTTACAGGTTTCATAAAACCCACTTTCCCAAGCAAGTCGGAAGCTATGAAGACAAAGATCAAAAACAAATGGATATTAAACCTAATGAATATTACCCCTATATCTTTCTTGTTTTGAACTATAATATATAACTGAAAAAAGGCGCAAAAGGTTCACAGATACTTGAATAAAACATAATATAAAGGTGAAATTATTTATCGAAATTTATCTATATAGTATAAAAACTAGAGAGTTAGGAGATATAAAAGTGACAACAAAAAAATATAAGAAAAAGTGTCACTTTTGTCACTTTTTTATAAAGTATAAATTGAAAAATGAACAAAATAAATATATGAAAGTTTTATTAGAATAAAGTTACTTTTTGAAAGTTTATCATTACCTTCAAATACCAAATATTCATTTATTATTTCATTGATACATCAATATGGAAGAAAAAAAGAAAAGGCATCGCCGGACATTTGCCTCAATAGAAAACGATATAATGGAGGCTACAAGACTATTAATAGAAGAGAAAGGAATATCGAACCTGACATTAAGGGGTATTTCAAAAAAAGCGAAAATAGAAGCCAGTGTCTTTTATAACAGGTATGATAATCTGTATAACTTATTAGAAAAATTTGTTGAACGATATGATTATTGGTATAGTGATATAGTTTCATCTTTTCAGAATATAAAACCGGAAATGTATAGTAAGTATTTTGAAGAGGTCTTTATTTCGTTGATTACAAATCTTTCTCAAAATAAAAGTATGCAACAAATTTTACTTTGGGAATTAGAAGAAGATAATCTAATCACCCGCAGAACAAATAAAATGAGGGAAGATTATACGAAAGAAATGGTAGATACACTTGAAAAGTTCACTACAAACAATGTCAATAATGTCAATGCGAAAGTGATGGCAGCTATGCTGCTCAGCAGTATTTATTTTATGATTTTACATAAAGGAAAAGCTACTTTTTGTGGGATAGATTTTAATACGGATGAGGGGCAAAATCTAATGGTTGAAACAATAAGAAATATTTCTTCATGGATTTTCAGGAAAAATAAAGACATATTAGATATTGCTCAAAAGATGAAAAGTAAAGGTATTGATATGGAAACAATTGTAGAATGTACAGGTTTAACGATTGATGAAATAGAAGAAGTCTAACGCTTTTTAAATCTTTTTAGACAATATGTAGATGATATCTAAGTTTAATACATGTACTTTTGCCATATATATAAGAAAATGACTTTTTACAATGAGAAAACTATACACTTTACTTATTCTTTTATTCTGTATATTTTGTAACCTATCAGCTCAGACATATGAAGAATTGGTGACTCGCTCAATGGATTATATAGAGCAAAAAGACTATGTTTCGGCTGAGCAACACTTAAAAGCTGCTATACGAAAAAATCCCGGAAGCCCTAATAACATTATGTTGATGGTAAATCTGGGAACTGTACAGCGTAATTTAGGTAAACTGGAGGAAGCTCTAATCTCTTATAATGTAGGGCTCGAAAAATACCCCAATGCTGCTCTTATCCGTCATAATAGGGCTGCATTGTATTGTGAAATGAATAACTATGAAGATGCTCTGAAAGATTATAATATGCTTGTCCTAGATAATCCGGATGATGTGGAAGCTATCTATAGCAGAGGACTGATATATTTGAGTCAGAAGAATTTGCTGGCTGCCGAGGAGGATTTTGAAACCATAATAAAAACTCAACCGGAAAGTCTGAGAGCCAAAATGGGTTTAGCTCAGATAGTTAAACGTAGAGGAGAATGGAAAGAAGCCGAAGAGATTTATAGTGATCTTATATATAAATATAGAAACAGTGCCGATTTATACTTTAACCGAGCAGAGTGTTATATAAACTTGAATAAATATGCCCGTACGGATGCCGATATAAAAAAGGCTATGGAATTAGGGTTTAATGAGTTTCCGATATATGTTCTTAGAGGTCAGTTACGATTGGCTCAATATGAAAAAAGACAAGCGAAAGAAGACTTCTTAAAAGCTCAGGAGTTGGGTGCTGACGAGAATGTTATAAAGGATTTTTTGAAGATGTGCAAGTGATTATATACCTAAAATGGAAACTTTATTAATAGTATTAGCCATAGTAGCTTTTATAGTCATAATAATTTTTATATTAAATAAGACTTCTATATCAAGAAGAATAAAGCAACCTGATATAGTAAAAATAAAACCCTCTCAAGAGATATCCAATGATAAAATAGTCCATATATCTAATATAAATAAAGAATTATTACTTCCTACTATAGATGAATTCTGCAAACTATATAATGAGAATTCTTATCAGGCTTTACCTAAAGTGTATTCGATTTCTGAAATGAGCCATATAATAACATTCCCATATGATGTAAGATTTGAAATATACTGTTATTTCGTAAATTACATATTTAGTTATAATCCCTGTTCTATTAAAGCATGGGCAACAATTGACGAAAGCGCATTAAAAGAACTAAAAGGATGGAGTTCAAACCTTCTGAATAAGAAAGTAATTATCTATATTCCGGAAGATGAAACGGATTTTGAATGTTTTTATATTACAACAGAAGAGAATATCAGCTTTAAAGTAGATTTAGGATTTGATATCAAAGAATTAGGTACACCTATATTCTTATATGAAAGAAAGCCTGACATTCGGGACATCGTTATTCCATAGATCTCATTGTACTTTCATTGTATGTAAACCAAGTTTCTACAAATAACTTGGTTGTAGGCTTCGATCCATCGTAGAAATTAACATCTATAGTTTCTCCTGTCAGACGAATCAATAATTTATCTCCATCTGATTCTAAAATCTCAATAGTATTGTTATCAGTACCTTCATGTTCACAATAATAGAAATTAGTGATCCAGCCGCCATGATCTTCATTATAACCTTCTGGAATTTCAACATTGAAACCCACTTTTAGATCATCCTTATTTAGATTTGGTGCTAAATAATTCAATTCCCAATTTGGTGTAGCATTTAGGTATTTTGTATCTTCATTTAAAATAGTACCCTCATCTGCTTGAAGATGAATACATAGATTATTCATATCTAAGTCTTCATCATAATAGAGACTCCATGTGGTATTAATTACAGGGTGAAGTTCTTCTCCACAGAATCTGCTTAATTTTAGAAGTGGTTGCTGAATAGCCATCATGTTGTATTATTACTTTAATGAATCTATAACTCTATTCTTAGTTGGGAATATTTTAAACAATAGCTTTTTCACGTCTTGCTTTTCTTCATGTGTAGCCTCTGAGCAAACCCGTATTATTTCATCCAATTTAGCCTCAGATAATATTGAGAATAATAAAGATGATGGACGCGATTCATATAGCTTTTGGATATCCGACAGCGATTCTATAATTCTAATCCGTCCTCTGGAAGCATTTGCCGCCATTTCATCCAACCCTAAACGGTGATAGTTATACCACATCTGATGAAAACTGGCTGAACTCTCCTCTGTAAGAGCTACGGCTAAATCGTATCTATTATTATTCTTTCCCGAAAAAGGTTCCCAACCTGCCGTATTAAGTGATTGAGCCATATTAGCAATCTCCATTGCCTTGTCGAAATAAGGACGACCTCCATTTAAAGAGAAAGAATCAAAGTCCAGTCCCAGAACAATATATGCATAAAATGATATGACGGCTATCAGGTTATTATCCACATTCATTGTATTAAAATCAAGAGGTAGGCCACTCATATAGACGAATTCGAATTGAGTATCTCTATAATTGAAAGTAGAAGTTACATAAGTAGAATTATAAACAGGTCGACGGGCTGTTATCTGCATTTCAGCAGAATATGTATTCTCTTGTGTATTTTCATTGATATAGATCATAAAAGTACAATCGATCCTCTCTTGTCTACCAAAACTTATGTTTGTCCATTTTTGATCGTTGAGTAGTTGATTAAGAGAGCTCTCTAGTCCCGAAAACAGATCTTTATTTGATGATTGCAAACGTTGTGTATTTATAGAGACCTTGGCATTTAATTCTTGAGCCTGTACTATTGAACTGACACAAAGGCCTATTAATACAAATATAATCAAGGCTTTTCTCATCATTTATTCCAGATTATAGGTTATACTCAATACTTTAAACTCAGTACGACGGTTTATTTGGTCTGCCATCTCCTGTTGTTCCGGTGGTAATTGCTCTATAAAATCATCTGTGAGTATTTGCCCTACTTCTAGGAAGTCATACTTCTTCACTATAGCTTTTGTTACAGTTTTTGGTTCAGTTTTGCCTTTTCCTACAGCAGTTAAGCGATCAGAGGCAATACCTCCTGCAATCAAATAGTTAACTACAGACTCAGCTCTGCGCTGAGACAAGCGATTATTATACTCATCAGTCCCTTTACGGTCAGTATGGGCAGACAATTCAATTGTCACATTTGGATTCTGATTCAGCAACTCGATCAAACCATCCAACTCTTCTTTCGATTCAGGACGTAATGTTGCTTTGTCAAAATCATAGAATATATTTTCAAGAACTACAGGCTTATGTATTGGAGTTAATATAAAGTCGACAAAATAGGTTGAGTCTTTTTCCTTTTCCACCGTTTTTAAAGCCATCCTTGTATTCAGGTAATTTTCACCACTAGCAAGAAAGACATAATCAATGCCTTGGTTTACATCAAGAGTATACGAACCATCATTCCTCCCTGGGAACTTTTTATTTGTTCCATCTCTACCTACCACTCGTATTGTCGATGATGTAACAAATTCATCATCCGTATCAACAATATAGCCTTCTACAACTGTTTTAATTATTGGTTGTACAAACGAATAAATATGGTCAAATCCTTTTCCATCACCTCTATTAGAACTAAAGAATCCGGTTTCTCTTTCTCCTTCAAAAGTGATGCTGAAATCATCTGCTTGCGAATTAATTGGATATCTCATATTTTCGATAGACCATTTGCCAGTCCTACTATCAAGAGTAGCTTTATAAATATCCAGTCCCCCCATACCTATATGCCCATCCGATGAGAAATATAGTGTAGAGTCATTCCGTAGATACGGAAACATTTCATCTCCGGCTGTATTAATTTCCGGTCCCAGATTTTCAATTGTTTCAATCAGATCGCCAACCAGCTTTGCTCTCCATATATCTTTACCTCCATATCCACCCTGCATATCAGAAACGAAATAGAGTATATCTTCTGTCGAATTTATTGCCGGATGTGCATAGACACTTGTCGTATCGCGTTTATTTATATCCAACCTCACACCTTCGCCCCAAGCTCCGCCAGAGCGTCTCGAAATATAAATTGATGGATATGTTATGCTCACCGAGTCAGCTAAGCGTGTATGTGTATAATACATTGTTGTTCCTGTTGAGGTAAACGACATAACTCCTTCATCAGAAGAGGTGTTAACAGGAGACTCCACATGTTCGGGTTTCATCCAGTTTCCGTTTTCGTCTTTACGAGACATGAATATATCATTCAGCTTAGCCCCCGTAATACCGCTTATCGTATCGCCTATAGCTTCTTTACGGTTAGAAGCAAAATAGACCTGATCATAATCAGGTGGCAACAACATTGGACTAAATTCCCCTCTGTTAGAGTTAAATAAGTCCATTCTTTTTATATTATGTGTTGTTCGTTGCTGTTTCCATAATGGAGCAACCTTTGCGCCTTCGAGTCCGTTCAATGCAAATCTATTTCCCGGAAATAGTTTCAGAAACTCTTCATAATATTTTATGGCGTTTCTGTAGTCGCCGGCTTTGTGTAACGAACGGGCATATTGCAAAGTTACCGTACTATCTTCCACTTTATAACGGATAGCATTAGCGTATGCCGAATTTGCCCTTAATGGATAGTTTATAAGCCTATAACTTTCTGCCATTTTTAAAGCAACTTCTCCCCGTAATTCCCTTTTCTTTGCCGGAGTTTGTCTATAGAGCTTCCTGTACATATCAGCTGCTACAAAATATTCCCCTTGTGCAAACTTACGGTCTGCATCTTCCATTTTGACTTGTTTACACGATTCAAAGCAAATCAAACATATTATAAGTCCAAGAACAATATTTACAGGTCTTTTCAAGAATTCTAATTAAGAGCTATACAAATATAACTTTTTTATTAAGAGAATATTGCCTAAAGTAGGATAAAACAATAAGTTACAAGACTGTCAATCCTCTCCTTTAAGAATAGGTAGTCTGATATGGTACTTCGTTGCAATTACTCTGATTACTACGACAAAAACAGCCGTAGATATTTCAATTATTACCAGATCAACATTTATATAGTGCAATATACTGAATACTATTCCTCCCAATATACATGCCACAGCATACAGCTCTTGAGTAAAAATAATAGGGATTTCATTTATCAGTATATCACGTATCATACCCCCTACAATCCCTGTTATAGTAGCCATAGAAACACATACCCACACCGGATAGTCCAATGCTAGAGCCTTTTCATAACCTACAACAACAAACAATCCTAGTCCAATACAGTCGAACCAGAAGATTGTATTATTCAGATGCACTAAATACTTACGAAAACACAATACGATCACAAAAGCAAAGACTGTACACCAAATGTAACGGCTTGCCTGCATCCAGAAAATAGGAATATCTAATAATAAGTCACGAAGTGTTCCTCCCCCGACAGCAGTCACAAATCCGATAACAATAGCCCCAAACCAGTCGAAGTGCTTTGCTGAAGCTAAACGTATACCACTAATAGCAAAAGCTATTGTTCCCAGAAACTCAATTATATCTACAGCCTCAATTTGGGCTAAATCATTAAAAAGGAACATGAATACAAGCGATGAGTTATAAATTATAAATTATGAGTTTTCGTTACTTTGTTTTATTGGCACATTTGCTTATTTTCAAATTAGCTTTCATCAGCGATCATCCCACTACCTATACATAGCTTGGAATCAGCATCATAAACTACTCCAAATTGTCCGGATGCTATACCTTGTATCTTTTCGTCTGAATAAACGCGGTATAAGTCTCCAATCTTTTCTATGCGTCCTGTGGTAAATTCCGGTGTATGGCGTACTTTGAATGTTACATCTTTAGTACCTTCAAAATCGCCCCAGATATCTTCTGTTATAAAAGAAAATCCTGCCAGATTCACAACTTTTCCGTATTGAGTTTCAGGGTCGTATCCGTTAGATACGTATATGATATTACGCTTAGTATCTTTTTTAATTACAAACCATGGGCCTCCGCTAAGTCCTAAACCTTTACGCTGTCCAATAGTGTGAAACCAATAACCATTGTGTTTACCTATTACGTTGCCTGTCTCCAGCTCCACAATCTTACCTTTGCGTTCACCTAGATAACGACGGATAAAGTCATTGTAATTGATCTTACCTAAAAAACAAATACCCTGACTATCTTTTCGTTGAGCTGATGGCAATCCTTGTTCAGCAGCAATAGCCCGTACTTCGCTTTTCAATAAGTCGCCAATAGGAAACATTAGCTTCGACACCTGCATATAATCTATCTGCCCTAAAAAGTAGGTTTGATCTTTTACATGGTCTTTGGCTGTCGAAAGCCACGATTTTCCGTTTATTTCTGTAGTGGTTGCGTAATGTCCTGTTGCTATTTTATCAAACTCATGCCCCCACTTTTGTTCGAAACATCCAAATTTGATCATCTTATTACACATCATATCAGGATTAGGAGTCAGTCCACGCTTTACGGCATCGATAGTATAACTAACTACATTTTCCCAATACTCTTCATGTAACGATACAACTTCCATCTTACAACCATATTTCTTAGCTATATATGTTGTAATCTCAATATCTTCTTCAGCAGGACAGTCAATGTAACCTTGCTCGTCCTCCATACCGATTCGAATATAAAATATCGTAGGATCATAACCCTGTTCTTTCAGCTGATGTACAACTACCGAACTGTCGACTCCTCCCGACACTAATGCTGCTATTTTCATTTTCTATTTTACTCTTCTTTCTACCAAATTTCAGTCTTTACAAAAGACTTTATCGTTCCCATACCAAAGCAGAAACCTGCGCGTATAAAGAACTGTTGTTCTCCTCCTGTTACATTAAAATCATAACCTGCCTTAGCAAAGAAGAACTTATAATCGAAATATACATTCGGAGTAATAACAATACCATCCTTACCATGCCTGAAATTAAACAGGTAACCACCATCGCATCCTACAAGTATAGTCGCTTTGTTATGATTAAAAAGAGACTCGCTAAGAAACGAAGTCAATTGTATAGGCTTAAGATTCAGACCTGCCACGGGTGAACTACCTCCGGTATAATCTATTCCACTAGCTATAAAAGAATTCAAAGGGTTCCTTTTGTGCCATACAGGAAATGACATACTTGCTGCAAACTGAAAATCATTACCTTTTCCTTTAGCATCTGCGTATTGGGCACCAACACCCACAAACTGAGCAGAACATGCCAAAGGTAAAAGTATAAATATGAGTATTATCTTTATTTTCTTCATTGGGTAATAACTTATCGCTTACAAAATTACACTTTTATTCCTTTGCCGCCACTTTTTCTTGTTCCAAATCAGCTTTCGATTTACTTGCTGTCACTAAATAAACACCACCAAAGATAAACACTGCAGCAATTAACTTTTCTATAGTAAAACGGTCCATTCCCATAAATATAGCTATACCGGATGCTATCAATGGTTGCATATTATTATACATCGATATAGTAGTAGGCCGGATTCTACGTTGTGCAAAAGGAATCAAAAAATATGTAATAAATGTTGCCCCTACCAACGTAAAGCCTAAAAGTAAAAATGGCAACCAGTCTGTTTGATAGAACATTGGAGCATGTAAGACCTCCTCATAACTGAATGGTAATGCAGCAATACATGCAAACAGGAACATCCACTTCATCATTGTCACCGAAGAGTATTTCTCCGACAAAGGCCTGGTAATCACCAGATAGAAAGCATAGAAAAATTGTGCTCCCATTATTGCCATATTACCCATCATGCTTGCATCTTGCACTTCGCCATGATGACTGGCATATACTAGAAAAACGGCACCTGTTCCTCCCACTAAAACACCTCCGGCTTTCATCCATGTGATAGGTTCTTTCAGTACAATAGCGGCTATTATCATCGCAAACAAAGGGCTACTGGTAGTTATAATAGAAGCATCTACTGGCGAAGTTTGCCCCAGCCCATATGCAAACAGTCCTTGATTGAATACCATTCCACACAAACCTCCGGCAAGTAGAAATAGTAAATCTCTTTTCTCAACCTTCTCATAAGGCAAGAACAGAGACACCAGCCAGAAAGCTACAGCTGCAAAAGACATACGCAGAGCTGTCATTGCCATTGGCGATAGCATGCCTTCCGCATAGAGATATTTATTAACTGGAATATTCAGCCCGAATATAATAATTACAACGAGCATGATAAGATTCCCTTGTTGTTTCGCTGATAATGTCATGTCTTATATCAATGTGAAGTTCTTATTAATGTGAATAAGGAAATGCAAAAAGTGACAAAAGTGACACCTTTTCAATTGTTTTTTTATTGTTACTTTTTATTCCATTATTTTACTTTTATCATATGCTATATAGATAAACGATTTACTTAATTTTATGTTTAAATAAAACTAAATAAATCTCCCCCTCCTTTACTTCATATATTAATATTTATTCAACTTCGGTTTTAAACTAACTGTCGATTCGAGATCGATGACTATGTTGTATTTTTATTTCCTCATCAGTTTCCCTACTTTCCATATGTGCCGAATTCTAAATAGTACTTCCTTTGATGTAAATCCTACTATTTTGTCTATATTATGTTGATGGTGTTCGTTACTGTTCAAAACATAAACTAGAAGAAATTATTTATTCTCTAATTTTTTGATTTGCTTATCCTGTAATCTGGAAAAGAATACCAACATGCAGATAGCTCCTATCATAGCACAAAACATATCTGACTGTGTATCCCATTCATATCCCTGCATACCCAGAAAATCTTCAGCTCCATCATTAGACAATACAGCAACCCACCATTCTATCAATTCATAGAATGCACTTATAGCTAAGCAGATACTAACAACAAGGAAAGGAAGCCACGAACGTTTATTAAGAACCTTAAGTCTGATAAGTAATTCGCGTGCGATCATTGCAGGGATAAAACCTTGAGCAAAATGCCCAACTTTATCATAATTGTTCCGGCTTTGATCAAATACTTCTTTTATCCAATCAAACAGAGGTACTTTCGCATACGAGTAATGAGCACCAACGAAAAGAATTATCAGATGGATAAGGATAAACACATAGGTCATATTTGTAAACTTAAACCTTTTAAAGGTCATCACTAAGATGGCTACTCCAACCAGGCACATTCCTGCTTCCAGAAACCATAAACCTGTTTCGTAAGGGTTAATACCCGACCATATGCCTACTATCAAAAATATAATAAGAAAAACCCAATGCTTTTTCTCCATGAATGTATAATTTTTTTACCCTCTTTCAAAAATGTGAAGAGATTGTGTTTTGGTTTAAATGTTAATTTTATAAACTCATAGTTTATAATCCATAACTCATAACTACTTATACGTGTTATAAGATATAATTTCATCAGCATCCTTACGCTTTTTAGCTCGTAAAGGTTGCGCAGGATACCCGATAACAATATCAAGCACCACCCGTTTGTTATCAGGAATATTTAGTAGCTTTTTCATTTTGCTCTCAGCAAACCAACCTAATATACAACTACCAAGACCTTCAGCCTCAGCTGCCAGACATATATGAGCGGCCGCAATTCCAATATCCAGAAAAGCAAAATGTTTATCCTTTACTATTCCTCCGATACCCGAACTCAAATTTACTTTCTCCTCCACTACCACAATATGCACCGGAGCTTGTTTAGTAAAATGATTCATTCCCAGAAGACGGGCAGAAGCAGCATCTGCAACTTTATTTTTCAGTTCTGGTTCATCTACCACTATGAAATGCCAAGGTTGAGCATTACAAGCTGATGGAGCTAAACGAGCAGCTTCCAGTATACGGGCTATAACCTCTCTATCTACAGATTTGGAAGTATCAAAAGCGCGTGTACTTTGACGGTTTTTTACTAGTTCGTAAAAATATGAAAGTTCCTTTGTCATTTAATTTTCTGTGCTATTTCTTCTACAGTAAAGAATTTACCATCTTTCTGACCTATGAAATATTTATAATCATATTTCTTAAAATTCAGTTTCAAAAAAGAATGATAATAATCATCTAAATAAAAGCCGAAGATATCCCGAAAAGACTCCTCCTCTCCGGTAGGATACCCACCCTTTTTTATCCGCTTTAATATCTCTATCAATTCCCCATCTGTTATATCATTAACTAATATCGGATCGGGCAGGCTTATTCTGAATGATAGAACTTCCGGGCCTTCCGCTTCCCATGTCTCATAGAGGTTGTACCGGGTCATATCTTTACCTGTCATTTCATGGAGTAAATTAGAAATCCGTTGATATTCACTATCATCTTCATCTCCATTTTCATCCACAAACTCCTCATAATCCTCTATAATCTTCAATACTTTCGGATATAGAGATTCTGCTATATTCATACGAGGTTCTATCTCAGACCTTAGCTCCACGAGAATTATAATTGAGTGATACGGCTTATATATTTACCTATAATATCAAATTCGATATTCACTATGCTTCCAGCCTTTATCTGATGGAAATTTGTATACTCATATGTATATGGTATAATCGCTACTTCGAATGTGTTATTAGTCGGAGATACTACAGTGAGGCTTACACCATTTACAGTAACAGAGCCTTTATCAACTGTTAGATATCCCTTCTTTGCCATTTCGCGGTCAAAGTCATATTCAAATTTGAAATACCAGCTTCCATCTGCTTCTCTTACTTCCACACATCTGGCTGTCTGATCCACATGTCCTTGTACGATATGTCCATCGAGTCGTCCATTCATTAACATGCTACGCTCCAGATTTACTTTATCGCCAACCTTAAGCAGCCCCAGATTCGAGCGGTCTAATGTCTCCTTTATAGCCGTCACTGTATATCTATCTTCATTAATATTTACCACAGTAAGGCAAACACCATTGTGTGAAACACTTTGATCAATTTTCAACTCGTGAGTAAACGAACACTTCATTGTAAGGTGCAGATTTTCTGCTTCTTTTTGCAACGAAACTACCGTTGCCGCTTCTTCTACTATACCTGAAAACATGATGGTTATGCTTTAGTTTGTTATAATTATTTTTTGCAGTACAAAGGTACATATTTATTTATAGAAAAAGCGTTTTAGTTAAAGCAAAGCTATTGGCATAGTTTATATAATTAAAATGAAAATTTTATATCCATTTTACTATCTATAACAGCTCTTATGATGTAAATATTTATAAATACTAACAAAAACTATTCTTATTATAAGCACATTAAAAACATAATCCTATTAAATAAGAAAACATAAACCAGTAACCAAATACACAATAAACTTGTGGTTAGAAATGACATATATTAACCAACAAGCCATATTTGATTCATAGCTTTGCATACCACAAACAGAGATTTTCAATCTTATCGAACAGCTTTATTACAACACACTAAACTTTACTCCTCTAATAGAGTATCTTCGGATACTCTTTTTTATTTTACCTACTTCATTATTATATTGTCATTTAAGCATAGAATAAAAAAGTAAGATTTTAATAAAAAATTCTATCTTTGCCATGAATTTAAGGTTATTAAACACATAAAACAATGAATAAAATATTTCTGGTTTGCCTCCTTTTCTTTACATCTACTTACTTCTCTTATTCTCAAGGATATAATAAAAACTGTTACTTCGGGATAACTTTCGAAGCAAGTAAGAATACTAATTGGGGGTATGGAGAACTTGTTATAACAGATGTAGAGCCTGGATCACCAGCCGAAAAAGGTGGTATAAAAGTAGGTGATATTATAATGGAGATTAATAGTAAAGCAACCTATCTTCGCGACAACCAAACTATTGCCAACTGGCTGTTTTCGGATATGTATGCTCCTGAGGTCGCTTTTACGATCAGAAATATGAATACCTATTTTAAAGAATATACTTTATACAGAAAATGTATTGCAACAAATTCTGTTAGTGAAAAAGAGCTTTCAAATATCTTCTCATTTTATAGTCTGGAAGATACAAATCAACGAAGTTTCGTATTGCCACTCCATACCGATCCTAAAAAGGATGTGGACTATGCAGATTATCATACGTACGATTTTTATAAAACAGATCAGAATCTACCTGCTATAGATCAGCAAATAAAAACATTACTCGAAAAGGAATTGCAATCGAAAGGATTGGTTCGGGATACCAACGATCCGGACATTATTGTACAGGCTTATTATAGTTATGGACCGAATCCGATGTTCAGTGCCTTGAATAATCCAAATTATTCTCCCGGAACATGGAGATATGACAACGGTCACGAGCGAATGGTTCTTTTACCTATATTCGATTCACAAAGTACCAATCTGGATCAGATAAGTCAATACATTATAGAATATGGCTTTAGCTTTTACGACCGTAAATATATAGACCCAAACAATTTGACTCAGATATGGGATTGTAATATAAAAGATTATCTTTCTTCGAAGTATTCGCTGGAGGAATATGTTCGCATACATACACCGCTAATGCTTAAGCAATTTCCATACTCTACTCAAAAAGTAGAAGCAAAGTATCTTGCCAACTTCAATAAATATAATTACACAGGGATGTATTATGATGCCGACGATTTGAAGACAGTCAAAGATGTAGATATGGATTCGCCTGCATATGTTGCAGGAATCCGTCCTGGTTATCTAATAAAGAAAATCAATAATAAGAAATTTGACCATACTAAAGAAACATTATCAGAAGGCTATAAACAATTCATCTCCGGAACAATGGTATACAGAGACCAGTCAACAAAATATACTAATGCAGAAGGGTTCACCGATTGTATGAAATGGGATGTAGGTTATTATCCGGATATTGCAAAAGAATTTAATAGATCGGACTATGTAACTCACTTTTCTTATTTATACGGTTTTAACAAGTTTGTTAATAACAAAGGAGACAATACAATAATAATAGAAGCATGGGATGGAATGCAGGATCGCATATTTACTGTAACTCCCGAAATACGGCAATCTGTTGTTGTAAGAGCATTATAAAATAAGATTTTTTTAATATGAAATACCGGTTTTTATAGAGCCGGTATTTTTTGTATCTTTGCGCCCTAATTATGGTTAGCAAGAAGGGTTATCAATTTGTTATTTTGTTAACTGCCTTATTTATATTAAAATACAACAATGATTACAGTTTCTAATTTAGGTATTCAATTTGGTAAACGTGTATTATTCCAAGATGTGAATCTCAAGTTCACAAGCGGCAATTGCTATGGAATAATAGGTGCAAATGGTGCAGGAAAATCCACACTCTTAAAAATACTTAGTGGCGAAAAAGACGCAACCAGTGGAACATTCTCTCTAGGTCCGGGTGAACGCCTTTCGGTATTAGCTCAGGATCACTTTGCTTTCGATAGACAGACAGTGATGGACACTGTTTTACAAGGTCATTCTGTGCTTTGGGATATTATGAAAGAAAAAGATGCATTATATGCCAAAGAAGATTTTACAGATGCAGATGGAATCAGAGCCTCTGAACTAGAAGAAAAGTTTGCAGAATTGGAAGGATGGAATGCAGAAAGTGATGCCGCCATGCTTCTTAGTGGTTTAGGAATATCAGAAGACCTGCATTACCAAATAATGGGCGACATAAGCGGAAAACAAAAAGTGCGAATCTTGCTAGCCCGTGCATTGTTTGGTAATCCTGACAACTTACTACTTGATGAGCCTACAAATGACTTGGATATTGAAACTGTAATGTGGCTTGAAAATTATCTGGCAAATTCAGAAAATACTGTGCTAGTCGTATCGCACGACCGTCACTTCCTCGATTCTGTTTGTACACACACCGTAGATATCGATTTCGGAAAGGTATCAATGTTTGCTGGTAACTATAGCTTTTGGTACGAATCCAGCCAGTTAGCTCTTCGTCAACAGCAACAACAAAATAAGAAAGCTGAAGAAAAGAAAAAGGAACTTGAAGAGTTTATTCGCCGATTCAGCGCTAACGTAGCAAAATCGAAACAGACTACCAGTCGCAAAAAGATGCTTGAGAAACTTAACATTGAGGAAATTAGACCATCTTCGAGGAAGTATCCGGGGATTATATTTACACCTGATCGTGAACCGGGAAATAAAATACTAGAAGTTAGTGGCTTGAGCAAGTCAATTGATGGTAAAGTCTTATTTGATAATGTAAACTTCAATGTAGAGAAAGATGATAAGATTATTTTCTTATCGAAAGATCCACGTGCTATGACTGCTTTCTTCGAAATAATAAACGAATACCAAAAGCCGGACGCAGGAACCTTTAGTTGGGGACAAACAATAACAACAGCTTATCTGCCTTTGGATAATAGCGATTATTTCAAAGATGATCTTAATCTGATAGATTGGCTTAGCCAGTTTTCAGACGATACAAGTGAAATTTACATAAAAGGATTTCTAGGTAGAATGCTCTTTTCAGGAGAAGAGGTACTTAAAAATACAAAAGTTCTTTCAGGAGGCGAAAAAATGCGTTGTATGATAGCTCGTATGATGATGAAAAGTGCCAACTGTCTAGTTTTAGATTCACCTACAAACCATTTAGATTTGGAATCTATACAGGCATTTAATAATACATTGATCCAATTTAAAGGAAATCTATTAATGTCATCACATGACCACGAATTTATACAAACCATCTGTAATCGTGTGATAGAACTCACCCCGAACGGTATAATTGACAAAATTATGGATTATGACGATTACATTACCTCTGATGAAATAAAAACATTAAGAGGAAAGATGTATAATTAACATCTATATGCAAATAGTTGATATATAATCGCTTGTGGTAGATTTTTCTTTTTAGATTAACATAATAAAATTTAACAGACAGAAATTGTCTGTTATTTTTTTGCTAATAAAACAAAAACGTGTTACATTTACACAATGAAACTATTAAGACAAATATTACAGGACAACAAATAAGCTTTATTACATTTAAAAATATCGAAGAGGAGTTATTCATAGGGTGTTCTGGGCATTTATAACCTCCAGTAACCATGTAAGTCTCCTTACTTTTACCGACCTTACAGTTCAACATTCTGCTTGTGAAAGTTGATCTTGGACATTGTGGTTATTGGTGCAATAGCTCCTCCTAGATATAACAATATGAAGTGGAATTTAAATTCCACTCCTTTATATCTCTCCTATAATCTCTAAAAAAATTAAAGACTTTCTAACATTCTTTTTATAACAGTTTGTGCCGAAATCTCACGGTTAGCCGCTTCTGGTATAACGATAGATTGTGGGCTTTCGATAACATCATCACTCACTATCATATTGCGACGCACAGGCAGACAATGCATAAAGTAGGCATTATTAGTCAAAGCCATCTTTTCTGTTGTAACAGTCCACGACATATCTTTGCTCAGTATCTGCCCATAATTAGGATCTGCAAATGCAGCCCAGTTTTTTGCATAAATAAAATCCGCATCAGCAAAGGCTTTATCTTGATCATATTCTACTCTTGCACCACGTACAAATTTAGGATCAAGCTCATATCCATGCGGATGGGTTATTACAAAATCAACATCTGCCTCATTCATAAAATCAGCAAAAGAATTCGGTACAGCCTGTGGCAAAGCTTTAGGATGAGGAGCCCAGGTTAATACAACTTTCGGTCGGGATGTTTTCTTATACTCCTCTATTGTAATTAGATCTGCAAATGCTTGCAAAGGGTGACCTGTAGCAGCTTCCATGCTGAATACAGGTTTTCCTGAATATTTAATGAATTGATTCAATATCTTCTCCTGATAGTCATCTTCCTTATTCTCAAACTTAGCAAATGCACGCAGACCTATAATATCGCAGTAGCTACCCATTACGGGAATAGCCTCCAGAATATGTTCAGTCTTATCTCCATCCATTATAACACCTCTCTCTGTCTCCAGTTTCCATGCTCCCTGATTAATATCAAGAACTATGGTATTCATTCCTAGATTCATCCCTGCCTTCTGGGTACTCAAACGAGTACGTAAGCTGGAATTAAAAAATACCATCAGTAATGTTTTGTTTTCGCCCAGATGTTTATATGCATAACGATTTTTCTTTATTTCAAGAGCTTCTTTTACTGCTTGATTTAAATCGCCCAGATCTTTTACATTAGTGTATGTCCTCATCATAAAAATATTTTAATGCGTTTGTTTACATATATAATTACAATTGAAAATAATGTTGCCATCAGCAATAATAAGGGCAGTTTAACGATCGTATACTCTGTAGGAAATACAATATACCTATCAAAAATAAATACATGTATAAAATAAATGCCTGCTGACAAACTTCCAAAATAACTTAAAAATACATTATTTTTCTTATATACCGAAAATTTCATTATAAGAAGAAACAAAACCGGGCATAATAGCAAGTAATATATATATAAATTAAAAAAATAGCTTTTCAGATAAAAATAATATGATTCAGCAAATAGAATACCGAAACCTAATATAGTTAAAGGCAAAAGAAGTTTTACTTTCATATTCTTATGTAGCTCTTTATACCTGATATAATAGCCAATAGTAACAAAAGGAAAACCGAAAAATAACCCATTTCTAAAATTATTGGGGTAAGTATCAAATATCCTTATTGTAGGAACCACTTCCAATAGGCATCCTGCAATAAATAGAACTATAGCAATTGATACAATCAAAGAATCGTTTTTTATTTTTCTTTTTATCAGATAAAGTATTAGTACTCCCAACATCAGGCTAGGTAAGTACCAAAGATGATAATATCCAAATATCAGATTCTCTACAATAACCCTTGTTGTTAAAGTAGTAGCATAATTACTCAGATAAATAAGAGACCATACTAAATAAATAATAATAAGATGTGAAAGATATTTCTTAATAGCATCTTTACTATTTATTTTCGATACAAGAAAAAATCCGTTTATTATAAAAAAACAAGGAACTGTTAGTCGGGATACTCCTTGCGAAATGAGCCAACTGCTGATATCATCTTTTCCAAACAAAGGAAATATATGAGCCGAAATAACAAGTACACTTAGTATAATTTTGAAGCTATCGAGAGTTATATTTCTTTCCATCAGTTTTATAAGAATATTTTAACCCTTTTATTTACAAATATAAGAATAATTGAAACGAATATAGAAACCAATACAATAAACGGAAATCTATATATTAATAATTTATCAGGAAATATGGATAATGTATAAATTACATATAAATGAACAAAATAAATAGCAGAGGATAACGATCCTAAATAATTAACATACCTGCTTTCTGGCTTATATGTAGAATGCCGTAATACAAACATTGATATTGCCGGACATACAATCAATATAGAAAGAAACATATCGCTCACAAACTCTTTCTGATAAGCATAATATGATTCAATTCCCAAAGTTGTGAAGCTTATTAATATTACAGGTATCAGATATTTATCCTCAATTTTCTTAGGCAAATCCTTTATTCTAACATAATAACCTAACATAACCAGAGGAAATCCGCAAAACAAAGCATTGCGAACAAAAAACAGCAAAACTCTTCCAGGTTCCAGAAAATGCCCTATTATATATAAAAGAATTCCAAGTACTAATATGATATTATCATTCTTTATTATTTTCTTCAAGATAACAAGTATTATAATTCCACCGAACAATGCTGGAATATACCATAAATGTGAATATCCGAAAAAGATATATTCAACAAGCTTTTGACAGTCTAACTCTCCCCAAAACTTAGAATAGATAAGTGACCAAACTACATATAATAATAATAAGTGCTTCAAATACTTTTTAATAGCACCTGAATCACTAATTTTTCGTCCAAAGAAATAGCCACTGATTATAAAAAAACAAGGAACAGCAATACGACCTAATCCATCTCCTAGCATCGCTGATTTCAATCCCGGACCGAACAGAGGCCTAAGATGAGAGGTAATGACTAGAAAACTCAAAAATATCTTGAAATAATCAAGCGTTACGTTTCTATTTATATTCCCAATTTCCACTAATTGTAAAGTCTGATTTATATCGTAAAGATAAAGAAAGATTATATATCTTCGTACTTTTCTTTATTTCGTTTACGGTCGTACACTTTCTTACTCTTATGCACATGTGTTATTCGTTTCCAACCAGCCGACTGAGAAAGTTCATCTTCCCTATCAGCTATTTTCACCGCTTTTATATAATCTTCTATAGTTATTTTTCCTGTTTTTTTTCTCTTCTTTTTCATGATCTTACTTGTCCATCACCTTCTATTATCCACTTATAGGTACACAATTCCTCCAAAGCCATAGGCCCTCGCGCATGCATTTTTTGTGTACTTATACCTATTTCTGCTCCAAGTCCAAACTGTGCGCCGTCTGTAAATGCAGTTGATACATTGGCATATACACAAGCTGCATCTACCATCTTTTCGAAAATATCAATGGCATCCCTATTTTCACTTACGATAGCTTCACTATGCTTAGAACTATATTTTGATATATGAGAAATAGCATCTTCCAGATTATTTACAGTCTTAACAGCCATTTTATAATCTAAAAATTCTGTACCAAAACTACTCTCATCAGCCTTCTTTAACAATGCTGAAGGATAATTAGAAGATAATAATTCATATGCATATTTATCAGCATAAATAGTCACATTCTTATTCTTTAAATTCTCGCAAAGTGATGATAAATCCTCCAAACGATCTTTATCGATAAGTAAGCAATCTAATGAATTACAGACACTAACTTTGCGGGTTTTAGCATTTGTTATTATTGCTTTTCCTTTTTCAAAATCACCATCTTTGTGAAAATAAGTATGACACACGCCAGCTCCTGTCTCGATAACCGGAATACGAGAATTGTCACGTACATAATTAATCAAATCTTTACCTCCCCTTGGTATTATCAGATCAACATATTCTCGTGCATTTAACAGCTCTTCTATTGCAGAACGATCTATAGGCAGCAGTGTGCATACATTAGGGTTTACACCATTCTCATCCAATACATTTCTGATAATGCCAACAATTGCTTCATTCGAAAAGCGGGCATCAGAACCACCTTTCAGTATGCAGGCATTTCCCGATTTAATACAAAGAGAAAAGACATCATAACTTACATTAGGCCTTGCTTCATATATAATACCGATTACACCAAAAGGAACCGTTTTTTTTGAAAGATCAATTCCATTAGGTAGTGTTTTTTGCATCAATACTTTACCTACAGGAGAGGGTAAAGCGGCTACATTACGAATATCTTTCACAATATCCTGTATACGCTGCTCATTCAATAATAACCTGTCATACTTTGGATTATTTGTATCCATTCTTTGCAAATCTTTCTGGTTTTCTGCAAGGATGTAATACATTTTAGATTCGGTCTCTGTAGCAATAGCTTCTAATATTGCATTAATCTTTGATTCGTCCAATAGGTTGAGCGTATTAGATGCATCTTTTACCAGTTGGAACGTGCTCTGGTGATAATCGTCCATGTTTTATTTCTCAATATATAAATAATTGTAATGTATAATCGGTTTTTCGTTACTCTTACCAATCAAATCTTTAGCCTTCTCGCTATTATAAGCTGCACGGCCAATACCGATTTGATTTCCCATATCATCTATGATACATACAATATCATCAATTTCAAAGTTACCAATAATCTTTATAACTCCGATAGGCAATAAACTTACAGCTTTATTTCCTGTCAGAGCTTCTCTTGCTCCTTCATTTATGTGAACTTCCCCTTTTGTAAAGCCTTCCGAATGCGCAATCCATTTTTTTACACTAGAGGCTTTTTTAGATGATGGCAAAAAGCGAGTAGAAACGACGTCTTTACCTCCTATCAGATCGCAAAGAATATTATCTTTTCTACCATTGGCTATTATTACTTCAATGCCTTCCTCCGCTACCTTTCGGGCAATATTGTATTTAGTTTTCATTCCACCCCTTCCGGTTGCGGATTTAGCTGATTGAATGCAATTTTCTATATCATCTTTTCTTACATCTATTTCTCTGAAGATATATGAATCAGGATTGCTTGGATTACCACTGTAAATTCCATCAATATTGCTCAATATAATCAGTTTTTTGCAACCCATCATTGCGGCTACAAGTCCCGATAATTCATCATTATCGGTAAACATCAATTCATTTACAGAAATAGCATCATTTTCATTTACTATTGGGATCACTTTATTCTCGAGCATAACAGACATGCAATTCCGCTGATTCAAATAGTGGCGGCGTGTAGCAAAATCTTCTTTAGTAGCCAATATCTGACCACAGATGATACTGTGTTGCTTAAATAAATCGGAATAACGGTTTATCAGCTTAACCTGACCAATTGAAGAATACAGTTGGCGTGCCGAAATAGAATCGAGCTTTCCTTTTGTTTTGATTTCTGTCCGTCCCGAAGCAACAGCTCCGGATGAAACAAGGATAACTTCTATTTTTTTCTTATGTAGCTCTGCTATTTGATCCACTAACGCAGACATACGCGTCACATCTAATGTGCCGTCTTGCCGGGTTAGTATTTGGCTTCCAATTTTTACAACTATGCGCTCTTTCATTAGTGTTTATATCGAAAATAGCAAAGTTATAATTTTATTTTAGTAAAAAGTAAAGAAATATTTAATAACAATAGAAATATGATAGATATTGTATCAGTCGATTAACCCTTCCGGCAAATTCAAATAAAGTATCTTTTCTTTAGCTTCTACACCTTCAATAAAATCTTCTGTTGCTGGAATAATCAGTTCATCCTCCCCATTTTTTATCAAAAATAAAGTATTAATAGTTTTTTCATCAACTTCCTCTATTATTCCTAACTCTCCGGCATGCTTATCTATTGCTTTGAAGCCAATAAAGAAGTTCCATGAATACTCAGCATCTTCCTCCTCATCTTCAAGATATTCACGTGGAAAGAAAACTTCCCAACCAGCCAATCGTTGAGCTTTTTCTTCGCTATCAATATCTTCAAATGTTATTAGCGCGGTTTCTTTTCCTTTAAAGCGATACTCTTCTACAAAAAACGGAACCAATATTCCTTCAATCTTGCAAATAAGATAAGAACAATCTACACGATCGAAAATATCATTGTCAAACTCAAATGCTATCTCTCCTTTGATTCCATGAGGTTTGGTTAATCTCCCAATCTTGAATACGTCCTTTTCTTGTATCATGCTGTTATTGTAGGTTTTATTAAATAATTAAAGTATAACAGGATACCTATTATACTTATAATTATATAGAAAAGTTACCTGTTTATTTTTTCTTCTTCTTACCGTTATTATTGTTGCTGTTGTTATTGTTACGTTGATTCAGATCTTTCATTTCCGGTAACTTAATATCAGATGTTCTGATATCAATTTTACGCGCAGACATATCGTATAGGTCCTCGAAAATTTTCTGATCATCCACATCTTTATTCCATTGAATATATGATTTCTTCATATGGGTAGCAACAAGCAATATAAACTGCTCTTTTTCTTTTGGCTCTTCTATATCGATGGCTATTTTTACCATCTTTTCCAAAGTCTTTCCATAATGGCGATATTTCATATCCGGGCGGCTATATTCTACTTTCTCCGGTTTAGAATACAAGTCTTCTTTCTTTATAATCTCGTAAGGATAATCAATATCTAATTTGAAGTCAGCCATAATAGCCAAATGATCCCAAAGTATATGTTTAAAGTCGTTCACATCACGCAGGTGAGGAAACATACTTCCCATTATCGAAATTATAGTATTTGCGCATCGTTTACGCTCTGCCCTATCTGGAATAGTAAGGCAAAAATCCACCATATTTTGAATATTTCTTCCGTATTCAGGAAGAGCCAGTTTTTTCAGTTGAGTGTTATACTCCATTCTATTTTTTGAGTTATAATTGTTGTTAGAATATTGTCTGTAAATGTATTGTTGAATATTGTGTGTTAGATATTGGTGCTAACAAGACGACAAAGTTAATATTTTCTGTTGACTTTTCATCTATCATTTCCCTTAAAAGCTTTTAAACCACTACATAATCTTTCTAATCGCTTATGAAAAAGCCCTAAATAAACTAACATTGTAAAAGCCAGTAAAGCTATCCACAGGCATATATATGATATTACTTGTCTTGTGCCATGGTATGAGGCAGGCTATTTTTCCGTTCTTTTCATTCACACAGAGAGTCAGACTTTCAATACCTCTATCCCTACCTTCTACATCGAATGATGTTCCGTATACAGGAATTATATGCTTAATACCATTATCTGCAATATAGTTAAAATAAGAATTATAAACCCACGTACGATGACGGACAGTTCCTCTGCCACTAACTACTTCGCCCCATTCCGTTTGTGTAACAACTACAGTTTTTACATGCTTTTCTTTCTCTCTTGTAATGAGTTCGTTAATGTTGAATATAAGTGAGTGAAAGATAAAGCCATATACAATAGCTATTACGACAAGCATACATATCAAAAAACTTCCAACTTTATCAGATATACTATATCTTTTCCTGATCGTAAGTATTAAAACACCTATGTATAGTATTAATGAAATTAAAGAAAGCGGAGTATTATATAATCCTCCATCTTCTTCTACAGTCCTCCTCAGCTTTCTAATTGTCATTTCCTTTCGGGAAGATAATGCTCCGGATTTATGGACAAAGAAAGTATTTATAGAATATTGAAATACTGAGTCCATATTTCGTTCTTCTTCTGTTAACTGAAGAATACTATCTATAAGAAACTTCTGGTATTCAATATCAAGATTTGGATTCTCAACATCCTCATATACTATTGTATCAAGCGAAGAAGCTATCATCTTAAGAGATGATAAAGTCATCAGTATTATTAATAGTATTATACGGTTATCAATCATTCAACAGTGTTCCTCTATAAAAACAAAAACTACTATGCATCAATGACGCATAGTAGTCTTGTTTAATATCTTTTCTTACTTTTGAGCTATCGTTTCTTTTTCTGTTGTATCAGATAGTATCTTGTTATACTGTTCTGTGTCATTCAATAACTCAATAGCTTTAGCCAGATCTTTATCTTTCTTAAGTTCGTACACCTGTACCCCTTTTTGGTAATAATAACGCCTGATTACCTCTGCATTAATCAAATCAGTAATTTCTTCTTTAAATGTATCCAGATCACGATCAAGATTTGGTACAAGCTTGGCTTCCAGAGCCTTGAATTCTTCTCCGGCAGATTTCATAAACCCTTCAAACTCCATTACTTCTTTCAGGTTTGTCATCGATTTTTCGCTCATACGGTCGTACTGGAAATCTTTCGATTTTACAAACTCCTTAAAGTTTTCATAGTCCTCATCTGTAATAGTAAATGTAGCAGCATCTTCTATCTTTTTATGCTTTGAGGCCCAATCTGTAACCCAATCGAAAACAATATATTGGTTCGCTAAATAGAATGTGATTGTAGGCACCTTTTCTTCTTCCATTGTTACATCAGGAGTTACACCTCCTCCATCTCTTACAGGACGTCCGGCTTCGGTATAGAATACTGTTGTCAGGCTATCAGGTATACGTCCAACACTTCCATCCGGATTACGATGCGAATAATCTATTGCCTGAACACATCTGCCACTTGGTATATAATACTTCGAAGTGGTTACTTTAATACCTCCGCCATAAGGCATTTCTCTTGGCGACTGAACCAGGCCTTTACCAAATGTACGTTGCCCTATCAAGACTGCTCTGTCCATATCTTGCAGCGATCCTGCAACGATTTCAGAAGCGGAAGCTGAACCTCTACCTGTCAACACAACTAAAGGAATTTCTGTATCTATTGGTTCCAATGTAGTGTGGTATGTTCTATCCAGTTGTTTCAACTTTCCTTTTGTCGACAACACAACTTTACCCTTTGGTACAAAGAAGTTTACAATTTGAACAGCTTCACTTAGTACACCTCCTCCATTTGTGCGGATATCGAAGATTAAAGATGTTGCTCCCTGTTTCTTCAAATCAAGGAAAGCGCTCTTCACTTCTGCTGCACTTTTATCTGTAAATGTAGTATTGAAATTTATGTAACCTACAGTAGGCGATACCATTCCATAATAAGGTATCACATCCATTACTACCTTTTCTCTCACTATTTTAAGCGTAACAGGCTTTTTTTCTCCCGGACGTTCTACCTTAACTTCGATAGCTGTTCCCGGCTGACCTTTCAAATGACTACTCACATACGAACTTAGATTTGAGTATGTCTGATCGCCGCTATTCTCCATCTTAGTCATATCTTTTCCATCTATCGATAAGATTACGTCGCCAGCCTTCATGCCTCCCTTTACAGCAGGTTTACCCTCATAAGGCTCCATAACAACTACCCGTCCGTCTTTTACCGATATCATAGCTCCTACACCTCCATATTCGCCAGTGATCTGAGTATTAAACTCTTTCATATCATCAGCATTATAATATTCGGTGTACGGATCTAATGTGTTCAGCATATTATCGATTCCGGTACGCACAGTCTTATCAATATCGATACTGTCAACATAGAACATATCCATATCGCGAAGTACCGAGTTGAATATTTCTATATTCTTATTTATATCAAAATAACGCTGTTGTAGTTTGTCTTTTACCACATTATCCTGAGCTTGAACAAATGTATTTCCTGCAAGCAAAACTAGGATGGAAAGTATAAATAATTTATTTCTCATCAATATTGAATATCTTAAGTTTTATATATCTCAAAAATTTAACACAAAGGAATACTTTTTTTTATAAATATCGAAATTTGATCTGCTTATATATGTTTTATTTATAACAAAAAACGTGAAAACACATCTATCTCATCACACTGTAGGCAGGCTCATCCCTGTTATCTTGCGATATAGGTCAAGAGCATACACATCTGTCATTCCCGATACAAAATCGAGTACAGCAAGTATTCGCTCATACAGAGTAGGCGCATCTACTTCAAACTGCTCCGGCACACGGCTCAATATCAACTGCGAATATTTTCCATCAGGCGACTCTATAGCTTTGATCAGTGTATCAAGAAGAAATCCGATGATGCGATGCCCTGCCAATTCAATGTCCACAACATCTTTAGCTTTGTAAATCTTCTTAAAGCTTACTGCTGCAGCCTTTTTGTATGCTTCATTAGGCAAAGATGATATTTTCTTAATCAGCGCACCTTCAAATTTACCTTCAAGTATATCTTCTTCATTATCTATAAATACACTGGTACACTCATTTACCAGAAGTCCAATAACACTGGAACGAAGATAAGCAATTTGCTCATTTATATCATTTACATATTGCATTACTCGTCTCATTTTTTGCTGCTTTTCTTCAGTAAAAAATTGAAGGAATAAACCAATTGTTTCTTCAGTAGACAAAAGGCCAAGCTTATGAGCATCTTCTATATCCATCATTTCATAACAGATATCATCGGCAGCCTCTACAAGATAAACCAATGGATGGCGCACATATTTTAAAGGTGACTCTTGTAAACAAATCAGGCCTAAACCTGTAGCGATTCTCCTAAAGTCTTCTTCCTCTGACTGAAAGAAGCCAAATTTTCCTTTCCCGTTAGCAGCAAGAGACGAATATGGATATTTAACAATGGATGCCAGCATTGAATAAGTCATTACAAACCCTCCTTTGCGCCGTCCTTTAAACTGATGAATAAGTAAACGAATTGAGTTAGCATTTCCTTCAAAATTTATAAAGTCTTCCCAACGACCTCCTTCTGCTTTCACTTTTTCTTCCAGATAGCGTCCGTTTCCTTCCGAAAAATAACTGGTTATAGCAGTTTCTCCGGAATGTCCGAAAGGAGGATTTCCTAAATCGTGAGCCAGACATCCGGCTGCAACAACCGAACTTATTTCTTCAAAATCGGCAAGCGATTGAGGGTACTTATTCCTCAGTTCACGACCAACAATCACCCCTAACGACCGTCCAACACTTGATACCTCTATGCTATGAGTCAATCTGTTATGTACAAATACACTTCCTGGTAAAGGAAATACTTGTGTCTTATTTTGTAATCGTCTAAAAGGTGACGAAAATATAAGCCTATCATAATCGCGTTGAAAGTCGGTTCTGTCATGATGCTTGCCATCCTGATATTCCTCCATTCCAAAACGCTTTGCTGAGATCAATTGTTGCCAGTTCATTCTCTATTTAATTATAAATCACGAACAAAAGTATGAATAATATTTTAGTTACAGATTACAAGTTGCCTAGTAAACAAAATACAAATAAACAAGTTCAATTTACGATATTAACAATGAAAACAAAAAGTGACAAAGGTGACACTTTTTCTTATATATTTTACTGTAACTTTTTTATTCACTAGTTAGCTTACTAACTCTATATATAATATTATATAGATAAAGATTCGGGAAGTAATTACTAAATTGCAGATTTGCATAAATATAATATCTTATATAAGCGATCGTTGTTTAAAATGAATATATATTTGTAATTCCTAATAAAAACTAATATGAAACTGATTAATTTATTTTCCGTTTTTTTATTGACAAGCTTATTTATTTGTTTTACAGCTTGTAGTGATGATGATAAAGTATCTGATTTGACTTTAGAAAAAGAGTTATACATTGTACCGGTCGCAGGTTCCACTAATATAAAAATATTAGGTGGATATGATAATTTGGAATTAACGAAAGGGGCTGATCTTTTTGAATTCAGCTATATCGGAAATAGTGGGAAAAATACTATTGGTATAACAGGGATGAAAGTGGGAACGACCTCTCTAACTGTAAGAAATCCCAAGCTAAATCAGGAAGTAACAGTTACTATTAAAGTAGTACCTGCTTATACATCCTTTTTAGTTGATGCCAATATAGGAATAGATATTGAACCTATTTCTGTGGACAATAAAGAATTAATTAGAAAAGAGATCAATGATAATATCTCAATAAAATCTTCCTATGTCATTTCTCTTATCAAAGATGAAGAAAAAACATTATATATTTTTGAATCAAAAGATAAGTTAGCAAAGGCTGAGTTTCTTTATAAAGGAACTTATGAATTTGAAAAGAAAGAGGATGCTGGATATCTAATATTAAACTATAAAAATGCAGGTGCAGAAGAGACTCATAGATATAAATTGGATGGAAATACAGCAATAGCCTTTATTAATCTCTTTTTTGATCTGGATTGGACTAAGGCTAAAATGAGTGAACCTGCACTGATCGCAATGGATTTAACAGAAGACTATACTGAAGTTTTGAAATCAAAATATCCTCAGTTAGAGAGTGCAATATCAAAAATGAAAACAATTTTGTTTTACTATCCAAATTTAGAACTACCCGTAGAATTGTTCGAATAAAATAATACTATAATTATTAGTGAAGGTCATTGTTGATAACGAATGATTACTAACTGTCTGATAAAAGTTGATGTATTGAGACTTAATTAATATCTTTGTTCTTCTCAATTTAGACATGGATAATTTACTCGATCAACTTAATAAGCAACAGCGTCAAGCTGTAGAATATATCGACGGGCCTTCACTGATTATTGCAGGGGCAGGTTCGGGCAAAACCCGTGTATTAACATACAAGATTGCCTATTTACTCAAACAAGGGCTTATGCCTCATAACATTCTCGCTCTTACTTTTACCAATAAAGCAGCACGGGAAATGAAAGAACGTATTGCTCAGCTTATTGGTTGGCAGTACGCTCGTTATTTATGGATGGGCACATTCCACTCTGTATTTTCACGTATTCTGCGTACAGAAGCTGAGAAAATAGGTTTTACATCAAGTTTTACTATTTTCGATTCAGCGGATTCCCGTAATATGATAAAAATGATTATCAAACAATTCCAGTTGGATGATAAGGTTTATAAACCTGCACGGGTACAAGCAGTAATATCCAATGCAAAGAATGCATTGATATCACCACAGATGTATGCGCAAGACAGAGAACTGATTGAATATGATCAGCGTTCGAAGGTTCCGATGATCAAAGATATTTATCGGGAATATCATAATCGTCTGAAAGCATCCAATACAATGGATTTTGATGATTTGTTATTTTACACAAATTGCCTGTTTCGTGATCATCCGGATGTATTGAAAGATTATCAGGAAAGATATCAGTTTATATTGGTGGACGAGTATCAGGATACCAATTTTGCACAATATTTAGTTGTAAAGCAATTATCAGATGCACATCACAGAGTTTGTGTTGTAGGAGACGATGCACAAAGTATATACTCATTCCGGGGTGCAAATATCGATAACATATTAAAATTTAAGGAAGTATATCCTGAGGCAAAATTGTTTAAACTAGAGCAAAACTATCGTTCCACTCAAAATATTGTAAATGCTGCCAATAGCCTTATCAAGCAAAATAAAGGACAGATAGAAAAAACTGTTTTCTCAGAGAATGATCAAGGAGAGCGTATTGAGATAGCAAGCGCCTTTTCTGATTTCGAAGAAGGCGTAATTGTATCGAATAAGATTTGGGATTTACGTCGTGATAAGAGTGCCTCTTATAGCGATTTCGTTATTCTTTACCGTACCAATGCCCAATCCCGAATTTTTGAGGAGGCTTTACGCAAAAAAAATATTCCTTATCGTATCTATGGAGGGTTGTCTTTCTACCAACGAAAAGAAATTAAGGATGTTATAGCCTATTTTCGGATGGTAGTCAATCCTTATGATGAAGAAGCTTTCAGACGTATTATCAATTATCCAACAAGGGGAATTGGTAATACCACATTAGGTAAGATATCAGATGCTGCGCGTTTACATAATGTGAGTATGTGGGAGATTATAGATCAGCCTCTCGAATATAATTTGAATGTAAATGCAGGCACGGCAAAAAAACTAAAAGATTTTCAACTGCTGATCGAAAGTTTTATTATCAGTTTGAAAGAACTATCTGCTTACGAATTGGCTACCAAAATAGTAAAGCAAAGTGGTATAGCCAGCGAAGCGTATCAGGATCAGACACCCGAGGGTATGAGCCGTCAGGAAAACTTGCAAGAGCTTTTAGGTGGTATTCACGAATTTTGCGAAAGTCGTCAGGAAGAAGGGCTGGGAGGCATAGGGCTGATGGATTTCTTATCCGAAGTTTCTCTTCTTAGCGATCAGGATACCGATAAAGAGGCTGATAAGGAAAAAGTAACGATGATGACTATTCATGCTGCTAAAGGCTTAGAATTTAAGAATGTATTTATTGTAGGCTTAGAGGAAGATTTATTCCCTTCTGCAATGGCAAAAAATGAATTTCGGGGTTTAGAAGAAGAACGTCGCCTTTTCTATGTAGCTATTACCCGGGCTAAAGAATTCTGTATGATAAGCTTTGCTAAAAGCCGTTTCAGAAACGGACAAATAAATGCATCAAATCCAAGTCGCTTCCTTAGGGATATTGATACCGAATATTTAAACGTTACTGCTAATATGTTCGGTAGCGGAAATTTTGGTGTATTCAATCGTCCCGAAACATATACGAAGGAACTGTTTGATTATGCAGATACTGCACAACCACAACAAGGAAATATAAACAGGAAGCCTGTCAGTTCACAAAATATAGAGCCTGTCACTACTCGTCCGAATTTTGTGAACGCTCAGACAGCTAAACCCAAGCCATCTGCCGGAGGTAATGGCGAAGAAGTTCAGGTTGGTGCTCAAATAAAGCATGAACGTTTTGGCATAGGTAAAGTTATATCTGTAACTGGCGATCCCGAAAGCCGTAAAGCAACTGTTGAATTTGAGAACTCCGGTACAAAACAACTGTTGTTGAAATTTGCCCGTTTCGAAGTAATAGGATAGGGGAGGCATTTTATCCTATTTAGGGGGACATTTCATCTTAATAAATTATAAGTGTTTCTCATATGTTCCGATCATTATAATTTTACAATTGTGAAACTTATAATATCTGAGATCATATGAGAAACATTGTATTTCTATCATTCTTCATATTCTTTTTTAGCTTCTGTTCATCTTCTGATGACAATCCTGTAGTACCGGAACCAACTCCGACTCCTGAGCCTATTCCGGAAGTGCCTACACTAGTGACTTATCCAACTCCAAACAGAGATACAGTACCTGCATTTCCTGGTGCTGATGGAGCAGGTAAATATGTACTTGGTGGAGCTGCGGGACAAGTTTATACTGTAACTAGCTTGGCTGATGATGGTTCTGTAGGAACATTACGTTGGGCGGTTACGCAAACGGGTGCCCGTACGGTCATTTTCGCAGTAAGTGGAATTATAGAACTTCGAAGCACATTGAAAATAACATCCGGAGATTTGACTATTGCAGGTCAAACAGCTCCGGGAGATGGAATTTGTATTAAAAACTATGCAACTACTATAGATGCTGATAATGTTATAGTAAGATATCTGCGTTTCCGCATGGGAGATGAAAAAGACACTCAGGACGACGCTCTTTGGGGGCGCAATCATAAAAATATAATAATAGACCATTGCTCTATGAGTTGGTCTACCGATGAATGTTCGTCATTCTATAACAATAATAATTTTACTATGCAATGGTGTATTATTGCCGAAAGTCTGGCTAATTCTGTTCATGAAAAAGGTAACCATGGTTATGGAGGCATTTGGGGAGGACAAGGTGCTACTTTTCATCATAATTTAATGGCTCATCATTCAAGTCGAAATCCACGTATGGGCGGAAGTCGTACTACAGGGAAACCAGACCTTGAAAAAGCGGATATGAGGAACAATGTATTCTACAATTGGGGGCCAAACAATAGTGGCTATGGAGGCGAAGGAGGTTCTTATAATATTGTAAATAATTATTATAAGCCAGGTCCCGCTACTGCCGAAAAGAAAGATATCGTCTATCGTATATTTACTATTGATGCGGATGATGGTACGCAAAAAAATGAAAAGGGGGTTCATGGGGTATTTTATGTAAATGGAAACTATTTTGATAACAGTTCCAGTGCAATTTCTTCGGTAAGTAGCTATTTGAATTATTTAACGAAGGTAAATAATGACAATTGGTTTGGAATTAAATTAAATACGAAAAACGGAGAGTTTACAGAGGCTGAATGCCGATCAAACAACGAATTTGAGATCGCTTCTTGCAAAACATATACAGCCGCAGAAGCATACAACCGGGTGTTAGCTAGTGCTGGAGCCTCTTATAAACGGGATATAGTTGATACCCGCATTATCAATGAGGTAAAGAATGGGACGTTTACCAATAATGGCTCCAATGGAAGTACTAATGGAATCATAGATACACAAACAGATGCCGGAGGTTGGCCAGAATACAAATCATCCGCTGCCCTTACCGATACAGATGGTGATGGTATGCCTGACGAATGGGAAACAAAGATGGGACTTGATCCTAATAATAAAGATGACCGAAATAATTATAATCTAAGTCGTTCATACACAAATCTGGAGGTTTATTTGAGTTCAATAGTAGAATAAATGGTATTAAATTAGTTTTTAGGGATGAGGGTAGTTGTTATTTGCAATACCCTCTTTCTATTTTTTGAATGTTCCTATCTTCTTCACCATCCATTCAAAGTCTTCTCTTGATATTTTAGCTTTGTTACGGGTTTTAGTACGGTAGTTATAAATTGTATTCACCGAATAGCCCAGAAAATTAGCTATTTTTCCACTATCATCTATTCCCAATCTGATAAGTGCATAGATTCGTAATTCATTATTCAGTACCTCTCCTTTTTTCAATATAATCTGTTCTCCATCTTGTAAAAGAGCATTGAATTTTTCAATGAAATCAGGGAATAAATGGGTGAACATAATGTCAAAATTACTGAATAGCTCTTTTAATTCATTCTCTTTCAGATCATTATTCTTTGTCGTTTTATAGAGGTTTTCTATTTCTTTTGCCTGAATCCTTTTATTTACCATCTTCCTGTAATCATCCAGTTTCTCAATGTATTTCGAACATTGATCCAAAAAATATCCAATATATTCTTCTTTAATATGATTAGCTTCTACAACTTCGTAGTTGATTTTACGAAGCTCATTATTCATATTATGCAGTTTCTGATTTAAGTCATTTAGCTCAAGATTGGTTTCTTTCTGTCTTTTACTTATAAGAATACCTTTACGCATTTGCTTGTATGCATAAAAGGCTGAAATAGCAAGTAATACAGATAATATACTTATCAGTATAAGAAATACCCGAAGCTGTCTTTTCTGTTCATCATTTTTCTTTTGATAAGCTTTGTCTATAATAGCCTGAATATTCAATATTTCCGAGCTACGGATACGTGTATTGTAGTCATTGATATTATCTAGAGAGAAACGGACATAACGATATGCCCTGTTTATATCACCTTCCTGCATCAACATATTAGCCAGTATAGGGATAGAAGCATTGTCTTTGATTGCACATTGTATGTCGGAAATAGCAGATAGTATCAGGTATTTCTTCTCCATCTCCAAATCTCCGTTTCTACGATATAGAAGCGAACGATTAAATGTGACCAGAGCATATATAGGAGTTCCTATTTTTGTCATAGCCAATCGTTTATCATTTATCTCCAAGGCTTCTTTTATTTTACCTTCTTGTCTAAACAGAATTTCTTCTATCTTCAGGTATTCTTCCGAGTCGTGACTGGCTGTTTGCGAAACCGAATCTCTATAAGCATTTGATTTTGACCAATATTGTCCCCTTTCCCTAACATTCTGTGTATATTGCCCTAAACCGGAATATAAGTTACCATAGCTATTATAATACTCAATCATTTGCGACTTATCGAGGTATTCCTTTATCACATTCTGCATCACATCTGCAGCCTCTTTATACATGCCAAGCATCGAAAATAAGCTACCTGATGCAATTGAAGTTTCGTTTATCTTACGAATATCATTTTGTGAAAATGCAATATCGAGATTCTGATTTAGATACGAGATGGCAGAGTCGGATATAAATGACCTGTATTCTTTATACAACAGGCTATTGATTGAATATAATTTGTCAGGTGTATTTGCTCTTAACTTCTCGGCTTTCAGGTCTTCTATTTTGGCATTTTTCAACTCTATGTATATATCGTTGCTTTTTATTTTATTGTCGAGAGCTGCAAATAGAGAATCTAACTCACTTTTTGCAGATAGATGAGTAATTGATATAAATGACAGACTCAAAATAAATATGAATGTCTTCATAGTCAGCTTAATTAGATTTAATAGTCATGCGTAGAGTGCAATCAAATATACAATTTCTTTTGAAAAACAGGTGTCCGTTTATAATAAAATATTTCCCCAAAACTTCGGGGAAATATTATCAGAAAAAGGACTATTATAGTAAAATCTCTTTATTTTACGAAAGGATCACCATCTTTACTTTGGCTCACTACCCACCGGAATGCATTTACAAATAAGAGCTTTTGAGTAGCGTCTGTAAACTCATCATCACCATGTCCCATATTTAGGTAGATCATGCGGTATTTCTTATTAGTCCATACAATAGGGAAATCTCCGAAATTAATAACATCTTTTATTCCCAGAGGATAATTATCGGGAGAGATAGACAACAATACATCTACATCCTTATTTTCGCGTGGACTAGGATTCCATTGATACCACTCACTTTCAGGTGCTATAAATGATGCAGGAAGATTTTTTGTTATCGGGTGCGATGTGTAATCTACTGTTAGTTTCACTGGTTGAGGTGGCCAGTTATTACAATAGAAAACACCACCACCGAGGAAATCAACAAACCAAGGCCAATTGGTATTCTTATCATTATAAGCCGCTGCATGGAATCCCATCCATCCGCCACCATTTTCCATATACTTCTGGAATGCTTCGCGCTGTGTTTTATCGGTAGGCGAAGTATTAAGCATTATCACAATATTGTACTCTTTCAGTTTCTCATAAGGGTATGCCGTAAGGTCAGTTGTTTTATCAAGTATAAATCCATCACCATAATTTAGCCTTCTGAAAAATTCGGCGCCTTGTTCTGCAAACTGTACATGGGCTTCTTCTGCATTTGTTGTATAATATATCAAAGCTTTGAATCGGGGAGCTTTAGCATAATTTGCAGGATATCCATTTGCATTTTGTGCATTTATTGATGCGATATAGACAAACAGAAATAATAAGATCAGGTATAATTTATTGTTTCTCATAATAATATATTATTTAATATTTTCATTTTCTGTTGTCCACAAAATAGCATTCGCAAACATTTTCGTGAAGTTTTCAGAGTCGAATAATGTTTTTGCATGCCCCATCAGGAAATATACATTTCGTGCTTTTACATTCTTATTTGTCCATATTGCAGGATGATCTCCCATCTTAATATCAGACATCGGTTCGTATGTAGATTCGTCTACATTAGCCAGAACGTGTACGTTCTCTCTTGGATTTTTATCGAATGTATACCATTCATCATCAGGCAATATAAATGATTCGTCCACACCTTTCATTACAGGGTGAGTTTTATCTTCTACATTTACCTTAGCGGAAGCAGTTGGCGCAATATAATTTTTGAAGCGGATACCACCCATAAAGTCAGAAAACCATTGCCACAGCGGATAACCATCAAAATCGCCAAGCAATGTTGCATGATGAAATCCTATCCAACCTCCCTTCCCTTGTTCTATATATTTGATAAATGCAGTCTCGGCTTCTTTTGTCCATGTGTATGGAGGAAAATCGAGCTGTATAATTGCTTTAAATTGAGATAAATATTCTTTATTGATTTTCTCTGTATTATTTATTTCAGTATACTCAAAATTGTGCTCTTTCGCAAAAGCATCAATCCATACCAATGCAGTATCGGTAAAGCTACCATGTTGTCCTCCTCTTTCAGTCAGGATTAATATCTTTAATGGTTCAGTATTAGAGCTTTCCTCACTCGTCTTGCTAGACGAACCTTTTGTATTACAACTGACAGCAATTAGAGCAATTAATAATATGTAAGCTAGTTTTCTCATAATGGTATTATTATGTTGATTGTTATACAATTATTTAGTATTCAGCTATTAATGTAATCCACTTGCCAGCCGATGTTACCCATACTTCTTTGTAAGTTGCATTATTAGTTGGCGGCCAATAAGGTATATCTTCATTTCCAAGACTACGGATTCCTACAGGCATTTCACCAACCATTTCACCCGAAGAGAAAGTATCCATCTGAGGATAGTTATACCCTTCTCCGTAAATAAGGGATTGTCCAAAAGGATTTTTTCCTACAGTCCAGTATAATTGTTCTTTACCAATCTGTAGCAATTCTTCATCTTTAAGAAAATTACCACAGATTGCAGCAGCTTTTCCTGTTGCCAGATGTACAGCGGTATTCCCATTAAAAATGCTGAATGCTACAGGAAACCGTTTTATATAATGTTCTTTATCCAATTGGATTCCATTCTTTAATTGCTCCATATAATTTTCGGGCGCATGCTCATCTATAAACAGATGCGAACGTTGGAAACTTACCTTATCTTTAGCTTCATCTATATGATATACTCCGCTGGGTATCATTCCATAAGGAGCAGTATATTTCATTATATTTTTCAGATAGTCGCCATATAGTCGAACCGATTCAGCCCACTGTTTATAATCAGCATGTTGAGGTTGCGTTTCGCAAAGTAATGTCATAGCCTGCATATATACTTGTTCGCGCGACTGATGATTGTAATGTACAATCACCTTTTTAGACTTATCTCGGTAGAAAAATCCTTTTGTCTTACTCTTATCATTTAATGGCTCTGTACGCTGACAATCGAGAGTATATTTAATAAACTCAACAGCTTTCTGCGCATAATAAGGGTCTTTTGTTAGTTTATACAACATACTTGCTGCCCACGAAACTGTCGCCATATACTGGCTTTCGGAGGTATTATAACTATGCTCATAAAAGTGAATAAATTCACCATATCCGTCTTTTTTATGCTTATGTAAGGCAAACTCAAAATCCTCTTTGGCTACACATTTCAGATATTCCTGTAATCTTGGATCTCTATCTATACTCAATGCAGCATATGCTTCATAGCCTGCATAAAGAAAATTGTCGAAAGCCAGATTTTGAACCCGTACCGAAGATATATCATCCAGCGTACCAAATATTCCATCTTGCCATATCAGCAATCCCACACTGCTTGCCCGATAGCCATCGCCATAACGGCTTCTCAAAACAAATTCCAGCCCCCACTCAGCTTCCTCAAGCATGCGCGATGCCAGTTGTGGATTACTATTTTTCAGTTTATTATATCCTTCCAGAAGGGCAAATGTTACATCTGCTGTTTGCAATGTTTGCTGCGACAAATCACCGGCATCGTGCCAGCCGCCGGCGTAAGATATCATTTTTCCATCATGCTTCGAGCATAGGTCAAGATGACAAGTACCATGCTTTCCGGGAACCGGATAACCACAGCGTTGACAAAAGATAAAATTAAGCACTCGCCAAAGTGAGTTATCCCATATTCTGTCTCCTATCTGAAAAGCAGGGGTTTCTATATTACCTGCTTTTAAAATATAATTTCCGGGCTTATCAAATGAAGTAAAATCTATTTCCTCCAATTCGCCGATTGTTGTCCTCTTTTTTATTATTTGTCCGTTAAATACTGTCTCTTGATTATCTGCATTTATAAGCTGAAATTGTCCATCACCTTTATTACTTCCTCTGTTTACAATAGCTGTCTTATTGCTATTCAGCAAATACCCCGATGTAGAATAAATGATTGTATTCTCAGCCGGTACCCATCCACTGATAGGCGTCAGGTTTTCTATTTGTTGTAATTCTATCTTATCTATGTAGTAGATCATCGAGTCTCCGGTAGTCCTGTCTTTTCCTTTTATGCTTGCCCCGAAGCTGATCTTCTTTATCTTGTCTCTTTGATATTCATCTATATCTAAATAACATTCATTCCATTGACGATTTTTCAGGTTGATAAGATGCGAACCCGATTGTCGGTTGTATCCCTCTTTGTTTGCATTATTTCCATTCTCAATAGATAAATTCAGATTGGTAACGCGTGCACCTTCACAATCAGGATAGATACGAAAAACTATACGATTAAATTTTTCCCAATTCTCACTTTCTATATCCAGATATATACCGGCATTTCCATATGTTGCATAGTCAGGATCGGATGCCGGGCCTTGCGCCCTCTTGCCTGTAAGATTCGGATATGCAAGCCTGATACTCTTTTCGGAAGTATGTGTCATTTTTCCTAACCCGGAGTGTTTCCATTTACTGATGTCTCCATTAGTCAATGATAGGCTGTTTAATATCCTCTTCTGTCGCCCTCTTGTTTCTTCCGATCGGGAGTCATCCAAAGTTAACGGGCTATGTATCATTCCCGTACCAAGAATATCCTGTTCCAGTTGCTTATCTGTACATAGGCTCCCCTGTGCAAATAAATTAATGACACAAAAGAATAGTATCGACCCCAATAATGAAAATTTACCCATATTTTATCTTGTTTATAATCAATGTTTTTTAAATAAAATGACACAAATGACACACTTTATTTACATATATTTTTTGTGTCCTTTCTTCTATTGCAATTCTTTAAATTAAAGGTTTATCGTGCGTCAGCTCTCGGTGCATAAAGCTCCGCAGGCGGGCACCTGTCCGGTGAAGGGGCCTCCCCAACCCCTCCAGAGGAGGGGCTATTCCTCCCCTTTGGGGAGGTTAGGAGGGGCCGATCGCTGAGGGGCTTAGCACTAGCCTTTTGTTTCGTTTTGGCCAATGCCAAAATGAAAAATAAGCCCGGGAGGGCGCGTTAGTAATATGCAAAGAACACACAAGTCAGAAAAAAGATTATAGCTATGAAAAGATATCTACCTTACATTACATAGATAAATTAAAACATTTATTCTACCGATTGCTTCACTCTCGAACCTATCAATGCATAATACAACATAAATAATTCGCCAAAGATAACAATAAACCACGTCCATCGCCATCCACCGATAACATCTGCAAGCATCCCCTGGAGAAGTGGTAATATAGCACCTCCCACAACACCTATCATAAACACTCCTGAAGCAACCGACGTATATTTACCTAATTTCGACACAGACAAGGTAAATATAGCACCCCACATAATGGAATGGAATAAACCCACAGCTACCAGCAACCAGGGATTATTCATTACAATAGAAAGTATAGTCAATGTGGCAGCCGATACCGTAGTTGTAACTAATTGTGTACGTGGCGGAACTTTACTCAGCGAACTACCTACCAAACGTCCTATAAGCATGCCTCCCCAATACAATGTAGCCATCAGTGCAGGGATGGCAAAATTAATTCCGAAAATAGTAAGCGAGCTGTTTCCAAAGAATGAGAAAGGGCCGTTTATAGATTCCTGTTCTATAGCATAAAGATTAATATTAGCACCTATGCAAACTTCCACTCCTACATAAAAGAAGATAGCAATAACACCTAATGTAAGATGGCTGAAAGACCACACACTTTTTTCCAACTTCTCTCCAGCCTCAGCCTTTGTTCCTTCGATATCAGGTAACGAAAGTTTCATTATTACTAATGCGACAAGCAGCATTATAATAGCCAAAGCAATAAACGGAATCATTAATTGGCTAACCTGAACCTCTTCCATTGCTAATCCACCGAATACAATACCCGTAACAAAAAATGGAGCTATAGTAGTACCTATCGAATTAGATGAACCTCCTATAACAAGACGTTGTATCGACTGCGTTCCCTTTACTGTACAAGCTACCAGATAAGGGTTGATCACAACCTGTAATATAGTTGCAGATGCACCCACAATAAATGAGCCTAACAGGAATATAAAAAATCCGGAAGGTATAGTAGCCGAAGCTATCTCTACTTTCGATTCTGGGAATTGAACAGTAAACCAAGATGATAGAAAGAACGTGAATAGTCCCACTATCATAATAAATAACCCTCTCACAAGTGTTCCTTTATACCCATGTTTGGTTACCCATGCCGAACCAATTCCTCCGGTAAGTGGATAAGCCAGAAACCATGAAAAAGTGATCAGAGTAGCAAAAGTATTTTTCAGATCGGCAGCATCTTTCAAAAAAGCTGCTTTCAATGGTCCTTGAAACTGTCCGTTAGCAGTAGTCAGAAAGCCAACCACAAAAAAAAGGAAAACCAATGTGATAAATGGTCCTAAATAATTTATTTGTTTTTCATGTTGATTCATAAGGTTTTATATTATCTTGAAATTTTGAAATATGAAATTTTGAAATTCAACCTATATATTTGGCGGCCTCCACATCTAACAGAAACTCACAATTAGGATGCAATTGCAAAACCGATGCCGGAATATCTGTTGTTACAGGGCCCAGGAGCATTTGTTTTACAATCTCTGCTTTACTTTTTCCTTTGGCAGCCAGCACTATTTTTCGGGCATGCATAATATTTTTTATTCCAAGTGTAATACCTCCAAGTTCTTTATCATTAGCGCTATTAGTTTCCTTTCTTATACGTGCTTCAAGTACTTCATCCATTTTTGATAACCAGGTTTCACTATCGAAAGGTGTTCCCGGCTGGTTAAACCCTAAATGTCCGTTTGTTCCTAACCCCAGTATTTGCAGGTCTATTCCCCCTCTTTTATCTAATTCCGATTGGAATACTCTACATTCCTTTTCAAAGTTATCCGAGAGGGTAGGAGGCATAACAAAATTTTCGGCCTTTATACCTAACGAATCTACAATTTGATTTTTCAGCATTGTATAGCATGCACCTTCATATTCGCGGGGAACATTAGTAACTTCATCCAATCCAAATAAGGTTATTCCTGATACATCAAAAGGATATAGTTTATATATTTCACCCACAATCCTGTGCATATTCTTTGTCGTTTGTCCTGTTGCCAACCCAATTACAGCATCGGGATTTGTCAACATTTCACCAATAATGCGCCATGCTGCTATATTATCAAATTCCGCTTCGTTTTGTGCAATTGTTATTTTTAATTTCATAATAAAAAGTTAGTTTCAATATCTCAAGTTTCAAAATTTCAAGATTTTCGATAAGTTTGACAATCTTGAAACCAGAAATCTTGAAATTGTATTATTCATTCATCGCCACCGCCGCTGCACCTATTAATCCCGCAAAATTAGGATCTAGCTGAGTGAGCAATACTCCATTTGAAACAAATCGTATAGTTGTCTTATTTAGTTTCTCCAGCACCTTTTGGTAAATAAAACCACTGGATACTATACCTCCCCCCAGAACCACCGTATCAGGATCGCTTACTCTCACCAGATTCATTATCAGGCTGGCAATACCCTGAGCTGCATTTTCAACAAGCTGAACACACAATTCATCATTTTGCTGACAGAGGAAATATACCTCTTTTACGTCTACTCGTATATTCTCATTTTCAGGTATATGCAGTTTTGTCTTATATACTTTGCTTAACAATCGTGCCGATTTGTCAAAACCTAATCCTCCGGCTATTTGTTCCACACAGTTATCCCGTCCGCAGCTACATTTTATACCGATATTGACACCTCCGTTTGTGTGTCCTACCTCTCCTGCATTGAAATGACTACCCCTTACCAATTGTCCGTTTATAAAGAATCCTGCTGCTATACCTGTACCGATATTGATGTATATAAAGTTATCAGAGCCCTTTCCATAACCCCACTTCTTTACCGCTCTGGTTGCTGCTTTTACATCATTATCTATATAGCAGGTAAAGCCATACAAGTCCGATAACTCCTGAGCTAGAGATATTGCCTGATTTCTTTTCGGGTCTATTTGTAACCAGATACCATTAGCATTATCTACCCGCCCAATCAAACCTACTCCCATACTTGCAGGACGTTTGTCAGTAGCCCATCCTACAGTAGTCATATAATCTTCAAGTGACCGTTTAATTATAGCCGATGCAGTGATTTGATTTATATATCCGGTTTCATATCTCTTATGTCTGAGTATCTTTCCTTTGCTGTCTACTTCTCCTATCAGGAGCTTAGTTGCGCCTAAGTCAAGAGCTAGATATGTTGGTTCCATATTTAGTTATGTTTTAAAAGTTTGTTTTCGTTTTATTTAGTCCTGACTTTATATAACGATTTGTATGAATTTATAAATAAGTCTTTCTTATCTTTCCCTCCAAAAGTTAATGTTAGAGGGCGTTCAGGACTATTTATCTGCCCTGTCTTATTTCCATCCTTATCGAAAATATAAACTTGTCCATCTGCTACATATAAGTTTCCGTCTTTATCTACCGTAGAACCGAATTCCCCCATTTCAACAAAATATGTTAGGTTCGATAAATTACCATAGCTATCGACATCCAGCTTTACCATTCTTTTATCATATTCGTCCGATGTATAAAATGGTTTATTTGGATATGCTTCCAACAATGCACATGTGCGTGCAAGGTCGTATTGACAAGGGATAATGGTTACTCCATCAGGAGCTACAAAGCATTCTTCGGGTTTATACATAACGGCCGTGTTAAAGTCATGGTAATCTCTCCACCTGTTTGATGGATATAAAGCCTTATGTATTTTTATCGAACCCATAGGAGCTTTTGGTAATAAACGGATTGTCTCTTCCGGATTTTCAGGGTCTATAGTATATGCCCACATTCCGAATCCTGAATTACCCCAACCACTAAAAGATGTTCCGCCTGCATCGGGTAGGTTCGGAATAGATTCCTGTTTTTCATCTACCAGATAACCGGGTTGAGGTGTATATTTAAATATTACAAGCAGATTATCCTGCGAATCGCATGCTGTAGCTATTGGCTCCCACTGGAAATCGGCAACAAGAGATATCTGATTTGTTTCTGCCGACCATTTATATACCCTGCGCATACGTTGTTCACAGAAATACACATTTCCTTTACTATCGCTGCTTAGTCCTTCCGCAAACTCAAAACCTGTAGCGAGTAGTTCTATATTGTTAGTTACCAGATTTGCTTTATTTTCCTTCCCTGTTATATAAAGGCGGTTCAGTTCCCAGGGGCGTACTTCTATTCCCGAATTTATATCATATAGTGTAAGAGCAGCAGTATATTTTGTCTGTGCATAGTTATGTATATTCAGAAACTCAATATCCTTACAATTCCATGTTCTTATAGCATACGGATAAACAGTATTGACACGGATTACCTGAAACATATATAAATTAGCAAATACCATATCAGAACAATTCTCTAGCTCTATAGGCTGGCAGTATTGCCCTTCTCGGCTTTCTTCCTCCAATTGGAATGCATATACTTTCCAGTTTCTGACATTCTTAAACCTCGCTTCGTTACGTACATGATGTTCGAGCGACATAGCATATATACGTCCTGGTGTTGATGTATTGCTTACATAAAGCCCGTTCGTACTATATGAGCTGGCAGTCCATATATTTTTGAAAGTTCCGCCACCATCATTCGTTACCCATAGGCTCCAGTACTGATTATCCCAGGCTAGGTCTTTGCCTTGTTCTGCTACAGGATTAGTTGGCGAACTGATCCCTCTTCTCGGCCACGACCATGGTTTTTCCGGTCCACGATTCATGCTGCCATGTCCACCTACAAATTTTACATCATTCATATACGATTCAGCTCCTGCCATCCATTTGCAGCCCACAGCCCTATAATTATAAGCGCCTGTATTTAGCCCTAAACCATTCACAATATTTTTACCACCCTTAGGCGTTTCTAACAAACCCATAGGCGCGCCAAACCCACTAAATACAGGCGTACTTTCCTTTAATATCAATTGTGTAGCAATAGGATTTAGTCCTATAAGATTTGTATTTTCTTTTAGTACAATTGGCTTGGAGATAATATACCATCCTTGTGGTACATAGATGTTCTGATGTTTTTCAATTGCTTCCAGAAATATTTTTGTATCATCTGTTTCTCCATCGCCTTTTGCGCCTAAGTCTTTAATATTTATCCATGTAGATACATCAGGTAGCTGAGGTATATCTTTTGTCGACGGAATAGGCATTTTAGTTAATGGTACAATATCGCTGATTGTTCTCATTTCAGGGTTTGTATCCATAGCATCCATCTGAAAACCATGTAGATAATTCTTCACCTGATATAGGTTTCCTTGCCCTGATGTTTGTTTTCCACTACCACGGAAGTGTGTTAGTACAGGTACATTCTTACAAACAATATTTCGTAAACTGATTTGATTTGCGGCATTATTTTCATTGCTGACAATAATTGCTTTTTCTTTTACATTTTCAAAGATACAATCTTCCATAAACAGTTTCTCCAGATAGTTTTCGTCTATATCTATAACTACCGGAACATTCTTAGCATTTAACCTTACAATGGTAAGTCCTCCTTCTTGTGTGCGTATCGCTGCTTTCCGTTGACCTTCGAAATATGTATCTACCATCATCATTTGCCAGCCGGGAGAGGCTTTACTTGTCATTATACCATAGTTGCCACCAAAGAAGCGCACATTTTCCATTTCATTCCCTATATCATGTATCCCGGCTCTTCCTTTACCTATATGTATATCTACATGCGAAACAAAGCTATGTTGTGCATAATGTGTACGAAGTGCGATAGCATAAGGATTCCCCTCTTCTATCCGCAAGTTTATGTTCGAAATAGCACTATAAAATGTTCCGGCATTGGCATCGCCCGGATTTGAAGTGTCTTTTACTACATTATTTACAAACCAGAACATGTAGTTTGTTTTGGCAACATCTTTTATTGTCTCCTTCTGATAGCCGGGAGAGTTTTTAGTAAGTACAAACTCTGGGCGTTTTTTCCCATATCCTATCAGACGGATAGCTTTTGGGATGTATATTGTTTTACTGATCCTGTATGTACCTTCGGGAATAAAAACTATTCCGAAATTCTTTTCATTTTTTACTTGATTTATCATGTTCTGTAATGCATCCGAAACATCCTCATTCTTCCCTATCCCCAGTTCTTCGGGAATGAAATAGGATGCTTCCGGATCATTAACTTTCTGTTGATATACAGATATATTATCAGCAATGATTGATTGATGAACTAATAAAAATGCAAGAATGCACGAAAAGAATTTCGGAAATAATTTCATATTTTTTAGTTTTATAGAATCTTGAAATTTGAAATACAAATCACTTAATATTATTTCTTCTCAAAAGCGCTTCCAGAAAATAATAGTCGGCATAGTTTATCGGAACATCTATTTCGCTATTGCCTGGTAAATGTCCTGTTGAATGAAGTAGTAGGAAACCTTGTGTTGTATCAGGTTCTGTACGGTAACTCTTTATCAGACTAGCCAAAACCTCATCAGCCCAACCTATATATTTTTCTTTATTCTGAGGACTATATGATGCCAGTTCGTATAAAGCAGATGCCGCTATACAAGCAGAAGAAGCATCTCGTGGAGCATTTGGTATTTTAGGATCATTATAATCCCAATAAGGAATTTTATCTGCCGGAAGATTCGGATGTGTAAAAATAAAATTTGCTATTCCTTCTGCCTGAGCCAGAAAATCAGGATTTTTTGTATATCTGTACGACATTGTATAGCCATATAATCCCCATGCCTGACCACGTGCCCATGCCGATGGATCGGAGTAGCCCTGAAATGTTTGCTTTTTTATAGCTTTCCCTGTTTCGGGGCTATAATCCACTACATGATAAGACGAATAGTCATCACGAAAGTGATTCTTAAGTGTTGTTATTGCATGTGCATCAGCAATATTATAAAATGTGGGATCTCCACTCAGTTTCGATGCTTCGAATAGCAATTCCAGATTCATCATATTATCTATAATTACAGGATATTGCCATACATTCTTGTTCCAGTCCCATGAGCGGATAGCTCCTATTTTTTTGTTGAATCTTTCGGATAATGTTTTTGCTGACTGTATTACAACTTCCTTGTATTCATTACTGTTGATTAATTTATAACCGTTTCCAAATGAATCATACATTTTGAAACCTACATCATGTGAAGTACGGTCAAATTTTTCTCCTTCTATCAGCATAGAGAATTTATCGGCTTGCTTACGCCATTTATTATCCTTTGTATACTGATACATAAACCACAACGAACCTGCAAAAAATCCTGAACACCAGTCACGTGCATTTATCATATGCAGGCTTCCGTCTTTATTTATCGTACGTGGGGCAACCAAATCTTTTCTTTCGGTATTTGCCCATATGTTATCTACACACTGAAAAGCATAATCGAACTGACCAGATGCAAAAGAGAACATACCTTCAATTGTATTCTCCGCTCCATATAATAATCGGTGTCTGTCGGAAATATCTTGTATCGCATATTTTTTATACAAATCCAGATACTTTGTTTGCGATGGGTCAAGATTGTATATACGATACAAATCCATGCATAATTCCTGCTGTTTTGCTTCCCATCCACTGATTTGTTTATATGGCCAGGCTTCTACACTTTTACCCAAAAAAGAGGTAAGATAATCAACTGCTTTATAGAAACTTCTACCATCTTCCGACTCTAACTTGTAAAGCTCTTTGCCAAGCTTCTGTGTTGTTAAAAACAGATCGAGCATATGACTCAGGTTATAGAGAGAATAATGATAAGCCAATGTCCGCCAGAGTTCGTGTGGTTGTTTACCATCAGGTTCTATCTGCGAAAACATTCGTCTTTCAGGGAATGCTTTCACTATTTTTTCAACCTCAGCCATATTTTCGGCAAACAAGTAATAAGTTACCAACTGAGAATCGTATGATGTTGCATGATTGTTTGTAGCTGCATCTTCTTTTTTACCCAGTTCACTCGTTTGTAACCATTTTGCAAAAGCTTCGAACCATTCTTTTAGCCCTTTATCATCTTTTTGAGTATATTGTCTTGATTGCTTTAGCAACTGGACGCTATTTAGCATACCTACAAAAGAGTAGGAATCGATCAGACCTTCCGGACGACCTTTCGAACCATCGCGTCCTGGAATAAATTGTGAATAATTGAGATTAGGATTCATCTTTGTCTCCTCATTCAGAAACCATATGCGAACTAATTCTAAAGCTTTAGACGCATACTTTTCATCATTACTGTAGAAATAAGACAAGGCAAGTACATTTACAGCTTCACACATTTCTCCAAGGCGGTTACGGTCATATTGATCCAATTCAGGATTAGATTCTCCATCCTTATATATATATGGTAGTTTGTCTGCACTGTCAGGGTTAGGCCACCAGTAACGGCTAAGGCTTACGTAGTCGTGCTTGTCTCCACTGGGTGGAATTGTTTTTTTATAGGTAACTGAGTAATTCCCTTCTTTCAATTTCTGATCAGCTTCTTCTATCAGGTTGCGGTATGCATTAAAATAGGTCAGAGAATTCAGGCTTGTTTTTATATCATTCAGTTTTTCTTTATTCCATAACCATTGTGCACTAGATTGAAGCGATATCAAGGTTAGTATAAAGAGAAGTGTATATATTTTTTTCATGTTTCGATGTTCTGTTTAGTTTATCTATAATCAGATTTTACTTACTTTTTTGTTTTTCTATGTCATCATATTTTTTGCGAGATTTAGAAGAATCAGACGTTAATAGATTTTAAGGTTTTATACACACTACTTTCTACCATGTTTTTAACAAATTTATTTATATCCTGGCTCCAATTTTTGGCTAGGAGTTAAAAAGTAAATTGTTAAAGAATTTGATGTGTAGTTAATTTGTTTACTGTTAATATTTTACGTGTTTTATGGTAACGAAAAAAAGTAGATAAAATGTCAAAAGTATACTAAGGTATTTTTGATAGAATACCAGTTTAATGTATAATTGCTGATTAATTCGTCCCTAACTACCTTCTACTTTATTTGAATTTGTTTTGTGTTTTATATTGCTGGTATATAGTGATTTGTGTTTTGATATTGCTTTTAACAACCTCATTTTTTACTAATTCTGTAATTTAACATACTTTAAAGTATATAAGTTTGCAATAGAGGATTTCAAGATCCCTTATACACCACATTCTACCATGAAAAATAATTACTAATGTTAACCAAATTAACTCACCTGTTTATGAATGAAAACTATTTATCAGGTATAAGACCTATAAGAAAGCTTATGCTTGTGGTTTTTCTTTTGTTATTTATTGATGCCGGCATGTATGCCCAATCAATAATTACAGCAAAAGGAATTGTTTTGGATGAAGCTACACAAGAACCTTTAATTGGCGTTTCTGTTGTCGAAAAAGGTTCTACTTCTAATGGTGTTATGACAGATGTTGATGGAAATTTTGAAATAAAAGTTCCAACTACAGGCGAACTGGTCTTTACTTACATAGGATACAATCCTATAACTAAAAAAGTGACTCAGGCTTTTATGAATGTGCTTATGTCCGAAGATTCAAAAATTCTGGACGAAGTAATCGTAGTAGGGTATGGAGTACAAAAAAAGGTAAACATGACAGGAGCTGTTTCGGCTGTAAAGGTTGATGAAAAACTATCGAGCAGGTCATTGTCAAATGTATCTTCCGGCCTATCAGGGCTTGTTCCGGGGCTGACGGTTATGCAGAGTTCCGGTTTTGCTGGTTCGGATGGTGCTTCACTGCAAATAAGAGGTTTGGGTACAATCAACAATGCTGATCCGTTGATAGTAGTTGACGGTATGCCCGATGTAGATATTAACCGTATCAATATGAACGATATAGAAAGTATTTCGGTACTGAAAGATGCAGCCTCTTCAGCTGTATATGGTTCACGTGCAGCAAATGGGGTAATACTGATCACAACGAAGACAGGAAAGGATCAGACGAAAGCTAAAATCAATTATTCGGGTACGTTCGGGGTATCAAAAGCAACTAGTTTCTATGACTTCTTAGACGACTATCCACGTGCGATGATGCTGGAAATGCGTGCAGCAAGAGCCGGAAATAGTGGTACTGGTTTTCGTGATGCTTCGGTAGAACAATGGATGGCTATGGGATTAGTTGATCCTGTTCTGTTCCCTAATACCGACCAGTATGATGAAATGTTCCGTACAGGGCAAATGCAATCGCATAATGTATCGGCTTCAGGATCGAGTGGAAATGCTAATTTCTTCCTCTCTGTAGGTGTAATGGATCAGAAAGGGCTACAGTTACGAAACGATCACGAACGTTACAATGTTCGTCTGAATGTAGATTATAAGATCAGAAATAATGTGACTGTAGGTATGCGTACCGATGGTCAATGGACCGAAACGCTGCAGCCTCGTGGTGCCGGACTCGAAAATGCCGGACTGCAATATGCTGTTGCTGGTATTCTGAATAAGCATCCTGAAACAGGGCAATATGGTGGTGCTATGGCATACGGTGAAAATTCTTCGGCCGGTAATATGCTTGCTGAGTATGAGTTATATACTACAAACAGAACCCGTCAGGAGTATAATGCCAGTATTTACGGAGAGTGGGAGATAATTAAGGATTTGAAAGTAAATGTTAGTTATGCATTACGTTACTACAATGCCTTCAATAAAATATATCAGAATCCTGACTATCAATGGAATTTCCAGACAGGAGAACAAGGACGGAAAATGCCGGATAATGACCGATTGACAAACCAGAATTATAATGGACATAAAACTCTATTCCAGGGACGGATCAATTATGATAAGGAATTATTCAAAGGTCATCATCTGTCGCTTATGTTCAATGCTGCAGAAGAATATTGGTTCGATAAAGGGCTTACTGCATACCGTCAGAACAGATTCGATCCGGCTATTACAGAACTGGATGGTGCAAGCTCGGAAGTACAGGCAAATTCAGGATACTCAAGTTCTGAGGGCTTACGCTCATATATCGGTCGTTTAAACTATACATTATTTGATCGTTATTTATTGGAAGCTAATTTCCGCTACGATGGTTCGTCTAAGTTCCTGCCGGGGCATCAATGGGGATTCTTCCCATCTGTGGCTGTTGGTTGGAGAATTTCGGAAGAAGCATTCTTTGATAAATTGAGAAATACAGTTACAAATGTAAAAGTCAGAGCTTCTATCGGTTCGTTAGGAAATAACTCGGGAGTAGAACGTTATGAGCAAAAAGATGTATTTAGTAATATCAGCTATAATAATGGAAGCAATACTATCGTTCCGGGATTTGCTGCAATAAAGATGATTAATAAGGACTTTACCTGGGAGAAGACTACAGTAACCAATGTTGGACTAGACTTAGGCTTCCTTAATAATAAGCTTACAGCAGAGATCGATTATTACAATCGCCTTACTTCGGGTATGATTGTTCCATCCGACCTTTCGAGAATGTTGTCGGGATATAATGCTCCTCGCATGAATCTGGGTGATCTTCGGAATCAGGGTATTGAGTTGAATCTAGGATGGAGATCAAATATTCAGGACTTTAATTACAGTGTAAACCTCAATGTCTCTTTCAATACAAACAGCTTGGAAAAATGGAAAGAAAAATTGCAAAGAGGTTGGAAGTTCCTCGATATGCCGTATGAATTTTCATATACTTATCTGTCCAACGGATTGGTACAGAGCTGGAGTGATATTTATAATGCACCATATCAAAATACATATTATATGGCTCCCGGTGATATCATAGTTAAAGACCTGAATGGTGACGGACAAATATCGAACGATGCTGATAAAAAAGCATATGCTAAAAGACCAAGAAATACTCCTACAGGACAATATGGTTTAAACTTAGCCGCAAGTTATAAAGGTTTTGATCTTTCTGCTCTTTTTCAGGCAGCAACAGGCAGATGGGATTTTTGGCTCGATGCCTTCAATAATGTAACAGTTCCGGGTGACAGATTCGGATTCCAACAATTCCATTGGGATGATACCTGGAGCTTGGATAACCGTAGCGCGTCTATGCCACGCCTAGTTACTAATAATGGCGAAAGTGGTGGAAAGAACAGAACAGAGAGTACCTTCTGGTTACAGGACGCCAGCTATTTACGTTTGAAGAATCTTCAATTAGGATACTCATTACCAAAATCATGGTTGAACAAAGTGACATTAGATAATGTAAGAATTTACCTTACTGCAGAAAATTTATTCACTCTATCTAAGTGGAAAGGTATCGATCCGGAAAAGACCAAATCATATAGAGATGCAAATAATTATAATACCTATTATGAGAGAGATGCATATCCTGTTGTAAAAACATATTCTGTAGGTCTTAATGTTGCATTTTAATAATAAAAACAAATGAGCAAGATGAAAAGAATTAAATATATATTTCTTGTGGCACTGATGAGTTTTTCTACATCTTGTGTGGATGATCTGCTAGATCGTCAGGCTACAACACAAGTTTCTTCCGAAATATATTGGAGAAATGTGGACGATGTACAAAAGGTGACATATTCAGTTTATGAGGCAACCCGTACTTTATTTGGTCGCGATTACTATTTTGATGGACAGGCTGAGTTTCAGAATACCAGAGGCACTAGCTTGGGACAAGGTTCATGGGGTGCAAATACCGGAGTAGGAAGTGGATTTGGATATATGTGGAATAATGCATATAGAGTGATCAATAGAGCAAATTATGTATTGGAAAATACAGAGAAAATGATTGCGAGTGGAACTGTAGATGCAGAGAATAGTGAAATAAAACGTCTGAAAGGAGAATGTTCTTTTCTGAGAGCACTGGCTTATTTCCGTTTATTGCAGTTGTGGGGCGATGTACCCTATTATTCGCACGTGCTGCAAAGTAATGATGAAGCTCTTTCTCTGGCCAGAACATCGGCTAAGGAAGTGAAAGATAATATACTGAATGACCTTAGCTATGCTATTTCGGTACTTCCTACTCCTGATAAAACAGTGAAAGGAAACGCCAGTCTGGCTGCTGCATACGGTTTTAGAGGTAAGGTTCAGCTTTATTGGGCATCATGGAAAAAGTATGGCTGGCCCGAAGTTGATGGATTCACACAAGATGATAACGAAGCGAAGACTTATTATAAGAATGCTTCAGACGATTTTCATAAGGTGATCTATGATTATAATCTGAAATTATTTTCGGAAGATGATCCCGGAACTTATGAAGATCCTGCATATTGGCGTTTATTCACTCATCATAACGAGACTCATTCAGAGATCGTATTTTCTATACGTTATCATGGACCAAATGTAAGTCAGGGCGAATCTATGCTTCGCGATATGGGAACCCGTACAACAGGTAACGCGCAATGCTGGGTATATCCATCTTCGCGATTGGTAGACAGATATCAGAAAATATCTACCGGAGATTATGCTGATCCTATTGTACTGATACGCGATGAAAATTATCCGAACGGATCTATTAACAGGAAAACTTATGAAGATCGCGACTGGCGGATGAAATCTACCATATTATGGGATGGCGAAACATTGCTTGGAATAGAAAATGATGGCTTGAAAATGAGAACAGCTTATGCACAATATACATTCAAGAGCGGAGAAAAAGATCAATCGAAAGGCTATATCAATTACGATATAAATGTAGGTCCCGGTTATATATATCGCAAATGGGTACTTCAGGAAGCTATTGCAGAACGAACTGATGGTCCACAGGATTTTTATTTAATGAGATTAGCTGATGTATATCTGATGTATTGTGAGGCTGTTAATGAAATAAATGGTCCTTCTGATGAGCTGGTAGGTTTGGTAAATAAAATACGCACAAGGGGGAATCTACCGGGATTGGCTTCAGCTAAATATGCAAATAAAGATGAATTCTTCAAGGCTATCGAGCAAGAAAGAATCGTAGAATTCCCATGTGAAGGTATTCGTCCGTTCGATATCCGTCGCTGGAGAAAGCTTGAAGAAATCTGGGGACCGGAAGGTGGTCAGGGATTGCAGATGTTCAATACACATAATGAGAAACTAAGGGATGAATTCAGATATGTAGGAGCTGGTCATTATGGAAGATATTATATCTATCAGATACCGACAGATGAGATAGCACGTAATCCTAAATTAACTCAAAATAAACCTTGGTTATTATAATAAATACTTATACTGAACAATTATGAAAAATTTCAAAATATTTTCAGCGATACTTCTCTTTATCCTTTTAGGTGTGTATTCTTGTACAAATCATCCTATCGATGATGACGGATTACTGATCACAGATGATAGAGAATGTCATATCAAGAGTTTCGAATTATTAGGCCCTGATCACAGATCTGTACTTTTTTCCAGAGAAGATCCGGATACTATCAACTGTATTGTTACAGCGGTTGCAAAGTTCGGGACAAACCTGAAACATGTAAAACCATATGTTTCTGTACCTAAGGATGCAAAAGTTGAACCAGCTATGGGCGACTGGGTAGATTTTACCCAACCGCGCCAATATACCGTGATTTCCGGAAACAGGAAAATAAAAAAGACCTATACAATAACAGTAACTCTTCAGGGTGAATAAAAAAGATAAGATTATGAAACTAAATAAATACTTATTAATAATAGCATTAGCCCTTATTGGTTTTGCTTCGTGTAGCGATGATGATAAGGATATGAAGGATGATTTTATCAAAAAGACAGTGGCTCCGGCTCTTGTGGGTGAAAGAATCGAATTTGCTTATGCTATGGGAACTACTTCGGGAAGGCTGGCTACAGCAGAGGCGAGTGCTTCTATAGCAGGAGCTACGGGTACGATTTTCGATCTCAATTCGTACTATACACATCGTTTAGCTACAAACCTTGTGATTGATGGAGTAACTTATAAATCGGGGGATGAAGTGCCTTTAAGAACAGTAAAGGAAACCTCCACTAATGGTAGTGTTACAACTGCTACCATGGAAGAAAAGATTGACGAAATATATCTTAAGCCTTCAGTTGCTTACGGGACAAGTAAAGTGGATATGATAGCAGCCACCTTACGTTATTTCTATGTGGTGCCAGAAGAAGCACGCGGCAAAGAAGTATCATTTACATTTTCGTCTAAATCTACGAATGGAGAGAGCGTATCTACCAAAACACCTTCATATAAGATATCTAAAATGGATATGAAAAGGTTGATAGACCTCACAAGTGCTGACAGGTGCTATGTTTCTATCGAAAATATGGAAGCATATACTCAGGCTGAAGTAGAAAGTCAGAATCTAATGGATAAGATAGATTTTATATACATCTATCAGGCAAAAATTGGAGAATATGATTATGGGCATGTGTTTATTTCTACAGCAACTGATGCTAAATATGTTGCTATTCCTTCCGTTATTCCTTCTAACTGGACAAAGAATAGTACGCCTATGGAGAAACGTGTGGATGTAAGGGATGCACAGTTGAAGGGAAGTATACCGAACGTATTTATTGACGACATTGATTTCGAAACGCTTGATTTGGGAAGCGCTGTCAATTATGTATTTGGTATCCAGAAAGACCAAGGTGCTTTTATGAAAACTGCAGATGGACGTTATGCAGCATATATCTATGCTAATTCTGTAGACAATGCCGGAAAGATGACTATCAGTATAAAACGCTTAAAACTGAAATAGAATGAGGCGTATAATAATAGTTATATTATTTATATTAGTTCTTAACGGTTACCAGGTCTATGGCCAGGTAGCCGTTGGCGATCAAGCATATTCTTCTATTTACACAACCAAACTGGATGATCCGTTAGCCGTTTACTTTACACCCGAAAATTTCAATATTTCAACAGATGGAAGTACAGATATTTCTGATGCCTTACAGGAAGCAATAAATAAAGTACAGGAGACCGTTCGCTATGGTATTGTATTTATACCGGAAGGGACATATCGTATCAGTAAGAAAATTAATCTGTGGAAAGGTGTAAGGTTGATTGGCTATGGAAAGAAACGTCCGGTTATCTTGCTGGATAAGAATACTCCCGGTTTTCAGGAAGGGAGTGGTAAATATATGTTTCACTTTGTTTCCGACAGGCCTTGGAGAACTAATCAGCCAATTGCTGATGCAAATGCCGGGACATTTTATACAGGCCTCAGGAATATAAATATTAAAATAGAGGAAGGAAATCCTGCTGCTATTGCTATCCGCTTCCATGCGGCGCAACATTGCTTTTTGTCTCATATGGATTTTCATTTAAGTTCAGGAAATATAGGAGTGGAAGATATATGCAATGAAATAGAATTTTGCCGTTTCTATGGAGGTGATTATGGTATAAAAACCCGAAAAACAGCTCCCGGATGGCAAGCTCTGGTTATAGACTCTTATTTTGAAAAACAAAAAAAAGCAGCGATAGCAACAGAAGAAGTTCAGTTGATAGTTGTCCGCAATCATTTCAAAAATGTACCAACAGTAGTTTCTATAAATGAGAACCGTTCAGAGCAATTATGGATTTCTGATTCCCGATTCGAGAATATTAATACTTCTGCAATTATTGTCAGCAATGAAGATCATCCGAAAACTCAGATAAATTTCGAAAACATTGTGTGTATCAATACACCAGATTTTCTCCAATTCAGAGGTTCGGGGCAGAAAATATCATTTAAGGATAAAGTATATCAGGTTAATAGTTTTACACATGGGCTTCAGTATGCTGATATAAATAAGAGTCCTGAGATAAAAACTTCTCAGGACATTATTTCTCTTAAAAAGGTTCCTCAGCTGGTTTCATCTGATATACCAATGTTATCCCCAACAGATACATGGGTAAATTTGAAAACCTTAGGTGCAGTAGGGGATGGAATTACAGATGATACCGAAGTCCTAAAAAAGGCGATAGAGAAATATTCTACAATTTATTTGCCAAGTGGACATTATCGTGTTACTGAACCAATAATACTAAAGCCTGAAACAAATCTGGTAGGTTTGCATCCCTCTGTTACTCAGATTATACTGCGCGATAGCACAGAGGCTTATCAGGGAGTGGGTACCCCTTTACCTTTGTTGGAAACACCAAAAGGAGGTGTTAATATTGTAAGTGGGATAGGTTTGAATACATCAGGTATTAATCCCCGGGCTGTTGCTGCAAAATGGATGGCAGGAGAAAAGTCGATGATGAATGATGTGCGATTTACCGGAGGGCATGGAACTTACGATCTGAATGGACGGGATGTTAGAGTATATAATGATAATCGTACAGCAGATGGTATTAATTATCGTAAATGGGATACGCAGAATTGGAGCTTGTGGATTACAGATGGAGGAGGAGGTACATTTAAGGATATATGGACTCCTAGCCCTTATGCTTCGGCAGGTCTTTATATTTCCAATACCAATACTCAAGGTCGTATTTATATAATGTCTATAGAGCATCATGTTAGGAATGAAGTTATATTTGATAATATTTCTAATTGGCGGATATTTGGATTACAACTCGAAGAGGAGAGTGGCGAAGGCCCTTATTGTCTCCCTCTGGATATTCGGAACTCAAATAATCTGATGTTTGCAAATACATTTGCGTATAGAGTGAGCCGTGTTGCAACTCCTTATCCTTATGCAGTACATACAAGTAATTCAAATAATCTATTATTCAAAGGGCTTCGGGCATATACATGGACGAAATACCTATTCGACAATACATTGTATGATGTAACCAGCGAAACCGGAATCCGTTCGAGAGAAATAGCTTTATTAAAAATTTCAGATAATGTAGCAATTAAATCAACCGATACAGATGTAAGGAAATTGGCCGATGGCTTTGATTTTATTGATGGAGCTACAGTTGATAAAAATGGCAATCCATATTTTATCGATTATAAATGGCAGCGGATTTACAGATGGAATATACAAGATGAAAAAATAGAGTTGATATGTGAAATGCCTGTTTATCCTGTCTCACTTTCATTCGATACCGAAGGTAATCTATTGGTTGTTACACGTTTTGTTCAGGTAGAATCTATTTTCAATAGAGGAAATGTGAGTGTTATTGCTATGAATCCGGACAACCCAATTGAAACAATCAGGGAACTGAAAGCAGTTCCATTTTCGTCTGTTGATATGAATAATGTACAATGGGTTGTTTACCAGGCTTCGCGTTATAGGATAGAACATAATGTAGAATCTGCATTGATGGCAGAGATACAGAATTGCTACATTGCTCCTGATGGGGTAACTATCGTACCGGATACGCCGGATTTAGCTCAGACATATTCTTTGAAAAAAGCGCAGTTAGGCGAAAAGATATATGTTTCGAGCAATGCGGCACAACGTACATATTCTTTGAATATTGACAAGCAGGGTAGGTTCGCAAATCCTCAATTGTTTACTAATGATGGAGAAATAGATGTATTGGAAGCTGCAAATGGAGATATTTACATATCATCCGGAAATATATTGGTTTATGATAAGGACGGTTCTTTGAAGAAATATCTAGAGATACCTGAGCGTCCAACCTCTATTGTATTAGGTGGTAAAAATAAAGATATTTTGTTTGTATGTGCCCGAGGTGGTTTTTATAGTATTAAAATATAGGTAATTAGTTTAAATGTTTTAATTCTGATGCATTGGTTATAGAGCCATATACAAAAGACTGTATATGGCTCTTTTTTATATTATAATAAATCGACTTCAGATATTTTTAGGACTAATGGTATCCTCCCAATGATAAAGGCATCAAGGTAGGGAATGTCCATGCATAGTGATGATAAGGATACATCAACGGACGCTTAGGCTCAATGAATTTGATATAATCTTTATCGTTATAAATTCCGGACATTGCTTCCACTAAATTGCCTGGCCATCTGTCGGTAGAATCAGTCTCTGGGTAATCAAACCATTTCCATTCATCGGGGTGTTGGTTGTAATAGAGTAAGTAGTCGATTGCGGTTTTCATAGAAACTCCATTGTTCTCCCATGCGAAAAGATTTTCGCCTGTGCTGTTATAAACTAACCAACAAGCGGCAGTCATAGGTGCCAATGAAAAATAGGTATACCATAATCCTTTTTCTTTGCGAACTGTTTCTTCGGGCATACTTCCATCTTTCGCAATTTTATGAAACATATCCGATTTGATCAGACGTATATTCTCATTGATTTCATCTTTATCATCCAAATAAGTTGCGCAAAGTAAAGAACCAAAACGCCCCCAGTCGGCATGGTTGTTCTTTAGTTGATCACGAATTTCATTACAGGCTTTTTGATATACATTTGTTAACCACTGGTCGAATAGTTTATGATCTTTTTTTTCCATAGGTCCGATCCATACATCAATTGAGCAGCGATAACTATACCTGCTCCTGCATCTGTCATCGCTAATTCACCATCATAATCGGAATATTTCTTATTGATTTTAGCCCAGGCATTAATGTATTCACATGCCTTTATTCCATACTGATCGCCGGCATCTAAACGATAAGCTAATGCACATGCATACGCATTGAATCCGTCTTTTTGCAAACCTAATGCACCTTTTGAATGGCCCTGTGGGTCTTGGTAATAGCCGGGTACACTAAAATCCTCCACTGCATGATGGGATTCTTCTAATGCGTTATCGGCCTTTCTTATCATCTGCTGGTAAGCCGACTGATACGGTTCCTTCTTCTCCTCCAGCTGTTTTATCACAAAGTCTATTTGTGCTGTCGGATGCATAAAACTTGTTTGTCTGTTTGATGGCCATACAGAATCGCTTTGTTCGCATGAACAAAAGGTCATTATTCCACCTAAAAGTAGAATTAAAATTAATAATGATTTCATTTTGAAAAAATTAAAATTAAGAAATGAAGTTGCTCAACGATGCATAAAAAGGTTCAAAAAGTGGGAATGCACCGGATATTGTGTAGCAAACTATTGAATAATTAAGCATTAATACACGCAAATATACATATTCTTTTTATTTTGATCTGTTATCCCAAACGCTTATTTTTTCTTTAATACACCCTTGTCGTATAGTAATGTTCAACTCTATTCAGTCATAAATACATCATTTCAATAAACGCATCATGATTTTAAACCACAGATATAAAAGGAGTAACATGAAACTATATTGGCTAATTTTTTTATATAATCCTATTTATTCACTTCTTAAATAAAAAAAGTAGCCTGTTAAAAAAAACAGGCTACTTTCTATATTATTATCAAGATATACTACTTACCAGATTTCTTGCGATGTTTGAATATATTGGTTTACAATATTTCTGTATTGTTCAACACCAATGGAAATATTCTTAGCAGAATTTGCTGTTCCTACTCCATATACTATCAGTGGTGTTTTCCATATCATACCGGCATATGTCATACCTGCTTGATAAGGGCGTAACAATTCATCCATTGTAAACCCTATTTTTCCTCCACTTCTGTATGAATCCTGGCTCCAGCCTGTTGTGGTAACCACCATAAATGGTTTGCCCGAAATGGCAGGGGTTTTAGCCAATGTATTTAACATTTGGTCTTGCCACTCTTTTAATTTTGATGGAGCGGACATCCAGAAGAAGGGAAATTGGAATATCACAAAAGAGGCTTTCATTAAAATGTTTGCCCAATCTGTTATAGAATATTGCTTTTCGCTATACAAGTTATATAATTCTACATCAGCAGGATTATATACAGCATCCAATAGAGCTTTGTTTGCTTCAGATTCATTAAAATCAGGGTGTGCTAAAATGATGACAACCTTACTTTTTTCATTTCTAATATCATTTTCCATATATGTTCTTTTTTATAATTGCTACGTGAAGTTTTATTCTCCAAATATTTTTTAAACAGTGTTGCTTTTTTATAAAATTCGTTTATTTTATCTGTGTATACCTTTAAAACTGTTTTTAGGGCAATTTGTTCACTCTCGGAACCTATAATTTATGTTATATGTAAAATTAAAAAATGAAACTGGCTTTTAATAAAGGAAATCATAATTATATAGTTTAAAAAATAATTAACTCATAAAAATTATTTTTCTCGATATTGTAATGGGGTGACCCCTGTATGCTTTTTGAAATAGCGACAAAAAAATGAAGGATTTGGAAAATTCAGCTCATCAGATATCTGTGATATGGATAATGTTGATGTTTTCAACATTGACTTAATCACAATAATAGTTATTTTGTTGATCCATTCCATAATAGGTCTGCCACTGATATTTTTAACCAATAACGATAAATATTTAGGGGTTACACAAATTTTGTCAGCATAAAACTGTACAGTTCTTTCTCTCTTTATATGGTCTACTACTAACCTGAAAAATTGATGACATATCTCAATTTTTCTTCCAGATACATCGTTATTCAATTCTGTCAGATTATTGTAGATATCGCACATCTCGGTTATAAATGATGCTAACAGATTTTTAGCAAGCTGTATTCTATATAAATGATTCTCATTCTTATAATGTTTTACGATAAATGCATGAAAATCCATGAGGCAATCGAATTGTTCATCTGTTAAATCGACTAAGGGTGACCTGCTTACAAGCTCCAGTAGCTTTATATCGAAAGGAATATTGAGCTCATAGATAAAATCAAGAGAGAAGAACAGGTATTCGAATGAATAATCATCGCTACTGCCTACACTTTCGCAAATAGAGTTAGGAAGAAGGGTGACTAAAGTTCTTCTTTTGATTGTATATATTGTATTATTTATTTTTGCTCTGCTGATACCTCTGGTACAAAGAACAAACCCTATTCCATCTATTGCCGTTGGCTTTTTTAGAAAAAGAGGTCTGCGCTTTCCTGTTCCGTCGGAAACAATATAATCTTTAACAGTTGAGCAATTTACTTCTACAGGTATATCATTAGTAGAGATACTTAATAGCTTACTAAACATAGCAGTATAATTGAAGGTATAATGGGCATTGATTACTTGTCTCAATTATAAAGATATAACATTTCTATTGAATTGATCGGATAAAAAAGAGGAAAATAGAATGTTTTTATAATAAAATAGGACTGGAGTAGCTAGATGAGGGAATCCCTAAATAAAAAAAGGGAGAATTGTTCTATATTTTTATTATCTTATTTTTTTATGTTAAAAATATAATATAATTGGTTAAATTTAATTTTTTGTAATTAACTTTAAGAAGTTTCGTGCACTTAACTTTTATCATTTATTTTTATTATTAACTAAAACCTTTTGTTATGAGAAAGAGTTTATGTTTATTATTTGTCATTATATTCATATATGGATGTAATAACGAAAGTGGAGACTTTCTATTAGAAGAACAAAACGAGATAACAGGTGTCGATAGCAAAGAACAAAAAAGCGCTATAGATGACAATTTTGGTGGATATGGTGAAAATTATCGGGCTCCAAGTATGTCTGCATACTCTAATAGTCACAATGGACAAGGGTGGACAGGGATAAAGTTTTGTACATATTATCCTCTTCCTTCGAATTTTGATAAGGTGCAAATACTCTATAGAGAAAGTTCTTTTTCTCCATGGCGGTATTATGATGGTGGACAAACCTGTTATGGTACAAGTAATCCTTATAACATACAGTTCTCTTCCTCTTTTGTCCAAAATCAATATTATGAATATGTTTTAACTAAAGTGCCTGAGAAAATGGGGCATTATAAAATGAGAATTGTAAGTAATGATTTTCCTGGTACCCCAAATGCGCAGGGGCAATATAATAGTGCTCTTGCGACAAAATGGTCGCTGGCATATCCTACTCGAATCGGAGATCCTACTGTATCAAAATGTATTAGTAGTGTAAATCATCCAGGCCCGTCATCCGGGCAGGTTCCTCTAAATATAAATATATTAAATTCAGCGAGCTCAAAACATTCTTCAAATCATTGGGAAGTAATGATTAAAGTTGGTACAACTGAAAATATATTCAATTATGAGTCATTTTATTATACTTCACCAAAGACATTTACTGTATATGTCAGCAAAGATGTTACTCAGGATGTAACCGTGTGTATCCGTGATATAATGGTTTATACAGCCAATCCTGGACAACAGGCCGCTAAAACCCAAACTATTAGGACGAATAGTAATAATTCCTATTCTATGGATTTCAGTTTTTCAAATATTGATTTCAGACAGCTTGAATGGGATTTTTAAGCTATTAAGATAAGTGACAAACGGACAGGTTAATCGGTTATCCTGTCCATTTTTTTTATTCTTATATTTATGTAACTAGTTTATTTAGTGCTTGATAGAAGTAAATTGGTTATGTATCTAAAAAAGAAAAGGTTGTCATCCCGACAACCAATCTTCATTGTTAACCTTAAATCTAATACCATGAAAAACACAGTACAAAGATAAATGATTTTATGTTATAAAACATATTTTTCTGTTTTAAATTTCGAAAATTAACATTATTTATGTATTGTGCTGAAACAAACATGACCTCATTATAATTTATAATAAAGGAATAAATACGAGTATAATCACTACATTTGCATGGTTATTTAGTTATATTATTTCAGCTTTAGGATGATAACAAATATGCACAAATTTTAAAAGTATATAATAGAGATGTTTGATAATGAAAAGAGAGCTTTTATAGCTATTTCGGAAGATACAGAAGTCTTTTTGTTGCCAAAGATGGGCAATCGCCATGGACTTATTACAGGTGCTACAGGGACAGGCAAAACTGTTACTTTGCAGACTTTGGCTGAAACATTCTCAGAGATGGGAGTGCCGGTATTTGCTGCCGACATCAAAGGTGACCTTTCGGGAGTAGCTGCTGTGGGAGGAAATAAGGATAGTGTAAAACAACGCGTAGAATCCTATCATCTGGCAGACAAAGGTTTTAAGTTTCAGGCTTTTCCTGTACAGTTTTGGGATGTATTTGGCGAACAGGGAGTTCCTATCAGAGCTACGGTTGCCGATATGGGGCCTCTTTTATTGAGTCGTCTTCTGACTCTGAATGATACACAATCGGCCGTACTTACTATTATATTTAAAATAGCGAAAGATGAATCGCTGGAAATTATAGATTTAAAAGATCTCCAGAAGTTGTTGGAATATGTTGGCAATAATGCTAATAAATTCACTACCAGCTATGGAAATATTTCTACAGCCAGTATTGGTGCTATTCAGCGAGGATTGATAACACTTGAACACGATGGTGCAGATCAGTTCTTTGGTGAACCAAACCTGAATATTGATGATCTTATCCAAACGATAGGAGAGAAGGGCGTGATAAATATTCTGGCTGCTGACAAACTTATGAATTCGCCTAAAGTATATACAACTTTCTTGCTTTGGCTGATGACAAAACTGTTTGAAGTGATGCCCGAAGTTGGTGATCCCGATAAACCAAAGATGGTATTTTTCTTTGACGAGGCTCATCTTTTGTTCAATGATATACCGAAGGCTCTTTTAGAGAAGATAGAGCAAGTAGTACGTCTGATCCGTTCGAAGGGAATAGGTATATATTTTATATCTCAAACACCTTCCGATATACCGGATTCTGTTCTTGGTCAGCTAGGGAATCGTGTGCAACATGCTTTGAGGGCATATACGCCAAAAGATCAAAAAGCAGTGAAGGTAGCCGCTCAAACTTTCAGGGCAAATCCGAAATTTGATACTGAAACTGTTATAAGTGAATTAGGAACAGGTGAGGCTCTTGTTTCATTCTTGGATGAGAAAGGGCGTCCTAATCCTGTTGAAAGAGTTTATATCCTACCTCCGGAGGGACAGATCGGTCCGTTAGATGCTGATGAACGTAAGAAAATGACAGAAGGTTCTTTACTATTCAGGCATTATGGACAAGCAGTAGACAGGACATCTGCTTATGAAGTGTTGACCGAGCGCTTACAAGGCACTTTGAGCGAGAAAGAGCAGGTGGCGCAGGATAAAGCTGATGAGAAGAGACGCAAAGAGGAAGAAAAAGCGAGGAAGGAACAAGAAAGACAAGATAAGAAAGATGCTACTCAGAGAAAACGCTTCTGGGGAACTTTAGCTACAGCTGTATTGGTTCCTGTAGCTAAACAAGTAGTAAATGCTTTATTTAAGAAAAAGAGATAATTTAGATGCAATTATTAGAACCTCAACATTGGACAGAATACGAGTTAATTGATTCGGGTGATTATGAAAAGTTAGAACGATTTGGAAAATATGTTGCCCGTCGTCCTGAACCTCAGGCTGTCTGGCGAAAATCCTTAGCTGAGAGTGAATGGGAACAGCTGGCAGATGCTACATTCAAAAGGGAAAAGGGTAAAAATGCACAGGACGGAAATGATAAAGGTATCTGGATGCAAAAGAAAGGAATGCCGGATCAATGGTTCATAAATTATAAATATAAAGAAATGAACCTTCGATTTCGTTTGGGGTTGACTTCTTTTAAGCATGTGGGTATTTTTCCTGAACAGGCCGAAAACTGGAATTTTATATATGACACTGTAAGAAATATAAATATTTCGGAACCGAAAGTACTGAATCTGTTTGCATATACAGGAGGGGCATCTATTGCTGCAAAAAGTGCCGGAGCCGATGTTACACATGTGGATTCGGTAAAACAAGTAATTACATGGTCGCGCGAAAATATGGAGGCGTCTAATCTGGATAATATCCGCTGGATTGTAGAGGATGCTCTTAAATTTTGTCGGCGTGAGGTAAAGCGAGGTAAGAAATATAATGGAATTATTCTTGACCCTCCGGCTTATGGACGTGGTCCTGATGGAGAAAGATGGATATTGGAAGAGAACATTGCAGAGCTTATGTCGTTGTGTAGCGAGTTGCTTGAAAGTGAAAATTCATTTCTTATCCTCAACCTATATTCTATGGGATTTTCGGCAGTGATAGCGGAGAATCTTATTAAAGATTATTTTCCGGATATTAAGGATTGCCAATATGGGGAGCTTGTAGTACCCGAAAAATCGGGTAAAAGATTGCCATTGAGCGTGTATGCCAGATTTGTAAGAAAAGGGTGAAATAAAAAAGGATAATTTCTGCTTGGAAAATAGGTGAATATATGGATTCGCCCTATATATTTTTATAAGCAAATGTAAGTCATTTCAATAAAAGTGAAATTATCATCAGCATTTATACGAAAAAGCATTAACTTTCGTTGATTTTTTAAGACACAAACATAAAAACGAATATTATAAAACGAAACTAAACTAATGTAAATCAATAAAATTATGAAGAAAGGACTAACCATTATCGGTGTTGTGCTGATAGTCATTGTTGTGGCTATGCTGGCAATACCGTTTTTGTTTAAGGACAAAATCAAAACAGCCGTTATAGATGTTGCCAACGAGCAACTAAATGCTAAGGTGGATATTCAGGACTTTGGATTGAATTTATTCTCTAATTTTCCTAATGCAACACTTTCTCTTCAGAATGCGTCTGTAGCAGGTGTAGGAGACTTTGAAAAAGATACTTTGTTGCAAGCTCAGTCTGCTAGTGTGACTATCGATCTGATGAGTCTTTTTGGTAGCAACTATAGTATATCAAAAATCAATCTTGAAAAAGCTTCGGTATATGCAAAAAAGTTAGCAGATGGCAGAACCAACTGGGATATCATGAAGGTGGACTCTACTGCAACAGAAACGACAGAAGATGGTAGCAGCACGCCTTTTAATCTGGATTTGAAGAGGATTTCGATAAAAGATTGTAATATCGTTTATCAGGATGATTCTACAAAAATGAAGGCTATTATAAACGGATGGAATGGTGAAATATCAGGGAATTTTTCGGCAAGTGAAACAACTTTAAAAATAAATACAGTAATCAATGAATTATCATTTATAGACGCCGGTGTTCCATATTTGAGTAAGGCAAAGGTGACAGCTGATGCTGAAATAGGTGCTGATCTGGATAATATGAAGTTTAAATTTACAGAAAGTAAACTTCAACTAAATGAACTGAAAGCTTCTATTGACGGTTCGTTTGCAATGGTGGGAGAAGATATGGAAGGCATGGACTTTGACCTGAAACTGAATGCACCTGATACTCAGTTCAAAGATATATTGTCGTTGGTGCCAGCTATGTATACTGCCGATTTTAAAGATGTGAAAACATCGGGAACAGCTTCTCTGGATGCTTCGGTTAAAGGCCTGATGCAGGGCGAGACTTATCCTGCTTTTGATGTGAAGATCATTGTAAGTGATGCTATGTTCCAATATCCGTCACTTCCTAAAGCTGTTAATAATATAAATGTGGACTTGGCTGTAAACAGCAAGGGAGGTTCGTTAGATAATATGGTAATTGATATTAGCAAATTTGGTTTTTCTCTAGGAGGTAATCCTTTTAGCGGTAAGTTAAATGTAACAACACCTATGAGTGATGCCAACCTGAAAGCTCATGCTAATGGTACTCTGGATTTGGGTATGATAAAGGAAGTGTATCCATTGGAGAAAGGTACAGAGCTCAATGGACGAATAGATGCAAATATTGATATAGCAACCCGTATGTCGGCTATCGAGAAAGAACAGTATGAGAGTGTTTCTGCTACAGGACATTTGAAACTGAATAATATGGTGTATAAAGCTACAGATATGCCAGAAGTATTGATTAACAATGCTGCAATGGAATTTACTCCTAGATATGTGAATCTTTCGTCACTGGATGTGAAGATCGGTAAAAATGATATATCGGCAAGTGGGCGCCTCGAAAACTTTATTGCTTATGCAATGAAAGACCAAACATTGAAAGGACAATTGAATATCAAATCTAACTATCTGAATGCAAATGATTTCATAAGTGAAGAAACTGCAACCGGTACAACTTCGGAAGAAACAACCTCAACAACAGAAGATATTATTATTCCTAAAAATATTGATTTTACTCTGAATGCAGCATTAAACCAGATTGTATATGATAAGATCAATATAACCAATATGGCAGGTGCAATGTCGATTCGTAACGGCGTTCTTACTTTGAACAATGTAGGTGCTAATGCATTAGGTGGATCATGTAAAATCAACGGTTCGTATGATACATCTGATCCGGTGAAGCCTAAGGTGAATTTTGACATAGCTTTATCAAAAGTATCTTTTGCCGAAACATTCAAATCGGTTGAATCGGTGCAGAAATTCGCTCCTATCTTCGAAAATCTGATAGGAACTTATTCTATGAATCTGAAATTCAATACTTCCTTTGGTGCTTCTATCATGGAAACACTGGCAGGCTTGACTGGTAGCGGAGCATTGCAGACAAGTGATGTGAAAGTGGAAAATGTAGCCGCATTGACAGCACTTTCCTCTGCCTTGAAAACTGATGCACTAAGTACTATTTCGCCAAAAGATTTGAATTTGCCATTTACTATTGATAATGGAAAAATCATAACGAAACCATTCAATGTAAATATTGGAAATGGAGGAATGATGAAGTTAGAAGGTTCTACAGGCTTAGATCAGAGTATTAACTATGCAGGTACTGTAACTCTGCCTAAGTCGATGGCAAATAATTATATCAATAATGTGCCTATTACTATTACCGGAACTTTCAATAGTCCTAAAATAGGTGTGGATACGAAAGCACTGGTTACAGAAGCAGCTTCGTCAATTGTAAGTGGATTACTAGGCGGAAAAGATGGTAGCAGTGTATCTACATCGTTGTCGGATGAAAAGGAAAAACAAATAGCTAAACTAAGGACAGAGGCAGATAATGCTGCTAAAAAATTAGTTGAAGAAGCGCAAAAGCAATCAGATAATCTGGTGAGCAAGTCAGGAAGCAACGCTATTGCTAAAGCTGCAGCCAAAGCAGCAGGTAAAAAACTGGTGGATGAAGCAGAAAAACAAGGACAGAATCTTCGTAATAAGGCTGAAGAGCAGATAAAGAAGATAGAAGGTGAGTCGGAAGCAGCTGCTGAATAATTGAAAAATAGACTTTAGGAATAAAATAAGAGGGTGAATTTAGATTCACCCTCTTGTTGTTTTGTATTGGCAGATGTATATGTCTGCCTCTACGAGCCATTGAATTTAAGGAAGCTGCATCCAGCTATGATCACTGATTGCATCCATAATTTTTGTTCTGTTTTCGTATCCTGCTTCAAATTCAGTTTTGGTAAGCTGATATTGAACATTCGCCTGACGTCCGCTTAAATCGAGTAATGTTCCGCCAATGTTCATGCTGCCGTACTCTTTCCATCCGCTTTCTAAACTTGCTATTGCCGGATTAGGGGATTTTCCTGCATCTACTTTCCATCCGCCTGTAGCTATATGTGAATCCATTTTACAGTTGATAAATGCGGCATTATCGTAATATGAACTGCTGTATGAACTTCGTGCTAGATAGGTTGTACCATTTGCAACACCTTCGTCTTTGGTAAGTGAGCAGTTAAGGAATACAAATCCTTTGGCATTGCTGCTTTGTGGTCTGGCTTGTAGAATATATCCGTCGCTACTTACCGATCTTATCTCACATTGCTCGAATAAAGCTGTTGAGGGGCTTCCCCAAATGAAGTCTACATCACCGGCAATTAATGTGTTGTAGAACCAGCAGTATCCTTTAACGTTTACAGTATCTTGTTTACTAATGAGGTTGCAATTTACAAAGGCTAATGTATATGAACCAACATTGAAATAGATTACTTCTGCCTGATCGCCATTTCCTGTTTTTACGTGTACGTTTTCCATCGTGAGGTCTTCGAAACGTATATTGTGAGACGATTCGATAAGGAATATGGCACGTCCTCCATCAGTGATATTACCTGTACCAAATTCAGGGCGTACGGCTGTTGCTCCAACACCCGGATTCAGGGCATCATAATTATCGTAACGGATAATTACACCTTCGCGGCTTTCACCTTTTATGGTCAGATTGTTTTTGCCTCTCATATATAGTAACTCTTCGTAAATACCGTTTTTGATAGAAATGGTTACTTTCGCATCTTTACCTATTTGTGCTGCATAGTCGATTGCTGCTTGTATAGTACGGAAATCGGCTTCGCCATCATCATCTACAGTGAGGGTTGAAGAAGTAAGAGCAGGTGCAGTACTCCTGGTTTTGAACGTCCATTCGTCTTTAGCTATTCCTTCGAATCCTTCGCATACAATCGCATTTGCTTCTATAGTCACATAATATTCGGTATCATATTCAAGAACGGCATAGTGAGGTTTTATTCTTACAGTATTGCCACTGATAGTAACAGGGTTGTAATTAACAGCTCTAAGCCTGCTTCCATTTCCGGTACTAGGTAATCCGATGATGTCTACTTTGGTTGAATTGTATAATCCTTTGCTGCTTACATGTTTATCCTCCATTTTTATTTCATCTACTTTTGTTCCATCTTTTTTGTATATGGCGATGCTACCACTGTTACCAAGCGATGGCTGGCTATCGAATGTGATATCCAGATAAGTATCGGTATAGGCATTCTGTTCGTCAACAGTTGGTGACAGGCTGTACTGGTATATTACAGGTTCGAATGCTTCTAGCAACAGGGTAATTGTTTTTTCGCCTACAGTATAGAAGATAGCGAGAAGATCACCTTCTTTATCGGTGGTATATACTTGTGAACTGGTTGAAATCTTGTTATCACTATAGCTATAGTTTACGGCTTCGGCATTGTTAATAGTCAACATACTTTCTTCGAAAACCCAGATTTCGTCAGCTCTTTCGGGCATTGCTACAGGACGACCATTAGAGACGGAGCTTACGCATGAGATGACTTTGTAATGCCCGATAAGTTCCTGATGTGTGACTTCTTTTAGAGGAATAGGGTCGGGTTCGATGGAGATGTACTTGGTGTCTTCACTGCATGCTGCAAGATTGATTAGTGCCAGTAGTACCGGTAGGATAATAAATAATCTTTTTTTCATTCCTTGTGTGTTTATGATAATATTAAGTATCTAGATATTGCACTCTTGCAATAATTATATTTTTCGTTAACAGATTTCCCAAAATGGGTTAAAATATGTTGCAATAATACAAAATAGAGTGTAGGTAAGCAGGGGTAATTTTGGTTAAATATGGTAGACGTATCGTTAAGGGAGGGTGGAATATTTGTTTAAAATTTTATCTATGTATTTTTTAGTTTAATGGTAGGAAGTTTACTAGTATGATATATAAGGATAAAAAGTTACAATGAAAAAATGGTAAAAAAGTGTCACCTATGTCACTTTTTTAGATTTGATTGGTATTTAATGTGTTTATATATAGTTGTTTATCGTAATAAAATACTGAGGGGATATATGTCACTTTTTTTGTTTCATTTTTATTGAAATTAATTCTTAAAAAACTGTTAGAATTTTTCATGGCTTTATCTATGATGAAAGCGATCGCAAAAAGGTCGAATGTTTCATTTTTAAATTATAGAAAAAGTATGAAAAAGATTGTTTTATTATCTATGGCGTTAGTTTTTGTTGGTGTAGCATCTGCTCAAAACATTGTGTTGAATCAGAGTAAAAAAGTACAGAGTATTCTTACTGAGGAGGGAACAGCAACCTCTACTGAATTAGTTAATAAAAGGCCTTCTAAGAATCAACTGCCAATGAAAGGTGGCGATGTGGAAATTGGCATCTAAATCTTGTAGATTTAATCTCTTATAAAAAATATCCATATCTGCATAACAGATATGGATATTCTTATTTTAAAATTAAAGTAATTGCTAATCAGTTTCTTAGAATATACTGTAAAAATCAGGTTTTATACATATTCCTACTCTAATATTCATTACATATTTATTGTAATCTAACAGGCTTTCGCCGTATCCCTGGAAGAAACGAGCAAAAAGATATTGGTTTGATCTTTCTGATATTCTGAAACTTGCAGATAGGACTGTGTTAATATTACCGAATCCTTTTCTTGGATTGATCTCGGCGGCCAGCCACCATTTATGCTTATTGCTAATATAATTTATTGAAATATAACCTAACCCTCTGTAATCTAACAGATCTTTGTTATTGCCACCATCGACATAAGGGATCCAAAATTCTCCGGCCAGATTGAATCTGGCATTGAAATAATATTTGGTTGATAGGCTTATATAGTTCCAACTACGGGAATCTTCTTCATCTCTACCATTCGATTCGTGCTTTAGTTGGACGAATATGGCTCCGGCTAACTTGTTCTTGTAGAATAAGTATTTACCGAGTCCAAGCCCTGGATTGTAATTGGTGTCGCGGAATGGACTTGAGGTAGCGTAGATATCCCAAAACGATTTTTGAGTATAAGTAAGATAAGCGAATGTATTGAAAGGCAATACACTTCGAGTTAACCGTTGCCTTATACTTATCTGAAATGAGGCATCAGCAGAGTTCTTTGTTATCTCTTCATTTAAAGGCACCCCTGTAACAAAATAGGTGTCTTTGTATACAGCAAATGCAGGAAGTTTATCGGCTAGCCTGACTGCCTCGCTTTCGGATATTGCCATTTGTTTGGGACGAAAGATATGAGGATCGTTCATAGCTTCATCATACTGCCGACGGATTGTATCATTGTCAATGCGACTGATATCTTCCTGAGAGAAAAGTGTACCGCATATTGTTAATAGCAAGGAAAAAAGAAGTATTCTTAACATATCTGTATTCTAAATAGTTAATGTAGTATTATGCAAAAACAAACTGTTCAATAAATTTATCGTTATTTATATCATCCATGTATTTGATAATTACACCTGCGTTTGTTAACGAATGATGTAATTGATCACTTAATGTACCTGTGTAGATCATATCTACCTTTTTTGTCGTCATCAATTTTGAGAAAAAAGTATCATTGACTTTTTCCATTTTAATATTCTCTACTTCGAAAATATTACTTCCTTTTAATCTAAACAGATTAATCATTGTATTATTTTGTAATCCTCTACTTAATGCCCCTTTTTGTGTTAATATTACTACCACTTTTTCCATAAATTCAATTGAAAGATATGTTAATGAACGGTCTTTTAATAAATAGACTAATATGGGTTTTAATAATCAGTTACTATTCTAAAAACAGTCACTTGTCTTCAATTGTTCAAAATAGAGTCAGTATTATACTTTTTTCCTTAAAAGCCACTCTTTATTCCTTTGTAAATAGGATAAAGTATGATGAGAGAATATAGATGAAAAGGCTTCTTATTTTCCTTTCATGTAAACTATCCAATATAAACAACCTACAAAGCCGGCACCTCCGATTATATTTCCGATTGTTGCGGGCAATAGATTATGCGTTAAAAAAGTAGCCCATGAAATATCTGCTCCCGAATATATGGCAGCAGGGATAAAAAACATGTTAGCAATAGAATGTTCGAATCCTAAAGTTACGAATAACATAACGGGAATCCAAATACCGATACATTTACCTATAATATCTTTGCCTGCATATCCCATCCATGTACCCAGGCAAACCAACCAGTTTGCGCCTATACCTTTAAGTAGGACTTTATAAAAATCCTGATTGACTTTGGCCTCACTATAATGATGCAGGTATGATAACCAAGGATCGTGAGATATTAAGCCAGTCTGATATGACATGCAATAGGCTATAAATTGTGTACCTATGAAGTTAAATATATAAGAAATGATTAAAACTTTGAGAACAGCACTTATCCTGATGTCTTTTTGCAAATAGGGCAGGATCAATCCTGTACAATCACTAGTGAAAAGATCGGCACCTGCAACGGAAACCATAATCAGTCCTATTGGGAATAATGCTCCTGCTACAAATTTGACTAAGCCTGGGTTTGCTAATCCTATGCCGGGTATACCTCCAGCAACAATAACAGTGAGTAGTCCGCCAAAAGCAATGAATGTACCTCCCAGAAAAGCCAGGATTGCAAATTTATGGAAAGGCATTCTTGTTTTATATATACCGGATGCACAGAATTCCGAAGCTATTTCTTTGGGATTATTGTAGCTCATTTTTTACATTCATTTTTGGAGGTGCAAAGATATATAATAATCCATATATATTCAATGTATAGAGCTAAATTGATCTTTATAGCTATTGCTATTCTTTTTCTATGAGTTCAGAATCATTTAGTTTGACAGGTTTAGCTTTTTTCCTAAGTTTCATATTAAGGAATTCTACTAATAGAGAGAAAGCAATGGCAAAATAAATATAGCCTTTTGGTATTTCTCCCACTTCGCTACCAAATATAGAGATATGTGATAAATGCGCAGACTCAACAAGTAACATAACACCAATAAGGATAAGAAATGATAAGCCTAACATTTGTATTGTAGGATGTTGGTTGACAAATCTGCTAACAGGCCCTGCAAATAATAGCATAACTAAGACTGCAATCATAACTGCTGTAACCATAATTGTCATGGCTCCTGTATATCCGAATTCGTTGAAACTAACTAATCCAACAGCAGTAAGTACGCTATCGAATGAGAATACTATATCTAAAGCTACGATTTGAAGTATAACACTCCAAAAACTGCTTTTGACAACACCTTGTTCAGCGTCGCTTTTTCCTTCCAGTTTGTGGTGGATTTCGGTTACACTTTTATACAATAAGAAGAGTCCTCCTAAGCCTATGATGATACTCTGGCCAGATATAGAACCATCAAGCCATGATGTGTCGAAAGATATTAAAGGTTTGGTAAGTTGTATTAGCCACGAAATGCAAAATAACAGCAATATACGAAAGCACATAGCTAATAATAAGCCTAAAGTACGTGCTTTAGGTTGTTCTTTATCTGGGAGTTTTGATGATATAATAGATAGAAAAACTATGTTATCTATACCCAAAACTATTTCTAAAAAAGCCAAAGTTAATAATGCGATCCAAGCACTAGGCAAGAGAAATGTTTCTAAAATTTCCATTGTGTATTATTTCTTATTAAATCAGGAGGTTCGATTATTCTGAAACACCAAACTTGTTTAAGTAATTTTTTATAACTTGTTCCTTACTCATATTCTTTTTACAAAAAATGTATTGTATTCTAAGGGGCAATTTTCTCAAAAAAGTCTTCATGTTAGAATTATAATTACATTCGTATTATTGTTTTTGCCGAAGAATATATATTTTCAGATATATTCGATGAGAATAAAACAATAATGCCTTCACTAAAAAATGGGTGCGCAAATTTAAATCTAAAAAGTTAAAAAATACTCATAAATGAACGGAATAATTATACAAATATTTCGTCATTTCATGTATTTTTGTTCTAAAGTATTAGTTTGAAACAATTAGATGCAAAATAACAAAACTAAAATAACCTTTATACTACCATTTAAACCTCGTAGGCCGGCCGGAGGTTTTCGTGTGATGTATGAGTATGCTAATCGATTAGCTCGAAAGGGTTATCAAATTCATCTTATATTTCCTATAAAAACTGGATATATGAATTATCGGTTGCCTTATTTTGTTCGTTGTGTTCTCTCAAAGATTGAAGGCTTTGATACAAATAAGTGGTTTGATTTCGATCCTTCTATTAAGATGTCATATGTTTCTGAAATAAAGGATAGATATATACCGGATGCTGATATTGTTATTGCTACATGGTGGTCTACAGTATTGGAAATGGGGGCTTTGTCTGAGACAAAAGGGAAGAAAATTAATTTGATACAGGGATTTGAAAACTGGGAAGGACACGAAGATTTGCTTTATCGTTCGTATGATATAAAGGATACGGTAAATATAGTTGTAGCATCATATCTGAAAAATATTGTAGGTAAACATACTAAAAATAGGATAGAATTAATAGAAAATGGTATCGATAGCTCAATATATAAAGTTAAATATAATATAGAAGAACGTATCCCAGCAACAGTGGCCATGACATATTCTATTCAGGAAATAAAAGGATCGAAATATGGACTAGAAGCCTTATTTTTAGTAAAAGAGAAAAGGCCTGATTTGCAAGTAGAAATGTTTGGTATATCCCCTAGTCCCGAAGATTTACCCGAGTGGATCAAATATTATCGTGAGCCTGATAACTTGGATGATCTCTATAATAGCAATGCTATTTTTATTTCTAACAGTTTTACTGAAGGATTTGGTTTGGTATCAGTAGAATCTATGTTTTGTGGCTGTGCGTTAGTGTGTACTAATATTGAAGGACATAAGGAATACGCATTTGAAGGTAAGACTGCTTTACTGGTTGAGGTTAGAAATGTAGAACAGATGGCTGAGCGTATAATTTATTTGATAGAGAACAACGATTATCGTATTCGATTAGCTCGGCAAGGAAACGAATATGTACAGCACTTTAGTTGGGATAATGCAATTAGTAAAATGGAAAAAGTAATTAACTCTGTATTATAACTCTGAAATATCTACAATGATTGGACAAATAAATGAATTGTTTGAAAATCAGCTACAAGTCTGGCAATTGGCAGCAAAGAATTATCTGTCTTTGCAAGAAGTAAGGATAAGAGAATTTCAATTTGAAGATTTTTCGGTTTTCGCACAATTCAATCCAGCACGGATGCAATCATCTTCAGCAAAAATAGATTCAAAGTCTATTCAGGATAGAAAATGTTTCCTGTGTCCTGATAATTTACCAGTAGAACAAAAGGGGATTCCGTACGGAATTGACTATCAGATATTAGTAAATCCTTTTCCTATATTTCCTCAGCATTTTACAGTTCCTCTTGTCAGGCATGCAGATCAATTAATAGACGATAAGTATGGGGAGATGATTGATCTGGCAGAATTGTTAGAAGAGTATGTAATTTTTTATAATGGACCAAAATGTGGGGCTTCAGCTCCTGATCATGCTCATTTTCAGGTTGGTTCTAAGAACTTTATCCCTTTACAGAAAGATATACACAATATAACTAAAGAGATTATTTTAACTACAAATAATTTAGTTATATATGCCTTAAGGAAATATTTGAGGAATGCGTTTTTAATAGAATCTGTGACGAAAGAGGGAATTCTTAGAGCGTTTAGCCATTTATATTCATTAATGGAACAAAAAGTAGAAGATAAGGAACCAATGATGAATATTTTTACATGGTATGATAAAAATAAATGGTTTTCTTGTATCTTTCCGAGAGAAAAGCATCGGCCGGATTGTTTTTATGCTGGAGGGAAAGATAATATACTAATTAGCCCCGGATCAGTAGATATGGGAGGTATTTTAATATTGCCTCAGGAAGAAGATTTTACCAAGATAACAGAACAAGATATTAAAAACATTTTCAGAGAAGTCTCGATTAGCGATCTGAAAATGGAAGGGATAATTGAAAAACTAAAAGCTACATAATTTTATGGAACCTACTATCAGTGTTGGAATCGTATCGAATAAAGTAATCTCCTTTTGTTTAAACTCTACCTATTTTTGTAATGGGGAGCAAATTACGGGAGAAAGTATAGTCTCATATAAGGATGGAAAAATACTTTGGAATGATCATTTATATGAAGAACTTATATTTATGTCCTCAGCGGACAATGACTTTTTTACTCTTAAGGATGTTGTGATTGGGATTAATTTCCATTGGGAACGTAAAGAAGATCAACAGTTTGAGGGAGCATTAAAATTGATAGTTGAAGATGATAAAATAACGGCTATTAATATTATAAAAATAGAAGCTTATCTGACAAGTGTAATTTCGTCAGAAATGAGTCCTACTGCTTCTCTCGAGTTGCTTAAAGCGCATGCAGTTATATCTCGTAGCTGGTTGTTGGCTCAAATAGAAAAGAAGAAAGAGATAGTTGAAAACGAAGAAAAATATGCCGCTTTTGTAGAAACTGAAGACGAGATAATTCGTTGGTATGACAGGGAGGATCATGTTAATTTTGATGTTTGTGCAGATGATCATTGTCAGCGTTATCAGGGAATTACCCGTGTCTTTTCAAATATAGAGATAGTAAAGCAAGCTATTAAAGAAACATGGGGACAGATATTGAAATCAGATGGTAAGATATGTGATGCCCGTTTTTCGAAATGTTGCGGAGGAATGCTAGAAGAATTTCAAAATTGTTGGGAAGATAAGCAATATTCATATCTGGTAAAAGTGAGGGGAACAGATAATCCGGTGGAAATACCAGATCTTACCAACGAAGAAGAATCAGGTAAATGGATACGTTCACGCCCTGCCTCACATTGTAATACACAGGATAAGAATATATTGAATCAGGTTTTGAATAATTATGACCAGAAAACCACAGATTTTTACAGATGGCAGGTTTCATATACTCAAAGTGAATTGTCAGATTTAATAAATAGCCAGTCAGGTGTTGATTTTGGTACAATCTTAGACCTGATCCCTGTGAAGAGAGGTACATCCGGACGCATAGTCAGATTGAAAATTGTAGGATCGAAGAAAACTATGATAATTGGTAAGGAACTTGAAATAAGACGTATTTTGTCGCCATCTCACTTATACAGTTCAGCTTTTGTTGTAGATAAAGAAGGTGAGAATTTTATTCTTCGTGGTGCAGGATGGGGGCACGGTGTTGGCCTTTGTCAGATTGGTGCTGCAGTAATGGGAGAACGCGGATATACTTATGATAAAATATTACAGATATATTATGTAGGAGCAAGTATCGAAAAAGAATATTAGGGATGAGATACGGTAAATATTGTTATCTGATCATTATTATTGTTTTACTGACTGTTGGGGTTCGAGAAATAGTAAGAGGTGCTACTCCGGAAAATAATATTATAAGCTATATAGTTGATCCAAAGGTTCAGAACATAGATTTCTATTGGAAAGATGATAAAGGAGATGTTATTGGTAGTTTGGAAAATCTGAAATTATATGTGGAATCACAAGATAAAAAACTCTTATTTGCTGCTAATGGAGGAATGTATAATAAAGAAGGTTTTCCTCAAGGGCTTTTTATCCAGCAATATCAAACTCTTACACCTTTAGATACAACATCAGGTCAAGGTAATTTTTATCTGAAGCCTAATGGTGTGTTTTATATATGTTCTGACGATAGCCCTGTTATTTGCCGTACCGAAGACTTTCTAAATGATGGACAGGTAAAATTTGCGACTCAATCAGGACCGATGCTTGTTATAGATGGAGAACTACACTCAGGCTTTAAGAAAGGTTCTCCAAATTTACATATCCGAAATGGGGTAGGGATATTACCAGACAACAGCATTATATTTGCTATGTCAAAAAGCAAAGTGAATTTTTATGATTTTGCATCTTATTTTAAATCATTGGGATGCAAAAATGCATTATACTTGGACGGTTATGTTTCACGAACATATTTGCCTGAAAAGAACTGGATACAAATGGATGGAAATTTTAGTGTGATTATAGGAGTTACTCAATCCATTCAATAAGAAAACGTATACTATGAAAGATACTAAAAAATCTCCTTGGGCATGGATACCTTCGCTGTATTTGGCTGAGGGCTTACCTTATGTTGCAGTGATGACCGTTTCGCTGATTATGTACAAACGGATGGGGATATCTAATACCGATGTTGCACTATACACCAGTTGGTTATACTTGCCGTGGGTAATAAAACCATTATGGAGTCCTTTTGTAGATTTACTGAAAACAAAGAGATGGTGGGTTATTGTAATGCAATTGTTTATTGGCGCAGGTTTAGCTGGAGTTGCTTTTACTATACCATTACCTTTCTTTTTTCAGGCTACATTAGCTTTTTTCTGGTTGCTGGCTTTTAGCTCGGCTACGCATGATATAGCTGCCGATGGACTTTATATGTTAGCTCTTAATACTAATCAACAGGCAATGTTTGTAGGCATAAGGAGTACATTTTACCGGATAGCTACCATTGTAGGTCAAGGATTATTGATTATTCTTGCTGGCTTTTTGGAAGTTTCATCTGGTTGTGAACCAATGAAATTAAATGTACAAGTATCTCCTCAATATAATCAGTCAACCTTGGTATTGCCTGCTATACAAGAAGTTACTAATTCTAATGGAGATATTTATTTTATTGTAGAAGAAAATATTCAAATCGGGACTCATAATGTTGATAAAGATAGTCTTAAAGTATTTTTGGGTAAAGTAAGTGCCTTAAATCAGAAAAATGGATTTATTCCTGTTGAGGAAGATACTGAAACAGTAAATATTCATAAAAATAAAAGTTTGTGGACTTCTTCTGTGTCAGAGCCTTTAGGCAATTGGATAAAAAATAACTTTGGAGAAAAACGTTATGTAGATAAAGTAATACAAACAGGAAATGTTGCCGCTGTAGCTGTGCATTTATCTGCTATGCCATCAGAAGGGGAAGAAATGGTGCTGAACACTTCTATGGAAAGGGGAGATAAGAGTATTACTTTGATACACGGCGAGCGTTTGACTTTTAATGAAGCGAACTGGGATAAACCTGCATATCTTGTATTTCAGGTTAATCCAAATCTAAATAAGGATAGTAGTGCTGAATATAAAGGACTTTCTGGTAATATACCTTTTGCATGGTCTATATCTTTCCTGGTATTGGCAGGAATATTTATATTCTTTAGTTTTTATCATCGGGTTGCTTTACCAAAGCCGGATACCGATGTTGCAGTGAATACATCTGCTGGTTCTATCCTGTCAGAATTGAAAGTGACTTTTAAGACTTTCTTTAGTAAGCCTCAGGCTGGAGCAGCAATCTTTTTTATTCTTACATATCGCTTTTCTGAAGCTCAATTACTGAAACTAATTAATCCGTTTCTGCTTGATCCCAAAGATGAGGGTGGACTGGGATTGACAACCGGAGAGGTTGGATTTGTGTATGGTACTATAGGTATTATTGGACTAGTTTTAGGTGGTATTATCGGAGGTGTTGTTGCTTCAAGAGGCGGACTTAAAAAATGGTTGTGGCCAATGGCTTTGAGTATGTTGCTTACAAGTGCGGTTTTCCTTATATTGAGTTATACACAAACGAATAGCTTACTGTTGATCAATGCTTGTGTATTTGCAGAGCAATTTGGATATGGATTTGGATTTACAGCCTATATGTTATATCTGATATATTATTCGGAAGGAAAACACAAAACGGCACATTATGCTTTCTGTACGGGATTAATGGCTTTAGGTATGATGATTCCCGGTATGTTTGCCGGATGGATGCAAGAACACTTGGGCTATAATCACTTCTTTATCTGGGTGATGATATGCACTATAATACCGATTTTAGCTATAACCTTACTCAAGATAGATCCGGAATATGGAAAAGCTAAGAAAGAATAAGACCAGTTATAATTTGATATTATAATATTCAAATACCCCTAGGGTAATTGTAAAGATAATCACCATGAATGTATATGTTAGAATAAAGCATAATACTACTTTTAGTATCGCTTTAGACCATGATTTTGTTTTAAAGAATGTGCTTATTCCCCATATAACATATATTGTAGCTATTATGTGTACTATGTGATAGATCGGAATAGATTTGGAGAAATAAATCAAGGGATAGCATAGCAATAAGATGAATATTTTGCCTCCATTTATATAAGAAAAAACTACAAGATGTTCTATATAATTATAATTGCTTTTATGAAGTATCCAATAGGTAGAGAGAGCAAATATAGGCAGTGTAAACAATATAAACAATGAATAATGATTTGCATACCATTCATAAAGTGGTATATATTCAAGAAAAGTATTATCTGGATTATTCATTTCTTTCATAGGAAAGAAGTGGAAAGTATGATATACTAAACTGTATATTGCTCCCCAGATTATTAGAAATAGAAATGGTTTAGTATATTTTACTCTTTTGCCTTCGAGATAATTTTTGATTGTTACACCTGGCGAAAAAAGCATTTCTTTTTCGGTATATAATAGTCCTTTGTTTATATGAAGTAATCCATATTGTAATTCGTCGATGAGGTGTTTCCAGCTAATTCGTGATGTTTGTATAGGTTGTCCACACTTACTACAGAAATTATCTGTTACTTCATTATTGCAATTTAAACATCTTTTAGACATATTGTCCATTTATTTATATGTTGGATAGAATATAAACACAATAATGAAAGATAAGTTTTATATGTTTCTAGGTCTTTTTATTCAATTAAAAACGGAAAGGAGATATTATATAATATCTCCTTTCCGTTTTTAACTGGTTACTTATCCTATATCTGTATCGGAAAATCAATCCGGGATTAAGCTTATTTCAATTCTTTAATTCTTACATTTTTAAATTTCAGAGGGGATCCATGTCCTAAGAAAGCGATATGCCCTTTTTTAT
>USOX01000006.1 GCA_900556485.1 uncultured Dysgonomonas sp.
TTAACCAATCTCAGCCGAGACACTTAGTGGTATACTTTTCAATTACTAAGTGGACTACTTTTCGATTATTATTTACACTCCTGCATACGGTTGGATGCATATTGCTGGGCATAAAAATCATCTACACCGTCTTCAAACAAAACCGTTACTACCGCTAAACCGAACAAAGAGGTAGAACGTACATCTGTTTTTCGTGGAATCGTATTTAATTGTTGCATAATAGGTAATGTGACGAATTTTTCGACTTCCTCGGCACTTCGCCCCGACCATTGGGCAATGATTTTTACACGGGTATTGGTTACATCGGGGTAGGCTTCGATAGGAGTGCTTTTGAAACAAACTATTCCGGCAACCAATAAGATGACTGTGAGGAAAATTACCAAAACATCATTCCGTAAAGAGAATGCGATTATTTTTTCAACGAATTTATGCATGACGGAAGTCTGTTATTTAAGCTGCGAATAAACTAATAATTGATTTTTAATAACGATGTTTTCACCTGCGGATAAACCTGATTCGAGGTAAGTTGTTCCATTTCCACGATTACTAAGTTTTACTTCCCTGACCTCAAAATTCTCATTTTCCTTTTCAACAACTACATAGTAATGGTTATTATCGAAAACAAGAGCGTCAGATGGTATAGCAATCATTTCCTTTTCCGATTTATTTTTTAACTTAATAACAGCCGACATTTCAGGTTTGAACAGCAATTCTTTATTATCCATCAGAATCCATGCTTTGAGAATCCGTTCTTCTTTGTCAAAAACATTTGAAATTTTTGTGATTTTTCCGGTAAAAGTCTTATCGGGGTAAGATAATAACTGAATTTCTGTATCTGTTCCTTCATGGACGAACAACAAGTCTTTGGCATATACATTCGCCATGATCCATACTGTACTAAGGTCGGCAATTGTAAAAATGGGTTCGCCTTCATTCGATATAGTGCTTCCCGATGATATATTCCGGTCTACGATGTGACCGCTCATAGGAGCCATAACGGAAAAAGTACCTGTACTCTGATTATAATGATAAAAGGACATATCTGTTTCAATGCGTTTTAATGAGGCTTTAGCCTGATTGAGTTTTGCCTCCACCTCCAGAAGTTCTTTTTCGGAATTCATATTATCATCGAACAAAGATTGAACAGTTTTCATTTCGCGTTCGGCTATTTTCATTTCTGCTCTCAGGCTGGTTTCTTCGGCTTTTAACAGACTTAATTCCGTACTCCGTAAGTCAAGCAGTTTCTGTCCTTTAGTAACCTTATCTCCTGTAGAAAAATAAACCCTATCGACTATGCCGTTCGTTAAAGGCATATATTTGATTATTTTATCTGGGTTGTATTCTACTTTGCCGGATAATGTCAATTCTACCTCTTGCTTTTTAAGCACTGCCGGAGTTGTTTTTATAAGTTGCTGAAACGAATCGTGAATGTTATCCGTTACTGTTTCCTGCTTATTTTCTTTCTCTCCCGAACACGACACCCAAAAGATGGCACCGATAATGGCTACTATTCTAAATTGTATTTTTATCATTGTTTATTTTATTTCTGTTCCGATCATATATTGCAGTTCCTCAAATTGTAAATTGACATTCTTTTGAGCAGTGAGTATCGTTTGTTTATTTGTCCGGTATGCTTCCATAAAGTCTATATATTCGAGCATACTTATATTCTTGTTGAGCAGATTTTTTGAATATACTTCGAGCATATTGTCTAATTCAGGTAATAAACTGTCTTCGGTGATCCTTGTGTAAAATCTGTAAGCATTCACATAATTATTGTAGGTCGCCATTACTTCATGTCGGATTATATTCTTGTGTTGTTGTTCTAAATACGAACTTTGATCTATATTTAATTTCGCAGCTTTGATATTTCCCTGATTCCGATTGAAAAAAGGAAGATCGATACTTACACCAAAACCAATGAAGTCTTTCCACACTCCTCCATAACGATCATAGTTGGCACTTAGAGTAATATCAGGTATCCGTTGGGATTTCTCATAATCCAATGTTCTTTTGTGGAATTGTGTATGGAGCCTGTATTGTTTCATATCCGGTCTCGAATCTTCTGCAAGCTGCATTAAATCCTGCAATATAATTTTGTCCGGGTTGATAGTCTTTTCGGGATTGTCCGCTATTTCAATTTGTACAAATGGGTCTATATTAAGTAGTATTTTGAGGGATTTTTTCTGTTCACCAAGATCAGCGCGTGTTGTGTTGATTTCATTTTCTAATTCGAGCAAAGAAGACTGTAAACGGAGCAGTTCGCTTTTTGCTATATTTCCTTGTTGAACCTGATTTTTGAAAGATTCGACCAGCCGACTAATAGATTCAAGTTGATTAGTTAGGATAGCCATATAAGTTTGGGCATAATGCAAATCGTAAATAGACTTTCTAAGTTCAATTTTAAGATTGCGTAATACGTCCTCAAACTCCTGTAATGCAATTTCTTTAGAAACTTTTTCGCGCCTTATCAGTTTTCCCCTCTTGTTCGCAGTTTGAATAAGTTGACTTAATTCGATACTGAATTCTGTGTTTTTTGTAAATGAGGATGAAGCGATATCCGATATTTCGCCTCGTTGTCGTTTAGTGCTCCACAGATTTACATCACTTATTGATAAAGTAGGGTTATCCCACAGCTTAGCTTGTGCTACTGCTGCATCAGCTATATCAATGTTATATCTTTCAGCTAACAATATCAGATTATTCTCTATAAACAGGGCTTCTATTTCTTTGCAGCTCAATTTCCGGTATTGTACTTCCTGACTGTAAGTTACCCGAGAGCAGATTAAAGAACAGATTAAAAAGAGTAAGTATCTTTTCATTTTTGCATGATTAATTTCCAATGCAAAAATAATCTTCTAAGATTAGAAGTTTTTTGGATGTAGATTAGATAGGTATTATAGATAGATTAGAAATACATTAGAATCGCTATAATAATGTATAACAAGGTAAAATTCTCAATTTTACTTGGGGCTCAATCTGGGTCTCAGGTATGTAACATATTAAGGTACAAATTGACACAGATAGGTATAAAACAAGCTAGATAGTCACTATTCGGCTTACTTAAATATTAATGTCTATTCTTTTGTAAAACAATTAATTGTTAAATTAAATATTAATATACAGTATTAGGTCGATTAATTTTCGTATCTTTGGGCTTTGAGCAATCAAGTTTTTATTGTATCTTTTCTACGTAATGTTTTGCTCCGCTTAGATTTGCGGGTCTTCCCATCGTCAAAATTGACAACAAAATCAACTTTCTTGTTTATAGTATTAATAAGTCGCGAGAAAGTGTTATACAATATCGTGACACATTTTCGCAAATAGAATGAAATCATTTTTTATAGGAAGTCTGGAAGTGAAACTTCCGGTTATTCAAGGAGGAATGGGGGTAGGTGTATCCTTATCCGGGTTAGCATCAGCAGTAGCGAACGAAGGTGGTATCGGAGTTATATCATGTGCAGGGTTAGGCTTGATTTATCATAAATCTCCAGGAGATTATTTAAATAAGTGTATTTCCGGACTGAAAGAAGAAATTCAGAAAGCTAAGGAAAAGAGTAAGGGGATAATTGGTGTAAACATCATGGTTGCCCTAACTAATTATGCTGATATGGTAAAAACTTCAATAGCTGAAAAAGTTGATGTTATTTTTGCCGGTGCTGGTCTTCCTTTCGATTTACCATCTTTCTTGACTAGTGGCAGCAAAACAAAACTTGTACCTATTGTTTCGTCAGCACGAGCAGCTAAGATTATATGTGATAAATGGAAAATTAATTATGGTTACTTGCCGGACGCTATTGTGGTGGAAGGACCTAAGGCAGGTGGCCATTTGGGTTTTAAATTAAACCAACTTGAAGATGAGCAATATTCATTAGAACAGCTAATTCCAGAGGTGGTTAGTATAGCTCATTCATACAAAGAAGAGAAAGAAATACCGGTGATTGCTGCCGGAGGAATTTCTTCGGGAAAAGATATACTTCGTTTTATTGAGATGGGGGCTTCGGGTGTACAATTAGGTACTATGTTTGTTACAACTACAGAATGCGATGCTTCTGATACCTTTAAAAATGTTTTTATAGATGCAAAGCAAGAGGATGTAAAGATTATTCAGAGTCCGGTTGGGATGCCAGGAAGAGCTATTGATGGTGAATTTATCCAAAATGTGGAAAAGGGGTTGGAAAAACCTAAAGTTTGTCCTTTTCATTGTATAAAAACGTGCGATTATACAAAAAGCCCTTATTGTATCGTTCAATGCCTTTATCAGGCGGCAAGAGGTAATATGAAAAAAGGATATGCTTTTACAGGTATTAATGTTCACTTGTCTCAAAAAATATCAAGTGTAAAAGAGGTTATCACTAAATTAAAGAATGAATTTCTAAATGCAAAGCTCGAAGGAGGGATGTAAATGCAAAAAATACTAGCATACCCATTATCTATTATTTATTATCTGTTGTTTGGAAGTTCATTAGTTATTTTCCATGTGATTCAATGGATATGTTTTAATCTATTTGGTTATGATGCTCACAAAAAGAGTGTGGACGTTTTGTGTTTCTTTCTTGTAGCAAATACTTATGTTTTAGGAACAAGATATAAAATTAAAGGATTAGAAAAACTTCCGACAGATGTTCCTCTTATTATTGCTTCTAACCATCAAAGCTTATATGATATTACAACTATTGGTTGGTTTATGCGAAAGGTACATCCTAAATTCATCAGTAAAATAGAATTAGGTAAAGGAATTCCGAGTATATCATATAATCTGAATCATGGCGGCTCAGTGCTTATTGATAGAAAAGATCCAAAACAATCTTTATCAGCAATACGGGAAATGGCTAAATATATAGAAACCAATAAACGCTCGACAGTAATTTTCCCTGAAGGGACAAGGAGTAAAACTGGTAAACCAAGACCATTTGCTGAAAACGGATTAAAAATTCTTTGTAAATATGCCCCATCAGCCTATATGGTTCCCGTTACAATCAATAATGCGTGGAAAATGACGAGATGGGGATCTTTTCCTTTAGGAATAGGGATTAAGCTCGAACTTATAGTTCATGATCCTATTCTTGTAAAAAGTATGCCTTTTTCTGAACTTTTTGAAAAGACAGAACAGGCCGTAACTCAAGCTATCAATTGATAGCAGAAATTTAACACTACTGTTGGTGTAATTTACAACAGTAAAATATTAGAAAATGACATTTAAAGAATTAAATATTATTGAGCCCATTTTAAAGGCTCTGAATGAAAAAGGATATACAACTCCAACACCCATACAGAATCAGGCTATTAAGCCTGCACTTGACAATCGTGATATTTTAGGATTGGCTCAAACAGGGACAGGTAAGACAGCTGCATTCTCTCTTCCAATCATACAGCAACTGTATTTGAATAAAGGGAACGGGAAGAAAAGGGAGATTAAGGCGTTGATAATAACGCCAACACGAGAATTGGCTATCCAAATTGACGAGTGTCTGAACGATTATACCTATTATACAGGTATTCGTCATTGTGTGATTTTTGGAGGAGTGAAGCAAAATGCACAAGTGAACAAACTAAAAGCTGGAATAGATATATTGGTAGCTACTCCCGGCCGCTTATTGGATTTGATGAATCAAGGAATTATCAATTTAAATTTTGTTCAGCATTTTGTATTGGATGAAGCGGATCGTATGTTGGATATGGGATTTATCCATGATATAAAACGTTTGTTACCAAAATTGCCAAAGAAAAAACAAACTCTTTTCTTTTCGGCTACTATGCCTCCTTCTATAGCTACTCTTGCCAGGTCTATATTGCATAATCCTGTAAGGGTGGAGGTTACGCCAGTATCATCAGTTGTGGATACTATAGAACAGTATCTCTATTTTGTAGAAAAGACGGAGAAAAAAGATTTATTGATCAACTTACTGAAAAAAGATAAAGAAAAGTCTGCTCTAATATTCTCGCGAACGAAGCATGGTGCGGATAAAATAGCACGAATACTATCTAAGGCCGGAATAGGCAGTGCTGCTATTCATGGTAATAAATCGCAGAATGCCAGGCAAAGAGCCTTATCTGATTTTAAATCGCATGAGATACAAGCTCTAATAGCAACAGATATTGCCGCTCGCGGAATTGATATTAGTAATCTGGAATTGGTAATCAATTATGATTTGCCTGATGTTGCAGAAACGTATGTACATCGCATTGGACGTACAGGTAGAGCTGGAAATTTGGGTACAGCTTTGACATTCTGTGCAAATGAAGAGAAAGAAATGCTAAAGGATATACAAAAGCTGATAGGAAAAAGCCTTATGGTATCGGGCTAATAATGAATACCTATTTTAAAACAGAACAAATATGGCAGCAAAACAAAGTTCTTCTGTAAACAAAAAAGAAGGCGAAATAAGCCGTTTCGAAAAGACTTCGGCAACACAACAGGCCGAATCAGTGTTGAAAAGTGCTAAGGAAAAAGCCGGAGATGTTATTCATATCACAATTAATGATAGAACTACCATTGAGCTTCCTGCCCATTTGTCACAAGAAGAAGTAGATGCCCGGGTAGAGAGATACATCAGACTTCATAATTTGAAGTAGTTTATCCACTCTATTTTTGCGAGATATAAAATGAATTATTAAATATAAAATAAAAATATTTCTGATATAAATATGGCGAAATCAAACTCATTTAACAAAAGAGAAATAGAAAAAAATAAACAACAAAAACGAAAAGAGAAACAACAGCGAAAAGAGGATAGGAAAAACAATCCGACAAGTTCTTTTGAGGATATGATAGCTTATGTGGATGAAAATGGGGTTATTACAGATACTCCTCCTGATCAAACAGATAAGCAGAAAGTTGAAATTGAAGATATAGCTATTTCTACACCAAAGAAGGAAGATGTAGAAGACCCAATTTTGAAAGGGCGGGTAGAATTTTTCAATTCAGATAAAGGATATGGTTTCATTAAGCATATAGGGAGTACAGATAAATACTTTTTTCATGTGAGTAGTGCTCCATTCCCTATTACAGAAGGAAATCTGGTAACATTCGAATTGGAACGTGGTCAAAAAGGCATGAATGCTGTAAGGATCGCTTTAGCCAATAAAGAATGACTAGTAAATCAAATAATAATTAACAAAGAAAAAGAATGAACATTTATGTATCAAATCTAAACTTTAGCACATCAAGCGAAAGTTTACAAGAATTATTTGCAGAACACGGTGAAATAGATTCTGCTAAGATTATAACAGACAGAGACACTGGAAGATCACGTGGATTTGGATTTGTTGAAATGCCTAATGATGCAGAAGGCCAAAAAGCTATTGACGAATTGAACAATACTGATTTTGAGGGTAAAACAATTAGTGTAAATGTTGCGCGCCCTAGAACAGAAAGAAGTAGTGGTGGTTACAACAATCGTGGTGGAAATGGTGGTTATAATAGAAATCGCTATTAATTGATATAATAGAATATAAAACAAGCAAGTCCATCTAAGGACTTGCTTGTTTTTATATAAATAAATTTTAATATAGCTTTATTCTATAGTAAAATCGAACTGATCGTATTCACTGGTTCGCCATGCTTGAGATGCTGCTGCTTCAGATATTGCCAATAGTGGTGAAAAAGTCTTGACTTTTATCGTTTTTCCGTCAGGCAAAAATTCGAGGATACGCAGCCATCCATCGCCTCCATTGCCTTCCCAACCTCCTCCGGCTGTCTGGGCATTCCACATCATTTGATATACATTTTTATTGGCTATATTTTTGTCGCTACGGAAGCCGACATTATCTTTAAAACTGCCTTCTCTTGCATCGTGGCCACAGATGACCAGCTTTACATTCGGACAAGGATATACTACTCTTTCCCAAATATCCTTTCCATAATTGGCGGGACTTATCAGGTAGTTTTCTTTTTCATATATTTTTCCTTTATAATCCATATATGAATGTGTCAGGAGAATTATTTTATGGTCTTTGTATTTAGCATTGTCACATACTTTTTTTGCCCATTCTAGTATTTCACTACGTGGACTGAATTCAAGTGTTAGAACAAGTATTTTTCCCCAAATGTCATTTTTGAATTCATATGCAGCATTTTCTAATGTTGGTTTTCCTTCGTAATTATTGGCAACCTCTACCAGACAATCTCTCCAAAGTGAGTTGCGGCTGACAGGAAAATAGGTTGAAAAGTTAGTAATGCGTTTTTCAGATGATTTGTATCCATAATCGTGGTTACCCAAACAATTTATATAAGGTATTTTATTGTCGAGCCATTCGAAAGCTTTGGAAGCTGATTTCCATTGCTCCACACTGTTTTGATTGCTCATCCGAGGATCGGCAATAGGTAGTTCATTAAATTCTACAATATCTCCGGTACATAGTACTGCCATTATATTAAGCTGTTCTATATTATATGCAGTCCATGCTGTCATAAGTTCAAAGATTGGTTGGTTCTCTGCATATTTGGCATATCCCTGTGGATCAGGGTAAACTACCATTGAAAACGAATTTTTATCTGTTAATTCAGCTTTTACTGGGCGATAAGGGCGGTCTTGTGCATAAATACCGGATGAAATAACGATTGTTAAGAAATAGAATAATACTTTTTGTATCATACTGTTTAATTATTTTAAGGTTAGAGTAATATTAATTTCATTGATTATCAGAGCCTCTTTTTATGTATAATGGCATAATTTGTATATGTCTGTTTATGGGCATGTATATACTTTCATCTGAGATTCATAGAATAATCTCTTAATGAAAAACAAAAATACAATTTTAACTTAATAATATTGACTATTTAATTTCTAAAATTTTAGCTATAGTAGGACTGGATTTATCTTCTTAGCATTCAGTATGTTGTATGATAGGAATAAATGTTAACTTGTCTCGGTTATAGAATATTAGAAAAGAGGAGGTAGTTCTGGGCAACATCTTCAATTCTTTCACTTGTTGATCTATAACACGGGGATTTGCATCCGAATACTTACGATGCAGAGGTAGCAATTTAAATAATAAATATTTAGAATAGAGAAAGTTGATCGTTGCGTAGACTTTTTATTTCTCTATTTTTTATTATATCGCCTTCTGTTATGTTGCCTATCAGCATTGGCGAATTTTTGTCATGTTTTTTACTGTTAAATTCAGCCGTATTATAGTTTCCTTTTATTGCATAGCAGTAAATACAGCCATTTAGGCAACTTTCGTATGTTCCAATGTCTATGCTTTCTATGCAATTGCATATATGTCGTTGATTTTTGTCTTTTCGGGCAGAAATAGGGTAGCCAATAATTCTCTCTATTAAATTCTTATCAACACATAATCCGCTGGGAATATCGAGATGAGTTAAGTCTACTTTCTTTGTACATGTGTCAAGCTCAATAGTGGGGTATTGATCTATAGTTTGTTTGAATGATATGGCTATCTCTTCTATTTCCTCCTTAATTAAAGGTTTTATATCAAATTTGCTAACCTCGTTTCGGATATGGTGATAATGATCTATAAAACCAAGCATACACCTTTCGGTATGATCTCGGAGCCCATAAGCAATCTGTGCGAATGTTTCTTTATGAAAATCGACATTATACACATTATTTGTTAGTAAAGGATCGTATCTCCAAATAACTTTTTCGCGACCTATTTTGTCTGAAAGACGTTTAAATATTTCTATACGGTTTTGGATAGATGGTAAATGATTCTCAATATCCTTGCCATAAGGGTTGAGTGTGAATTGGAAATAATATTTATAGTCTTTCAGTTTATCCAGTTTGCCAATCATCGGATTTGGATTCTTTGTCCAGAAGACAAAACAATCAACTAAAGCAGGATCTAGATTTATCCTGCTTATTTGTTTAGGATTATATGGATTAGGAACTAATACATAGTTTTCTTTTATTCTGTTGAAAAACCATTCAGAATAAAAGGCAGGAATATCAGTTCTTCTACTGGCACTAATTATCATGATATTATTTAAACAATTAAGATGCCATTCTTCCTGAAAAAAGAATAAAATAAATCAATAAAAAAGAATTAATTTTTAGGTACAGTTTCTTTTTCGATATATGAAGTAAAACGGTCGCACTGTATAAGTTCCCAGTCAGAATACGAGGTGCGTGTTGTTAAATCTATTGCTGTTTTTACAGATTGATTCAGATGTGCATAAAGAGGCTTGCTCCAAGTGTCGAAGTTATCAGGGCCAAGATTGTAATCCGATCCATTTTTGTATCGCAATAGTGGCCAGCAATTGTTTAATGCTTGTTGCATACCAAGGCCATATTTGTAATAGGCATCGGCTTTTACTTCATTGTTTTTTGCAGTATTTATTATCTTCTGCAGGTCGAGCATATAGGAGGCGAAGTTTAACTTATAATTTTTTATTGGCTTGTCGGCCCGAAATTTGCGAAAAATATCAGTAAAAGGATCGTATCTGAAATGATGATATATATTCAATGTAGAATCATAGCCTTGTGATACCATTGAAAGATATTCTACCGCTTTATCGAAACGTTCTATGCGCATATATTTAGTTCCAATGATTTCGTTGAAGTAATCTTTATTTTTATAGCATCTATCAGAAAGAAAACGCTCGAAAGGAGTTTTATTTTTTCCATATAGTTTGTTCTTGTAGGCTATTACATTATCTACAGAGAGAGTGTCCATTGCGATAAATACATCTGTATAGAAATCAGAATTCCAAAAGTTTTCATCATTTACATCCGGCCTTGATTTTCTATAATTAGTCAGCATTCGCATTCTTTCACTAGCTAGACCATTCAGTAAGATTGTTTTTACTGTTTGTCCTTTTTTTAGATAACGGGGTGACATGATGGATAGGGTGATCTTACGCATCATATCATTGTAGTAATATTCGCTGTAATTATAAAATGTACCATGATCGGAATATCTACTATATTCTTTATATCTTGTTTTTACTTCTTCTGTTAGGTTATTTGCCGTCATTTTATCCAACCATTTCAGTTTAGGTAGAATTTGTGCTTCGAATTTGGAATCATAGTTTCCGGTTATTGCATCTATCATTATATCCAGTACTTTTATATTGTTCTTGATCAATGAAGTACCTTTCATTTTCTCTGCTCTCTTAGCATATTGTGATGCTAATGATGGTTTTCCATCAAGTAAGGTAAGAAATGCAGCAGTATATTGCCACATAGCAGGATTATCGGTTCGTTTTTCGGAAGTAACCTGCAATGCAAAATCGCGTAAAGAGAGGTATCGTTCCCGATTTTTCTTATATCCCTTGTATCCGCTATAGTAATAATAATCATTTTCGTCATCGCTGTGGTATTCAGCCCAGGCATCTTTGTCATCGAAAACCATTGTATTCGCATATTCTTCTGCTTCTCTGCATATCTTTTGTACCATAACTGCCAGTTCCGAAGATTTAGGAGCATATTTGTATAGAACTTTTAGACGTTCGATGTCTGATTTTGATTTGTTGTTTATGTACCACCAAAAACTGTCGGAAACATCCACTGCATTGCCATAATGCTCTACAGCTGTCTGATAGTCGCCACGCTTGAAGTATATACCTCCTATATATTCTTCACACAGGGATTTTACCGCTGTTCGTGGAGTTTTTTTTATATACTTTTCCCATAAGTCTAAACACAAGTCGTAGTCCTGCATTGTATATGCAGCACGTATAGCTTGTAATAAGTAGCGTATTTTTAGTTTTTTACCTTTGTAAGCTAAGGCTCTGTCTATAATGTCCTTCATATCCCGATATTCTAAGTCGTCCTTAGTCGGATACCACCATTCATCGTTTCTGATAGCACGGGAAACCTCACAGTCTTTAGCCAAAATTAGATATTGAATGACTTCTTTGTCTTTTTTATCTATGAGATATTTTAAAAAGGAATTTTTACTGTAATTGGTTGTATCACCTTTCAACATATTGTTTAATTGCATAGGTGAATATTCGTAGACGACCTCTTTTACATCATCGTAACAAATATCTGTAGAATTTGTGTAATCAATCCATTCGGCTATGTTTAATTTATAAGACCGATTGGGTTCGTAATCATTTATGTCTTTTTTTTCATATGTATAGAATACATAATATTCGCTTGGTTTGTATTTAGGAAACCAGCAGGCATTGACTTCTAAAGGTAGCGTATTGAATAATATGAATACACAACTAATTATTATATATCTTGTTGATTTCATCTTGGGTATATTTAGAAAGGTTAGTTGAATCGAGATGATAAATGATAATGGAATAGTTCTTTAATTGATGTTCCAATAATTCTTTTGCTTTGACAATTTCTTCCATAGGAGAGCTTTCAAAACGGATTTCGTCGTCAACAGCTAAATAGTGGCCTTCCTGATAAAATCCATTCTTTACTTTATAAATATTGTCTTTTACATGTTCCAGGTTTTCATTATCTGGATTTAATCCTCGTAGTAATGCTTTGAAAGAATTGTATCGGAACCATACTCCCCATGAAAATGTAGGGTAGGCGATATCCAGAGGCAACTGATAGGCAATAAGAGAGGATGCATATGGGTCAACATCACCAACTTCCAGGATTGAATTTTTGGTGTTTTTGTTTAATACAGCTCCTGTATTATAGCACATTAATACTCCGCGATCTACGGGTGGAGCATCCATCCGTAATTGATGAAAGCGGATAGTTGCCGAAAGACTTATATTATGTTTTTTGAGTTCCTGTTTTATTTGCTTCAGAAAAGAAAAATATTTTTCTTCGGACGATTTTGTCCAGTCACAGTCAATTTGGATTTCGTGTACATTAGGGACATCATTTGTTTTGGACATAACTAATATACGTTTTACAATACTTTCTGCTATATGAGTGGATATTCCATATACTTTGAATAATTCATTGTCGATAAATATAGTAGGTATTACTTCCAGATTTGCAGGGATGCTATCTTTAAACCGAATTGTGGCTTTGGGTGCGGGGGTATACATCATTTCAGCTTTACAGGCAACATCGAAATACCGGATATAAAGACGTTTAATATTATTATCAGATAAAAATTTCCGTTCGGCATCGTTTAACGAAAATGTTGTTTTCCAGTAGTAAATAGCATTGTCTAATTTTACAGATGGATCGGGTGGGGGTGTGTTTTCACTTGTGCTACTGTTTCTACAAGAACAGAAGCAAATGAAAATGATTGAGATAAATAGCATTTTTTTCATGAACGAATTTTTTAAAAGAGACAATACGAGTTCTGACGAAGAATATATCCACGTTTTAATTGTTTTGTTATTAGATGATTATATAATTATATTAATGAAAATACAGAGATAGTTCTTATTCTCGTTTCCAAACTATATATGATATGTTTTTAAGTTCAGCGTCCGGTATATTTCCATATTCATTTTTAACTCCGTTTTCGTCTTCATACCACCCATAGGCTCTGTTAGAACCAACTAGTGTGATGGCATCGGTTATGCCAATATCGATAAGGGCTTGAGCAAAATCGTGTAATGACTCATTACTTCGGCTTTCTACCATAATAACTTTTCCTGATTTTATGCCAATAGCTCTTCTTATTGATTTATTCTTTAACGTGTTTTTAATTAATTCGCCCTGATGTACGAGTGGATACTGCCTGAAAAAATATCCGGTGGAGTCTATACTCTCCTGTAATAGGGGAGTGCTGTCGCCTGTTCCTATTGCCACTTTATTTTTTATTATAGAACAGAATCCTTTTTTTGCTATACCTCGCGAGAGGCGATTTCCTTTCAGAACAAAGTCTCCCACTATTTCCATATTATCGCCTCTGATATCGGCTGCCTGCATAATACAAATTATTGAGGAGTCGGTAATATTGTTGTGCATGTATAGTTCTAATGATAATTTTGCATTGTGTGGTATGTATACATACATAGGAACATCGTTTATTGTTTCTTCCAGACGTTCGATATAACTCTTAATAGTATCATTACTGTTTTTCTCTACAACAATGGCTGTATTAGTCTCCGGTTCGAAATAATAGTCATCTTTATTATTTCCCTTCAGGATAAAGAATAGAATAATTATCACTAATAGTGTAACAAGACCAGCAGCAATCCAAATCCATTTGCATTGAGGAGTACCTTGTTCTTTTTTCTTTGTACCAAGAAAATAAACATCATTGTCAGTATGTTGATCTTTTTTACTCATTTATTCTTAAGATTTTCTTCCAGCATATTTTTAAGTGCCTTAAGTGCTTCTTTGGATGCTGATAATGTAAACTTGTTCATAAAGTGATTGTCACATAAGATTAATTGTTGTCTGGGTATATTGATGTAATGGATATACTCACTGTTGATAATCAGACTTTTCCCTAGACGAATAAAGATTCCTGCCTCTTCTCCCAACTGCTCTTCGATAATACGCTCGACTGTTCCTAAGTTTATTGTAAACAGATGTTCCTCTTTATCAACAAGAAATAGGGTAGAGTAGTTTCCATCCGAAGAAATATAGGCTATTCTATTGGACGGGACTCTAACTAAGTCGTTGCTATTTATTAATATAAGATATTTCAAGGTTCTGTTTCTTTTTATACAAAAATATATATTTCCTTGATTAATTACTTATGTTCATTCGGAGAATGTATCAAATGTACTTTTGGGTGTATGAAATGATTATTTATAATGATAAGATTTATCTTTATTATAGAGCTTGTTTAAATTTTCGATAAAATTCAAACAGGCTCTAAAACGAATGAAGAAAAAAAGTTACAATGAGGAATTATACTAAAAAGTGTCACTTTTGTCACTTTTTTATTTTAACAAGCATATCAGATTGAACAATATATCTGTGTCAAATGTTAAAAATATACTATAGTAATAATGGGTATTTATCAGTAAAAAGCTATAAATGAGTATGATTGTTTAATTTATAGTATTTATTTTATGTGATTAATTACTAAAATGATCATTGTGTTTTGAAATACAAAAAAAAATAATAACTTTGCAACTCCAAAGTAAGAATTACTTCAATATTTTTCTACTCTGAAGGACATAAAGCACAAAATATAAATTATTCAGGATAGGGATTTGAAAATATCTTATTGGATACAAAAATCAAAAAGATCTCACATTTACTAACAATCAATAGAAATAAATATTTTTTACGCATGCCTGCAGTGGACTATGATGTAAAAAGTTGTGATTTTATTCGTGGGAATTTTTCTTGGTTATTTTTATGGAATAGACTTTTCCAGTAAAAATGTTAAAAAGCAAACTTTTTAGGCGATCGATAATAATAGAATCTTTATTTATAAGTTTATTTTTTATTCTTTCACCATAAAAATGGGTTCGTAAGATCATTCATTAAATAGCTACCAAAAGGGTAAACCATTCCTTGCTGCTTATTTGAAAATATAATCAATTTACTAAATAGATATACATGCGTATATACAACATTCTAGAGCTAAATGAAAAGCTCACGATAGAACTAAGAACTATAGCCAAAGAGCTAGGTATACGGCGTCCGGATGCATATAAGAAGGACGAACTTATTTACAAAATACTAGATGAACAGGCTATAATGGAAGCTCGTAATAAAAATTCGGAAAGCTACCAAAGCGAAGAGCGTATCGAGCAACAGCAGAAAAAATCATATGCTGCTAAAGGAGGAAATAAGACAAAGCAAAAAGCTCAATCAACTCCAGATAAGAAAAAAGAGAAAGAAACAGCACAGCCTGCGCCTAAAGCAAAGGAAGAGAAGGTTGTACAACAACCTAAAGAGCCTAAAGAAGTGAACGAGGCTAAAAAACAGCCTGTGGCAGCGGCGAAAGAGCCTCAAAAGGAAGTTGTTGCTCCGAAAGAAGCCGAAGCACCAGCTCAAGAGGATAATGCTTCTAAAAAGGGTGTTGTTAAGAAGAATAATCCGGAGGTGAAGGAGACTAAACCAGAAACGAAGCCTCAAGCTCAGGCAGCTGCGCCAGCTCCGGTAAAACCAACACAATTGGTTTTCCGTTCTAATAAAGTGAGAGAAACAGAGCCTCAGGAGCCGATACAAGGTTTACCTTTGTTATCTCCACTGGAATTAGACCCTGAAGTTACTCCTGTAGAATTAGTTGAAACGCCCCCTGCTAAAAAACAGCCAGCTCAACAAAATAATAATAACAATAATAACGGAGCAGCAAATACTCAAAAGCAAAATAATAATAATCAGCCGCAGGAAAAAACTTTTGATTTTGAAGGTATTCTTTCAGCAACCGGAGTATTAGAGATTATGCAGGAAGGATATGGATTTCTTCGTTCTTCTGATTATAACTATATGTCGTCGCCAGACGATATTTATATATCGCAATCGCAAATACGCTTGTTTGGATTGAAGACAGGGGATATCGTGGAAGGTCCTATTCGTCCACCGAAAGAATCAGAGAAATTCTTCCCATTGGTTAAGGTTGATAAAATAAATGGTCGCACTCCTGATGAGGTACGTGACAGAGTTCCATTTGATCACTTAAAACCTCTTTTCCCTAACGAAAAGTTCCGCTTAACCAAAGGAAGAAATGATAGTCTTTCGTCTCGTGTTGTGGATTTGTTTTCTCCAATAGGTAAAGGACAACGTGGATTGATTGTTGCTCAACCAAAAACGGGTAAGACAACATTGTTGAAAGATATTGCGAATGCAATAGCTGATAACCATCCGGAAGTATATATGATCGTTCTTCTTATTGATGAACGTCCGGAAGAGGTTACCGATATGGAACGTAGTGTAAATGCAGAAGTAATTGCTTCTACATTTGATGAACCAGCCGACCGCCATGTGAAGATTGCTGAGATCGTACTAAATAAGGCGAAGCGAATGGTAGAATGTGGACATGATGTAGTTATACTGTTAGACTCTATAACACGTTTGGCAAGAGCTTATAATACAGTACAGCCTGCATCAGGTAAGGTATTGACGGGAGGGGTGGATGCTAATGCATTGCATAAGCCAAAACGTTTCTTCGGAGCAGCGCGTAATATTGAAAATGGAGGATCGCTTACTATTATAGCTACTGCATTGACAGAGACCGGTTCTAAGATGGATGATGTTATCTTCGAAGAGTTTAAAGGTACTGGTAATATGGAGCTTCAACTTGATCGTAAATTGTCTAATAAACGTATATTCCCTGCAGTGGATATTATTGCTTCAAGTACACGTAGAGATGACTTATTGTTAGATCAGGATGCTCTGGGCCGTATGTGGGTACTTCGTAACTTCTTGGCAGATATGAATTCTGTAGAAGCGATGCAATTCCTGGAAAACAGATTAAGGAAAACGGTAAATAATGAGGAATTTTTAATTTCGATGAACGACTAATTAAAGAATTCTGTTCTAAAATATTTAATAGCAAGGGAAAAAGTTATAACTTTACCCTTGCTATTTTTATTAATTCTAAATAATAAACAATGGGACACGATCATAGCCACGATGGACATAACCATTCACATTCGCATAATCATAGCCATAATGCTAACAAGAAAGCTCTGACTATCAGTTTTATATTGATAGCCAGTTTTATGATAATCGAATTTGTGGGAGGTTATTTTACTAATAGCTTAGCCCTGATTTCGGATGCCGGTCATATGTTAAGCGATGCGGTAGCTTTAGGTTTAAGCCTTAGTGCATTGATATTTGGCGCAAAAGCAGCTACGCCTTCAAAAACATATGGTTTTAAACGGTTTGAGATTTTAGCAGCTCTATTAAATGGTATTGTGCTTGTTTTTATTGCTGTATTTATCTGTATAGAAGCTATACAACGCTTATCGGCTCCTCCTCAGGTGATAGGGAAAGGAATGATGCTTATATCTGTGATAGGATTGATTATTAATATTATTGTTGCATGGATATTACATTCTAAAGGATCTACTGAGGAAAATTTGAACGTGCGCAGTGCCTTTCTTCATGTAATTGGAGATTTGCTAGGATCGGTAGGAGCTATAATTGCTGCTATATTGATAATGTTGTTTGGATGGTATATTGCTGATCCTATTGCCAGTATGATTGTATCTGTATTGGTATTGTACAGTGGATGGCATGTATTGAAAGAGTCTGTTAATATTTTGATGGAAGCAAAACCTGCAGACATTGATTCGGAGAAGGTTGCTCAATTATTAAAAGTTATAGATGGAGTAGAAGATATTCATGATTTACATATATGGATGATTACTTCAGACTTTTCGGTAATGACAGTTCATCTGAAAGTTACACCGAAGACTGATCGTGATGTAGTTTTAGAAAAGGCTAAGAAACTGATTGAAAAAGAAACAGGCATAAAACACGCTACTATACAGATAGAAGGCCGTGAATTATGCCCGTGTGAGGAAGTATGTAATTAAGCTAATTCTTTACTACTAAAGTATTTGTAAAGAATGTTACTTATTCTGTCTATATTTACACCTGACTTAATGATATGATATACAAAATACCCTAAGCGGTTGGCTAAATTATTATCCGGATCGTTTTTGTTATTTTTGAAAAAGTAGGTTAAACACATACAGGCATTTTTTTCCCTTTCGTTCATCTCATCATAATTTCTGCATTTGTCGGATAGTTCCTGATTTATTTTATCAAGTTCAGCCTCATTTATTGTGTCACAGTTCCATATCCTGCGAACTCTATCTCTGTATACGTTCATATCTACTGATGTGGAGAATATAGAGAATGAATGAAGGAGATTTAAGCACTCATCTTCAAATGATACCATTCTTTGGAAAAAACTGGAAGGCTTATTCTCTAAATAGTATTTTTCTATTTTTCCAATGTCTTCTCTCATCTTTTCTTTTTTACAGAAAGCTTTTCTGGCATCTATTTCCCATGTTCTGAGCCTGTCTTTATAGGTATTGTGTATATTTATCTTTGTTATATCCAAAGCCGCATCGGAGTTTTCTTCCCAACGACGACAGAGATATAGTACATCATAAATACGCCCGATTTTGTGCTGGCGCGAAATGTGTAATCCTAAAGCATAATCTTCTCCATAACTAGTGTTTGGTACTTTTATTTCTCTTAAAAGTGTTGTATTAAATGCACGTGGTGCTCCGAGGCCATTTATACGTAGAGCATTATTCCTACCATTTTCGGGAGTCCATTCTTTATGGTCTATAATTCCGGGAGGTATAGGATTCAGATTAAAATCTGTGAGCATATACGAACCTATTACCATTGCACATTTTTGCTCGTAGAAGGCATCCACTATTTTTTGTAATGTATTTTCATCAGAATAAATGTCATCGCTATCTAATTGTACAGAAAATTTACCACATTTAGGATGATGTACGCCAACATTCCAACAACCGCCAATGCCAAGACCTTTATAGTCAGGAATAATATGAATCAGACGTTCGTCAGAGGAGAATTTTTCTATTGCTTCTGAAGTTCCATCTGTGGAATAGTTATCTATTATAATAAGGTTGAATTTGAAATTCGTCTTTTGTTTTAGTACAGATTCTATAGCATCGTTGATTGTACGGACACGATTCCGTACAGGAATAATAACTGATGCCTCAGATTCGAAATCTGAGGGTTGCGAATAGTCTGTCTCTCTGATTAATTCAGGTTTGAGGTAAGCACCTATCATTTTCAGATGGCTAGTGCATGCATGTTCCATTTCTAACTGTAAATCTCTGTTTTTAGGATCTACATAATCGAAATTCTTTTCTCCGCTATCCCTGATATCGTCTTCAATTTCAGTGTATAAGTATTCATTTATATGGGCAATGTCATTATTTTGCGAAACTTTCAACCGGAGATCATATAAACCTGCAAATTTATATTCGGTATTCATATTCATCACGGCCTTCTTTAATTCGTTGGAGTTGTAAAATAATACTGATCCGAAGTTGAAATCATCTCGGAGGCTCCCTTTCTGATATGTAATAACCGGACTATTCCTTTTTTCTCCATTTATCATTTGGTAATGATCAGCATATACTAATCCGGATGCTGTATCGGTTGCAATCTGAAACATGCGCTCGAGAGCAAACATACCAAGATTAAGAGGTGTATACTTCGTGTAAATAAGAGAATATTCAGTATTTGCTTGTTCTGCTATTCTTTTTATTGTTTGCGTAGAATAAATAGAATCTACTTCTAATGTAAAACATCCTTCTATATTATCTTGGCCATTTTTGCTTAGAAGATATATTTTTTCTACTAATGTAGATTGCCTTAAGGTTTTGATGGTTTGTTTTACCTTTTCCGAACCACTAAAAGGTATGAAGCAATTAATTTTCATAATGATGTGTGTATGTAAGTGTTATATAGTTTTTGTTTCTAATCATTTAATAGGTTTAATCCCTATTCCGGGTAAATCATTTAATGTCATTTTTCCATTATTGACAGTTACGCCATTAAAGCAATCGTTACTGATAAGTAAATTGCCGTCAAGGTCAGCCCATTCTGCTACAGGAGAAAGCTGAGTTGCTGCCGAAATGGCACAAGAGGTTTCTACCATGCATCCAATCATAACTTTCATATTGGCTGCACATGCTACTGTCTGTATTTTCCAGGCTTCGTGCATTCCTGTGCATTTCATAAGCTTTATATTAACTCCGGAGAAAGCACCTTTGAGTCTTAATACATCAGGTAAACGTTGGAAAGATTCATCAGCAAATATTGGTAAAGGACTACGCTCGGTAATCCATGCTGCGTCATCCAGATTATATTTGGGTGTTGGTTGTTCTATCATTACAATACCTTTTTCTTTTAGCCAAAGTATCATATCAAGAGCCATATGTTTATCTTTCCATCCCTGATTGGCATCAACAGCTATCGGTTTGTACGATACAGAGCGGATGGTATCTATCATTCGTTTGTCTTCGGTTTCTCCACGTCCAAGTTTGACTTTGAGTATATTGTATGGTGATGCTTCTTTGGTTTTCTCTTTTACCACTTCGTCGGTATCCATTCCAATTGTAAATGTTGTGGATGGAGTATTGTTTGGGTTCAATCCCCAAATCTTATACCAAGGCTGATTCATTATTTTGCCTACAAGATCGTGCAGAGCAATATCTATCGAAGCCTTTGCAGCAGTATTGTTTTCAGCTATTTTGTCTATATAGCTCAAAATATCTTCTATTTCGAAAGGACTTGAAAATTGATCAAGATTTACCTTCTTCAAAAATTCGGTAACAGATGCTTGTGTCTCCCCTAGATAGGGCGGGAGAGAGGCCTCACCATATCCTGTAACTCCATCGTAAAATATTTCGGTAAGAACAACGGGAGTAATAGTACGAGAAGAGTTAGCAATTGTAAATACATGACGTAATTGTAAGTCGTAAGAACGAAAAGAAAGCTTCATTTTGCTGTTGCCTAATGAAATTGTTTTCTTGTTGTTCTGAGAAAATAAAGAGAGTGGATTGCTTACAGCCAATCCGGTAGTAATAGCAGCAGCTTTTATGAAATTACGTCTCGATTGCATATTTTCTCTTATTTATTGTTCTTTATACATCGGGTTATTATCAATAGACCAAATTCCTTTAGAATCTACAGCGCCTATAATACGTGAAGCACGAATAAATTCTTTAGCATTTGCGTCGTCATACAGTTCACTGTTTTTATCCAGACTACTTACGCGAATGCATCCTGAGGCATGTATAAATTCATTATTTCCTATATAAAAACCTACGTGGCGGATACGGTCTTTTCCGTCTTTCCCTTTTTTACCAAAGAAGAGAAGGTCTCCAACTTGTAGGTTGCCATAGCCTTTACTAATGTCTATAGGGATACCTGTATTTACTTGTTGTGAGGCATCGCGCATAAGGATAACCCCATGCATGAAAAGTATTATTTTTGTATAACCACTACAGTCCATTCCTTTTACAGATGTTCCGCCCCATACGTAAGGTATTCCCATCATCGTAAAAGATTTTTTTACAAGACTTTCGCCCGTGAGTTCTATCGATTTTTTCCAATTATCGTATGGCTTGGCTTGAGATTTTAGTATATATGCAGATTTTCCATCGGGATAGCTTACTCTATAAAAATCTCCATCTTCGCCTTCAAGCTTAAGAATATTGCCCATTACTAAATCAGAGATAGTCTGACTGTTCTTGTTTGGTTGTTGGTATGAAAATCCCCAGAAGTCAGTAAATATAACTTTTGGGGAAGATATCCAGGTGTTAAATTCTTCTTTTGTCATAGGGTGGAAGTTAGCCAATTGTGACCATCCTATGTATCCGTCGGGAGTTTGTATGCGATACCATTTATCTTTTTGATATATACGTATGGGAGTACCTAATAATGCCTGTGTGGCCATTCCTAGAGTGAAATCGGCTCCTTCGCGTATATCGGCTACAGAGAGGTTGATAACTCCATACGTTTTATCTCCCAATGCTTTATCGGGCAATAAACGAATTTTATTGACTAAATTTTTACTATAATCTTCTGTTGCAGTCTTTATAAGTATATTATATGCTGTTGTATCGGATATGATACCTTTCAGAGTTGGTTGTTTCTGGTAATCGTCTACTTCAACTTCGTAAATGCTGATTCTTTTATCGGGTGCATATTCATCTTTCACATACGAAACTATTGCATGTAGATCTACATGCTTATATATAAGGGGTCCTTTATTTTGTGAAAATAAAAAGGACGTAAATATTGATATGATAAAGAATATATATAATCTTTTCATTTTCAAAAAAACGGATTTTTAAGCATTTATTGCAAATGTAAGAGTTTCTCAGGCAAATAACAATTGTTAATAATAAAAAAGGTAGATTATTTATCTTAAATAGATATGGTATAAATAAGATAAATGTTTATCAATGTTTGCAGGTATAATGTTTTTTTGCTACGCGCAATCATAGATTGCTTGTGTTACTTTTGGCTAAATCCCCAAAAGTAACCAAAAAGTCTTTTGCGCCCCGCTTCGCTGTACGACCCACCAACATCTTGATGACTGAATGAAGTGAAACTAAATCTGATTCTTCTAATGTTTAGGAAGGTTTGTAAAACAGCACCTCCACTTCATTCTACGCCATCTTCGATGGGTGGGTGCCCCGTACGCTAGCTAATGGCGCTAGGGCAAAGCCACGATAAGATGATTTCAGTATATAAATTACCAGAAAGATATTCTTATTGTGAAATCATAAAAAGGACACAAAAAGAGCTTTGCATTAGTTATGGAAAAAGTGTGTCATTTGTGTCATTTTATATTTATACTTATTTGTAAGTATTTTGTTTATAATGGTTTAATAAACTTTTCAACAGTATAGTTATTTTAGCAATTTTGGATACCTTTTCTATGAAATGAAATGCTTTTCTTTGTAACAATATGAATGAAAATGTGCTCGAAAAACTGAAAGTATTAGCAGAGTCGGCTAAATATGATGTCTCCTGCTCTTCTAGTGGTACTGTTCGCAAAAATAAAGCGGGCGGGCTAGGAAATACTGTAGGTGGAATGGGTATCTGTCATAGTTTTACAGAAGATGGGCGTTGTGTGTCTTTATTGAAAATCATGCTGACGAATTTCTGTATCTATGATTGTGCATATTGTATCAACCGGAGGAGTAATGATATCAGGCGTGCCACTTTTACGGTGCAGGAGCTTGTTGATTTGACTATTGAATTTTACAGGCGAAATTACATAGAGGGTTTGTTTCTAAGCTCAGGTGTAATAAACAATCCGGATTATACAATGGAACGTATGGTAAGGGTGATTAAAGAACTTCGTCAAACGCATCGTTTTAATGGCTATATTCATATGAAAAGTATTCCGGGTGCTAGTCAGGAATTAGTAAACGAAGCCGGGATGTATGCAGACCGCATGAGTGTGAATCTGGAAATACCGACTGAGGTAAACCTAAAATTACTTGCACCTGAGAAGGATCATCGTAGCGTATATAAACCTATGCGTTATATTCAACAAGGTGTTTTACAGAATATAGAAGATCGTCGGAAGTATCGTTCGGCGCCAAAATTTGTGCCTGCCGGACAAAGCACACAAATGATCGTTGGGGCTACAAATGAGAAAGATAAGGATATATTACGCGTTTCGTCTATTCTTTACCAGCAGACACAGATGAGACGTGTTTATTATTCCGGGTTTATACCTGTAAACAGTTACGATAACCGGCTTCCGTCTCTAAAGCAAGCCCCTTTGGTGAGGGAAAACAGGTTGTATCAGGCGGATTGGCTGATGCGTTTTTATCAATACAGGGCTGACGAGATTGTGGATGATGCATATCCGGATTTAGATCTAGAAATAGATCCGAAGCTAGCTTGGGCACTTCGTCATCCGGAAGTATTTCCTGTGGATATAAATAAGGCTGATTATGCAATGATATTGCGTGTACCTGGTATTGGTGTTAAATCAGCACAATTTATTGTAATGTCGCGTAAGCATGGACGTTTGAATGCCACTCATTTGAAGAAGATAGGAGTTGTGATGAAAAAAGCACAGTATTTTATTACATGTAATGAACTACCTATGATCACTGTAAATGAAGCTACACCTGAATATGTACGCAAGGTATTGACAGAGCCAAAGAAAAAGAAAAGGGATGATAAGCAATTGTCTATTATATTTCCTGATACTTAGTGATGACTGTATTCTTCTACGATAAGACATTTGAAGGTTTATTGACAGCAGTATTTGATGCATATAACCGGAAAGTATTTCCTGACAAGCTATTAGGTATAGGAGACGTTCCGCCAATGTTTATGGAGGAAGAATATACAGTAATAACTCAGAAAGAGAGGTCGGATAGGGTATGGGCTGCCCTTGAGAAAAAAATGAGTAAACTGGCTCGTAATATGTTGTCATATGCCTGGTTGTCTGAAACATATGGTAGTGATGATTTATTATTTCGCTATATACGGAAGACAATTGATAGTAAGCTGCCTATAGAAACTAATTTTGCAGATAGTGATGTTTTACAATTGCATCAGTTAGCTAAAAAAGTGTCGCATGAGAGGCAATATTTGCTACAATTTGTCCGGTTTCAGAGGGCTGCAGATGATATATTCTTTGCCTCTGTTTTTCCTATATACAATGCTTTACCGTTGGCTATAGAGCATTTTAAAGATCGTTTTTCTGATCAGAAGTGGGTTATTTATGATATTAAGAGGAAGTATGGCTATTATTATGATTTGCATACAGTAGTAGAAATGACTCTTGATAATGATGAGCATCTGCTGAGCGGTAAGCTGGATGAAAATTTGATGGCTGAGGATGAAAAGCTTTTTCAGGAGCTTTGGAAAGGATATTTTAAATCGATGACTATAAAAGAACGTATAAACCTGAAACTACAACGTCAGCATATGCCAAAGCGATTTTGGAGGTATCTGACTGAAAAACAATAAGTAATATCTTCTGAAAGGATAAAATAAACAGAAAAAAACGATGTAAATAAAAATATCTTTATATCTTTGTGTGACGAAGACACTTTGATTAGACAAACTAAACAGACAAAACTACTATAAACTTTAACATAAAACATATTTTTGAAGACAAATACTATTTGGTTTTAAACACATATCAGAAAAACATTAATCTAGATTATCTATAGTAGTGATAATGGCTTGTAGTGATTTATTATTGCTGCACAGATGAAAGTTATAGTTGATGCTTAAAGCCATACTTTAACTAAAAATTCGCCAAAAATGTTGCATATGTATTTGTAACCGAATACTATATCTAGAAAACTAATATCTATGAAGATGAAGAGCAAAATATTATTTACTATGTTATTGCTACTGTTTGTGGGAGAAGCAATGGCTCAATGTGCGTTCTCGGTAGATGTAACGAGAAAAAATGCAACTTGTGGACACAATGGAGGTATATATGCAAACTTATCTTTTCTATCAAATTCCTCTGAATATGATTTTCAAGGGTTTACATACCATTTGGAGAGATCGGCAGAACCGGGGATTCCTATTACTTCTGTAAATAATGTTGATCCTGTAATCGGTAATCTGGCTCCTGATACATATAATCTTATTGTGAGGGGTCTATGTATCTCTTCACAAACAGTGGTTGAACAGAAAGTCTTTGATATTGTAGTGAGTCAAAGGGTTGTGGAACCGTTTACTGTAAGATATATAGGAACAGGTTATAAATCGTTACCAAACTATGGAACCGGAGAATTGAAGTTTAGCATTACAGGTGCTAATATTGGATTGTCTTTTACTGTTGATATTTTGGAACATCCTGTTGCATATACAGGGCCTAAAAAACTAATAGTTGAGAAAGGAAATATAACTATAGATGGTTTAGTCGGTTCTGATGCAGAACCTTATAAGTTTATGTTTTCTGATGGATGTCGTAATGTAACTACAGCTGCTTATTATGTGGAGCAACTACCTTCAGACTTTCCGTCTTCGGACAAAACTGTTTTTTTGATAAACCCGAATACTGGAGAAGTGGATGGAAAAGTAATTCCAGCCGTCGACTTATCCAAGGTCAGATTATCAATGGGTATTACGAATAAATACAGGAACGAATATTCGCGCGATTGGTATGAATGTGGTTATAATCTTACAACTAACAATCCTAGTACAGCAATATGGACAACAACGCATTCGGAAGGGCTATTAATACCATCTTTGATTAGTTATAAAGAATATGCTCAAAATGGAGATAATAGCACTTTGGGCACTCCATATACATGGATGCGTCTCAAACAAAATCCCAATGATAAACAGGCTTATCAAACAAAAGTTAGGTGCCGGAAGCCGGAATATCATATGATGTACGACTTAAATTCGATGGATGCAATACTGACTTTCGAACCTATATTTGAAAGTGATTCAGAATCTTGGGCCAGATCGATGAGTTGGCATTATGGACCTATAACTGTAAAGGCGGTTGGTCCGGGTTACTTTGATACTTCTTATAATCCTGCATCCGATGGGACTAATTATCCAAAACTGAATATGTTTATGGAACCAAGTTTTAGAGGGGAGTACAATTTTACAGTAACGATGGGTGAAGGAGCTAATCAGTACACGCTTGATCTGGGAAACTATGATATAAGACCCAAAGCATATGCAGAGCTGGATTTCCTGACGGGAAATGTGCCTTGTGTTAATTTTAGTTCGGCAATGATTCGAGCCAAGACATATCTACCTAAAAAACAAACAGCTACCTGTTATTCTATATTTTGGTTTCAAGACAAGAACTGGGTATATACACCTTATCCACCTGATGGAGAAACTTATCCATCTTCGTTAATCCCTATTCAACGAGGAAAAGATAAATTTCATTATAATAACTGGATATATCTTACTTCATCTAATCCTGATGGTTCGGATTCTGATTATAAACCAATTCCACATCAGACATATAGGTGGAAGGTTGATGTATATCCAAGCGATGGAGGTGTATTTAATTTTCCTCCTGAGCAATTGGAAAAGACTATAACAATTTCGGCTCCTCAATACCCTGAGGTAGTAGGTGGATATGTCACTCCATTGACCTCTTTGTCTCAAGGACGAAAGACTTGTCAAGGTTTTACTTTCACTTTAAACAGAGACGAAATATGGAATAAGATGAAGGTAGAAGGAACTAATATTAATTATCCTTATGTAACATTATTTGCAATGTATGATCGTGGTATTAATGGATGGACTTCTATTTATTCTACGACATTGGAATTTACAGGAAGCACTGCAAGTTCAAAAAGTTTTATAGGCTTGGAGAGTGCTCAGGAAGTTGTTGAATTTACAGTGTCTGAAGAATGGCCTTTAAGGAGAGGTGATAACACATATCCTGTATATTTATGTGCTATTCCGAATCGGTACGGCAGTGGGGCACCTACAGGTAATTATTTGCAACGAATCATTACGGAAGGTTGCTATTGGAGAAGTTCTGAGCCTATAACTGTAAATTTGAATGATTTAAGTACTGTGATGATTGATGATGAAAAAACAGGGGGGTACCGATGTACATCTACCTCTGCAGGCATAATGTATATAGGGATGAAAGAGGCTGGAACATACCAGGTAAATATAAAAAACAGAGCACGTTCTTTAGATTTTGAGAGAACTATAGACTTTACTGGTACTCAGGGGGTAATATCTGGATTGCCTGCTCATATTTCAGACTATATAGTTGAGGTAACAGTTTTAGATTCTCAAGGGAATAATTGTTTGTCCGGAAGTGAAACCAGAGAAATACATATTCAAAGTTTATATAATCCTCGACTGGCAGGATATGAAAGGGGTACAGATTGTGTGACCGGAGATAGAGAAGACCTTTATCTGAGAGCTACATCTATTGTACATACTTCATATAAATGGTATGATCCCCAAGGTAATGTTATAACCACAGCATTGACGGGAGCCAAGACTTATCCTGGCGACAATGATATTACAGATATCCCTAAAGGGGAAGATTGTATAATACGACTGCCTGCAGATATGATAAAAGAAGGGCAATATTCATGTGTAGTAAGTGTAAACTCGGACTGTAATCCTGTGATAGCCAAGACACCATATGTAAGCCTTTCAGGAGGGGTTCCTTTATATTGGCGTGTTGACGCTGTGGATGCTAACTGGAATAATGATGAAAATTGGAATGATGCATTGGGGCAAATAGCTTATCGTGTGCCAAATAAATGTACTGATGTGTTTATTCCGGGGAAAGTAAATTCGTTTTATCCTAATTTGGATGCCAATATTACTATTGGTGAAGCTATGTGCAGGGATATAACATTTCAGTATGGTGCTCAAACTTTATTTACAAATCTTTTGAATTATGATAGGGCTTTTGTGGAATATAATTTTAAATATTATGGTTCTGGTGTTATCCCTGAAGAAGGGGATCTACCTCAAATTAATTCAGATGAGTATAATAACCCTTCAGGAAGTTTTTCGGATGGAAAAACATTATCGCGTAACAGATGGTGGATGTTAGCATCTCCATTAAAAGAAATGGCAACAGGAGATTTTGAGTTAATGGGAAGCCCATACACGTTTAATGCATTATATAATAAAAAGTTAGACTTCTATAATAATTATGTATTCAATATAAAGAATGAAACAGAAGATAATTTCTTTAGTGTAGTTTCGGATAATACATTGAGATTGTCGGACTATTATAATGCATTTGTATTGTGGATGCCATCATACACCAGAGCAGTAGGAGGAAGTCAAAATATTTTGGATAATCTTCAAGGAATTATCAGATATCCTTATTTTGATGATGAAAATATCAAAAGAATTCGTCAGATATCTCATAATAATACTGTAACTTCTCTGAAGAAATTTAATATTGCAAATCCTGCACAGTCGTTAGGTGTAAATTCTGTAAACAGATCGTATTATGATGTTATACAAACATTATATCAGGCAAACCGTTTTGTGTATGAGGATAGAGATGGAAATATTGCAAAGGATGAATTTGGTAATCCTGTTTATAAACTCAAAATAAAAGCTGATGCAGAGAGGGTAAATGGTAAGGTGATGATCGGAAATCCGTTTATGGCACCTATAGACTTTAGACTATTTTGGAAAAAGAATCAATCGAAAATACAAGGCTATTATTATATATTGGAAAATGATATTTGGAAAATGTTTGAGATGGCTTCTAATCCTGTTATAGCTCCACAACAGGCATTTGTGATAGAATTGATAGATAAAACGGGTACAGTTGAATTAGACTTTGATATTAATGAAATAGTAGTTAATAATTTTCAGGTAAGACCAATAATAGGAGAAAGTAAAGAATAAGTTTCAATAAAAAAGTGCATGCATATAAAACAAATATGCATGCACTATATATTTATTTGTATTTTATTGGTTCTGTTTTTCTTTTAATCTTATAAATGCCCGCATAGCTAAAAAGAGTACAACAACAAGCCCGACTCCAACGATACAAGCTATAATTCTTAATAAAATCATGTTATGAATAACACTATATAATGCGACTCCAGTCCATCCGAACCCAACAAAAAAGTTTACAATATTTCTAAGGGCATAAAGCTGGAATGAAGAATCTTCTCTGATATCTGTACTAATACCAACTAAAGTCATAACACTTTGAATAATAAATATAAAGCTTGCTCCACTGGCTATATACCAATATAGTTGAAGACCGCCATCCATGTTGAAGAAAAACTCTTTCATAATATTGTAGTTTTTTTGAGTTAACTATTAAGCTCAAATGCAAAAGTAAATCTTTTTTTGAAAGCTGCAACTAATTCCGGATTTTGTAACAGAATATTTATCTTTGTTAAACTTTCCCGTTTTTATATTCACATTATTTTATCTTTATCATTGTAATAAATATCTATTTATGACTAAAAATAATTTTTATATCATAACTGGCGGACCTGGTGTTGGTAAAACTACATTATTGGAAGTATTGCGTTCCAGAGGGTATAATTGTATGCCAGAAGTTGCGCGTAATATAATAAAGGAACAGATGGAGGTTGGAGGTGATGCTCTACCTTGGAAAGACACACGGAAATATTCCGACTTGATGTTATCCCGTTCGATTGACGATTACGTAAAGTTATCGGTTTTGGAAGAATTATATTTTTTTGATAGGGGAATTCCTGATACTTATGGATATGAAGTGTTGATGAACTTTGAACTATCACAGCAATTGAAATATGCTGTAGAAAATTATAGATATAACCTGACAGCCTTTATTCTCCCTCCTTGGAAAGAAATATATGAGACAGATGATGAACGGAAACAAAATTTTGACACAGCGATACAGACTTACGAAACAATGACATCTGTATATAAAAAATTAGGGTACAATCTAATAGAAGTACCTAAATTAACAGCAGACAACAGAGCTAATTTCGTATTACAGAGAATTGGTATAATATGTTGAAAAAATAACACTAATAAATATATGGAAAAGTGTCACTTTTGTCACTTTTTCATATCTGTTTTTTTTCAATATAAATAGATACTTCTCATTTTATCCAAATCAACATTTAAAACTTTGATCAGATAATTTTCTATAGAGCCATGATCTTTTTTTATTTGTTCTAACCCGGCTTGTAAGAAGTCTGGTTTTACTTCGAAAAGGGGAGTTAAGGCAGGATTATCAGCTTTATATTTTGCATACTTATTTGCTAGGTATTTGTTTGAAAGCATATAGTCCTCTAATATCGTTTTTTCATTAACGCCAAGCGATGATAAAAACAGAGCGGCTCCCATACCTGTACGGTCTTTCCCAGCAGAACAATGAAACATTAAGGGAGTATTTTTTTCATTCTGAAGCAAATCAAAGAATTTACGGTATTGTTCAATACAAGCGGAGTCTGTAACTAATAAGATATTCATATCTTTCATAAGTTTCTCTGCATATTCAGGTGTTAGTTTGTTCAGGTCTTTGGATATTGCTTCCATTAAATTTCCCGGATTTATTGAGTATGCATAGTTATTCTCTACAGATGACGGATTTTTGTCAGGGGCATTATCCATTTCTTCTTTAGACCTGAAATCAACAATAGTTGTTAATGGGATCGATGCAAGATATTTTAAATCAGCATCTGTGAGGTTATGTAAATCATCGGAACGAAGCATCTTACCCCATTTTACATATTTCCCGTCAGTGGTTTGATACCCTCCTAAATCGCGGAAATTATAACCACCTGTCATAGGTAAGTGTCTTTCTGCAATGATTGCTTTACCTTTTTCAGTAGCTATCTGAAAATATGATCTGGTATCGTTTGGTACATCTATAGGGAAGGTACCACTATTAATACCTTCTGCTATTGGCTGTGTTAAATCTATTTGATCAATACTTTTTCCAGCATATAAGGACCATTTTTCGTCTGTATATATTTTAAAATTGGCTGATTTAGATGTTTTCTCTCTTATTATCGATACATCGTTTGATATATTTTGTCCGGCGTAACCGACAGAGCTTTTTTGTGTACAGGAAGTAAAGATTGAAGATCCTAAAATCATAAAGTAAATGAGCTTTTTCATATTATACTATATATAGTCTTTTAATGATGCAAAAGTAAGGATATTCTATAAATAGTAGAAAGCAATAGTTTGAGTTTCGTAATATACTTCCGGTATTTTTAAGTAAATTAATTATTCTGATACATAATGTTAAAAATTAAAATTAGATTAAACTAAAATTATCTTTTTATATCTAAGCATTATAAACAATTTAAAACAAAGACGGAATATGAAAAAGTTATTTTTATCACTAGCAATATTAATGAGTGTCTCTTTTAGTACAATTAACGCTCAAAATGGACCACGCAAAGGAGATCATTCAAAGAATAAAATATCAAAGGAATTGAGCTTATCTGAAGAACAAAAGACAAAAATGGAATCAGCAAGTTTAGAATTTAGATCAAAAATGAAAGACTTGAGAAGTCAATCAGATTTGACTAAGGATCAGAAAACTGCAAAAATGAAAGAAATAAAGGAACAGCATGAAGCTGTTGTAAATAATATATTGACTCCCGAACAGCAAACTAAAATGAAAGATTTACGGGCTAAAAAAGATGATTCAGATAAATTTAGGAAAGATAGACGAAATATGACGATGCATAAAGGTAATAATAGGCATCACAGGGGAGGTCTTGACAAAGAATTGAATCTTACAGATGATCAAAAAGCAAAAATTAAAGTGTTAAATGATGAATATAGGTCTCAGTCTAGAGAATTAGCTCAAAAGCATAGAGAAGAGCTAAATAAGATTTATACTCCTGAACAGCAAGAAAAAATAAAAGAATATAGAAAGGATTCTCGTAAAGACAATAAAGCTCCTTTCCGTGATAGAAAGAGAATGGATCGTAATTTAGATCAGGCTAGTAAAGACAAGCTAAAGGAACTAAGAAATAATTTTGAGAAAGAAAAGAAAGCTGTTGAACTAAGCCGGATTGCCCCTGACGCCCAAAAACAAAAAATTAAAGAGTTAAGAGAAGGATATATGAAAGAAAAAAGACAAGTGATAGAGAATGCAAAGAAAATAGAAAAACCTGTATAACACATTTATTATAAAGATGAGAAGTTGCCTCTGAATTTAAAGAGGCAACTTTTTTATTTTATAATTGTTAATTGATATATTTGTTCGAAATAAGAATTACTTATAATGAAGATGAGATATATAATTAATATTACTGCAATACTTGTACTGATACTTTCCTATAGTGCGTGTACTAACGATAAGGGAAAAGAGTCACAAGAATCGAAGGAGATCGAAAAAGTATTCCCGATGGTTGTAATTCCTCAAAATTATACGACTCCAAAAGAAAAAGCTGATTTTCTTGTAGAGCATTATTGGGATAATTTTGATTTTACAGATACTACATATCTTAATTACCCTGAAGTAATGGGCCAAGCGGTGGCTACCTATGCAGAAGTCTTACCTTACACAGATTCGGTAATTATCGAAGCCTCAATAAATAAATCGTTGATGAAAGCTTCTGAAAGAAGAAATATGCTGAATTATTTTCTTACAGCCTATAAGAAATATTTTTATGATCCTAATTCACCTGTTCGTAATGAAGATGCTTATATTGTGGTATTAAAATATATTGTGAAAAAAGAGGTAGATGAAGCTGAAAAACAGAGAGCTCAATTTGACTTGGATATGTTATTAAAAAATAGAGTAGGGGATAAGGCAACTGATATAACTTATACTTTATCTACAGGGAATATTTCCACTCTGTATAATTTGAAAAGTGATTATACAATCCTTATGTTTTATAACCCTGATTGTGAATCATGTGAAGAAACAATTGCAATAATGAGAGCTTCTCCAATTATATCAAAATTGGTTCAATTGAAGATAGCATCAGTTTTGGCTTTTTATCCGGACAGAGACTTAAGTATATGGGAAAAACATAGGAAAGGTATTCCTTCTGATTGGATAAATGGATATGATAAAAATCAAGAAGTAGAAATAAAACGATTGTATGATTTGAAAGCAATACCTACACTTTATCTTTTGGATAGAGATAAAAAAGTCTTATTAAAAGATGCGCATATAAAACTAATAGAGGCATATCTGGTCAATAGTAACCCTATGATATTTTCCGAAGAAATCAGAAATTAAGTACTATTGATATAATAAAAAATAAAGGTTAGATAGATTATCTAACCTTATTATATTTAAGTTTTATATTAGTATATTCTTATAAAGAATTCACGTGAGCAGCTAATTTCGATTTTAAGTTTCCTGCTTTATTTTTATGTATCACGTTCTTTTTAGCAAGTCTATCTAACATAGAACATACTGATGGATACAATTTTTGAGCCTCTTCTTTATCTGTAACAGCGCGTAATTTTCTTACTGCATTACGTGTTGTTTTAGCTACATATCTATTCCTCAAGCGTCTTACTTCTGCTTGTCTGATTCTTTTTTCTGCCGATTTATGATTTGCCATATTGACTAATCCTTAAATTATGTTTTTATTTATATTTTTTTTGAGTAGCCCATAGGGGAGTCGAACCCCTCTTTCCAGAATGAAAATCTGGCGTCCTAACCGATAGACGAATGGGCCATCTTACGAGGTCGTCTGTTTTTCAGAGCTTGTTTCCTTCGTGATTGCGGATGCAAAGGTATAGCATTTTTTGATACTTGCAAATAAATCTGTGTATTTTTTTTGAAAATATTATGCTTTTATTCTTATGTGTTTGAATATCAATGTCGTTTTTCTTTCATTTTTTTTCTCTGATTTTTATCCTATTGATCGAAAGACTTGCCATTCTGAAAGATGATGAACTATATTTATCTTTTGATTTATGCATTTCTATTTCGTTTGATGATAGAAATCAAAAAGTAAAAATATGATACTGTTTTATGTCTTTGCATATGATTTTGATTTATTTTCATATATTTATGTTGGAATAATAAAGACCTTTAATATATTTTAGACTAATACTTACATAATGATTACTTTTTTTATTGCTATTGCCATCCTTGTGGGAGGATATTTTATCTATGGAGCTTTTGTTGAAAAAATATTCAGAATAGATAAAAATAGAGAAACACCAGCATATACATATAAAGACAATGTAGATTACGTTCCCATGGGCTGGGGGCGCATATTTCTTATTCAATTTCTAAATATTGCAGGATTAGGCCCAATCTTTGGAGCAGTAATGGGTGCTGTATATGGACCATCTGCTTTTTTATGGATTGTTTTTGGTACTATCTTTGGTGGGGCAGTCCATGATTTTTTGTCGGGAATGATTTCTTTGCGTAACAAAGGAATTAGCTTACCTGAATTGGCAGGGAAATATATGGGTAGTGGATTTAAGCAATTCATGCGTGTATTTACTCTTTTCCTCATGGTATTAGTTGGCGCTGTATTTATTGCCGGTCCTGCAGGTTTATTAGCAAAATTAACGCCAACTACTTTAGATTTTACTTTTTGGAGTATTGTTATTTTCATATATTACGTTTTAGCTACTTTGTTACCTATAGATAAAGTTATAGGAAAAATATACCCATTATTTGGAGGAGCTCTTTTATTTATGGCTGTGGGTATTGCTTTTTCCATAATATATTATGGAGCTCCTGTTCCGGATATTACAATTGATAATTTACATAATATGCATCTGGATGCAGAAAATTATCCAATTTTTCCAATGTTGTTTATCTCTATAGCTTGTGGTGCTATTTCAGGATTTCATGCTACTCAATCGCCAATGATGGCACGCTGTCTGAAAAGTGAGAAACAAGGACGCCGTATATTTTATGGGGCTATGGTTGCAGAAGGTTTAGTTGCATTGATATGGGCAGCTGCAGCTATGAGTTTTTTTTGTTCGGTGGGCGGTTTGCAAACCTTTTTAGCTGAAAATGGGAATAATGCAGCAGTGGTTGTTGATACGATAGCTCATTCATGGCTAGGCAAAATAGGAGGTTTATTAGCTATAATTGGGGTGATTGTAGCTCCAATAACTTCGGGAGATACAGCCTTTCGTTCTGCGCGGCTTATTGTTTCAGATTTTATAAAATATAATCAAAAACCATTGAAAAATAGGTTGATGATTTCAGTTCCATTGTTTATAATTGGATTCATCCTTCTTCAAATAAACTTTGATGTTTTATGGAGGTATTTTGCTTGGGCTAATCAAATGTTGGCAACAGCTACATTGTGGACAATAACAGTATATTTAATCAGGGAAAAGAAATTTTTCTGGATAACTTTCCTTCCAGCAATGTTTATGACAATGGTTGTTTCAACTTATATTTTAATTGCTCCGGAAGGTTTTAGACAACCTATTTATATAGGATATATTTTCGGTGGAATCTGTACATTACTTGCTACTATACTACTCTTAAGATGGAAGTACAAATTTGAAAACAATATAATCTAACACAATCTATTTTAACACTGTTTTCATTTATACATACCCAAATATTCATTAGATTCATGTATTTTTGTGCGGATTTATTAAAAGATACATTCTAATGAAGAAGACAGCTTTATTTGCATTTATATTTTTAACATTAAACTTATATTCTCAAAATCAATATAGATCACCTCTGGATATACCTCTTATTTTAAGTGCTAATTTTGGGGAGTTAAGGCCAAATCACTTTCATTCGGGTATTGATCTCAAAACAATGGGAGTTATAGATAAACCTGTATATTCTATTGCAGATGGATATGTCTCCAGAATTTCCATATCCCCATCGGGCTACGGACTCGCTATATATGTAGACCACCCTTCTACCGGGCATACAAGTGTATATGGACACCTAAATAGTTATGCGCCTAAGATAGCCGAATATATAAAGAATAAGCAGTATGAACAGGAAAAATATCGCATTGATATTTCTCTCGATAATACAGAATTACCACTAAAAAGAGGCGAATTAATCGCCTATAGTGGCAATACGGGCTCTTCTGGCGGGCCTCATGTTCATTTTGAAATAAGAGATACTAAAACTCAAAATGCATTGGATGCTTTAGAGTTTTATAAGAGCGATATAAAAGATTCCCAATCGCCGATAATCAAAGGAATAGCTGTATATCCGATGAATGGTAAAGGTGTAGTAAATAATGGCAAGGAGTCATTTCGAAATAATATATCAATATTGAAAAAAGGAGGTTATGCTTCTCTAAAAGATTCGATACAAGCATGGGGTACTATTGGACTAGGTATCTATGCTAATGATAAGATGACAGGAACCAGCAATATTTATGGAGTCAAAATAGTACGTTTATTTTGCGATGAGAAGGAGATTTTCAGCTCAAATATATCATCTGTTGATTTTGATCAGACCAGAATGATTAATAGCCTGACAGATTTTGATTACTGGTATAGGAATAAAGCATTCTATATGAAATCTTTTGTAGAGCCAGGAAATAAACTACCTATTTATAATGCTGTAAATAATGGGTTTGTTGATATTAATGAAGAGCGGAAATATGTATTTAAATATGAATTGGAGGATCTCTATGGAAACAAAAGTTCATATACGTTTAATATTCAAGGGAAGAAGCAGCCTATTCCCGAGCCGGAAAAGTGCTCGCAAGTAATGTTATGGAATCATAATAACAGATACATCTCCGATTCATTTACTTTGCTTATACCTAAAGAATATCTTTACGATGATATATGCTTTGTACTCAATCAAACGAAAAATGATAATTACTTCTCTGATATATACGAAGTTAACAACCGATATGTACCTTTGCATTCATACTGTGATATGATGCTGAAAATGACTAAAGATACCTTAGTCAATAAGTCGCAATATGGAATTGTTAGCCTTAAAGGCAACAGAGAGTATTGGGTAGGAGGTACTTATAGTGATGGCTATATGATTGGACGTATAAGGGAATTAGGTAATACATATACAGTAAGTACGGATATAAAAGCCCCGACAATTACTCCGGTTCAACCAGCCAGATGGGTTGCCCAAAAAGAGATTAAAATAAGAATAACAGATAATAAGAGCGGAATAGCCTCATGTAAAGGTGTTATAAACGGCGATTTTATGTTATTTGAGAATGACGTGAAGTCTAGTGTATATTCTTATAAATTCGATCCAAAACGCCTTAAAAAGGGGCAAAATCAAAAACTCATATTCACAGCTACAGATGCTTGTGGAAATATAGCAACCTTTGAATATGAGTTTAAATATTGATTTTTAATATCTTAATATTCGAAACGTCCGAATTCGCTTTCTATAACTAATTCTGTTTTGTCCGACTTTTCTACAAATCCTACAATCTGCGCCTCTATACCGTAAGATTTGGAAATATCGATGACCTCTTGCGCGTATTCAGGAGCTAAGTATATTTCCATACGATGCCCCATATTGAATACCTTATACATCTCTTTCCAATCCGTTCCGGATTGTTCTTGTATAAGTCTAAATAACGGTGGAACAGGGAATAAGTTATCTTTAGTAATTTTCACCTTATCTACAAAATGTAAAACCTTTGTTTGGGCGCCTCCCGAACAATGAACCATTCCGTGGATCATTGGCCGCATTTTTTCCAATATTGTTTTTATAACAGGTGCATAGGTACGGGTAGGGGAGAGAACTAATTTTCCGGCATCAATATTAAGCTCAGCTATTTTGTCTGTAAGCTTCATTTTACCGGAATATACCAAGTCTTTCGGAATTGAAGAGTCATAGCTTTCTGGATATTTGTCTGCTAAATAATTAGCAAATACATCATGACGAGCCGAAGTAAGGCCATTACTTCCCATTCCTCCGTTATATTCTTTCTCATAAGTTGCTTGTCCCGAAGACGATAAACCTACAAGAACATCTCCACCTTGAATTTTATCATTCGATATAACATCCGAACGCTTCATTCGGCATGTAACAGTACTGTCTACTATGATTGTTCGTACTAAATCACCAACATCAGCTGTTTCACCGCCTGTAGGATAAATATTTACTCCCAATTGAGTCAACTCTTCACACAAATCATTCGTTCCGTTAATGATAGCTGAAATAACTTCTCCAGGTATCAACATTTTGTTTCTTCCTATAGTGGATGATAACAGGATATTGTCAGTTGCACCAACACAGAGCAAGTCATCAATGTTCATTATTAATGCATCTTGTGCAATACCTTTCCACACAGATATATCACCTGTTTCCTTCCAATACATGTATGCTAATGACGATTTTGTACCGGCACCATCAGCGTGCATTATATTACAGTACTCTGGATCCTCTCCCAGAATATCAGGAATGATTTTACAAAAGGCTTTTGGAAAGATGCCTTTATCTATGTTTTTGATCGCATTATGCACATCTTCTTTTGATGCTGAAACACCACGTTGATTGTATCGTTGATCGCTCATGTTCTTTGAGATGGATAAAGTTTTTATATTTTAGGTTACAAAGGTAATAAAATAGCTTAAATTAGAAAAGGTGACAAAAGTGACACATTTATCAATCTTTTTAAATGTCACATTTCCGTTTTATAACTTCTACAAGTATAGATAAATAAAATAGCCTACGAAACACATTTTCGCAGGCTATTTTTAATATATAGAAATCAATTAATAATCTTTTACTTCCCAACCCAAAGCACTAGCTCCTAATACAGCAGCATCAGCTTCTTTTAGTTCAGACATAAGCAATTTAATTTTATTACGATAAATAGGCAACATATTCTCTTCCATATGCTTACGAACAGAATCAAAAATAAATTTACCGGATTTTGTTAAACCACCGAATAAAATAATTGCTTCAGGACTAGAGAATGCAACGAAGTCAGCAAAAGCCTCACCTAGAAGCTGGCCAGTTATATCGAATATTTCCTTAGCTAAAACGTCACCTTTTACTGCAGCATCATATACATCTTTCGATGTAATTTCATCAGCATTAAGTTCGCGCAATAAGCTAGGTTCCTTTCTTGTTTCTAAAAATTCTCTGGCTGTGCGTGCAACGCCTGTCGCTGAGCTATAAGTTTCTAAACATCCTTTTTTACCACATCCACACAGACGTCCGTCACGACGGATAGTTGTGTGTCCTAATTCTCCGGCAAAACCATCATGTCCATATACAAGCTGTCCGTTTACTACGATACCGCTACCTACACCTGTTCCGAGAGTAATTACGATAAAATCTTTCATACCACGTGCAGCTCCATAGGTCATTTCACCAATAGCCGCTGCATTGGCGTCATTGGTAAGGGCTACAGGTATATTTAGCTTGTCTGTGAGCATTTGAGCTAATGGAATAACACCTTTCCAAGGCAGATTTGGTGCAAACTCGATACATCCGGTAAAGTAGTTTCCGTTTGGTGCTCCTACGCCAATACCTTTAATATTGCCTGAGCCACCAACCTGATCTATAATTTCTTGAACTCCAACCGAAAGATGGTGTACGTATTCATTAATTTCTTTATAAGCGTTTGTTTTTATAGAACCTTGGTTTATGATATGTCCTCTTTTATCAACAACGCCAAATACAGAGTTAGTTCCACCGATATCGATTCCAATAGCATATGGTTTTTCCATGATGTTTTTATGTTAATTTAACAATGATATATAAATTAGTAATTAAAGTCTCAACAAAGCGTACAAATATAAGGAATTCTCGCTTAATATAGAGTTAATTTAAAGCACTAATCTATCATTTTATATGTGAAAAAATAAAATTTTATGAATGTTTAAAGTAAATATCCAAAACTTTACTGGCAGCGGCAAACGAACTTATCTGAGAGTTTAGTATTTGTTGCTCACAATTTTTTAATTCTTTTTGGATTTCAGAATTATTATAGAAGCTATTTTTGAGCTTTTCGTTTATTGTTTCATACATCCAAAAACGAGATTGCTCATTGCGTCTGTGATCAAAATACCCATTTTCTTTTACAAATGTGATATATTCGTCAATCATATTCCAAACTTCGTCTATTCCGATTTCATAATAGCCGGAATATGTAAGTACTTTGGGAGCCCATCCGGAGTCGGGTAGGGGGAATAGATGAAGAGCATTACGAAAATGGGACTGGGCTAAGCGGGCTTTTTCAATATTGTTGCCATCTGCTTTATTTATGACTATTCCATCAGCCATTTCCATTATACCACGTTTTATGCCTTGTAATTCGTCTCCGGTTCCTGCTAGTTGTATTAATAAAAAGAAATCTACCATAGAGTGAACAGCAGTTTCAGATTGTCCGACCCCCACAGTTTCTACAATAATACGATCGAATCCCGCAGCTTCGCAAAGAATAATCGTTTCCCTTGTCTTTCTTGCAACACCTCCCAGAGAACCAGCAGAAGGAGAGGGGCGTATAAATGCATTCTTTTCGACAGAAAGTTTCTCCATACGAGTCTTGTCTCCTAAGATGCTGCCTTTGGTTACTTCACTTGATGGATCAATTGCCAGGACTGCTACTTTGCTGTTATTTTTAAGTAAATGCATACCAAAAGCATCAATTGAAGTGCTTTTACCAGCTCCAGGAACACCTGTAATGCCCACGCGAACTGAATTTCCGGTATAGGGAAGACATCTTTCTATAACTTCTTGAGCTATAATTTGATGATCTGGTTTCGAGCTTTCTATCAAAGTTACAGCTTGTCCTAATATTGAGATATTTCCTTTCAAAATACCTTCTACATATTCTGAAGTTGTATAAGTTTTACGCTTATATTTCTTGAAATTACTTAAATATGGATTTACTGTAGGTTGCTCTGAAATTCCTTTATTTACTTTCAATCCTTGGTATTGATCGTCATTTTCAATATGTTCCATTATTTATGAGGCGTTTTTATATTGAATCTTTTTTGTCTTGAATTTTCGTTGTAAATATAGTAAAAAATAGGGGCTTTATAAAAGATTGATTATAGGATTTATTAAAACTATAATTAAACATAATGATAATTATATAACATTATATAACAAAAGAATGAATTATTTTTAGATCGTTAACCTTAAAAGAAAAAGCATCTGATTTTTCAACCAGATGCCTTTTATAATTAGGGAATATTTTTTAAATAGTACCAAGTTCTTTTTGAACAGCTTCTAATTCTTTTGATTTGTCAATGTTTAGAAGACTTAAGTTGTAATAAACATTCTCCAACTTTTTCAATGCAGCTTTAATTTCATAATCTTCAGCATTTTTACCTTTCAATATATCGCGGTATTTTTCTAAGTATGGCAATGCTTTGTTATATAAATCAGCTGTACCTTGATCTAATTCAGCTTGTTCTCTTCTGTTTGTTGTTTGACCAGCTTTTTCCTTCAAATCTTGAGCTTGCAATACATACAATACGCCAATACCTTCAAGTGATCTTTCGCAATTTGCATTTGCATTTATAGCAACTTTGTATGCTTCTTCTGCTTTTGCATAGTCTTTTTGGTCTGCAAATAATGTTCCTTTCACGCTCATCAAGTCACATGCACTTGATGGATCATTTTTGATCGCTTGATCCAGATAAGAAATAGCTTCTGCTGTTTTACCACCTCTAATAAATTCGTTAATTAAGTTAGGTGTAAAGAATTTATTTGTAGGGAATTTTTCTGCACCTTGACGTAGTATATTCACATAAGCCAAGCTATCTTCTTTTTGTTGATATTCGCTAGCTAACAATTCATAAGGGTCACTTTCCTTATAAGTAGTTTGAGGAACATATCCTTCGTCTATTATTTTGTGCAATAATTTAATAGAACGAGGGTGATCTTTCGATTGTATTGCACTGATTACAGTATAATATTTAATTGTTTGATATGTAGTGTCTTGTAGATTAAAATCTTCGGTTCCTGCAAACATAGGAAGAGTTGGCAGTTCCCAATATCTTTCGAAGAAATCAGCAGCTTTCTTATAATCTTTTTGATCGTTATAAAATACTCCTCCATTGATATAGAATCTATGAGCTTCTTTCAATCTTTGAGCAAGGTCTTTTCTAACTTTGTTCTTAATTTTACCTTTTTCATCAGGTTGTTCTGCTAATTCATCAGCTTTAGCATATGGCTCATACATATTGTAAAGGCCTGTATACATTCTTGCTTCGTCACCACCTTTTCCTGTGATTTCCTTTTGCATTTCTAATGTACGTTGGTCATCGAACTCTTTATATTCGATGTCTCCGGCAACTTTCCATGTTTCAGGGTCGTTTGCTGTTTCAGGATCAGTCTGAGCTTGTTTGATAAGTCCTCTGGCTTCGTTAATATCTTTCGATGATTTCGCTTCCTTTACTGCTTTTTTCTGAGCGAATGAGAAGCCAGCAAACATACATAATGTTGCAACTAAAAATATTCGTTTCATAGTTCTCTATTATTTGAATTAGTTATTTTCTTCAATATTTTCACTTGTAGAATCTATAATTTCATCACTGGATTCGATTTCCTCTTCCTCTGACTCGGATATAACTTTACATACAGAAGCTATTTCATCGCTTCGTTTTCCTAGATTAATGAGTCTGACGCCTTGTGTAGCGCGTCCCATAGTGCGAATATCTGAAACTTTTAGACGAATTGTAATACCAGACTTGTTAATAATCATTAAATCGTTATCATCTGTAACACTATTAATAGATACTAGTTTACCTGTTTTATCTGTAACATTCAGAGTTTTAACACCTTTTCCACCTCTGCTTGTTATCCTATACACAGGAACGATTACTCCGTTTTCGTCAAAGATATCGTTTCCTTCATCGTCTTTTTCATTCAGATTAGTACGTTTTCCGTAACCTTGTTCCGAAACAACCATTATTGTTTCAGCATTTTGTGCAGCTTTATCCAAAGCCAACATGCCAATTACTTCATCTTCGCCATCTTCATCTATGCGCATACCTCTGACTCCTGTGGCTGTACGACCCATTTCTCTGATTTGGCTTTCATGGAAGCGTATAGCCCGCCCATTACGGTTAGCTATTAGTATTTCACAGTCGCCATCAGTCATTAATACTTCAATCACTCTGTCGTCTTCGCGGATAGTGATTGCGTTCACACCATTCTGACGAGGGCGAGAATATGCTTCAAGACTAGTTTTCTTAATAACACCTTGTTTAGTACAGAACATTAAATAGTGACTCTTTATAAAATCTGTATCACTAAATCCTCTTACACGTACAAAGGCTGTAACCTTGTCATCAGAATCAATATTAAGAAGGTTTTGAATAGCCCTACCTTTCGAATTTTTAGTTCCTTCAGGAATATCGAATACGCGTAACCAAAAACATCTTCCTTTCTGTGTGAAAAGGAGCATATAGTTATGCATAGATGCTGGATATATATGCTCTATGAAGTCTGCATCACGGGTTTCCGATCCTTTGGCTCCCACTCCACCACGGTTTTGAGATCTGAATTCGGATAGAGGAGTACGTTTGATATAGCCAAGGTGAGAGATTGTTATAATCATTTCATCGTTAGCATAGAAATCCTCAGGGTTTAGTTCTTCCGATGCATATACTATTTCTGTACGACGCTGATCTCCATATTTATCTCTTACTTCTATCAATTCGTCGGTGATCACCTTCATAAGAAGTTCTTCATTCGATAAAATCTCGTTCAGATAAGCAATTAATTTTTGTATTTCTTCATACTCATTTCTTAACTTATCTTGCTCTAGTCCTGTTAATTGACGCAGACGCATCTCAACAATAGCACGAGCTTGGATATCTGTAAGATTAAACTTAGCTATCAAGCCTTCTATTGCTTCCTGTGGCGATTTAGAACCTCTGATAATAGCGATTACTTCGTCTATATTGTCGGATGCAATAATCAATCCTTCTAGTATATGAGCACGTTCTTCGGCTTTACGTAAGTCAAATCGAGTTCTACGGATAACAACATCTACTCTGTGTTCCACAAAGTAAGATATCATATCTCGTAAGTTCAATGTTCTTGGACGTCCTTTCACTAGGGCGATATTATTAACACTGAAAGATGATTGTAAAGCTGTTAGCTTATATAATTTGTTTAGAACGACATTCGCATTTGCATCTCGTTTGATATCAACTACGATGCGCATTCCCTGACGGTCTGACTCATCATTTACATTGCTGATACCCTCAAGTCTTTTTTCTCCAACTAAGTCAGCTATATGCTTGATTAATTCAGCCTTGTTAACCAGATAAGGAATCTCTGAAATTACAATTTTCTCATGGTTTCCTTCCATTTCTATTTCGGCACGTCCACGCATAACTACACGTCCACGTCCTGTCTCAAAAGCATCTTTTACACCTTGGTAGCCATAGATGAATCCACCTGATGGGAAATCTGGTGCTTTAATATGATGCATTAAACCTTCGGTGTCAATGTCTTTATTTTCAATATATGCAATAGTTGCATTGATTACCTCCGTCATATTATGAGGAGGCATATTTGTAGCCATACCTACAGCAATACCAGAAGCACCGTTAATAAGTAGATTTGGTATTCGTGTAGGTAAAACAGTAGGTTCTTTTAATGTGTCGTCAAAGTTTAACTGAAAATCAACAGTTTCCTTATCTATGTCTTTCAGCATTTCTTCGGCTAAACGACTGAGGCGAGCCTCTGTATAACGCATGGCGGCTGGGCTATCTCCGTCAACACTACCCATATTTCCTTGTCCATCTACAAGTAGGTAGCGCATGCTCCATTCCTGAGCCATACGAACCATTGCAAAATAAACAGATGAATCGCCGTGAGGGTGGTATTTACCTAATACCTCTCCGACAATTCTGGCTGATTTTTTATGGGGTTTATTCGATGCATTACCTAATTCACTCATCCCGAAAAGGATTCGACGGTGAACAGGTTTAAAACCATCTCTAACATCAGGTAAGGCACGAGATACAATCACCGACATTGAATAGTCGATATATGCCGATTTCATCTCGTCTTCGATGTTTATCTTAATAATTCTGTCCTCTGCTTCTGCCATTATTATTAATTATATGATAAAATTTTAATATTTAATAGTTTGTAAGCTTTTTGTAAAAGGTTGTATTTTGTATACTCAAAAAGCATGCTAAGATACAAATTTTCTTCGTATTGAGGAAATATAATGACCTAAAAAAGCCCACTAAATCTAACTTTAGCAGGCTTTTCTATATCAATTTTGGAGTTTCTTATTTATTCTGTAATTATTCTCCTTTTCCGTGGCAATTCTTATATTTTTTACCACTTCCACAGAAACAAGGATCGTTTCGTCCAGGCTTCTTATCAACCTGAATTGGAGCTGCTTTTTGGGGCTGTTGTTGTGGTGGACGTTGTCCATCTCCACCTTGTTGCTCCATGTTATTTCTTTCAGTACGGTAACGACTATAGTCTGTTTTTTGCTCAGGTGCGGCCTGACGAACTTCTTCTGGCTCGCGTACCGGTATCTGACCACGCATTAAGATTGTAACAGATTTGCTATTCACACTATTGAGCATTGTCTTGAATAGAGTAAATGATTCAAGCTTGTAGATTAATAGCGGATCTTTCTGTTCGTAGCTAGCGTTCTGTACCGAATGGCGCAAATCATCCATTTCGCGAAGGTGTTCTTTCCATTCTTCGTCAATTGTATGCAATACAATCGATTTTTCGAACGATTTAATCACATCTTTCGACTGAGAATCGTATGCTTCTTTCAGATTACAAGATATATTATATATACGTTTTCCATCTGTGATAGGAATAAGTATATTCTCATACCTATCTCCTTGTTCTTCAAAAACTTGTTTGATAACAGGATTAGCTATTTCAGCCAAACGATCCATTTTAAGCTTGAAGTTCTGAACAGCCTTTTCGTATATTTTATCAATCATAGCCTCCTGTTTCATCGAACGGAATTCTTTTTCATCAAACGGAGTTTCTATAGCTAATATACGTAGCAAATCTATTTTTAGCCCTTCATAATCAAGGCTTTCAGAATATTGTTCTACCAAATTAACGGCTGTGTCATAGAACATGTTAACGATATCGATACCAATACGTTCACCCATAAGTGCGTGGCGACGACGTTTGTAAATAACCTCACGTTGAGAGTTCATAACATCATCATATTCCAGCAAACGTTTACGGATACCAAAGTTGTTCTCTTCTACTTTTTTCTGGGCACGTTCTACGGACTTACTAAGCATATTGTGCTCAAGCATTTCACCTTCTTTGAAGCCCATGCGGTCCATCATTCCCGCAATACGTTCAGAAGCGAACAAGCGCATCAAATCATCTTCAAGAGATATATAGAATACAGAAGAACCCGGGTCTCCCTGACGTCCTGCACGACCACGTAACTGGCGGTCAACACGACGAGATTCATGCCTTTCAGTACCAATAATAGCCAAACCTCCGGCTTCTTTCACACTAGGTGCCAATTTGATGTCGGTACCACGACCAGCCATATTAGTAGCAATAGTAACAGCTCCTGGTTGTCCGGCAAGGGCTACAACTTCAGCTTCACGTTGGTGTAACTTCGCATTCAGTACATTGTGTTTAATCTTACGCATTGTAAGCATCTTGCTTAATAGCTCAGATATTTCAACCGAAGTAGTACCTACAAGCACAGCACGTCCTTCGCTTACAAGTTTTTCTATTTCCTGAATAACTGCCGTATATTTTTCGCGTTTAGTTTTATATATACGGTCATTCATATCTTTACGGGCAATTGCTCTGTTTGTTGGGATAACAACTACATCTAGTTTATAGATGTTCCACAATTCCCCAGCTTCCGTTTCAGCAGTACCTGTCATACCGGACAGCTTATTATACATACGAAAGTAATTTTGTAGTGTAATAGTTGCAAATGTTTGAGTAGCAGCTTCTACTTTCACTCTTTCTTTTGCTTCTATTGCCTGGTGTAAACCATCTGAGTAACGGCGACCGTCCATAATACGTCCGGTTTGCTCGTCTACAATCATTACTTTATTGTCAATCACCACATATTCATCGTCTTTTTCGAACAATGCATATGCTTTAAGTAATTGGTTTACTGTGTGCACACGCTCAGATTTGATCGAATAATTTTGCATCAATTCATCTTTTTTCTGAGCCTTATCGCTATCACTTACTGTAAGGTTTTCCAATTCAGATAATTGGGCACTGATGTCAGGTAACACAAAGAACTGAGGGTCATCAGAATTTCCTGTCATTAAGTCAATTCCTTTATCAGTAAGTTCTATACTGTTATTCTTTTCATCGATAACAAAGAACAATTCATCTGTAACAATATGCATATTACGCATTTGCTCAGACATATAATGTTCTTCTGTTTTTAACATAGATGCTTTGATACCAGGTTCACTTAAGAATTTAATCAACGGTTTGTTTTTTGGCAAACCTTTAAATGAACGGTATAGCAACAAACTACCTTCTTCTTGTACTTTCTTGTCTTCCGAAGCCATTTTGGATTTAGCTTCAGCCAATAATTTTGTACAAAGGTCTCTTTGCGCTTTAACTAATATTTCGACACGAGGGCGGAATTCTTCGAATAACTGTTGTTCTCCTCTCGGAACCGGTCCTGAAATAATTAAAGGTGTACGGGCGTCATCAATCAAAACCGAGTCAACCTCGTCGACAATTGCGTAATTATGTTTACGCTGTACAAGATCTGACGGATTGATCGCCATATTATCACGCAGATAATCAAAACCAAATTCGTTATTGGTTCCAAATGTAATATCTGCCATGTATGCCTTACGACGGCCTTCCGAGTTTGGTTGGTGTTTATCTATACAGTCTACAGTTAGTCCATTAAACATATACAAAGGTCCCATCCATTCCGAGTCACGTTTTGCAAGATAATCGTTGACAGTAACTACATGTACTCCGTTTCCTGTAAGAGCGTTTAAGAATACAGGGAGTGTACCTACCAATGTTTTACCTTCCCCTGTAGCCATTTCGGCAATTTTTCCCTTATGAAGAACAACCCCTCCGAATAACTGTACATCGTAGTGGATCATATCCCAATTGATTTCATTACCTCCGGCTAACCAATGATTCAGATAGATTGCTTTATCACCTTCTATACGAACAAAGTCTTTGGTTTCAGCTAGTTCTCTATCGAGGTCTGTAGCAGTAACTTCTATTTCTTCGTTTTGAGTAAGACGGCGTGCTGTATCTTTTACTATCGAAAATACTTCTGGTAACACTTTATCAAGTATTTCCTCGTATTTATCAGTGATTTCTTTTTCAAGCCTGTCTATTTCAGCCCAAATTTCTTCACGTTTGTCAATATCAATACTTTCGATGTCTTTTTTCAGTTCAGCTATTTTATTTTTCTCTTCAGAAACATAGTCTTGAATCTGCTGTCTTATTTCTACCGTTTTGGCGCGTAGTCCGTCATGCGACAGACTTTCTATTTGTGGGTAAACTGCCTTGATGCGGTCTACGTACGGGTTAATCTCCTTTAAGTCGCGTTGAGATTTATTCCCGAATAATGATGTTAAAAAATCAGCGAATCCCATATATTTAGTTGTTTATTTTCTATTTTTTTTGAAAAAGTGACAAAGGTGACACTTTTTGTATACTTTTTTCTTTCTTGTTTTTTGTTACTTTTTTATAATAATTCCGATAATGCCTGCTCTTTGGCCGCATTAGGAGACCGGATACGCATAATATAAGATACAGTTGGAGCTATTTCGGTAGCCTTGATTGTTCTTTTTATCTTTTGCGCTTTTATATTATGCCCAAAGAATATAACCGGACAAACAATAGCATTGCTTCTGACCTGTTTTTCTTTGAATGTGTAATCTTGTTCATTTACAATTTTGTATCCTGGTTGGATTTCAACAAAAAGGTCTCCCGAAGTTTCTTTTGTATACCCGTTTCGGTAATATTCCATTACCGGGTTCCATTGTCCTAACTGTATCTGATAAGAAGTATAAACTTCCTGAACACCGGAAAATTCGGATACAAACTCGGCTGCTTTTTGTTGTATTTCTGATAATGAAACGTTTTTCTTTTTAATAAGTTCTCTGTTCAGATAAATTTGTCCATTATAGAATTTATCTACCCATTTATCGTCTTTACCATATATAGCCATCAGGTACATATTGAGCAAAGCCTCACAACGGTTTATGTGGAACTTATTGTCAGGTATATTTTGTTCTCCTTTATAGTCCGTTTCGTTTGAATTATAGTAACCTGTAGAAGTAAGGAAGATTAATGTGTTTTTTAACCCTACAGTCTTTTCTACTTCATCAAGCAGTGCTTCTATTTCACGGTCTAGGCGGGTATAAGTATCTTGTATTTCAAACGAATAATCCGACACTTTTCTATAATTTCCAGCATAGAACGTCAGTGCTAAAAAGTCGGGGCTGGTACGTTTACCTAAATCAGCTTTTGCTAAAACTTTTACAGCTGTGTTTCTAATATTCTCGTTAACAGAGGGCGTCTGCTTAGCTTTAATGTATGTCTCTTTGTCAGTTCCCATGTCATGCGCAAACGACGTTAAGTCTTGCATGTATGGAAATGCTTTATATTCATTTATACTAAGTAACGGTGTCCAGCGCATGCCCCAGGCACGTACAGAATAATCTGTTCCGCTTCTGTTTTCTTGATCTACAGTCCAATAGAAATTTTTGTAATATGTAGATGAAGCCCATTTACCGGTATAATCATCAATCCAGAAAGCACTATTTCCTCTTAATCCTGCGGTGATTAGGGCTTGACTGATATTTGGCGCAAAGGAATATATGTCAGATGAGCCTCGCGAAGCTATTTTGAGTTCATCGGCTATTGTTGATGTTTTAAGGGCTAGTGGCGATACATTATCCTGTGTATAGTTTCCCAGATAAGCAGGATCAGAAAATGTTGTTATTTCCTGTTGTTTATCAGCTAGATATTTTTTATTTCCAACTATACCATGATAGAATGGAGCTGCTCCTGTATATATAGTAGCTATTGCTGAAGCATCATCCAGATTCGGAAAATCAAATTTAATATTCTGATATACAAGTCCTTCATTAAGTAGACGCTTAAATCCTCTTTCGGTAAATGTATTTTGGAAAAGTTCAAGATAATCGCCTCGCAACTGGTCGATAGTGATGCCGATAACTAACTTAGGCGTTTCACGCACAGTTGTTTGTGCCTGAACCGACGATATAGTCAGTACTGCGACTAAGGAGGTTATTATTCTTATCATCTTCTTGTTCTCGGTAAGCTGTATTCAGCTTTTTTCTTTAATTTTCTTTGTTGCAACAAATTCATTCCTGATCTTATCATTATAGATAAAATAAATGGAATAAATGCTATTTCTAATTGTTGTGGAATCAAACTCCATGCCAATATAAACACCAATAGCGCCGCAAAGTTAATAAAATGATAACAATTAATTGCTTTTGAAAGTGGTTTTACAAAGAATAAAAAGGCAACTATCAGTTGCAGAGGATTTAACCATACAATATTCCAGTTAGGATTAACGCATGGATGTTCAGAGAAAAACATCAAAAAGAAAATTATACATCCGCCTGCACCTGCCACAATAAAGAGCAGTGTATCAAAAATCTTTCCTAAAGTGAAAAGTTTCTTCTTATATACAAGGAATGATAACAGTATAGTGAGAGCTAATAGTATACAGCCTGCATATAGTGGTGATAAAGAAGAATCTTTCTGTAATGGATTAGCTACAAGTATATCATTTGTTTCCAGAAGGATATTGCGTTCTTCTCCGTTATTATCGATAACTTTGGCATTATTATATGCTGATAATAGATAAAGAGGTAGAAAATCTTTTTGTCTGTCAGTTATAACTTTATCAGCATCTGCTCCGATAACAAGGTCTATCCCAAATTTTGACCAAGGTTGTATATCTGTACATTCCCATACCAAATCTCTATAAGTTTGTTTTTTGTCGGTTGGCGTATAAATAACGCGTCCATCGATATATTTTTCTATAATATCTCTGGGACGGGTTGAACAGTTATCATAAAAATAGTTGTACCTGTATACTCTATTCTCAGGTAAACTATTGATTAATAATGCATCAAATATTTTTTGTTTCTCCTGTAGCGAAAGGTTGAAAACTTGTTCTATAATTCCTACACCTCTTTCTTGATATTCTATAGTATAGTATTTGTATGGAACTGCGGCAACGATATAATCTGTTTCTCCTTTGATAAAGCGTAACATAAAATTAGGGCTATTGAAACTGAATATTCCATAATTGAAAACAACATCCAGATCATTTACAGGGTCATTGATCCGTATAGCTGTGTGTCCGAACAAAGCATATATGGCTCCATCCCAAGGTGTGCTGGTAAGGAGACTAACTTGTGCTGTATCGCTTAAAATTGCTTTTGGTACTTCGTATTGAGCTTTTAAGGAATGGAATATTCCCATGAAAGCGATAAGGAGGAGTATTATATATTTTCGCATCAGTAATTTTTATACGCAAAGATAAAATATATGTAAATATGATGTGTGCATTTACGGGAATCAATCTTACCAAATGGTGTGAATTTTACTTAAAATCTGACTCTTTATTCCAAATATATTCAACATTAGCTATAGTTTTAATGCTTATTATTACATAATTTTGTTTTTGTCGTTAATTTAAAATAGATGAAAATGAAGAAAGGATTAATTATTATTGCGTTGTTATGTGCTACATCATACATTTGGGCGCAAGATATTCAGTTACCTACACCTACAAAAACAGGCGGTAAACCATTAATGGAAGCTCTTAACGAAAGACAATCTCATCGTAGTTTTGAGAAAAAAGATTTACCGGCTCAGACTCTTTCCGATTTGCTGTGGGCGGCTAATGGATTCAACAGAGATGACAAACGCACAGTTCCTACATCACAAAATCGTCAGGAAATGGATGTGTATGTAGTGTTTAGTAGTGGTATTTATCTTTACGATGCAAAAGCTCATAAACTGACATTGAAAGAAAAAGGAGATTTCAGACAAGCTTTGGGACAGCCAAATATTTCTAATAATGCTTCTCTAACATTGGTTTATGTAGCTAATCTGGATAAAGCATCTAATCGTGAAGCCGGATTTATTGACAGTGGTTTTATTGCACAAAACGTCTATCTTTATTGCACATCAGCAGGTTTAGGTTCTGTAGTTCGTGCTTCATTCACTCGTCCGGGATTGCATGAAGCTTTGAAATTGACAGAGAAACAAGAGATTACAATCGTTCAACCTGTAGGATATATTAAATAAGGGAGAATCGACAAATAACTAAAAAATGCTGTAAGGGTTTTCTCTACAGCATTTTTTTATATCAATTTTCTTTTCCTAATTCATTTAAAACATCAACAAATTCGCCCGGCGGAGAGAAGACAAGTTTCTCATTTTCCATTTTGTGAGGTAGATTGGTAAATTTACCGTCGTTATACCAATATAGTCTGTCGGTAATAGAGCCGGGACCATCTTCATGCATACGCGAAGTAAGATATAGCATATTATTGAGAACTCCTATCACATCTAAGTTTCGGATAGGGTATATTATAACAGTGTGCCTGTTAGGAATAGAAACTAAAGAGCCCTGGCTACCTACTACCTGAGGATAGTTTTTGATATCAAAAGCAAAATTGGATGCAAAAAAGTGATCAGCTTCTGCAAACCAAATCATATGTTCTCCAACTTTATGCTCGGAAAGGTCTATAGGGTAATTTTTTCTTATATTTTCATTACCTAATTCAAAAAGTTCGTCAATAGTTTTGTTCCAGGGGGTTACCTGTTCAGGTTTTATATTGACAACACTTTCAGGTAAATCAAAAACTAACATAGCAATAATCCCTTCTGCAAAATCTCTTACGATAATATTATCTCCTTCTAAATTAGCCCCATATTCCATGTTATAAAGCCTTACAGCTATATATTTCTCTATTTTTTCGAAATTAGAAACAGTTTCTTCAAATTCCTTATTGAATTTATGGATTCTGACCATCGCATCAAAATGATCTTTTACAATCGCTTTGTAATCTTTGATATCATTTTGCTTACATATCTGAGCAATGTTATGCAGGCCTAGTTGTCCGAATCCGAAATCATTTTCGCTGACCAGTACAACTCCTTCATTTTCTATTGAATATCCAATATTCAACTTGTTAAAATACTCTTCTGTTGCCTTTATAAATATTGAATATTCTTTCGGTGTCATAAAAGTAGCCCAGTCCGGTACGCTTATTTGAGAGCCTTTCTTTTTCTTGAAAAATGAAAACATGATAGTAATTTTTATATTGGTATTTTTGTTAAGAGTTTAAATATAAGTAGAAATTACATTGTTTATTACATTTTTTCTTCAATTTCAATTATATATTGAATAATTTGTGAATTCATAGATTTGAGTTGGACTAATTTTTCCTCTAATTCACCAGAGGTTAATACTTGCCAATCTTTTTTATCTACCAATATGTATGCACCATTCTGGTCTGTGCCTAAAAACTTAGTATTCCAATTATATCTTTTATTGATCTTAAGAATATCCTTTGTCAAAAGAAAGATATTAGATTCAAATTGTACTTTTATTTGTTTTTTAGTTATAATTAATCCGGCTGTTCTTTCTACTGTAATAAAAAAAGATGCTTCATCCCAGAATCCAATGGTTTTAAATCTAATAAAATTCATTTTTGGATTCCCTTCTAGTACCAATAATTTTAAATTGAATATTTCAGAAAATTCTTCTTTGAAAGATAACTCGATATCATTTTTTTGTTTAAAATAAGTATCAAAAAAAGCCAATAAAATAAGAAGTAATCCAAATAAGTTAGCTCCAACAAATAGAGTGATGGCTAATGATATTGTATATTCCAAGCTTTCCATCTTCTCTTTTCCCAAAAACATGGGGGCGAACATTATGAAAACAGAAATAACAGACATAATTATGCCTGTTATTTTCACTGCCCAAAGTATTCTGGCTTTATTTATTTCGTAATAAAATTTGAGTTTCATGACTCATAATTTTATATTTCCATTGCTCCAACCAATTCTTTCACAGAATTTATATTGTTTTTGTCCAGATATTCTTTTATACCATCCGCTACTTTTACCGAAATAGCCGGATCTACAAAATTGTGAGTGCCTATTTGTATTGCAGACGAGCCTGCAAGAATAAACTCGATAGCATCTTGCCAACAAGAAATTCCTCCCATACCAATGATTGGAATTTTTACAGCATTATATGTTTGCCATACCATGCGTAAAGCCACAGGTTTGACACAAGGACCGGAGAGACCACCTGTAATAGTAGATAAAACAGGGCGTCTTTTATTGATATCAATTGCCATTCCCAATAACGTATTTATTAGGGAAACAGCATCGGCACCTTCTCCTTCTACAGCTTTTGCTATTTCTGTAATGTCTGTTACATTAGGTGATAATTTTACAATCAATGTCTTGTCCCAAACTTTACGGATTGCTTTGGTTACTTCAGCTGCCGAGCCTGCACATGTACCAAAGGCCATGCCGCCTTCTTTTACATTGGGACATGAAATATTGACTTCAATTGCAGGTATTTTATCTAAAGAAACTAATTTTTCGGTACATTCTACATAATCTTCGATAGTAGAGCCCGAAACATTAACAATAATATGTGTATCTATATCTTTTATCTCAGGATAAATGCTTGAAACAAAGTAATCAACACCCTTATTTTGCAGTCCCACAGCGTTTAACATACCCATAGGGGTTTCAGCCATACGAGGGTAGTCATTTCCTTGTCGCTCACGAATGGTAGTTCCTTTTACAAAAACACCACCTATTCGCGACAGATCAATGAAGTCTGAATACTCCTTTCCATACCCAAAAGTACCCGATGCAGTCATTACCGGGTTCTTCAAATGTAATTTACCTATGTTTATTGCTAATTTGTCCATGTCAACTTTTCTATATTAAATACGGGACCTTCTGTGCATACACATATATTCCCTTCGCGCGTCTTCTCCACACAACATAAACATACGCCAAATCCGCATGCCATAACGTTTTCGAGAGATACCTCGCATGTGGTTTTAGTTACATTTGCATATCTGGCTACAGCCATCATCATAGGCTTAGGCCCACAAGTGTAAATTGCATTAAATTGGTTGTTTTTAAGCACAGAATGTTCGGTTACATATCCTTTTTCGCCAAAACTGCCATCTTCTGTTGTACAAAAAACTTCACCGTATTTAGAAAACTCATCTAACTGAAGCAAGTCATTTTGAGATCTGGCACCTAAAAGAAATTTTGGTTTAAATCCTCTTTCTTTAAGACAGGCTCCGAGATATAACATAGGAGCTGTGCCAACACCACCTCCAATTAGAAGTAATTCCTGCTTATTATTTCCGGTAGGAATAGAAAAGGAGTTACCTAATGGGAGTATCAGGTTTACAATTTCTCCCTTTTGCGAATCACACATTCGTTTTGTTCCATCGCCCACCATCTGAATTAATAACCACAATTCATTTGTTCCCTTATCAACAAAATTGACAGAAATAGGACGTCGCAAATAAGTCGATTGTGACCCATCAACTCTTACTTCAACAAATTGTCCGGGTAACATTTCCGGTAGTGGGGAATTGTCTGTGGTAGTTAATTTAAGAAGGCAATAAGCTTGGTTTAGTCGGTTGTTTTCGGTAACAACTAAATCCAGGATTTTTTTCATTAACCTTTTATTTTTTAGTAGATAATTTTTTCAAGTGCAAAGTTAAGGAATAAATAAGTGAAAATTGAATATAGAAAAGTGAAAAAATGATTTATATTTTATATATTAGTAGATCTAAATAAAAAGTGTTTAAAAATATATCATATTTTTTTTCATTATTGAGAAAAAACACTATTTTTACAGCATTAATTTACGTGGTGAACTTACAATGCATTATATTTTAAAAAATATTCCTACTTTTTCTCCTTTCCTTAATATTAAGGATAGGGATCATTTTTTTATAAAACTATCTAATCTTGTATAACTAGAAATCATTTTCTTTTTTTTATCTTAATCACAATTTATAGTATACTTTATTTTGAGTAGCTATACTTATTTCTATTTACATAATAAATAGTTTTATATTATGGAATTACCTTTCGCCGAATCTTGGAAAATCAAGATGGTTGAGCCTATACGCAAAAGTACACGTAAAGAACGCGAACAATGGCTTGAAGAAGCTAAATATAATATGTTTCAATTGAAAGCAGAACATGTATATATCGACTTAATTACCGATTCGGGTACAGGAGCAATGAGTGATCGTCAGTGGGCTTCGATGATGCTCGGCGACGAAAGCTATGCCGGAGCTTCATCTTTTTATAATATGAAAGAGGCTGTTACCCGTATTACTGGTTTCGAATATGTTTTGCCTACCCATCAGGGACGTGCTGCAGAGAATGTTTTATTTTCTTGTTTAATAAAAGAAGGGGATGTTTGTCCGGGTAACTCTCATTTCGATACAACAAAAGGTCATATAGAGTCACGTAAAGCTATAGCTTTAGATTGTACAATAGACGAAGCAAAAGATACCCAATTGGAAATTCCATTCAAAGGAAATGTCGATATCAAAAAATTGGAGAAGGTATTAAACGAATATGGAGATCGTATCCCTTTTATTATAATTACTATAACTAATAATACATCGGGAGGACAACCGGTATCTATGCAAAATTTACGCGAAGCGCACGAATTGGCTAAGAAATATAACAAACCTGTGCTTTTAGATTCTGCTCGTTTTGCCGAAAATGCATATTTTATTAAGACCCGGGAAAACGGGTATGAAAATAAAACTATAAAAGAAATTTGCCTGGAAATGTTTTCGTATGCAGATGGTATGACTATGAGTGCAAAAAAAGATGCCATAGTAAATATGGGAGGATTTTTTGCTACTAATTTGAAAGAATGGTATGATGCAGCGAAAGTGAAGGGGATAGTTTATGAAGGCTTCCTTACATACGGAGGTATGAATGGACGCGATATGAATACTCTGGCTATAGGTTTGGATGAAAATACTGAATTTGAAAATTTAGAGAGTCGTATAAAACAGGTTGAATATCTGGGAAAGAAACTAGATGAATACGGAATTCCTTATCAGCGTCCGGCAGGAGGGCATGCAATATTTGTTGATGCCAGCAAAATATTGACAAATGTACCTAAAGAGCAGTTTCCTGCGCAGACACTTGCTGTAGAGTTATTTTTGGAGGCTGGTATCAGAGGCTGTGAGATTGGATATCTATTAGCCGACCGTGATCCTGTGACAAGAGAGAATCGCTATGATGGTTTAGATCTATTGCGTTTAGCTATTCCTCGACGTGTGTATACTGACAATCATATGAATGTTGTGGCTGTAGCCCTAAAAAATATATTTGATAGAAGAGAATCTATCGCTAAAGGACTAAAAATCACTTGGGAGGCCGATTTATTACGGCACTTCACAGTGGAATTGGAAAATATGGGTTGATTACAATCCATAATATTAAGTAACTTGGTAGGACTTACTTCTTTGTGATAAAGCGGTAAGTCCATTTTTTTGTACCTATTGGAAAATAATATAGAAATAAAAGAAGGATCTTTCACAGGGAGAAAAATCCTTCTTTATTTTTTGTTTAGTATTAAATCTTCTTAGAATTCCTATAATTATTACTTTATAATGGACTATGATCGGCATTAAATGTTTCGAATGTATTATCTGAGTAATATATAATTATCTTAGTAATTTTTCGTTCAGGCAATTTTTGATATATAATCTGTTTATTATCAGTGATTTCAATGTCGTTCTCAGGCTCTTTAACCTCAATTTCCTTGCGATATTCAGTTTCAACCGGCCGAATGGTCGGGTTTACAGAACTCTGCGAAAATAAATCGGGTTGATTTTGGTTAGAAGTCGGAGGTTGGCTAATCGAAGTTTGTTGAACCTGATTAGTTGGCGAATTTTTTCCTGACTCGAATTTATACATTTCACCTTTTCCGGTTATTAACCATTCTGAACTTATATAATTCATCTTAGCCAAGATTCGGGAAACAACATCAAGGCTCGGATTATTGCGTCCATTTAATATATGGGATATAACAGCCCGGCCTAATTGTAATTGGTCGGCAAAGGCTGAAGGTGTGAGATGCTCATTCTCCATTATTTGCCTGATTCTATCTTTCATTTCCATTATAGTAATGTATAATAATGATAGAACAAATGTAAATAATATATTTTACAAATGAAAATTAAATTGATTTACATTTGTTTTATACAAAAGTATCAGTGATTTACATTTCTTATTTATACAGTTGTATATGACCTAATAATAGATTAAAGTATAACTTCTATTTATGTATATATGATATTGATAATTAGCATATAATTATGATATATTATATGTTTAAATAGCACTATCTTTCCCCTATCCTACTAATTAGCCTTAATGCTTAAAGAATTTCTTTTAATTATATATATAATAATCTGATTTATATGTTTTTATATTTATATAATTTCTCTATATTTATATGTTTACTTTTGTTTGTTTCTCATTTGTATATTAGTATATATATTTCTATATTGTAGATATATTGTTGTATTAATTTATCTGTATACATTTCTACACTTCTTGAATTTACATATGTTTCTCTGCTTTGATTTACTCTTGTATATTACTCAATGTATATCTTTGTATATTTATTCAACCGCTATTTTCTAATTATAAATAATAGAAGTATCTTTACCTTTATTAAAAGAAAACTTATTAGATCACATGAAAAAGATTTTTTTATTTACACTATTCTGTTTACTCTTCCAGATTCACGTATTTGCGTGCACTAATTTTCTTGTGGGGAAAAATGCGTCTGTCGACGGGGCTACTATTATCAGTTATTCGGCAGATTCTTATGCCTTATTTGGCGAATTGTATCATTGGCCAGCAAAAAAGTATGCTAAAGGTGAAATATTGAAAGTACATGACTGGGATACCGGAAAATATTTAGGAGATATAGCCCAAGTTCGCGAAACCTATAATGTAGTAGGCAATATGAACGAGCATCAGCTCACTATTGGTGAAACAACCTTTGGTGGCCGCGAAGAGTTGACAGATCCGGATGGAATAATTGATTATGGAAGTCTTATCTATATAACATTACAAAGGGCAAAAAATGCCCGTGAAGCTATTAAAGTGATGACTGAGCTTGTTGCTGAATATGGTTATTACAGTGGTGGAGAATCGTTTTCGATAGGCGACCCTAATGAAATTTGGGTACTGGAAATGATTGGTAAGGGTAAAGGAAATAAAGGTGCTGTATGGGTGGCTATCCGTATCCCTGACGATTGTATATCGGCACATGCCAATCAGGCACGTATACATCAGTTCCCTTTAAAAGATCCAAACAATTGTATATACTCTAAAGATGTTATCTCATTTGCTAAAGAAAAAGGATATTATACAGGTAAAGACGAAGATTTTAGCTTTGCAAATGTATACAATCCGCTTGACTTTGGAGGACAGCGTTTCTGTGAGGCTCGTGTATGGAGTTTCTTTAACCGCTATAATAAAGATATGGTTAAATATGTAACATATGCCCAGGGTAAAACTCAGGAACCTATGCCTCTTTATATTAAGCCTGATACAAAAATATCTGTTGCTGATATCCAAGAGATGATGAGAGACCATTATGAAGGAACAGAATTGGATTGGACTAACGATATTGGTGCCGGACCATTTAAGTCGCCATATAGATGGGCTCCTCTAACCTGGGAAGTGGATTCGGTACAGTATTGCAACGAACGTCCTGTAGCTACTCAACAAACAGGATTTGTTTTCACATCTCAGATGCGTTCATGGTTGCCTAATGCTATTGGAGGTATACTTTGGTTTGGTACTGATGATGCAGATCAGACAGTATTTACACCTATGTATTGTTCTATAACAGAAATACCGGAATGTTATCGTGAAGGTAATGGTGATTTGTATACATTCTCATGGACTTCGAGTTTCTGGATTCAAAACTGGGTTTCGAATATGGTATATAACAAATATGACTATATGCATCCGGATCTGGAAAAAGTACAGAAAGAATTGGAGGGTAAATTCTTTGCTGAGCAAGGCTCAATTGAAAAAGAAGCACAGGAGCTATATAAACAATCTCCTGCCAAAGCTGTAGAGTTTTTGACTAACTATAGTGGTACTCAAGCTCAATATGCTTTTGACAGATGGAAAAAACTAGGCGAATTTTTGCTTATAAAATATATGGATGGTGTTGTCCGTAAAGAAAAAGATGGAGAATTTATCCGTAATGAACATGGTAAGCCTTCATCACCACAACGCGTTGGCTATCCAAAAGAATTCTATCAACGTGTAGTTAAAGAAACCGGAGATAAGTATAAAGTATTATACTAATATACTTTCTTTAAAGATATAAGTTTTATCTTTGCATTCTAAACGGAGTGAAGTGTGTCTCTTAAAATCCAGTGAGATATTTCATTCCGCTTTTTAGTATAATTAAAAGTTGATTCACTAAGAGTTTTCTATGGTAAAAAGGCTGATTTTTGGTCTTTTGTTAGCTATAAGCATAATTATATTGTTTGTTTTAACTCTTTTTCTTGGCTCTGTATCGATACCAGTATCAGCAGTTATTGAAATATTGCAAGGAAATGAAGTTGAAAAACAAGCATGGACATATATTGTGCTCGATTCTCGGCTGCCTCAGGCTATTACAGCCTTATTCACCGGTGGTGCTATAGCTGTTTCTGGTTTACTTTTACAAACAGCTTTCCGAAATCCGTTAGCAGATGCCGGGATCTTAGGTATAAGTGCCGGAGCTAATCTAGGTGTTGCTTTGGTAATTCTACTTCTAGGTGGAAGTATAGGCTCTGTCTCGGGTTTTGACTTATCATATTCTATGAGTGTAGTAATCGGAGCATTTTTTGGTGCTGCTCTTATTTTGGCTGTTATAATGGGGTTTGCATCTGTTATCCGGAATAATGTGATGTTGCTTATAATTGGTATAATGGTTGGGTATCTGACTTCTTCTATTATTTCAATTTTGAAGTTTTGGAGTACCAGCGAAGAGTCTTATTCTTTTATGATATGGGGAATGGGTGATTTTTCGGGCATATCTATGGATCAGTTACCATTCTATTGTATTGTTGTTAGTGTTGGTTTATTATTGTCTATACTGCTCATAAAACCATTGAATGCATTATTATTAGGAGAGCGCTATGCTTCAAATTTGGGAGTGAATATTAAATTAATTCGTTTTTTGCTTCTGTTTTGTGCAGGGCTACTAACCGCTATAACTTGTGCTTTCTGCGGACCTGTAGCATTTATTGGTCTGGCTGTTCCACATATGGCCAGATTAGTATTAGGTACATCTAATCACAAATCGCTCTTACCGTTTACCATTCTGATTGGTTGTGCTATGGCACTGTTATGTAATCTTATCTGTGTACTGCCAGGTGATTCCGGTGTTTTGCCTTTAAATGCCGTTACTCCTATTTTCGGAGCTCCGGTAATCCTTTATGTCATTCTGAATCAGAAGAAAATACAATATTTTAATTGATATGAAAAGAAAGGCCATTATATCAGCTGAAAATATTGAGATCGGTTATATCAAATCGAAACAAAGCTTATATAGAAATCTTTCATTCGACTTGTATCAAGGTGAATTAGTCTGCTTATTGGGAGCGAATGGAGCCGGAAAATCGACTCTTCTTCGTTCGATAAGTACCTCTCAGCCATTATTAAACGGAAAAATTTTCTTTAATAACAAAGATATTTCAACATATTCGGACAAAAAACTTTCACAAATGATGGGCTTGGTTCTGACAGATAAGACATCAAGCGGAGGCTTATTAGTCCGGGAGCTTGTTGAATTAGGCCGTTATCCTTATACCGGATTTTTCGGACAATTGAATAAGCTAGACAAAGAGATTGTAGAAAAAGCGATGTCGGATGTATGCATTCTTCATAAAGCTGATTCGTATGTAGCCGAATTGTCTGATGGAGAGAGACAGAAAGTGATGATAGCTAAAGCATTAGCTCAAGAATGCCCAATAGTTATTCTGGACGAACCAACAGCATTTTTAGATATTGAGAGTCGTATCGAAATAATGAATTTGCTGCACTATCTTGCTATGAATCAGAATAAAACAATATTGCTGTCTACACATGATATTGATATAGCTCTGCTCCTAGCCGATCGTTTATGGTTACTGTCCAAGGAGAAAGGATTAGTTTCCGGAGTTACTGAAGATGTTATACTTTCGGGCCAATTGGATAACTTTTTTGGTTCTGGAAATGTTGTATTTAACAGAGAATCAGGAAATTTCTTACCAAACAGACTAAGCAATAAGAAAGTCTTTTTGAAAACAGAAAACCACCTCTTTCATTGGGCAAAAAATATGCTCGAAAGAAATGGCTTTGCTATAACTGATAATGAAACAGATGGTTTGTTTACATTAATTGTATCGTCCAATTGTTTGATTACAATTGAAAAAGATAAAACATTAGAGAACTTTTCTTCTTTCGAAGAATTTGCATATTGGTTGAAAAATACTGAATATTAATCAGTACTTTCTTCCTTGTCTTTTTTTACTCTTCCCGCTTTTCGTAATGCCTGATCAAGAATATACTGTATCTGTCCATTTGTACTGCGAAATTCATCCGCAGCCCATTTTTCTATTGCTTCCATCATTGAAGGGTCTATCCGCAATACGAAACTTTTGGTAGATTCTTTTTCTTTTTTTGCCACAATTTTATCTTAATGGTGAAGTGTTCCTGCATTAACTATTGGTTGAGCAGCTTCGTCGGCGCAAAGTACTACTAACAGATTGCTGACCATTGCAGCTTTGCGTTCTTCGTCGAGTTCCACAATATGATCTTTCTCAAGTTTATCCAAAGCTAATTGTACCATGCTTACAGCTCCTTCTACTATTTTTTCGCGAGCGGAAATTATAGCATCCGCTTGCTGACGGCGTAACATCACACTTGCAATCTCAGCTGCATATGCCAAGTAATTAATACGGGCTTCCACAACTTCTATTCCTGCTATAGCTAAACGGCTATTTAGTTCTTGTTCTAGTTTTTCACTTACTTCTTCACTATTTGACCGAAGTGTTATTGCATCTTTCTCATGGTTATTATTATCGTATGCATACATACCAGCTACCTGACGCAATGCAGCATCGCTCTGTATATATACAAATGAAGAGCAAGCCTGCATTATATCGTTATGATTAGAGTCAATATCGAATGTTGCTTTGAATGTATCTTTGACTTTCCATACCAATACAGCCCCAATCATTATCGGATTACCTACTTTATCGTTTACTTTTACCGGCTCTATATCAAGATTTCGGGCACGGATAGGAATACGACGTGTTGTATAAAATGGATTTACACAGTAAAAGCCGTTCTTGGTAAATGTTCCATCATATTTACCGAAAAACATCATTACTCTGGTTTCGTTTGGCTCTACCATGATGAGTCCTTTCAGGGAAAGCATACTTAAAAACAGTAGAATAATTCCAATTGTAAGATATAAAGGATTTTCTGTTACAAATAGAAATATACTAAATATAACAACAGCGACTACAATAACAATAGCAAGGAATCCATTAATTGTAACACCAGTAAATTTTTTTTCTTTAGTTTCCATAGTTTAATAATTTATGATATTAATATGATATCATAAAGATATATTATTGAATTATAAAAAACAAGTCTTTTGCTAATTATTTTAGCAAAAGACTTCATCTAATAGAAAAATTATAACTTTGAATGATTATATAAATATTAATTTATGATATCTATTGAAGTCTCAGAGGAAATTAAAAAGCTTTGCCCTCAATTTGCAGGGGCGGCTATATATGCAAAAGTGAAAAATAGTCCTCATAACAGCAAGTTATGGGAATTAATAACCGATTTGTCAAACGAATATAAAAAGTCGCATCAAATCGAAGATATAAAGAAAAATTCTGCTATTGCTGCTACACGTACTGCTTATAAAAAATTTGGAAAGGATCCTAATCGTTATCGTCCATCTTCTGAGGCTTTATGCCGTAGGATACTAAGGGATCTCCCACTCTATCAGATTGATACATTGGTAGATCTAATAAATTTGGTTTCGATTCGTACTGGATATTCTATTGGTGGGTTTGACGCTGATAAAATTCAGGGGGATAAACTAACACTTGGTATAGGAATAACTGATGAGCCATATGAAGGTATTGGCCGGGGTATGCTAAATATTGAAGGTTTGCCTGTTTATCGTGATTCTATTGGTGGTGTGGGAACTCCTACTAGTGACAATGAACGGACAAAAATAGATATAACTACTACAAATTTTCTGGCTATAATTAATGGATATAGTGGTAAAGATGGCTTAGAAGAAGCCGTTGATTATCTGCAATTTTTATTGAAAGAATATGCTGATTCGGATGAAGGAAATGTGCTTTATTTCTGATATATTTATCTATATATAAACATATTAGAATAAGAAATGAGACAAAGATAAAAACATATTGAAAAGTGTGTCATTTGACTACTCTTCGTTCCGTCGAACGTTGTTTGTGTCATTTTGGCTTTAAGTATTTGTAAATTAATAAAATAAAAAAGACACATGAAAATATTAACAGGTAGTCAAATAAAGGAAGCGGATATATTTACTATTCAAAATGAACCTATAAGTTCGATTGATTTAATGGAAAGGGCTTCTCAGGCTATATCTGAATGGATATGCAACCATGTGGAAAAAGATATACCTTTAGTATTTATCATTGGGAAGGGTAACAATGGTGGAGATGGCTTAGCTGTAGCCCGTATTTTGTATCATAATGGATATAATTGTTCTGTTTATCAGGCTTTCGATAAAGATCAATTAAGTGAAGAAAGTTGTTTCAATCTGGAACGTTTACCTCAAGGCGTTCGTTATTTGACAGATATAAATATCGATGAGAAATCCATTATTGTAGATTGCTTACTTGGTACAGGGGTAAAAGGTGAAATAAAAGATCGTATAAAAAATATAATCGAGAAGATAAACTCTTTGCCTAATAAAGTAGTGTCAATAGATCTGCCTTCGGGCATGAAAAGTGAATTTGGCAACTTAAATCAAGCTATAATAGAGGCAGATATAACGCTAACTTTAGAATTTCCTAAGTTGGCAATGCTATTACCTGAAGCCGGAAACTATTGTGGAGATATTAATGTGCTACGGATAGGTATTAGTAAAGATTATATATGTAATTCGCAATCTTGTTATGTGTACGTAGATGAGTATTTTATAAATAATATGAAGCTTGCGAGGGATAAATTTGGTCATAAGGGAATTTATGGACATGCATTGCTTATTTGTGGGTCAAAAGAAATGATCGGAGCTGCTATTTTATCAACAGGGGCAGCACTTCGTTCGGGGTGTGGATTGGTTACGGCTCATGTTCCAGCAGAAGAGAGGCTCGCTGTTCAGATTAATTACCCTTCTGCTATATTGAGTTTGGATAAAAGTTCCCATTTTTCACATTTACCAAATCAGATTACTAAGTATACGTCAATTGGGATTGGCCCCGGCTTAGGTCAGAATGTGGAAACTGTTGAAGCTCTGAGAAAATTAATGGAATCGACGGATAAACCAATGGTAATAGATGCTGATGCATTGAATATTATTGCATCACATGATAGATTGATACGTTATATTCCGAAGAATTCCATTCTGACACCACATATAGGAGAGTTAAAGCGATTGATTGGTGAATGGAAAGATGAAGAGCATAAGTTGTCTTCCGTTCGAAAGTTGTCAACAGATTTGCAATCAATTATCATTGTGAAAGGAGCTCATACGATGATTTGTTGTCCTGATGGGGATTATTATTTTAATTCTACAGGCAATAGTGGTATGGCTAAAGGAGGAAGTGGAGATGTGTTAACAGGTTATATTACAGGTCTATTAGCTAGAGGTTATTCAAGTAAGAGTGCGGCTATTATGGGAGTTTATGTTCATGGCTTGGCTGGTGACAGAGTGGCTGATAAATATGGGAATGAGGCTATGAATAGTCAGGATTTAATTGATTCTTTATACTTATAACTATATATTTTAACATTACTTAAATTGATTGTATCGAAATAGCTTCTATATTTGTAACGATCTAAACAAAGGATGTCTAACTAAAAAGAAAGAAAATATGAAGAAACTTATGATGTCGGCAGTAATGTGTGTTGCGCTTTTTGCATCGTCTAGTGTGATGGGGCAAGATACTACTTCTAAAAAAGATTGTTGTAAGGCTAAAAAAGAATGTACGAAAGACAATAAAAAATCTTGTGACAAAAAATCAAAAGATAGCTGCTCTAAAGACACAAAGAAACCATGCTGCACAAAGGATAAGAAATAATATTCTTACTATAAGATATAAACAAAGGTAACTTTGTTTCTTAGTAGTTTACCGTCTCTTTCGAGCCATATCTATACGTAAGAAGATAAATAGTAGGATGGTAAATCCCCACAATGAAGAACCTCCATAGCTAAAGAATGGTAATGGGATGCCAATAACAGGAGTAAGACCGATAACCATCCCTATATTAATAGCGACATGGAATAAGAATATACAAGCTACACAGTAACCATAAACTCTACCAAATGTACTTTTCTGTCGTTCAGCAAGATATATAAGCCGGAGTATTAATACGAGGAAAAGAGATAATACGAGTACAGAGCCGACAAATCCCTGCTCCTCTCCTACTGTACAGAAAATGAAGTCGGTATCTTGCTCTGGTACATACTTTAATTTAGTTTGTGTACCATTCAGATAGCCTTTTCCAAGAAAACCACCTGATCCTATGGCTATTTTAGATTGGTTTACATTATATCCAGCACCCATGAGGTCATCTTCCATACCTAAGGTCACTTTTATGCGCATTTGCTGGTGAGGTTGCATGACATCAGTAAACAGATAATCAATAGAGCTAACGAAAAAGAGGCTACATATGGCAAAAATAGCAGTTAAAAGATAGACCTTAGACCAGTGTTTTTTAGCTAAGAATAAAAGATATATGACTAAAGCTCCTAATGCTATCAAAGCCATTATTCCGAAGTTCACATTTACTCCAAAGTCAGCTAATAGATAAGAGATACCAAAGATCCCAATTGCACTCAATATAATATTTCGGGCTGCTATACGGTCCTGTTTATAGCTAAGTAGTAGTATGGCACTTATGATAATAACAAGGATAATTGATATGAATTCACCTGTAGTTATTAATCCCATATCTGTTTCCGAATATTTGAGACCAATAACAAATAGAACAACTGCTGATGCTCCTAAGAATAATATAATTCCTGGTAGTCCTTGGCGATATAATACTAAGACAAATGCTGTGTATACTAAAGCAGATCCTGTTTCTTTCTGTAGTAGTATTAGTCCCATTGGCAACCCTATCATCATTAAAATAATGAAAAGGTTCTTGAATGTCATCAATTTAAAATTATAACTATTCAGAAACCGGGCTAAAGCTAAAGCTACTGCAAATTTAGCAAATTCAGCAGGCTGTAAACGGATATCATTGGTAATCACTAACCATGATCGCGAGCCCTTTATATCAGGTGCAATGGCAATAGTTAATAGAAGAAGTAAGATGAAAGCGGCATATATATAATAAGCTAATATATCGTACATATTAGTGTCTAGCTTAAGTAGAATAAAGCCTAAGATAAAAGATGTACCTATCCAAACAAGCTGTTTACCCGCCCTACCCGACATATCGAAAATACTGGTAACATTTTCGTAATCATAACTTGCTCCATATATACTGAACCAGCCACAGAAAACAAGTACGACATAGAGTATTATGATAAACCAGTCTACACTTTTCTTTATATTTTCTTCTTCTCTTTGATACATTTATTATTGTAAAAATTTAGTCTACAATATTATTCGGTTTAAATGGTTTAATTTCAGTTTCTTTAACCTGAGGACGACTTATTGGAGTGAAATTTTCTAACCCTCTTTGATTCATTCTTCTCCAGTTTAGGAATGATTGAGGAAGTATTACACTATTCACAATCCTATCTTCGATATATTTATCACTGGCAGGTACCTCTCCTTTCATATATTTCTGAACCATTAACCGTCCGATTGGTACGGCAAATGTAGCTCCGAATCCGGCATTCTCAACTAAGACAAAGATCGCAACCTTTGGCTCATTTTTAGGAGCAAATCCCATAAATATAGAATGGTCCTTACCATGAGGATTTTCAGCTGTTCCTGTTTTACCACAAACTTCCATATCAGGAATATTGATTCCCCGACATGTTCCACCTGTAACGGCCCTAGCCATTCCCTCTGCAATACTTTCGTAATGTTCTTTCTTTATACCTGTTATACGTTTGTTTCTATATATACTATCTAAAGGAGTATCTTGTATTTCTTTTACTACATGAGGTACATAGTAGTGGCCTCTATTTGCAATTGTTGCAACTAAATTTGCAACCTGTACAGGCGTTGTGGAGACCTCTCCCTGACCAATTGCTATAGATATAACATTGGATGCGCTCCAATTTTCTCGCTTGAAATGACGGCTATAAAATTTACTGTTGGGAATGAATCCTCTCTTCTCTGAAGGAAGGTCTACACCAAGAGGATAACCGAATCCCATATCTACAATATGATTTTTCCAAACTTCAAAAGCATCTGTTATATTATTGTATTTTTTTCTATTGCTGAGCATTGCATTCAATCCATAACAGAAATAGGAGTTACAAGATGTTGCTATAGCTGGTATCAGAGGTAATGGAGCTCCATGAGGGTGACATTTTGGTCTACCTCCTAATGGAGGGTATCCTCCATGGCAAGCATACATTGTATTATTATCAATAATTCCTTCTTGCAAAAATATTAATCCTTGTGTTGTCTTAAATGTAGAGCCAGGAGGATATATACCTTGTATAGCTCTATTAAGTAAAGGTGTAAGGGGATTATTTTCTAATTCTTTATAGTTTTTTCCAAAATTTCGGCCTAACAACATTGATGGATCGTATGTCGGAGATGTTACCATACATAATACTTCCCCTGTAGAAGGCTCGATCATAACGATACTTCCTACTTTATTTTGCATCAGCAATTCTCCATATGCCTGTAATTCAATGTCAATAGATAGTGTAAGGTTTTTACCGGATATAGGAGATCTATCGTGACTACCATGTTCATATGAGCCTTGTATACGCCCGTGAGCATCACGCAGTAGAATTTCTACTCCTTTTTCTCCTCTCAGGTGTTTTTCGTATGAGGCCTCTATACCTGATTTTCCACCATAATCTCCGCGAACATAATAATCATCCTTTTCTATCTGATTTTTACTAACCTCGGCAACATATCCTAAAAGCAATCCGGCATTTGGGTATGTATATTGTCGTAATGTCCTTTTCTGAATAAAGAATCCGGGGAATTTATATAACTTTTCTTGAAGTAAACCACTCTCCTGAGCTGTAAGTTGAGTTATTAATGTTTGAAAAGTGTATCGGGAGTAACCGGGATTAAGTCGGCGGTCCTTTATATCTTTAATACGTTTATCAAATTGTTCTTTAGTAATATCTAGTGTTTTACATAAATCCAATGTATCAAATGACTGAACCTCTCTTGGTATAAATACCAAATCATATGTCGGTTGGTTAAATACAAGTAGCCGATCTTTTCTGTCTGAAATAATTCCACGGGATGGATAAAGTGTTTTATTGAAGAAAGCATTACCATCAGCAAAGTCCTTATAATCATTATTTATTATTTGAATATTAAATAATTGAATAATGTAAATAAGAATGATACTACAAGCAATACCACCTAAAATATATTTTCTTTTGGTGAGGTCGGAGCCAACCCTTTTCATTTTTTTATATTTTTCTTATTTATGGAGAATCCTTCAAATGCAAAGATGAGAATAGAAGTCAATATAGTTGATAGTGCAATTCGTAATAAAACTAATTCGATATTAAAATATGAGAATGATTCAATTGATATCAGTAAAACATGATGTATAAATACTGTCAGAATCATATATTTAACAAAAGCACTTCTCTGACGAGAAAAACTGGGCGTTTGTCCATTATAATCATCTATCGGAAAAAAAAGTTTTTGTAACGGATTGCTTACGAATCCGATGAGAGTAGTTGCTGCAGCGTTAATTCCTGGAGTATTACAAAAAATATCAATAACAAAACCTAAAAGAAATCCTAAGAAAGTACTCAGTCCCCGATTAAATCCAAGGGGGAGTTTTATAATGAAATAAATATAAACAAAGGGTACAGCATATCCGAAGAGAGAAATTCTGTTGAGTACCAAGACTTGTAATATTACAAGCAGTACAAACATTATTATGTATTTTACAGTGCTACTTTTTAACATTCTTAATACTCTCTTCTAATTGGATTACTTCATCATCGTTTCTATTTATTAAAAGAACATTTTTCAGAGAACCAAATTCTGTTGCTAGCTTTATTTTTAGACGATAGAAATTATCATCAGTTTCGCTTTTATAATCTTCAACAGTTCCCACAAAAATACCTTCAGGAAAAAAATCAGAAAAACCGCTTGTGATAATACTATCCCCAATTTCTATTTTCTCATATTTAGGATATTCTGTCAAACTTGCATATCGGGGATCTCCATTTTCCCATATAAGAATTCCCGCCGCATTCTTCGAATTGCTGATCTTGCAGCTAATACGGCTATGAGGATTTAAAATTGGTTGAACTATTGCATAATTTGCGCTTACAGATCTGACTAGGCCCACCAAACCTTGTTGGGATATTGCACTCATATCAGCTTTAACCCCATCATTTTTACCTTTATTGATAATTATATAATTATCTATTAAAGAAATACTATTTTTCTCAACGCGGGCTATGATAAAATGATCCTGTTTTAGAGTCATGTTATTCAAAAAAGCGTTAGTTTTTATTGAGTCTGCCTCTAAAGTGAAGATGTAGTCTTTCATTTGAGATATCTGAGTTTCGAGCTCAGCATTGCGTTGCAATAACGATTGGTTCTCATCTCTTAACCCAAAGTATGAAAATACACTTCCAGATATAGAATAGACTCTTCCTGTTACCTCATTAGTGGAAGTAAGGAAAACACTTTTTTGATACGAATTGCCATTAAAAATAAGGGAAAAGCAGATTATTTCAAGGAATATAAATACAAACCATGAACTATTTTTCAATAAAAAGTTTATCAGGTTACGCATAATCTGCTCGTTACCTTTTCTTTATTAATATATTTTATGTCAGAGTGAATATGAGATTATCTCATCAAGAAATTAAATTTCTCAATATTTTTCAATGCAATTCCAGTTCCTTTAGCCACTGCGTGAAGCGGATCTTCTGCAACATGGAACTGAATGCCGATTCGGTCAGAGAAACGTTTACTTAAACCTCTTAACAATGCTCCACCTCCGGTAAGATAAATACCATTCCGAACAATGTCGGCATATAATTCTGGTGGCGTTTGTTCTAAGGCACTCAAAATTGCCGAGTCCATTTTAGAAAGAGACTTATCCAGACAATGAGCCATTTCTTGATAAGAAACGGGGATATCCATAGGTAGAGATGTCATTCTATTTGGTCCGTGAACTATAAAATCTTCTGGAACATCTTCCTCTGGTAATTCTGTTAAAGCGGCACCTACTGCGATTTTAATATTTTCGGCAGTACGCTCTCCTACTTTAATATTATGTTGGCGACCCATATATTCCTGAATATCTTCAGTAAGGTCATCACCTGCTATTTTGATAGATTTATTAGATACAATTCCACCTAATGAAATAACAGCAATTTCAGTTGTACCACCACCTATATCAACTATCATGTTTCCTTCCGGTGCTTCAACATCTATTCCAATACCCAGTGCGGCAGCCATCGGCTCATAAATCATATATACATCTCTACCTCCAGCATGTTCTGCTGAGTCGCGTATAGCACGAGTTTCAACTTCTGTACTACCGGAAGGTATACAAATTACAATACGTAATGATGGGGAAAACAAACGACTTTTGTTGTTGAACATTTTGATCAGTCCCCTGATCATTTGTTCTGCAGCTGTAAAATCTGCAATAACACCATCTTTCAGAGGTCTAATAGTACGAATGTCCTCATGCGTTTTTCCATGCATTTGTCTGGCTTGTTCGCCAACGGCAATAACTTTACCTGACTTTCTTTCTAACGCAACTACCGAGGGCTGATCTACTACGATTCGTCCTTGATGTATTATGATAGTATTGGCCGTTCCTAGGTCAATTGCTATTTCTTGAGTAAAAGAGAATAATCCCATGTTTTTATTTTATATAACTATTTACAATCAAATTAAGTTCGAAATTCATATTATAAATACCTTAGCAAGACTATAGTAAAGCCTTGCCTGAAAAGAATGATAAAAATTGTAACTTAGTGTTTAAAGTGACGTACACCAGTAATTACCATCGATATATTATGTTCGTCACAATATTCAATTGATAATTTATCATTGATAGAACCTCCGGGCTGTACTACTGCTGTAACACCTACATTTCCTGCTATTTCCACACAGTCTGGGAATGGAAAAAATGCATCTGATGCCATAACGGAACCATCTAGGTTGAAACCGAATGAATTTGCTTTTTCAATAGCCTGCTTCAATGCATCAACACGGGATGTTTGCCCCGTTCCTCCTGCACATAGCTGCTTATTTTTGACTAAGATAATAGCATTTGATTTTGTATGCTTTACTAGTTTATTAGCAAATAACAAATCTTCGATTTCTGTACCTTGTAATTGTCTACTTGTTACAAGTTTTAAATCTTCGGCAGTTTGTATACTTAAATCTTTATCTTGTACCAAAACACCATTTAATAATGAACGGAATTGTATTTTCCCACTTAATGGTTGTTTTTGCACTAAGATAATACGATTTTTCTTTTGTTGCAAAATTTCTAATGCTTCATTGTCATATTCAGGCGCAATTACTATTTCAAAGAAGATTTTGTTGATTTCGCCAGCTGCTTCTTTGTCTATCTTTTTATTGCTTACTATGATTCCTCCAAAAGCAGAAACCGGGTCTCCGGCAAGCGCATCTTTCCATGCTTCAGTAACTGTTGCTCTGGATGCAATGCCACAAGCATTATTATGTTTTAATATTGCTACAGTTGTTTCTTCAAATTCACTGATAAGGCTTACTGCAGCTTCTATATCCAGCAAGTTATTATATGATATTTCGCGCCCATGCAACTGATCAAACATAGCATTGAAGTTACCATAAAATGTTCCTTTTTGATGTGGATTTTCACCATATCTAAGAGGCATAGCATCATCTTCTGCGTAACGGAAAGCACTACCCTCATTATTATCCATATAGTTGAAGATAGCAGTATCGTATGATGAAGAAACCGAAAATGCTTCTTTAGCAAAGAATTTTCTGTCATTAATATCAGTTGTACCTTTTTTCGATTCTAAGAGATCGTTTAAAGGATTGTATTGCCCTTTGGATGCAACAATAACGACATCTTTGAAATTTTTAGCAGCGGCACGAATAAGAGAGATACCTCCGATGTCTATTTTTTCAATTATGTCTTGTTCACTAGCACCAGAAGCAACAGTTTCTTCGAAAGGATATAAATCTACAATAACAAGGTCTATTTCGCTAATGTCGTATGCTTTGATTTGTTTCATATCCTCTGGCAATTCCCTGCGAGATAAAATACCACCGAATATTTTAGGGTGAAGAGTTTTTACCCGTCCTCCAAGAATAGATGGATAGCCAGTAATATCTTCTACTGCATCGCAAGGAAAACCTAATGATTCTATAAAGCTCTTTGTTCCTCCTGTAGAAATAAAGCGTACTCCTAAATTATTTAACTTACTTAAGATTTCATCCAGTCCATCTTTATGGTATACTGAAACTAGTGCTGTTTTAATTTTTTTCTCCAATGACATAATGTGTTAATATCCTTATTTTTTCAGGATGACAAAGTTATAAAAACTATTGCGAAACATCCCTGCTTTTAAGATATTTTTTAGTCCATAATTCGCTTAAAAATAAAATAAAATGATAGATGATGATTATTTAGTATTTTCTATATTTGTAAAAAAATCTTAAATCTACAAGAATGAAAATATTTGTTTTCATGTTTTTTCTTTTTTTATGTCCTTTTTATGTATTTCCCCAAGCATTTAGGAGCGAAATCATCAGCGATATTTCTCATATTCAGATTAAGGGAAGTAAACTTGTAGTAACAGATTCTGTAGTAATGCAAATAAATGAACGGATGGGAGACCATGATGCTACTATATACATACATTACTCTAAAGGAGATAAAATAGATATAGGAGATGCTTGGATAGAAGATATGCATGGTAATATTGTGAGAAAACTCAAAAAAAACGAAATAAAAGACCGAAGCTCTATTTCAGATATAGCATTATATGAAGATGATTTTGTTAAATATTTTGAAATGAAACATAATATATATCCTTACAGGATAGTGTATTCTTATAAAGCAACTTATTCTAAATTTTTGACATTAATTTCTCTTGATTTTACAAACAGAAGAAGACCTGTGAATAGAGGTAAGGTTATAATAGAAGCACCTGAAGCAACACCTATAAAGTATAAACAGAAGAATGTGGAAGAACCTCTTATAACTTCGGATATGGGGGTTACAAGATATCAATGGGATTATAAATATATTCCTCCAAAGTTTATCGAATTAAATAATTTACTAAACCCCATAAATGCACCTATAATAAAGGTTGTTCCCTTCGAATTTAAATATGGCGAAAAAGGAAGTTTCGAAAGTTGGCAGTCTTTTGGAAATTGGGTCTATCGTTTGAATGCAGGAAGAGACTTGCTTACCCAAAATGAAAAAATAAAAATAAACGATCTGATAAAAGGGATTGATAGTCAGCAGGAAAAAGCTAAAATTTTATATCGCTATTTGCAGGATTATACTCGATATATTAATGTAAGTATTAATATCGGAGGCTTACTGACATATCCGGCCAGTTATGTTTGTGAGAATAAATATGGAGATTGTAAAGCTTTGACTAATTATATGCAATCTATGCTGAAATATGTAGGGATTAAATCATATTATACACTTATAAATGCGAGTAATAAGGTTAATGATGTTGATAGAGAATTTCCATCACAAGCATTCAATCATGTTATTCTTACAATTCCTTTTGGAACAGATACAACTTACCTGGAATGTACTTCCAAAAATATGCCTTTTGGATATATTCATACATCAATTCAAGGACGAAAAGCACTTCTTGTTGATGAACAAATGAGTAAATTAGTAACTATACCCTCTTTAAACGCTCCAGATGTGTTATGTACACGGACAATTCAAGCTGATTTACATAATTCTGAGATTGTATTGGATATTAGTGAACAAGGTAGTCAGTATGAACTATCAAATTATTTGACAACGGAAGTAAATAAGAACGAAGTAGATAAATATATTAGAAAAAACATATTATCAGGTTCTTATGATATAATTAACTTCGAATTTAAAGAGAAGCCTAGAGACAAAGCAGAAATTGAGTTAAATGTGAAGTGCAAAATGCATAATTTATACCGGTTATATGGCAATAATCTTATTCTTGATCTTTTCTCTCTTCCTTTAGCTACCTATGAATCACCAGATAAAAGAGTATCGGGTGTACAGTTAGATTATCCTGAATATCATAAAGATAAAATTATCTATAAATTAGATGGTAAAAATATATTAAAGCTGCCATCTGATCTAAAGATAGAATCTCCTTTTGGAAATTATTCAGTCATCTTTAAATATGAAAATGGAATGCTTGAGATTAACAAAGAATTATTGATTAATAAGGGTAGGTACTCAAGAAATGTATACGAAGATTTTTACAACTTTATATTGTCTGTAAAAAATAATGAAACTAAAAACATATATCTGGAAGTATTATGAAGAAGAAACACATCATCATTATTATTTTATTCCTCCATTTTGCTATATGTGCTAAAGGGTATGCACAAGAGAATTATTCTTTTGATTATGGGAAAGTCACTCAATATGAAATGTCGATGACTGAATACGAAAAAGATCCATTAGCAGAAGCATTAGTCATATATGAAAAAGGAGAATATTACTTTCAGGGCGATGATATTAGAGGGATGCTTCTATATATGGATAAAACTATAAAAGTAAAAATACTAAAACAGGCTGGTGTAAAATACGCCGAATTTGAAATACCTTATTATGAAGAGGGACGCGATTGGGAAAGAATAGAGAAAATAGAGGCCACAACATATAATTGGGATAATAACCAGCTGATAAAAACTACGCTTGAATCTAAGAATATTTTTGAAGAAAAAATAAATAATAATGTGAGAGTAAAAAAAATAGCTTTAGCTAATGTAAGAGAAGGTTCCGTAATAGAATTTAAATATAAGATATCCACTCCATATTATTTTAATATGAGAAAATGGGAATTTCAAAAAAAGATTCCGGTTGTTTATAGCCAGCTTTTGTACAGGGCAATACCATATTATGAATATGCTTATATTCTGAAAGGTACAAATAAATTAGATGGTTTCAATTCAAGTGTACTGAATAATGAAATTCGTTGGGGACAACTGGTATATAAGGAGATGTTGTATGATTTTGTTTTAAAAGATATTCCGGCTTTTCGGGATGAAGAATATATTTCATCTGTACAAGATCATATCATAAGCCTTAATTTTCAAATGGCTAAATATTATATGCCTTCCGGAGGAAGTAGAGAAATTATAACTACATGGCCTGCGATGTGTGATGATTTTCTTAAAAACGAAGATTTTGGAAAATATATAAAGAACAGCGAAAAGGAAGCCAAGAATATATTGCCCCAGCTAAACTTAACAGATAAAAAAATACTGGAACAAGCTGAATTAATCACAGAGCATGTGAAAAATAATTACAATTGGAATGGCATTAACAGCAAGTATGCTACAGGCAAATTATCGGACTTTTTGAAAAAACGTACAGGCAATGCAGCTGATATAAATTTGTTTTTACTTGGATTGCTTAAGGCTGCTAACATAGAAGCATATCCTGTTGTATTAAGTACAAAGGGAAATGGAACAATTGACGAAAATCACCCTTTCCAGCAATTTTTAAATTATGTAATCGTTCAGGTTATGATAGATGGGAAGCCCTATTTTATTGATGCGACAGAATCTCTGTTGTATTTTAATGAATTACCCGAAAGATGTATTAATATTGGAGGCTTAGTTGTTAAACCAAAATTAAAAAAAGAAGAATGGGTTATGATTCAACAATCAGGGCTTTCGTTAACACAGCTAAATTTTAATCTGGATATTCTTCCTTTAGAAAACAAAGTAAAAGCAAAAGCTCAATCCTTATCAACTAAGTATAATGCATATAACTATAGAGCAATCCATTTAGGAAAAAATGAAAATATATCAAAATATCTAAAGAGTAAATATAATATTAATGTATTAGATGATATTAAGGTAACCCCTATGCCTAAGCTGAATCGGCCATTTATATTTTCTTATAATTTTGAACAGGAAATTGATAATCTTGGTGATAAAATATTCATCCATCCATTTTGTAATCATTCAATAAAAGATAATCCTTTTAAACAAACAATACGTAATCGTCCTGTCGATCTAGTACATGTACGTGGAGAAATATTACAGTCATCTATAAAAATCCCGAATGGCTATAAAGTAGAGTACTTGCCTAAACGACTCAATATAGAGAACGATATAATACAGATAATATATGAAGCAGAAGAAATGGAACAGCATATAGAAGTCAAAGCAAGCTATACTTTCAGAAAAAATATATATGGCCCTCAGGAATACGAAAACCTAAAAATGAATATGGCAGAGGTAATTAAACAATTTTCGGAAATGATAGTATTAGTGAAAAAATAATAGGATAGATATACCGGAAAAAGAACTACAGGTGAAAACTTGTAGTTTTTTTAGTTTGTATTATTTATCATTGATTTCTGTTTTTTTACCTATCTTTGCAGCCTAAAAGTTAAAATATTCACAAATCGCTCGATGTAATAAGGCTTTATCTTCCCTAATTTTAAATGCATAATATGAAATAGTATTTACTTTTTGATAAAAAAAGTTAACAAATAAATATTATAAAGAGATATGTTTCACTTATAATAAGTACACTTACTACCTTTGCTGCCTATTATATAAATTATTACAATATATAAATATAAATGGGAGATGATTGTATAAATAAAGATCCTACAATGGAACTTGGGTATTTAATTTGGAGAGTTTCCAAATATTGGCAAAGAGGTAAGCATAAGCTGTTGGATGAATTTGGGCTGACAGGTTCACAACTAGAGTTGCTTGGTGCTATATATCATATGTCAAAGCTGAACATGGAGGTTACTCAAATCGTTTTATCTCAGGAGACAGAAATTGATCCTATGACCACTTCTACTATATTAAGGAATCTGGAAAAGAAAGGTTTAATTAATAGAACGGAAAGTAAAACAGATACTCGGGCTAGAATTGTAGATGTAACAGAATTAGGAACTGAGCTTTTTAAAAAAGCAAAAATGAAAGTAGAAAATGAACAGGAAAGGCTTTTTGAAAGAATCAACAAAGATGCTTTAATTAAGCAATTAAGAGATCTCTTAGATGAGATGGACAGATTAAGTAAATTAGACAATTTTTAAATAATTATTTTAAGGTATGGATGTTAAGAAGATTGTTTTTGGAGCAATAGCTCTAATGGTTATGGTATCATGCGGGAATAAAAATTCAAATCCGTTGGGAGGAGGAAGTTCTGAGCCGCAACCTTATCCGACAACTGTTGTAAATGAACAAAATACACAGTTGGAAAACCTTTATCCGGTTACGATAAAAGGAAAAGAGGATATTGAAATAAGACCACGCATTGATGGATTTATAGATGCCATTTATGTTGACGAAGGTTCTGTTGTAAGAAAAGGGCAAAGTTTATTTAAGATAAATTCTCCTTCTGCAGAACAAGCTGTAACAACAGCAAAAGCTGCTGTGGAAAGTGCACAAGCACAAGTAAGTACAGCTGAATTAAATGTAAACAGAATCAGACCACTTGCCGAAAAAGGTATTGTAAGTCAGGTACAGCTAGATACATATCAGAATGCATACCTAACTTCAAAAGCCACTTTAGCTCAAGCTAAGGCTCAATTGGCTAACGCTATGGCTACATTGAGTTGGACAAATGTATTAAGTCCTGTTGACGGAGTTGTTGGTACTATACCATATCGTCAAGGTAGTTTGGTTAATAATGGAAATATATTGACTACTGTAGCAAATACGAGTAATGTTTTTGCCTATTTTTCAATGAACGAAACTGAAGTTATGAACTTCTTAAATACTTTGGAAGGTAAGAATCAGGCTGAGAAAATAAAGAATGCACCTCAGATTACTTTTATAATGAAAGATGGTACAGTATATTCTGAAAAAGGTAAGCTGGAAACTATTACAGGTACAGTAAATGTAACAACAGGTACAGCTAATTTCCGTGTAGAATTCCCTAATAAAGAAGGTATTCTTAGAAGCGGAACCAGTGGACGTATATCAATTCCCAGAGAATTGGAAAATGTATATGTAATTCCTCAAAAAGCAACTTTTTCACAACAAAATAAAATTTTGGTATATAAAGTTCAGGGAGACTCTGTTGTTCAAACTCTTATTTCAGTTTTACCTACACCTGATGGTAAAAACTACGCTGTTACAAGTGGACTTTCTAGTGGAGACAGGATTGTTACAGATGGTATCATCACTCTATCAGATGGTAAGAAAATAGTAGTTCAATAATTTCAGATTAAAATAAAAATAAGATACAATGTTAAAAACATTTATAGAAAGACCGGTATTATCCACCGTTATATCGATTATTATCGTTGTATTGGGGATAATAGGTTTGGCCACATTGCCTGTAGAGCAATATCCTGATATTGCGCCACCTACAGTTCAGGTACAAGCTACATATCCGGGTGCAAATGCTGATGTAGTAATGAATAGTGTTATCATTCCACTTGAAGAACAAATAAATGGTGTGGAAGGTATGACATATATGACATCATCGGCTATGAATAACGGTATGGGTAATGTTCGTATTTATTTTAAACAAGGGGTAAATCCGGATATTGCTGCTGTGAACGTACAGAATCTGGTAGCGCGTGCCACCCCTCTATTACCTCAAGAAGTTACACAAATCGGGGTAACAGTGGCTAAACAACAGAATAGTACAATCTTAGGTTTGACATTAACCACTCAAAACCCGGATTATGATGGAGAGTTTTTGCAGAACTATGCCAATATCAATATTCTACCTCAGATCAAACGTGTATATGGTGTAGGAGAAGCAGGTGTGTATGGAGCAAAAGACTATTCTATGCGTGTATGGCTGAAACCTGATGTTATGGCATCGTATAAGATTTCAGCTCAAGAAGTTATTGGTGCATTGACAGATCAAAATATTGAAGCTGCACCAGGGGAGCTTGGACAGAATAGTGACCAGACTTTCCAATATACATTGAAATATACAGGACGTTTAAAAACAGCGGAGCAATTTGGCGATATCATTATACGTTCGCAAAACGATCAGATACTTAGAGTTAAGGATGTAGCGAATGTTGAATTAGGATCACTAAACTATACTGTTGTATCTAAAACAAATAATAATGATGCGGTATTTATCGCTATCAGCCAGACTGCAGGATCGAATGCGCAGGAGGTTATAGAGAATGTGAAAGCTGTACTTACAGATGCAGAAAAATCCTTTCCTAAAGGTATAAGCATAAATTATATGATGGACTCCAGTGAATTTCTGGATGCATCTATCGAAAAAGTTATACATACTTTGATTGAGGCTTTCATTCTGGTATTTATTGTGGTATTTATCTTCTTACAGGATATCAGATCTACTATCATACCAGCTATCGCTGTTCCGGTTGCGATTGTAGGAACATTCTTCTTCTTACAGCTTTTCGGATTCTCTGTAAACTTATTGACTCTGTTCGCTTTGGTACTCGCCATTGGTATTGTGGTGGATGATGCCATAGTCGTCGTCGAGGCCGTCCATGCTCAGTTGGATGCGGGTGAAAAGGACCCAAAAACTGCAACCATGACGGCAATGAAGGAAATAGCTCCGGCTATCGTTTCTATTACGCTGGTTATGTCGGCCGTGTTTATTCCTGTTAGTTTTATTGGTGGTACTACAGGTATCTTCTTTAAACAGTTTGGTTTGACTTTGGCTATAGCCATCTTGATTTCTGCGGTAAATGCTTTGACTTTAAGCCCGGCATTATGTGCCTTATTCTTACGAGCTCACGATGAAGAACATCAAAAGAAAAGCTTTATACAACGTTTCTATTACTCTTTTAACGTTGCATTTAATGCTGCCACTCAGAAGTATAAATCATCATTGCATTTCTTAGGCAAAAGAGGACATCGTTGGATAACTGTTGCTATTATTGCAGTAGCTTCGGTTGTTTTATTCGGGTTGATGAAGTTCATTCCTACCGGATTTGTCCCTCAGGAAGATAGTGGTGGTGTAATGGGATTTATTACATTACCTCCAGGGTCATCTTTGGAAAGAACAGACTCTGTTGTAACTAAAGTTGTTAATATGGCTCAAGAGATTGAAGGCGTTCAAGGTGTAACCAATATTACAGGTATGAACTTTATGAGTGGACTTGGTAGTTCGTATGCTACTATAATCATAAAGATGGATCCTTGGAACCAACGTAAACTTTCTACCAATGAGGTGTCGGCTATAATGAAGGAGCAAACTGACAAAGTAAAAGATGCAACATTCTTCTTTATGGCAACCCCTACCCTACAAGGTTTTGGTTTAGGAGCCGGAGTTGAGATGCAGTTACAAGACAGAATGGGAGGTGATGTTAACGAGTTTTATGGCATAACGACTAACTTTGTTTCAAAAATTCAGCAACGTCCGGAAGTTATGATGGCTATGACCAACTTTAACCCTAACTTCCCTCAAAAATTGATTGAGGCGGATGTACCTAAAATTAAGGCTGCCGGATTAACTCTCAGTCAGGTAATGAGTACTCTACAAGTTTATATTGGTAGTTCTTATGTATCTAACTTCAATCTGTATGGTAAGCAATTCCGTGTGATGGTTCAGGCGGCACCTGAATATAGAAGTAAATTGGAAGATATGAGTGGACTATTTGTACAGACTGCATCAGGAGATATGTCTCCTATAACTGAGTTTATTTCTATAACAGATGTAAGTGCACCTCCTACACTGAGCCGTTTCAATATGTTCCAATCTATGGACGTTACTATTATCCCTAATATGTTGGAAGGATATAGTACTGGGGACGTATTAAGAATTATTGAAGAAATGTATCAGGATAAAACTATTTTCCCTGATGGATATAGTTACGAATATTCTGGTATGACCCGTGAAGAGGCTAATAGTGGTAGTCAAACAACCTTAATCTTCGGTTTATGTTTGATTTTCGTTTACTTGTTGCTTGCTGCACTATACGAAAGTTATATATTACCATTAGCAGTAATATTCTCTTTACCTGTTGGTTTGGCGGGAGTGTTCGTCTTTATATTTGTGGGATTAATGACAGGATCGGGTATTGTGAATAATATTTATGTACAGATATCACTCGTCATGTTGATCGGTTTGTTGGCTAAGAATGCTATTTTGATTGTAGAATATGCAATCCAGCGTCGTCAGCAGGGTATGAGTATTGTTGATGCAGCCGTGAATGGTGCTGTAGCCCGTCTTCGTCCGATATTGATGACTTCATTCGCATTTATCTTTGGTTTGCTTCCTTTAGCTATTGCTACCGGGGCAGGTGCTATTGGTAACCGTTCTATCGGTATTAGTGCGATTGGAGGTATGCTTATTGGTACTTTGATTGGAGTATTGGTGATTCCATCACTTTATATTATATTCCAATCGATACAAGATAAGGTAAGTAAATCGGGTATGATCAACTCTAACGATGAGTTCATAAATAAAAATAAATAATAACTATGATTAGAAAATATATAAAAGGTGGTATTCTATTGGGAGTTATACTCTCAATAGGATTCTCCTCTTGCCAAGTAGTGAATAAATATAAGGCTCCTGAAGTAGATGCAGACAATCTGTTCAGAGACGAAAATCCTACTGACACTACTACTATAGCAAATATTCCATGGAGAGAATATTTTACTGATCCGGCCCTTCAGGCTCTGATCGATGAAGGCTTAAATAATAACTATGATATGCGCATAGTTGCCGAACGTATCAAACAGGCAGAAGCAGCTTTGGGTATGGCACGTGCAGCATATTTTCCAAGTCTTGCTGTAGGTGGCAACTTAACTCATACAAGATTCAGTAATGGAGCCAGAGGAAGAGATGTATTGGGATACAGCTCAAATGAGTATATGGTCGGATTTATGGCTAGTTGGGAAATAGATGTATGGGGAAAGCTAAATCGCCAATCACGAGCTAAGTTTGCTGATATGTTAAACAGTTATGCTGGTAGAAATTTAATTCAAACCAGTCTTATCTCAGGTATTTCAAATACTTACTATGCTTTGATTGCTCTTGATGAACAGTTGAAAATAACTAATGAAATGATTGGTTTGATGCAGGAAAGTGTAGTAACAATGGAATCGTTGATGGAAGGTGGTTTTCAGAATGGAGCTTCTGTAGAACAAATGAAAGCTACTTTATATTCAGCACAAGTATCCATTCCTGACTTAGAAAGCAATATCAAGCAATTAGAGAATTCATTGTGCCTCATGGTTGGAAGAAAACCTGGTAGTATTACCAGAACTACTCTTGCTGCTCAGAATGTGCCTACACGTTTGGCTCATGGAATACCTTTCCAAATGTTAGCTAAACGTCCAGATGTAAGACAAGCTGAATTATCATTCAGGTCTGCTTTCGAATTAACAAATGCTGCGCAAGCAAGTTTTTATCCATCTATAAATATAAGTAGCGCATCATTGGGTTATGCAGGTACATTATTTAAACCTGAAAATTTAGCAGCTCAAATTATAGGTAGTATTACTCAACCAATTTTTGCAAGAAAGCAATTGACTACCCAATTGAAAGTAGCAAAAGCTGAACAACAAGCAGCATTGTTAACATTTGAGCAAACCGTATTATCAGCAGGAAAAGAAGTCTCAGATATACTATATACATTCGACTCTTCGCTTAAAAAGAACGAAACGAGAATGAAACAAGTAGAATCTTTGGATAAATCTGTTTATTTTACAAAAGAATTATTGAATGCTGGTGAAGCTAATTATCTGGAAGTGATAAATGCTCAACAGAGTTTACTTCAGGCAAAATTGAATCAGGTTAATGATAAACTGGAGCAGCTTCAGGCAACATCAGATCTTTATAAGGCTCTTGGTGGAGGCATAGAATAATAAAAATTCAAAATATTATGAGTGAAAAAGGTGGCAGAAATGTCACCTTTTTCTTTTATATCGTTTTGATTAGATTGTGTTTATTTTTGACCAGATAGTGTCGTATAATATTTTATTATAAATATATCTTTGATGTAAGGCCCTCTTTGAACAATCTTATTCATTGAAAAATATATTATATTAAATCTATATAAGACATGAGAACAATTACCTGTTATTTAATTGCTTTTTTACTATTTGGTTTTATAAATCTAAATGCACAAAAAAAAGCTAAGTATACACTCCCTACTCCATGGACTCAAATAGCTGAAGATTCGAAAATACCTCTTTCAGAATATCCTCGTCCACAAATGGAGCGTACGGAATGGCTTAATCTAAATGGAACTTGGGAATATATGGGTGGAAAAGAGCAAGTAAACCCTGTAGATGCAATAACTCCTCCTGTTTTCAAAGCCAATGCCGAAAAAATAAGAGTACCCTTTGTTCCAGAAGCAGAACTATCGGGCATCAATCGGAAACAAGAAATAAATTTGTGGTACAAGCGAAATATTACGATACCGGAAAATTGGAAAGGTAGACGTATTCTTCTTCACTTTGGTGCTGTTGATCGCATTGCTACAGTATTTGTTAATAATAAAAAAGTAGGAAATCATATCGGTGGCTATACTAGTTTTAGTTTCGATATTACCGATTATCTCAAATCAGGAAACAATGTTTTAGTCGTTGGTGTACACGATCCGAATGATGGTAAAGCTCCATCAGGAAAGAATGGGCCTCATGGCGATTATACATTTTCTTCTGGTATATGGCAAACAGTTTGGATGGAACCTGTAGAAAAGGATTATATATCACAAATAAAACTTGTCCCTGATTTGGTAAATAATCGCTTAGAAGTAATTGCTTTATCTCATGCAAACAAACTAGAAGTTATTGCAACTGTAATAGATGATGGAAAGGAGGTAGTAAAAAAGAATGGTTTGGTTAATGAAAAACTTTATTTACCAATCAATAATCCTAAATTATGGAGTCCGGATAATCCTTTTTTGTATGATTTGAAGTTGCAGATAAAAGATAAAAAAGGGCATATCGTTGATGAAGTAAAAAGTTATTTTGGTATGCGTTCAATATCATTAGGTAAGATAGATGGTGTTACGAGAACTCTATTAAATGGTGAATTTGTTTTACAACTTGGATTGTTAGATCAAGGATATTGGCCTGATGGCATATTCACAGCTCCTACAGACGAAGCGCTTCTGTATGATATAGAATTAGCTAAAAAAACAGGCTTTAATGTTATTCGTAAACATATTAAGACCGAACCACACCGTTGGTACTATCATTGCGATCGTTTAGGAATACTTGTGTGGCAAGATATGCCTAATTTATGGGAGCCCGATGGAATTGATTCTGTAGCTGTACGCCAACAATTCAGAACAGAATGGAAAGAAATAATGGATCAACATACAAATTCGCCATCTATTATAACATGGGTACCATTCAATGAAAATTGGGGAGCATTTGAAGTAACAGAAATTACTGATTGGACAAAAAAATATGATCCGTCAAGATTAGTAAATGGTAATTCCGGATACAACTTTGCTCCCGGATATCGTAAAGCTTATGGTGATCCTGGTAATGGTGATTTTGTTGATTTACATAATTATGGTGATATCAACGAAAATGCGACTCCTAAGGCTGAAGAGAACCGTGCGGCATCTATAGGAGAATTCGGAGGTAAGGGTTTATTTGTCAGAGGACATATGTGGCCGGTAAGGAATAATGCTTATCAAATATTGGTGAATCAAGGAATATTGACGGATACATATGTGATGTTAATCACCGAAGTTGAACAAATGATGAAATACAGAGGGGTCAGTGCTGCAATTTACACTCAGACTACCGATGTAGAACACGAAATCAATGGGTTAGTTACATACGATCGTAAAGTAGAGAAGATGAATTTTGAAAAAGTAAAAGCTATTAATGAGTCTGTAATAAATGGTAGTAAAAATTTGAATAAATAGAGAATAAAAAAGAAGAGGAATATTTTCCTCTTCTTTTTGTATATATTTTTTTATAAATAACGTTATTGTTGAACGCTATTTGTATCTAAAATAGCGTTTGCCCTTTCTAAGGCAACATTAATATTATCACAAATATTTTCTTCTCCAATCATTTCAGGTATATCTGAACTTTCAATCATTCTATGTACCTCTGGGCGTACTCCTGATAGAATAACCTGAATTCCATCCTTTTTAGATTTGAGGCATAAACTTTCCAAATTATGCAGACCTGTAGAATCAATAAAAGGGACTTTACGCATGCGGATTATACGAATTTTTGATTTATCACCAATTATACGCATACTTTCATCAAATTTATTTGCAATACCAAAGAAGAATGGCCCATCTATTTCATATACTTCTATTCCATCAGGTAATGTTAATATTTCATCATCATGTGCAATTTCACCTTCGCCTGTTAAGTCAAGTTTTTTCTTTATTACAGATACATGAGTTACTTCATTTATCCGCTTCATAAATAGAACAACAGCCAATAAAAGTCCAACTTCGATAGCAATAGTAAGGTCGAATATGACAGTAAGGAAGAATGTTATTAATAAGACAGCAACATCTGACTTTTGATTTTTTAATAAGGCTTTGAATGTACGCCACTCGCTCATATTATATGATACAATAACCAATACACCTGCTAAACAAGCCATTGGTATATATTGTGCTAAAGGCATCAACAATAATAATATTAATAATAATACAACTGCGTGAATAATACCGGCTATGGGCGTACGACCTCCGTTATTTATATTTGTCATTGTACGGGCTATGGCTCCTGTAGCAGGGATACCACCAAAAAGAGGAGTGATAATATTTGCGACTCCTTGTGCTATTAATTCAGTGTTAGAATTGTGCTTCTCCCCTCCTATTACACCGTCTGCAACTGTAGCAGATAACAATGATTCGATAGCTCCTAATAATGCTATAGTGAGGGCAACCGGTAGTAAATCTGAAATGGTTGCCATATTAATATCAGGAATTTCGGCTTCTGGCAACGCAGCATTAATACTAAAACGATCCCCGATTGTGTCAATAGCATTAATGCCTAAATATGTTTTTAGAAAATAAACGATAACTGTTATGACTATAATTGCTACTAACGATCCCGGAATTTTTTTTACAATTCGTGGAGTAATTACTATAATTAGTATACTAGCTATACTAACCAGCGTATTCCACCAATTGATAGTATTGAAATATTTAATATAGATAATCCATTTTCCAATAAAATCGCCCGGTACTTTTTCCCCTCCAAAAGTAAGCCCGAATATATCTGCTATTTGTGTAGTAAAGATAGTTACCGCAATGCCACTTGTAAATCCGACAATAATAGGATATGGTATGAATTTAATGATTTTACCAAGTTTGAAAACGCCCAATAATATTAAAATAACTCCGGCAATAATAGTAGCAATGATCAGACCTTTCATTCCATGGGTTTGCACTACTCCATAAACAATTACGATGAAGGCTCCTGTGGGACCACCTATCTGTACGCGGCTACCTCCTAAAAATGAGATAATAAATCCTGCAATAATTGCTGTGATAATACCTTGCTCGGGACTAACCCCTGAAGCTATACCAAATGCCAGAGCAAGTGGTAGTGCGACAATACCGACAATAATCCCCGACATCAGGTCGTTGATAAATTTGCTTTTGTCATAGGTCTTTAATGAAATAAATAATTGAGGAGTAAAGTCCTTCAATAAGTTTTTTTCCATAATAGGGGAACAATAAGTGCGGTGAAACGTTAATAAATATATAACACATGTTAGACAATGTCTATTGCTAAAAGATTCTATCTATGAGAAGGTATAGAAGGTTAAATTTTAAGTAATTAAACTGAAAAAGATCATTGTTATATATTTTTAATGGGCACAAAGTTACAAAATGATTTCGAATCCCTTCGTTTAAAGAGCATTAAATATTAAATTTGTAAAACTATCATTATAAAACTATCTTAAAGTTATGGAAAAAAGCATCAAAGGCACAGAAACAGAAAAGTGCTTATTAAAATCATTTGCGGGAGAATCCCAAGCTAGAATGCGTTACACAATGTTTGCCAGTGTAGCTAAAAAAGAGGGTTATGAGCAAATTGCTGCAATTTTCTTGGAGACCGCTGATCAGGAAAAAGAGCATGCGAAACGCATGTTTAGTTTCCTTGAAGGAGGCATGGTTGAAATTACAGCTTCGTATCCTGCAGGTAAAATTGGTACAACGGCAGAGAATTTGACAGAAGCTGCTGCAGGTGAGCACGAAGAATGGTATATTGATTATCCGGCTTTCGCAGAAATTGCAGAAAAAGAAGGCTTTAAAGAGATTGCTGTAATGTATCGCATGATTGCAAAAGTAGAGAACATGCATGAAGACAGATATAAAGCACTTTTATCCAGAGTAGAAAGCGCAGGCGTATTTACTCGTGAAGAAGCTATTGAATGGCAATGCCGTAATTGCGGATTTGTAATTAAAAGTAAAATAGCACCTAAAACTTGTCCAGCTTGTTTACATCCACAAGCGTACTTTGAACCATTAAAATGGAATTTCTAATAAATATATAAATTTGAATAAGTTAAGAGACCGCTAAATGCGGTCTCTTTCTATTTATATTGCAAACGTTTGCAATATAAATAAATCTGTTTATAAGGAAAAAACAAGAATAATACGCTCATATCACTTTAGATTTGTCAGCAAATAAAATCTATGAACCTTATAATTTAAAATCATGAAAATATTTAAGTTTCTATTTGTCTTTTTATTTTTTAGTCTTCTCTTATCATGTAATGACGATGATCTTATTGTTAAAGCAGAAGAAACTCCTGAATCTTTTACAAAAGGAATGAGAGATGGAATTAACTATATCAGTGATGACTCATTAGGTTTCGTTTTGTTTGCACCCGGTAAGGAAACAGTATATCTTATTGGAGATTTTAATGATTGGATAGTATCGGATAAATATAAAATGGAAAAACAGGATAACAGGTTTTGGATAAGAATTGGGGGCTTGGAGAAAGGAAAGGAGTATATATGTCAATATTTGATAGATAATGAAATAAGAATAGCTGATCCGTATGCAGCTAAGATATCTGATCCTAAAAATGATAAGTTTATCTCTGCCGAAATCTATCCCAATCTTATACAATATCCAGAATCTAAATCGGATAAAATAGCAATGGTCGTAAATACTGCTCCTGAAAAATATTCGTGGAAGGTATCCGATTTTAAATTAGAGAATCGTGATAATATGGTAATATATGAGCTTCTGATCCGTGATTTTACAGAAAAAAGAAGTATTAAAGGTGTACAGGAGAAGCTTGATTATATAAAGGACTTGGGTGTAAATGCAATAGAACTAATGCCTTTCAATGAATTTGAAGGTAATGACAGTTGGGGATACAATCCTTCATTTTACTTTGCTACAGACAAAGCTTATGGAACCGCAAATGATTATAAATCATTTATTGATGCATGCCATTCCAATGGAATAGCTGTGATAATGGACATTGTATTAAATCATAGTTATAGCCAAAGCCCTATGGTTCGTATGTATCAGGATGATAATGGAAATCCGACAACCGAAAACCCTTGGTATAACACTCAATCTCCGAACACGGATTACTCTTGGGGATATGATTTCAATCACGAGAGTGTATATACAAAAGCGTTTGTAGATAGCGTTTGCGCTTATTGGATGCAGGAGTACAAAGTTGATGGATTTCGCTTCGATTTTACAAAAGGGTTTACAAACACTCCGGGTAATGGATGGGCATATGATGCATCCAGAGTTTTGATTTTGAAAAGAATGGCAAATGAAATATATAAACGTAATCCGGATGCAATCATTATATTGGAACATTTAGCAGATAACACTGAAGAAAAAGTACTTGCTGATGCAGGAATGTATCTGTGGGGAAATATGAACTATGCATATAATGAGGCGACTATGGGCTGGGGACAAAGTATTGTAAATACATCATATAAGGAAAAAGGTTGGTCTGCACCTCATTTAATCTCATATATAGAAAGCCATGATGAAGAAAGAATTATGTTTAAGAATAAGCAATGGGGTAAACAGGCTGCTGATTATGATGTGCGGGATTTAAATACAGCCTTAAGAAGAACAGAAGCTGCAACTGTAATTATGATGACAATTCCGGGACCGAAAATGATCTGGCAATTCGGAGAATTAGGTTATGATTTTTCTATCAATAGTAATGAATCAGGAGAGTGGAAAGAGGAATTTGAAGATGGTAGAAATCGTACTGGCAAAAAACCAATCAGATGGGACTACTTGAATGATAATAATAGAAAATCATTATACAATATTTATTCTAAAATGAATAAGTTGCGTAATACAAATTCTATATTTTCAACATCAAATTTTACAATAACCGAAAATGACCAAACAAAACAGGTATTACTAAAATCAACAAATGGTAATATTTGTGCTGTTGCAAACTTTGATGTTGTACCTGTAACTATGGATGTGAAATTCGAAAGAACCGGTACGTGGGAGGATTATTTCTCAGGTATATCTCTTAATGTTTCTAGTGAAAGTCAATCAATGGAATTGCAACCCGGAGAATATTGTCTATATATAAGTAAATGAGAAAAGAATCTATGTATAGAAACAATAAAAGGAGGATTAAATAACCCTCCTTTTATTGTTTCAAGTGATTTATATCTAGCTATTTACTTTATCTAAACGGTTGATCATTTCATTTCCTAATTTTGTTTTAACATCAATATGAGTAATGACAGCTTTAACAAATGCATTTTCTTCAAACACACCTCTAACCTGCTCAAAATCCGTTTGTTGTTGTTGCCTATCTCCATCTAGTCCAAAACCGGTTCGAGAAGATAATGAAAATTCTTTTTTGGCATCTTCATAAATCATCTTATCCAGGTCTATAACAGCCTTACTCCATCGCTTGACTATATTTTTTATATCTTCGGCGGTAATAGTTTCCAATGTAAAACCATAATATTCCTGTATTTTATCCCATGCCCAAGTCCATTCTAAAGAATAATAATTTTGGTGAAGTTGCTTAAATGTATCGTTGATTTCTGAAACTTTAGATATTTCTCCATTTTCAATATCATCAATCAATTTATCTATCTCTGAACGAGGAGCTAATAAACCTCCAATATCGCTCCAGACAGAGAGTCCTATGGTTGTATCAGGTTTCAGATATTCTCTTATTTCTGCATTACTTGTACAAGGACAATTAGCTAAACGGGATATAATAGAGTTACCAAGAAACTTATTTATTGCCATATCATATAATACCAAACCTTTTTTCAAAGAAGAGCACTTTATCCGGCATCCTTTGTAAGAATAGAAATCACAGGCTTCTCCATTTGTATCCAACATGTTTCGAAGTATTTCTATAGCTTTAAACATCTTCTGGACTGTATAAGGACTTAGTAAATTGAAATTTATCTGATCCAATTTTTCCGGATCTTTACGTTGATCTCGTTTGGGAAATTTTTGAGCATCACGAATTGTTCCGACACTACGTAGATTAACGCCCGGAACCAGTACTGTTTTATTTTTATCTTCTATAAGGTACGAGAATGGCATATTAGAAGTATCTGTATTATGATAATGCCGTCCCATTATGAGAGAAAAAGCTCCGATCCTGGATGGCCACAATATATAGGAATCACTTGTTGTTTTACCACCTCTTTCTACAATACCTTGATGGATAGGACCAAGTTTGTACATATGATTACTCTGGTTCGATCCAGATCCGGCATTCATAAAAGAAAACATTCCGGCTATGAGTAAAGTCGATTTATGATGCGTTACTGTATATGGCCCGGCAAAAAGTGCGCAGGCCTCACCGTTTTCTCCTTGGCAATTACTGAAGAATAAGGAATCTCCAGCCGAGTATGTATGTCCTAAGTGACAAGCTTGCCCAACAAAACAACGGGTGAGCATAGTACCATCTTCGACATGAGTTCCTGAGCAAATAATAAAATCTTTAGCCATCACACTATAACCAATATGTATAGGAGCATGTTGATTGCTATTGATACTTCCATTTTCAAGATGACGTGCACCTTCAATTATAGCATTATCTCCTATCCGGACATTTTTAATAGCACCGGCATTTACTATTCTAACATTATTACCTATTGTGCCTATACCAGATTGTTGTTCCAAAGCATAGGCCTGTACCATTTCTTGTAATTTTCTTGTAAGAATGGGTCGATGACGATAAAAAGATAAAATATATGCAAAATGAGCACTGAGCTTATCGTATATCAAAACTTCACGTCCTCCGGTCTCATTTAAAACAGAAACCTCTACCCCGTTTCCAAAGAAAGATTCTCCATCTACATATATATGATGTACATTTTGTATACAGACATTGTTCCCTATTTGATAATTTGCTATATAATTTTGAATATTTTCTATAAGCACATTATTCCCAATTTCACAATTATGCAAGCAGGCATGGTTTATTCCAGAATGTTTCTTTAGTCCTCCAGGAAGAACAAAACACTCTTCGAAGACTCCTAATTTGATATTGCCCGAAAAATTCACAAATTTGATGTGCTGAGGTGTAAAGTTATTGTGTACAAGTATATTATTCCAACACTCTGCACTACAACCTTGATTCGTTAATTTTTCAATTTCGATAGGTGACAGATTTCTGTAATTCATTTAAAATATATTTAGTGTTAGTAGTTTTTGTATATTTATTCTGACAAAATTGAATAAACGCAAAACTAATAATAAAAATTTAATATTTGTTTATAAATAAAAAAAGAAGCTTCATTTGAAGCTTCTTCCTTATTATATTATAATATGTATTATTCTCTGTCTTGATATTTGTAATCAGCTAATAATTCTTGTAAACGCTTTCTTGCAAAGAAAATACGGCTTTTAACAGTTCCGATAGGTAACTTTAATTGTTGTGCTATCTCTTCATATTTAAATCCGGAGACATGCATAGAAAATGGAACTTTGTATTCATCTGAAAATCCATTGATTACCTTCACTATCTCAGCTACAGTATAAGCTCCTTCAGGAGTATCAAAACCTGAATCCTGAGGCATATTCAGATGATATAAATTCTCAGTTTGGTCTATCATAGTCTGGCTACGAACCACACGGCGATAGTTATTCACAAATATATTGTGCATTATAGTGAATACCCAACCTTTGAAATTTACATTCTCGTAATATTTCTCTTTATTATCAAGTGCACGTAATGTTGTCTCTTGTAATAAATCTTTAGCCTCTTCTCTATTAGATGTGAGTGTTAATGCAAAATTAAACATATTGTTTTGCAAATCAATTAGTTTGTCTTCAAACCCTTTACTGCTTTCTAGTGTTGCCATCGTTGTAAAATTTTTTAAATTGGCCAAATTTTGTTATAGTTACTCAAGTTTTGTATAATCACTTGTATTTGTTGAGCTGATTACATGACAAAGGTATGAATTATTTCTATTAAACCTAAAAAAATAACCTGCTTTTTGTGAAAAATTTCAATAAAATATTAAATATATTTTTAAATAATTGATTATCACATATTTAAAATGTGAATTTTCTTCATTGATTGGTCATAGATAATATCTATACACCTAAATAATCCTTTTTTATCATCGAAAATTCAGTCAAAATGTCATAAAAAAGGCATTTGGCATCTTATTTGTCCTATTACTATACCGTAAATTAACGAAATATATACTAATAAAATAAGTCAATTATGGAAAGAAAAGGTAAAATTGGGGTAATAACTGAGAATATTTTCCCTATAATAAAGAAATTTTTATACAGTGACCACGAGATCTTCCTTAGAGAGCTGGTTTCCAATGCTGTAGATGCTACGCAAAAATTAAAAACATACTCTTCTATGGGAGAATTCAAAGGAGAGTTGGGGAATATATCTATAAATATTACTATAAATAAGGAGAATGGAACCCTTACTATTTCTGATAGGGGAATCGGTATGACAGTCGAAGAGATAGAAAAATATATCAATCAAATTGCTTTCTCGTCGGCAAATGAGTTTCTAGATAAATATCAGAAGGATGCTAATTCAATTATAGGACATTTTGGGCTGGGCTTCTATTCAGCTTTTATGGTGGCTAAGAAGGTTGAGATTGTGACTAAATCATTTAAAGAAGGCTCTGAAGCTGTAAAATGGAGCTGTGATGGATCTCCTGAGTTCACAATAGAGGCTTCAGACAAGCCTGATAGAGGTACAGATATAATATTATATATAGATGATGAAAATCAGAACTTCTTAGAAAAAGAAGAAATAGATAAATTACTCAAGAAATACTGTCACTTCCTGCCTATACCTGTTGTGTTTGGTAAAAAAACAGAATGGAAAGATGGAAAATCTGTTGAAACAGACGAAGATAATGTAATAAATGACACTAATCCTCTTTGGACTCGCAAACCAGCAGACTTAAAGGATGAAGATTATAAAAGCTTCTATAAAGAACTATATCCTTTTTCGGATGAGCCTATGTTTTGGATACATTTAAATGTGGATTATCCATTTAAGTTGACAGGAGTTCTTTATTTTCCACAAATAAAGAGTAATGTAGATCTTAATAGGAATAAAATTCAGCTATATAGTAACCAGGTGTTTGTTACAGACTCTGTAGAAGGTATTGTCCCTGAATTTCTTACATTGATGCATGGGGTGATTGATTCTCCGGATATTCCTTTGAATGTATCGCGTTCATATCTTCAAAGCGATCAGAATGTGAAAAAAATCTCAAGTCATATTACAAAGAAGGTTGCAGACAGATTAGAAGAAATATTTAAAAATGACCGTCCTCAGTTTGAAGAAAAATGGGATAGTTTGAAAATATTTATAGAATATGGTATATTGACAGACGAGAAATTTTACGACCGCGCTCAAAAATTCTGCTTATTAAAAGATACAGATGGCAAGGCGTTTACTTTCGAAGAATATAAAACGTTGATTTCAGCAAACCAAACAGATAAAGAGGGCAACTTGATATATCTGTATGCAAATAACAGAGATGAGCAATATAGCTATATTGGTACGGCTAAAGATAAGGGGTATGATGTAATCCTTTTTGATGGACAATTAGATGTACATATGGCTGGGCTATTAGAGCAAAAGTTTGAAAAGAGCCGTTTTGTACGGGTTGATAGTGATACAGTAGATAATCTGATTCAAAAAGAAGATATCAAAGAGGTCAAATTAACAGATAAGCAGAAAGAAGAGCTCAGTGAAGCATTTACTTCTCAATTACCCAAAATCGAAAAAACTGAATTTTCTGTAGAATACAAGGCATTGAATGAAAAGGATCAGCCTATTCAGATTACTCAGAATGAATTTATGCGTCGTATGAAAGAAATGTCAGCTATGCAATCGGGCATGGGATTCTATGGAGAGATGCCTAATACTTATAATTTGGTATTGAATATAGAACATCCTACTATAAAGAAGATTATGGCTGATGTGGACGGTAAGGACAAAGATGCTGTAGATAGTTATGCAAACGAAAGTGTAGATATTCGTCAGCTCGTTGACCTTGCTTTACTTTCGAATGGTATGCTAAAAGGCGAAGCTTTGAATAAGTTTATAAAGAGAAATATGGATAATATTTAAATCGAAGTATTTAATAGGAGAAAGAGGTTACAAAATCTGTAACCTCTTTTTTTGTATTTAAAATATCAGTCCAATAAAAGCCACTCGAAGAAACCGTCCTTCCCTTCTTGTTTCCTCTTCTTTTCTGAATATTTGCTGTACACTAAAGTTTGATCGTCTATTATAATAAAGATGTTATCTTTCTTCTGTTTTTTTCCGACGGGCCGGAATCTCATTTTCAGTAATGAATTTCCTTGTATATCTATATAAAAGCCTCCCTGTGAAGTGTTATCATTTTTTATACTATATGAATATCGGCGAATAGGCAAACTGTCTTTATCAAACTCATAACCTTCTGTATGATGTGTATGATATTTATCAAGTAATCCAAAGCCAGAAGAAAATAATGAAGCTACAACATTATTCTCTTTATCAGCAATAAAGCCATAAGTCATCTCCTTGTCGCAAAAATATACTTTAAAACAATGATTTTTTTGAGCATCTTTGATTGTTGTAATACGAGATATCTCAAATTCCATATATAGATTGTCCGCATGGTTTTTGTTTATTATTCCTTGAGGAATCTCTATCAAACGACTAATATGAATAAATCCATAGATTGAATTTTTATGAGCTTGCACAAAAATCCAATTTTTATGTTTTCCATTAATTCCTCTTAATATTTTATAGTTTGGAATGGTGCAAAGCGCATTGGATTTAATATTTGGTTCTTCTCTTAGATTTATCCAACCATCGTTGTCGTTAACGACATACAATTTATTGTCAGAGACCATATAGGTTGGTTGTTTAGTCTTTTGAGCGAATCCTCCTATATGGAAAGTAATAAAAATAAAGAGCAAACAAATTATAGGTTTCACATTATCCATTCATATCGCTACATGTGTTATATAATCCGCGCCATGAAGCGCCACGCTTTTTCATTACATTTTCAAGATACTCTTTCCAAACCAGTTTATCTTTATCTTCGTCTTTAACAACAGCACCTTGCAGTCCGGCAGCCATGTCTTCATCTGTGATGGTTCCATTTCCAAAGCTTGCAGCTAAAGCCATGCTGTTTGTTATTAAAGAAATAGCTTCTGCTGTGGAGATTACACCACTTGGAGATTTTAGCTTTTGCTTTTCATCCAGGGTCATTCCCTGCCGAAGTTCACGGAAGATAGTGACAATTTTCTCAATAGCTTCATTTGTTGGTAAAGAGGCTTTTAAACGATAATTATTAGATATTTCGGCTACACGTTTAGTTACGATAGATACTTCCGTCTCCAGATTGGCTGGAGCCGGCAACACTATAATATTAAAGCGACGTTTCAGTGCCGATGACATATCGTTTACTCCCCTATCCCTTGTATTTGCTGTAGCTATTATAGAGAAACCGCGTTTTGCAGGTTGTTCTGCTCCCAATTCGGGAATAGCTATTGTTTTTTCAGACATAATAGAGATTAATGCATCCTGTACTTCAGATGCACAACGCGATATTTCTTCGAATCGTGCAACTGATCCGGTTTCCATAGCTCTGTAAATAGGGCTTTTAATTAAAGCTTCGTTTGATGGACCATTTGCCAGTAGCATAGCATAGTTCCACGAATAGCGGATATGCTCTTCGCTAGTTCCGGCAGTACCTTGTACTACTTTAGCCGAATCGCCACAAATAGCTGCTGTCAGATTTTCAGACAGCCAGGATTTAGCAGTTCCCGGCTCACCTATTAATAAGAGAGACCGATCTGTTAGCAGGGTCGCAATAGCAATCTCTACTAATCGGTTATGTCCTATATATTTAGGTGTAATATCTGTTTTCCCAGCTTTTCCTCCTACTATAAATTTAAGAACAGCTTTAGGTGAGAGTTGCCATCCTATAGGTTTTTCTTCGTTTTTATCTTCTTCTTTCAGGGCTTGCAGTTCATGTGCATAAAGGAGTTCTGCAGGTAACCTTAATACATCTTCTTTATTTTCTGCCATTTTTCTATTATATTTCAGGTATTATTCAATCAAAATTTAATTATTTGCAGTTTCTATATCATCTGCAATCTCGCCATATGCTTCTAGTTTGGTATTTTCAGCGAGTTTTCGGAATTTAGCTGCATATTCTTTAGGAAACTTATTCCAGAAGCCAGCATTCTTCAATCTGCTTAATACATAGTAATATGTATTTTTTGGAAATTTTTCTATTGCTGAAAATATCAATTCAAAGCGATTAGATAACTCACGTTCCATTATCATTTTGAATGGTATGACTTGTTCGTATGGTTGGAGTTTGTTTTTGGCATCAAGTTCTGTGACTAGCTTGGTAAGAAGCTTTTCGGAACGTTCGCTATTTTGTGGTTCACAAGCATTAATAATGGATAATGCTAAGTCATTCTCGTTGTTCCATTTGCCTTTATTGGCATTTTGCAATAAATCATATAATAAATCTATCCAGCGAGAGTCTATCTTATTCTTTTCTATTTGTGCATTCTCATTATTATGGTATAAATAGCCTTCGGCGTTGCTATATGCACTATATAGATTATTTATAGCAAGTACTTTTTTCTTAAATAAACTGCTGAATACATCGTATATCTTCTCTTTAGCATATCCATATTGCACAGCTGAATGAAAATAGTTGATCCATAATGAAGATTTTTCCGAGTTGTCTGGAATCTCTTTCATTACTTTTTCATAAAAAGCGATTTTATCGGATAGATTAAAGCTATTTAAAGCTCCTATAATACCTTGAGTCACTCTATGAGCTGTATTTTCAAGAAGTCCTTTTTTCCCTGTTATTAGTTTTATATATTGTTCGTTTGTTAAAACTCTTTCAAAAAAAGTATAGACTTCTCCTCTGTCTTTGTTTTCGAATACATTGAGATTAGTACAAAATTTATCAAGTTTATCTACTAAATCTTTATCTTTTACTTCTTTATCCAATGTTATAAAATCTTCGAATGATTTTGCAACTTCATCAAAAACTTCTTGAAAAAAAAAGGGTAGCTTCGAGGAAGCTATGGCGGCAACAATTGGCGGTAGATTAGATTTGTTTTTATTCTTTATGTATATATCTTTTAGTTTTTCGAGACTGGTTTGTGTATTTAATTTGGCTAAAGCTTTGTATGCTGATTCTCTGACTAGTTTATTCTTATCATCAGCCAGTTTAATTATCAGTTCCTCATTTTTAGGATCGTTACTCAGTATTGTAATAGCTTCAGCCTGTAGAGCCGGTAAACTTTTAGATAGAATTTCATCTATTATTTTCAATAATTCAGGATAGTTATATTGCGATAATAAACGAAGCCTTCTCGCATTTTCGGTCCTGTCTTCATATTTAAAGTTTTGGATTAGAAAAGGAATAATAGGTTTTCCTACTTTTGGTATTATTGTTTTTTCTACATAATCACAAAGTTCAGAATACTTGTCGCCTAAGGCGTAATCCAGATACTGATAGGTGCGGGAATCAGTAAAGATATTCCTTTCGAAGGCATCTTTCAGAACTTCTAGCCTCCCGGAATTACTCGTTGTAAGAGCTTCTATAACTGGTTTTAGCTGAAGGTAAGAAAAGGCAGTATTGATATCATCAATCGGGATATTAGGGATTTGTTCTTTTTCTTCCACTTCTGTTTCTACTAAATCGCCCTGGGTATAAAGAACAGAATATAATAATGTGGAAATAGACATTAGTTTTTCGGCAGATTGCTGCATATCTATTTCTAGTAATTCTTCTATGTCAGTTGCTAACTTTTTGAATACAGGAGCTTTTTCTCCTAATTTATTTAATACAGGTATATGCTTTTGAAGACGTGGATCTCCTTTCGCGAACTTGCTTCCGGCAATAAATAGCCTATTTATCTCTTGCTGAAGGTCATATAATGGTTGTAGTCTCATTGTTGTAATCGTATTTTAATCAATAAAGTAATCGTATAATTTTTTCCGGTGTAACTAGTGACATCGGTTGGGCTGATAATAAACCTGTCTGTACATTGTTGTTAATCATGACAACAAGTGCAAGCCCTTCGGGCTGAGCAGGCATTATAGCTTTTAGATTTGTTGCTGCCGAAAAGCTATATTCATCCATATCCTTCAATGTCAGCTTATTGCCTTGTTTATCCTCTACTACCAGATTTTCGTCATTCAGATATGCTTTATGTAGTGATATTATGACCACAGGATGCTTATCCATTAATGGATTTTTTATTGTACTTTTTACTAACTTTATTGATTCTGCATAATTATTTGATGCTGAAGCTAAAACTGTAGCCAGATCTTTATCTGTTAGCTTACGTTCTTTATTACCTTCGGCTTCCCATCGTATTCTTGGATTTTGATCTCCCGGATAGATAAATAATTCTTTCAATTGAAGAACATCGAATGAGCTATTATCTTCTTTTATATATTTAGCTGCGCGATATGGACGGTAGTTTTTGGTTTTGTAAATTTTACCCGTTTTTAAGTTCACCCATATACCTTCGTCTACATATTCTTTGCGTGCCCTATTATCGTAGCTACTGAACGATAGCTGAATAAGCTCTGCGTTCTCTTCCCATAAGCCATACTGCATTAATTCTATTAGTTTCCAAACATAGCCTATTTGTTCTTCTATAGCAGAATCGAGCTCAGGATTAGCCTCCGGATCTTCCTTGCGTTTATTCAGGTATTCTGTACTTTTTTTTAGTAGGGCGGATATATAATTTATCTGGTCGATAACTAGAGTATATTCCTCGTTATAAACGTTATCCAGTTCTAATAATAGGTTATTAAAAGCTGTTTGTATACCATTTATATAATAATTACCCAATTCTTTTATCTGGGTCTGCAACGTCCGTTGTATTTTAGCATCGATAGAAGAGAGTCCTGTCTGTACAATATCTTTTAATATTTTATTTGCTATCTCTATTCCTGCTAATTGGGCATCAACTTTTTTAATAAATGCAGCTTTATTGACCTTTTTAGGTTTATCAGCTTTTTCTTTTATTGTTTCTTTTTCCTGGGCCTTTTTCTCTTGTTTCTTTTCTATTTTATCTCTTTTTTGTGAAATATCATCCGGGATTTCACCTTCTGTGAAGGAATTATTATCCTTTTCGTAGCAATATAGAAGTCCTATCGAATGTTTGCATGGGAATTGTCGGCTTGGACAATTGCATCTGAACACAGGGTTGTTTTCGTCTAAATAATCAGCCGAACAACGATATGGATTTTTTCCACTTCCTGCACATTCGCCCCATATAAGATTCTTTTCTGCTGAGATTTTTAAGTTTGAGAATTTGTTTTTACTGACAAGTGCCCGTCCGTTTTTTGCAGCATCGGCATTGGGCGCCAATTCTTCAATTTTCTTTTGTGTAATTTCCATTCTTAAATTTACGTTTTGACAATAGTGTTAGTTGTGTTTGTTAGTTGAATACAAAATTAAAAGATTATTTGAGGATAGGAAGCCAAAATAAAGAAATTATGAGAAGGCATCTTCTTAAATAATATTTTTCTTTTTTTTTTGTGTTTATTTTTCCTTCTGCTTATTGTAAAAAGTGATCAGTATTAATTGTTGTTATTGATGTAAGTAAAAGTGGCATCTATAAACGTTTTTGTTTATGTATTTCGTACAATATCCATTATTTACTTATTGTAAAATGTACGAAATTTAATATATTGTGTATCAGTTTGTTATGATAAAATATTTCCGTCATTTATTTTGAAATATGATTATTACATTGTATATTCGCATAACTATTTAATTAACCAAATCATTCATATCATGAAATCAAATTTCATTCACACTTACGTTTCTGTCGATTGTGTTGTGTTTGGCTTCGACGACGAACAACTGAGTATTCTTCTTGTGCGTCGTGATGAAGATAGTCCGAATGATTTGAAACTTCCTGGAAGCTTGATATATGATAGAGAAGATGTCGATGATGCTGCATATCGTGTCTTATTTGAACTTACAGGTATCAAGGAAATGCCATTGAAACAGTTCCGTTGTTTTGCATCACCAGACAGAGCGGGAAAACCAGAAGACGTAAAATGGTTGGACAAAGAATATCAACCTAATATTAACAGGCTTATCACTGTTGCATATATAGCTATCTGCAAAATAGACCGTAAGTTAAATAATATATCTAAATACAAGCAAACGGCATGGTGTCCGGTAAATAAAATACCTCAAATGCCTTTCGATCATAATGAAATAGTAAAAGTTTCGCTGAGTGGAATCAGGCAATGGATTGAAAATGATCCGGCGATTGTATTTGAATTACTTCCTACGAAGTTTGCAATCAGCCAATTGCACCGTTTGTATGAGGCTATTTATGATAAGAAAATTGATATTCGTAATTTTCATAAGAAAGTATTAGCTATGCCACATGTAATAGCATTAGATGAAAAACAAAAAAATGTTTCTCATCGGGCAGCGCGACTCTATAAGTTTGATAAAAAGGCATATAATAAGTTTAAAACAAACTTATAATTTCAAGATTTTATGTTTCAAGATCTCAATATTGATTAATAAGAGAATCACTTATAACTCATAATTTATAATTTATAACTCATAATTAAAATATATGTATCTACTTGGTTATGATATAGGCAGTTCGTCGGTTAAAGCATGTTTGGTAAATGCCGAAACCGGAAAAATTGTGGCTTCCGACTTCTTCCCGAAAGAAGAAATGAAAATAACTGCAATAAAATCGGGATGGGCAGAGCAAGATCCCGCTGATTGGTGGGCAAATCTTAAATTGGCACATCAATCGGTTATGCAAAAGGCAAATGCAAAGGGTGAAGATATTAAAGCAATCGGGATTACATGGCAAATGCATGGATTGGTGTTGGTAGACAAAGATAAGAATGTTCTTCGTCCATCTATTATATGGTGCGATAGCCGTGCTGTTCCTTATGGAGAAAAAGCTTTCGAAGCTATAGGCGAAGAAAAATGTTTGTCTCACTTACTTAATTCTCCAGGTAATTTTACAGCGTCTAAATTAGCTTGGGTAAAAGAAAATGAGCCTCATATCTATGAAAAGATAGATAAGCTAATGTTGCCTGGTGATTATATAGGCATGAAACTGACGGACAACATTGTTGTTACAATTGAAGGAATGTCTGAAGGTATTTTCTGGGACTTTAAGACTAACTCTCTTTCGGAAGATGTTCTTAACTATTTTGGAATTCCAAAAAGCTTTTTCCCTGAGATTAAACCGATTTTTGGTATACAGGGTTATGTATCGGCAAATGCAGCAAAAGAATTAGGATTGAAAGAGGGCATTCCGGTATCTTATCGTGCAGGTGATCAACCTAATAATGCTTTATCTCTTAATGTATTTGAGCCGGGAGAAATTGCATCTACAGCCGGAACTTCGGGTGTTGTATATGGGGTGCTGGATCAGCTTAACTATGATAAATTATCACGCGTGAATACGTTTGCTCATGTAAATTATACACCGGAACAGACGCGTTTAGGAGTTCTGTTGTGTATCAACGGAACAGGAATTCTTAACTCTTGGCTGAAACGTAATCTGGCGGTTGAAGGGTTATCGTACGCAGAAATGAACGATTTGGCTGCTCAGTCTTCTATCGGAGCAAATGGGGTTAGTATTATTCCTTTTGGCAATGGAGCTGAACGTGTATTGGAAAATAAGGATGTAAACTGTTCGATACATGGTATCAATTTTAATATACATGACAAAAAGGATATCCTTCGTGCCGCTCAGGAAGGTATTGTTTTTTCTTATGAATATGGAGTGGAAATCATGCGTGAGATGGGAATGGATATTCATACTATAAAGGCCGGATATGCTAATATGTTTTTAAGTCCTGTTTTTGCTCAAACTTTGGCAAATGTAAGTGGTGCAACTATCGAACTGTATAATACGGATGGTGCTGCTGGTGCCGCTAAAGGCGCTGGTATAGGCATCGGGTTATATGCTACTCCACAAGAAGCTTTTGCTTCACTAGAGAAACTAGCAGTAATAGAGCTAGAAACGGATAAAAAAGAGCAGTATAGGGAAGCTTATAATAGATGGAAGAATCTTGTTGTAAATATGGATTAGTTTTATCTATGTAATGATAATTACAAGTTACAAAAGAAATAAGGTTACAATAAAAAACATAAAAAAGGTGTCACATTTGACTACGCTTCGCTCCGTCGACCGTTGGTTGTCACTTTTTGATCAAACAATAATTAATCATTTAAATAAAAAATAAAGACAATGGAAATTTTGAAAGGAACAAAAGAGTTTTTCCCAGGTATTGGAAAAATCAAATTTGAAGGAAAAGAAAGTAAAAACCCTATGGCTTATCGTTTTTATGACGAAAACAGAGTTGTGATGAGTAAAACAATGAAAGACTGGATGCGTTTTGCTATGGCATACTGGCATACATTGTGTGCTGATGGTGGCGATCCGTTTGGTGGTGCAACTATTCACCATCCTTGGAATATTGGAAATGATGCTATCAGCCAGGCTAAATATAAGATGGACGCAGCTTTCGAATTTATGACTAAAATAGGTATAAACTTCTATTGCTTCCATGATGTGGATTTAGTTAGCGCCGGAAATAACTGGACAGAATATGAAAAAAATCTGCAAACAATTGTAGATTATGCTAAAGAAAAGCAAGCTGCATCGGGTATTAAATTACTTTGGGGTACGGCTAATGTTTTCGGACACGAACGTTATATGAATGGTGCGTCTACAAATCCGGATTTTAATGTAGTTGCATGCGCGGGAACTCAGGTAAAAAATGCAATTGACGCTACTATTGCCCTTGGTGGTTCTAATTATGTATTCTGGGGAGGTCGTGAAGGTTATATGAGCCTGTTGAATACTGATATGAAGCGTGAGAAAGATCATTTAGCTCAATTCCTTACAATGGCTCGTGATTATGCACGTAAACAAGGTTTTGCCGGAACATTCCTAATTGAGCCTAAACCTATGGAGCCAACTAAACATCAATACGATTTTGATACAGAAACTGTTATAGGATTTTTACGCAACTATGGCCTGGATAAAGATTTCAAAGTAAATATTGAAGTGAACCATGCTACATTGGCAGGTCATACTTTTGAGCATGAATTACAAGCTGCTGTTGATGCAGGTATGTTAGGAAGTATAGATGCTAACAGAGGTGATTATCAGAATGGATGGGATACAGACCAATTCCCTCTTGATATTTATGATTTTGCTCATGCGTGGTTAGTTATGCTTCCTGCAGGAGGACTTGGAAATGGTGGTGTAAACTTTGATGCAAAAATCCGTCGTAACTCAACAGACATGGATGATCTGTTCATTGCTCATATTTCAGGTATGGATGTATTTGCACGCGGCTTGTTAATTGCGGCTGATATCCTTGAAAATTCGGACTATAAGAAACTACGCGAAGCTCGTTATGCTTCATTCGACAATGGAGATGGAAAAGCATTCGAAGATGGTAAATTAACTCTTGAAGATTTACGTACAATTGCACATAAAGTTGGTGAGCCAAAACAGATAAGCGGTAAGCAAGAGCTATATGAAGCAATAGTTAATATGTATATCTAAAACAGATACAAGTAGACGAGGTACGAGTTAACAAGTAAGTAAATACTTGTGCCTCGTATCTAGTTTACTCGTTAACTAACTAAAGAACCAATGAAAAACGAATTTAATAAGGCATATATTTTTGGAATAACGCTTGTTGCGACCATTGGAGGATTACTCTTTGGGTATGACACGGCGGTAATATCCGGAGCCGAAAAATCGATTCAGGCATACTTGATAGAACCTCTTAATCTGGGCTCTTTTGCTCATGGAGCAACAGTTTCGAGTGCTTTGATCGGATGTATAATTGGAGGATTTTTGTCCGGATTTTTATCTTCACGGCTAGGACGTAAAAAATCACTACTTCTGGCAGCTACACTTTTTTTCCTATCAGCTTTAGGATCAGGCTTTCCTGAAACTTTGTTCTTCACAGAAGGAGAGACTTCTATGGCATTATTGTTTACATTCAACTTCTATCGTATAATTGGAGGTATTGGAGTGGGCTTGGCATCAGCTGTTTGTCCTATGTATATTGGCGAAATTGCACCTGCTGAAATCAGAGGACGGTTGGTTTCGTTCAATCAATTTGCTATCATTTTTGGTATGTTAGTTGTGTACTTCGTAAACTGGGGTATTGCAAACGGACAAACTATAGAATGGATCAATGCTATTGGCTGGCGTTATATGTTTGCATCTGAAGCTATTCCGGCTGCTTTATTTGGATTATTGTTATTGTTGGTACCAGAAACTCCTCGTTATCTGGCATTGACAGAACAGAATGATAAAGCATTAGCGGTATTGAAGAAGATCAACGGATCGGAAGAAAAAGCTCAGTCAATATTAAATGATATAAAAGGTACTGTATCAGGGAATGTAAAAGCAAAGCTGTTTTCATATGGAAAGAAAGTGATTATTATAGGTATATTACTATCTATTTTTCAACAGTTTGTAGGAATCAATGTAGCGCTATATTATGCGCCTCGTATTTTTGAGAGTATGGGAGCTGCTAAAGATGCTTCGATGCTTCAGACCATTATTATGGGGCTTGTAAATGTAATATTTACAGTCGTTGCAATTCTTACTGTAGATAAATGGGGACGTAAACCTCTGCTTATCACGGGCTCTATTGGTATGGCTATAGGCATGTTTGCCATCTCAGGTTTAGCATTTAATAATATTATAGGTATCAGTACTCTGGTGTTTATTATCATCTATACGGCATCATTTATGATGTCGTGGGGACCGATTTGCTGGGTTCTTATAGCTGAAATATTCCCGAATAAGATACGAGGACAGGCTGTTGCTATTGCCGTTGCTGCTCAATGGTTTGCAAACTATCTGATATCTTCTACTTATCCGCCAATGATGGAATTCAGCGGAGGTATGACTTATGGTTTTTACGGGTTAATGGCTGTTCTTTCTGCATTGTTTGTTTGGAAGATGGTTCCTGAAACTAAAGGTAAAACATTGGAAGATATGGAAAAAGTATGGACAAAATAAGAGTTTCATTATAATTAAACAAAGAGAGGATGTTTTGATCGATTCAAACATCCTCTCTTTATATTTTCTAACTGATTCTTTATTTAGTTTTTGTTTTGTACTTATTTAAAATAGCCAGAATATCATCGTTTAAATCACCAAAGATAGAAATGCCACTTGCTCCATTCTCTAAAGCATACTTTATTCCTTCTTCTACTTCTTCGTTATTCTTAAAATCAGGTATAAACAAGCCTGCATAAATAGGAAATCGTCCGTCAACTCCGCGCATGCCTTGTTTTACTGCATCTCCAATCCAAGGAACATCTTCTTTGTAGAACCCATGATAAATCATTGGATAAACAGCATCTAATGGCCAATTAGTCCAGTCTTGACGAACAAGGCGTTTGGCAACATCAGGCGTAGGAAATACAGCAGCAGTAAGTGGTTTATTGTATGATTCAGCAACATCATGTATTTTATTTACAATATCGGAAACTGCATCGTATCTGAAAGTGCGCCACGACAGACTTTCCTGTGGGTATTGGATACTGTCGATATCTTTATGGTACTTTTCTTTGAATTTCGTTTTGCAAATATCACAATAACAATAGTCGTATTGAGGTAGCTCCTCTGTTTGTACAATATCATACACTTTCCATAGATTAACAGCTAATACAACATCAGAAAAACGTACATAGTCCATGTGGATACCATCTACATAGTCTTTAGCCAATGCATTTTTTACATCATTTACTAAAAATTCTGCAACTTCAGGGCGCGATGGACACATCCAACGATAATAATCAACATAGGGTGGTTTATCGGCACAAGATTCACCTTTTCTGTTTATAGCAGCCCATTCTGGATGATTGCTCAATGCATCTCCTCTGTTCATGATCCACATCCAGCGATGTGCTTCCAAACCTTGGGATTTAGCAGCACGGTAATGTTTTTCGCTATCGGCTTCGAAGAATATGCCGGCAATACCAGCATCATAATACTTCTTGTAGCGGGCGGCTAATTCTTCTTCTGAATCTTTTTCTTGAGGATTGATCCATACCCAATGCTTATAAGTAGAGTCATCTTTTATTTCTTCTTTCTTTGTCGAGTTGCATCCAGATAAGAGAAATAAAGAGCATATACCAAACAGATAAAGTTTTGATAATTTGTTCATTTCTAAAGTGTTTTTATTTTAATATTAGTCCATCTTCGTTAATACTTTCCCATTTATCGTCTTCATCTTTAATTTTGATATCGAAACGGCTATTGGTAGAAGCAATTGAAAGCTTATTTATTTTGGAGTCGATTGTAATATTCAGTTTATCTAAACCTAACTCATTTAGCGTGGTTGCATATCGGTTGTTTTTTCTTAGGAAGTCTTTTTGCATGTAATAAGCCAGCCATAAATATTGCTTTTGTTTCTCGCTATATGGTAAAACAAACACATCTTTTCCACTTTTTGAGAATTGAAGATATCCCCATCGCTCGGGGCGATGCATATCTACTATTCCTTGTGGCGACCATACCCAGTTATTTTCGGGAAGAACATCGCCATCAGCATCTCTTCTTTTTACGTACTGTCCATCCTCAATATCGGTATCCCATTGCACACGTGAAAAATTGATTCGCCAGATTTCTTTATCCTCAGGCACATTTATGTGGTTGCTTAATGACAATGCCCTATATGGAATGGCCATTTCGATAGTCCAGCCTTCGTCTATATCATGTGGATTATTCAAAGTCCCATGTACTTTTACGGCATGCAACATCCCGGCCGTATCCCAGCTGAATAACGGCACGCCTCCATTGCGATATGGTTTGGTTAGAAAGAGGTCGAATATATTGTTTAATGCGTTTATTTCTATTTCAAAATAACTATGTGTTGTGTTATATGGATCGAGAAATACTTCAAAATCGTTATCATAAAAAATGATTTGATCTCGTTTAGTCAAGGTTCCCCACACATGAGGGTCTTTTAGTTCGGCTGCGATGTATAGATAATTGTCATCCCATAGCATTTTAGCTCTGGTCTGATAATAAGGTTTAGGTTTTAAGTCTCCTTCAATGTCTTGGAAATATCCAGTCCAAGTAGCTTTTTGCCAAGCATCTTCATTTATGTCTCCATCAATTTCGGGAGCAATATCTGTGTAGGGCACAACGTAGCTCAGAGGTGGAGTGAATAAATTACTATACTTTTGGAAAGGAGACTGAGAAGAAAGAGGAATAGAGATAAGTGAGAACAGAAATAATAGTATCCAGATATTTTTCAGCATAATATAGATTAATTTGTCATATTGAAACCCAAAGTTATGATTTTTAAATGATATAAACCAATAGCAATATCATATTGAAATTGCCAAGCTTAACAATTAGATATTATATAATATGAGGCTTTTTGCCTACCTTTGCACCTTCAAAAAATAAAATGGATTTATTCGAATGTTAATTGTTGATAGTTTAAAAGTTGAATTAGGAGATAGGATATTGTTTGACAATATCAGTTATATAATAAATGATAAAGATAAAATTGCTCTTGTAGGGAAGAATGGTACAGGAAAAAGTACTATGCTAAAGATACTTGCAGGAGTGAATACACACTATAAAGGAACGATTACCGGACCAGACGGAGTTACCATAGGATACCTGCCTCAGGTAATGAAAATTACAGATGAACGTACGGTTCGCGAAGAAGCATCACTTGCATTTTCACATATTTTTGACTTACAAGCCAAGATCGAAGATATGAACAAGCAATTGGAAACTCGTACAGACTATGAATCGGATGATTATGCTAAGCTTATAGATGACTTTACACATGCTCATGAGCGTTTGGCAATGGTAGAAGGTATCAACTTTGAAGGAGAAGTAGAAAAAGCTTTGCTTGGTTTAGGTTTCAAACGAGATGATTTAGACCGCTCAACAAGCGAATTTAGCGGAGGTTGGCGTATGCGCATAGAATTGGCTAAATTGCTGCTTCGAAATCCTGATGTGATGTTACTTGATGAGCCTACAAATCACCTGGATATAGAATCGATAGGTTGGCTTGAGGAGTTCATTAGTACACAGGCTAAGGCAGTTGTGCTTATTTCGCATGACCGGGCATTTATTGATGCTGTTACTACTCGTACTATTGAATTGACAATGGGGCGTATTTATGATTATAAGGTAAATTATACTAAATATGTGGAACTGCGTCAGGAACGCCGTCAACAGCAAATACATGCATGGGAGGCCCAACAGAAGCAAATTGCCGAAATGGAAGAATTTATAGAACGCTTCCGGGCTCAGGCAGCCAAGGCCGTGCTTGTACAAAGCCGTGTCCGTCAGTTAGAGAAAATGGAACGTGTAGAAATAGATGAAGAAGATAAGTCTCATATACGTATCCGATTTCAACCTGCTACACGATCAGGAAATTATCCATTAACTGTGGATATGGTCACCAAAAAATACGATGATTATCTGGTGTTTGAAAATGCCAATCTGATGATAGAGCGAGGTGAGAAAATAGCACTTGCCGGAAAGAATGGAGAGGGTAAATCTACTTTTGTTAAATGTGTTATGGGAGAAACTCCATATGAAGGAAGCATGATACTTGGCCATAATGTACAGATTGGTTATTTTGCACAAAATCAGGCTGATCTATTAGATGAAGATCTGACTGTATTTGAAACTATAGATAGGGTTGCAGAAGGTGATATCCGTACACAAATAAGGAATATATTAGGTGCTTTTATGTTTAACCGTGATGATTCGGAAAAGAAGGTGAAAGTGCTCTCGGGTGGAGAAAGAACTCGTCTGGCTATGATAAAATTGTTATTAGAACCTGTAAACCTGCTTATTCTGGATGAGCCGACAAACCACCTAGACCTGAAGACGAAAGAAGTTCTAAAGAATGCTCTCTTAGATTATGATGGAACAGTAGTACTAGTTTCGCATGATAGGGATTTCTTAGACGGACTTGTGACTAAGGTATATGAATTCTCTGATAAAAAAGTGAGAGAGCATATTGGGGGAATTAAAGACTTTTTGGCAAAGAAAAAAGCTTTGTCGTCGTAGAATTTCAAGATTTCATAATTTCAGAATCTCAAAATTATATCTTGAATACATGATATACAATAAATTATTTCTCATATTTTTGTTTGCGATAGAGAATAGCTCCTCCCATTATTAGGAGGATAAACAAGATAGGGAAGCCTACATTCAGAACAGCATATTTGTTTCTGTTTTCATAGGCTTCTTTTTTATTTAATATATGCATCTGTTGTTTTTTAGCTCGTAAAGCCATTAGCCCGTCTTCGTCGGTTAACCAATTTACTGCATTTACAATAAAATCTCTGTTGCCAAACTGTTGATTTGAAGCTCTGTTGTATCCCATAGGCAGAGGTTGTGAATTTTGTCTCTGACCTTGTATTTCATTCGATATTATTTCGGAAGAGGCTACAGCAATCATTTTTGTAGGTTTACTCTCCATTACAGTCTTATTTGATGTGATTACACTATCAGGAATCATTCTATTTATATATGCAGACCTAAATACTCCTTCCAAGCTGACAGCTACAGGTAGAAATGATTGATTAAAATAATCAGTTATATCTTGAATCCGCTCTATATCAAAATCTATTAAATCAGGCACCTTTACTAAATGAGTGTTAGCAGAAGTAGTTAATAAAACCTCTTTTTTTGTATCAGATGAATTATTTACAAAGTCAACAGAGCTTGCAAAACCTGCTTTTACATCCATTATATTTTTAGTGATAGGATTGTCAAGTGAGGGAATCAGCAACGGCTGATAGTAGCTTGGGATTAAAAGAGATTGTCCATCGTCTGTCATAACATAAGTAGATACAGACTGCTTATCTTGTATTAGTTCCGGGTTGATACGTATTCCATAATTGAAAAGTAAGTCATCAAGATTTACATCATTCTTTATACTTGCAGAATGCCCTACCCTAGCTAACTCCTGATGAGAATAATATACTCCATCAATCAACCATAGAACTTTTCCTCCCTTCATTATATATTGGTCTATAATGTATTTCTCGGCTTCAGTATATTTTTTCAGAGGCCCTGCTATTATTATGGCATCAAATTCGTTAAGTATATCTATTTCACTACCAATTTGTCCGCGATTCACTGTATAATATTTAGACAGAAGTTCTTCTGCATCATAAACATAGGCTCTCGATAATTCGTCGTGACCTTCGATAAAAGCAATAGATTTTGGTGTTTTTTGATTCAATAATCTGATTGCATCAATAAATTCGAATTCCAAACTTTCGGCGGAAGCATTCAGATTTTCGTCAGCTGTATTTACAGCTATATTTTTTAATAAAGGAACAAATAAAGTATCCTGATGATTAGTAATTTGGGCATAGGGATAAATTATCTTTCTGCTCATTTTTCCTTCCCTGTCGATTTCATTAAGGGTAATGCCTCCAATTCCTCTTGTTTGAAAAGCTTCCTGTAATGATGCTAAATTATCACTTGTGGATTGATATGGATTTACATACTTTATGTCTATGAGTTGTGGTGTATAGTTGTTGAAATCATTTAATAAATCGATAGTGGCATTTCTTAAGTACTGAAAACCATAATTTAATTCTCCATTGAGATAAATAGTTACTTCGTATGGTTTTTCTGTAGCAGATTGTTCTAATATTTTCTTAGAATAATCACTTAATGTATATCGTTTATCTATTGTATAATCAAGGCGATAGTTAGGTATGTAAGACAATGCGAAATTTATTATTAATACAACAATAATAGCTGCAATAGCCGAAACAATTTTACTCTTTTGCCTATTGTTCAAAATAAGTATAGCAGCATAAACGAAAATAAGTATATAATTAAAGATGGGTATAAGATCATGCACCTGTATAACACCTCTCTGCATTAGCTTGCAATGAAACAGTAAACCTAACGAAGATAAGGTTAGATGGGTTTCGCCTGATAGAAAAAGCATTGAAATAAGATCGAAACCATAGTAAATAAACAAGGAGATGAAAATTGATATAATAAGTGCTACGATCTGGTTATTTGTAATAGCAGAACTAAACAGGCCTACAGCAATAAAAACCGCAGCTATCAGCATTATTGATGTATATGAAGCGGTAATGCTACCCAGATCGATATTTCCTACAGGATTGGCCAACTGGTATAGCGAATATACATATACTATTGTAGGTAGGATAGTAACAAAAACAAAAATGAGAGTGGTCAGAAATTTACTGAAATATATAGCAATAATATGTACAGGGCGAGAGAGTAAAGTATCGAGAGTTTTGTTTCGTTTTTCTTCGGCAAATAGGCGCATAGTAAGTGCCGGTATCAATACTGACAGTAGTATAGGGCTGATGGCAAAGAAATTTTTCATCTCAGCATATCCACTATCAATCAGATTGTAATTTCCAGAAAAAGTCCACAGCATTAACCCTGAAATAAGCAAAAAAGCGAATGCAAAAAAGGCTCCGGCAGGGGAACAAAAAACAGACTTAAGTTCTTTAAATACTAAAGCTTTCATATCTTTGTAATTGTAGGACAAGCAATTGTTGTACCGAATTCTGAATTAGACTTTCAAGACTGACCTGAAAATAATGGTAAAACGGTTTGTAAAGATAGTTATTTTATTTGTGCTGATAATCCTTGTATTATTAGGTGGTTGGCGTATGTTTAATAGTCTTGAACGGAATAAACAGTTTTTTTCTGAAAATATTTATAATTATGTGTCTCCAGAGGCTGTAGAAATAATCAGTATTAATAAAAAGTACAAATCGGGTGATTTGTTACTTTATGATACCGATTTATATGATTTAATACCTATTGATAAAGATTTTTTATTGTCTCCGGTAATAATTACTAAAGATAAGAAAGAAAACAGGGTTTTGCTTGCAAAGATTAAATATGAAGATCAACAAGAAATATTATACTTTATAAAGAATTATGTAGCAGCACCTATCAGGGAAAAGAATACCAGATATAAAAATACTGATATATATACTTATTCTTTACAGGATGGAAGGTTTTTATCGTGTACGTTTTATAAGGGAATTTTTGTAGCAAGCAGAAGTTATAAGTCTATCAAATCATTCATAGATACAGATACAGAGAATTCATTTTTTAAGAATTATGAAATTGAACATATAGATAAACAATCACCAATTGATATTTATATAAAAGTAGATAATAATGTCTTTGTATTAGATTATGCCAAAGATAATGACACTATAAAATTTACCGGACATATATATGATACTCCATCACGAAAATTCGATTCAATAAAAATCGGCTATGAATATTTGCCTTATTTCATACCTTTGCACGACAGTTTATGCATTGACAAAATAGATATAATGAACGAAAATTATCCTCCAGAAGTTAAAATTGTATTAAACAAAATATATTAATTTACGTTTAATAAATAATAGTTTATCTATAATGTAGAAAGTTTTTGACACAAAAAGGAACATATTTAAAGTAGTTGAAAAAGTGTGTCGTTTGTGTCATTTTATAAATTTGAATTATCAATAATCAAATATAATATGTCAGTTTTAAAGGAATTAAAAGAATTTATGATGCGTGGCAACGTTGTCGATATGGCAGTCGGTGTTATCGTGGGTGGGGCTTTTGGGAAAATTGTATCATCGCTTGTTAGTGATATTATAATGCCTCCAATAGGAATAATATTAGGTGGTGTAGACTTTACAGACCTTAAGTTTATATTGAAAGATGCTGTTGGTGACACTCCGGCCGTAAGTGTCAATTATGGTACTTTTATACAAACCATATTAGACTTTATGATTATAGCTACAGCTATTTTCTTTGCGATTAAAGGGATGAATGCTCTAAAGAAGAAAAAAGAAGAAGCTCCTGCTGCGCCTCCTGCTCCAAGCAAAGAGGAAGTCCTTTTAACTGAGATCAGAGATTTATTGAAAGAACAGAATAAAAAATAGGGTTTGTTTAGATACTATTTGTTATTTTTGCAAATAACATATAAAAAACTTTAACTATACACAAAAAACAAACAATCCTATGAAAAAGTGTTTATTCATGCTGCTTGTAGCATACATGCTATTATTTGCAGGATGCGGTAGTGTTCCGGTAACAGGACGAAAGCAACTATCGTTAGTCTCTAATCAAGAGATACTGACTTTAAGTTTGCAACAATATGACGAATTCATCAAAGCGGCTCCTTTGTCTACTAATAAGGCTAATACAGAAATGGTGCGCCGTGTAGGTCAGAGGATAGCTAATGCTGTAGAAACATATCTTAAAAATAATGGATATGCAGATCAAGTAAAAGAATATGCATGGGAATTCAATCTGGTACAAAGTGATCAGGTGAATGCATTCTGTATGCCTGGTGGTAAAATAGTTATATATGAAGGTATTCTTCCTGTTACTCAGAATGAAACAGGTTTAGCTGTGGTTATGGGACATGAAGTTGCTCATGCTGTAGCAAAACATGCAAATGAGCGTATGAGCCAGCAAATGGCTGCCCAATATGGCACAACAGCAATTGGTGCTGCCTTAAGCGGAAAGTCCGAAAAAGTACAACAATATGCAGGTATAGCCATGGGGCTAGGTGCTCAGTATGGTGTTTTGCTGCCATTTTCGCGTAAACAGGAACTTGAAGCGGATGAGCTTGGACTTATATTTATGGCAATGGCAGGATATGACCCTAATGCTGCTCCTAGCTTTTGGATGCGTATGTCTCAGGGAGGGGGCGGAAGTACTCCTGAATTTATGAGTACTCACCCATCGGATGATACTCGCATTAAAGAAATACAGAAATATCTGCCTGCTGCATTGAAATACTATAAGGGTGGTTCTGCAACTAATGCAAAAACGTCTGGTAAGTGGAGCTTTTAATTAAGAAGATATTAAATAGATAGAACCCGAGATTATTAATCTCGGGTTTCTTCTTTTTTATGGCTGGCCTATGTAAACTTTTATTTGGTTAAAATGTTTATAGATTAAATAGTTAATTGTATAAATATATACCTATATGAAGTTTAAGATATTTTTTTCGATTATTATATTATCATTTTTATTGTCAGGTTGTGGAAGTGTACCTCTCACTGGACGTAAACAATTGTCATTGGTTTCTAACAGTGAAGTATTGACATTGAGTCTTCAACAATATGATGAATTTATGCATGAAGCTAAGAAATCTACAGATAGCAGAAATACAGCTATGGTTGTAAAAGTAGGACGCAATATAGCAAATGCTGTTGAAACATACCTGAAGCATAATGGATATGAGGACTTAGTAAAAGATTATTCATGGGAATTCAATCTGGTACAAAGTACTGAGGTAAATGCATTCTGTATGCCTGGTGGTAAAATAGTTGTATATGAAGGTATTTTACCATATACACAGGATGAAACAGGTTTGGCTGTAGTTCTTGGTCACGAAGTAGCTCATGCTGTTGCTCGTCATGCAAATGAACGAATGAGCCAGCAGCTAGCTAGTCAGTTAGGAGGCGCAGCAGTTGGTATTGCTTTAAGTAAAAAATCGGAAGAAGTTCAGAATATGGCTATGGCTGCTTATGGCTTAGGTACGCAATTTGGCATATTACTCCCCTACTCTCGTAAACAAGAATTAGAGGCAGATCATTTGGGTTTGATTTTTATGGCTATGGCAGGATATGATCCGAAACTAGCTCCTGCTTTTTGGCAAAGGATGTCACAGCAAGGAGGAAAAGTTCCAGAATTTATGAGTACTCACCCATCAGATAATACGCGTATTAAAGAAATACAGAAAGAATTACCAGAAGCATTGAAGTATTACAATGGAGCCGGGGTGAAGAATAACGCACCTCAAACTTCGGGAAAATGGACTTTTAAATAAACGGAAAAACTTATTCATCGTTGCAGCAATCGCATCCATCATGCTTTTCCAGAACTCTGTGAGGAAAATCTCCATGACCGACAATTTCGATAGGGCAAGATGAATATGTTTTTTCTAACCAGTCGGAACTAACATTGGCTCCGGAATGATAATGGAGCCCTTCGTTTACACAGGCTATATTTTTAACTAATGATATAACTGTTCCGACGTCATGAGATACCATAATTATTGCAGTATCTTTATTAATTGTTTCGAGTATCTTATAGAAGTTGGTCTCGAAACGTTTATCTACATAAGAATTTGGTTCATCCAATATGAGAAGGTCGGGATTATCTATTATGGCACGGCCTAGTAATGTTCGTTGTAATTGTCCTCCGGATAGAGCACCGATAGGTCGGTCTAGTAAGTCTTCTAGACCTAATTGATTAGCTATAGCCTTTACCCTTTCTCTTTGCTCATTTTTATATGGAGAGAGGAAATGTCTTTTTATTACAAGGCCTGATAGAATTACATCATGCACCGAAATAGGAAATTTCTTATCTATTTGGTTCATTTGAGGTAAATAGCCAATATTCAGCTTATTAGTCTGCTGATTGTTTTTAAAGAAAGATACCGAACCACTTACAGGTCTTACTAAACCTAAGATAGTTTTGAGCAATGTAGTTTTACCTCCTCCGTTAGGCCCAATTATTCCCAAGAAATCATTTTGAAAAATGTTGAGATTAACATTCTTCAAAACATATGGCCTATCTTCGTATCCTACAGAGAGGTCTTTTATCGTCAATATCTTATTCATGTTCTAATGCAAGAGCTTTGGCTATTTTAATCATTTCGTCGCTCCAATGGTATGATAGCAAATTCAAAGGTACAGTAATTCCGTTAATTGCTTTTGCTATTGTTTCAGCATTTTTTGTATCAAATTCCTGTTGGATAAATACGACCTTAACTCCTTCCGATTTGGCCTTATCTATTAATTCCTTTAACTGTGAAGGGGATGGATTTTTGCCTTCGTGTTCGATAGAATATTGATTTAAGCCATATTCATCAGCAAAATAGCTTAGTGCAGGATGATAGATTATGAATGATTTACTTGGAGCTTTAGCTATATATGATCTGATTATACTATCAGTCTGATTAAACTCAGTGAGTAACTTATTATAGTTGGTAGTATAATCCGCTTCATTTTCTTTATCAAGTTGAAGCATTGCTTTATACATATTAGCTGCTATAATTTTTGCAGATTTTACGGAACTCCAGGTATGAGGATCACCTCCTGAATGTGCATGGTGAGCATGGTCGTGATCACCTTCGCAATGTATATGAGCTTCTCCTATAGGGGTAATTCCTTCGGAACAATCAAATATAAGGAAATTCGAGTTGTTTTCTAATACTTTATTTATTAGGATATTCTCCAAGCTTAGATATCCTATTTTAAAGTAGGCTATACTCTTATCTAGTGCAATCATCTGCGATGGTGTAAAATCGGCACTTTCAGGATTTGCTCCACCTGCAACAATACAATTTACATTATAATGATTACCTACAATTGTACTTAAAAAATATTTTTGTGGTTCGATAGTTACTGATAAGGTTTTGGATTCATCTGTTTTTGATTGTTTGCATGAGCCAAGAATGAAACCAATAGCGGTAATTAGTATGATTAATTTATACTTCATTTATTCCCCTTTTGTCAAGTCGTATATCTTTCGAATACGTGTTAATTCTTTTTCGAAATCTATCTTTAAGTCTATAAGGATTCCTTCGTTTATATCGTATACCCATCCTACTACACGTGGATAGCCTGTTTCTAAAAATGATTTCTGAACTTCGGCAGTTTTGATTACATTCAGACACTGTTCATATACATTGAGTTCCACTAAACGATTAGTACGCTGATCTTTATCTTCTATTGCGTCAAGCTCTTTTTCGTGTAACCTATATACATCGCGAATACTACGGAGCCAGGGATTAAGTATACCTAAATCTTTGGGCTGCATTGCAGCTTTTACACCTCCACAATTATAATGTCCGCATACTATAATATATTTTACATTTAAGTATTCAACACCATAATTAATAACAGATAAAGAATTCAGATCAGCATTAACCACCATATTTGCAATATTCCGGTGAACAAATACTTCTCCTGGTTCTAATCCCATAATTTCATTTGCAGGGACACGACTATCGGAGCAACCTATATATAAATAATCAGGATTTTGCTCTTTTGCCAAATGCTTAAAAAAATCTGGGTTTTCGTTGGTTTTTCGTGCTACCCATTTTTTATTTGATTCGAAAATTTCCTGATATGAATCTTTTTTATGCATAATATTATTTTACTTTAAGTTGATTAATAATATCCAACACTTGCTCAATAAGCGAATGTTTGTTATCATTAACAATCACAAAGTCCGAAAGTTTAGCCTTTTCTTCATCAGGCATTTGATTATTTATACGTTCCAATATTTTATCTCTTGAAGCATTATCTCTTTTCATTGCTCGTTCTATCCTCATTTCTAGAGGTGTATAGACCATAACAACTTTATCCATCAATTTATTGAAACCTGATTCGAAAAGAATGGCAGCCTCTTGTGCTACGATGATATTTTTGTTGTTTATCGATGCCCATTCGCTAAAATCTTTCTCTACTTCAGGATGAATAATAGTATTTACTTTATCTAATTTCGATTTATCATTAAATATATATGATGCTAATAGTGCTTTATTAAGAATCCCATTTGTATATAGATCTTCTCCGAACAAATCTATTAACTGTTTACGTATTATCGGAGATGTAGTCACTAACTTCTTACTCTCTATATCTGCAATATAGACAGGAACTCCACAAAGTATAAAAAGTTCAGAAACGGTTGATTTACCACTTCCTATACCGCCTGTTATTCCAAGTTTTAACATCTAGATAAGTAAATGAATTATTTTTGTTCAAGAATAAATTCTACTTCAGCAGGAACTAATGGTTTAGTACGTATATAGTCTGGACTTTCGGTTATACGAACAGGAATAGAGGCTTCTTTTAAGTCTTTAATATCATTATAATTTACAATGATCTGAAAGCTATCAGCATCAATATCCTTGAATCGTTTAAGACCGACAAAGAATGGAACTTTTACCGATGAAGGGAAGAATTTTATATCCAGATTGTCTGGTAGATTTATACATCGTACTGGTACTTCCACTTCTTTTAAAGTGAATTCATCTACTAAAATTGATAGTTCAATTGTATTTGGTACAAATTTTACCCCTCTAATATTACGCATAGGGACAGCGATATCACGATCAGAAGTAACGTTCGAAATTGTATCAGAAGCGGTATGAGCAAAGGATAATGTATCTAATGCTGCTTTACTGCCATATGCTATTACAGAATCAGGACTGATAAGCAGGTCTTCATCCAATAAATATCCCGGAGCCAGTTGGATATAGCCATCGTATATAACCGGCAATTTCTTTTGATGGAGTACTTCGTATGAATATGAAACTCGTGTAGGTGAATAGCTTATAAGCTCGGATGTGACAAATAGTTTATTTCGTAGTAATTGCTCAAAGTTTCTACCTTGAATTACTTTTTCGCGTGTTCCTTTTACCATTTCCCTGACATCCACAACTATAGAATCATCTCTTTTAGTAAAATAGTAGCGGAATACAGTAGCTCCATCATCCTTTATGTATGCATAGATATTATCCGGTAATTCGTGATCGAACACAATACTGTCCGGTACATTCACATACTTAACCGGTATAGTGAGCATAGTATCAAATTTCTGATCATATATTTGAATAAGCCAGAAAATTGCAGCTAATAATATAAAAAACAGGAAAGTCAGAATCTTCCTCCATGAAACTCTCTTGAAAAAGGATCTGACTTCCCGTAAAATTATATCTTTAGTATCGCTCATAAGCTATACCAGATTTTTTAAGTTCTATGAAATATTGAGGATAACCTCTTATATAGTATTAACGTTAGAGATACTTAAAAGTTTCTATTTGAGAAAACTTATTTTTGTTGTGTATCTTCTGCTGAAACGTATACAGATGTTTTTTCTACTTTGATTCTAACACCGTCTGCTATCTCCAAAACGAAATATGTATCTCCTACTTCTTTTACTTTTGCATGTATACCTCCGGCTGTAACTACTTTATCTCCAACCTTTATTGCATTACGAGCTTCCTGAAGCGCTTTTTGTTTCTTCTGTTGCGGCCTGATCATAAAGAAGTACATGATAGCAAATAAAGCAACCATCATGATAATCATACCACCACTACCACCTAGTAGTCCACCAGCACCTTCTGCTTGTAAAAATACGTTTAATAGAGTCATAACTTAAAGTCTGAATATTTTAATTTATACTAATTTCCTTTATAGGTTTACAAATATAATTGATTATTTTGAATTAGTGCTTCACTGTCAAATCCAGAAATATTATTATTTCTTAATTATTTTCTTTTCCTCTTTCAGTTCTTTTACTATGGCATCTAATATACCATTAATAAAGGATGCACTTTTAGCAGTGCTATATGATTTTGCTATATCAATATATTCGTTTAAAGTTACACTAATAGGTATGGATGGAAAGGTGACAATTTCGGTAATGGCTATTTGCATAATTACCATATCCATTAATGCGATACGTTCAGTTTCCCAGTTTTGCGTGTATTTATCTATTAGTTCTTTATATTCTTTTCCATTCCACAAAGATTCTCTTAATAACTTCACTGCAAACTCCCTGTCTGTATCATCTTTGAACATAGGAAGTAATGGTTGATCAGCTCCCTCCGACTCTTCGAATTTTTTAATGGTTTTGATTACAAAAGACTGAATAATTTCGACATCATCGTTCCAGAAGAGACTCTCATCTTCTAATATAGAATATAGGTCTTCTGTTGTACAAATGATTTGCTTAAATACTTTACGCCAAAACTCGCGATCGTCTGCATATGCATCGGATTTATTCTCAATATATTCTTTATATATTTCTGAGTTAAGAATACTGTCAAGCATGTTTCTTAAGAAAGCTTCATGATCGGACCAGCTGAAAGGTCTTTCATCCAAATACTTATTAAGAGTAACATTATCTCTCAATTGGATAATGAATTTATTCTCTAAAAGCTTTGTATTCGGATTCATATCTTCTTCAGATGGACGAAGTTTGGATTTCCTGGCTTCTATTCGTTGGGCATACGCATCGGTTAGCTCAACCATCAGGTTCAATAAGTAATAATATAAGTCGTATGATTTGTGGAGACTAAGAAGTAGTTCACTCTCAGCTTTTTTTAGATCTGTAGTTTCACTGTGACTACACGAAAATAGTATTTGAACTACTCTGATACGGATAAGAACGCGGTTTATCATTTTTATATGCTAAATCTTTCAAGGTGCAAAAGTAAACATTTTTTTCGTAAATCAATGATATTTTTTTCTGATAAGTTAAAGTCTTTATCTATATGATGAGAAGAGTATTCTTATAATGAGGAAAAGGATACAATATTATGAATAAAAAAAGTGTGTCATTTGTGTCATTTTACGAATTTGAATATCGTACGGAAATTAAGATTATCTTTGTGCCATCAAATTAAACATATTTATAATTCTTAATATAAACATTTAGAACTTGCAGATGTTCTTTTATTAAATGACAATGAAAAAAATAGTTATTGCAATTGATGGTTTCTCTTCGAATGGAAAAAGTACTATGGCTAAAAGCCTGGCTAAAGAGATTGGTTACATTTATATTGATAGTGGTGCAATGTATAGAGCTGTAACTTTATATTGTATGCAACATAATCTTTTTGAGGATAATAAACTGGATGAAATGCAATTGCAAAGCGAAATTAATAATATAAAAATAGAATTTCACCTGAATGAGGCAGGATTACCGGATACTTACCTAAATGGAATGAATGTAGAAGCAGATATACGTAGTATGGATGTTTCGTCCAGAGTAAGCATTGTTAGTGCCTTGCCATTTGTTCGCCATGCGATGGTCGCTCTTCAGCAAGATTTAGGAAAGGCTAAAGGAATTGTTATGGATGGACGAGATATAGGTACAGTTGTTTTTCCTGATGCTGAAATGAAGATATTTGTGACAGCTGATGCTGAAATCAGAGCAAAAAGACGATTTGATGAATTGCGTTCGAAAGGTGATACAAATACAACATTCGAAGAAGTACTCGAAAACTTAAAGTCCAGAGATCATATGGATCAGACACGTGCCGAAAGCCCTTTGGTTAAGGCAGATGATGCAATTTTACTGGATAACTCATATATGACCATTGACGAACAAATGCAGTGGTTACTAGATAAGTTTAAACAAATAACAACAAACAAATGAGCAATATAGAGATAGATGCAAAATCAGGCTTTTGTTTTGGTGTGGTAAATGCCATCAAGAAAGCTGAAGAAGAATTATCAAAAGGGGGTATTTTATACTGTTTAGGTGATATAGTCCATAATAATCTGGAAGTTGACAGACTGGCAAAACTGGGATTGAAAACAATTAATCATGAGGAATTTGCACAACTAAAAGATGTAAGGGTATTGTTAAGGGCACATGGGGAACCACCTTCAACATACCAGATAGCAAAGCAAAACAATATAGAAATTATTGATGCTTCTTGCCCAGTTGTATTACGCTTGCAAAAGAAAATACATGACAAGTATAATCTGGAAAAGGAAAACAATACTCAAATTGTAATTTATGGTAAGAATGGACATGCCGAAGTAAATGGATTGCTTGGGCAAACAGATTCTTCTGCTATTGTAATTGAGAAGAAAGATGATTTAGAAAAGCTGGATTTTTCGAAAAACATTTGTTTGTTTTCGCAAACAACCAAACCTTTGGATGGTTTTCAGGAAATAATAGATATTATTCAAAGTAGAATGGTTGGTGATGCTACATTTGAATATTTCGATACCATTTGCAGGCAGGTATCTAACCGAATTCCTAATATTAAAGAATTTGCTCAAAAACATGACGTAATATTCTTTGTGGCAGGAGAAAAGAGTTCGAATGGAAAAGTCTTGTTTGCAGAATGTAAGAAATATAATCCTGACTCCTATTTTATATCAAAACCTTCGGATATAGATATTTCTATTGTAAGCAAAACCGCATCTATAGGAATTTGCGGTGCTACCTCGACTCCTAAATGGCAGATGGAAGAGGTGGAAGCACGGTTAGAAGAAATCAGAACGGGGTTAAATTAACCAAAATGTACAGGGTATTTAACCAATTAGTATCATTGGTATAGCAAAAACATGGATTTTATTTATACTTTTGCACTGATTTTATATAAAAGATAAAAATATAAGGTAAATTATGGCTAACATCAAGTGTATTGGTATTTTGACGTCAGGGGGAGATGCTCCGGGCATGAACGCTGCTATACGTGCGGTAACACGTACTGCCATTTATAACGGGTTGGAGGTTAAAGGTATTATGCGCGGATACAGAGGTTTGATATCTGACGAGATAGTACTGTTTAAGACTAATAGTGTAAGTAATATTATCCAACAGGGAGGAACAATCTTGAAGACGGCGCGAAGCAAAGAATTCTTGACTCCTGAAGGACGTCAAATAGCTTTTGATGCATTACAGCGCGAAGGAATAGACGCTCTTGTTGTAATAGGTGGTGACGGATCGCTTACCGGTGCCCGTATTTTTGCTCAGGAATATAATTTTCCTATTGTTGGTTTGCCTGGTACAATAGATAATGACTTGCAAGGTACAGACCTTACAATTGGGTATGATACAGCATTGAATACTATAATGGAAGCTGTGGACAAAATACGTGATACAGCAAGCTCACACGAACGTTTGTTCTTTATAGAAGTAATGGGGCGCGAATGTGGATTTTTGGCTCTAAATGGCGCTATAGCATCAGGTGCCGAAGCAGCTATTGTTCCAGAAATGATGTTGCAACAAGACCAATTATCAGACTTGATATCCAATGGGTTCCGTAAAAGCAAAAACAGTAGTTTAGTACTTGTTACAGAAGGAGATATAACCGGAGGCGCAATGGCTATGGCAGAACGTGTAAAAACAGAATATCCTCAGTATGATGTACGTGTTACAATTTTGGGTCACGTGCAGCGTGGAGGTTCTCCTACAGCTAATGACCGTATTTTGGCTAGTAGAATGGGTACTGCAGCTATTGATGCTCTGTTGGATGGACAACGTAATGTTATGATTGGTATCCAAAACGATGAAATTGTATATGTGCCGTTCTCTAAAGCTATAAAGAAGAATAAACCAATACAGCAGGATTTGTTGAATACATTGAAAGTACTTTCTATATAATTATTTAGGTATTATTTAATTAATCATAATAAGGAACCGACAGGGCTTTGCTTTGTCGGTTCTTTATTTTTAACGATAGAAAAATCTTATTTTATTTTTATCTTTGTGCATATTTAAAGACCATCATGATTCAAAAATATCCGTCAGCATTACTGGAAAATGCTGTAAATGAATTTGCCAAGCTTCCCGGAATAGGAAGAAAAACAGCATTGCGATTAATACTCCATTTATTAAGACAAGATAATGCAATGGTTGAAAGTTTTTCTCAAGCATTAGTTACTCTTAAACATGAAGTAAAGTATTGTAATGTGTGCCATAATATTTGTGATGATGATATTTGCCCTATTTGTATAGATACAACACGTGATGCTACAACAATATGTGTTGTAGAAAATATAAAAGAAGTAATGGCTATAGAGAATACGATGCAATACAAAGGATTGTATCATGTATTAGGAGGAATTATCTCCCCAATTGACGGTATAGGACCTGCTGATCTTGAAATAGAAAGTCTGATTGAAAGGGTCGCTGAAGGAAAAGTCAACGAAATTATACTAGCCCTGAGTACTACAATGGAAGGTGATACCACTAATTTCTATATTTATAAGAAACTACTCCCCTACAATATAAAGATATCTATGATTGCCAGAGGTATTTCTATAGGTGACGAAATAGAATATGCGGATGAAGTGACTTTAGGGCGCTCTATTATAAATCGTACTTTATTTAACGAATCATATAAAATGTAAGTTTTGGGATGGAGGCTCAGGTAAAAAAATTACAACATAAACTTATTCTGTTATTTTGGATAAATATAGCAGTATCTATTTTAGCATTATTAATCATATTATATATGAAAGGACCGGGATTTGGAGAAAATTTAATGCAAAATGTTTCTTTCGAACAATATGCTATTATATTATCTTTAGCCGGCATTCCAATTGCGTTGAAATTATTTCAATCTAAATATCAGAAAATAAAAAATTTAGAATGTCTTTTATTTCTAAAGAAATACTTTGAGATTTATCTAATCCGATTGGGAATATTAGATATAATAATTCTTATAAATTTGTCAGGACTGTATTTGTTTGAATCTCAAAATGCAGTATATATGACTATTATCACTATATTTGCGCTATTCTTTTGCTATCCTAATAAAAAGAATATCCTAAATGAAAACAAGTAAAATAAAAATATAAACAACTAACAAATATGATTATTGCAGTAGATTTTGACGGAACAATAGTAGAACATGAATATCCGAAAATCGGACGAGCGATTCCATTTGCTATAGAAACATTATTACAACTACAGAAAGATGGTCACACCCTTCTTATGTGGTCGGTACGTGATAAAGAATTACTACAAGAAGCGGTAGATTATTGCGCTGGTAAAGGACTTAAATTTTATGCAGCAAATAAAAATCATCCGGAAGAAGATGTTGTGACTGCATCGAGGAAGCTAAATGCTGATTTATTTATAGATGACCGTAATATCGGTGGATTACCAGACTGGGGGGTAATTTATCATGCTGTAAAAGCTATGGAAAAGGGTGAAACCTCCTTTGAAAAGATAATGATGTCTTCCGGTGAAAATCAAAGAATTCGCCGTAGGAAGAAAAATTTCTTCATACGTTTAGGTGAAATGTTTGAAAACAACGGATATTAATATATCTAATTTATTACATATATGCTCCTAAAGAACACACAAATAGCACTTCGGGCTGTAGAACCCGAAGATTTGGATATTCTCTATAAATGGGAGAATACTACAGAACTGTGGATACATGGCAACACTTTAGCTCCTTACTCTAAACTTGTATTGAGGCAGTATATTAATGATGCTATGGAAATGGACATCTATCAAAGTAAACAGTTAAGATTAATGATAGATTTGATAGATGAAAATATCACAGTTGGTACCGTTGATCTTTATGATATAGATGCACATAATCGTAGAGCCGGCATTGGTATTTTGATAGATGAAGCGTATCGCCAGCAGAAAATAGCGACTCAAGCATTGACATTAATGGCTGAATACGCTTTTAATTTTCTCTATATACATCAATTATATGCTTATATATCCGTTAGTAACACTAAAAGCATGAATTTATTTCAAAAATCCGGATATAAAGAAGTTGGTATATTAAAGGATTGGGTTCAACGAGGAGATACATTTGAAGATGTGCAGTTATCACAGCTGGTGAGTAGCAAATAAAGTCTATTATAAAAATATAGAAAGACGCATAGTTTAGATAGAAACTAATGCGTCTTTTTTTGTAAATAATTTATCTATATGTTGTAAGTTTATTAGTATTGAGTTTACTATTTTATAAGATATATTGGAATGAAAAAGTTACATAATAAAATAGCCAAAAAAGTGTCACTTTTGTCACTTTTTCTAGAAGCGATTACTGAGCAATTACTATAGAAATCTAAGAAAATAGCTGTAAATTTGCACATTCTTATAAAACAAATATCAGACAATATAAAATTAATAATGAAGAAGTTATTTTACTTTTCTATCTTCATTTATTTCATGTTATTTTATTCATGCATGGAATATGGTTCGATAGAAAAAGAGGATTTTGATTCAATACCAGAAGATGAAGGTCTTTTTATTACTAACGAAGGTAATTTTATGTATGGAAATGCCTCTTTGTCTTTTTATATTCCGAGCCAGAAACGTATACTTAATGAGGTTTTTATCAAAAAAAATGGTGTGAATCTGGGAGATGTTGCTCAATCAATGAAAATACATAAGGGGCTAGGATATATAGTAGTCAATAATTCAGGAGTGATATTCGTTATCGATATTAATACCTTTGAGAGAATAGGATATATTGCCGGATTAAATTCACCAAGATATATTCATTTTGTAAATGACAGGAAGGCTTATGTGACTGATCTTTACCTTCCACGTATAACCATAGTGGATCCTCAAACAATGGAAGTCACAGGAAGTATAGACACAAAGGGAAATAAATCTACAGAGCAAATGGTTCAATATGACAAATATGTATTTACGAACTGCTGGTCTTACAACAATAAAATATTAGTAATAGATACGGAGAAGGATGAGTTGGTAGATGCTATCGAAGTTGGTATACAGCCAACATCTTTAGCTATTGATAAATACAATAAAATATGGACTGTTACTGATGGTGGTTATGAAGGGAGTCCTTATGGTTGGGAGGCACCATCATTATATTGTATAGATGCTGAAACCCGCACAATAGAAAAAGAATTTAAGTTCAAGAAGGGAGAACATCCATCAGAAGTAACGTTGAATGGAGCAAGAGACACTTTATACTATCTCAATAAAGCTGTGTGGAGAATAGATGTAACGAAAGAAACCTTACCTGAGGAACCATTTTTACCATATAAAGGAACTTTATTTTATGGTTTGACAGTTGATCTAAAATCTTCAGAAGTATATGTTGCTGATGCCATTGACTATGTACAACATGGTGTAGTTTATCGTTATACTCCTGACGCTATTCCTGTGGACACATTCAAAGTTGGGATAATTCCGGGTGCCTTTTGCTTCAAATAACTCAGACTCCAAATAAATGAAAAAAATAATACTTCCACTACTACTTATACTATTACCTTTTATATATCTTAAACCTCAATCAGGAGAAGAGAAAACACCTGTTGGTCTAAAAGAAGTAACAGTTACGGCCAGACGGACGCTTTCTGATATCGGTGTTCAAAAAACGGAGTTAGACTCTACATCTTTGAGGGAGAGTTTAGCTAACAGCTTGGCAGATGTATTGTCTCAAAATAGTACAATATTTATTAAATCATATGGAAGGGCTACTTTGTCTACAGCTTCTTTCAGAGGAACAGCCCCATCGCATACACAAGTTACATGGAATGATATAGCCCTTAATTCTCCAATGTTGGGAATGGTAGATTTTTCATTGATTCCTTCTTACTTTATCGATGATGCGAATATATATCATGGAGCAAGCTCTACCGGAGTGATTGGAGGAGGATTAGGTGGAGCCATTACTTTAGGTACAAAGGCGATACAGGAAGAAGGCTTAAACCTTAAATATATACAGGGAATAAGTAGTTTTGATACTTATGATGAATTTTTCAGAGTAGCCTATGGTTCAGACAAATGGAAGAGTTCTACCCGTTTTCTCTACTCATCATCCGATAATGATTTCAAATACACCAATATTAAAAAGGAAGTCTACTTATTAGATCAAAACGGGAACAGGGTTCAGGATGAAAATGGAGATTATGTCTTTTATCATCCTAAAGAACGTAATAAGAATGGTTCTTTTAAGGATATGCATCTCTTACAAGAGCTTTATTATAATACAAAAAAAGGTGATAAGTTTGGAGTTTATGCATGGTATATGAACTCTAAACGTGGTGTTCCAATGTTAAATAGTAGCTATAGGGATGAAGAGCAAGCAAAGAATGAACAGAAAGAACAAACTCTAAGAACGGGTGCCAGTTGGGATAGAGTTCGCGACAATCTGAAATTATCAGGTAAAGGAGGTTATACATATACTGATATGACTTATACTTATAAAGGAGATTTTGATGAAAGCTATACTGATGGAGAGATGATACATTCCCAAAGTTATGTTAATACTGCTTTTGGTAAGGCTAATATTGAATATTTTCTTAATAATAAATGGTTGTTTATATCGAACTTGTCACTAAATCAACATTTTGTAAATAGTAGAGATCAAGCTATAAAAACAGTAGAAGAAAATGACTCAATAGTTGGCTATAATAAAAAACGAACTGAAATATCAGGTTTTCTGTCAATAAAATATACACCAACTAACCGATTAGGTATTGCGCTCAATTTAAGAGATGATTTTTATGGAACTGATATTACTCCTATTATCCCGGCTGCATTTGTTGATTATCTCATTTCTAAACAAGGAAATATTGTAGCTAAGGCATCTATTGCAAAAAACTATCGTTACCCCACTCTTAACGATCTTTATTTTGTTCCGGGAGGTAATCCTGATTTGAAGACAGAGAAAGGCTACACTTACGATGGAGGAGTGGAGTTTACTGTAAAAAAGAATCGACTGGATTTTCTTGGAGAAGTAACTGCTTATAATTCATATATAAAAGATTGGATTCTTTGGCTTCCTACTTATAAGGGTTTTTGGTCGCCGGTAAATGTAAAAAAGGTACATAGTTATGGTCTTGAAGTTAAAGGAAAAGCTTCGGTAAGGATAAATAGCGATTGGAAGTTGGAGCTGGATGGTAATTATGCGATAACCCGATCAATAAATCAAGGTGAACCTAAAAACTGGGCAGATGAAGCCATAGGAAAACAATTGGTATATATACCTGAATATTCTTCAGCTTTAACTGGGAGGCTTTATTACAAAAGTTGGCTTCTATCCTATAAATGGAACTATTATAGCGAGCGCTTTACAACATCCAGCAACGAGAAGGAAACAAAAATAGGGTTGTTAACACCTTATTATATGAATGATATTTCGCTTGAAAAACAACTATCTTTTAAATGGGCATATTGTTCTCTGAAATTGACTGTAAATAACTTATTCAATGAAGAATATGAATCTGTATTATCCCGTCCGATGGCAGGCCGTAACTTTGGTTTCTTTATAGGAATAACTCCTCGTATATAAAATAATAGAGGCGATTACAAAACTGCAATCACCTCTATACTAAACCTATACATTAACGAAAAACAATCAAAAGACTTTAAATCCTACTATTTCGGTTGATACCTCTCCTATCGATTCCACATTTTTAAGAATAGCGTTCTGTACCTTTACAAAGTGAATTTGAGTAAGTGATACAGAATTACCATTACTATCAATTGCATTATCCAGTTCAAATTGGTTATATCTGTAATTTCCACTTGAATTTTTAGCAGCATCAGATCCCATATTATCGGCAAAGCCCCATTCAAAGCTTTGATTTTTCCATACTCCACCGTCATTTACTACACGTGGTTGTAACATACTTCCTTTAAGTGTATATGAATCTTCTTTTATCCAGGTTGGATAGTATATCTGAGTATGGTATTGTGGCAGATATTTGATTACACCTTCATTTCCCTTGTTATCAGTCCATTTAACATCTCCCGGCTCTGACGGACGATAATATGTAACTTCATATCCTTTTTCGGTAATATCACTACCTTTGAGTTCATACCATATATCGTCAGCCAAACCATTATTATTTGTATCTTCCATAACCCAAACAATACCAGGCTCCGAACTCCCTTCAAAAGGGTTTCCTTCGATACCAAAATCATATCCTTTACGGTTCTTTATTTCTTTGGGCATTTTCACAATAATGTAACCACCAAAAGAGCCTAAAGAAACATATGACCCATCTTTAAAACGTTCTTCAGCCCAAGCATTAGCTTCTTCCATTGTCTTACAATCCATATTTTTGTTTATAAATTGTCCAGCTGCAGGGCGATACTCTAAGACTTCCAATTCTCCATTCTTCTCTGTTATTATATCATCATCACTAGAACAAGCGACGAATATTATTGAAATTAGAGGGAGTAAGTAAAGTAATTTTCTCATTATCATAAATTTATTAGTTCGCAAATATAATTGACTGAGGAATAGCCCCTTCGCTCTCTATCACTTTGATTTGATCTCCGGAAGCATTATATATAGTAATCTTACCATTCGATTTTTCAGAATAAAGTACATATACTTCTCCTGTTTCAGGATGTACTTGAACTCCTGTACCATATAGCTTAAGGTTCCCTTCTGGAGCAGAAATAAACGGTTTTGTCAATGAAGACCCATCACCTATGCTATATTTATATATAGCACCATTATCTGCTGGGATAAAAATTGCATTTTCAGTTTGAGATGCAGCTATCCCCTTATAATTTAGTTCATACCAACCTGGGGATGATATGTTAAATGATAAGTCTATTGTTTCTGTGGAAAAATCAGATTTAATTTTTACAAGTTGCGACATTGTGCCTGAAATTGCTGTAGTATATAAATCCCCATCTTTGCCTAATACAAAATTACTTTTCTTATTTTGAATTATATCTAGTTTTTCGGCAACAGGAAATTCATCTTCACTCGCACTAATTAATTCATTTATATCATACATCCATACATTTTGCTCCCCTCTGTAAGTAGCATTTGTTAATAACTTTCCGTTAAAGGTAATACCACTAAAAATATAATGAGCTAGCTTCTTTGTAAATGTTACAATCTGGTTTGTATTCATATCTAAACGATAAGCATTATAAAAAGTACTTATCAAAGCATACTGTTTGTTTAAAGGAGTGAAACTTAAGTAACCAGTAGACCCCCTTAATACATTTGTTTTATACAGAGTTTTTGCATCTGCAATCACCACATGATCATAATTTGTAACGCTGTTATATATAGTGAAGTATATTTTATCATTAACGACAGAAGCCATAATACTTCCTTCATAAGCAATTTTACTCCCATAATTTAAAGAGCTATAGCAGTTATGATATACTTTTCCAGTAGATGCATCATAAAAGCCAACCTCTCTCTCTTCTATAAATAAAAAACCTTTCGAAAAGTCTTGTTTAGAAACAATTTCTGTTTTTAAAACAGCCGTTCCTAAGTCATTTGTTATTTTACATTCTACATTTGCACGACACGGATTTTCTACTTTATAAGTATATGTTGGTTCTGTAGAAACTTCAATACCATTGATAAGCCAAGAGAATGTAGCTTTTTCAGCATTTTTCAATTCGGGCGAAAATACAATCTCCTCTCCTAGTTTTGGAGTTAGTACGCCATCAGGAAAGCTACCTTTAACTATATTGGGTGTTCCCATTATATCTGAATCATGTATCAAATCACAATCATCATCGCTACATGAAAAAGAAAACAATACAATAAAAGATAGAATTAAAATATATAATTTATTCATAATGAGTTATTTTATTATTTTACAAAAATGAAAGTTGCAAGAAAATAATAGCCTTCGTACGAAGTTTCAGAAATCATTTCTCCTGTATCTCCATTAAAACGGACTAATAAATTCTGTTTATAGTCATCTGTTAAATACATTGCTACTACCTCATTATTATATGGATTCACACGAACAGCTGCTCCATAGAATGAATAACCGGATTTACTATATGATGTGAAAGGAGTTTCTGGTGATGCGTTATCAAAAGTCGATTTATAGATTTTTCCTCTTGCAACATAATAAAACTTATCTCCTGAAGCATTTCCACAAAACATAGCTTCTCTATAAAATCCAAAACTTGAAGGAGAATAATCTGGTCGCATAGTTTTTTTTTCTAAAGTAAAATCAGGTTTAATCCTAACCAGATTATTCCCTGTAGATGAAGATTCTACTGTATAAAGGTTCCCGTCATTTCCTTTTACAAAACGACAACCTCCTGTTGTTTGTATATCCAAAGTCTCAAATGGAAAGTATTTAGTATATGAGTATTGCGATAAGTCTCCAAGTACTTTATCAATATCTAATACATGCAGTTTCTTCCCCTTTACATTTATCAGCAACTTATTATTATATACAATACCGCTACCTGTCCCATTCCAACCATCACTCATTAATATTTGCTCGGCTTCCAATGTTTCCAGATCAACTCTATATAAGTCACCATTAGCAGTTAATACACCATATTTTTCATTTATTCCTATAAATTCATATGCTTGTCTGGAGCCTAATATTTTTCCACTTTGTTTTTCCACATACATAGTTTTAGGATCAACCACTGTTAAATGAATATTATCTTTCGAACAAATGTATAGCTTATCATTCCATAATGTTGCTGATTGACTTGTTACACCTAAAGTTGCTCCATAGTTCTGATCCCGGAAAACCCATTGCTGAACAGTATTATTCTCAGGATTAAGGATTGTTACATTTCCCGGCTCATGTCCAAACCAACCTTCATTTAGTACTATGTATTTACCCGAATAGTTTGCTCCCGATACAATAACTTTATTTTCCAGAACAATTGTCCCATTATCATTTGTAAGTTCTAATACAAGTTTAGAGCGCATGGAAGTGTTAGCTTCAACAACTAATTTCTTATCGGTACCCATGTCCTTATCATTGAGATACCACTGATAATAGATATCTCCATTAGAAACTACTTCAGGAGAGTAAATGTAGGTGTCTCCAATATTAAGATTTACATCTCCTTCAGGGAAAGTACCTTGTTTTAAAACAGGTAACCCAAGTTGATTGCTGTTGTGATCCAAATTACAATCATCATCAGAACAGCTTGTTAATACAAAGGTCAAAATAGCCAGAGTCTTAACAAATTTTCTAAAATTCATTTTCTCTTTAATTTAGTTATCAATCAATTACGTTTAACTCAGAAACAGTAAATCATTGACTTTAACGAAGAAGATAATTGAAAAGCGATAAATGCCATTTCAAGCTTTGTTCCCCGAAAGCTAATGAATGAAAGTCTATTGGCAGGTCTTCTGACTTACTCCATCTTTGAACGCCCTTCCCATTTCTAGTTAGCTTTTTCTGCTAACAACTATCAGCTAATGGCTAACAGCTTGTCAAAACAGTGGTTTTGAGTATTGTTCAAAGACTTTTGGCGGAGCTTACAGCAGCGGGTCTGTTCAGGATTTGCACCTGATTCCCTTTTCATCACATCCGATGATAATCGTAGTGACACCAAAAACTGCGGCAAAGATAAGTATTTTTATTTTATTAATACTAATCTGTTCCCCATTTTAAATTTGACTATTAAAAAAGTGACAACCAAGGGTCGACGGAGCGAAGCGTAGTCAAATGTGACACTTTTTTCCATATTTTTTATTGTTACTTTTTCTAACACGCCAATTGTTTATTATTACATAGATAAATGAATAGATTACATATACAATATAAAAGAAAAAAGGCTGCTTCATACGAAACAGCCTTTCTCGATCTATAGAAATAATTATTAATTATTTTCTGGTCTTAATTTGCGAACAACAGCACCAGTACGCCACATTTCACTTTCGCGAAGAGCTTTTAGTTCCTCTTCCAATTTTTCGCGATAATCTGGTTTCGAATTTGTATCTATTGAGCGTTGAGCTTCGTTTCCGTTAGCTACCTCTGAATACAATTTAGCAAAAACAGGTTTAGTTGCATCGTGGAATGGCCCCATCCAATCTAAAGCTCCACGTTGAGCTGTAGTTGAGCAGTTTGCATACATCCAGTCCATACCTTTTTCAGCAAATAATGGCATCAGCGATTGTGTGAGTTCTTCTACTGTTTCGTTAAATGCTTCTGATGGAGAGTGTCCATTTTCGCGTAGCACTTCATATTGAGCTTGAAGGATACCTTGAATAGCACCCATCAATGTACCGCGTTCTCCTGTTAAGTCAGAATATACTTCGCGTTTAAAATCTGTTTCGAACAGGTAACCCGAACCTACACCAATACCCAAAGATACTGTACGTTCAAATGCACGACCTGTAGCATCTTGGAAAATAGCATAACTTGAATTTAAGCCACGGCCTTCAAGGAACATCCGGCGTAAGCTTGTCCCAGAACCTTTTGGAGCTACTAATATTACATCAACATCTGCCGGAGGAATAATTCCTGTACGCTCTTTATATGTAATACCAAACCCATGAGAGAAATAAAGCGCTTTACCGGCTGTTAAATAAGGCTTCAAACGAGGCCAAACTTCTATTTGTGCAGCATCTGATAAAAGATATTGAATGATAGTACCTTTTTCTGCAGCTTCTTCTATTTCAAACAAAGTTTCGCCAGGTACCCAACCATCAGCAATTGCTTTTTCCCATGTTGATCCGCCTTTACGTTGGCCAATGATTACATTAAAACCATTATCACGTAGATTTAATGCTTGTCCCGGACCTTGAACACCATAACCAATTACCGCAATAGTTTCATTCTTTAATACTTCTCTTGCTTTTTCCAATGGAAATTCTTCACGGGTAACTACATTTTCAGTTACACCTCCAAAATTCATTTCTGCCATGATTAATTGTTAGTTTTAATTTTTAACGATTTAATTAAGTATTTTATTATTGTATTTTGTTATGGTATTTTGTTATGGTATTTTGTTATGGTATATTTTTCAGCTAGCAGTTATCAACTTATAATTTATCATTAATATATGTCGCTTTACGCCATTAGTATAACGGCACATCAAAATATTACTCCATTGACTTTTACTCCCAACTTATTCTTGTGGAACAGACATTTGTATCACCGTCTCTCATTTCCAAAACAAAAACATTCTCATTTTCTTTTCTTTTCCTAATTGCTAGGTTTGTTCCATAACGACCTTCCGATATATAATTGATTTCGATACGGCGAATCTCTTTTTCTTTAAACATTTCAATATCAAACACATCTACAAAATGCTCAATATATTTCATACTATTCAAATGCTTATTAATATCTACATCGCTATATTTTACAATAAATTCAGTTGCTAGCTCATAATTATCCTTTAGTAATGGTATTTTACTCATTCCTTCAATCGAACAATTCTCATCCACACTTGCATAATCTACAAGACCTTCCAGTTCCAATACATTGGTTGGCTTGCGAGTATTGATATCTATGGAAGCCCATAATGATTTAGCAAAACCTATTTTATTACCATTCTCATCTTCGAAAGCAAAATAGCGTTCAGTAAACAATCTGTTTACACTTGCTACCCATGTTTTCACAACCATTATAGAGTCATTCTTCGGGTATTCAAATACTTCTATAGCAATCCGCGACAGTACCCACACCCGCTGCTTCGAAGTCATAAAAGAATACCCAAACCCGCGTTCTTCTGCATGTTTTGTTGCTGCCTGTAACATGAATCCACCAATCATAGGCAGAGTAGCTTTCGCTCTGAAATCTGTTAAATATGCATCTATTGTAAATTCGTATCGTCCAACAATCGGTGCAGTCATTCGTTTTTATTTTTATTTTTACTAATTATCTTTTTTATCCGCTAGCGGACTATATGAGTATATATCACCATTTCCACACTCCTGAAATTCTTTAGTCTGGATATAATCTACCATTTCATCTGCTGTCAGCCATTTAGACATAGCCCATTTCATAGACTCCTCTCGCGAATAATTAAATTTAGTTTCTCTGTCCAGCGATTCAATCTGACGAATACATTTTATTGCATCATCAACCTGTTCCGGAACAGTATATTCAAATGATATATGTTTAACAGGTGTAGATAAGCCTTTAAGAACCTGTAATTCAAATCCTTCCACATCTACTTTAATAAATGTTGGCACCCCATTTCCCTTTATCAAACGGTCAAGGGTAGTCATTGGCACTTGTACTTTTTCGCCCCATGTACGTTCATAGAAACGTCCTTCCTTTACAGAATCTATCCATTCTGTTGAAAATGAAGAGAATACAGAGATTGAAGCAATATACATATCACGTTCTCCCTCTTTTTCATCAAGTCCCATAGGCACTATTACTATCTTGTCACCATATGTCTCTTGCAGTTTTTTATAGCAGCTCTCTTGCGGCTCCACTGCAACAACACGGGCACCTACAGCCAGTAAAGGTTTCACCCTGTTACCTTCATTTGCACCCACATCAAAGGCAAGTTCTCCTGGTTTTACCAATTCTCCATACATCTTTTTACGAGCCTGGTAATATTTTTCTTCTTTCCGGTCTATTCTCTTACCTTGAATCTTATGGTATAGTTTAACACCTTTTTTCCCTATTAGTTTTTTTATAAAGTCTTTGTTTGCCATCACTTAAATATCATTGATTATTGTGTTTTCTATCCAATTCGGCAAGCATATCACTCAGCCGCTCGATCTTCGACTTAGTAATTGCTACACGTCCCGAACGTATAAACTGCAAGACTCCTATTGTTTTGCTTAATTCTTCAAATAGTTCCTGCGTTTCCTGATAATGTCCCGTCTTTTCCAGCACAACACTATTTTCGTTTATATCCAGAATACGAACATTGTATTTTCTTATAAAACCTTCTACCGATTCTATTTTCAAAAAATCAGAAGTAGATAACTTATATAAAGCTATTTCTTGGAATATAAGTTCATCATTTGTATTGTAATACGATTTCAGAACATCTACTCTCTTATCTATTTGTAATACAACTTTTTTAATTGTTTCTTCATCGCAAAATACTGTAATAGTAAATTTGTGAATGCCTTTCAAAGCAGAAGGTGAAACAGAAAGAGTTTCGATATTCAATTGGCGACGGGTAAAAACACTCGTTACCTGACTTAGCAAGCCTACGGTATTTTCTGAAAATATAGTTACTGTATATAATGTTTTATCTTGCATATTCTTTTGTTTTATGCTTTACTCTAAAAATGTACTTTTTACTCGTCTCCTAATAGAATATTAGTAACCGAAGCTCCTGCTGGTACCATCGGATATACCATACCTTTTGTTTCTACTTGAACATCCAATAGATAAGGACCTTTGTGATTTAGCATTTCAGAAATAGCATTGTCAAGTTCATCCCTCGATTCTACCTTTTTAGCAGCAATATTATATGCATCGGCAATTTTCACGAAATCAGGGTTATTCATAACCGTTTCTGAATATCGTTCTTCAAAAAACAGTTCTTGCCATTGGCGCACCATCCCTAGAAAATGGTTATTCAAAAGAATTATCTTAACATCAATACCATATTGCATGATCGTTCCGAATTCTTCAATAGTCATCTGTATACCACCATCTCCAACAAATAGGCATACTGTTCGATCAGGAGTTCCATATTTGGCTCCAATAGCTGCCGGTAAACCGAATCCCATTGTACCTAATCCCCCCGATGTAACAACACTCCTACTCTGACTGTACTTAAAGTAACGAACAGCCATCATTTGATGTTGTCCCACATCTGTAACTAATACAGCTCGATTATTTGTTCTTTCGGATACCAGATTTATAACTTCACCCATTTTCAATAAACCATATTCTGGATATAACTCTTTTTTAATAACAGAATCATATTCTTTATCGTAGCATTTTTTAAATTCTGCCAACCATTCGGGATAATTATTCGGTTTTACTAGTTCTGTTATTCTAGGCAATGAATCTTTCACATCCCCTAAAACACGAGCTGTAACCTGTACATTCTTATTTATTTCAGATTTATCTATATCGAAGTGAATAATCTTAGCTTGTTTTGCATATGTATCCAGATCTCCGGTTACTCTATCGTCGAAACGCATTCCAATAGCAATAAGAACATCACATTCATTTGTTTTCAGATTTGGCCCAACATTACCATGCATACCCAACATACCTACAGCTAATGGATGATTGGAAGGTATTGCTGAAAGACCTAAAATAGTAGATGCAGCCGGTATACCTGTCTTTTCCAAAAAAGCAAGTAATTCTTTTTCTGCATTTCCAAGTATTACCCCCTGCCCTATCAGAGCCAATGGCTTTTTTGCCTCATTTATCAGTTGAGTAGCAATTTCTATTTCAGACTGTCTTACATCTGGCTTAGGCTGGTAACTACGGATATATGTTTCTTTTTTGTATGTGTAATCAAGAAGTCCGTTTTGAGCATCCTTAGTTATATCCAGCACAACAGGACCAGGACGTCCGGTAGATGCAATATAAAATGCACGGGCGACAGCAAACGGGATATCTTCAGCTCTACGAATCTGATATGACCATTTCGATATAGGCTGTGTTATACCTACTACATCCGCTTCTTGAAAAGCATCGCTTCCCAGCAAGGAAGATGGGACTTGCCCTGTAATTACAATTATGGGAGTGCTATCTAACATAGCATCTGCAATCCCTGTAATTGTATTAGTAGCTCCAGGGCCAGAAGTTACCAAAGCAACTCCTACTTTTCCTGATGTACGAGCATAGCCCTGCGCAGCATGTGCAGCTCCTTGTTCATGGCGAACAAGAATATGTTTCATTTTATCTCTGTAATCGTATAAACAATCAAATACAGGCATTATTTGCCCACCGGGATATCCGAATATCGTATCAACACCTTCGTCCAGTAAGGATCGGATAAGTGCCTCACGCCCTGTTATTTCTGTGTCCATAGTTTATATGTATGTTTATCGAACTTTAATAATATATATTATATCGGAAATTCCATAATTTATCCGGTTATAATTGTATTAGAAAATTCTTTTTTATTCTATTATTCTTACAGCTCCTAAATCCGCAGAGCTAACCATACTGGCATATGCTTTCAATGCTTTAGATATTACTCTATCCCTATTAGGTTTAAATGCATCTTTCCCTTTTGCCAACTCTTCTTGACGACGGTTATCTAATTCTTCTTCAGATAGTTTTACATTAATCGTCCTATTCGGAATATCAATTTCGATAATATCACCATCACGAACAAGTCCAATCGCCCCTCCTGCTGCAGCTTCCGGCGAAACATGTCCTATCGATAATCCCGAAGTTCCTCCAGAGAAACGTCCATCTGTAATCAATGCACATTCGGCACCTAGGTGTTTTGATTTTATATATGAAGTAGGATATAGCATTTCTTGCATTCCTGGTCCTCCTTTTGGCCCCTCATAAGTAATGACTACAACATCTCCGGCTACAACTTTTCCTTTCAAAATACCCTCGCATGCATCTTCCTGAGAGTGGAATACCTTAGCCGTACCTGCAAATTTGAAAATATCTTCAGATACCCCTGCTGTTTTGACGACACAACCATTCTGCGCAATATTTCCTTTTAATATAGCTAATCCACCATCTTTAGTATAGGCATTTTCCACACTGCGTATACATCCGTTTTCCCTGTCAATATCGAACGATGGATAATAGTTATCCTGTGATCCCATCTCTAAATTGAAACGGTTTCCGGGAGCTGTTTTATAAGTTAACTCAGCTTCGCGGGTTATGATTGTATTTTTGGTCAGATCATATCTGCTTATTGCTTGAGCAAGGCTCAGCCCATCGGCTCTTCCTACCGAAGTATCAATCAGGCCACCATTACTTAATTCTTTCATTATTCCCAAAATACCACCGGCACGATTTACATCTTGTATGTGATATTTCTGAGTATTTGGTGCTACTTTACAAAGACATGGTGTTTTACGCGAAAGAGCATCTATATCATCCATTGTGAAGTCTACTTCAGCCTCCTGTGCAATAGCTAATAGATGTAAAATGGTATTTGTAGAACCTCCCATTGCAATATCTAAAGTCATTGCATTATTAAATGCTGCTTTAGTCGCAATATTACGAGGAAGTACAGATTCGTCGCCATCCCTATAGTATTTATATGCATTCTCAACTATTTGTTTCGCTGCATTTTTAAACAATTTAAATCTGTTTACGTGTGTTGCTACAATAGTACCATTTCCCGGCAAGGCTAAACCAATAGCTTCATTCAGGCAGTTCATCGAATTTGCAGTAAACATACCGGAACACGAACCGCATGTGGGACAAGCAGCCTTTTCGATAGTACTAACTTCTCTGTCTGAAACAGTGTCGTCAGCAGCTTTAACCATAGCATCTATCAAGTCTAATTGTTGTCCATCAAGCCGACCTGCTTCCATAGGGCCTCCTGAAACAAATATTGCTGGTATATTCAATCGCATTGCTGCCATCAACATACCCGGGGTTATCTTATCGCAATTACTGATACAAATCATCGCATCAGCCTTATGCGCATTTACCATATATTCGACACTATCGGCAATAAGATCGCGAGATGGTAATGAATATAGCATTCCATCATGTCCCATGGCAATACCATCATCAATGGCTATTGTATTAAATTCAGCTGCAAAGCATCCTAATTCTTCTATTTCAGCTTTTACCTTCTGTCCTATCTCATGCAAATGAACATGTCCAGGTACAAATTGAGTAAATGAATTCACAATAGCAATTAATGGTTTTCCCATTTGTTCCTCTTTCATCCCATTGGCTCGCCAAAGCGCTCTGGCTCCGGCCATTCGCCGACCTTGCGTACTTGTTGAACTTCTTAATTCGAATCCCATAACTTTTTAAATAGCAGATAGTTTAGTCTTTTATGTTTACTTAAGTACTTGTATATTATAAAAAAACCTTTCCCTGCAAAGAGAAAGGCACATTTTTTATTTCCTTATATTATTATAGTATAATACATACCTTTCTCATTTACTCTGACCGACGAGGAGAATAATATTGAGGACTAAGTTATGTAAAATACAATTTGTCATTATTTCTCATTAAAACTTTACACAAAGTTAAAAACTTTTTTTTAGTAACAAACATTATTGGTATCTTTTTAGTATTATTTGAAGAAATCATATTTGTCTTTATTTTTTCAAGTGTCCATATTTTTATATTTTGCAACTTTAAAAAACCAAAAAATGTAAAAATGGATACTAAAAAATACAATCCTTTTATTATATCTAAATATTTATGACTAATTTAGAATGTTAAAATGCGCATTTTTCCGCTTCATTAATCGAACACATTACTTCGGGTTAATTTTTTATACAAGTAAATATAACTCGATATGGCAATTAATATAAAGTTTAATCAGAGATTAATAGATGAACTGAAAAAGCTGGTCCCTTTCAGAAACCTGCAATTAAAACTACTTAAAGACCTTTTTTCTATAGGTAAAGAAGCTGCATATAGAAGATTGCGGGGCGATGTTCCATTTTCTTTTTCCGAAGCCTGTGCCATATCAAATAAGTTAGGGATATCACTGGACTGTATTGCTCATTCGATAACCGGAGACTGTAATGCTGTATATAAACTAATCACCCTTCCAAAAGAGTTGAATTTCATTGCTAATCTTAATGAATATTATATGAATTTAGCATATAATGAAAATCTGCTTTTTTGGGAGAAGATGAAATCAAAGTCGTCTACAGAAATAATATGTGCACATAATACAATTCCTCACAGCTTACTTTTTACTTATCCAAGTTTACTTCGTTTCCGTGCATTCAAATGGAATTACCAAATGCATCGAGGAAATTTCGACCCTGATTTTTCTGCAATTACCATAAGTAAAACTATGGAACAAAAGATGAAAGATCTCAGTAAAAACCTGAATGTTTGCTCGGAAATAACATTAATTTTTGGACGGCAAATTTTTATCTCTTTCATTCGTCAAATTCATCATTTCAAACAATTAGGATTTTTATCTGATAACGATATCGAAATATTAAGGAATGAACTACTGAGCCTTATATCAGCTATTGAGCATGTAGCAACATTAGGCAAATCAGCAGAGGATAAAAAGGCATGGATTTATCTCTCCAACCTCGATTTTGAGACCAACTATACCCATCTGAAAAGTGAAGATATGGAGATATCATATATGCAGATATTTCAGATGCATACAATTTCATCCTGCGACAAATGGGCTTGTATGATGACCAAAGAATGGGTAGAGTCTCTTAAAAAATACTCAACACTAATCAGTGTTAGTGGAGAAATGGAACGTATTATATTTTTTGAAGAACAAAGAAAAGCTATATTGGCTATCTAGTTAAAATGAACAGAAGCGAAAACAATAAGTTTCCGCTTCTACTATATTATAAGTTAAAACTAAGTCTACAAAGTCTTTAAACGAAGATTTCTCCATAAAACCTTAATTCCTCCGCCATCATGAATTTGCAGAGCTATACGTCCTTGTCCTTTACCTATCTTTTCATCTTCGAAGCTTACCATTTGTTCTCCATTCAGCCAAGTTGTTACTCTGTCGCCTTGAACTAAAATACGCATAGTATTCCATTCTTTTTCTTTCAGGACGCTTTCTTTTTCTTCAGGTATTTTAATTAGCCAGCCACGTCCGTAAGACTCATAGATGCCACCTGTACCAAACCCTTTTGGAGCCACTTCTACCTGCCAACCGTTTACTTTTACATCTTTTTCTACAAATGAGCGGATAAATACACCTGAATTTCCGTCTGCTTCTTGTTTGAATTCTACAGTTAAGTCAAAGTCATCATAATATTCGCGGGTAGCAAGATATCCATATTGTTTATCAGGACCACTTTCGCAAACTAGTAATCCATCTTGAACATACCATTTTTCGGTACCATAAGCATCCCAGCCTGTCAAGTCTTTGCCATTGAACAACTCTACTTCTTTAGTCTTACGTGGCAACTCTTTCACTTTTATATTACGGAAAGAAGCCGGAAAGCCATGATCTTGTAAACATATTACACCTTTTGTAGCTATTCCATATTCAGGAGCATTATTCCATTTGCCACTATTCTTACGTGCAAACCAATCATCAGTCCAAGCTTCGAACTCAAGTATTTTCACTCCATTTAGCCAATGCTCTACATGTCCGTTATCAAAAACAATTTTAGAATTGTTCCATTCACCTTGTGGATTTACTTTCATTAAATTCTTATCAGGGGTGTACATCGCATAATCAGCCCCCATATCTTGCCAATCTTCTAATTTTTCTGGAAAATTTGGAGTATCTATTAATTGATATTCCGGACCAGTTATATATGGTACTGGAAATTGAGGACGCTCCACAACGTGATACAACATACCGCTGTTTCCTCCTTTAGATAGTTTCCAATCCCAAGATAGCTCAAAGTCATCAAACTCCTGATTAGTAACTATATATCCATTAGCATCACTTCCTTCTCCTGTAGCCTGAATGCATCCATCTACAACATGCCACATAGTAAGTGTACTATCATTATAGTTACGCCATCCATTCATGGTTTCTCCATCAAACAAGAGTGTCCATCCTTCTTGTTTTTCTTTGTCTGTTAATGTGTTATGGGCTGGGCTACCATTACACGAAGTCAATACAACAGACCCTAATACACAAAATGCAAATAAGTTCGTAATAAAAGATTTCATTGATTATAATTTGGTAATTAGATTTAACATTACGGTAAAGATAGGAATTTCCTGTCGATAGAAATGTTAATTAACTATATTGTTTTCAATATTTATTTTTATTAAATTCATCAATTGCCTTTTTTACCGAACCATACAATAATAATAGTTGTTTAGCTTGCTCATACTCTAATCCTAACTCACTTACAATCATGCGAGTCCCTCTATCTACGAGTTTTGCATTAGATAACTGCATATTTATCATTCTATTACCTTTTACCCGTCCTAATTTTATCATTGTGGAAGTGGTAATCATATTCAATATCATTTTTTGTCCCGAACCTGACTTCATTCTAGAACTGCCTGTAACATATTCCGGGCCTACAATCATTTCTATAGCAATATCAGCCTCTTGAGCTATTGGCGAATCGGGATTACTGGAGATGGAAGCTGTGAGTATCCCATTCTCTCGAGCAGTTCGTAATGCTCCTACAATATATGGCGTTGTTCCCGAAGCAGCTATTCCAATAACACTATCATTCTGATTGATGCTATAAGATTGCAGCTCCTCCCACCCTGCATTCATATTATCTTCTGCATTTTCCACCGGATTTCGTAAAGCTTTTTCGCCTCCTGCAATAAGTCCTATAACTAATGTATTAGGCAAACCAAATGTTGGTGGAATTTCAGATGCATCAAGTACTCCTAGCCGACCACTTGTCCCCGCTCCCATATAAAATATACGCCCTCCACGCTGCATTCGAGGTATAATCAATTCTACAAGCTTCTCTATCTGGGGAATAGCTTTCTGCACAGCTAATGCCACTTTTTGGTCTTCTGTATTGATGTCTGTTAATATTTCGTGAACAGATTTATTTTCTAAATCATCATATAAAGAAGGTTCTTCTGTTATTTTTATAAAAGTCATACTAATTCCGAATTATAATATTTAATCAACCCTTCCATCGGAGATTGCACGATAGTTCCAATCTTAACATTCAAATCTGTTGCTACCTTTTTCAATACCTCCTGATAATAATATGCAATAGAACCAGTAAAATGAACCGGATTCTCTTTATAATCATAATTATATTGAAAGATGTTTTTTATAAAAAAATCTTTTATGGAATTATAGATTATATTATAAACAACTTCATGTCCTATATATTGAATGATAAATGGAGATAAACTTGCTAAAAAACGATTAGCCATAGGTTGCTTATATACTTTATCTAAAATATCAGCAACACTTAAATCATATTTATCAAATAAATCCTTCTTTATACTTGATGGTAAAATATTTTTAAGACATACATTTAAAAACAAACGTCCTATCACAGCTCCACTGCCTTCATCACCCAAAATATAACCTAATGGAGAAACATGATCTACTATATCTGCACCATCATAATGGCAGGAGTTAGAACCTGTTCCTAAAATACAAGCAACTCCTTTATTATGCCCACACAATCCTTTAGCTGCAGCTAACAAATCGCTATCCACCATAATTACAGAGTTTTCTATATTATCGACTATAGCATTATAAACTATCGGACTTTTCTGAGGAGTACACCCTGCCCCAAAAAAGTAAACAGCTTCAATCGAATATGTTCCAACTTCCGGCATCAAAACAGACTTAATTTCTTCGCTAATTTCCTCACTAGAGCGAAAGAAAGGATTCATTCCTTTAGTGTAAACTTGTCTGATCTCTTTGCCTTCTTCTATCAATCGCCAATCAACTTTTGTAGAGCCACCATCAGCTATTATTATCATGTTATTTCATTTTTTATAGGACTAATACAAAAGTAATACAGTTTCATCTATTTTATCTGAATATTGCTCTTAAAAACAAAAAGTGACAAAAGTGACACTTTTTTTACTGTTTTATAATGTTACTTTTTTATTTATAATTGCGAAATCCAGTTGTACATATTTGCAAAACCAAAAGTACATAAAAAACACAAATAAAGAAGCCCCGTGAGGGGCTATATTGCGCATTACTTCCTTATATTATTCATATGTTGAACATCAGGGAGCATCTCCTTAAGTAAGATGTATATACGATTGTGGCATTCTTCACGAGTCTCCATACATTCTAATAGGTCAAGTAAGGCTTTCTGTGTCTCTAAATATGCTTCTATTGGTTCTGTCCGGGCTTTTACCTCAATAATAAAGCTGTCCTTTGT